>NZ_JBDGIQ010000022.1:0-221 GCF_057657335.1 Rhodanobacter sp. Soil_C_14 | reverse complement strand
AGCGGCACGCTGGCGGGCGGTGGTGCGGGCACGCTGGATTACAGCGCGTACACCACGGCGGTGAGCGTGGGCCTGGGCGGTACGGCCACCGGCACCGGTGGCTGGAGCGGCATCACCACGGCGAAGGGCGGTTCGGCGTCGGATACGATCAGCGGCAGCAGCCAGACGTATCAGCTGACCGGCGCGAACGCCGGCAACAATGGCGTGTTGAGCTGGAGCTC
>NZ_JBDGIQ010000021.1:0-293 GCF_057657335.1 Rhodanobacter sp. Soil_C_14 | reverse complement strand
AGCGCGATCGCCAGTGGTCTGGCGGCGTCATCGGTGGGCATCGGTGCGCAGGCTGACGGTGACGAATCCACCGCGCTTGGCGCGCTGGCGTATACCCCGGGCACCTATGCCACGGCGGTCGGCGCCGAATCGGCGGCGACCGGCGAGTACTCCACCACGGTGGGCTCGACGTCGCAGGCCACCGGTGACCAATCCGTCGCCCTGGGCTTCGGCTCGGCGGCGACGCAGATAGCGACCGTGGCGGTTGGCGCGCAGAGTTTTGCCGCCGGCGTGGCGGCCACGGCGACCGGTTA
>NZ_JBDGIQ010000020.1:0-361 GCF_057657335.1 Rhodanobacter sp. Soil_C_14 | reverse complement strand
CGGCATCGGACTGGAAGCCGTAGGCCGAACTTTCCTGACCGATCGCCACGCTGCTGCTGCCCGTCGCCGAAGAGCCGGTGCCCAGCGCCAGGGCGCCGTTTCCGGTCGCCACGCTGTCGTCGCCCACTGCCGTGCTGAGGGCACCCGATGCGACCGCGCGGGCACCTGACGCCAGCGCGTCTTCCGTGCCGTCCGTGGCTCCGTCGGCACTGAAGAACTGGGTCGCGGAGGTGACCGCGGCCAACTGGTCCATGTTCACCGCATCCGTACCTGCCGTACCGGCGGCCACGTTGGTGATCTGGCGCTCGGAACCGGCACTGCCCACGGAGACCGTGTTGGCCCGGTCAGCCAATGACTGCGC
>NZ_JBDGIQ010000019.1:0-473 GCF_057657335.1 Rhodanobacter sp. Soil_C_14 | reverse complement strand
GCCACGTTGGTGATCTGGCGCTCGGAACCGGCACTGCCCACGGAGACCGTGTTGGCCCGGTCAGCCAATGACTGCGCACCCAGCGCCACCGAGTTGTCCGCCGCCGCCTGCACCCAGGCACCGGCACCCAGGGCCGTGCCGTTGATCGCATCGGCACCCGCCAACCAGCCGAACGCCGCCGCGTTGTCGGCCGTGGCGTAGGCGCCCGCGCCGATCGCCGTGGTGCCCGCACCCGAGGCCTCGGTGACGAAATTGCCACCAGCCGCGCTGCCACCCAGCGCCACGCTTTCGTCACCGCTGGCGCTGCTGCTTTCGCCCACGGCGACACTGCTGACACCGTCGGCCGCCGCGAACGCGCCACTGGCCAGCGAATAGTCGCCATTGGCGCTGGCACCGTAACCGGTCGCCGTGGCCGCCACGCCGGCGGCAAAACTCTGCGCGCCAACCGCCACGGTCGCTATCTGCGTCGCCGC
>NZ_JBDGIQ010000018.1:0-491 GCF_057657335.1 Rhodanobacter sp. Soil_C_14 | reverse complement strand
CCCACCAGGCCACTGCTGCCCTGGTTGGCAACGGTGTTGTCCAGCTGGTAGGTCTGGCCGGAACCCGTGATCGTGTCCGAGGCCAAACCGCCCTTCGCCGTGGTGATGCCGCTCCAGCCACCGGTGCCGGTGGCCGTGCCACCCAGGTCCAAGTTCACCGCGGTCGTGTACGCGCTGTAATCCAGCGTGCCAGCACCACCACCGGCCAGCGTGCCACTGACGGTGGCCCCATCGGCAAACACGAAGTTGCCCGCTGCGCTGTCGCTCAAGTTCTCGAACGAGGTCCAACTCAACACGCCATTGTTGCCGGCGTTCGCGCCGGTCAGCTGATACGTCTGGCTGCTGCCGCTGATCGTGTCCGAGGCCGAGCCGCCCTTCGCCGTGGTGATCCCGCTCCAGCCACCGGTGCCGGTCGCCGTACCACCCAGGCCCACGCTCACCGCCGTGGTGTACGCGCTGTAATCCAGCGTGCCCGCACCACCGCCCGCCAG
>NZ_JBDGIQ010000017.1:0-544 GCF_057657335.1 Rhodanobacter sp. Soil_C_14 | reverse complement strand
GCCTAACGCTTGAGTTAAGCGGCGCGCGGCTTTTCGCGCGTCCGCTTGGACGAGTGGTTAGGGGCCACGGTAGCAGGAGCCGAGCTGAAAACCCGCCTTAATTCGACCTCGCCTTTGGGAACCCAGGGCTTTCCATGGGATGTGAAAGTACCGTGGGTGTTCGTTTTGACCCAATGAAAGACCACTTCTGCTTCCAACACTCGCTTCGCGCCAGGTCCATGGACCATCACGCCGTTAACCAACAGTTGCTCGAAACGACCTACTGAGCCGTCCACATCGCTTTGTTGGACGCCGAGCTGCACCCAGCAATCTGTATCTGTTGGATCCATGAGGAAGGCACCGTGATGGAAATCGGTGGAGTACAACGCAAATGTTTTGTAGGCGACTCCGTCGTGTTCAGGACCGAAATGCTTGAGCTGACAAACCGAAGCGTGCGTCAGATGCTCACGGTTTGATTGAGCGACGGAAGGAAGACAAGCGGCCCAGAGCAAGGCGACCAAAATGCAGGCCAAACCGCTACGTTCCATGAGTGGACCCTAACGCT
>NZ_JBDGIQ010000016.1:0-576 GCF_057657335.1 Rhodanobacter sp. Soil_C_14 | reverse complement strand
CCCACCAGGCCACTGCTGCCCTGGTTGGCAACGGTGTTGTCCAGCTGGTAGGTCTGGCCGGAACCCGTGATCGTGTCGCTGTTGCCGCTGCCTGTCACCGTGGTGACACCCGCCCAGGTACCGCCAATGCCGGTGGTCGCGCCGGCACCATCGGACAGGTCGAACGTCACCGGCGTGGCGTAGCTGGCGTAATTCAGCGTCTTCGCCGTGATGTTGCCCGTGACGCTGCCGCCGGTACCGAAGTTGACGGTACCGGTGGCTGCGTTGAGGTTGCCGATACCGCTGAAGCCACCCGGCAGCAGGGTCGTGACCGTGCCGGCGTTGCTTCCGCTCAGGTTGTAGACCTGCGCACCCGCGGTCGCGATCGTGCCGGTGCCGGCATCGGCGATGTTCTCGAACGAGGTCCAGGCCAGCGTGCCGCCGTTGCCGGCGCCCGCACCGGTCAGCGTGTAGGTCTGGTTGCTGCCACTGATCGTGTCCGAGGCCGAACCGCCCTTCGCCGTGGTGATGCCGCTCCAGCCGCCGGTGCCGGTGGCCGTGCCGCCCAGGCCCACGTTCACCGCCGTCGTGTACGCG
>NZ_JBDGIQ010000015.1:0-616 GCF_057657335.1 Rhodanobacter sp. Soil_C_14 | reverse complement strand
CAAGCCGCTGCTGCCGGCGTTCGCGCCGGTCAGGTTGTAGGTCTGGCTGCTGCCATGCACCGTGTCGCTGTGACCGCTGCCGGTCACCGACGTCACGCCGCTCCAGGTGCCGCCGATGCCAGTCGTCGCGCCGCTGCCGTTGGACAGATCCAGCGACACCGCCGTGCCGTAGCTGGCGTAGTTCAGCGCCTGCGCCGTGACATTGCCGGTAACGCTGCCGGCCGTGCCGAAGTTCACCGTGCCGGTGGCGTCGGTGATGGTCTGGAAACCGCTCCAGTTGTAGGTGTTGCTGCTGCCCTGGTTGGCCACCGTGTTGTCCAGCACATAGCTCTGGCCCGTACCGGTCACCGTGTTGCTTTGCGCCGCGTTCGCATTGACCGTGGTGTACCCACTGAAGCTTCCACTGACGCCCGAGATCGCGCCGGTATCCACGTTCAGCGTCAGGTCTTGCAGGTAATTGTCGAAGTCCAGCGTCTGCACGGCGATGTTGCCAGTGACGCCGCCATTGCTGCCGAAGTTGACCGTGCCGGTGCCGTCGCTGATGTTCTCGAACGAACTCCAGCCCACCAGGCCACTGCTGCCCTGGTTGGCAACGGTGTTGTCCAGCTGGTAGGTC
>NZ_JBDGIQ010000014.1:0-1321 GCF_057657335.1 Rhodanobacter sp. Soil_C_14 | reverse complement strand
TGAACCGCCCCGGGTTTTGAGGAGGCTCCAACTCTTGAGAAGATGGAGCCATGAACAAGCCAAACAAGTTCTCACCTGAGGTCCGCGAGCGCGCCGTGCGCATGGTGCAAGAGCACCGCGGAGAATATCCATCGCTATGGGCTGCTGTGGAGTCGATGGCGCCGAAAATTGGCTGTGTGCCGCAGACCTTGCTGGGCTGGGTGCAGCGGCACGAGGTCGGTACCGGTGTTCGCGATGGCGTGACCACGGCCGAGGCGCAGCGCGTGAAAGAGCTTGAGCGCGAGAACAAGGAGCTGCGTCGCGCCAACGAAATCCTGAAGCTGGCCAGCGCGTTTTTTGCCCAGGCGGAGCTCGACCGCCGACTCAAGTCCTGAGGGACTTCATCGACCAGCATCGAACAACCTTCGGGGTCGAGCCGATCTGCAAAGTTTTGCAGGTTGCCCCTTCGGGCTATCGTCGACACGCTGCACTCGCACGTGAGCCGCAGCTACGGTGTTCGCGCGCCAAGCGCGACGCCATCGTGATGCCCGAGATCGAGCGTGTGTGGCAAAGCAATTTGCAAGTCTACGGTGCCGACAAGGTCTGGAAGCAGCTGGGTCGCGAAGGGATGACGGTGGCCCGTTGCACGGTCGAGCGGCTGATGCGCCGATTGGGTTTGCGCGGTGTCGTACGCGGCAAAGTGGTGCGCACAACGATCAGCGACAGCAAGGCGTCATGCCCATTGGATCGCGTCAATCGGCAGTTCAAGGCCGATCGGCCTAACCAGCTCTGGGTCTCCGATTTCACCTACGTCTCGACCTGGCAGGGTTGGCTCTATGTGGCCTTCGTCATCGACGTATTTGCTCGGCGCATTGTGGGCTGGCGCGTGAGCAGTTCGATGCGTACGGACTTCGTACTGGACGCCTTGGAACAAGCGCTCTATGCACGTCAGCCGGAACGCGAACAATCCTTGATTCACCATAGCGATCGCGGATCGCAATACGTTTCCATCCGCTACAGCGAGCGTTTGGCCGAGGCCGGCATCGAACCGTCCGTAGGCAGCAAAGGTGACAGCTACGATAACGCGCTCGCCGAGACCATCAACGGCCTCTACAAAGCCGAGCTGATCTATCGCCGAGCTCCATGGAAAACCAAGGAGGCCGTGGAGCTGGCGACGCTGGAATGGGTGGCTTGGTTCAACCACCATCGACTACTCGGACCCATCGGCTATATCCCGCCAGCCGAGGCCGAGGCAAACTACTACCGGCAACTCGCCAGTCAGGCCACCGCAGTGGAGGCCTGACTTAAACCAAACAGCCTCCACGAAACCCGGGGCGATTCA
>NZ_JBDGIQ010000013.1:0-2581 GCF_057657335.1 Rhodanobacter sp. Soil_C_14 | reverse complement strand
CAACTCGCCAGTCAGGCCACCGCAGTGGAGGCCTGACTTAAACCAAACAGCCTCCACGAAACCCGGGGCGATTCATCATTCATTGCAAGGCTATCGCCCTGAGCTCGACGATATCGTCGTGCAATGGATTCAAGAGCGCGTCAAATACGTAGGTGTCGTTGGCGTCGATGCCTCACGGATCGAGGACATCATTGATGACCTATGCGTGGGTGATGGCTCAAATTCCTACTTCATGGTTACCGTGTCTCACGGTCCAAGCGAAACCCTGCAAGATGCTATCTTTTTTGCAGAACAAATCTCGGTAGAGCAAGCCGACGGTGTGCGCGTCGTCGAGTTCTAACATCTCGTTCAAGGCGGACGGCTTCGCCGCCGCTTAACTCCAGCGTTAGGCCCCATGGAAAATTCTGAGTACTTCGAACCATTGCTGACGTACCTCAAGAGGGTTCCAGCTGTATCTGCCAACATCGGCTCGGGCAAGTTCGAGAGCGGAAATTGGTGGGTAAAGTTCTCGCTCGACATCAGCCACTCTTTGGCTTGGGCAGTGGTTCAAGAATTTGGCCATGTGCTCAACTATTTGTCGTTAAACGAGCCCCTGCCAACAATCTTCAAGCCGGTTTCGCCGCCCCCGTACATGAACGGCGGTCCTGAGCACTTCCTCTCATGGGTCATCGAATCGTCAGATCCGTCTTTCTCCCCAGCGTCCGCATCAGAATGGCTTGAGGGGCGTCTTCCGCGTCCCGTAGAAGACCTAGCAGAGTGGGAGTCCGACGACGATGAGGCCTAACCGTTCGTTCGAGGCGGACGGCTCCGCCGCCGCTCAACTCCAGCGTTAGGGATCAGGTGAAATTGACGTCTAGCCTCGAAGAGCCAAGTTATTCCTGCATGTTCTGCACTAAGGCCATCGAGGCCGGCGTACTCGATCCATGCGCCATCCACTTGGTTGCTCGCACGAATCGCCTACGTAGTGAGCAAAAAGAGCAGACCTTCTTCTGTCACATCGCTTGCTTGCAGGCGGCCGCGTCCATTCATTCGGCAAATTTCTATATCGTAGAGCCAGATTTTCCTTCGGTTGGTGAGCTCGCTGCTCCCTAACCAGTCATCCAAGCGGACGGCTGCGCCGCCGCTTAATTCCAGCGTTAGAGCCCTCATGAAATTTTCGCAGCAGCTAGCAAAAGTTGAATTGGTGGCCCTTGCCTCGCTGGTCGTGGCTGCCGTTGCCTTGGCCAGCTTCGCTGCAATTCAAACGTCACTGCACCCCGGCCCCCTCTTCAACATCATCGACTCCGTGAGAGTTGTCTTTCTCTACACGCTAGCCATCGGCTGCATCCCGGTCGTTGTCTTTGGGGCTCCGCTATATGCGGGTTTGCTCTGCCGGGGCCGAGCATCCTGGTCAGCCGCCTTTGCCATCGGTGCTGTCCCAGGAGCAGTTCTCCTCTTCTTCGCAATTTCACTGGGGTTTTGGGCGCTGGCTTGCGGTATCGCTGTGGCGCTGGCGACTCACGCAATCTGCGCATCGGGCTCTAACCCGTCGTCCAAGCGGACGCGCGAAAAGCCGCGCGCCGCTTAACTCCAGCGTTAGCACTCAATGACAGATTCCAACAACTGCTACGCATACTTTGGCGTTTACGGAGACGCGATAGATCCGCCTGCCCTGTCTGCCGAGCTTGGCGTCGCCCCTACACAGGCCTGGCTCAAGGGCGAGTTGGATCACAGGCGCCGGGAACGGAGAACAGGGCATTGGGCGCTGTATTCCAGACTTGCCCGCACGGCCGAACTTGAAGAACACTTGCTTGATGTTCTGGTACAAATGGATGCCAACGCGCCCGCGTTTGCCGCGGTCAGCCAGCGCTTTGGCGGCACATTGCAGCTGGTTGGTCATTTTCATGACTTGGGCGCTGGCCTCAACCTTTCCAGGGACGTCGTATCTCGTCTCGCCTTCTACGGCGTGCAGCTGGACCTCGACTCTTACTATTTGTACTCAGACAGCCGGGAGTGCACGGATTGATCGCTAACAATTCATTCGAGGCGGACGGCTTCGCCGCCGCTCAATTCCAGCGTTAGCCAATGGAAAATGCTCTCCTATACATGAAAGTGATCGCCGTTACTCACGGCATACTTGGCTATTTCGGCGGCGCCGTCGCGGCCTCTCCTGAAATCCAGGCGGACGTCATCTATCAGGATCGAAATCCGCTGGCAGGTGACGTAAAGAAATGCTTGGTCTATGGCATGTGTTTTTGTCTGGTGCTCTGCGGCCTTTGCCCGTGGTTCAAGCCATCCGCAGCCCCACTGTGGGCATGGCTCGCCCTTGGCTTTCATCTACTCAGCGGTGCGCTCGACTTTGCAACACAGCGAGGACGCTTCTACTGCTGGCGCTGCATGGCAACTGGTATTACCGTCAAGACTATTGCAGCTGTTGCACTTACTTACCTTGCCGCCATTCTTCCGCCAGTGGCCAATGGCTAACTACTCGTTCAAGGCGGACGGCTTCGCCGCCGCTTAACTCCAGCGTTAGGGTCCACTCATGGAACGTAGCGGTTTGGCCTGCATTTTGGTCGCCTTGCTCTGGGCCGCTTGTCTTCCT
>NZ_JBDGIQ010000012.1:0-4473 GCF_057657335.1 Rhodanobacter sp. Soil_C_14 | reverse complement strand
CCTGCTACCGTGGCCCCTAACCACTCGTCCAAGCGGACGCGCGAAAAGCCGCGCGCCGCTTAACTCAAGCGTTAGGCGGCAGAGCAGCATTCCTTTGTAATTGCCTCGCGTGCGGCGCTTTCTCGCTTCGCTTCGGCAAAGCGTTTCGTGTTGTTTCGGGCCGGCCTGCGTTGTTGTCTGTCGCGCGCCTGGTCGTCTTTCGTGTCTTGCGCGCGTTGTCGTATCGCATCTCTTCATGCTTCACGGTGCGCGCGGTTCGTCGCAACGTGGCCTCTGTCGTCAGCGGTTTGTTCTTCGCGCGCAGGCCAAGAGTTTCGCGGCATTGCCGAGCATCCAAAGCAGCGCTATCGTTTCGCTCACCGACGGCGCAACTTGGCTGCCGTCTAACCAGTCATTCAAGCGGACGGCTCCGCCGCCGCTTAATTCCAGCGTTAGGCGGCAGAGCAGCATTCCTCGGTAACTGCGTCGCGTGCGGTGCTTTCTCGCTCCGCATCAGTCGCGCGTTTCGTGTTGTTGCGGGCCGGCCTGCGTTGTTGTCTTTCGTGCGCTTGGTCGTCTTTCTTGTCTTGCGCGCGTTGTCGCATTTCGTCTTTTCGTGCTTCGCAGTGCGCGCGGTTTGTCGCAACGTGGCGTCTGTCGTCAGCGGTTCGTTCGTCGCGCGCAGGCCAAGAGTTTCGCGGCATTGCCGAGCATTCAAAGCAGCGCTATCGTTTCGCTCACCGACGGCGCAACTTGGCTGCCGTCTAACCAGTCATTCAAGCGGACGGCTCCGCCGCCGCTTAATTCCAGCGTTAGCCCGCATGGAACGTTCCCGTATGACTCAGCTCGAAGCCGAAATGACCGCATTGCGCCGCCTCTTCGAGCCGTGGAATACGGCTCCGCATGGCACCGTAATCTGGGAGCCCGAGGCATCTGACCCAAATGCTGAGTTCAAACGCAATCTCATCGCCAAGGCCGTCGCAGTAATTGAGGCAGGAGACAGCGCTTTGGCTGGGGCTAGCTTCAAGGTTCCGGAGTTTGGAGAATCGAGCTTTTTCGCAATTCAACACGCGCTCGCCACCGACTCCGAAGAGCGTAACTTCATAGAGTTGGCTGCTGCGTGTGAGAGCGTCTGTCGCTCTCTTGCACGCGTTGCGGCCTAACATCTCGTTCAAGACGGACGGCTTCGCCGCCGCTTAACTCAAGCGTTAGGTGCCCAAGGATGAATCTCCGCACTCTGGCCAAGATATTTTCTTTCTTTTTGGGCTTGTGCCTTGCCTTGCTGGGAGCAGCCTGGGCTTACATGGCAACTTCCGGTGCGGTCAAATCCGGCATCACCGAGAGCTTGGTTGCTGCAGGCGGGCTTCTGCTGGCAGCCGCACCTTGTCTCGTATTTCCTTTTTCAGGTCGCCTCGCCAAAGCTCTGCTAGTCGTGTTCATCTTCGCGCTCGCAGTGGGTATGCTTTGGCTTGTCTTCCAACCCAACCGGCCAGCCGAACATCCTGCAGTCATCCAAGTAGCGGCCATTGCACTTGTTGTAATGTTGGTCGCGCGCGTTGGCTTGGCGCTGCGCCGGAAGTTATCGGTACCGAGCACCTAACCACTCGTCCAAGCGGACGCCGTACCGGCGCCGCTTAACTCAAGCGTTAGGCGTCAAAAGCATGCGAGCTTGGCTAATCGTACGGTGGGCACTCATTGTTGCGTCAGCGGTTGGCACGTTCTTCGTGCCCCTCGGCCCTCAGGCCACGCCGCCCATCGGTTGGGGTGCGCTACTGGCCATTTTCGCCTTCTGTCCCATTGGGCTGGTGTTCGTTCTCGGGCTTCAAGTCATCAACCCACGGTCGGCAAAGTTGTGGCTCCGTCCTTCGTGGCAGCTCAACCCGTTCAATTTCCGGCAGCCCCTTCAATTCTTCCACTTGGGTGCCTACGCATGCTTGTCACAGGCGCTTGTGGTTCTGGGTCGTTTAGCCGTCTCGCAAGTTTCATTCTACGTTGAGGCCTTGGTGCCTCTAGTCATGGCAGCTGGCATCCTCCTAGGCCTTCAACTCGTCACGTTGGTGTTTGGCGCAAAAATCGAGCAACGCGCCTAACATCTCGTTCAAGGCGGACGGCTTCGCCGCCGCTTAACTCCAGCGTTAGGCCTAGAGAACATGGACGCCAATTTCGAGAGGCTGATCGAACTTTTCCGTCATATGGAAGCCGACGGATTCGACACAAGCCGTCCTCTCAAGTGGGGGTTTTTCTTCTTCGCTTCAACCAGGGCGAGTCTGCATAAGGTGCTGGAAGAACTAGTCAGTCACGATTACGTCGTTGAGCAATTCGAAGAAACCGAACATGAGAACTGGGTTCTGCAAGTGAGCAAAACTGAAACCCTAGCATGCGAGAAATTGCATCGCCGCAATATTGCATTCAACGACTTGGCAGAATCTTGTGGGGTGGATCTCTACGACGGATGGGATGTAGGTCGTGGTTAGGCCTAACCAGTCATTCGAGGCGGACGGCTTCGCCGCCGCTCAATTCCAGCGTTAGCTCTCAGGGGCAGTTCGTGGCCAAATCAAAGATCGCCAAAATTCCGTACGACGAACGCACGGACGATCAAAAGCTCGAATCAAACTGGGTCAAGGCTCGCAAGCAATTCGAGCGCGAAGACTGGTCTGCTTGTGTAGTACGGGCCGCAACCACCGCCGAGATCGCCGCAAACATCTACATTCGGCAATTTCTTCTCACAGACTACGGACTGCCACCAAAGTTTGTGGACGCGCTCCTCATGGGAGCAAACGGGCTAGATGGAAAGTTTAAGCGTCTAATCAAGCCAGCAGCCGAACATCGCAACACTTGGAGCACGCTCAAGTCGTTGCAAAAGAAAATTGAGTCACTTAATGAGCATCGCAACGGAGTTGCTCACGCCGGAAAGTTCAAGAACAAAAGTGACGCGAGGGCAGTTTTTGAGCATAGCTTGGCGGTTATACAAGCTCTTGCACCAAATGAGGCAGCTACCTTGGCGCTGCCGCAATAGAGCTAACCATTCGTTCAAGGCGGACGGCTTCGCCGCCGCTTAACTCAAGCGTTAGGCGGCAGAGCATTTTCCTTCGCAGTTTTTCGCCGCCGCCGCGTTTCGGCTCCATGTTTGCAAAGCGCGTTGTGTCGTTTCGGGCTGGCCTGCGTTGCCGCCTTTCGCGCGCTTGTTCGTTCGACGTGTCTTGCGCGCGTCGGCGCATCTCGCCTCTTCGCACTTCATGGTGCGCGCGGCTCGTCGCAGCCTGGCGTTTGTCGTCAGCGGTTCGTTCTTCGCGCGCAGGCCACAATCTTCGCGGCATTGCCGGGCATTCAAAGCAGCGTTATTGTGCAGGTCACCGACGGCGTAGCGTGCTGCCGTCTAACAAGTCATTCAAGCGGACGGCTACGCCGCCGCTTAACTCCAGCGTTAGGTCGCAAACATGGATAGTCGCGAATCCCTTCTAAAAGCGCTTTTGTCGTTTACGCGGCCAATCCCGGACATCGCTCGCGACCTCTCGGCTTACGGCTGGGACACTCCTAGCCCGCTGGTCGTGCTGGACGCCGTCCATATCTCCTCGGTGCTCAATCGGTTTATGGCAGGTGAACTTTCTTCTGTGCAGGTCGACGACTGGGCCAACTTCATAGAGCTCCGTGACGACATTGAGTACGACCCTTCGTCAGCAGTCGGCTTGGCGCTTCACGAACTTGCCAACCCGGTGCTTACATGCTTTCTTACAAGGCAATCTGCAGCAGCGCTGGTTGCAACTCTTTCGTAGCTGCAACCTAACCCGTCATTCAAGCGGACGGCTTCGCCGCCGCTTAATTCCAGCGTTATGCATAAGACACTCATCCTTCTCGCGTTGATTCTTCTCGGCTTTGGTGCAAGGGCAGCCTCGCCTTTGTCAGACCGTGCCGTTTTGTTGCCCCCCGCACAGGCACGGCACCTCCTTCAGCAGTGTTCTCGCGAGACACCGGGGCCGGTTAGCGGCGTATGGACGGTTAGTCCTGCGGTAATTGTGAAGCTAGAGCAAGACTTGCCAATGCTTTCAATGCTTGTGTCCACAACTTGCTGCGGCAAAGGTCAGTCCGTCTCAGATCCGTCTGCTTACTATCGGCAGTACGTCGGCGTCAGCATTGGTGGTCACGACTACGTCTATATCAATGCATTTCATGATCATCCGATTTACCTCCATCCCCAAGATCGAGATCGCTGGCGCAGTGAGCCTGAACTGGTGTGCGACGGTGGCGATAGTTTCTGGGGAGTTCTGTACGATCCAGCAACAAGGAAATTTTCTCAACTTTCTTTCAATGGCTCCGCGTGAGGGCCCGTTGCATAACCAGTCGTTCAAGGCGGACGGCTTCGCCGCCGCTTAACTCCAGCGTTAGAACTCAATGGCTATCCCAGGCAAGATTGTTCTTCATGAACCGCCCCGGGTTTTGAGGAGGCTCCAACTCTTGAGAAGATGGAGCCATGAACAAGCCAAACAAGTTCTCACC
>NZ_JBDGIQ010000011.1:0-5661 GCF_057657335.1 Rhodanobacter sp. Soil_C_14 | reverse complement strand
AGCACCAAAGAAAAACCCCCACCGTTTCCGGTGAGGGTGTTTCAGGATAAAGCCCCTGGCGGTGACCTACTCTTGCATGGCAAAGCCACACTACCATCGGCGCATGCGCGTTTCACTTCTGAGTTCGGGATGGGATCAGGTGGGACCACGCCGCTATGGCCGCCAGGGAAGGGGTTGAAGCAGCGCATGGAGCGCCAGCTTCAATCTCTGGGGCAAGGCCCTTTTGAAGAGTCCGCCATGGATGGCGGGTTTTGCTCTTCGTGAGAGGACCTCACGACAAAAATCGTAAACGAGTGACAAGCGTCGAGGTGAAATTCGAATCAGACAAGCTTCGGGGAACGAACGAAGCGTCTTGGGGTTATATGGTCAAGCCTCACGGCTCATTAGTATCAGTTAGCTCAATGCATTGCTGCACTTCCACACCTGACCTATCAACCACCTAGTCTTGATGGTGCCTTAAGGAGAGTCAAGCTCTCGGGAGATCTCATCTTGGGGCGTGCTTCCCGCTTAGATGCTTTCAGCGGTTATCACTTCCGTTCGTAGCTACCGGGCAATGCCATGGGCATGACAACCCGAACACCAGCGGAACGTCCACTCCGGTCCTCTCGTACTAGGAGCAGCCCCCCTCAAATCTCCAACGCCCACGACAGATAGGGACCGAACTGTCTCACGACGTTCTGAACCCAGCTCGCGTACCACTTTAAATGGCGAACAGCCATACCCTTGGGACCGGCTACAGCCCCAGGATGTGATGAGCCGACATCGAGGTGCCAAACACCGCCGTCGATATGAACTCTTGGGCGGTATCAGCCTGTTATCCCCGGAGTACCTTTTATCCGTTGAGCGATGGCCCTTCCATACAGAACCACCGGATCACTATGACCTACTTTCGTACCTGCTTGATCCGTCGATCTCGCAGTCAAGCACGCTTATGCCATTGCACACAGTGCGCGATGTCCGACCGCGCTGAGCGTACCTTCGTGCTCCTCCGTTACTCTTTGGGAGGAGACCGCCCCAGTCAAACTACCCACCATACACGGTCCCTGACCCGGATTACGGGCCGAGGTTAGAACGTCAAGCACTTCAGGGTGGTATTTCAAGGATGGCTCCATGCAAACTGGCGTCTGCACTTCAAAGCCTCCCACCTATCCTACACAGAAGAACTCAACGTTCAGTGTAAAGCTATAGTAAAGGTTCACGGGGTCTTTCCGTCTTGCCGCGGGAACGCTGCATCTTCACAGCGAATTCAATTTCACTGAGTCTCGGGTGGAGACAGCGCCGCTGTCGTTACGCCATTCGTGCAGGTCGGAACTTACCCGACAAGGAATTTCGCTACCTTAGGACCGTTATAGTTACGGCCGCCGTTTACTGGGGCTTCGATCAAGAGCTTCGCCTTGCGGCTGACCCCATCAATTAACCTTCCAGCACCGGGCAGGCGTCACACCCTATACGTCCACTTTCGTGTTTGCAGAGTGCTGTGTTTTTGATAAACAGTCGCAGCGGCCAGGTTACTGCGACCCTTCAACGCTCAGTCACGCATGTGACCACGTCGAAGGGCGCACCTTCTCCCGAAGTTACGGTGCCATTTTGCCTAGTTCCTTCACCCGAGTTCTCTCAAGCGCCTTGGGATTCTCACCCTGCCTACCAGTGTCGGTTTACGGTACGGTTTTTCTTAAGCTGAAGCTTAGTGGCTTTTCCTGGAAGCGTGGTATCAGTCACTTCGCCCAATAGGGCTCGTCTCGGTGCTCGGCATAAAGGGTCCCGGATTTGCCTAAGACCCATGCCTACCGCCTTTCCCCGGGACAACCAACGCCCGGTAGACCTAACCTTCTCCGTCCCCACATCGCACTTAAGAAAAGTGCAGGAATATTAACCTGCTTCCCATCGACTACGCATTTCTGCCTCGCCTTAGGGGCCGACTCACCCTGCGCCGATGAACGTTGCGCGAGGAAACCTTGGGCTTTCGGCGTGGGGGCTTTTCACCCCCATTATCGTTACTCATGTCAGCATTCGCACTTCCGATACCTCCAGCATGCTTTACAACACACCTTCACAGGCTTACGGAACGCTCCTCTACCGCGTACACATAAATGTGCACACCCCGAGCTTCGGTGCATGGCTTAGCCCCGTTAAATCTTCCGCGCAGACCGACTCGACCAGTGAGCTATTACGCTTTCTTTAAAGGATGGCTGCTTCTAAGCCAACCTCCTGGCTGTCTATGCCTTTCCACATCGTTTTCCACTTAGCCATGACTTTGGGACCTTAGCTGCGGGTCTGGGTTGTTTCCCTTTTCACGACGGACGTTAGCACCCGCCGTGTGTCTCCCGGATAGTCTGTCCTGGTATTCGGAGTTTGCCATGGTTTGGTAAGTCGCGATGACCCCCTAGCCATAACAGTGCTCTACCCCCAGGAAGATTCGTCCGAGGCGCTACCTAAATAGCTTTCGAGGAGAACCAGCTATCTCCGAGTTTGTTTAGCCTTTCACTCCTATCCTCAGCTCATCCCCATCTATTGCAACAGATGTGGGTTCGGTCCTCCAGTGCGTGTTACCGCACCTTCAACCTGGCCAAGGATAGATCACTCGGTTTCGGGTCTACTGCCTGAGACTATGCGCCCTATTCAGACTCGATTTCTCTTCGCCTCCCCTATACGGTTAAGCTTGCCACAGACAGTAAGTCGCTGACCCATTATACAAAAGGTACGCAGTCACCCTTGCGGGCTTCCACTGCTTGTACGTATACGGTTTCAGGGTCTATTTCACTCCCCTCTCCGGGGTTCTTTTCGCCTTTCCCTCACGGTACTAGTTCGCTATCGGTCAGTCAGTAGTATTTAGCCTTGGAGGATGGTCCCCCCATGTTCAGACAAGGTTTCACGTGCCCCGCCTTACTCAATTTCACACAAAATGCCTTTTCGTCGACTGGGCTATCACCATCTATGGCCGGGCTTTCCATCCCGTTTGACTAAAACATAATGTGCTTTTGGGCTAGTCCCCGTTCGCTCGTCGCTACTCAGGGAATCTCGGTTGATTTCTTTTCCTCCGGGTACTTAGATATTTCAGTTCCCCGGGTTCGCCCTGCAAGGCTATGTATTCACCATGCAGTACTCCTTGCGGAGTGGGTTTCCCCATTCGGACATTGCCGGATCAAAGCTTGTTGCCAGCTCCCCGACACTTTTCGCAGGCTGCCACGTCCTTCATCGCCTCTGACTGCCAAGGCATCCACCGTATACGCTTAGTCGCTTGACCATATAACCCCAAGTCGCCTCGGGGCATGCACCCTCATCAGGTGCAGCCAAGTTACTTCGTTTTCGTGCCTTAACACTTGCCTCGGTTCGGTTTCGAACCAAGACGCTTGTCACTCGTTTACGTGTTTTCAAAGAACATCACACCGGCCTCAATGCCGGGTGATTTCAAATCTTTTGTGTGCTGATACTTCACGCGTCGAATCGAACCTTGGTGGAGCCTATCGGGATCGAACCGATGACCCCCTGCTTGCAAAGCAGGTGCTCTCCCAGCTGAGCTAAGGCCCCAAGGAAACCTTGGAATATGGTGGGTCTGGGTGGACTCGAACCACCGGCCTCACCCTTATCAGGGGTGCGCTCTAACCACCTGAGCTACAGACCCATGAAGGATGAACCCCAGAACCCGCGAGCCAAACTACCTGGACAAACTGCCTGGGCCCAGATTCGAAGCCGCTGTTGATGAAGAGTCCGACCATGGATGGTCGGTCTTGATCCACGCTCTTCGCGACAGGATGTCGCGTGAAGTACAGGTGTCTTGTGTGGACGTCTTGCGTGATGACTCACGCCGTCTATTACTTGAAAGGAGGTGATCCAGCCGCACCTTCCGATACGGCTACCTTGTTACGACTTCACCCCAGTCATGGACCACTCCGTGGGCGTCGTCCCCCTTGCGGTTAGACTAACGCCTTCTGGAGCAACCCACTCCCATGGTGTGACGGGCGGTGTGTACAAGGCCCGGGAACGTATTCACCGCGGCATAGCTGATCCGCGATTACTAGCGATTCCGACTTCACGGAGTCGAGTTGCAGACTCCGATCCGGACTGGGATCGGCTTTCTGGGATTGGCTCCACCTCGCGGTATTGCAACCCTCTGTACCGACCATTGTAGTACGTGTGTAGCCCTGGCCGTAAGGGCCATGATGACTTGACGTCATCCCCACCTTCCTCCGGTTTGTCACCGGCAGTCTCCTTAGAGTTCCCGACATTACTCGCTGGCAACTAAGGACAAGGGTTGCGCTCGTTGCGGGACTTAACCCAACATCTCACGACACGAGCTGACGACAGCCATGCAGCACCTGTGTTCCGATTCCCGAAGGCACTCCTCGATCTCTCAAGGATTCCGGACATGTCAAGGCCAGGTAAGGTTCTTCGCGTTGCATCGAATTAAACCACATACTCCACCGCTTGTGCGGGCCCCCGTCAATTCCTTTGAGTTTCAGTCTTGCGACCGTACTCCCCAGGCGGCGAACTTAACGCGTTAGCTTCGACACTGATCTCCGAGTTGAGACCAACATCCAGTTCGCATCGTTTAGGGCGTGGACTACCAGGGTATCTAATCCTGTTTGCTCCCCACGCTTTCGTGCTTCAGCGTCAGTGTTGTCCCAGATGGCCGCCTTCGCCACTGATGTTCCTCCCGATCTCTACGCATTTCACCGCTACACCGGGAATTCCACCATCCTCTGACACACTCTAGCTCGCCAGTATCCATCGCCATTCCCAGGTTGAGCCCGGGGATTTCACGACAGACTTAACGAACCGCCTACGCACCCTTTACGCCCAGTAATTCCGATTAACGCTTGCACCCTTCGTATTACCGCGGCTGCTGGCACGAAGTTAGCCGGTGCTTATTCCTCAGGTACCGTCAGCCCCATAGGGTATTAACCCGTGGTATTTCGTTCCTGATAAAAGTGCTTTACAACCCGAGGGCCTTCTTCACACACGCGGCATTGCTGGATCAGGCTTGCGCCCATTGTCCAATATTCCCCACTGCTGCCTCCCGTAGGAGTCTGGGCCGTGTCTCAGTCCCAGTGTGGCTGATCATCCTCTCAGACCAGCTAGCGATCGTCGCCTTGGTAGGCCATTACCCTACCAACTAGCTAATCGCACATCGGTCCGTCCAACCGCGCAAGGCCCGAAGGTCCCCTGCTTTCTCCCGTAGGACGTATGCGGTATTAGCGTAAGTTTCCCTACGTTATCCCCCACGTCTGGGTAGGTCCCGATGCATTACTCACCCGTCCGCCACTCGCCACCCACAGAGCAAGCTCTGCTGTGCTGCCGTTCGACTTGCATGTGTTAGGCATGCCGCCAGCGTTCAATCTGAGCCAGGATCAAACTCTTCACTTAAGTTTTCGACCATGTCATCACCTTGCAGCGATGGATGATCTATCTTTCTGAAGCGTTGTTCCCAACCAATCAAAACTCATTACTGACTTTTTACTTGGTGGGACGCTTGCATTGCTTGGACAGGTCGTGACCCATTCAACACAAGACGTCCACACAATTCACCTGCGCACACTGTCAAAGATCGTTCGCTTGCATCCCGTTTCCGGTTTGCGCCCCAAGACGTTTCGTCCTAGGTGAGCCGCCCATTCTACATCGCTTTTCCTCTCCGTCAACACCCTCGTGAAAGCTTTTTTCGAG
>NZ_JBDGIQ010000010.1:0-41797 GCF_057657335.1 Rhodanobacter sp. Soil_C_14 | reverse complement strand
CGTTTCGTCCTAGGTGAGCCGCCCATTCTACATCGCTTTTCCTCTCCGTCAACACCCTCGTGAAAGCTTTTTTCGAGGTCCCGGCGGTCCGTCTTGCGACGTTGGGCGACTGCGGGCTGCGAATAATACGATGTGTTTTCGGTTTGGCAAGCGCTTCTTCAGAGAAACCTTGCAGATGTTGCGCAAACCGCTGAGCCGACGCGAAATTTAATTTTCGCGTCCACCGAACGCAGCGCTGGAACGACGCCCCGGTCAGCCCTGGACCAATCGCACGCGGGCGAAATTGCGCTTGCCAACCTGCAGTACGCCTTCGAAGCCTGCATGGAAGACCCGCTGCGCATCCTCGACCACCTCGGCATCGATGCGCACCGCACGCTCTTTCAGTTTCCGATTCGCTTCGGAGTTGCTCGCCGTCAGTCCGGCCGCAGTGAGCAAAGCCCCGAGGCGCAGACCCTCGCCGGGCACGACGACATCCGTCTGCGGCAACAGCGAGGTGTCGCCCTCGCCACGCACCACCGCATGCCAACCGGCGATCGCGAGTTCGGCGGTCGCCGCGTCGTGGAAGCGTGTGGCCAGCTCGCGGGCCAGACGCAGCTTGGCGTCGCGTGGATTCAGTGCACCGCTGGCGATGTCCCGCTTCATCTGGGAAAGCTCGTCCAGCGACACCTCGAAGCTGAGCAACTCGAACCAGCGCCACATCAGCTCGTCGCCGATCTTCATCGTCTTGGTGACGATGTCGATGGCCGGCTCGTTGATGCCGATGTAGTTGCCCAGCGACTTGGACATCTTGTTGACGCCGTCCAGCCCCTCCAGCAAGGGCATGGTCAGCACGACCTGCGGCGGCTGGCCGTGGTGCTCCTGCAGCGCACGGCCCATCAGCAGATTGAACTTCTGGTCGGTGCCGCCGAGCTCGACGTCGCACTTCAGGGCCACCGAGTCGTAGCCCTGCACCAGCGGATACAGGAACTCGTGGATCGCGATCGGCTGCTGCGCCGCGTAGCGCTTGGTGAAGTCGTCGCGCTCGAGCATGCGCGCCACGGTGTGCTGCGCCGCGAGCCTGATCATGTCGGCCGCGCTCATCTTGCCGAACCACTCGGAGTTGAAACGCAACTCGGTCTTCTCGCGGTCCAGTACCTTGTAGACCTGTTCCGCGTAGGTCTCGGCGTTGGCCAGCACGTCTTCCCGGGTCAACGGCTTGCGGGTGACGTTCTTGCCGGTCGGATCGCCGATCATGCCGGTGAAGTCACCGATCAGGAAAATCACCTGGTGTCCCAGGTCCTGGAACTGGCGCATCTTGTTCAGCAATACGGTGTGCCCGAGATGCAGATCCGGTGCCGTCGGATCGAAACCCGCCTTGATCCGCAATGGGCGGCCGATCTTCAGGCGCTCGGCCAGGTCTTCCCGCTTGATGATTTCGTCGGCGCCACGGGCAATGGTGGCCAGCGCCTGCTCAAGCTCGCTCATGTGTTTTCTTTCTCTTCTGGTGAAAAGTGGGCCGCGGCAGACAATGTGACCGTGCCGTCAACGTTAATTGTGTGTTAACAAGGAATGTGTTGCAAACCCTTGATGGGAAAGGCATTGACGCCCTTTACACATGACCGTTATGGTACGCGCAGTTTGTACTTTGTAACGCGGGCGATACAGCATGGCAGAAGAAAAGCAGGGGGCGCGGCAAAACCGCAAGCAGGCGATCTGCCGCAAGGCACAGCGCCGACACTCCAACTTTTACGAACGCTGTGCACATTGGTCGTTCAATCGCTCCGGCGAAATCGAACCGATCCGCTGGCATCGCGAACGCCTGGTGTTGGCCGGTACCGCCCTGCTGATTACCGCCCTGTCCGGCTTCATCATGCCCGCATGGGCCAGCGCCATGCGGCCGGCGCCGACACCGGAAGTCCACGCCTTGCTTCCGCTTGCGCTGCCCAAGGCGGTGCCATCCAGCATCACCAGCCCGACCGTGGACGACTGGCAGGTAGTGCGGGTGCAGCCCGGCCAGACGCTCTCCGACATTTTCAACGCACGCGGCCTTGGCATGGCGGACCTGCAACGCGTCATGGACGCTGCCGGTTCGGCGAAGTCCGCATTGCACAGCATCCGTCCGGGGCAGGAGTTCGACTTCCTGCTCGGCAGCGACGGCAGCCTGAAGGGTTTTCGTTTCGACCAGGACCAGGCCAGCCGCGCGATCGTTCGACTCGATGGCGCACAGCCGACGCTGGCGATCCAGCAGCGTGACATGGACCTGCGCGAACAGGTCGCCCATGGCGTCATCCGCAGCAGCCTCTATGCCGCCGGCGACCAGGCGGGCATGGACGCGGCGATGGTGGGCAAGCTTGCCGACCTGTTCAAGTACGACATCGATTTCGTGCAGGACATCCGCGTCGGCGACAGCTTCACGGTGATCTACGACGACATCTACCGCGATGGCGTGCGTTACGGCCAGGGCAACATCATCGCCGCCGAGTTCATCAACCAGGACAAGCGCTATACCGCGTACCGCTTCAAGAAGGCCGACGGCAGCTACGGCTGGTACAGCGAGGACGGCCGGCCGATCCAGAAGTCGTTCCTGCGCATTCCGGTCGACTTCACCCGGATCTCCTCGAAATTCACCACGGCAAGGCTGCACCCGATCCTCGGTCGCATGCGCGCGCACAAGGGCGTCGATTACGCCGCTCCAAGCGGCACGCCGATCCACGCAGCCGGCGATGGCGTCATCAAATATCACGGCTGGGAGCGCGGCTATGGCAACTTCGTGGTGATCCAGCACGACAAGACCATCAGCACTGCGTACGGCCACATGTCGCGTTTCGTGAAGGGCCAGCATGTGGGTGAACGCGTGCGCCAGGGCGAAGTGATCGGCTATGTGGGCATGACAGGGTTGGCCACCGGCCCGCACCTGCACTACGAGTTCCGCGTCAACGGCCAGCAGCGCAATCCGCAGACGGTTACCCTGCCGAAGCCCGAACCGTTGCCCGCCGCGCAAATGGCGCGCTTCAAGGCTGACGTGGTCAAGCCGCAGCTGGCGCGCCTCACCGAACTGGACTCGCGCATCAAGCTGGCTCGCGCCAGCACTCCTGCCAACCACGACAACTGAGCATCCCCATCCGTGGATGACGATGCGTCGGCGACTTATCTCGGGCTGATTTCCGGCACCAGCGCAGACAGCATCGACAGCGTGCTGGTCAGCTTCCACCGCGGCATGCCCCAGTTGCTGGCCAGTCACTCGCACCCCTGGCCCGGCGCGTTGCGCGAGCGGATGCTCGCCCTGGCGCAAGGCGAGAGCGCGCCGGATCTGGACGCGCTGGGACGACTGGACGTGGAGATCGCCCACGGCTTCGCCGAAGCGTCGCTGGAGCTGCTCAAGCGCAGCGGCACGCCGGCGTCGGCTGTCCGCGCGATCGGCTCCCATGGCCAGACCTTGCGTCATCGGCCCGGCGGCGATTATCCGTTCACCCTGCAATTGGGCGACCCCAGCGTCATCGCCGAGCTCTGCGGGATCGATGTGGTGGCGGATTTTCGTCGCGCCGACATCGCCGCCGGCGGGCAGGGCGCACCGCTGCTGCCTGCCGTGCACGCGATGCTGCTGGCCCGACCGGGGCACACGCGGGTCGTGCTGAATCTGGGCGGCATCGCCAACATCACCGTGCTCGGCGCCGATGGCAGCGTGCTCGGTTTCGACACCGGCCCGGCCAATGGCCTGCTCGACGCGTGGTGCCTGCGCCAGCGCGGCGAGTCGTTCGATCGGGATGGCAGGTATGCGGCCAGCGGCCAAGCCGACCAAGCCCTGCTCGCGCAGCTGCTGGACGATCCCTACTTTGCACTGGCGCCACCCAAGAGCACCGGCCGCGAATACTTCCACCTGGACTGGCTCGCAACCCACGCGCGGCTGGCGGCGCTGCAACCGGCCGACGTGCAGGCCACCTTGCTGGAGCTGACCGCGCGCAGTGTCGCCGCGGCGATCACGCAACACGCGCCGGATGCCCGCGAAGTCCTGGCCTGCGGCGGCGGCGTCCACAACGGCGCGCTGATGCGGCGGCTGACGGAGCTGCTGGCGCCCCGGGCGCTTCTCAGCACCTCGCGTTACGGCGTCGACCCCGACTTCCTGGAAGCAACCGCCTTCGCCTGGCTGGCGCGACAGCGGCTGCTGGGATTGCCGAGCAACCTTCCGTCGGTCACCGGCGCACGCGGTCCCCGCGTGCTGGGCGCCATCTATTCCGCGCCGGCGGCCGGTTCGTCGTAACGAATCCGCTCCGGAGCCAGCTGGGTCGGCCGGGTATGCGCCAGCGCGCGCAGGGCTTCCTGGAACACGCCCTGCTCGGCATCTTCCCAGTGCCCGTCGAGACTGCCGAAGGCGTCGGGGTCGCGCTGGCTTTCGCTGAAGTGATGGGCCACCGAGATGCCCAGTCCGCTGCGCAATGCCTGCAGCATCACGTCGTTGATGGAGCAGTGGCGATGTTTGGCCAACGCCCTGATGCGCTCGGTGAGCAGGCTGTCGACGTGCTGCAAGATCATGTCCGGCACAAGCGTCACTCCATGTTACACATGCCCTGTACCACCGATGTTTGCATAGCCATCAGCGGGCAGGGCGCCGGAAGCAGGAATCCGTGGACTGCTTCGCAGTCCGCTTGTGCGCGTTGTCGCGTCCGGGCCCGTGGGACAGGACTTGTCTTCAGTTGCCCGATTCGTTCGCCAGCCGTTCGCGCTCGGCGCCGCGGAAATACCGCCACAGCCACGCGAACAGCATCATCGACGGCAGCACGGCCAGCACGGTGATCACGAAGTAGCCGCCGTATCCGGTGGCGGTGGCGATGCCGCCGGCGAAGAATCCGAGCAGTTTGCCGGGCAGGTTCACCAACGAACTGAGCAGCGCGTACTGGGTCGCCGTGTGCTGCCGGTTGACCAGGGAGGAGAGGAACGCCACGGTCGGAGGACCCAGCATGCCCAGGGTGAGGTTTTCGCCGGAAATCACCAGGGTCAGCACCAGCAGGTTGCCGGGATGGGCGATCAACAGCAGGTACAACAGGTTGCTGCAGCCGCACAGCACGATGGTGACGCCCAGCGGCCGCCAGGCGCCCCAGCGGGCTACCGCGGCGCCGCCGAGGAACACGCCGACAATGCCGATCCAGATGCCGTAGATCTTGGTGATCGTGCCGATCTCGGTCTTGGAGAAACCCATGTCGCGGTAGAACGGGCTCATGATGCCGCCGATGGTCGCCTGCTCCGGCATCTTGAACAGCAGCAGGAACAGCAGCGTCACCAGGGCAAGCACCCAGCCGTAGCGGCGGAAGAAATCGGCGAACGGATCGATCACGCTTTCGCGCATGGCATCGCGCCAGCGCGCGGCACGCACCCGCAGCACCTCGGGTTCGCGCGCCATCAAGGTTGTCGCAACGGGCACCGCCATCGCCAGCGCCATCAGCGCATAGACCGTCCGCCATGGCAGGTGGTCGGCCAGGATCAGCGCCACCGCACCGGCCAGCAGCAGACCGATCCGGTAACCCAGCGAGTAAGTCGCCACCAGCGCGCCCTGCGCCTCGATCGGAGCGATCTCGATCCGGTAAGCATCCACCGCGATGTCCTGGGTGGCGCCGAAGAAGGCCACCACCAGCGTGGCCACCACGAACAGGGGCAGTTGCGCCGGCGTCAACAGCGCCATGGCGAGCAGCCCGATCACCACGCCCAGCTGCGCAAACAACAACCAGCCGCGGCGCTGGCCGAGCCGGGCGAAACCGGGAATCCGGCCATGGTCGAGCAGGGGCGCCCAGACGAACTTGAACGCATAGGTCATGCCCGCGCTGGCGATCATCGTGATGTCCGCCAACTTGATGCCGTTTTCCTTCAGCCAGTACGCCAGCGTGCCGGCCACCAGCAGGAAGGGCAGCCCCGAGGAGAAGCCGAGCAGGAACATCGTCCACGCCGCCGGCTGGGCGAACGCCCGCCAGACCGACGGCTTCGCCGGCTTGGGCGCGCCCGACTCAGTCGGCATAGTCGACGATGTACGGCGCGTGATCGGAGAAGCGCTGGTCGCGATAGATCGAGCACGCCTGCATGCGCTCGCGCAGCGAAGGCGTGCAGACCTGGTAGTCGATCCGCCAACCCACGTTGTTGGCACGCGCCTGGCCGCGGTTCGACCACCAGGTATATTCGACCGCCTCGGGCTTGATCGCGCGAAAACTGTCGACCCAGCCGCGCTGCTGGAACAGCAGGTCCAGCCACGCGCGCTCTTGCGGCAGGCAGCCGGAGTTCTTCTGGTTGGATGCCCAGTTCTTGATGTCGTTCTTCGTGTGCACGATGTTCCAGTCGCCGCAGATCACGTAGTCGCGGCCGCTCTTCAGCCACTGGTCGAAGATCGGCGTGATCCACTCCATCGCCTTGAACTTGAACTGCTGGCGCTCGTCACCGGAGGAACCGGACGGGAAATACAGCGAGACCACGCTGAGGTTGCCAAAGCGCGCCTCGATGTAGCGGCCCTCGTTGTCGAATTCGTCCCAGCCCAGTTCGGTCAGCACCTGGTCGGGCTCGCGCCTGGCATAGATCGCCACGCCGCTGTAGCCCTTCTTGCTGCTGGCGTCGCGGTAGAAGCAGTGATGGCCGTCGGGGCGGAACATCGGGTCGCTCAGCTGGTTTTCCTGCGCCTTGGTTTCCTGCAGGCAGACCACGTCCGCGTCCTGCGTGCGCAGCCAGTCGAACACGCCCTTGGTGGCGGCCGAGCGGATGCCGTTGGCATTGAGGCTGATGATGCGCATGGATGCTCCCGAAGCGGATGGACCATCATAACAAGCCTGTCTTCCGGACTCGCCATCGGCATCACCGGGACACCGGCTGTACCATGGCGCCCGCCACGCGTTCCGCGGTCTGTGGAACGCGCTGCATCGAAACCGACCTGCGCGAGACGACCATGCACGATTACCAACGCGACTTCATCGAACTGGCCTTGCAGCGCGAGGTGCTGCGCTTTGGCGAGTTCACCCTGAAGTCCGGACGCCAGAGCCCGTACTTCTTCAACATGGGCCGGATCGATTCCGGGGCCGCGCTGGCCCAGCTCGGCCGCGCCTACGCTGCCGCGCTGGTGAATGCCGACCTGCCGGTGGACATGCTGTTCGGTCCGGCCTACAAGGGCATCGCGCTGGCCGCCGCCACCGCCATCGCGCTGGCCGAGCAGCATCGGCGCGACCTGCCCTGGGCGTACAACCGCAAGGAGGCCAAGGAGCACGGCGAGGGCGGCGTGCTGGTTGGCGCCCCGCTCCAGGGTCGCGTGCTGATCGTCGATGACGTGATGACCGCCGGCACCGCGGTGCGCGAATCGCTGGCGCTGATCCGCGCCCACGGCGCCACGCCCGCCGGCGTGCTGATCGCGCTGGACCGGCGGGAACGCGGCCTGGGCCAGCGTTCGGCCGCCCAGGAGGTGGCTGCCGATCACGGCATTCCGGTCATCGCGATCACCAGCCTCGACGACGTGCTGGCCTACGCCAGCGAGCACCCGCAACTGACCGCCGAGCACGCCCGACTGCTGGCCTATCGGCAGCAGTACGGGGTTCAGCCTTGAGTTCAGCCCTGGCCCATAGACTGCAACGACACCGGTCACAGTAGTCGCGATTGCCCGTGCATCCCGCCGGGCAGCGGCTAGCCAGTGTGACCGGCGCGGCTATACTGGCCGGCAAGAGGGAAATCCATGCGTAGACCATTGCTCATCATTGCTGCCATCGTGCTGTGCGCGAGCGCTTCGGCGTACGCGCAGAACACCGGCCTTCGCTACAAATGGCACGACGGCCAGGGCCTGGTGCATTTCAGCGACAGCCTCACCACCGAGGCGATGAAGTACGGCTACGAACTGGTCAATGATCGTGGCCTGGTGGTGCAACGCGTGTCGCGCCAGCTGAACGCGCAGGAGCGGGCAGCCGCCAACAAGCTGGCCGCCGAACAGGCCGCGAAGGACCGCGCCATCCAGGAGCGCGCGAACGCCGACGCGCAGATGCTGTCGGCCTATCCCGATGAAGAGTCCTATCAGATCTCGCTGCAGCAGGCGCTGGACACCTACGACCAGCAGATCAACACGACGCGGATCAACCTGCGCAGCCAGGAGAAGGCGCTGACCGACCTGCTCGGCCGCGCCGCCGACATCGAGAACGGCAAGGAAACCGTGCCGAAAACCCTGGTCGACAACATCGCCAGGCAGCGCAACGTGGTGGCCTCGCTGCGCGATACCCTGCAGCGCCAGCAGACGGCGCGTGCGCAGTCCGTACGGCAGCAGACCCAGCTGATGGCGCATTACCGCGAGGTCAAGGCCGCCCAGGACAAGGATCGCTCGGGCGAGTAGGAAGCTCCGGGCCGCACGTTCCACTTCGCGGCATTGCAGTGACCGCTGCCCTACGGGAAGGGCAGCTTCAACCTGGGATCCACCGCGAGCAGCTGCTTGCGGAACACCTGCTGGATGCGAGTCAACGCGGCCGCATTGTCCGCCTCGAAGCGCAATACCAGCGCCGGCGTGGTGTTCGATGCACGCACCAGACCCCAGCCGTCAGACCAGTCGGCGCGCACGCCGTCGATCGTGATCAAGGTGGCGTCCTCGAACGTCGCCTGCTGGCGCAGCTTGTCCATGAATCGGTAGTGCTCGCCTTCGGCCAGCTCGACCTTCAGCTCCGGCGTGGAGACGCTCTTGGGCAAGGTCGCGAAGACCTCTGCGGGGCTGCGCCCCTGCAGGTCGCCGGCAAGGATCTCCAACAATCGCGCGGCGGCGTAGATGCCGTCGTCGAAGCCGTACCAGCGCTCCTTGAAAAAGAAGTGCCCGCTCATCTCGCCGGCCAGCTCCGCCCCGGTCTCGCGCATCTTTGCCTTGATCAGCGAATGACCGGTGCGCCACATCAGCGGACTGCCGCCGGCGTCGAGCACCTGGCCCTTCAGGTGGCTGGTGCATTTCACGTCGTAGATGACGGTGGCGCCGGGCTGGCGCGACAGCACATCGCGCGCGAACAGCATCAACAGGCGATCCGGATAGATGATCTCGCCGGACTGGGAGACCACGCCGAGGCGGTCGCCGTCACCGTCGAACGCCACGCCAAGATCGGCGCCGGTCTGCCTGACGGCGAGTATGAGATCTTCCAGGTTGGCCGGGTCGGACGGGTCCGGATGATGGTTCGGGAAGCTGCCGTCGACATCGCAGTACAGCGGCACCACCTCGCAGCCGATACCTTCCAGCACCTGCGGCGCGATCGCCCCCGGAATGCCGTTGCCGCAATCGACGACGATCTTCAGACGGCGCTCGGCCAGCACGTCGGAGACGATCTTCTCGATGTAATCCGGCGCCACGTCGACCTGGCGCAGCCCACCGGAGCCGCCACTGGCCAGCGCGCCGCTGGCGATGCGCTGGTACAGGTCCTGGATCGCACCCTCGGACAAGGTCTCGCCACCGACCACGATCTTGAAACCGTTGTAGTCCGGCGGGTTGTGGCTGCCGGTGACGGCTACGCCGCAGCCGGTATTGAAGCGATAGGCCGCGTAATACACCACCGGCGTGGGCACCGCGCCAATGTCGATCACGTCGATGCCGGCGTCGCGCAGGCCGTCGGCCAGCGCAGCGGCGAGCTGCGGGCCGGACAGCCGGCCATCGCGGCCAACCACGATTTCGCGCAGGCCCTTCTCGCCCATCAGCGTGCCGATCGACTGACCGAGCAGGCGCGCCACGTCCGCGTCCAAGGTCTTGCCGACCACGCCACGGATGTCATAGGCACGGAAGATGGCGGGGTCCACGCTGGTCGTCGCGGGCACCGGGGCGGCCGCTGGCGGCGGCGACGGAGCTGCCGGCGAAGTGCGGGGCCGCCTCGCCGTTTCCGGGGCGGCAGGCACGGGTGTCGCCAGCGGCAGCTCGTCCTCCTCCGGCTCTGCCAGCACCTGCTGGCGACGCAGACGCAGCCAGCTCAGGTAGCCGCCACCGCCAAGCCCGAGCAGGGCCAGCAGCGCGCTCAAGATCACCGAGCGTGGCAATACGATGAACGCCCGGGGAAGACCGACGCCCACGCTGAAGGCACTGCCGGCGACCGGCTTGCCGGTGGCCTCGATTTCGGCCGAGTTCGAACCGTTGGAAAACAGCTGGATGTAGCCACTGTCGTCGCCCTGGCGCAGCTCCAGCCGGCCACCCTCCGGCGAGATGGCGTCGAAGCGCTGCTTCATCGGCGCGAACGGCAGTTCGACCCAGGCCCACGCCTGGGTCTGTTGCGGCAGACCCAGCGGAATCACCAGGCTCAACCGGCGATCCCCGCTGCCGTAGGAAACACTCTGTGCCGGCGGCACCCCGTCGGCACTCTGCGCCGCCATCAACTGGGCGGCCTTGGCATAACCGAATTCGCGGTAGTTCGCGCGCAACACCTCGGCCAGGTCACCGCTGTACAACTCGAGCTTCCTGGCCTGGGGCAACTGCTGGCGCAGGGCGGCGGCGGATTGCGCCGGATCGCTCATCAGGGTGGCCGGGTCCACCCCGGCCAGTACCTTCTCGATCGAACGGCGCTGGTTGACGATCTCCTCGGACATCGCCCTGACCGCCTGGTCCTGGGCCTGGTGAACCCGATTGATCGCACCACCCTCGTCGGCGATCAGCCAGGTCTGCCAGGCGCAGAACAGGCCCACCAGCAGCAGCACGGTGGCGCCGACGAGCGGCAACAGTGTCGACCAGTCGACCCTGAGGTTGCTCAAGCGCTCTTTTGCGATGTTCAACGCCATTTCCGCCCCCGCGGCTGAAGCTGCAAGCCGGTTCGGTCCATCCCGAACCGACTCGTCGATCTATCGGATACCGGTCGAACCGAAACCGCCCTCGCCACGCTGGCTGGCTGCGAACTCGGTGACCACATGCAGTCGTGCCTGCGCCACCGGCACCAGCAGCAATTGCGCGATGCGATCGCCCACGGCGATGGTGTAGGACTCGCGCCCGCGATTCCAGCAGGAAATCATCAACGGCCCCTGGTAGTCGGCGTCGATCACCCCGACCAGGTTGCCCATCACCAGGCCATGCTTGTGACCCAGCCCCGAGCGCGGCACGATCAGCGCGCACCAGCCGGGGTCATCGATATGGATCGCGATGCCGCTGGGCACCAACGCGCTTTCGCCCGGCGCCAGGGTCAGAGGCTGTTCCAGCGCGGCGCGCAGGTCCATGCCCGCGCTGCCCGCGGTCGCCGCCTGCGGCAGCGGAATGCTGTCGCCCAGGCGCGGATCGAGGATCTTCATCGCCACATCGATGTTCATGCACGGGTGGCCCGGTAACGCTCCGCCACCCGGGCGACCAACTGGCGCGCCAGCTCCGTCTTCGCCGCTCGCGGCAGCTCGATCGAGCCGTCGGCCCAGTAGAGCGTCAACGCATTGTCGGCCGCCTCGAAACCGAGGCCACCGCCCACCTGATTCGCCGCAATCATGTCCAGCCCCTTGTGGCGCAGCTTGCCCTGCGCATACGTGGCCACATCATGCGTCTCCGCGGCAAATCCGACCAGGAACGGGTGCGCGGTTTCCGCCGAAAGGCTGGCCAGGATGTCCGGATTCTCATCGAGATGCAGGACCAGCTCGCCGCCGTCGCGCTTCTTGAGCTTCTGCGCCGACACTTCCTGCGGGCGGTAATCGCCCACCGCGGCCGCACCGATATAGATGTCCGCACGGGTCGCCGCCTCGAGCACCGCCGCATGCATCTGCGCCGCGCTGCGCACATCCACCCGCCGATGCACGCCCGCCGGCGTGGCCAGGCTGACCGGCCCGGCCACCAGGGTCGCCTCGGCGCCGGCCGCGACCGCGGCGGCAGCCACGGCGAAGCCCATCTGGCCCGAACTGCGATTGCCGATGAAACGCACCGGATCGATGTCTTCATAGGTCGGTCCGGCGCTTACGACCACCTTGAGGCCGGCCAGGCAGCGATCGCCGAACGAGGCCAGCAGGGCATCGCGCAGCTCGTGCGGTTCCAGCATGCGCCCGCTACCGATATCGCCGCAGGCCTGGTCGCCCACCGCCGGCCCCAGCACGCGGGCACCGTGCCGGCGCAAGGTGGCCATGTTCGCCTGCACCGCCGGGTGCGCCCACATCTGCTGGTTCATCGCCGGCGCCAGGTACAGCGGCGCGGCGCTGGCCAGGCACAGCGTGGTCAGCAGGTCGTCGGCCATGCCGTGGGCCAGGCGCGCCAGCAGATCGGCACTGGCCGGCGCCACCAGGATGCGTTCGGCCCAGCGCGCCAGCTCGATGTGGCCCATCGCGGCCTCGGCCTGGGCGTCCCACAGGCTCACCCGCACCGGCTGTCCGGACAGCGCCTGGAAGGTGGTCGGACTGACGAAATGCGTGGCGCCCTCGGTCATCACCACGCGCACCTCGGCGTCGAGGTCGCGCAGCCGGCGAACCAGCTCGCAGGACTTGTAGGCGGCGATGCCGCCGGACACTCCCAGCAGGATGCGGCGTTGGGCAAGACTCATATGTAAGGCGGGCCTGACAGTCGGGCAGTGACCTAGCTTACCGGATTCATCCCCGCCCACCGCTGCCTGCTGCAGGCCTGCTCCGGCAACGTCCGTGCATGAGCATTCGCGACTGGCCCGAGGGCGAACGTCCCCGTGAAAAACTGCTGGCGCGCGGCAGCTCCGCGCTGTCCGATGCCGAGCTGCTGGCGGTGCTGCTGGGCAGCGGCAGCCGCGGCAAGGATGCGCTGGCGCTGGGCCGCGAGCTGCTTGCCAACGCGGGCAGCCTGGGCGCGCTGCTGGCACGCCCGGAACAGCAGATCCGGGTCGGCGGACTGGGTCCGGCCAAGCGTTCGCGCATCGCCGCGGCGCTGGAACTGGCCCGGCGCAGCCTGGCCGAACAACTGCAGGACAAGCCCAGCCTGGGCAACCCGCGCGACAGCGGCGACTTCCTGCGCGCGCGCCTGCGCCACCTGCCTTACGAGGTGTTCGGCTGCCTCTATCTGGACAACCGCCACCGCGTACTCGCCTTCGAGGAGTTGTTCCGGGGCACGGTCGACGGCGCCAGCGTGCACCCGCGCGAGGTCGTGCGCGCCTGCCTGCAGCACAACGCCTGCGCCGTGATCTTCGCGCACAACCATCCTTCCGGGGTGGCCGAACCCAGCGCCGCCGATCGGGCCATCACCCATGAATTGCGCAACGCGCTGCAACTCGTCGGCGTGCGGGTGCTCGATCACCTGGTCATCGGCAGCGGCGAACCGGTATCGATGGCCGCCCGCGGCCTGATCTGAACGGGCGCGTCTGCCAGGCATCGGTCCACAAAAAGACGGCGTGGCAAGAGCCACGCCGTGAGGCCGATTGGGGAGTGAGGAGAGAGCGGCATCTCCGTTTGCCAGGATCTGGAGGGGAGGTCATCTCATGGCCTGGCCAGTGTCGCAGCGCCGCATGACAGGTCGATGACGATTCCCCGCCGCAAAGATGCGGCCAAGTTGCCGAAACTTATGCACAAAACGGTGATACCAACCCTTGCCGGGCAAGCTCGCCGATTCACCTGAGTTTTATTCATCAAGCCAATGAAATAATTGAATAATTTCTTGCGACAGCGGAACCGGATGGCGTCAGGGGCCGGCCGCCGTTTGCGGGACGCAGCTTTCCCCACAGACTTATCCACAAGCCGGTTCGCGGCGCCGCAGCAAGACGGGATCAGCAGCCACCGGCTGTCATCGGTGCCCATACGGGCGCGTTTCGCCGCCGTGACGGTCTGTTAGGATTGGCGGTTCCATCACGAAACCGACCCCACCCGTGAAAGAACAGCTGCGCGAACTGGTGCTGCAGGCGATCACGTCCCTGCAAGCCGATGCCATCCTGCCCACCGATCTCGAATTGCCGGGCTTCGTGATCGAACGTGCACGCAGTCGCGAACATGGCGATTTCGCCTGCAATGTGGCGATGCTGCTGGCCAGGGCCGCGCGCGCCAAGCCGCGCGAACTGGCCGAGAAACTCGTGGCCGCACTGCCGGCCAACACGCTGGTGGCGAAAGTCGAGATCGCCGGCCCGGGCTTCATCAATTTCTTCGTGGCTGCCGGCGCCTACCACGCCGAAGTGCGTCGGATCATGACCGAAGGCGACGCCTACGGCCGCAATACCAGCGGTGCCGGCAAGACCGTGGGCGTGGAGTTCGTCTCGGCCAACCCGACCGGCCCGCTGCACGTGGGCCACGGCCGCAATGCCGCGATCGGCGATTGCCTGAGCCGCCTGCTCGACGCCAGCGGCTGGGACGTGAAGCGCGAGTTCTACTACAACGACGCGGGCGTGCAGATCGCCAACCTGGCGATCTCGGTGCAGGCGCGCGCGCGCGGCATCACGCCGGAAGACAGCAACTGGCCCGAGAACGGCTATCGCGGCGACTACATCGCCGAGGTGGCGCGCGCCTATCTCGATCGCGAATCGGTGGTGGCCGACGGCGAAACCGTGGTCGGCGCGGGTGACGTGGACGACCTCGACGCGATCCGCCGCTTCGCGGTGGCCAGCCTGCGTCACGAGCAGGACCTGGACCTGCAGGCGTTCGCCGTGGGCTTCGATACGTACTACCTGGAGTCGTCGCTGTACAGCGACGGCAAGGTCGAGGAGACCGTGCGCGAACTGGTCGCCCACGGCCATACCTACGAGGAAGGCGGCGCATTGTGGCTGCGCACCACCGAGTTCGGTGACGACAAGGACCGCGTGATGCGCAAGTCCGACGGCACCTATACCTATTTCCTGCCCGACGTGGCCTACCACCTGTCGAAATGGCAGCGCGGCTACGGCAAGGCCATCACCGTGCTGGGCTCGGACCACCACGGTTCGCTGGCGCGGGTGAAGGCCGGCCTGCAGGCCCTCGATTGCGGCATCCCGAAAGGCTACCCCGACTACATGCTGTACCAGATGGTGACGGTGATGAAGGGTGGCGAAGAGGTTAAGATCTCCAAGCGCGCCGGCAGTTACGTCACCCTGCGCGACCTGATCGACGAGGTCGGTCGGGATGCCACGCGCTACTTCCTGATCTCGCGCAAGAGCGACTCGCAGCTGGTATTCGACATCGACCTGGCCCGCTCGCAGTCCAACGACAATCCGGTGTACTACATCCAGTACGCGCACGCCCGCGTCTGCAGCGTGCTGCGCCAGGCACCGGAAAAGGGCTTCACGGTGGACGTCGCCGACGGCCTGGCCCACCTCGACCGACTGGACAACGAACACGAACAGATCCTGCTGACCGAGCTGTCGAAGTATCCGGAAGTGGTCGAGGCCGCTGCGGCGAGCCTGGAGCCGCATCTGGTCGCCGCGTGGTTGCGTGAACTGGCCAACGCGTTCCACACCTACTACAACTCGTATCAGTTCCTGGTCGAGGACGCGGACCTGCGCAACGCGCGCCTGGCGCTGGTGGTGGCGACTCGGCAAGTGTTGAAGAATGGTCTGGATTTGCTGGGCCTCGGTGCCCCGGAGAAGATGTAATGGCAGCACGCAAGGGCAAGGGCCGACAGGCCGTGCGCAATGGCAGCAGTGGCTTCCCGGGATGGGGCTACGCCGTCATCGGCCTGCTGGCCGGGGTGATCCTGATGGCGGTGATGATGCGCGGCAGCCTGCTGACCAGCCTGCGCAAGGCCGACGGTCCGCAGGCGAACCCGCAGGCCACCGCCGAGCGCGGCAGCGCGCCGGGCGTGCTCGAATCCGGCGCCAGCGACACGGCGCCGAAGAAACCGCAGTTCGACTTCTACTCGGTGCTGTCGGAAAAGGAAGTGCGCATCCCCGACGCCGAGATCAGCGCGCAAGCGCGCGTCGAGCAGCAGCAGAAGCAGGCGGCCCAGCTGCAGGCGCAACAGGCGGCGCAGGCCGCGGCGCAGGCAAATGCACCCCAGGCGGTCACCCAGAACGTCACCGCGGCGCCGGCCAGCGCCGTGGCGCAGCCCGGTGCCGGCAGCGGTTACCTGCTGCAGGTGGGCGCCTTCCCGAACGCCTCCGATGCGGAAACGCTGAAGGCGAAGCTGGCCTTGCAGGGCTTCGTGGCCAACGTGCAGTCGGTCAGCATCGGCGGGCAGACCTATCACCGGGTTCGGCTGGGGCCGTTCCGTTCGGCCACCGACCTGGAATCGACCAAGCAGCGCCTGGCCGGCGCCGGCATCAACGCGATCGCGCTGAAAGAAGGTCGCTGAGCACTCCCTGGAAACACTGCGCATGACAAGCAAGACCGCATGGATCACCGGCGCCAGTTCCGGCTTTGGCGCCGCCGCCGTGGAACGCTTCGTGGCCGGCGGCTGGCGGGTGATCGCCAGCGGCCGCCGCGCCGAGCGCCTGCAGCAGTTGGTGAACCGGCACGGTGCCGACAAGGTGCACGCGGCGGCCTTCGACATGCGCGACGAGAACGCGATGCGCGCGGCACATGCGGCGCTGCCGCCGGCCTTCGCGGCCATCGATCTGCTGCTCAACAACGCGGGACTGGCGCTGGGTACTTCCCCGGCGCAGCAGGCGGACCTGGCGCAGTGGAAGCAGATGATCGACACCAACGTCACCGCGCTGGTGACGATGACCCACTTGCTGCTGCCGCAGCTGATCGAACGCCGCGGCGCGATCGTCAACATCAGCTCAATCGCGGGCAGCTACGCCTACCGCGGCGGCAACGTGTACGGCGCCAGCAAGGCCTTCGTCACCCAGTTCTCGCAGAACCTGCGCTGCGACCTGCACGGCACCGGCGTGCGGGTCAGCTCGATCGAGCCGGGCATGGCCGAAACCGAATTCACCGTGGTCCGCACCGGCGGCGACCAGGCCGCCTCCGACCAGCTCTACGCCGGCGCCCATCCGATCAGCGCCGGCGACATCGCCGACACCATCTGGTGGATCGCCAACCTGCCGCCACACCTCAACATCAACCGCGTCGAGGTGATGCCGGTCAGCCAGTCGGCCGCGGGCTTGCAGGTCGCGCGCGACCCGTAGAAACCGCGCCGCCGAGTCTGGCGAGCGGTGCCCGCCCTGCGCTCTTGCAAATCAACAGACGAACGTCTGGTCATCCCGGCCTCCAACAGACGAACGTCTGTTCTCCGGCCGTTACTGCATGAACCAGCCGTGGCTGACCACGATCGACTGGCCGGTCAGTGCGGCGGACGGGAAGGTGGCCAGGTACAGCGCGGTCTGGGCGATGTCTTCGAGCGTGGTGAAGGTGGCATCGACGGTGTTCTTCAGCATCACGTTCCTGATCACCTCGTCCTCGCTGATGCCCAGCTCCTGCGCCTGCTCGGGAATCTGCCGCTCGACCAGCGGCGTGCGCACGAAACCCGGGCAGATCACGTGCGAGCGCACGTTGTGCGGCGCGCCTTCCTTCGCCAGCGTGCGGGCCAGGCCGAGCAGGCCGTGCTTGGCGGTGACGTAGGGCGCCTTCAGCATCGAGGCCTCGTGCGAATGCACCGAGCCCATGTAGATCACGATGCCGCCGCGGCTTTGACCGGCGCCGTCGTCCTGGTACATGTGCTTCAGCGCGGCCTTGGTGGTGAGGAACCCGCCGTCCAGGTGGATCGCCAGCATCTTCTTCCAGTCGGCAAAGGCGAGCTGGTCGATCGGGTTGATGATCTGCACGCCGGCGTTGGAGATCAGGATGTCCAGACGGCCAAACGCGGCGACCACCTTGTCGGTGCCGGCGTTGACCGCCTCCTCGTTGCTGACATCCATCGCGATGCCGATCGCCTTGCCGCCGGCGGCGTTGATTTCCGCCGCCACCGCATCGGCGGCCTGCTGGTTGATGTCGGCGATCGCCACGCTGGCGCCGTGCTTCGCGTACAGCTCGGCGATCGCCTTGCCGAGGCCACTGGCTGCGCCGGTGATCAGGGCGACCTTGCCTTCAAGACTGCTCATGCCTTTGCTCCTTCGGGTGGGGAAGGCGCGGCCGCAGGCCGCGCGCATGCCGCAAATTGTAGGCGCCGTTGCGCACGGCGCCATCGGACCTTGGGACAGGACCTCAGCCGACGTCCTCGGCCAGATAGGTGTAGGCAGTGAGGCCGCCGTCGAGCACGCCGTACAGCTGCGCCGCCTCGGCGCCACTCACGCCGGCACTGGCGATGCGTTCGCGGTAACTCTGCCGCAGCGCTTCCAGGTCGTAGCCCACGTAGTCGAGCATCAGGTCGGTGGTGTCGCCGCTGCGCCTGTGCGCGAACACGTAACCGTCGCCATCCACGCGCACGTTCACCGCATCGGTGTCGCCGAACAGGTTGTGGATGTCGCCCAGGGTCTCCTGATAGGCGCCGACCATGAAGATGCCGAGCCGGTAGCTCTCGCCGTCCTTCAACGGGTGCAGCGGCAGGCTGACGTCGACGCCCTCGGCATCGACGTAGTGGTCGATGCGACCGTCCGAATCGCAGGTGAGGTCGACGATGACGCCCCGGCGGGTCGGCTGCTCGTCGAGCCTTGCGATCGGCGCGATCGGGAAGATCTGGCCGATCGCCCACACGTCGGGGATCGACTCGAACACCGAGAAGTTGACGAAATACTTGTCGACCAGTTTCTCGTCCAGCTCGTCCAGCGCGGCGCGATGCGAGCGCTCGGCCGGCAGCAGGCGCGTGCGCACCGCGTTGGCGACGGCATAGAACATCTCGTCCAGGCGGGCGCGGTCGGCCAGCGCCAGCTGGCCCAGCGCGTACAGCGTCTGCCCTTCGCTGAGGTGGTGCTGGGCTTCGTGGAACAGCTCCAGCGCGGGGCGCCGATCCAGCTCCCCGTACGTTTCACGCAGGCGGCGCAGCACCGGCGGCTCGTCCGCGCACGGCGGCGGGATCGCGCCGGCCGGCACTTCCTCGACCTCGGTCACGTTGACCACCATCACCGCGTGGTGCGCGGTCATCGCGCGGCCGGCCTCGGTGAGGATATGCGGCGCGGCCAGGCCTTCGGCGGCCACCGCCTCGGCCAGCGACTGCACGATGGTCGAGGCGTATTGTTCGATGGAATAGTTGATCGAGTTGTGGCTGCGCGAGCGCGAGCCCTCGTAGTCCACGCCGAGGCCGCCGCCGACGTCGACGATCTCCAGCGGCACGTCCATCCGGCGCAGCTCGACGAAGTAACGCGTGGCTTCGCGCATGCCGTTGGCGATGTCGCGCACGTTGGAGATCTGCGAGCCCATGTGGAAGTGCTGCAGCTTCAGCGTGTGCTTGAGGCCGGCCGCGTCGAGCCGTTCGATCAGGGTCAGCACCTGGTTCGGCGACAGTCCGAACTTGCCCTTGTCGCCACCGGTGTTCTGCCACTTTCCGGCGCCGATCGAGGCGAGGCGCACGCGCACGCCGAGCAGCGGCTCCACGTCCAGTGCCTTCGCCTCGCTGAACACGTGCTCCAGCTCGGACAGCTTCTCGATCACGATGTGCACGCGCAGGCCGAGCTTCTTGCCGATCAGCGCCAGGCGGATGTACTCGCGATCCTTGTAGCCGTTGCAGATCACGATGGAGCCGGGCCGCGCCATCGCCAGCACCGCCATCAGCTCGGGTTTCGAGCCCGCCTCCAGGCCGAAGCCGTGGGTGCCCGCGGCTACCAGCTCGCCGGCCACGCCGCGCTGCTGGTTGACCTTGATCGGGTAGATCGCGGTATAGCCGCCGGCGTAGCCGTGTTCGGCGATCGCCTGGGCGAACGCGCCCTGCAGCCGCGCCAGGCGGTCGGCGAGGATGTCGGGAAAGCGCACCAGCAGCGGCAGCCGCAGGCCCTCGGCGCGGGCGCGCTCGACGATCTGCGGCAGTGACAGCGCCGGGCCGTTGACGCCACGCGGGCGCATCACGATGTCGCCGGCACTGTCCACGTCGACATAACCGTCGCCCCAGTGGGGTACGGCGTAGGTGTGGCGGGCAGCGTCGGTGTTCCAGGGGTTCGCCATGGTGAGAGATCTCCTCGATGGAAAAGGATGATGTCGTCGCAGCGGCGAGCCTTGACGTCTTGCTCAACGGTAGGAGCACGAGCCCGAGCGACCGGAAGCCTCGCACGCCGCGGGGCCGATCGGACTGGTCGGCCACCGGCAGGACGCCGGCAGGCCAGTCGCCATTGTAACGGGCGGGTGTGACGATATGCGCAAGACCCGGCCGCCGCTGGCGGGACGTTCACGGCGGTTGTCGCTACAATGGGCAGTCTTGCTATCCCACCACGGTTCGTCAGGAACACCCGCCATGTCGCAGCAGACCACGCCGAATGAAGCCAGCTGGTTCACCGAAGCCCACCAGGCTTCCGGTTCCTCCATCGGTTTCCGCACCGAGCAACTGCTGCACGCGGAGAAGACCCCGTTCCAGACCATCGAGATCCACAAGACCACCGACTGGGGCAACCTGATGGTGATCGATGGCTGCGTGATGCTGACCACCCGCGACAACTTCTTCTATCACGAGATGATGACCCACCCGGCGCTGTTCACCCATGCGCGGGCCAAGCGCGTGGTGATCATCGGCGGCGGTGACTGCGGCACGCTGCGCGAGGTACTCAAGCACGAGGAAGTCGAGTCGGCCGTGCAGGTGGAGATCGACGAGCGCGTGACCCGCCTGGCCGAGCAGTATTTCCCCGAGCTGTGCGAGTCGAACAACGACCCGCGCGCCGAGCTGCTGTTCATCGACGGCATCAAGTACATGGCCGACGCCGAACCCGATTCGCTGGACCTGGTGATCGTCGACTCGACCGACCCGGTGGGTCCGGCCGAAGGTCTGTTCAACGCCGCGTTCTACGCCAGCTGCTTCAAGGCACTGCGTCACGGCGGCCTGCTGGTGCAGCAGAGCGAATCACCGCTGGCCCATCTGGAGCTGATCAAGTCGATGCGCTCGGCGATGCGCACCACCGGCTTCAGCGCGGTGAAGACCCTGCCGTTCCCGCAGCCGTGCTACCCCACCGGCTGGTGGAGCTGCACGATGGCGCGCAAGGGCGGCGACCTGTCCGGCTTCCGCGAGCGCGGCGCGCTGAGCAAGAACTTCCCCACCCGCTACTACAACGCCGAAATCCACAAGGGCGCACTGGCCCAGCCGGAATTCATGCGCGAAGCTTTTGGCGAATAAGCCAAAAGCTTCAAATAGACATGGTACGGATCTCCGAAGCGCGGCTTGGAACAAGCGCGCTCTGGTGGTGCCCAGGCCCACCTCGGGCCAGCAGCTCCGCATTCAAAACATCTTCGAGCGCACCTTCGGCAGCAGCACGATCAGCAAGGTGGCGATCGGCCCCAGCAGCAGCGACAGCAGAAACCACAGCAGGCCGCTGCGGTTCTTGCCCTGTGCCAGCGCGGCATTGATCAGGGCCAGCGTGCCCCAACCGACAAACCAAGGTGCGCCGTCGGCGAATGTCGACAGATGATCCACTACGCGTCTCCCGAACGATAATCATTGGGGGCGCGGCCTTGCGCCGGGGAATGCCCATCCTAGCAAGCTCGGTGAAAACCGCGCATTTTGGCCGACCGCCGAATCAGCCACGCTTAATCTGCGGGCGGTATGCTGCACGCTTTGACTGCGGAAGCACGCCCATGCTGCACGGACTGCGTCACCTCGCCCTGGTTTGCTCGCTGTCGCTGCTGGCCGCACCGGCATTCGCCGCCAAGACCCAACCCGACGCCAAGGCGCACGGCCCCAGCGCCAGTGCCCAGGCCCGCGACAAGGCGCAGCTGGCCTTTCAGCGCGACCTGGTGAGCGTGCTGGCACCCGGTGGCGATCCGAACCGCCTGCTCGGGGCTGCGCTGCTGGCACGTCCACTGTTCAACCAGCCGCCCGCCAACAGCTTCCATCGACTGATCGAACGGGCGGCGATGGCCGAAGGCGCCGGCGCCGCCATCAGCTGGGCCCAGCTGGCCGATTGCGACGCCGAGGCCGATGCGTGTCCGAACAGCGCCGCGTTGGACAAGCTGCTGAGCCAGGCCCCCGACAACGCCGCCGTCTGGCTGGTCAAGCTGGGCGCCGACGCGCGGGGCATGAAGCAGGATGACGCGCGCGACGACCTGGCCAAGGCCGCGGCGGCGAAACTCTACGACGACTACAGCGGCGTCAGCTTGCAGGCGCTGGCTGGCTCAGTCGGCGTGCTGCCGCCGCCGGCCGACACGCTGGACCCCGCCCATGCGGGTGGCGCGGTAGGCATGCAGACCATCCTGGTGTTCGGCCTGGCCAGCAGCCAGCCGCAGCCGAGCCTGCCGCTGATCGCCAAGCTTTGCGAAAACGCCGGCAAGGATGCCTCGATCAAGTCCGACTGCCTGGCACTGGGCAAGACGCTGGAATGGGGCTCCAGCCCGCTGGCCCGATCGCTGGGCCTGCACCTGCGCGAGGTGCTTTCCGACGATCCGGCCGCGCAACAGGAAGCGAAGGACGCCCGCCGCACGCTGATCTGGCAGGTGCAGAACTTCACCCAGCTGCTGGCCCGCGCCCCGGACGATGCCGCGCTGTCGCAGCGCCTGCTGGCGCTGGCCCGCAAGGGCGGCACCCAGATGAGCCTGCAACTGGCTGCGTTGCGCGAGAACAGCATCCCCACCGACCCGCCTGCCGACTGGCAGCCGCGAACCGCGGCGAATCAGGAATAGGGCACAGGGGAAGGGCGGAGCGGAGCGCTTTTCCGCTTCGCGATCGTCCCTGCCCGATTCCCTGCCCAGGCCCATTCCCCTTTCGCGCCTCGCCCGTTAGGCTGGGATCACCTTACGTGGCAGGGGTGATCCGATGCTTACGACGCTGGTGGCAAGCAGCAAGGGTGGTTGCGGCAAGAGCACACTGGTGACGCAACTGGCGTCGCACTGGGCACAGGCGGGGCAGCACACGGCCATCGTCGACGGCGACCGGCAACATTCCAGCTTCCACTGGGCCGAACTGCGGCCGGACAACGTCCCCGGCGTGCTGGCGCTCGAAGGCGGTCGACGCGGCCTGCAGCGGGTGCCGCCGGACACGCAGCAGCTGTTGATCGATACCCCGGCCGGTTCCACCGAGCGTGACCTCGAGCCCTACCTCGAATCGGCCAACGTGCTGCTGGTGCCGGTGCTGCCGTCCTCGTTCGACCTCGACGCCACCCTGCATTTCCTCGACGAGCTGCGCTCGATCAACCGCATCCACCGGGGCAAGCTGCCGGTGGCGCTGGTGGCCAACCGGCTCAAGCCGTGGACCCATGCCAGCCAGGACGCGGTGACCCGGCTCGCCGAGCAATCGCCCTTCCCGATCGCGGCGCAACTGCGCGACAGCCAGGCCTATGTGCTGCTGGCCGGCCTCGGCAAGGGCATCTTCGACTACCAGTCCGAACAGGTCCGCAGTCACCAGCAGGACTGGAAGGCCTTGCTGCGCTGGATCAAGCGCCAGCACTGAAACACGCTCCCTGATGCATCCCGCGCGCCTCGCGCAACCACTGCCGGAGTTCCCCATGCACGAACTGATCCTGTTGCGCCACGCCGAAGCGGTGCCGATAGAAGCCACCGGCGAGGATCGACAACGCCCGCTGAGCAGCCGCGGCGAGCAGGAAGCCCAGGCCGCCGGCCTGTGGCTGGCCTCGCACAAGTTGCGTCCGGACCGGGTGCTCTGCTCGCCCACCTTGCGCACCGACGAAACCACCCGGCTGGCGCTGGCGGCGATCGACAACGCCCCGGTGCCGCAACAGGCCGCCGAGATCTACGACGCCTCGCCCGGCGAGCTGCTGGCCCTGCTCGACCAGCACGACGATGCCGGCACCGTGCTGCTGGTCGGCCACAATCCCGGCATCGAGCGCCTGGTCGCGCTGCTGGTCGAAGGCCGCTCCGACGAATTCCGTGGCATGCCTCCCGGGGCGCTGGCCGTGCTGCATCTGAACGGCTCGCTGGAGCCGGGCAACGCGCGACTGGATGCCTTCTGGTCGCCCTGACCCGCCGCTCCGACCCGCCCGGCGCTTCGCCGGCATCGACGCTTCCCGTACCGTGCTGGCGGCCGTGCAATCACGGCCGCACCGGGCGCAGCACGTATCATCTGCCCATGTCCGTTACCTGCCGATTCCTGCTACCACTGCTGCTGGCGCTGACGCTGCTGCAGGGCTGCACCGTGTCGCGGGCGCAGATCCGCCGCGCCGACGCGGTGGTGGCCGCCACCACCAACCGCAGCAGCAGCTGTGACCAGCCCGACCATTGCGCCACGCCGTCGCCGCTGCGGGCCGCCGCCGTGGCGGCCGTGGCCGCGTCCACGCCGGCGCAGCCGGTGCACGTGGTCACCCTGCTCGACGACAGCGAGCCGGCGCTGGCCGCGCGCATCAACCTGGTGCGGGCGGCGCAGCAGTCCGTCGACGTGCAGACCTTCATCTGGGACCAGGACGACGCCGGCCAGCTGATGCTGGACGAACTGGTGCGCGCGGCCAGACGCGGCGTGCAGGTGCGCATCCTGGCCGACCAGCTGTTCTCGTTTGGCAACGTCGACCTGCTCGACCGGCTGGCCCGGATCAGCCCGAACCTCGAGGTGCGGCTGTACAACCCCACCTTCCACAAGGCGCGCACCCAGCCACTGGAGTTCGCCGCCGGCGTGCTGTGCTGCTTCATGCAGTTCAACCAGCGCATGCACAACAAGCTGCTGCTGGTCGACGGCCTGATCGGCATCACCGGCGGACGCAACTACCAGGACCGCTACTTCAACTGGGACGATGCCTTCGACTACGTCGACCGCGACGTGATGGTGGGCGGCCCGGCCGCCCGCGCCATGGCGGACAGCTTCGACCTGTTCTGGGACCATCCCCGCGCGGCGCCGCTGACCCACCTGCGCGACGTCAACGCGCGCCTGCTGGGCGACACCACGCCACCGGACTGGCCGGCGCCGAAGTACCGACGGCCGCAGCGGGTGGCGCAGCTGCTGCAGGCCGCCGAGGACCCGGCGTGGTTGCAGGCCTGGCTGGTCGATCCCAGCCTGCAGGTGGGCAAGGTCGACTACTTCAGCGACCTGCCGGCCAAGACCGACGAGCCCGACAAGCGGCGCGCGCGGCAGTACACCGGCCACATCATGCGCATGGTCAGCGGCGCGAAGCGCGAGGTCCTGCTGCAGACGCCGTACCTGGTGATGAGCAAGCGCGCGCAGCACATCTTCCGCGTGCTGCATCGCCTTCCCGACCCGCCACGGGTGATCGTGTCGACCAACTCGCTGGCCTCCACCGATGCGTTCGCGGTGTACGCGATGTCGTACAAGCACCGCAAGCGCTACCTCACCAAGTTCGGCTTCGAGATCCACGAGTTCAAGCCGCACGCACCCAGCGCGGCGGTGGACAACGAACTGGCCAACCTGGACACCGACGCCGCCGCGCTGCCGCCGGACCTCGTCAGCCCGGACGGTCCGGCGCGCGCCCGCTTCCACCTGCTGGGCAGCCGCGGCAGCAACAACCGGCCGGCGCCGCTGCACAGCGAAGGCCGGCGCTACGGCCTGCACGCGAAGTCGATCGTGGTCGACGATGCCTTCGCCATGGTCGGCTCGCACAATTTCGACCCGCGCTCGGACCACTACAACACCGAGGCCGGGGTGATCGTCTACGACCACGCGTTCGCCGACCAGCTGCGCCACAGCATCATGCGCAGCGTGCAGCCGGAGAACGCCTGGGTGGTCGCCCCGCGACAGTCGAAGGTGCCGGTGCTGACCGACATCAACCGGGCCATCGGCACGGTGTCGGAAAGCCTGCCGCTGTTCGACCTGTGGCCGTTCCGCTACGCCACCAGCTACGACCTCAAGCCCGGCTGCCAGCCGATGCGCGCCACCGATCCGGACTTCTACGCCTGCTACCAGCCGGTCGGCGACTTCCCCGACGTGGCGCTGTCGCCGAAGCTGATCATCACCCGGCTGGTCACCGCGTTCGGGGTGGGCGCCAAGGGCGTGCTGTAGGGGCAGGCTTCGCCTGTCTTGCGCAACGGCAGCAGTCGCCGTTACGGGACACGGGCGATGCGGTCGCCCTGCGAGGAGTAGCGCATCGGCAGTTCGCCGCTGAGGCCGTCCGGATGATCGGCCGGCACGGCGAAGCGCCAGCCGCGCACGCTGCGCAAGGCGTGCTCGTCGAGGACCGGGTCGCCGCTGGACTGGATCAGGCTGGCGACGCTGACCTGGCCCTGGCCATTGATGTCGAGGTGGAGCAGGACGCGGCCATCGAGGTGGCCACGCAGTTGCTCCCACGACTGCGAGGTGTCGGCGGGTGTCGTCAGCGGCACCAGGGCCGGCGCGGGTGCGGGCACGAAGGCGGCCTGCACCTCGTCGGCGACGATCCGCGGCGGCTGGGCGCGGCGCGTCGGCACCACGCGCGGCCGAACGTGCGGACGACGCGGCGCCGGGCGGGCACGCACGGCGGTGGGCGTGTCGACCGTGGCGGCATAGCGCGCTGGCGGGCCGGTCCAGACGCCGGTCTGCGTGCTGAGCCAGCCGGTGCCGGCCGTGCCGACGAGCAGGGCCAGCAGGCTGAGTGTGGAGGTGGTGCGCAGGCGAAACATGGCGGCCTTTATGCACCCGCCCGGGCGAATCGCGGCTGAAGCCGCGACCCGCTCACCGTTCGAGGATGGCGGTGACGCCCATGCCGCCGGCGGTGCAGATCGAGATCAGGCCGCGGCCCGAGCCCTTCTGTTCGAGCATCTTCGCCAGGGTGGCCACGATGCGCGCGCCGGTGGCGGCGAACGGATGACCCACCGCCAGGCTGGAGCCGTGCACGTTGAGCCTGGCCGGGTCGATCGAACCCAGCGGCGCATCCAGGCCCAGGCGCTGCTTGCAGTAATCCGCCGACTCCCACGCGCGCAGCGTGCACAGCACCTGCGCCGCGAACGCTTCGTGGATCTCGTAGAAATCGAAATCCTGCAGGCTCAGGCCGTTGCGGGCCAGCATCCGCGGCACGGCGATGGTCGGCGCCATCAGCAGGCCCTCGCCGTGGACGAAGTCGACCGCGGCCACCTCCGCGTCGCGCAGGTACGCCTGCACGGTCAGCCCGCGCTGCGCCGCCCAGGCGTCGCTGCCCAGCAGCACCGCGGCCGCGCCGTCGGACAGGCCGGTGGAGTTGCCGGCGGTCAGCGTGCCGTGGCCGGAGCGCTTGTCGAACGCCGGCTTCAGCGAAGCCAGTTTCTCCATGCTCGAATCGGGCCGCAGGAAACCGTCGCGCTTGAGGCCACGGAACGGCACCAGCAGGTCGTCGAAGAAACCCTCGGCATAGGCGGCCGCCAGCTTGTGATGGCTGTCCAGCGCCAGCTGGTCCTGCGCCTCGCGGCCGACATGCCACTCGCGCGCCATCTGCTCGCAGTGGTCGCCCATCGACTTGCCGGTGCGCGGCTCGGCCACGCCGGGGAACGAGGGCTTCAGTTCACTGAAGGAGAACCCGCGCAGCGCGACCTTCAGCTTGTCCATCGGCGTCTTCGCGCGGTTCATCGCCAGCAGGCGCTTGCGCAGGCGGGTGCCGTAGACGATCGGCACGTCCGAGGTGGTGTCCGAGCCGCCGGCGATGCCGGCCTCGATCTGCCCGGCGGCGATCTTGTTGGCGATGATGATGGTGTTGTCCAGCGAAGTACCGCAGGCACGGGCGGTGGTGATGCCCGGCGTGGTCGGCGCCAGCCCGGAGCTGAGCAGCGACTCGCGCGCCAGGTTCCAGTCCGACGCGTGCTTGATCACCGCGCCCATCGCCACTTCGCCCAGTTCCACGCCATGCAGGCCGAAGCGTTCGACCAGTGCGCCCAGCACCTTCACCGACATGCCGAAGTTGCCGACGTCGGCATAGGCGGTGTTGTTGCGGCAGAACGGAATGCGTACCCCGCCGATGATGCCGACGCGCCTCTGCGTGTTTTCCATGCTCAAAACAGTCCACCACTCAAGTTGGGTCAAGGCTAACCCGCCATGCCGTGCGGCGGAAGCCCAAAACGCTGAATGGTAGAATTGTGCATCTTTGTCCGTGGATGCAAACCCCGTGGAAGCGCAAACGCTGATCGCCCTGCCCATCGTGCTGGCCCTGGAACCGGTCGCGGGCGAGCCGCCGGCGCGCCTGACCCTGAGCCGCGACGAAGCCGCCGAACTGGCCGCCCTGGTCGCCACCGACCTGCATGCGCTGGTGCCGCAGGTCGACGCGGCCCGGCTCGCACTGGCCGGTGCGCTGTTCGATCAGGTCGAATTGCTGCGTCCCGGCTTCCCGGTGTGGAGCACGCTGGACGAGCTGGCCCGGCGCGTGCCGCGCGGGCACCTGGAGAACGTGGTGGCCTTCGGCAGCCACGAGGGCCACATGCCGGCGCAGCCGCTGGAACCCTCGACCCTCTACGCCGAAGGCCCGATGCGGCTGCTGCCGATGAGCCTGCTGGCCCCGGCGGAACTCGCCGAAGAACTTTCCGACCAGCTGGAGATCCAGCTGGTCGGCCGCGGCGAGACGGGCGCGCTGACCGCCGACTGGCTGATGCGCACGCTGGGCATCCGGCTGGAACACGTGCGTTACCTCAGCCGCAACGACCTGCTGGCGCTGACCTGCGTGCAGTACGAACACGTCAACCTGGCGCCGCTGTGGTCGCTGCTGGAAACCGCGCTGCTGACGCCGTATCGCGAGGAATCCACGATGAGCGCGCGCGGCCTGGCGCTGCGCTACGCGGACGGCAAGGTGCTGGCGCAGTCGCCGTCGCAGTGGCTGGCCGGGCAGGGCGGCGACACGGCCGAGCGGGCGCACGCGCTGGCCGGCATCGTGTTCGAGCTGCGCCAGTACGCGGCCCTGCTCGACGCCCACCAGCTGCCGTTGCAGTTGCAGCCGGCGCCGACGCTGGTGGTCGAGGCCGGTGACGGCTACCTGCTGGAAACCCTGGCCGCGGCGGACGCCCGTTACGACCCGCCCACCCTGTTTGCGCACGAGGCTCCCGGCCTGGGCGTGGTGGCGATCACCGTCAGCCAGCGTGGCGAGCAGGGCCAGTCGCGGGTGCTGGCGCACGCCTGGCCGCTGAAGCCGCAGGCACTGGGCAGCCTGCTGGCCCTGCTGACCGATCGCCACGGCAGCGCCGGCGAGCTGCATGCGCTGGGCCGGATCATGCTGGACGAGCACGGCCAACTGGCGGCGCCGGCCACGATCCTCCACTAGCGGGCGGATCGTTCGCCCCCCGTCTGTGCAAACGCCGGAACTCGGCGCATGATGATCCGGCGCCACAGGGGGCGCCACGCTGACGGAAGCACCATGCGGCCGCACAAGTCTGCCGAGGTATTGCCTTCGCTCGCAAGCCGGCCGGACTGGTCGGAAAAGATGCTGCGCGGCACCCCGGTGCTGCTGGCTTATCTCGACCACGAGCAGCGTTTCCGCTATGCCAACGAAACCCATCGGCACTGGCTGGGTCTCGATCCCGAGCGGCTGATCGGCCGGCACCTGATCGAGGTGATCGGCGAGCGCAACCACCGGCTGGCCGGCACGGCGCTGGCCCAGGCCTACGCGGGCACCGCGGCCAGCTACGAGGGCGAGCTGTTCAACGGCAACGAGCGCCGCTACGCGCACGGCAATTTCCAGCCCGACTTCGACCCGGACGGCCACGTCTGCGGCATCTTCACCGCGCTGATCGACATCACCGAACGGCGCACCCTGGAACTGCAGCTGCACGAAAGCGAGCAGCGCTTCTTCAGCGCGTTCCAGCACGCGGCGATCGGCATGGCGCTGACCAAGCCGGACGGCCAGTTCCTGCGGGTCAACGCGGCGGTCTGCCAGATGCTGGGCTATTCGGAGCAGGAGCTGCTGCAGCAGGACATCGGCCGGCTGAGCCATCCCGAGGACGTCGCCGCCGACCAGGCACTGATGGCCCAGTTGCTGGCCGGCGAGCGCGATTCCTACCAGCTGGAGAAACGCAACTTCCACAAGCTCGGCCACGTGGTGCACATCCTGCTCAGCGTGTCGCTGGTGCGCGATGCGGCCGGGGCGCCGCTGTATTTCGTTTCCCAGGTGCAGAACATCAGCCAGCGCAAGGCCTTCGAGGACGCGCTGCACCGCGAGCGCGAGCTGGCCGAGGTGACCCTGCGCTCGATCGGCGACGCGGTGATCACCACCGACCCGCAGGTCCGCGTCACCTCGCTCAACCCCATCGCCGAGGCGATGACCGGCTGGAGCAGCGCCGAGGCGAACGGTCGGCCGATCGAGGAGATCTTCCAGCTGTTCGACGCCCAGGGCGGCCTCGCCGTGGCCAACCCGCTGCGCTCGGCGATCGAGCAGAACCTCATCGTCGACCTGGCCGGCAAGACCCTGCTGCGCCATCGCCACGGCTTCGACACGCCGGTGGAGGATTCCTCCGCGCCGATCCATGACCACGCCGGCAACGTGATCGGCGGCGTGCTGGTGTTCCATGACGTCAGCGAGAACCGGGCGCTGGCGCTGAAGATGATCCACCTGACCCAGCACGACACGCTGACCGGCCTGCCCAACCGCAGCCAGCTGCCCGGCCACATCAACCGGGCGATCGACAGCGCCAGCCGGCGCCGGCAACGCGCCGCGGTGCTGTACATCGACATCGACAACTTCAAGCAGGTCAACGAGCTGGTCGGCCACACCGCGGGCGACCAGGTGCTGCGCTCGTTCATCAGCCAGCTGCAGCGCTGCCTGCCCGGCGACGAATTGCTCAGCCGCTACGGCGGCGACGAATTCGTGGTGGTGCTGCCGCACGTGGACAGCGCGGGCGAGGCGGCGAGCCTGTGCCGGGACCTGATCACTCACGGCGAACAGACCCGCATCGCGGGCCAGCCGGAGCTGTCGCTGCACCTGAGCATCGGCATCAGCATCTATCCGGACGACGCCACCAGCGCCGACGAGCTGGTGCAGCATGCCGAGACCGCGCTGGTGGCGGCGAAGGCCCAGGGCCAGCACGGCTATCGCTTCTTCACCGCGTCGATGAACGAGCGCGCGCGCGCGCAGCGACGGATCGAGACGGGCCTGCGCCAGGCCTTGCCGGGCAATCAGCTGAAGCTGCACTACCAGCCGAAGGTCGACGCGCACAGCGGCCGCATCGTCGGGGCCGAGGCCTTGCTGCGCTGGCAGCTCAACGGGCGCGATCTGTACAAGCCGGACCAGTTCATCCCGGTGGCCGAGGATTCCGGGCTGATCCTGCCGATCGGCGCCTGGGTGCTGCGCCAGGCCTGCCGCCAGGCGCGGATGTGGCAGCAGGCCGGGCACGAGATCCCGATTTCGGTGAACGTGTCGCCGCTGCAGTTCCAGCACGCGGATTTCTACACCTGGCTGGACGACGTGCTGGAGGAGGCCGGGCTGGATTCGCGCCTGCTGGAGCTGGAACTGACCGAACGCATGGTGATGTCCGGCGGCGAAGCCACCACCGGCCTGCTGCAGCGGATCAAGCGTCGCGGCGTGCGGCTGTCACTGGACGATTTCGGCACCGGCTATTGCAGCCTGTCCTACCTGAAGCATTTCCCCATCGACGCACTGAAGATCGACCGCGTGTTCGTGCGCGACATCACCAGCGATCACGATACCGCCACCATCACCAGCGCGATCATCGCGATGGCGCGCAGCCTCAACAAGGACGTGATCGCCGAAGGCGTGGAAACGCGCGAGCAGGGCAGTTTCCTGCGCCACGCCGGCTGCTCGCAGCTGCAGGGTTTCCTGTACGGCATGCCGATGCCGGCAAGCGAACTGCAGAAGCTGCTCGCCGAACCGGTGACTGCGCCGTAGGCGGACAACGTCCGCCTACGAATCAGCGGTCAGCGGCATCTCGTACATGAAATAGTGGCAGCGCTGCATGCCCAGGCCTGCGTAGGTGGCCTGGGCGTGGCGGTTTTCGGTTTCCACGTACAGCCGCAGGCCCACCGCGCCGGCCGCCGCCGCGAGCCGTTCCACTTCCGCGTACAAGGCGCGGAAGACCCCGCCGCGGCGCGCGGCGGGAATCACGTAGACGCTCTGGATCCACCAGAAATCGCCGTTGCGCCAGTCGCTCCATTCGCGCGTCACCAGCAGGCTGGCGACCGCCGTGCCGTCGCGTTCGGCGACCAGGTAGAAGCCGCGCTGCGGCTGCTCGAACACGCCGGCCACGCCGCGCGCCAGGATCGCCGGGTCGAGCCGCTTCTGCTCGGTTTCCCAGGCCATCGCCGCGTTCCACTGGACCAGGCTGGCGAGATCGGCGGGTTCGGCGGCACGAATCTGCAGTGGCACGGCATGACTCCCATCGGTGGTGAGGCCACATCCTAGCCTGCGTGGCCTTCACATGCCGCCGCGTAGTTTCTGCGCCGGGGCCGCGCCCGGCGAATGGCCCTTCGCCTGCACGCCGCGCCACGGCCGCCGGGTCCCCCGCGTTGTCCGTCATCCCCCACCGGCAAGCCACAAGGATGCCCCGTTTGAACATCGGCACTCTCCTCGACCTGCTGAAGCTGCGCCGGTTGAACGCGTTCCGGCGCCGGCGCGCCGCCGCCCGCACCCGGCCCGAGCAGGAGCCCGCGCTGCGCGCCGAACTGTTCAGCGCCGAACAGATGGAGCGGCACGGGCGGGCGCTGGCGAGCCAGCACCGGCTCAGCGCGCGGCGCAACGCCGACCTGCTGTTGGCGCGGCTGGCCGACAACGAGGCGGTGCTGACCCACACCTGCGAACGGCTGACCCACGCCACCCGCAAGCGCCTGCGCATCACCCCGGCCGGCGAATGGCTGCTGGACAACTTCTATCTGGTCGAGGAACAGATCCGCATCGCCCGGCGGCACCTGCCCAAGGGTTACAGCCGCGAACTGTCGCGCCTGGCCCAGGGCCCGTCCGCCGGCCTGCCGCGCGTCTACGACATCGCGCTGGAGATCATTTCGCACGGCGACGGCCGCGTCGATGCGAACAGCCTGCAGCGTTTCATCCAGGCCTATCAGGAGGTGTCGCCGCTGAAGCTGGGCGAGTTGTGGGCGATCCCGATCATGCTGCGGCTGGCCTTGATCGAGAACCTGCGCCGGGTGGCCGCGCGGGTGATGGCCGACTGGCGCTACCGCGGCCGCGCCGCGCGCTGGGCCGACAACCTGATCGCCACCACCGAAACCGATCCGAACTCGGTGGTGCTGGTGGTGGCCGACATGGCCCGCTCGGACCCGCCGATGAACGGCCCGTTCGTGGCCGAGATGGCGCGCCGGCTGCAGGGCCAGAGCCCGGCGCTGGCGCTGCCGTTGAGCTGGATCGAGCAACGCCTGGCCGCATCGGGGCAGAGCGTCGAACACCTGGTGCAGGTCGAGGCGCAGCAGCAGGCCACCAACCAGGTCACCATCAGCAACAGCATCGGCAGCCTGCGCACGCTGGCGGCGATCGACTGGCGCGATTTCACCGAGCACTGCAGCCTGGTCGAGCGCTGCCTGCGCGACGATCCGGCCGGCATCTACGCCGCGATGGATTTCGCCACCCGCGACCGCTACCGCCACGTGGTGGAATCGATCGCCCGCCAGCACAAGCTGACCGAACTGGCGGTGGCGGATGCCGCGATCGAGCTGAGCGCCGCCGCGGTCGCCGCCGGAGGCGACACGCTGGCGCAACACGTGGGCTATTACCTGGTCGACCGGGGCCGTGTCGCGCTGGAGCGCCACCTGGGCATCCACCCGCGGCTGGCCGTAGTGCTGCGCCGGGCGTTCGACCGGGCGCCGTTGCCGATCTACCTGGGCACGCTGGCCGTGCTCACGTTCGCCTTCGCCCAACCGCTGGTCGCGGCCGCGGCCCATGACGGCTTGCCGCCGTGGGCGCTGATCGCGATCGCGGTGCCGGCCGTGATCCTGGCCAGCCAGCTCGGGCTGAGCCTGCTCAACTGGCTGGCCACGCTGTCCATCGCGCCGCAGCAGTTGCCGCGGATGGACTATTCGCGCGGCATCCCCGCGCACGCGCGCACGCTGGTGGCGATCCCCAGCCTGTTCGCCAGCGAACAGGACGTCGAGGACCTGGTCGAGGCGCTGGAAGTGCGCTTCCTCGGCAATCGCAACGAGCACCTGCACTTCGCCCTGCTCACCGACTTCGCCGACGCCGACCGCGAAACCCTGCCCGGCGACGAGCACCTGCTGCGGCTGGCGCAGCGGCGCATCGAGGCGCTCAACGACCGCTACGCCAGCGCCGCGGCCGACCGCTTCTTCCTGTTCCATCGCCCGCGTCGCTGGAATGCCGCCGAGCAGTGCTGGATGGGTCACGAGCGCAAGCGCGGCAAGCTGGCTGACCTCAACGCGCTGCTGCGCGGCGGCGGCGGCGCGGCCTTCATGCGCGTGGTGGGCGACATCGCGTCGCTGCCGCCGGTGCAGTACGTGATCACGCTCGACACCGACACCGAGCTGCCGCGCGATGCGGCGCAGGCGTTCGTGGGCGCCATCGATCATCCGCTGAACCGCGCGGTGTACGACCCCGAACGGCGCCGCGTGGTCAGCGGCTACGCGATCCTGCAACCGCGCGTGGGGATCAGCCTGCCCAGCACGGCGCGTTCGCGCTACGCCCAGCTGTACGGCAGCGACGCCGGCATCGATCCGTACACGCAGATGGTTTCGGACGTCTATCAGGACGTGTTCGGCGAAGGCTCGTTCATCGGCAAGGGCATCTACGCGGTCGACGCCTTCGAACGCACCCTGGATGGCCGCTTCCCGGAAAACCGCATCCTCAGCCATGACCTGGTCGAGGGCTGCCATGCGCGCTCTGGCCTGCTCAGCGACACGCAGCTGTTCGAAGCCTGGCCCGCCCGTTACGGCGCCGATGTCAGGCGCCGCCATCGCTGGATTCGCGGCGACTGGCAGCTGCTGCCGTGGCTGCTGCCGTGGGCGCCGACCGCGCACGACGGCTGGCGGCGCAACGCGCTGACCGCGTTGTCGCGCTGGAAGATCCTCGACAACCTGCGCCGCTCGCTGGTGCCTGCCGCGCTGCTGGCGCTGCTGCTGGTCGGCTGGCTGGTGATCTCGCCGGTGCTGTCATGGACCCTGGCGGTGCTGGCGATGGTGCTGGTGCCGCCGCTGCTGTCGGCTCTGCTGGACCTGGTGCAGAAGCCGCGCGACGTGGAACTCGACCAGCACCTGCGCGCCGGCCTGCACGACGGCGTGCAGCACTTCGTGCGGATGGGGTTGGGGCTGGCGTGGCTGCCGCACGAAGCGCACTACCATCTCGACGCGATCGTGCGCACACTGTGGCGGATGGCGGTCAGCCGCCGGCACCTGCTGCAATGGCAGACCTCCAGCGAGGTCGAGCGGCGCAGCAGCAACGCGGCCTCGGCGATGTGGCGGCTGATGTGGATCGGCCCCGCGCTGGCGCTGCTGATGATCGTGCTGCTGGCGCTGCAACGACCGCTGGCGTTGTGGCTGGCCGCGCCGCTGCTGCTGTTGTGGCTGGCCTCGCCGCTGCTGGCGTGGTGGATCAGCCAGCCGCGCACGCAGGACAGCTTCGTGCCGGATGCGCGGCAGCAGCGCTTCCTGCGCACGCTGGCGCGCCAGACCTGGGCGTTCTTCGACGTGCACGTCAACGCCGCCGAGCACTGGCTGCCGCCGGACAACCTGCAGGAGCAGCCCGGCCCGGTGGTCGCCCATCGCACCTCGCCCACCAACATCGGCATGGCCTTGCTGGCGGGCCTGGCCGCGCACGACTTCGGCTTCCTCGGCACGGCGCGCCTGCTCGAACGCACCCGGCTGACCCTGGACACCATGCAGCGCCTGCCGCGCCACCGCGGCCACTTCTACAACTGGTACGACACCCAGACCCTGCAGCCGCTGGCGCCGATGTACGTGTCGGCGGTGGACAGCGGCAACCTGGCCGGCCACCTGCTGACCCTGTGCCCCGGCCTGCTCGAGCTGATCGACGCGCCGGTGTTCGGCGCGCACCTGCTGCAGGGCCTGCTCGACACGCTGGAACTGCTGCACGACGCACTCGAGCGCGACGCCGCATCGCAGCTGGTGCCGCTGCGACGCCTGCTGCACGAGGCCATTGCCACGCCGCCGGCATCCACCGGCGCCACGGTGCTGCTGCTCACCGAACTGCGCCGGCACGCCCATGCGCTGGCCGCGGCGGCGGACGCGCCGGCCGTCGGCGACGCGCGCTTCTGGCTGGATGCCCTGCGCGGGCAGATCGACGAACTGCATGCCGACGCCGTGCTGCTCGAACTCGATGCGCCGCCGGACGAAGCCGTGGGCTTCAGTGGCATTCCCACCCTGCATCAGCTGGCGCGCATCGAACCGCTGTGCTGGCCGGACGCCGCCGACGCCGAAGGCGTGCGCGAGCGCGCGTCCGCCCGGATCGCCCTGATCGAACAGCTGACCCATCTCGCCGAGCAACTGGCGCAGATGGACTACCGCTTCCTCTACGACAGCACGCGCGACCTGCTGGCGATCGGCTACAACGTCGACCAGCACCGGCTGGACGCCAGCTACTACGACCTGCTGGCGTCCGAAGCGCGGCTGGCCAGCTTCGTGGCGATCGCCCAGGGCCAGCTGCCCAAGGACAACTGGTTCGCGCTGGGCCGGCTGCTGACCACGGTGGGCGGCGAACCGGTGTTGCTGTCGTGGACCGGCTCGATGTTCGAATACCTGATGCCGACCCTGGTGATGCCCGGCTTCGAGGGCACCCTGCTGGAGCAGACCTGTCGCGCCGCGGTGGCCCGGCAGATCGAATACGGCAACCAGCTGGGCATCCCGTGGGGCGTTTCCGAATCGGGCTACAACACGCTCGATGCGCACTTCACCTACCAGTACCGCGCGTTCGGCGTGCCGGGTCTGGGCCTGAAGCGCGGCCTGGGCGACGACGTGGTGATCGCGCCGTACGCCAGCGCGCTGGCGATGATGGTGGCGCCCGCGGCGGCCACCCGGAACCTGCAGCGCCTGGCCGGCATCGGGGCGCGCGGCCTGTACGGCCTGTACGAAGCGATCGACTACACGCCGGCGCGCCTGCCGCTGGGCCAGGACGCGGCGATCGTGCGGCAGTTCATGGCGCATCACCAGGGCATGACCCTGCTGGCGCTGGACTACGCCCTGCTGGAGCGACCGATGCAGCGCCGCTTCGAATCGCACCCGCAGTTCCAGGCCAGCAGCCTGCTGCTGCAGGAGCGCGTGCCGAAGACCGCCGCCGAATACCTGCACGCCACCGGCTTCCCCGAGCGCGCCGGCGGCGTGCGCCCGGAGGCGCGGCTGCGCGTGTTCGCCGATCCCGACCGGGCGCTGCCGGCGGTGCAGCTGCTTTCCAACGGGCGCTACCACATCATGCTCAGCAGCGGCGGCGGCGGCTACAGCCGGCGCGGCGAACTGGCGCTGACCCGCTGGCACGAAGACATCACCCGCGATCACTGGGGCAGCTTCTGCTACGTGCGCGAGGTCGCCAGCAACGCCTGCTGGTCCACCGCCTACCAGCCCACCTGCCGCAAGACCGAGCAGTTCGAGGCGATCTTCTCCGAGGCGCGCGCCGAGTTCCGCGTGCGCGAACGCGAGTTCGACGCGCATACCGAGATCGTGGTGTCGCCGGAAGACGACATCGAGCTGCGCCGCACCCACCTCACCAACCGGGGTCGCACGCGGCGCACGATCGAGCTGACCAGCTACGCCGAAGTGGTGCTGGCGCCGCCGATCGCCGACGCGCTGCACCCGGCCTTCAGCAAGCTGTTCGTGCAGACCGAGCTGGTGCCCGAGCTGCAGGCGATCGTCTGCACCCGTCGCCCCCGCGCGGCCGGCGAGCACATGCCGTGGATGTTCCACCTGCTGGCCGTGCACGACGCCGACATCGTGGAGATCTCCTACGAAACCGATCGCGCGCGCTTCATCGGCCGCGGCCGCAGCACGGCCGATCCGCAAGTGTTTGATCGCGGGCAGGCGCAGTTGTCCAACAGCGACGGCTCGGTGCTCGATCCGATCATGGCGATCCGCTGCCGGATCACGCTGGAACCGGACCAGACCGCCACCATCGACTTCGTCAGCGGGATCGCCGAGCAGCGCGATGGCTGCATTCAGCTGATCGGCAAGTACCGCGACCGCCACCTCGCCGACCGCGTGTTCGACCTGGCCTGGACGCACAGCCAGGTGCTGCTGCGCCAGCTCAACGCCAGTCTCGCCGATGCCCAGCTGTACGAGCACATGGCCACCAGCATCCTGTATCCCAACGCCAGCCTGCGCGCCCAGCCCGCCGTGCTGCGGGCCAACCGGCGCGGCCAGTCCGGCCTGTGGGGACAATCCATTTCCGGCGACCTGCCGATCGTGCTGCTGACGATCACCAGCCCCGCGCGGATCGAGCTGGTGCGCCAGCTGGTGCAGGCGCACGCGTACTGGCGGCTGAAGGGACTGGCGGTGGACCTGGTGATCTGGAACGAGGACCGCGCCGGCTACCGGCAGGAACTGCAGGACCAGATCATGGGCCTGATCGCCTCGGGCAGCGAGGCGAGCCTGCTCGACCGGCCCGGCGGCATCTTCGTGCGCCCGTCGCAGCAGTTGTCCGGCGAGGATCGCGTGGTGATGCTGGCCAGCGCGCGACTGATCCTCGGCGATGCGCGGGGCAGCCTGGCCGAACAGATCGGACGACGGCAACCGGCCGTGCATGCACCGCGCTTCGAGCCCAGCCGTCCGCTGCGCAGCGACGGCGACCCGGGCGCGGCGGAAGTCCCGGCGCCGGCGTCGCTGCAACTGGCCAACCCGCACGGCGGCTTCAGCGCCGATGGCCGCGAGTACGTCATCGTGCAGCAGGGCGGGCAGGGCACGCCGGCGCCGTGGTGCAACGTGCTGGCCAATCCGCACTTCGGCACGGTGATCTCCGACTGCGGCAGCGCCTACACCTGGGCCGAGAACGCCCACGAATTCCGCCTCACGCCCTGGCACAACGACCCGGTCAGCGACGGCGGCGGCGAGGCGCTGTACCTGCGCGACGAGGACACCGGCCAGGTGTGGTCACCGACCCCGCTGCCGCGTCGCGGTCGCGGCAGCTACACCACCCGCCACGGCTTCGGCTACAGCGTGTTCGAGCACGTGGAGGACGGCATCCGCTCCGAGCTGTGGATCTACGTGGCACTGGATGCCTCGGTGAAGTTCTCGGTGCTGAAGCTGCGCAACAGCTCGGGCCGCACGCGCCGAATCAGCGTCACCGCCTACGTCGAGTGGCTGCTCGGCGACCTGCGCGCGAAGACCGCGATGCACGTGGTGACCGAATCCGACCCGGCCAGCGGCGCACTGTTCGCCCGCAACGCGTACAACACCGAGTTCCCCGATCGGGTGGCCTTCCTTGACGTGGACGACCCGGCCCGCGGCATCGATGGCGACCGCAGCGAATTCCTGGGCCGCAACGGCAGCATGCACGCGCCGGCCGCCCTGGCCCGCGCCCACCTCTCCGGCCGGCTGGGCGCGGGGCTGGACCCCTGCGCCGCACTGCAGTCGCAACTCACGCTCGACGACGGCGCCGAACGCCAGCTGATCTTCCGGCTCGGCCTGGGTCGCAACGGCGCGGACGCCGCCGCGCTGGTGCAGCGCTTCCGCGGCAACGGCAGCGCCGCCGACGCGCTGGACAAGGTGTGTGCGCACTGGGCGCGCACGCTGGGCGCTGTGCAGGTGCGCACGCCCGAGCCCGCGCTGGACGTGCTCGCCAACGGCTGGCTGCTGTACCAGACCATCGCCTGCCGGATCTGGGCGCGCAGCGGCTACTACCAGTCCGGCGGCGCGTTCGGCTTCCGCGACCAGCTGCAGGATTCGATGGCCACCCTGCACGCGGCCCCCGCGATCGCGCGGGCGCAGCTGCTGCTGTGCGCCGCGCACCAGTTCGTCGAGGGCGACGTGCAGCACTGGTGGCATCCGCCGCTGGACCGCGGCGTGCGCACCACCTGTTCGGACGACTACCTGTGGCTGCCGCTGGCCACCGCCCGCTACGTGCTGGCCAGCGGCGATCGCGGCGTCCTCGACGAGACCGCCGGCTACCTCGACGGCCGCCCGCTGCATCCGGGCGAGGAGTCGTACTACGACCTGCCGCAACCCGCCGGCCTGCGCGAGACGCTGTACCGGCACTGCGTGCGCGCGATCGAGCACGGCCTGGGCCAGCGCGGCGTGCATGGCCTGCCGCTGATCGGCGGCGGCGACTGGAACGACGGCATGAACCGCGTCGGCGAAGCCGGCCGCGGCGAAAGCGTGTGGCTGGGCTTCTTCTCCGGCGAGGTACTGACCCGCTTCGCCGAGGTGGCGCGGCTGCATGGCGACGAAGTCTTCGCCCAGCGCTGCGAAAGCGAGGTCACGCGCCTGCACCTGGCGCTGGAGCAACACGGCTGGGACGGCGCCTGGTATCGCCGCGCCTACTTCGACGACGGCACGCCGCTGGGCTCGGCCGGCAACGACGAATGCCGCATCGACTCGATCGCTCAAAGCTGGTCGGTGCTCTCCGGCATGGCGCCCGCCCAGCGGCAGCAGCAGGCGATGGAGTCGCTGAACCGGCACCTGGTGCGACGCGACGCCGGCCTGATCCAGCTGCTCGATCCGCCATTCGACCAGTCGCCGCTGGACCCCGGCTACATCAAGGGCTACGTGCCCGGCGTGCGCGAGAACGGCGGCCAGTACACGCACGCGGCGATCTGGGCCACGATGGCCTTCGCCGAGCTGGGCGACCACGAGCGCGCATGGGAACTGCTGCGCATGATCAACCCGGTCAGCCACGGCAGCGACGCGAATCAAATGGACGTCTACAAGGTCGAACCCTACGTGGTCAGCGCCGACGTCTACGCCGTCGCCCCGCACGTCGGCCGCGGCGGCTGGAGCTGGTACACCGGTTCGGCCGGCTGGATGTACCGGCTGATCGTCGAATCCCTGCTCGGCCTGCGCCTGGAAGCCGGCAGGCTGCGCTTCGCGCCCGTGCTGCCGGCAAAGTGGGACGGCTTCCGCCTGGACTACCGCCACCACGACACGCTGTACCGGATCGACCTGCGGCAAAGCGAACCCGGCACCATGCCCGCACTGTGGCTGGATGGCGAACCGCAGCCCGACGGACAAATCACGCTGGCCGACGACGGCGTGCAGCACGAAGTGGAACTCAACTGGCCCAGGGCAGGCTGATCGCGCGCCGAAGCTCTCCCCAGGCGATCAACGATCCAGCGGACTCAGCACGCCATGCCCGCCCCGATTGAGCACATGCGTATAGATCTGGGTCGTCGCCACGTCCTTGTGGCCGAGCAGTTCCTGCACCGTGCGAATGTCGTAGCCGGATTCCAGCAGATGCGTGGCGAACGAATGACGCAGCGTATGGGCACTCACCGGTTTGGCAATGCCCACAGCGCGACACGCTGCCTTCAATGCGCGCGACAGCACCGCATCACCGAAATGATGTCGGCGCTCGATGCCGTCCATCGGATCAATCGAGCGCTCCGCCGCCGGGAATACATACTGCCAGCCGATTTCGCGCGGTGCGCCCGGATACTTCCGGGCCAGCGCCTGCGGCAACCACACCGCGCCGAACCCCGACGCCAAATCGGCCTCATGCAACAGGCGGGCGCGTTCCATTTCACGCAGCAAGGGCTCAGCCAGTGACCGCGGCAACATGGTGTGCCGATCCTTGCCGCCCTTGCCATCACGCACGGCGATTTCATTACGGGCAAAATCCACGTCCTTGATCCGCAGCCGCAACACTTCCATCAGGCGCATGCCCGTACCGTACAACAGGCTGGCCAACAGCCAGGGACGTCCATCCATCCTTGCCAGCACGCGGGTGACCTCATCACGAGAAAGTACGACCGGCACACGCTGTGGCCGCTTCGCACGCACGACACCCTCCATCCATGGCAGCTCGATATTCAGCACCTGCTTGTACAAAAACAGCAACGCCGCCAGTGCCTGATTCTGGGTGGCCGCAGCGACCTTGCCCTGCACCGCCAACGCCGACAGAAACGCTTCGACCTCGGCTTCGCCCATTTCACGCGGATGCCGCTTGCCATTGGCCAGTATGAAGCGGCGAATCCATCCGACATACGCCTCCTCGGTGCGAATGCTGTAGTGCTTCAGCCGCAACACGCGCCGCACCTCATCCATCAAACGCGGCGCCGAAGGGCCGCTGACCATACGGTTTATTCCTGCGTTTGC
>NZ_JBDGIQ010000009.1:0-128785 GCF_057657335.1 Rhodanobacter sp. Soil_C_14 | reverse complement strand
GGCAACTCGCCAGTCAGGCCACCGCAGTGGAGGCCTGACTTAAACCAAACAGCCTCCACGAAACCCGGGGCGATTCATCCCTCTTCCGCGGTAAGAAGCGTCGCATATCATGTTTCGTTGCAGTGGGAGGCTGACTTTGGCAATGCTTCCGGCCGGGTCTTGTCCCCGGATCTTTTCCAGTCTTGGCTACTGCAGCTTGGGCAAGGCGATGCCTAACATCTCGTTCAAGGCGGACGGCTACGCCGCCGCTTAACTCCAGCGTTAGGCCTTAGATAAACCTCACTACGGATTGCCAGAAATGCGAGTCATGCTTGCCTGTTTCATCTTAATGCTTTTGTTCTACGTTACTAACGCGTATTCATCTGAGTTCTCAGAAGCTTGCACAGTTCCGGTCATCCAAAATATGCCACCACAACTGAGCCATGAGCAGTCAATAAGGGGGGCTCATCGACTTTGTGATTGCATCGACCCCAAGATGTCAGCCATTGATAAAGACAACTATGTTCTTATCGGTAAGTTGGCTCACCTTCCGCCCGGTGACTCTCGCATTCAGACTCTCGGCAAACCACTAGGCAATGCGGATGAACAGGCAAGAATAGTTAAGAAATTCCTTGCGTCGTTCCAAGTGGCTCTAAAGCAATGCGTAGGGGAACCGGCAAGTTAGGTCCAACCACTCGTTCAAGGCGGACGGCTACGCCGCCGCTTAACTCCAGCGTTAGGATGCATGGAGAGTCCATGAAAAGTCCGTTTTCCTTCTCTTGGGGCAAGCCGAAAGTCGTCACTGCTCCGCCCAAGTACCAAGAAATACCTCCCGGCGACACTCTCACTCAGCTGAACTCCTATTCGGAGTCAGTCTTGAACCTCTTGCGCAAGAGTCAAGGGGCTTCTGCAAACTATGATGGAGCTGCGGTAAAGCGCCTTTCTGATGACATCAATGCCGCCCGTTCCCAGTACGGCGTCGACGCAAAGATCAAGATCGCAAATCTCTATGGTTGCTTTCTTGGCACGTCAATCATCAAGAGCTACCCAGACTTCCAAGGTCGTTGGGTTCAGTCTGATGAAGGCATCGGAGTGCTCTTATCTTCGGCACCTGGCGCTATTACCAAGATTGCCTTCCCAATCACTCGCGCCTTCAAGCAGATCGATCACGGCGAGGAATACTCCATTTTCAGCTACTTCATGGCCATTCCGGAGTTTTTCTCCTCTCAACCCAAAGCGTGATGCAAAGTCGCAATGCATCCTAACTATGCGCTCAAGCGGACCTGCGCGGAGTAGGCTGCTCGCGCGAGCACACACTCCGGCCGCGCAGGCCGCTTAGCTTAGGCGTTAGGCACGAAAGGAAACTGGCGATGCACAACCTTGTAACTTTGCTAGTGGTGTTCGCGATGAGTTTGGCAGCAGCGCTCGCCGCGGCCTTACTTTTCCACGTCGTCGGCAATAAGCCAAATTACTTCAGCGCAGTTGCAATCGCCGTAGGTATCACCGCCGCAATGGCTGCAAGACTGGTTTGGCCCGTCTCAGATGCGGTATTTCCTTTTGTCCTTGGCGTAGCAGTGGGCTTGTCGGTGTTCGGCGCCAAGATCGTCACCACGCGGCACAATGCCTAACATTTCGTTCAAGGCGGACGGCTACGCCGCCGCTTAACTCCAGCGTTAGACCTCGTGGAGCATCCTCGTGAGTTGGGACATCAGCATCCAGCGCTTCAATCGCGTGTACACATCGGTCGACCAAATTCCGGATGATGAGCAGTGCCTCCATCTTGGATCGCAAACTGAAGTACGCGCGGCTATATCGCACGTCTTCAGCGGAACCGATTGGAGTGACCCGACCTGGGGTCTATATCAATGCGAGGCTGGCTCTATCGAGTTCAACATGGGCAAGAAAGAGCCCAACGATGGGTTCACACTTCATGTCCGTGCATCTAGTCACATCATCGAGCCCGTCCTTGCCCTCTGCCGAGCACACGGTTGGCAGGCTCTCGACTTCAGTGATGGACGGTTCCTTGAGCAATCAGGCGATCCCTCTGCAAACCTTCGGGCATGGGGCAGCTACCGTGATCAAATTCTCGGGAAGGCCTAACAACTCATTCGAGGCGGACGGCGCCGCCGCCGCTCAATTCCAGCGTTAGGGCTCAAATGCCGCATTTCGCACTCACCAGGCAAGGCTACGATCAGCTCGTCAAAGTGTGTGGTGGCACTCCGCCGTCACCGCTCTGGGTCAACGCTAGCGTCCTCTCTCCCTCAGAGCTGGCCATGTGGCGTGCGCAAGGAATCGACGTCACCGAGTTCTCGCGTGCAGTTCCTTTGCATGGTCAAGGTTTGGCTGATGCAATCGGCACCATCCAAGAGCATCATCCAGCTTTGTCTATCTGGGTTGAGCAGGCCGCGCAGCCCTAACCAGTCATCCAAGCGGACGGCTCCGCCGCCGCTTAATTCCAGCGTTAGGGGCATGCATGTCTTCAGTCGAATTTGAAATCAGCCAGAGAAAGCCGGTCGTTGCATATGCAGTTCAGGTGATCGCCGCTTTTTCCGTTCTGAGCAACGCTCTTAGTGTGGTTGTCTTGCTTATGGCACCACGCACCTTTTCAGGTGCGGTTGTTAGCTGCACTCTCTTGGTAAGCGTATTGTTCGCCATCGCATCAGCGCGAGTGTTTCTTGGCCTTGGCGCTAAACGCTTTAGTCGCCGCTTACCCGTTTCTATCTACCTATGGGCCATGCTGCTTCTATACCCAACCATAAATTTGCTTCGCTCGCATGGGCTCTATGTTCCCGCCGCACACTTACAAGATAACGAACTGGGCGGCGCAGCTCTGGTAGAAATCGGCCGCTACATTGTTTTCCTCATCCTTATAGTTTGGACATCCATGAGCAAGCAGCTCGCAAAATTCTTGTCTGCGAGCTAACCCCTAACCACTCCGTAAGAGACTTCCCGTCAATCCCAGCCGCATGAGGCTTTTGCCCTGAGCTTTCGGGCCACTGCTGGTGAGGGTGTTGTTCGGTGCTGCGTGCTGCGTGTCAGTGCTGCGCGGCTCCAACGAGTGTCAGGCTGCATTTCCGTAATCGGTCTTGTTGAGTCGATGCCGCTGACTCGGACCTCTGTACAAACCGCACCCGAAGACCTCTTTCGTTCATCGGACTGTCCGGTGTGCGGGGATCAGCCGGAACACCGTTTGGACGTCCATCTGGTTAGTCAGGTTCTCTCTGGGTCGGCCTGAACCGTTGTCCACCACTTCGCGCTGACGCAACGCGCACATGGGGTCCTGACACAAAACCTTGAAGTTCGACCTGGACCACCGCCAGAACTTCGTCAGCAAACCAAACCCGGAGCCGCCGACCTGGCGTTGATGCAGATCTCGGTTCCCGGGCGCGACCGGGTTCCATCAGGCCCGCGAGCCTGGCTTTGTCTGGTTGTCGTCTTGAAGCGCTTTCCACAGCAGGTCGAGGCTGCTTCGCAGGTTCCTAACCTTGGTGGCCCCCAGTTGCTTGGCAAGTCGCGCCTCCAGCTCGTGCCCGAACGCGCGGGCGTCGCGTGTGTAGCGGCGGCCCCGGGCCGTCAACCGGACGCGTATCGCGCGAGCATCGTCAGGGTCCGCGATGCGCTCGACATAGCCCGAGGCGACCAGCGCATCGACGAGTGCCCCTGCCGATTGCTTGGTGATTCTCGCGCTTGATGCCAGCGTGGTGAGGCGCTCGCCCTCCGGTGCCTGCCATAGCGGTTGCAGCACCGCCGCATGGGCCGGACGTATGTCGCGGTAGCCCGTCGTGTCCAGCCACCGGGCGTATTCCTGGATCATGGCGGAGTGGATCAGGCGGAACATGGCGCCCAAGGTCGGCGCGCGGTCTTCTTGCTCAGGATGGGTGCTTGACATATGGTAAGTTTGACTGATCATAATGGGCAGGTCAACTGACCATATGGACTTTCGATGATCCATCACATTTCCATTCCCGCTGCCGACCCGCGCCATGTCGCCCACGTGCTCGGCGAATTGCTGGGCGGTCACGTCGGGCCCTTCGTCGGCCCGATTCCCGGCGCCTGGGTCGCCTATGCCGACGATGAACACGGAACCGGCGTGGAGGTCTATCCCGACCGTACCGAACTGGTTCCGGGCCAGCGCGACGACGAGCAGGGCCGGGCGGTGCTGGGCCAGGTGCCCGTTGCCGTGGCGTTCCATGCCCTGCTGTCCGTATCGGTGGATCGGCTGACGATCGAAGCGATCGGCGCCCGCGAAGGGTGGCGCACGCGGCACTTCTGGCGGGGCCCGCCGAACAACCCGCTCTTCGAGCTCTACGAATTCTGGATCGAGAACCGCGTGATGCTCGAGATCGCGACGCAGGACATGTTGGCCGGCTACACGAGGATCACGAACAGTGCGGCTCAACAGGCGATTCTGGCCGGCAGGGCACTCGCATGAGCACCCGGCGCAAGGCACCCGTCATGCGGATTCTGCTGTTGGGACTGGCCGCCGCCCTGCTCGGTGCGGCAGCCATCCTTTTTGGTCCTTACCTGGCACGCGTGCGCCATGTCGCCGCCGACCCGTCGGCGGGCTTCTCATCCGGTTATTACCTCTACCTTCCGCACGCGATACAGCCCGATGCCTCGGGACAGGCAACGCTCCTGGTGCAGCCGAACAACTCCGGCACCACCACGGACGACATCGCCGTACAGCGCCGCGACGCATGGTGGACCGGCTTCGAACGCAGGCGGATCGCGGATCGGCTGGGCACGCCCTTGCTGGTGCCAGTATTCCCGCGCCCGGCGAGTGCCTGGCAGGTCTACACGCACGCGCTGGATCGCAATACGCTCACCACGCGGGACGCGGTGCTGGCACGACTGGATCTGCAGTTGATCGCGATGATCGACGATGCCCGCGCACGCCTCGCGGCCGAAGGGCACCCGGTCGCGCCGCGCGTGCTGATTCAGGGGTTCTCTGCCAGTGGCATGTTCGCCAATCGTTTCACGGCGCTGCATCCGGAGCGCGTGCGGGCGGTGACGATCGGCTCACCCGGCGGTTGGCCGATCGCACCTGTCGAGGCCGTCCACGGCACCCCGCTGCCGTATCCGGCAGGCGTCGCCGACCTGCAGCAGCTCACGGGGCGGCCGTTCGATGCAGCAGCGTTCGCGCAGGTGCCGCAACTGTTCTACATCGGTTCGCTGGACGACAACGACTCGCTTGACCACACGGACGGCTGGGACAAGCCGGTCGCGGCCGACGTGAACCGTCTTTTCGGCGACACGCCGGTGGCGCGATGGTCGCAGGCCGAGGCGCTCTACCGCCGCGCGGGCGTCCGCAGCCGCTTCGATCTGGTGCCGGGTGTCGGCCACGACCGCAAGGCGCTGCAGGACCGCTCGACGGCGTTTTTCCAGCAAGTGCTCGCGGATCGGTAGTACGACCCCCGCTGGAGCCGTGCAGCGGCACAATGTATTCATTGGCAGGTCGGCGCGTCGCGCGGTGTTACGGTGAATCGAAAGGATCAGCATCCAGACTGCCCTCGGGTCGCATCGGGTTTTTTCCCATGGGGCGGGCGCGCCCGATCGTGTAGTCTTTCGGCCGTTGCTTGTCCTGGCGAGCCCGCTACGACGCGGTTTGCCATTCCGGTTTCGGCATCCAGGGAAGGGGGTTTCATGAGCGATCCGTACAATACCTACGTTGACCACGTGCAGCCGGCGCGTCCGGTGACGGCGGTGGCCGCTCCGGCAGCGAAGCCGGTGGATCTTGTCTCACGACTGGATGTGTCCGATGCGTGGAAGCGCAAGTTCAGGCTGATCGAGAAGGCGGGTGGGCCGGACTTGTCCGATGCGCGTAAATTGCAGTCCGGCGAGCGGCGGGCCATCGGTTTCAATTTCCTCGCGTTCTTCTTCGGGCCGTTGTATTTCCTGGCCAAGGGTTTGTGGCGGCCGGCACTGATGTATTCCATTTTGGCCATTGCACTGGGCGTGCTGCTGCAGATGCTCAGCAAGGGCAGGCTCTCGCACGGAGTCGGTTACGGTTTTGCGGCCGTCTACGCCGTGCGCGCCGATCTTCTTTACTACCGCAAGGTGGTGCTGGGCGAGATGAGCTGGTTCTGAGCACTCAAGGGACAGGGCCGGTCGCATGAGTCGCCGGATCGGGACAGGTTCGGCACTGCCGGGAGTTGCTCATGCATGAGCGACCCGCGGATTTCCAGCACCCGCTGCTGGCGCTGGCGCTGCTGGTCGGCAATATCCCCGCGTACATCTTCCTGGGCCGCCTCTTCTTCGGGAGCTGGCAGGACCTGGTCGACTGCGTGCGCGGTGTCGTCATCGTCAATCGCAGCCTCCGCCTGTGGTATCGGCCCGCGCAGCGGCCGCCGCCGGATCGGGAAGTGGATGGCTTGTACGCGGCGTTGAGGTTGATGCTGTTCGTGCTGTTGTCGCTGGCCTGCGTCGGCGCGGAGTATCACGTTCTGGCATGGCTGTTGTACCGTTGACGACCGTCGTCCGAGACCCGGGGCGACGCCGTGCCTCCGCTCGAGCCGGCGACGATGCAGGGCGTTGGCAGGATGGACGGGCTGGCCTCGCCAGGTGACGATGATGGCCGCGCAGGCGATGTGCGGCAGGGGAGATTCCGATGCTGCAGATGCGACCGAACTGCGAGTGCTGCGACCGCGACCTGCCGGCCGAGGCCGATGGCGCGATGATCTGTTCGTTCGAGTGCACGTTCTGCGCGCACTGCGTGGAGCAGGTGTTGCACGGTACCTGCCCGAACTGCGGCGGCGGCTTCAGCCCGCGGCCAACGCGGGCGGCGGCGCTGCTGGGGAAGTACCCGCCATCGACGGAGCGGGTGACCAGGCCGGATGGCTGCGCCAGCGCCGGCTGATCGGGACAGGCACCACTACAGCAGCCGCAGCAGCTCCTTCATCAACGGCAACCGCCGCACGCGTACCGCGCTGGCGCGGAACACCGCATTGGCGAGCGCGGGGGCGACCGTGGGCATGGCCAGGAAGCTGGCGCCGGCGGGATCACGCTCGTCGTCGACGGTGATCACTTCCACCTCGTTGGGCAGCTGCGCCATGCTGGCCAGCGGGTAATCCCTGAGGTCGTGCTGCTGCACCTGGCCACCCTTGATGGTGATGGCGGCATTCATGGCGATGGACAGCGCATCCAGCGTGGCGCCGGCGACCTGGCCCTGCAGGCCGGTGGGGTTGATCACGCGGCCCACGTCGACGGCGCAGACCACGCGCTGGATGGTGAGCTTGTCGCCCTGCATCGCCGCCTCGATCGCGTGCGCGACGTAGGCGCCGTCGACGTGCCAGCAGGCGATGCCCAGGCCGTTGACGGTGCGCAGCCAGTTCTTCCACTCGATGCGGTCGGCGACCAGGCGCAGCACGTTGGCCAGGCGGCCGACGTCCAGCGTGCGGCCGTTGTCCAGCGGCAGCTGGCGCGCTTCGCCGAGGATGCGCAGGCGCGTCTTCAGCGGGTCCTCGCGCATCTGGTGGGCGATTTCGTCGATGAAGCTTTCCACCGCGAACGCATTGCTCAGGTGCGGCATGCCGCGCATCGGGCCGCGGGGGGTGGCCGATTCCAGCGCATACCAGTCGCTGCGATAGTTCGGCACCAGTGGGGCGGGGAACTGGTCGGCCTGCAATTCGGACGTCCACAGATGATCCTGCGGCACGCCGCGTCCGGTCAGTGCGGAGGCGCTGGCCATGCGCTGGTTCCAGGCCAGCAGCTGGCGCTTGCGATCGATGATGGCGCCCAGCTGGTGCACGCTGCCGCTGCGGTAGTAGTCGTTGCGCAGGTCCTGTTCGCGCGACCACAGCAGGCGCACCGGCTTGTTGATCGCCTTGGCCAGCATCACCGCTTCGGCCACGTAGTCGTGATCGAGCCGGCGGCCATAGCCGCCGCCCACGCGCGGCACGCGGATGTCGATCTTGTCCGCGGCCAGGCCGGTCAGGCGCTGCACCACGGCCGAGGCTGCCTGCGGCGCCTGGGTGGGCACCACCAGGCTGGCGCGATCCTTGTCCAGCCGCACCAGGCAGTTCGTCGTCTCGGCGGTGGCGTGCGCCAGCCACGGCTGGAAGTAGGTCGCCTCCAGTCGGCGCGCGGCCTTCTTGCCGGCGGCGTCGACGTCACCGATGTTGCGCACGCGGGTGGTGGGCGCGCTCTTGCCGCCGACCAGGGCGAGTGCCTGCTGTTCCAGCGCATTGCTGCTGGCGTCGCCGCTGGCACCGGGCTTCCATTCGAGCTTGAGCCGGGCCTGGCCTTGCAGCGCGGCCCAGGTGTTTTCGGCGAGCACGGCCACGGCGGGGGCGATCACGGTGCTGCCCGCCGGTTGTCCGGGCTCGGGGCGCAGCTGCACCACTTTCAGCACGCCGTCGACGGCCAGCGCGTCGGTGGTGTCGATCCGTGCCAGCTTGCCGTCGGGCCAGGGGCAATGCGAGAGCACGGCGACCACGGCGTCGCCGTAGAAGTGGTCGATCGCGTAGCGGGTCTGGCCGGTGACGATGGCGCGCGCGTCGACGTCGCCGACGCCGTGGCCGATCAGCCGGTAGTCGGCGGGGTTCTTCAGCGGGGGCAAGGTGGTGGGCAGGGCGATCTTGCTGGCGTCGGCAGCCAGGCTGCCGTAGCTGAAGCGGCGACCGTCCGGCGCGATGACCATGCCGTTCTCGCTGCGCAGGCGGCTGGCGGCCAGGCCCAGCCGGCGCGCGGCGGCCTGCAGCAGCAGCCAGCGCGCCACCGCGCCGGCTTGGCGCAGGTCGCGCCAGGCGGCGGGGATCGAGGTGCCGGTGCCGCCGACCTGGTGGCCGTAGCTCCACACCGGCTTGCCGTTCCGGCTGTCGACGCCAAGGCCGAGCGCGACCACCCGCACATTGTTCCAGTCGACGTCGAGTTCGTCGGCGATGATGCGCGGCAGCGAGGTGGCCACGCCGGTGCCGGTGTCCGGATCGCGCGCGCCGATCAGCACGCTGCCGTCCTCGTCGATGCGCACGTACGGTCCGAGCCCGTGGACGTTGTCGCCCAGCAGCGCCGGCGGCAGCGGTGCGTCGGCCGCTTCGGCGAAGCGGATGCCGACCAGCAGCGAGCCCGCGGTGCCGGCGAGCACCTGCAGGAAGCGGCGGCGCGAAAGTCGGATGCCCTGGCTCATCGCTGGCCCGCCTTGCCGGCGGCGGCGCGCTTGATCGCGCGACGCACGCGGGTCTGGCAGCCGCAGCGGCACAGGTTGGGCAACTGGTCGATGTCGTCGTCGCCCAGGTGCGGCTTGCGGCGCAGCAGGTCGACGCCGGCGATCAGCCAGCCCGGCGTGCAGTAGCCGCAGCCGATCGCGTCCTCGTCGATGAAGGCCTGTTGCAGCGGATGCAGGCTGCCATCGTTGGCGGCCAGCCCTTCCACGGTGACCACCGCCTTGCCGGCCAGCCTGGCCAGCGGCTGGGCGATCGCGGAGACGGCCTTGCCGTCCAGCAGCACCAGGTCGGCGCCATTGCCGCCGTGCTCGCCGGCGTACTTGGTGCCGGTCAGCCGCAACACGTCGCGCAGGTACCACAGCAGCGGCATCTGCGGATCACCGGTATGCCGGTAGTGCTCGCCATTGATCAGCAGGTCGATGCCGTCGCGAATCTTTTCCGGAACGATGCCGCTTTCCGGAGGGGGCGGCAGGACCTGGGCTTGCACGGGCGCCATCCATCATCTCCTTGAGGTCGATTCGCACATTGTGGCATTGCCGCCGTCCGCTTAGGGCAGTGGATGGCTGAACAGGCGCCGCCAGACGAAGTAGACCGGCACGCCCGCCAGCATGATCAGCAACACGATGGCCGAGCTGCGCGGGTTGTCGAGCAGGGTGGCGACGACCACCGCGACCACCGCGGCGACGAACAGCAGCGGCAGCCACGGATAGCCCGGCACCCGGAAGCCGTCTGCAGCGTCGTCATGGCGGCGATACCAGAACAGGGTGGCCACGCCGAGCGCGCAGGCCAGCCAGTCGCCGAAGGTGGCGTAGTCGAGCAGCTGGCCGTAGCTGAAAGCCAGCGCCAGCAAGACCGCCCAGCCCGACAGCAGCAGCAACGCGGTGTTCGGCGTGCGCCAGCGTGGATGCAGGCGGGCCACGGCGCGGAAGAACAGGCCGTCCTCGCCCATCACCTGCAGCACGCGCGCGCCGGCGACCAGGGTGATGTTGCAGAAGCCGAGGGTGGAGATGGCCACGCCCAGCGCGATCAGCCTGGCGCCGATCGGCCCGGCCACCTGCTGCATCACGTCGGCGGCGGGCGCGTTGCTGGCGGCCAGGCCGGCGTGGCCGAGCACGGCGAGGTAGGCCACGTTGACCAGCACGTAGGCAACGATGACCAGGCCCATGCCCAGCGCCAGCGCACGCGGCAAGGTGCGCTGCGGCTCGCGTACTTCGCCGGCGAGGTTGTTGAGATAGGTGAAGCCCGAGTAGGCGAACAGCACCGGCAGCGCCGCACCGATGAAGCCCACGCCGTGACGCGCGGGGTCCACGGCCAGCACCTGCTGGTGGCCGGCGCCGGCGAAGAACAGCCCGCAAGCCACCAGCACCACCACCGCCAGCAGCTTGAGCAGGGCGAACAGGTTCTGGATCTGCGCGCCAAGGCGGATGCCGAACAGATTGATGCCGGTGACGAAAACCAGGGCGCCGATCGTTAACGGCAGCGACCAGGCCGCCGAAAGGCCGAACAGCGGTGCGGCATAGCTGGCGAAGATCGTCGCCACCGCGGCGGAGGAGCCGGAATAAATCACCAGCAGCATGGTCCAGCCGAACAGGAAACCGGCCAGCGGCCCGAACGCCTCGCGCAGGTAGACATAGGTGCCGCCGGCATGCGGCCGGCGGGCGCCCAGTTCGGCGTAGCACAGCGCGCCCAGCAGGGTGAGCAAGCCCGCGGCCACCCACATCAGCAACAGCCACAAGCCGGACTCGGTGCGCTGCGCCACCACGCCGGGAGTGAGGAAGATGCCGCCGCCGATGACGCCGCCGACCACGATCAGGGCGGCGTCCCAGGGGCGCAGGCTGCGCAGGTAGCTGCCGGGAGGAGTGGTCTGGGGCATCGCTCGGGTCGGTGGATGGCGGCGCGACAGCATGGCGGCGCGTCGCGCGTTCGGCAAGAAGGCGGATCAACCTGCGGCGGGCAACTGCAATTCACCGCGTACGCCGATGACGCACTGGCCGCCGATGGTGACCGCGCCGCTGGCCGCGTCGCGGGCGACCTCGACGATGCCGTCGCGACCCACTTCACGACCCTGGCTGGCGCGGTAGTTCAGGCCGTAGCCGTCGCGATCGCCGCGCGCGGCCAGCCAGGCCATGATCGCCGCGTTGGCGCTGCCGGTGACCGGGTCTTCCGGAATGCCGTCGGCCGGGCAGAACGCGCGCACGGCCATCGCCGCATCGCCGGAACGCTCGCGGCCGAACACGCCGACGCCGACGGCTTCCTGCCGCGTGCAGATTTCCGCCAGGGCGCCCATGTCCGGCCTCAGTGCCCGGACGGTTGCCGCCTCGCCCAACTGGCACAGCAGCCAGTGCGGACCGTTGTCGACGAGCACCACCTCATCCCCGGCAAGTTCCACCTGCAGCGCGGATGCCAGTTGCGCGCGCCGTGCATCGTCCACCGCGTGCATCCGCGCCGGCGGCGCCTGCACGTGGATGACCCGCGTCGGCCCCTGGCCGATCACCTGCACCGGCAGCAGGCCGGCGGCGCACTCCTGGATCAGCGCCGTCTTGCCGGCGTCGACCAGGCCGGCCTCGATCGCCGCATACGCGCTGCCCACGCTGGGGTGGCCGGCAAACGGCAGCTCCTGCCGCGGGGTGAAGATGCGCACGCGGTAATCCGCCTGCGGCGTGCTCGGCGGCAGCAGGAAGGTGGTTTCCGAGAGATTGGTCCAGCGCGCGATGCGCTGCATGGCCTGGCCATCCAGTCCTTCCGCCCCGATCACCACGGCCAGCGGGTTGCCATCGAACAGGCGGCTGGCGAAGACGTCCAGCTGCAGGAAGCGGAAGGTGTCGGGCATGGTCGGTGGCGGCGGGTGATGGGGAGGGGTTCGATGATAGCGGCAAGCCGGAAAGCCACCCTCCCGCTACGACGGACTGCGGGCGCCGCACGGATTTGCGGCACAATAAGAGGGTTGTGCGCCCCGTACAGCGGTCTGCGGCGCCTCGTCCCCTTGAAATCAAAGCTGCCGCCATGACCTCCATCAAGCAAGAAGACCTGATCCAGTCCGTCGCCGATGCCCTGCAGTACATCAGCTACTACCACCCGGTCGACTACATCAAGAGCCTCGCCGCCGCCTACGAGCGCGAGGAATCGCCCGCCGCGAAGGATGCGATGGCGCAGATCCTGATCAACTCGCGGATGGCCGCCGAAGGTCATCGCCCGCTGTGCCAGGACACCGGCATCGTCACCGTGTTCCTGAAAGTCGGCATGAACGTGCGCTGGGACGACGCCAGCATGTCGCTGGAGGACATGGCCAACGAAGGCGTGCGCCGCGCCTACCTGGACCCGGACAACAAGCTGCGCGCCAGCGTGCTCGCGGATCCGGCGGGCAAGCGCATCAACACGAAGGACAACACGCCGTCGGTGGTCAACATGTCGATCGTGCCGGGCGACACGGTCGAGGTGATCGTGGCGGCCAAGGGCGGCGGCTCGGAAGCGAAGTCGAAGTTCGCCATGCTCAACCCCTCCGACTCGATCGTCGACTGGGTGCTCAAGACCGTGCCCACGATGGGCGCCGGCTGGTGCCCGCCGGGCATGCTCGGCATCGGCATCGGCGGCACCGCCGAGAAGGCGATGCTGATGGCGAAGGAGTCGCTGATGGAGTCGATCGACATCCAGGAGCTGATCGCGCGGGGCCCGGCCAACCGTTGCGAGGAACTGCGCATCGAGCTGTACGAGAAGGTCAATGCGCTGGGCATCGGTGCCCAGGGCCTGGGCGGCCTCACCACCGTGCTCGACGTCAAGGTGAAGGATTTCCCGACCCACGCGGCGAACCTGCCGGTGGCGATGATCCCGAACTGCGCCGCCACCCGCCACGCGCACTTCGTGCTGGACGGCAGTGGCCCGGTGATGCTCGATCCGCCGTCGCTGGAAGACTGGCCCAAGCTCACCTACGACACCTCGAAGGGCCGCCGGGTGAACCTCGACACCGTCACCCGCGAGGAAGTGGCCAGCTGGAAACCGGGCGAAACCCTGCTGCTCAACGGCAAGCTGCTGACCGGCCGCGATGCCGCGCACAAGCGCATGGTCGAGATGTTGAACAAGGGCGAACCGCTGCCGGTCGATTTCAAGGGCCGCTTCATCTATTACGTGGGTCCGGTCGATCCCGTGCGCGAAGAAGTCGTCGGTCCCGCCGGCCCCACCACCGCCACGCGGATGGACAAGTTCACCGAACAGGTGCTGGCGCAGACGGGTTTGCTCGGCATGGTCGGCAAGGCCGAGCGCGGCCCGGCCGCGATCGAGGCGATCAAGAAGCACCAGTCGGTGTATCTGATGGCCGTCGGCGGCGCCGCCTACCTGGTGTCCAAGGCGATCAAGGCTTCGCGCGTGGTCGGCTTCGCCGATCTGGGCATGGAAGCGATCTACGAATTCACCGTCGAGGACATGCCGGTGACCGTGGCCGTCGACTCCGGCGGCACCTCGGTACACCAGACCGGCCCCCGTGAATGGCAGACCAGGATCGGAAAGATCCCCGTCTTTGTTCAATAAATAAGTGCGCGAAGCGCACACCATCGCCTCCTCCCCTCCCAGGGGAGGATTGAGGTGGGGTAGCTCAGGGTCGCCAGGGTGCGAAAAGCACCCCACCCCAACCCTCCCCTGCGAGCAGGGGAGGGAGCAAGAGCACCCCACCCCAACCCTCCCCCGCGAGCAGGGAGGGAGCAAATGCCCACGCTCCCGGCAACAGCCCCCAAAAAGCCCCAACCCCGCCTCGCAAAAGCTCTCCGAGCCACGCAGTCTTCACCCGGTCGTCGCCATCCGACCCGCCTTCCTCGCACATGCCAACCCCGACAAGCCATCATCATTCAGACGTCCAAACGTCCAAATGACCGCATCGAAAAACCATTTGCAATTCCGATGCGGCAGCGCAACACTGGCTGGATGTCCCACCGCCCATAGCGAATACCCGTGACCTCGCCAACTTCCGCGCCCCTGCCTGCCAACGCCCCCTGGATCGTGATGAAGTTCGGCGGCACCAGCGTGGCGAGCTTGCCGCGCTGGCAGAACATCCGCGAGCTGGTGGCCAGTCGCCGCGCCGAGGGCGCCCGGGTGCTGGTGGTGGTTTCCGCGCTGTCCGGCATCACCGATGCGCTGAAACAGTTGTGCCGGCACGCCGATCGCGCCGAGCGCAACGAGGCGGCGAAGGCCATCGTGCAGCGTCATTACGAACTGCTCGAACACATGCAGTTGGCCCTGCCGGGCACACTTAACGAACGCCTGGGCGACCTGGTCCGGCTGGCCGACGACAGCGGCAGCTTGGGCGAACTGGCCTGGCAGGCGCAGGTGCAGGCGCACGGCGAACTGATGTCCAGCGCCTTGGGCGCCGCCTTCCTCAGTCACAGCGGTGTGTCCACGCAATGGCTGGATGCGCGCGAATGCCTGTCGGCTGTGGCGCTGCCGAACCAGAACGAGCGCACCCGGCTGCTGTCGGCGATGGTCGAGGCGAAACCCGATCCCGCGCTGAACGCGCGGCTGGCCGCGCTGGGCGAGGTGTTCATCACTCAGGGATTCATCGCCCGCGAAAGCCAGGGTCGCACGGTGCTGCTCGGTCGCGGTGGCTCGGATACTTCGGCCGCCTATTTCGGCGCGTTGCTGAAGGCGCAGCGGGTGGAGATCTGGACCGACGTGGCCGGCATGTTCACTGCCAACCCGCGCCAGGTGCCCGGGGCCCGCCTGCTGCAGCGGCTGGATTACGAGGAGGCCCAGGAAATCGCCTCCACCGGCGCCAAGGTGCTGCATCCGCGCTGCCTGTCGCCACTGCGCGAGCCGCGCGTGCCGCTGCTGATCAAGGACACCAACCGGCCCGAGCTCGAGGGCACGGTGATCGGTCCCGAGGTGCGCGCGCACGCACCCAGCGTCAAGGCGATCAGCGCGCGCAAGGGCATCACCCTGGTGTCGATGGAATCGGTCGGGATGTGGCAACAGGTCGGTTTCCTTGCCGACGTGTTCACCCACTTCAAGCAACACGGTCTGTCGGTGGACCTGATCGGTTCGGCCGAGACCAATGTCACCGTGTCGCTGGACCCCACCGAGAACCTGCTCGATTCCGACGCGATCGCGGCGCTGGCCTCGGATCTGGCCAAGGTGTGCCGGGTCAAGGTGATTGCGCCGTGCGCCGCGATCACCCTGGTCGGTCGCGGCATGCGCTCGCTGCTGCATACCCTGTCCGGCGTGCTGGCCGAGTTCGGCCAGTTGCGCGTGCACATGATTTCGCAGTCGTCGAACAACCTGAATCTCACCTTCGTGGTGGACGAAGAAGTGGTGGATCTGTTGCTGCCGCACCTGCACGATCTGTTGATCGGCGCCGGTGCCTTGCGCACCGACGACAGCGCCTTGTTCGGCCCCAGCTGGCAGGCGCTGTACGGCAGCGGCGAAACGCCGGACGTGGCCGCCGCGTGGTGGCACGAGGCCCAACGCGATCGCCTGCTGCAGATCGCCGCCGAAGCCACGCCCCGTTACGTCTACCACCTGCCCACCGTGCGCCACCAGGCGCGCGAGCTGAAGTCGCTGGCCGCGGTCGATCGCCTGCACTATGCGGTGAAGGCGAACACCCATCCGGCGATTCTCGCTGCGCTGGCCGGGGAAGGTTTCGGTTTCGAGTGCGTGTCGCCTGGCGAGCTGAAGTTTGTGCTGGCACACGTGCCCGAATCCGCGCCGCTGCTGTTCACGCCGAACTTCGCGCCGCGCGACGACTACGCCTGGGCGCTGACCACGCGCGCCACGGTGTCGCTCGACGCGCTGTATCCGCTGGAGCACTGGGGCGAACTGTTCCGCGGCCGCGAGATCGTGCTGCGGGTGGATCTGGGTCGCGGCCTGGGCCATCACGAAAAGGTGCGCACCGGTGGCAGCGGCAGCAAGTTCGGCCTGCCGGTCGATCAGCTGGACGACTTCCTGCATCTGGCCGACGCGCACGGCGTCACGGTGCGCGGCCTGCATGCGCACCTGGGCTCAGGCATCCTCGACGACGCGCACTGGGGCGAGGTCTACGCCCAGCTGGCCAGCCTGGCCGAACGCATCGGCAGCGTCAGCTTCATCGACATCGGCGGCGGCCTTGGCGTGCCGTCGCATCCGGGCGAGGCGAGGCTGGACATCCCCGCGCTCGATCGCGTGCTGCGCGAGGTCAAGGCCGCGTATCCGCATTACCAGCTGTGGATGGAGCCGGGCCGTTACCTGGTGGCCGACGCCGGCGTGCTGCTGGCGAAGGTCACCCAGCAGAAGGGCAAGGGCGCGCTGCGTTACCTCGGCCTCGACACCGGCATGAACAGCCTGATTCGTCCCGCGCTGTACGACGCCTGGCACGAGATCGTCAACCTGACCCGCCGGCACGAACCGGCCACCGCGCTGTACCAGATCGTCGGCCCGATCTGCGAAAGCGGCGACGTGCTGGGCAGCGACCGTCGCCTGCCCGAAGCGGCCGAGGGCGACGTGATGCTGATCGCCCAGGCCGGCGCCTACGGCAAGGTGATGTCCAGCCCGTACAACATGCGCGACGAGGCCAGCGAGGTAGTCATTGATGCCTGAATTCCCTCTCCCCAAGGGAGAGGGCAGGGGTGAGGGGCCACGCCGGGACAGTGTCACAACGGAGGAGGCTTTCAAGGATGAAACGCCAAAATGTCGAGCGGGCGCGTGGATTGCGTCGAAACCAGACCGATGCCGAACGCAAGCTCTGGTATTACCTGCGCAACCGGCGACTTTCGGGTCACAAATTCCGCCGCCAACAAGAAATCGATCAGTACATCGTTGACTTCGTGTGCGTCGACGCCATGCTGGTCATCGAGCTGGATGGCGGCCAGCACGCCGAGCAGCAGGAATACGACGGACGCCGCACCCGATATCTGCAAGCGAAGGGATACCGCGTGCTGCGTTTCTGGAACAATGAAGCATTGACGAAGATAGAAAGCGTGCTTGAGGTGATTTTGGAGGCTGTCGCAAGTCCGCCCCCTCACCCCAACCCTCTCCCCGCAGGGGAGAGGGAGCAGTTCGCGCCGGAGAGTGAAGAGTGACGACAACCATGCAGCCCCGCCTGACCCAGATGTTCCGGTTCACCCGTGCCAGCTACGCCGATGGCGTGGCCGAGCTGGGCTATGCGTTCGATGATGGTCAGGAACTGGTCGAGACGGTCCGCTTTCCGCAGGCGCCGGCGATACCGGCGGAGCGGCGCGCGGCGTTCGATGCAGCGCTGAGGCTGCTGCACCTGGTCGCCGGGGTCAGCTATTACAAGGCCGGCGTGCCGCCGAAGATCGAGCTGGCCGATGGTCCGCTGGACGACGCCACTGCCGACCTGCTCGACGCGCTGTACCTGCACGGCCTGGCCGAGTTCGCCTATCGCAACGGGCTGGACCTGCGCGGGCGCATAAGTTTTCCGCGAAGCGCAACATCTCCCTCTCCCCTGGGGGGAGAGGGGCGGGGTGAGGGGGCGGGTCTACCTACGGCTCCATCACTCAACTTGCCCCGGCGCACCCTGGTGCCGATCGGCGGCGGCAAGGACTCGCTGGTCGCGGTGGAGGCGATCAAATCCATCGGCGGCGAGGCGACCGCCGTGTGGGTCGGCAATTCGGCATTGATCGCGGCCTGCGCCGAGCGCACCGGCCTGCCCACGTTGAACATCCAGCGCGAACTGGCGCCGGGGCTGTTCGAGATGAACCGGCTGGGCGCGTGGAACGGGCATATCCCGGTGACCGCGGTGAACTCGGCGATCCTCGCCGTCGCCGCGATCCTGTACGGCTACGACTCCATCGCCTTCGCCAACGAACGTTCCGCCTCGGCCGCCACGCTGGAATACGACGGCCAGCAGGTGAACCACCAGTGGAGCAAGGGCTACGCCTTCGAGCAGCTGCTGGGCACCTGGCTGCACACGCACGTGGCCAGCGATCTCGATTACTGCTCGCTGCTGCGGCCGTATTCGGAGCTGGCGATCACCCGCGCGTTCGCGAAACTGACGCCGTACTTCGACGCGTTCTCCAGCTGCAATCGCAACTTCAGGTTGCTCGGGCCCAAGCCGGTCGACCGCTGGTGCGGGCAGTGCCCGAAGTGCCACTTCGTGTTCCTGGCGCTGGCGCCGTTCCTGCCCAAGCCGCGGCTGCTTTCCATCTTCGGCCGCAACCTGCTGGACGATGAAAACCAGGCCGCCGGGTTCGACGCGCTGCTGGAATACCAGGACCACAAGCCGTTCGAATGCGTGGGCGAGGGCGCCGAGGCGCGCGCCGCGATGTTCGCGCTGAGCCAGCGGCCGGAGTGGCAGGAAGATGCGCTGGTGACGCGCTTCCGCAGCGAGATCCTGCCGCAGCTGGATGGCTCGCAGCTGGCGCTGGAGCCGTGGCTGGAACCGTCGCCGGAGCATCGCGTGCCGGCACGCCTGCGGCCGGCGCTGCAGACGATCGGCTGATGCGTTTCGCCGATCTGCAAGACCAGCGCGTGGCGGTATGGGGTTTCGGCCGCGAAGGCCGTGCCGCGATCCACGCCCTGCGCCTGCGTTGTCCGCAGCTGTCGCTGGTGCTGTTTTGCGGCGCCGGCGAAGTCGACGCGGCGCGCGCTTTCGATGGCGCGCTCGAGGTGGTTGCCGGCGAACCGGACGCCGCGGCACTGGCGCAGTTCGACGTGGTGGTGAAGTCGCCCGGCGTGTCGGCGTACAAGCCCGCGCTGCTCGCGGCGCAGGCGCAGGGAACGGTGGTCACCTCGGGCACCGCGCTGTGGTTCGGCGAGAATCCCGACGCCCGCGTGATCGCCGTTACCGGCACCAAGGGCAAGAGCACCACCAGCGCGATGATCGCGCACCTGGCGCGGAGCTTGAGCGTGCGCACCGCGCTGGCCGGCAATATCGGCCTGCCGCTGCTGGAACTGCTCGACCAGCATGCGGAGTTGTGGGTGATCGAGTTGTCCAGCTTCCAGACCGGCGAAGCCGGGTCCGTGGAGCTGGGCGTGGTCACCAGCCTGTACGAGGAGCACCTGGACTGGCACGGTTCGCGCGAGCGCTACGTGGCGGACAAATTGCGGCTGGCGGACGTGTCGCGCCAGCTGCTGGTGAATGCCTTGCAGCCGAACCTGCTGGCGCTCACCGGCACGCATCCGCAGCGCCTGCTGTTCGGCCAGGCGGAAGGCTGGCATGTTGCAGGCGAGGTCATCTGCCGCGGTACGCAGCAGGTTTTCCCGGTGGCGCAGCTGGCCGCGCCCGGCCTGCACAACGCCTTGAACGCCTGCGCCGCGCTGGCCGCGCTGGAGGCGATCGGCCTGGACGCGTTGGCCGCCGCGCCGTCACTGGCAAGCTTCCGTCCGCTGCCGCATCGCCTGCAGCCGCTGGGCGAACACGATGGCTGGCACTGGGTCAACGACTCGATCAGCACCACGCCGCTGGCCACCCTGGCCGCGCTGGAAAGCCTGCACGACCGCACGGTGACCGTGCTGGTCGGTGGGCACGACCGCGGGCTGGACTGGACGCCGTTCGTCGAGGCGATGCGCAGCGCGCCGGCGCACGCGATCGTCTGCATGGGCAGCAACGGCGCGCGCATCGCCGAAGCCTTGCGCGCGGCAGGCGTCGCCTGCCCGCTGACCCTGGTCGACAACCTGGCCGCGGCGGTCGCCGAGGCCAGGGCCTGCACTCCCGCCGCGGGCGTGATCCTGCTTTCGCCGGGTGCGCCCAGCTTCGATCAGTTCAAGGATTATGCGGAGCGTGGGCGACGGTTCAGCGCGTTGGCCGGTTTCGACTCGGCCGGGATCGCCAGCATCGACGGGCTGGGTATCGAGGGAATGCAGGGCGGCTGAATCCCTGCGCGGGTTGTGTCGCGACGCGTCCCGGGAAAGTCATGAAACCTGCCGCCGCCGGGCCGATAGCTCACGCAGGATGGGCATGCTGCGCTCCCGCCGAGTTCCCGTCCCGTAGATGCCGCCTGGCCATGCGCCAGCAAGGAAGAGTCGCCATGAAAGCTTTCATCGCCGCGCTTGGGTTGCTGGCGCTTTGCGCCAGCGTGCAGGCGAAGACACCGGTGTGGCAGCCTGCTGCCGGACACACGCAGGTTCCGATCTGGCCGGGCGCGGCGCCGGACCTGCAACCGGTGCCCGGGCCGGAAACGGCGAAGGTCAGCGAGAAGCTGCTGGCGGGCAAGCCGGCGACGGCGGTCACCAACGTCACGCAGCCCACCATGACGGTGTACGCGCCCACGGGGAAGAACACGGGCGCGGCAGTGATCGTGATTCCCGGCGGCGGCTTCCAGATCCTCGCCATCGACCTGGAGGGCACCGAGACCTGCGACTGGCTGACTTCGCGAGGCATCACCTGCGTGCTGCTGAAGTATCGCGTGCCGAGCCTGCCTTACGACTGGAAGTGCGATTGCCGTCCGCACAATTTCGCCTTGTCGGTGTCCTCGTTGCAGGACGTGCAGCGGACGATGCGGCTGGTGCGTTCGCAAGCCGCCGCACTGCACGTCGATCCGCACAGGATCGGCGTGCTGGGCTACTCGGCTGGCGGTTTCCTGGTGGCGGAAATCAGCACGAACTTCGATCGCCACCTGTATGCGCCGGTGGATGCGGCCGACCGGGAAAGCGCGCGACCGGATTTCGCCATGCCGATCTATCCCGGGCATCTGACCCGGGGTGACGGCAAGTTGAACCCGAACATTCCGGTTTCAGCCACGACGCCGCCGACGTTCCTGCTGCAGGCGGAAGACGATTACGTGGATGGGGTGGATCAGGCGCTGGTCTACTACACCGCGCTGGCGCAGGCGAAGGTGCCGGCGGAAATGCACCTGTATGCGCATGGTGGCCATGCCTTCGGCTTGCGTCCTACCGCGAACCCGATCACCGGCTGGTCGAAACTGGCCGAGGCGTGGCTGCACACGATCGGCATGGTGCAGGACTGAGCATGGGGGGACGCAGATGCCCGGCCCGAGTATGGGTGCAGGCGGATTCAGCGCGCGTAGCGTGCCGGCGCCTCGTTGAGGCTTGAACCGGTGTCGAGCCTGATGTGCTGGCGCAACCATGCGGCGAACTCGGCTTCAGGCAGGCTGCCTTCGGCGAGGGCGAGATACTGCGGATACAGCTCAAGGTCATCGGCAGCGAGGACGCCTCCGTTGAGCATGATGAAGGTTTCGCAAGCCACGGCCGCCGTGCGCTTGTTGCCGTCGACGAAGGGGTGATTGCGCGCCAGGCCGAAGGCAAGGCTGGCGGCCAGGTCGGCAAGATCGGGCGGTGGATCGCCATAGGCGTGCGCTTGTTGCGGGCGGGCCAGCGCCGAGTCCAGCAGGTGGTCGTCGCGTACGCCGATGCCGCCGCCGTGTTCGGCCAACTGGCGTTCGTGAATCGCGATGGCGAGCGGTCGTTCGATCCAGATGATCATGTTCATCCGCCTATTGCGCCAGCTTGTGCAGCAAGGTGCGCCGCTTGCGCATCACTTCCTCGGCCACTTCCATCTGCCTGGCCAGGTTCGGATCGTAGGTGGTGAGGCGGATGCCGTCGGGGGTTTCCAGGGCGAACAGCTCGTCGCCTTTTTCCAGGCGCAGACGGGCCAGCAGTTCGCGCGGCAGGATGACGCCGGCGGAGTTGCCGATGGTGGTGATCTTGAGCTTCATGGTGGGCTCCACTGACTGTTATAACGCATGTTATACCGCCTGGGGTGGCTCATGCAATGCGGGTCCGAAGGCCGGTTATGCTCCGCTTTCCCTGGCCGCCAGGCCGTCAGCAGACAGGAGCCGGCATGACAGCGAAAGCCGCGGCAGATGACGCTTCCGCCAAGATCACCAAGCGGATCGAGGCGCTGGATGACTGGCGCGGCGAGATGCTCGCGCAGGTGCGCCAGCTGATCCGCGAGGCCGATCCGGAGATCACCGAAGAGTGGAAGTGGGCCAAGCCCACCTCGGGCGGAACGCCGGTGTGGTCGCACGCGGGCATCGTCTGTACCGGCGAGTCGTACAAGGACAAGGTGAAGCTCACCTTCGCCCGCGGCGCATCGGTCAGCGATCCGAAGAAGCTCTTCAATGCCAGCCTCGACGGCGGCACCCGGAGGGCCATCGACCTGCACGAGAACGCCAGCATTCCCGCCACCGCCTTCAGGCAGCTGATACGCGCCGCGGTGGCGCTCAACGTGGCCGCGCAGGCGGAGCGTGCGGCAAAGCGGAAGCAGGATTCGCGCCGAGGCAGGTGATGCCTGACGGGTTCGCTCCGGCGAGGTTTGCGATCAGGCCCCCGGCGGTGCGTCGCGCACGCAATTGCGGCCTGCGCGCTTGGCTTCGTATTGCGCCTCATCGGCCTTGCGCAGCAGGATTTCCACGTCGGCTTCCGATTCCAGGCGCCGACAGGCCACGCCGACGCTGATGGTGATCTGGCGCGTGGTCCTGGCTGCGTCGTGCGCCGCATGCCGCGCCACCTCGGTACGGATTTTCTCGGCCAGTTCGTGTGCGGCCGGCAATTCCGCGTCGGGCAACAGACAGGCGAACTCCTCGCCGCCGTAGCGGGCCAGCACGGCATCCGCCGGCAGGCATCGGCCGATGGTTTCGGCCACGCTGCGCAGCGCCTGGTCGCCGACCAGATGCCCGAAGCTGTCATTGAAGTGCTTGAAGTGGTCCACGTCGATGAAGATCATCGACGCCACCGCGCCGCGCCGCTCGTCATGGATGGCCTGCAGGGATTCCATCAGCCAGCGACGGTTGAACACGCCGGTCAGCGCATCGCGACGGGACAGCTCCAGAAGTTGCCGGTTGGCGTCGTTCAAGGCCGTGGTGCGGGCATCGATGCGGCGCTCCAGCGCATGCTGTCGTCGGCGCAGCGCCAGCGTGCGCCAGGCCCACAAGGCGCAGATCGCGATGAGGCCCGCGGCAGCGAACAGCAGCCGCGCCCACAAGTGCTGCCACCAGTACGGCTCGACGGTGAGCGGCAACAGCAAAGGCTGGCTGAGGTTGCCGGCATGATCCCGGCCCTCGACATGCAGGACATAGTCGCCGGCCGGCAGTGCGCCGATCTCGCGGAAGTTGTCGGCAGTCCACGCCCCCGGCGCCTTGCTGAAGCCTTCGATCCAGGTGCGGAAGCGTGATTCGTCCTCGTGCTGCCAGGTCAGCAGGGCGAAATCCACGCGCAGCTCGTGGTGACCTGGTGGGATGGTGTAGCGGTCGCCGGTCATGGCCTGGTCGTCCAGCTTCACCTGGATCAGCTTGAGCGGCTTGGCGTCGTGGTCCGGCTTCTGCTCGTCCGGGTCGTGCACCATCAATCCGCCCAGCGTGCCGGTCCAGAAGCGCCCATGCGTGTCGATGAACTGCGCGTTGGGATTGCATTCGTTGTTGACCATGCCATCGCGGACGGTGAACACCTGCGAACGGTAGCGACCCGCTTCCGGGCTGAGCACCTGCACGCCCGAATCGGTGCAGACATAGATGCGGCCGCCGGCATCGGCCAGCGCGCCATCGGTGGTCAGGTCGGGCGATGGCGGCAGGTCGGCGGGCAGGGTGCGCGGCTTCAGTGGATCGCTGATGTCGACGCGGATCACCCCGTGACGGGTGCTGCCCAGCCACAGGATCGGGCGCCCGCGGGCATCGGGAATCAGCTGCACGCCGAGCAGGTCGGTGCCGGGCAGGCCGATGTCGCGGCCGAGCAACGTCCATTGCTTTCCGTCGAATCGGGCCAGCCCCTGGTTGCTGGTGGCCCACAACCAGGCGTGGCCGTAGGCGGTGGTCTGCGCCAGCAGCTTCACTACCGACCAGGTACCGACGACACCGTCTGGACGGAAAGACGTCCAGACGCCGTCGCGCAGCCGATGCACGCCGGAGGCGTCGGTGGCGAACCATTGTTCGACCGCGCCGTCGATGCGGCGGCTGAGCATGTCGTTCAGGCGTTGCCCGGGCTGGCGTGGCCAGGGCGTGGCCACCGGTTCGAAGGTGGCGTCGTCGCGCACGCGCAGCAGGCGACCCGCGCCCGTGCCCAGCCAGACGGAAGCATGGCCTTCCGTGTCGTCGGCCCGCGCGATCATGTTCACGTCGGCATCGGCAAGTTGCCCGCCGGCCTTGTTGAAGTAGCGCCAGTGACCCCGCTCGTACAGGCCCAGGCCATCACCGTCCGAGCCGGCCCACAGGCGTTCGTTGCCTTGCGGGTCGTGGTCCACCAGCACGGCCAGTACGCCGGTCTGGTGGGCGCCCAGCAGCGAAACCGTCTTCCATTTGCCCTCGTCCACGGTGGCGCGCGCCACGCCGTCCTCGGTGGCGGCCCACAGCACGTCGGTGCCATTGGGACTGCGCCAGGTGCTGACGCCACGCAGGGCATTCGACGGCAGGCCGTGGCGGCGGTCGAACACCTGCACCTTGTCGTGATAGATGCGGATCAGGCCATTGCGCGAAGACGCCCACAGCGCGTGCTCGCCATGGGCGACAGGCGTCTCGACCATGTTGTAGAGCACGTCGGTCGGCAACTCGCCGGAATCCACGCTCCAGTGGCGCACTCCATGTTCGTCCAGTCGCCACAGGCCCGAGTTGTAGACGGAGACCCACAATGCGTCCTGTCCCCCGTGGCGGGTGGCCAGCAGGTAGGCCAGGCCGTTGCCGGCCCGGAAATCGGCCGCGCTGAAGCGTTGCCAGGGTCCTTCGTCCTCGCGATACCACAGGCCGCTGCTGCCCGAGCCAGCCCATAGCCGAGGGTGTCCGAAAAGGTCGCGGGTCTGCGCCAGCACCAGGAAGCCTGCGTGGGGCAGCTGGGCATTGCCCGGATCGGCCCGCCAGCGGCCGTGATCGCGATAGAACAGGCCGTCACTCGGGCTCACCGCCCATAGCCGCTTGCCGCCCGGGTGATCCGTTTCGACCAGCCGCCGCACGTGGCTGGTGGTCAGGCCGTCGGCGGCGCCCTCGACGTGCCAGTGCCTGCCGTCGTACCGGGCCAGGCCGAACGCGCTGCCGCAGGCCCACAGCGTGCCCGCGTCGTCGACGAACAACTGACTGATGTAACCGTGCAGGGCGGGGTCGTCCAGTGGATGCCAGCGCTTGCCGTCATACCAGGCCAGGCCATGCGGGGTGCCGACCCAGACCATGCCTTGCCGATCGGTCGCCAGGGTCACCGCGACGGGATCGGGCAGGCCGTCGCGCGTGGTGAAGGTCGTGAACGACGGTGCGCCGAGATCGAACAGGTCGAGTGGCTGGGTGGGCGCGGCCGTCGGGGCCGTCGCGGCCAGCGGCGCCGCCGGCGCGAACGCCACCGCCGCCGCCATGGCCAGGCGTACAAGCCACCCCGATCGCATTCCCATCAATTTCTTTCCAGACCTGCCCGCGACAAGAAAGCCGCCCCTCGGCGGCTCTTTCGCACAATAACATTGATGGTTTGCCGGGCAGGGCAGATGTCCTGCGCGCATGTGGTCCGGTGCGAAAGCGGACACGTGCCTGGCCGCGCGCAACGCCGATGTTCCGTTCCGGAAGGCGGGCTGCACCTGCGTGCAGCCCGCGCGAGCAGGCCGGAAGCGCCGCTTACCAGATCTTGACCCGATCCTTCGGCGCCAGGTACAGCTTCTCGCCCGGCTTCACCTCGAAGGCGGGGTACCACGGGTCGAGGTTGCGCACGGTTTCGGCACGGAAGTCGCCGGGCGCGTGCACGTCGGTGGCCAGGCGCTGGCGCTGGGCCGCGTCGCGGATCTTGCCGCGCCAGGCCTGGCCGAAGGCGAGGAAGAAGCGCTGGTCGCCGGTGAGGCCGTCGATCACCGGTGCCGGCTTGCCATCGAGTGACTTCTGGTAGGCGAGGTAGGCAATGGTCAGGCCGGAAACGTCGGCGATGTTTTCCCCCAGGGTCTGCTCGCCATCGACGTGCAGGCCGGGCAGCGGCTCGTACTGGTTGAACTGCTCGACCAGCTGCTGGCCGGCCGCCTTGAAGTGGGCCAGGTCTTCCGGCGTCCACCAGTTGGCCAGCTTGCCCTGGGCGTCGAATTCGGCGCCGAGGTTGTCGAAGCTGTGGCTGATCTCGTGGCCGATGATCGAGCCGATCGCGCCGTAATTTGCGGCGGCATCGGCCTTCGGGTCGAAGAACGGAGGCTGCAGGATCGCGGCGGGGAAGTTCAGCGCGTTCTGCAGCGGCAGGTTCACCGCGTTGACCGTCTGCGGGGTCATCCACCATTCGGCCTTGTCGACACTCTGGCCGAGCTTGGCGCGCTGGTGCTCGTACTCGAACTTTTCCGCGCGAAGCTGGTTGCCCAGCGCATCATCGGCGCGGATCTCGAGCGTGCCGTAGTCCCGCCAGGTTTCCGGGTAGCCCACGCCCACGCGCAAGGTGGCGAGTTTCGCCTGGGCTTTCGCCCGCGTGGCGGGTGTCATCCAGCTCAGCGTGTCGATGCGGTCATGGAACGCGGCGATCAGGTTCTTCACCAGCTGTTCGATTTCCGCCTTCGACGAGGCCGGGAAGTAGTGCTTCACGTACAACTGGCCCACGGCATCGCCCAGCTCGTTGCTGGTGGCGCCGACGGCGCGCTTCCAGCGCGGCTGCTGCACCGGCGTGCCCTGCAGGGTACGCACGAAGAAGTCGAAGTTGAGGTCGGCATACGCCTTGGGCAGCAGCCCGGCGGCGTGGTTGATGGTGTGGAAGCTCAGCAGGTCCTTCCACGCCTGCAGCGGCTCGCTGGCGGTGAGCGCGGACAGGCCGGTGATCGCGCCGGGCTGCCAGGCGTCGATCTGCGACTGGTTCTCGAGGCCGGCGGCCTTGAAGTAGGCGTTCCAGTCCAGCCCCGGCGCCTTGCTGGCGAAGTCGTCCCTGCGCCACAGGTTGTTGGCCTTGTGCACGTTCTCGCTGTCGAGCAGGCTGGCCTGTGCCTTGGCGATCTTCGTTTCCAGCGCGACGATGGCTTTTGCCCGGGCCTGCGCATCGGTGAAGCCGGCCTGCTGCAGCAGGGCGCCGACATAGCTCAGGTACTTGCCGCGGGCGGCGACCATGTGCGGATCATCGGACAGGTAATAGTCGCGGCTGGGCAGGGCGGTGCCGCCCTGCAACAGGTAGGCGACGTTGTGCGACGGATCCTCCAGCCCCTGGGTGACGAACAGGCCGAACAGGTTCTGCGTGTGGTAGTGGGTGGCGTTGAGCGGGTCGACGTCGGCACGCAGGCGGCTGCCCAGCACGCGGGCCAGGTCCGCGCGCGAGGCGATCGCGTCGACCTCGGCCAGCTCGGACTTGATCGCGGACAAGCCGTGCTTCTCTATCGTCGCGGTGTCCATCCAGGCGGCGTAGTAGTCGGCGATCCTGCGCGCATCGCTGCCGGCGGCGGGGTGGCTGGCGCCCGCGTTGCGGATCAGTTCGGCGGTGTCCTTCTCGGATTGCTCGAACACCTTGAGGAAGCTGCCGGTGCTGGAGCGGTCGGCAGGAATCTTCGCGGTCTTCAGCCAGTCGCCATTGGCGTAACGGAAGAAGTCGTCACCCGGCTTCACGCCGTGGTCGATACCCTTCAGGTCGATCCCGATCGGGCGGGCCGCCGGCGCGGCTGCCCACGCCGGTGCGCTGCACAGGATCGCGGCACCGAGTATCCATCGCATGTGTTGCATGATCACGCCTCCACCGGGGAAAGTCCCACGATAGTGCGCCATCGACACGTTGTGTGCATGACCTGTGGGCTATGGCCCGGCGGGCCGGCGCGGTGCCACGCCGGCCCGTTGGCGGATGGCGTCAGCGCAGGGTGTAGCCGGCCACGCGCCAGACCTTGTCGCTGTCCAGGTGGAACGAGATCAGTTCGCGCACCGGCCGCGGCGCCTTGGCGAAGTGGGTGGCGTAGCTGACGTTGACGTACACGCCGGCCGGCACCTTGCCGCCCTTCGAGGCGGTGCGGGTGATCGCCTGCAGCCTGCGTTCGCCCGCTGCGCCGAGCTTGCTGCGATCGGAACTCACGCCGCTCACGAAATCGCTCTTGCTGGTGGACTGCTTCGCCACGCTGGAGGACTGGTCCCAGATCTCGCCAAGCTGGTTCTGGTCGACCATCTGCGCGATGCGCAACGCGGCCTGTGCCATCTGCACGTTCTGCTTCTCCAGCAAGGCCTTCTGCTGTGGCGTCAGCGTGCTGGCCGCCTGGGTTTTGGCCGGGGTTGCCGGCGCCGGCGACTGTGCGAACGCGCCGGCCGCGGCGCCGAGCAGCAAGGCGGTCAGCAGGGTCTTCTTGAGCATGCGGTGGTCTCCATGAGGCGGCAGGTCGGTGCCGCACAGCTTGCACTGTCCGGACGCGCGCGTCGACGCCCTGTCGGCCGGAAATCGGGGGCGGGCGGGGCGTCTCCCTCAATGCGCTTCCACGACAGCACCCTGGGCGGCATGCGGCGGGGTGCGGCAGAACGGCACCAGCAGCAGCGCGGCGACGAACATCCACGCCATCAGCCGGAACACGTCGTCGAAGGCGAGCGTCAATGCCGTGCGCGACACCAGTCGGCCCAGCTCGCCCTGCGCCATCAGCAGGGCGTGGGAGGTATCGGCGGTGAGCTGGCCGATCCGCCCGGCCAGTTGCGCGACCACCTCGCCGACATGGCGGCCGCTTTCGCCCAGGCTCTCGCCGAAGCGCGCGACGTGGATGCGGCTCTGGTCCTGCAGCCAGGTGTTGACCACCGCGATGCCGATCGCGCCGCCGAGGTTGCGCATCAGGTTGAACAGACCCGAGGCGTAGCGCAGCTCGGCCGCGGCAAAACCGTTCAAGGCCATGTTCACGCTGGGCACGATGCACAGCATGATCGCGAAGCCGCGCAGCACTTGAGGCCAGAACAGCGCGGCGAAGCCCCATTCGGGCGTCATTGCGGAAAACATCCACAGGCTGGCGGCGAACAGCAGCAGGCCGGCGCTGATCGTCCAGCGCGCGTCGATGCGCTGCGACAGCCGCGCCGCCACCACCGTGCTGAGGATCTGCGCCAGGCCGGTGACGAATACCGTGGTGCCGATCTGCAGGCTGTTGTAGCCGCGCACGCGGCCCAGGAACACCGGCACCAGATAGGTCGCCGCGTACAGCCCGAAACCGATCACCAGGCTGAGCACGCAGGCCAGCACGAAGGTGGACTGGCGGAACGGCGACAGCCGCACGATCGGCCCGGACGAGCGCAGCGAGCGCTCGAGGAACAGCGCGAACCCCACCAGCGAAAACCATGCCGCAGTGGCGATCGCCGGGTCGCCCAGCCACTCGTGGCGCGGGCCTTCCTCCAGCACGTATTCGAGCCCGCCGAGGAACACCGCCATCGCAACCAGGTGCACGTAGTCGATCTGCTTCAGCATCGCCAGGTTCGGCCGGTCCACCCTCACCAGCAGCATCGACAGCACGGCGACGGCCACGCCCGGCACGATGTTGACGTAGAAGATCGAGCGCCAGCCGACCACCTCGGTGAGCCATCCGCCCACGGTCGGACCCAGCGTCGGCGCCAGCACCGAGACCATGCCGAGGATCGCCGGGATCAGCGCGCGCTGCTTCCCGGTGAACAGCGCAAAACCGGTGGCGAACACGGTCGGCACCATCGCGCCGCCGACGAAGCCCTGGATCACCCGGAACACGGTCATCGACTGGATGTCCCAGGCCATTCCGCACAGCGCGCTGGCGAGCGTGAACAGCGCGGCCGACAGCGCGAACAGCCAGCGCGTGGACAGCGCCTGCGCCAGGAAAGCGGAGAACGGGATCATCACCAGTTCCGCCATCAGGTAGCCGGTCTGCACCCAGCTGATCTCGTCCGGTCCGGCGGAGAGTCCGGCCTGGATCTCGTTGAGCGAGGCGGCCACGATCTGGATGTCGATCAGCGCCATGAACATGCCGAACGCCATCACGCCGAAGATCAGGAATTTGCGCGGCAGCGGCAGGTCGGCGGGGGCGACCGGGGTGGCTTGGGAGGTGGTGGCGAGGGCGTTCACGGGCAGCTCTTGCATCGGTGGGAAATTGTAGTATGATGATCATCATATTAAAAAGCGAGGCCGTCATGCGCTACGACACCGAACACAAGCAGAAGACCCGCGAGCTGGTGCTGGAGGCCGCGGCGCGCGCGATCCGCAGCGACGGCCCGGATCGCGTCGGCGTGGCCGGCGTGATGGCCGAGGCGGGGCTGACCCACGGCGGCTTCTACGCCCACTTCAAGTCCAAGGACGAGCTGGTCGCCGCGGCGATCGGACAGATGTTCGAGCAGGCGCGCGCGCGGCTGGAACACGAAACCGCCGATCGTGACCCGGCCGAAGGGCTGGCGGCCTATGTCGATTTCTACCTGTCGAAGAAACATCGCGACGCCCGCGGCTTCGGCTGCCCGATGGCCGCGCTGGCCTCGGACGTGCCGCGGCTGGCCGAGCCGGCGCGCGAGCAGTTCGCGCTCGGCGTGCAGCTGTCCACGGCAGGTCTGGCCGGCCAGCTGGCGCTGCTGGGTCATGCCGAACCCGAAGCCGGGGCGCGTTCGATGATCGCCGAGCTGATCGGCGCGCTGTCGCTGGCGCGGATCGAGCCGGATGCGAAACGCTCCGACGCGATCCTCTCCGCCTCGCGTGCGCAGCTCAAGCAGCGCTTCGGCTTGAAGGCATCGCAGCGATGAGCGCCGACGGTACTTCGGGCACGCCTGCGACCGCCGCCGCGGCGCTTCCCCGCACACCATGGTCGCGCAAGCCGCTGCTGGTCGGGGCCCTGGCGATCGCGCTCGCCGGCGCCTGGTGGATCGCCGCGCCCAAGCGCAGCGTCTCTACCGACAACGCCTACCTGCAGGCCGACAGCTCGGTGGTCGCACCCAAGGTGCGCGGGCTGGTTGCCGCGGTGCTGGTGCAACACGACCAGCGCGTGCATCGCGGCGATCCGCTGCTGCGCATCGACGCGGAGGAATTCGACGCCCGCGTGGCATCGGCCACGGCGAACCTGCAGAGCGCGCGGGCCTCGGTCGCTGCGGCGAAGGCCGCACTGATCGCGCTCGACGCGCAGGAACGCCTCGCGGGCTCGAACATGCGTGCGGCGCAGACTTCCATCCGCTCGTCCGATGCGCAGCAGAAGCAGGCCGAGGCCGACCGTCGACGCTACGATGCGCTGATCGCCAGCGGTGCGGTGTCGCGCAGCGCGGCCGAACAGTTCCGCACGGCGGCTATCACCGCCCAGGCCAACGCGGAACACAGCCGCGCCCAGTTTGCCGTCAGCCGCGATGCGGCGTCGGTGACCCACGCGAGCCGGCTCGCCCTGCAGGCCGGGCTTGCCCAGGCCGAGGCCGGCGTCGCCACCGCGAAGGCCGCGCTCGAGCTGGCCCGGCAGGATCAGGCCAACACCTTGATCCGCGCACCGATCGACGGCGTGGTCGGCGACCGCCAGGTCGAACCGGGCGATTACGTGCAGCCGGGCTCGCGCCTGCTCACCGTGGTGCCGCTGGACGCGTTGTACGTGATCGCGAACTTCAAGGAAACCCAGACCGCGCGCATGGTGGTCGGCCAGGACGCCAGCGTGGAGGTCGACGCCCTGCCCGGCCAGGCCCTGCACGGCCACGTCGAGAGTTTCGCGCCGGGTTCCGGTTCGCAGTTCTCGTTGCTGCCGTTCGAGCCGGGCACCGGCAACTTCACCAAGATCGTGCAGCGGGTGCCGGTACGCATCCGCTTCGATCCGGGCCAGGCTGCGCTGGCGCGGCTGCGGCCGGGCCTGTCCAGCACCGTCAGCGTGAAGCTGGGCGGATCGCCCTCCATGCAGGCGGCGCGCTGAACAGGCGCAACACCGTCATCACCCGCAAGAAACGGATAGGCCGCGCGGGTCGCGGCCAGCAAAGTCCCACTCCCACTTCTCCGAGGTTCCGACTCATGAAAATCCAGAACAGTGTCGCTTTCGTCACGGGCGCCAATCGCGGGCTCGGGCTCGCCTACGCGCAGGCCTTGCTGGCCGCCGGCGCGCGCAAGGTCTACGCCGGCGCGCGCGATCCCTCGACCGTGCCATCGTTGGACGGCCTGGTGCCGGTGCGACTCGACGTCAACAACGCCGCCGACATCGCCGCGGCCGCCGCGCAGTGTGGCGACGTCGACCTGGTGATCAACAACGCCGGCGTCATCGGCGGCGACAGCCTGCTCGGCGACAACGGCGTGGACGCGCTGCGCGCTGTGATGGAAACCAACCTCTACGGCGTGCTTGCTGTGAGCCGCGCGTTCGCGCCGGTGCTGGGCCGCAACGGCGGTGGCGCGCTGGTCAACATGCTGTCCGCCCTGAGCTGGGCCAGCCTGCCGGGCACCGGCGACTACTCCGTCTCCAAGGCCGCCGCGTGGGCGCTCACCAACGGCTTGCGCAACGAGTTGCGCGGGCAGGGCACCCAGGTCGTCGCGGTGCATGCGGGCTACATCGACACCGACATGGTGAAGACCGTCGAGGCGCCGAAGTCGAAGCCCGCCGACGTCGCGCAGGCGGTGCTGGCCGGCGTCGAGGCCGGTGCCTCGGAAGTGCTGGCGGATGACACCGCGCGCTACGTCAAGGCCGGCTTCGGCGCGACTCCGTCGCTGTATCTCGGCAGCGCCGGCTGATCATCTCTCGATGCGGTAGTTGAGGCTGGCGCGGCTGAATTCGGTGGCCTGCTGGGCCTCGAAGTTCCAGCGCCGGCTGAGCCGGTAACGCAGGGTGATCACTTCGCCGGGTTCGAACAGGCCCACGCCGTAGCTGAGATACAGCCGCGGCGACAGGTACTTGCCCACGGTGAACGCGGAGCTGCCGCCGAGCGCCTCGTTGCTGGACACGCCGATGTCGTCGACGCCCAGCTTCGAGCCGATGCTCTTGGCCAGCAGGTCGCCGGCGGCCGAGCCCAGCGCCTGGGCGGCGGCGCCGACCATGTCGCCTTCGCCGCCCTTGACCTGCGACAGCGGCTTGCCGGTGACCAGGTAGGACAGCGCGTCGGACTGCTCCATCACCGGGTTGGAGAACACGGTGAGGATCGGCCGCTGCGCGGTGCCGGACACCAGCAGGCCGACTTCCTGGCCCTCGTCGATGGTGGCGTTCGGGTTGAGCTTGCGCACCGCGCGGATGTTCAGGCCCGGGTTGTCGATCGGCGTGCTGGCGAACAGCAGCTGGCCGTGCTGGATGGCGAGATCCTGGCCGTAGGCGCGATAGGTGCCGTTCACCGCGATCTGGCCCTGGCCGGTGGTGGCCCGGCCGGGGCGATCGATCACGGTGAGCACGCCGGTCACGGTGCCGTTCAGTCCCATGCCCACCACGTGGGTCCTGCGGCCGAGGTCGACCTTGACCACCGCGCTGAGCGGCAGCTTGCTGGCGGCCTCCTGCTGTTGCTTCTCGTCGACCACGACCACGTCGGGCGATGCCTGGGTCGCGCCGGCGCCGGGCAATTTCTCCGCATTGATGTCGGCGCTGTCGATGGCCAGCGAACCACCGAGCTCGATGCCGCTGGCGTCCTGCTTCAGGGTGAGGTCGGGCGAAATCACGGCTTTGGCCGCGGGGATGTCGACCGCGGTGAACTGGCTGCCCTTGAGGCTCAACGAGGTTTGCGCCCCTTCGCCAAGTCCGGCGCTGCCGTTGATCGCCACGCTGCCCTTGCCCGACTTCACGCTGCCCCGGATCAGGAACTGGCGGGCGTCGCTGGTGCTGACCACGAGCTGGCCTTCGCTCAGCTTGAGTCCCGCCGACGGCAACTCCGCGGCAAGATCCACCACGCTGGCCTGGCCAATGACGGCCGGCTGCTTCAGCGTCCCGCCGAAGCGGAAATTCCCGCTGGCGCCGCCCTTGACCCCGGCCACCTCGCTGCTGAACAACTCGATGAAGGCGAGGTTGTTCAGGCGCAGGTCGAGCTGGCCACCCAGCGCCTGCTGCGCGCCAGTGATGGTGAGCTGGCCGTCCAGATGGCCACCGTCATCGAGTCCCGCGTGTGCCTCGATCCGTTGCCCGCCCGGCGCGAGTTCCGCGTCCAGCCGCAACTGGCTGTAATGCAGCAGAGGCTCGTCGGTGCGGTCGGTGTAGCTGATGGTGCCCTGCGCGGAATGGATCGACGCGTTGCCGCTGAGCGCGCCCGCCGCGCTGCGCCGCAGCTTGCCACTGCCCTCCAGGACGCCATCGGCGCGCATCGGCAGGTCGGCATTGCCGGTGGCATTCAGCAGCAGGGCCAGCGGCAGCGCTTGCAGCCGGTAGCTGGCGTCGAGGTTGCCAGGCTTGTCCTGCTTCGCGGTCAGGCACAGCTGCGGATCGCCCGCGCTGAGGCACAGTTCGGACAGGCTCATCGCACCGTCGTTGTAGGCCAGCTGCGACGGCTGCAGCAGCCGCCATGGCGGCATGCCCTGCGGTTCCAGGTCCAGCGTGGACAAGGTGCCCTTCCATTGCGGGCCTTTCAGCGAACCGCGCAGGTCGAGCCGGCCCGACAGCTGGCTGCCGCGGGCGTCCAGTTGCAGGCGATGATCGGGCTGGCTGCCCTCGGCCAGCAGGTGCACCTGCTCGAACAGCAGGCCCTGCAGGTAGACGTTGCGGGTCTGCAGGTCGATCTTGCCCGCGGGATGGCTGATGTCGGGCACGCCCACGATCAGCTGCAAGCTGTCGGCCTTCTGTTGCTGCCATGACAAGGCCTGCCCGTGCAGCTGGCCGTTGATGCTCAAGCCTGGTTGCCTGCCGGCAATGGTGAAATGGCCGTCCAGACGTCCGCCGGCATCCGGCAGCCAGTCGCCCAGCGAGGCGACTGCCAGATCCAGCGCGACGTCGTTGCTGTTGCCGGGCTTGCCGACCAGGTGGATGTTGCTGCGGCCCGAGGCCAGCTCCAGCTGGCCGTCCACCACCTCGTCCGGTGACAGATGCAGCTTGCCGCTGCCGTTGACGCTGCGCTCGCGCAACCTGCCGCCCAGCCGGCGGATCTCCAGCGTGGCGTCCGGGCCGTTCGGCGGCAGGCTGCCGTGGCTGGCGATGTCGAAATCCAGCGCGCCGTTCCAGCCGGCAAACAGTTGGCCCGGGTCGAGCTGGTCGGCGCTGGCTTCGGCCTGCCAGGCCAGCACCGGCTGCAGGGTAAGCATGCCGTTCGCCTGCAGGCCGCCACTGGCCTGCTTCAACGCCAGCGTGTGCAGGTTGATCCGTTGTGGTGTGCCGTCGAGGTCGAGCGTGAGCGCCGCCAGCTTGCCGGGCGGGCCGATGCGCACGTCGCCGCTGGCGCGGTAGCTGTCGACGCTGCCGCTGGCCTTGAGTTCGCCCTGGCTGGCCAGCTCCTGGCCGACCAGGTCGGCGGGCAGTTGTAGCTCGTTCCAGCGGATGTCCAGCTCGGCGCTGAGCGGCTTGGCGGCCAGCTGCACGTTGCCGCTGGCTTCCAGCTTGCCCTTGATCTGCGGCGAGCCCAGCGTGAGCTGCTGCAGGGTGAGCACCTGGAAATCGCGGCTGAGCGACGCCCGCAGCGGCTGCAGCAGGAGCTGGTAATCGTTGAGCTCCAGCCGGCCATCGAGCGTGCCGCTGTAGCGATCGCCATGGCCTTGCAGCGCGAGCGCCACGGTCTTCAGCGAGCTTTCGCCCAGCACGGGTGTCGGATCGAAGCGCGGCGCGTCGAGCTTGCCCGTCCAGGCGTAGTCGCCACCCTGGGTCAGCGCCAGCTGCAACCGCAGCGGCGTGGGCGCGGTGAGCCTGAAATCCAGCGTGGCCTGTTTGCCGTCGCTGTGCACGTCGAGGCTGCCGGCGTATTCGGTGGTGCCGACCTTCCAGGCGAAGGCCGCCTTGCCGTTGCCGTGGTAGGGCGTTCCCAGCACCAGCAGGCCATCCAGGTCGACGTGCCCATCGGGCGCCTGCAGCGCCAGCTGACGCACCTCGATGCCCTGGTTGCTCCAGCGGCCGGCAAGGTCGAGCCGGTCGGAGGCGAACACCGGCTTGCCGGCCTGGCTTATCTTGACGCTGCCCACGTGCGCGCGATCGAAGATGATCTCCAACGGCGGCTGCAGCGAAAAGCTGCCGCTGCTTTCGGCCTTGTCGGCGGCAGGCGCGGGCAGGCTCACCTCGACGCCATCGGCGTCCAGCGCCAGCACGTGGACGCGCTTGGCCAGCAGCGGCCACAGGCGCAGATCCAGATGCGCTTTCGCCAGCGAAACCACGGTGCCCTTGCCGTCGTCATAACGCACCCCGGTGAGATCGAGCGGGCCGATCAGCCGACCCGTGGCCTGGCGCACCTGCAGCGCGCCGTCGGTGGCGCTTTGTGCCCGCGCCAGCGCGAAGCGCAGGCCCGCGTCGGTGCCGAGCAGCCACCACAGCGCTGCCGCCACGACCAGCAGCAGCGCGGCGAAGGCGATGGCGATGCGCTTGAACCACTTCATGAATACGATGCCTTCCGTTTCCTTCGGTTATTGCGTTTTTTACTTCTTGCGATGCCACCTTCTACCCAAAGTTGCAAAAGGGCAGTCCTGCCCTTTTGCAACTCGCCGGGTCCGTTGCACGAACCCGGCTCCGCCGCATCGACCACGGCGTGGTCGATGCGCGTGCGATCCATCCCTGGATCGCCTGTGAGCGGCCGCCTGTGCCAGCCACTCACAAATCCGGTCCGATCACCAGATGCAGCTGGATGCCGTGGGCGCGGTCGTCGTGGATCGGCGTGCCAAGGTCGACACGGATCATGCCCACCGGCGAGCGCCAGCGCAGGCCCAGGCCGGTGCCGATCTTCGGGCGATAGTCGGTGCCACGGAACGCGTTGCCGGCGTCAACGAAGGCGGCCATGCCCCAGTTGCGGGTGAAGTAATGCTCGACCTCGGTGCTGGCGACCAGCAGGCTGGTGCCGCCGATCACGCGGTCGTCGCTGTTGCGCGGGCCGATGGACTGGTAGCCGTAACCGCGCACCGAACGGTCGCCGCCGGCGAAGAAGCGCAGCTGCGGCGGCAGCGCGGAAAAGTCGTCGGTGTGGGTGATGCCGAAGCTGCCCCGCAGGATCAGCCGGTTGCGCGATTTCGCGCCGAACGCGCGGATCCACTTCGCGTCGGCGGTGAACTGGCTGAAGCTGGCGTCGGACAGCAGGTCGCCGGCGGTGCTGCGCACGGCCATGCCGAGCAGCCAGCCACGGCGCACGAAATCGGGGTTGTCGGCCTGCTTGCGGGTCAGCGAGGCCTCGCCGAATACCAGGGTGCTGCGGCCGTGCTCGATGCCGGGCGTGTTGTCCGGCTCGCTGCCGCGCTTGCCCACGGTGAAGGTGCCGGCCAGCGCATGCACGCCCAGGGTGCGGGTCCAGCCATGCCACTGGCGGGTCTCGTTGCCCACCAGTTCCAGCGTGCGCGACTGCGAGGTGGCGGTATTGGCGTCGCGGAAGTTGGCGCCGACGTTGTAGCTGCGCTGATTGTCGCCGGGCATCGGGATCGAGTACAGCGTGGACAGCGTCTTCAGCTTCTGCGCCAGCACCAGCTCGTTCTTCCACTTGTGGCCGCGCCGGTTGACCCAGCGCCGCTCGAGGCCGCCGCGCACGCCGAAGCCGGTGTCGGTGCCGATGAACGGGCCGCCGGTGTAGATCGAGCGCTTCGCCGGCGCCAGCTGCACGGTGACGTCGACCACGCCGTCCTTCGCCTCGTCGATGTCCGGCAGCACGTTGACCACCGCGAAGTAGTCAGCGCCGTTCAGCGCCTGCTGCAAGGCCAGCAACTGGTCCTGGGCGAAGTAGTCGCCGGACTTGAACGGCACGTAGCGGTCGAGGAAACCGTCGTTGAACTGCGAACCCTCGAAGTGCACCCGGCCGTAGCGGAAGCGCGGGCCCGCATCCCATGCCAGCTTGATCGCCGCGCTATGGTTGGCGCGGGTTACCTCGACGCGATGGGTGACCAGGCGCGCGTCGAGGAAGCCGTTGGCGGTGAGCTGGGCGCTCAGCGCGTCGCGCGCGCGTTCGTAGGCGCCGTGGTCGAGGGTGTGGCCCTTGAGCCGTTCGATCGTGCGCCGGGCCCGGCGCAGCGGGGCGAGCTTCGACGCGGATTCGTCCAGTTGCAGCTCGACGTCGGTGACCTTCACCGGTTCGCCCGGCTTCACGTGCAGGATCACGTGCCAGTCCTGGCCGACCTGCTGCAGCTCGTCGGTGACGGTGGCGTCGTAATAGCCGTAGGGTTGCAACGCCGCCCTGACCTGGTCGGGTGCGCGTTCGACCAGGCGCCGGACCTGGGCGTCGCTCACCTCGCGTTTCGCGTATTGCGACAGCTCGACGCCGGAAATCGCCGCGGCCTTCAGCGGGTCCGCCACGCCATCCACCGTCAACTGCACGCTGGCGTGGCTTGGTGTCGCCAACAGCAGCAGCGACAGCAGCAGACTCAGGCGTCGTGGGGATCGGCGCATGCGTGGGGTTCCGTCCTCGATGGCGTGTTCGCGGGGTGCGGGCAGCTTACCGAAGTTGGTGTTCGCTTCGTATGAATGGCCTGATCAGCGCGACATCAAGACAAGCGCGCCGCGCCTGATGGCGCATCAACCGGCCTTGTCGCCGGCCTTGTGCGCGATCCACGCGCCGATCACCGCCGACACGTACGGAATCGATTGCGCGGCGAGGATGAACATCCACAAGGTGCCTTCGATGTAGCGCGTGCCGTAGCCCAGCGCCATGCCGATCACGCACAGCGCCAGCGCGATCGCCATCAGCAGCTCCTCGCGTACCGGGGCGAACGCGGCGAAGTTGCTGCCGCCCAGGCGCCGGCTCTTGGCGGTCACCACGAACGAGGTCTTCTCGCGGGTGAGGCCGTGCAGGATGCCGCGGGCGATCGCGTGGGACAGGCCCATGCTGGCCAGCGACGCCATCAGCGTGTCGTACCAGCTGCACGGGACGCGGGCGCGATACAGCACGATGCCGAAGATCGCCTTGGCGAAGAAGAAGCCGATCACCGGGATCAGGAACAGCTGCATCGGCAGGCTGAAGTATTGCGGATACGCAATCATGCCCGCGGTCCAGAACAGCGCCATCAGGGTGAAGATCAGGTGCAGCGCGTCGGCGAACCAGCTGAACCAGCCGGTGAGGAAGTGGAAGCGCTGGCCAGCCGACAGCGGCCCTCGCTGCGTCATCCAGTTCCAGCGCCCCTTGAGGATCTGCATCGCGCCGAATGCCCAGCGGTAGCGCTGGCTCTTGTACGCCTTGAAGTCGGCCGGCGTCAGGCCCTTGCCCATCAGCTCGTCGACGTAGACCAGCTCGTAGCCCGCGTGCATCAGGCGCAGGCCCAGCTCGGCATCCTCGCAGATGGTCCACTCCGACCAGCCGCCGGTGCCTTCCAGCGCGGTGCGCCGGACCATGGTCATGGTGCCGTGCTGGATGATCGCGTTGCGCTCGTTGCGGTGGTGCATGCCGATGCGGAAGAAGCCGTCGTATTCCCACGCGGTCATCCGCCGGAACGCGTTGTGCTCGAACTCGCGATGCGCCTGCGGGCACTGCACCACGGCCACCTTCGGGTCGTGGAAGTAGCCGGTGAGCGTGGCCAGCCAGTCGGCGCGCACCTCGTAGTCGGCGTCGATCACCGCTACCACATCGGCGGCCGGATCGGTTTCCTTGAGGCCGAAGTTCAGCGCGCCGGCCTTGTAGCCGGGCCACGGTTCCAGGTGGAAGAAGCGGAAGCGCTTGCCCAGCTTCTCGCAGTAGGCCTGCACCGGCTGCCATACCGCCGGGTCCTTCGTGTTGTTGTCGATCACCAGGACTTCGAAGTTGGCGTAATCCAGCGCGGCCAGCGAATCCAGGGTGATGATCACCATCTCCGGCGGCTCGTTGTAGCAGGCCAGGTGGATCGACACGAACGGCTGCTTTTCCGGCGGATCGGGCGTGAGCATGCTGGCGTGGCGCATCCACTGCGGTCGCCACAGCACCTCGGTGAACTCGAAGCCGTTGATCAGCAGGATCGCCAGGATCGCGATCTGCGCGGGGAACAGCAGGGTGAGCATGGTCCAGTCGACCCAGCTCAGGTAGAAGTTGAACGGCAGCGTGGCCGACCAGGTCAGCAGGCCGCAGGCCAGCTGGATCAGCGCGCAGAAGAACAGCTTGCCCATCAGCCGGAAGCGGCTGAAGCGGCGGGCGAACAGAATCATCGGCAGCAGCGCCAGCAGGCTGGCGGCCAGTGCCTTCCACGGCCAACCGGTGTCCTCGGTGACCGGGCCGGTCAGCGGGAATTTCATCTGGCGGTCGGCGTTGAACATGCCCCAGTACGCGCCGGTGCGGCCTTCGCCCAGGTTTTCCTTCCACGGCTGGTCGAACGCTTCGAGCAGGTAGTAGTCGATGTGCTGCTGCTTGGCGACGTTCATCCAGTCGCGGATGAAGATCGCCTCGTTGGACACCGACGGATCGGCGTACTCGTGCCGGTCACCGTTCGACGGCCAGCCGATTTCGCCGACCACCACGGGCTTGTCCGGAAAGTGCTGGCGGACCTGGTCGTAGGCACCCAGCGCGGCCGGCACCGAATCCTTGCGCGCGATGCCGTTCCAGAACGGGAACAGATGGATGGTGATGAAATCGACGTGCTGGGCCAGCTCGGGATACTTCAGCCAGATGTAGTCCGGCTCGGCGATCGACACCGGCTGGTGCACGGCCGCGCGCACCCGGTCCAGGTAGGCCATCATCTGTTCCGGCGTGAGGTCGTTGCGGAACAGCACCTCGTTGCCCACGATGACGCGAGTGATCGTGTCCGGATAGGCGCGCGCCTTGGCGATCAGCAGCTCGATCTCGCGTTCGTTGTTGTCCAGCCGCTTGTCGATCTCGGCGCCGGCCATCACCTTCAGGCCTTCGGCCTGCGCCAGCCGGTACAGCTGCGGGTTCTGCTGCATGGTGTACGTGCGCACCCGGTCGCTGTACTTGTGCAGCAGCTTCAGGTCGGCGGCGATGTCGTCGCTGCTGGGATAGTCCTGCTTGAACGGGCTCTGGTAGCGCTGGAACACCGACAGCGAGAAACCGCCGATCCTGCCGTGCCAGTCATCCGGACCGTGCGGCAGGTTGCCGTACCACCACAGCCCGATGTTCATCGCCGCCACGACCAGCGCGAGCAGGATCGCAGTGAGCAGCGGATATCGGCTGTTGTGGTTTGCTGCGGTGATGCTCAAGAGATCCCCAGGGAGGCTTCGCCGGACTGGCGACCGAGCCGCAGAAGCTTAGCGAATTTGAGACCAACGGCCAATGAATCCCGGGCGGAGAGAACTCCGTCCGCAGGCGACGGCCTTCGCGAGGCCGGACGCGGCCGTCTCCGCGGGAGCTTGTCGGCCGGTGGTTGCGGCGATCGGGTCGAGGTTGTGACCGGCTCGGGCCGGGCCATCGCGTCTTGCAACACCCGTCCGGCTTGATCCAGCTCACAGTTCGGCCGTGTGTGCGGGTGGCTTGCGAACGCACGAGGCATTCCCGGCGGTGTGGTGGAATCCGTCTGCAAGTCCTTGTTGCGGGGAAAGGTTGTGGCGGCGGGCCGGCATGTGCTGCAGCGGTCGGCGGGCAGGAACCGCTTCGTCAATAAGAAACTGTCTTATGGCGCCGCGGGGACATGATCCGAACAATGCGCGGCTTTCGTGCCGGGTGCAGCCTGTTCGGCTCATCGTGGATTGCTGGTCAGGGAAGGATGGTTTTGTCACAGGGACTGTTTCGCCAGGAAGTCATCGACGCCAGACGCGGCGAGTGGCTCGGTTCGATCATCGTGGCCGCGCCGTTGTCGCGCTGGCTGTTGACCACGCTGGCGATGACGCTGGCCACGGTGATTCTGCTGTTCCTCTTTCTTGGCCACTACACCCGCCGTGAGACCGTGGTGGGGCAGCTGGTGCCCAGCGCCGGCCTGCTCAACGTCGCGGCTCCCGACGCCGGCACGATCACCCGGCTGAATGTGCGCGACGGCCAGCGGGTCAGGAAGGGCGAGGTGTTGCTGCGCCTTTCCAGCGAACAGGACAGCGCGGCGCTGGGCGACACCCATGCGCTGGTCGGCAGGCAACTGGAGATCCAGCGCGCGCGCCTGCGGGCCGATCTGGTCAATCAGCAGCAACTGGGCGAGCAGCAGGGCGACGCCCTGCGGTCGCGGATGGCCCTGCTGCAGGGGCAGCTCACCCAGATCGCCGGACAGCTGGCGATCCAGCAGCAACAGGTGACCAGCAACCAGCAGATGCTGGCGAAGATCAAGCCGCTCGCCGCACGGGGCTTCGTATCTGCGGTGCAGATCCAGCAGCAGGAAGCGGCGGTGCTCGACGCACAGGCGCAGTACAAGACGCTGTTGCGCCAGCAACTCGATGCGCGCCAGCAATACGACGAGGCGCAGCAGCAGCTGGCGCGCCTGCCGCTGGACGAGGCAGGCAAGCGCAACGATACCGAGCGGCAACTCGCCGCCCTGGCCCAGTCGACGGCGCAGAACGAAATGCAGCGGGCGGTGGTGTTGCGCGCGCCGCGCGATGGCGTGGTTTCCACCGTGCTGCTGAAGGAGGGGCAGATGGTCGCCGCCGGCCAGCCGCTGCTCTCCATCCTTCCGGCGGGCTCCTCGCTGCAGGCGCAGTTGCTGGTGCCCAGCCGAGCCATCGGCTTCATCGAACCGGGCAGCCGGGTGGTCTTGCGCTACCAGGCTTTCCCCTACCAGAAGTTCGGCCAGCAATACGGCAGGGTCAGCGATATCTCGCGCAGTGCCCTGGGCGTGGCGGAGGTCAATGCCCTGATCGGACAGCAGGCACGCGAGCCGCTGTATCGCATCGAAGTGAAGCTGGACAGCCAGCAGGTGATGGCTTATGGGCGGCCCGAGCCGGTCAAGCCCGGAATGGCTCTGGAGGCCGACGTGCTGATGGAGCGCCGTCGCCTGATCGAGTGGGTATTCGAGCCGCTTTACGGCATGGCGCATCACGTTTCGGCGGACCGGTAATCCGTCGCCAGGATAGTAGTGGTGGCAAAAAAATTGGCTGCAGCCTCATCGAATGAAGATGAGGTTGCTGGCCGATATCCGCAGAGCGATCTGCCTAAAACCAAAGGAGTAAAGAAAATGCAGGAACTGAGCATGAATGAAGTCGAGCAGGTCAACGGTGGTTTCATCGTCGTTGTCGCGCTGGCCCTTTTCGATGTGGGCATGATTGCCTATGACGCTTATCAGCTGAAACACATCAACGATTGATTCAATCATCACCATCCGATGATTGAATGACGTTGCCGCCACATGCATTCAATTCATGTGGCGGTTTCAATGAATCCTTGCGGACTGACAGCATGAAGTTCAAGTATGGTTTTCCGCCTCAGGTTGGCTGTGATCTGTCCGATGCGAATCGGCTGATTGAGAATTATGGGCGACTGCACGTCGTGGCAACATTGCTCGGACTGCTTCTGGTCGGGCCATGCCTGTACCTCGCCTGGTCGCTGCTGTGGCCGCACAGCTGGGCTCTTGGCGTCTTTGACCAACCTCCCGGCATCTTCATCGGGACTCTGGTCGGCATAGTCATCGTGCATGAGTTCATTCACTTGCTGGCATTGCCCGGTTCCGGTCGTGGCGAACGCTCATACATGGGATTTGATCCGAAAACGCATCTTCCCTATGTGGCCTATCTGGGCGAATTGAGCCGGCCAAAAGCGGTGATGGTGGCATTCATGCCGATGCTGGTGCTGACGCTGCTGCCATTTCCCCTGGCCTGGATGGTGCCCGCCCCATACCTGCCCATGCTTTCGTCGCTGTCCATATTGAATGGAACCGCCGCGAGCGGCGACGTGTGCATCATCTTTCTGCTGCTCTGCAAAGTACCGCGCCGCGCGGTCGTTCTGGGAGAGTTCTATGGGTTTCGCCACGGCTGATACCGCACCGGTTCGTTGTGCGGCGGTGGCTCGCTGTCGAGCGACCCGGTGGGCGTCTGATGATTTCGCAGGACGGGTCGCGGAATGCATGGAGTCGAGACCGTGGTGAGGACTCCAGGCGACACCCGCATGATGGCCTTGGGCCTCCTGCCATCTGTCGGTCACGTGGCTTGCGGAAGAGCAGTTGCGCATGGCTGACGGCAACCGTTCCGTTCCCGTGGCGGCCGCCGCGCGCCTTCCGCTGCAGTTCGGCTGGTCACGTCACCTGCCGGTGGTCCTGCAGACCGAGGCTGCCGAATGCGGCCTGGCCTGCCTGGCCATGATCGCCAATCATCATGGCCACGACGTGGATCTGGCCGGTTTGCGTCGGCGCTTTTCCAGTTCGCTCAAGGGCGCCACGCTGGCTCGAGTGATGGCGATGGCAGGTCAGCTGGGCTTGGCCTGCCGCCCCTTGAAGCTGGACATGGACGACCTGTCCCAGCTCAGAACGCCTTGCGTGCTGCACTGGGATCTCAACCATTTCGTGGTGCTGAAGAGTGTCCGCAGGCGCGGCATCGTCATCCACGACCCGGCGCGCGGCCTGCGCAAACTCAGCATGAAGGAGGCGTCCGACCATTTCACCGGCGTGGCGCTCGAGCTGAATCCCATGGCCGACTTCGCTCCGGTGCGCGAACGCCAGGCGGTATCCATGCGCGCGCTGACCGGCCGGGTGCGCGGACTCGTTCCCGCGCTGGCACAGATCCTGATGCTGGCCCTGGCGCTGGAAGTGTTCGCGCTGGCTGCGCCGTTCTATCTGCAATGGGTGATGGACCAGGTCCTGGTATCGGCCGATCGCGACCTGCTGACCTTGCTGGGCCTAGGCTTCATCGGCATCGCGATCTTCTCGGCGCTGGTCACGGCGGCGCGCTCGTGGGCGGTCACCTGGCTGGGCGCCACGCTCAACGTGCAATGGGCCAGCAACCTGTTCGCCCACCTGATGCGGCTGCCGCTGGACTGGTTCGAGAAGCGGCATGTCGGCGACGTGGTGTCCCGCTTCGGCTCGATCCAGACCATTCAGCGCACGCTGACCACACAGTTCATCGGGTCCCTGCTGGACGGCCTGATGTCGCTGGTGACCTTGGTGGTGATGGCGTTCTACAGCATCGGGCTCACTGCGCTGGTGGCTGGCCTGTTCCTTGTCTATGGGCTGGTCCGCTGGGGCTTCTTCGGTCCGCTGCGGCGCGCCAGCGAGGAGCAGATCGTCTACGGCGCCCGCCAGCAGAGCGAGCTGCTGGAATCCATCCGCGGCGCGATGCCGATCAAGCTGGCCAGCAAGCAGGACGAGCGGTTGTCGCGCTATGCCAATGCCACGGTGTCCACGGCCAATCGCGACATCGCCATCCAGCGGCTGGGCATCGCCTTCGTCCTCAGCAACCAGCTGATGTTCGGCATGGGTCGCGTGGCGATGATCTGGATCGCTGCCACGCTGGCGCTGAAGAACGAGTTCTCCGCGGGCATGCTGATCGCCTTCATCGCGTACGCCGACCAGTTCACCAGCCGCGCCGGTGGGCTGATCGACAAATGGGTGGATTTCAGCATGTTGAAGCTGCATGCCGAGCGAGTGGCGGACATCGCGCTGACCGCGCCGGAAGAAAACTCGTCGTCCTCATGGGACGGGCCGGCTCCCGAGGCGAGCATCGAGTTGTGCAACGTCAGCTTCCGCTACGCCGAAGGCGAGCCGTGGATACTTCGCCATTGCAACTTGCGCATCGATGCGGGCGAGTCCGTGGCTTTCGTCGGGCCCAGTGGCTGCGGCAAGAGCACGCTCGCCAAGATCATGCTCGGGCTGCTTGCGCCCACGGAAGGCGAGGTGCGCTTTGGCGGTGTCGACATCCGCAAGCTGGGGCTCGATGTCTATCGCCGCTGGATCGGCGCGGTGATGCAGGACGACCAGCTGTTCGCGGGCAGCATCGCGGACAACATCAGTTTCTTCGACCCCGAGGCAACGCCGATGCGGATCGAAGCCGCTGCGCGGCTTGCCGCCGTCCATGACGATATTGCCGCGATGCCGATGGCTTGCCAGAGCCTGGTCGGTGACATGGGTTCCAGCCTGTCTGGCGGACAGAAGCAGCGGGTGATCCTGGCGCGGGCGCTGTATCGGCGACCGCGGCTGTTGGTGCTGGACGAGGCGACCAGCCATCTGGATCTGGAGCGGGAACGCCTGGTCAACGCGGCGGTTCAGCGGTTGCGGATCACCCGGATCGTGATTGCGCACCGGCCGGAGACAGTAGCCGCGGCGGGAAGGGTGATCCGGTTGGGCATCGAACGGCCGGCCTGTTCGCCATGAAGAGCGGGAAGGCCTGCTCCGCCATCATGGGAAACGGCGGCTTCCCGATTGCCGCCGCCACAGCGGAGCGCGACATCCCGCATTCGCAAGCGGATGCATCGACATCATTACGGAGGTGCGGCTCCGGCAACGGATCTGTTCGGGAATACGCATGAAAAAACATGGCTTCATGGCCGGAATATTGATCATCACCGTGCTGTTCAGTCAGTGCGTGTGGGCTGGATGGACCCGGTCTTCCGGCTCGACCATACGGTTCGAGGGGGACATCGAAAAAGGTTCGTACGAACAATATTTGGCGGTCGCCAGGGGTGGCTTTACCAGAGTGCTGCTCAACAGCAGCGGTGGTTACCCTTCCGTGGCGTTGAAGATTGCCAGGGACATCCAGAAGCATCCGGATGTCGAAGTCGACGTGAAAGGAGTGTGCGTTTCCGCGTGCGCAAGCTATCTGGCCATCGCCGGACAGCATCTGAAGATCGAATGCGATTCGGTGGTCGCGTGGCACGGCGGCCTCGGCAACCCGGAAGACGAGGCGCGATCCATGCGCGCCGAGAACATCCCGGAGGGGCTGGTGGTTGCGTATGCGGCCTGGCTCAAGGCATTTCATGCCGACGAGTCGGACTTCTATGTTCGCGCTGGCGTGGATATCGCCTTGCTCGCCGATTCGGAGAAGGCCGTCAGCGCCCTCGATCTGGACGAAAGCTACACGCTGGACGCCGTGACTGGCGAGTACTCGTATTCGACATCCGCCGGGGTCTGGGTGCCGTCGATGCGTTCGTTGAAAAAGTATGGCGTGAAGGACCTGAAGTATTGCCGCGATGACGGCGCGACCGAAATCGGCAAGGCGCTGAAGAAAAATGACTATTCGGTGAAATTCTCCACCGCCACGTTCCATTGAATGGCCGGTGTGATCCGATCCCTGTGCAGGGGTTCTGCACGTTGCAACAAGGAAGAAGAAATGGATGTTTTGACCCAGAGTGAAATTGGTCAGGTTGCCGGCGGTGATCTGAAGGGGGCGTTGGGTGCAGGCGCAGCCGCATTGGCGGTGGGTGGCGCTTCTCTCGGTGCCGAATGGGGCGCGGTCGCCGTCGGTGTCGCGATCGGTGCGGCCCCGTTGACCGTCGTTGCGCTGGTCGGGCTCGCCGCCTATGCGGGCTACGAACTCATGCAGAACTGAAGGAACCCGGATAATGCAGATCTTGAATGAAAACGAACTGGCCATGGTGAATGGCTCGGGTGCCGGCGAAGCCGCTGCAGCGACCGGGGTCGCGATCGGGATCGGCGCGGCCACGTATGGCACCGCGCTCGGCACCATCGCCGTGGGCGCCGCCTTTGCGGTTGCTCCGCTCGCCGTGGTGGCAATGGTCGGGCTGGCTGCTGTTGCCGGCTACGAGCTTGCCACCAAGTAGTCGTTGCCTTGGCACCTGCCGGCTCATGCCGGCAGGTGCGTTCCGGAGATGAACCATGAGTCCCGACACGTTTGAAATGCTGGCCATGATCACCCTCGTGGTGGGCTTCTATGTCGTCTGCATGCGGCTGGGCGAACTGCATTCGCAACTGCGCAAGCTGGAAAGGCGCCTGCTCGGCGACAGCGAAGCCGACCTGGCGAAGCTGGCCGAGATCCGGTCGCTGGCCGTGTCCGGCAAGCAGGGGCGCGCCGTGGCTGCCCATCGCCGATATTTCGGAACCAGCCTGGCCGAGGCCACCGATGCGGTGCGGAAACTTGATGGTGACGCTGCGGCGCGTGGCGCCTGAGCCGACCTGACGCCGGCCTGCCTGCGGGGCGAATGAGTCGGCACGGCGAAGTCCGGGCATGGGTTTTGGGTTAGAGTCCGCGCTGTGGCCGCTTTTTCGGCGGCGTTCGCAGTGGTCGTCCGTTCGCGGCGCAAGGCGCTGCATGTCTCGGGGGATCACGTGCGACAACTTACCTGGCGTTTCCTTTTGCTCGCCCTGGTTTTTCTGGGGCTGAGCCGGCTCGGTCTTGCGCTGTGGCTGTGGCCGCGTGTAGGGCCGGCGGGCGGCTTGTGGCCGGTAATGTCTGGCGGGCTGCGCATCGATCTGAGCCTGCTGGCGATGATCTGTGCGCTGCCGGCCCTGCTGTCGCCGTGGCTGGGGCATCGGCCCCGGGCCGCGCGCATCACCGCGTGGTGGTATCGGCTGTGGTGGATGCTGTTCGTGCTGCTGGAGCTGTCCACGCCGCAGTTCATCCTGGAATACGACACCCGGCCCAATCGCCTGTACGTGGAGTACCTCAACAGTCCGCACGAGGTGTCGGCGATGTTGTGGCATGGCTACAAGGGCGTGCTGCTGTTCGCCCTGTTGGGCCTGCTGCTGCTCGGCTGGGTCGGCTTTCGTGTGTTGCGCACGCAACTGGTCGATGCGCGCCTGCGCCTGCGCTGGCGGCCGCTGCTGACCGCGATGATGTTTCCGCTGCTGTTCCTGGCCGGGCGCGGCACGCTGGAGCATCGCCCGCTGAATGCGTCGATGGTGGCGTTCAGCGATGACGCGATGGTCAACACGTTGCCGCTGAATTCGCTGTACAGCGTGATCAATGCGATCCGCGGCATGCACAACGAGCGCTCGTCGGCGACTCTGTACGGGCCGATGCCCGAAGCGGAAATGCAGCAGCTGGTGCGCGAGGCGTCGGGGTTCGAGGGGCCGATGCCCGATCCGCAGCATCCCAGCTGGCATGTGCAGCACGCCTCGAAGCGGCCGGCCGAGCCGCTCAACCTGGTCATCATCGTCGAGGAAAGCCTGGGCGCGCAGTACATCGGCACGCTGGGCGGCGAGCAGCTGTCGCCGCAGTTCGATGCGCTGGCGAAGGATGGCTGGCTGCTGGCGCGGACCTACGCTACCGGCACGCGCTCGGTGCGCGGGCTGGAGGCGATCACCACCGGTTTCCTGCCCACGCCGGCCGAAGCCGTGCTGAAGCAGCCGCGCAGCCAGCGCGGCTTCTTCACCCTGGCCGGCCTGCTCGGCGAGTTCGGCTACCACTCGCGCTTCATCTACGGAGGCGAGGCGCACTTCGACAACATGAAGTCGTTCTTCCTGGGCAACGGTTTCGACGAGGTGATCGATCAGCCGAAGTTCGAGGTGAAACCCACCTTCGTCGGTTCGTGGGGCGCGTCCGACGAGGACATGTTCAACGAGCTGCACCATCGCCTGATGCAGGGCAGTACGCAGCCGCAGTTCACGCTGGCCTTCAGCGTCTCCAACCACACGCCGTGGGAATACCCGAGCGGACGGATCGAGGCGAGCGACCCGGCGGCGAGCGTGCAGAACACGGTGCGCTACGCCGATTGGGCGATCGGCCGGTTCTTTGCGAAGGCGAAGCTGTCGCCGTACTGGAAGAACACCGTGTTCCTGGTCGTGGCCGACCACGATTCGCGAGTGTTCGGCGCCAGCCTGGTGCCGGTGCGACACTTCCACATTCCCGCGCTGATCCTCGGTGCGGGCGTGCCGGCCCAGCGTGACGAACACCTCGTCAGCCAGATCGACCTGGCGCCCACCCTGCTGTCGCTGATCGGCATCAGCAGCGTCCAGCCGATGCTCGGTGCCGATCTCACCGTGCATTACCCGGGCCGCGCCATCATGCAGTACGGCGACAACTACGGTTATCTGAAAGGTGACCAGTTGCTGGTGCTGCAGCCGGGCCAGCCCGCGGCGCAGTTCCACTATGAGGTGGCCGACCACCAGCTGACACCGGTGGTGGTCGATCCGGTGCTGTCGAGGTTGGCGCTGGCCCATGCGTTGTGGCCCAGCTGGGCTTACTTCAACCAGCGTTACGGCTTGCCGCCGAAATCCCTCCAGCCCGCGCCCGCTCCGGCGGCGACGGTGCTGAAGCCGATGGAGCCGGACAAGTGCTGTGCCACGCGCCAGCTGTAATGGAAGAAACCCGGCGCAAGGCCGGGTTTCTGTCTATATCCAGGACGCTGGCGATCAACGCAGCAGCGAGCGCAGCATCCACGCGGTTTTTTCGTGCGCCTGCAGGCGGCCAGTGACCATGTCGGCGGTGCCGTCATCGCCGGCGGCGTTGGCGGCCTTGAGCGTATCGCGGGCGGTGGCGGCGGCGATCTCGTGGCCTTCGACCAGCTGGTTCACCATCTCCTTCCATTCCGGCACGCCCGATTCTTCCTTGATCGAGCTGAGCTTGCCGAACTGGCTGTAGGAGCCCGGGGCGAACACGTCCAGCGTGCGGATGCGCTCGGCCACTTCGTCGGCGGCCAGCCACAGCTCGTTGTACTGGGTCTCGAACATCAGGTGCAGGCTGTTGAACTGCGGACCGGTGACGTTCCAGTGGAAGCTGTGTGTCTTCAGGTACAGCGAATAGGTGTCGGCCAGCAGCTTGGACAGGTGCTTGGCGACCGCTTCGCGGTCCTTCTTGGCAATGCCGATGGAAATGGCCATGTGCTGCTGCTCCTTGACGGGTGGGTGAATGCAATGGGTCCACATTAGCGGGTGCCGGCCCGCCGGTGAAATGAAACCTTCGTATGCCTGCGATAGCTGGTGGCTATCGGGTTGACCCGCGTCCAACAGGTATCATGCGCGGTTCGATGAATGACCATCCGCCACCACCGCCTGATTCCGCCGCCGTCGGCCTGCGCGACCTGCGCCGCCAACTGGATGGAGTGTCCAGCCGCGACTTCGGTCGCCTGCTGGGGCGTTGGCGCACGCTGTCGCGCCGGCCCGACGAAGGCAAGCTGGAGGCGCTGCGCGCCGATATCCAGCGTTCCGCGGCCAAACGCCGCGCCCGCGCCGCGGCCAAGCCCGAGATCCGGCTGGACGATGCGCTGCCGATCAGCGCCCGCGGCGAGGACATCGTCAAGCTGATCCGCGACCACCAGGTGGTGGTGATCGCCGGCGAGACCGGTTCGGGCAAGACCACCCAGCTGCCGAAACTATGCCTGGCCGCCGGCCGCGGCGAGGCCGGCATGATCGGCTGCACCCAGCCACGCCGGCTGGCCGCGCGCTCGGTGGCGCGTCGGGTGGCCGAGGAACTGGGCACGCCGCTGGGCGAGGTGGTGGGTTTCCAGGTGCGCTTCAACGACCAGGTGTCCGAGCGCAGCCTGGTGAAGTTCATGACCGACGGCATCCTGCTCGCCGAAACCCAGGGCGATCCGTGGCTCAGTGCGTACGACACGCTGATCATCGACGAGGCGCACGAGCGCAGCCTCAACATCGACTTCCTGCTGGGCTACCTGAAGCGGCTGGCGGTCAGGCGGCCGGATCTGAAGATCATCGTCACCTCGGCCACGATCGACACCGCGCGCTTCGCCGAGCACTTCGGCGGCGCGCCGGTGGTCGAGGTGGAAGGGCGGGCGTATCCGGTGGAAACGCGCTGGCGGCCGGCGGAGGCCGTGGCCAAAAACATGCAGCAGGGCAGCACCGAACACATCGCTGCCGTGCTCGACGAAATCAGCCACGATGATCCGCGCGGCGACGTGCTGGTGTTCCTGCCCGGCGAGCGCGAGATCCGCGACGCGCACCAACTGCTGTCGCGCCGGCAATATCGTGAAACCGAAATCCTGCCGCTGTACGCACGGCTCTCCGCCGGCGACCAGGACCGCGTGTTCAAGCCCGGCGTGAAACGCCGCGTGGTGCTGGCCACCAACGTGGCGGAGACCTCGCTCACCGTGCCGCGCATCCGCTACGTGATCGACACCGGCACCGCGCGGGTCAAGCGCTACAGCCAGCGCAGCCAGCTCGAACGGCTGCATGTGGAGCCGGTCTCGCAGGCGGCGGCCGACCAGCGCAAGGGCCGCTGCGGCCGCGTGGGGCCGGGCGTCTGCTACCGCCTGTACGACGAGGCGGACTTCGCCAGCCGCGCCGCATTCACCGATCCCGAATTGCTGCGCTCGTCGCTGGCCAACGTGATCCTGCGCATGCTTGCGCTGAAACTGGGCGAGGTCGACGACTTCCCGTTCCTGGAAGCGCCCGACCCGCGCGTGATCGCCGACGGCTTTCGCCGGCTCACCGAGATTTCCGCGATCGACGAGGCGCGCAAGCTCACCGCGATCGGCCGCACCCTGGCGCGCCTGCCGATCGACGTGCAGCTGGCGCGCATGCTGGTCGAGGGTGAGCAACTGCACGCCCTGCGCGAGCTGCTCGTCATCGTCAGCTTCCTCAGCATCCAGGATCCGCGCGAGCGACCCGGCGATGCACGACAGCAGGCCGATACGGCGCATGCCGTGTTTGCCGATCCGAAGTCCGACTTCGCCGGCGTGCTTAACCTGTGGCGGGCCTACCACGACGCCCACGAGGAACTGACCCAGTCGAAGCTGCGTGACTGGTGCTCGCGGCACTTCCTCAGTTTCATGCGCATGCGCGAATGGCGCGAGCTGCATCGGCAGTTGTTGCTGGTGGTAGGGGAACTGGGCTGGAAGCTGGAAGGACAGCTGCAAGCCGCACGCTCTGCTCCTCCCCCTGCGCGCAGGGGGAGGTCGGGAGGGGGTAGAGCTCTTGACGTCGCTGCACAAAGTCAAAAGCGGACCCCACCCCGGCCCGCCCCTGCGACCGAAGGAAGTCCCTTTGGGGCGAGCAGGGGAGGGAGTGACGGCGGCGACTCCGCCGATCGTCTTTACGAATCCGTGCATCGCTCACTGCTGGCAGGCCTGCCGACCCAGGTCGGCCGCAAGGACGAAAAGGGCATCTACCAGAGCACCCGCGAGCGCAAGTTCCAGGTCTTCCCCGGTTCGGCCTTGTCGAAGGCGCCGCCGAACTGGATCTTCTCCGCGCAGATCCTCGACGTGGGCGGGCGCGTGTGGGGCATGGCGAACGCGCGGGTCGAGCCGCTGTGGATCGAACAGCAGGCGGCGCATCTGCTGCGCACGAGTTGCCGCGAGGCGCACTGGTCGAAGAAGCGCGGCTGCGTGGTGGCCTACGAGCAGGTCAGCCTGTTCGGCCTGGTGCTGGTGGAGAAGCGACCGGTCACGTTCCAGCAGCAGGACCCGGCGCTGGCGCATGCGATCTTCCTGCGCGAGGCGCTGGTACGCGGCGACATCGACACCAGGGTGGACTTCGTGCGCGCCAACCAGCGTGTGCTGGAAGAGGCGCTGGGCATCGAGGCGAAGCAGCGCCGCGAAGGGCTGATCCGCCACGAGGACGAGCTGGTCGCGTTCTTCGAGGGCAAGCTGCCCGAGGGCATCGCCAGCAGCCGTGCGCTGGATGCGTGGTATCGCAAGGCGCGCCCCGCCGAGCAGGCCGCGCTGCGCTGGTCGCTGGACGACGTGATGGCCGGCGGCGCGGGGCTGGATGTAAAGGCATTTCCGGTCGCGCTGGATATTCCGCCGCAGAAATACAAGCTGGAATACCGCTTCGTCCCCGGCGACGAGGCCGACGGCGTGACCCTGCAGCTGCCGCTGGCGATGTTGAACGCGCTGCCCGCCGCGCGTTGCCAGTGGCTGGTGCCGGGCCTGCTCGCCGACAAGGTGGCCGAGCTGATCCGCGGCTTGCCAAAAGCGCTGCGCCGCAACTTCGTGCCCGCGCCGGATTTCGCGCGCGCCTTCGTCGAGGCGGAATCGCCCTGCGACGAGTCGCTGGCCAAGGTGCTGGCCGCGTTCCTGAAACGCACTACCGGCGTGGACATCGGCGCCGGCGAGTTTGCCGGCATCGAACTGCCGCCGCACTTCCTGATGCGCTATCGCCTGCACGACGAACGCGGCAGGACGCTGGCCAGCGGCCGCGACCTGGCCGCGCTGCGAGGGCAGTGGGAAGGCCAGGCGCGCGAAGCGTTCTCGCGCAAGACCGACATCGAGCTGACCCGCGAAGACGTGGCCAGCTGGGATTTCGAGGCGATTCCCGCACAGGTGCGCTCCGACGGCGGCCTCACCGCGTTCCCCGCGTTGGTCGACCTGGGCGAGACGGTGGCGCTGCGCGTGTTCGAGCGCAGCGACGAGGCCCGAGCCGCCCATCGGCAGGGCGTGGTGCGACTGTTGCGCAACGCGCTGGCCAGCGAGGCGAAGCAGGCGCGCCGGCGCTTGCCGATCGGCAATGCGCTGGCGCTGAAATACGCGCCGCTCGGTGGCGTCGACGGCCTGCGCGAGGACCTGCTCGAAGGCGGTTTCCAGGATCTGCTGGAACGCCATGAGCTGGACGCGCGCACCGCCGGTGCGTTCGAGGCGCTGCGCACGCAGTTCTCGCGTGAGCTGTTCGGCGCAGGCGTCGAACGGCTGAAACTGGCCGAACCGATCATCGAGGCCCAGGCCGAGATGAAGCCGTGGATGGCGCCGCCGCTGCTGGGCTTCGCCCGCGCCAGCTACGACGACCTCGGCGAGCAGTTCGACGCGCTGCTGACGCCGGGCTTCCTGCGCGACTTGCCGACCGCGCGGCTGGCGCACTACCCGCGCTACCTCAAGGCGATGCGCCTGCGTGGCGAACGCCTGCGCCAGGACCCGGCGAAGGACCAGCAACGCATGCTGCAGGTGTTGCCGTACTGGCGCGCCTGGCTGCAGCATCGCGCCGCCGGCGCCGATCCGGCCGACCTGGCCGAGCTGCGCTGGCTGATCGAGGAATGGCGCGTGTCGCTGTTCGCCCAGGAGCTGAAGACCGCCGAGCCGGTCTCGGCCAAACGGCTGGCGAAGGCGCTGGCGGCGCTGGGCTGATTCCCCCGCGCGGCATTGGGTCGCCGGTCAGTGAACGGCCCGACCCTGCAGTTAAGATGAAGCATCCAGCGGATACCCGAAGATCATGCCTCCCATCGCCAACACCGGCAGCCTGCAGTCCTGGCGCGAGCGCGTCGGCACGCTGCCGCCGATGCTGGGCGAGGCGCTCGACGCCTGTGTCTCGCGCAAGCTGCATGAAGCCGAGTGCACCGACGTGCTGGACCTGCTGGGCATGCTCGGCTGCGATGCGCAGACCCAGGCTGCCGCGTTGTGGTTCGAACTGGCGCGCGCCGATCCGGCGCTGTGGCAGGAGCGTCGCGCGAAACTGCCGGCGGAACTGCAGCGGCTGGTGGACGGGCAGCAGGCGGCCGAACAGGTGTGGGCGCTGCACGCGCAGCGACCGCCGCAAGGTGCCGCCGAAGGCTTGCGCCGCCTGCTGCTGGCGATCGTGCGCGACCTGCGCGTGGTGTTCGTGCTGCTGGCCCGCCAGCTGGCGCGCATGCGGGCGGCGGCGAACCTGGCCGACGACGAGCGCCAGGCGCTGGCACGGCTGACCCGCGACATCCACGCGCCGCTGGCGAACCGGCTCGGCATCTGGCAGCTGAAGTGGGAACTGGAGGACCTCGCCTTCCGCTACCTGCAGCCCGACACCTATCGCCGCATCGCCAGGCTGCTCGACGAGCGCCGCGCCGATCGCGAGGCGTTCATCCGCGAATCGCTGGACGAACTGCAGCGGGCGCTGGCCGCCGCCGACATCCGCGCCGACCTGGCCGGCCGGCCGAAGCACATCTATTCGATCTGGAAGAAGATGCAGCGCAAGTCGCTGGATTTCTCCGACCTGTACGACATTCGTGCCGTGCGCATCCTGGTCGACAACATCACCGACTGCTACGCCGCGCTGGGCGTGGTGCACGGGCGCTGGCCGCATCTGCCGAACGAGTTCGACGACTACATCGCGCGGCCCAAGGCCAACGGCTACCAGTCACTGCACACCGCGGTGATCGGTCCGGCCGGCAAGACCCTGGAAGTGCAGATCCGCACCCACGAGATGCATCGCGCCAACGAGCTGGGCGTGGCGGCGCACTGGCGCTACAAGGAAGGCGGCAGCGGCGATGCCGAGTTCGAGGCGAAGATCGCCTGGATGCGCAAGCTGCTGGAACCGCGCGGCGACGACGACAGCACGCTGGCCGCCGACCTGCATACCGAGCTGCTGGAAGACCGCGTCTACCTGCTGACGCCCAAGGGCGAGGTGTTCGACCTGGCCCGCGGCGCCACCGTGCTGGACTTCGCCTACCTGGTGCATACCGAAGTCGGTCATCGCTGTCGCGGCGCCAAGGTCAACGGCCGCATCGTGCCGCTGACCTTCCAGCCGCAGAGCGGCGACCGGGTGGAGATCCTCACCGGCAAGGTGGCCGATCCCAGCCGCGACTGGCTGTCGCCCCATCACGGCTACCTCAACACCTCGCGGGCCAGGGACAAGCTGCGCAACTGGTTCCGCAGGATCGCCCACGACACCAACCTCGCGGTCGGCCGCAGCATGTTCGAGCGCGAGCTGCGGCGTCTGGCGCTGACCAGTGCCGACGTGGGCAAGCTGCCGGCGCATTTCCACCTGAAGAATCAGGACGAGTTGCTGATCGCACTGGCGCTGGGCGAGATCACGCCCGGCCAGATCGCCCGCGTGGTGCAGGAAGCGGCGCAACCGGCGCAGCCGGCGGTGACGCAATCGAGCACGCCGGTCGCCTCGCGGCACAGCACGCTCGACCACAGCGCACTCAGCATCGAGGGCATCGGCAACCTGCTGACCACGCTGGCGCGCTGCTGCCAGCCGCTGCCGGGCGATCCGGTGCGCGGCTTCATCACCCGGGGCCGCGGCGTGTCGGTGCACCGCGCCGACTGCGCCAGCCTGGCGCGGCTGGCCCGGCGCGATCCGGACCGGGTGATCGAGGTGAGCTGGGGCAGTGCGGCGGCACAGGCCTATGAGGTCGACATCGAATTGCGCGGCTACGATCGCAAGGGCCTGCAGAAGGACGTCACCAGCGTGATCAGCAACGCGGCCACCCACATCATCGCTTCGTCCAGCCGGCAGTTCGTGCGCACCGGCGAAGTCGAAATGCGCTTCACCCTGCGCGTGCGCGACTTCGAACAGCTGTCGGCCCTGCTCGGCAAGCTGCTGGCGCTGCCCAACGTGATCGACGTGCGCCGCGTCGGCGTCGGCTGAATGCCCACGCAATGCCTGCCCCCGTGCGGGGCAGGGGCTGCTGGCCCGATGGTAAGCTGAGCCGACATTTTCAAAGCCACGAACCATGAGCGGACGCCGCGACCAGCACGACGCACACCCCCCGATGCGCACCGAGCCCACCCTCGGCGATCTCGATCGGCTGGACGCGCCGCGCGCGCCGGCGCCGGATGGCCTGCCGCGGGTTGCGGTGGAAGCGCGCCGGCCACATGGCCGGGCGTCCTCGTCGGCGCGACCGAAGACACGCCGCGGCTGGCTGGTGCCGGTCCTGCTGCTGGTGGTGATCGCCTTGCTGGCGGCGCTGTGGATCAACCAGAACCGCCTGCGCGGCATGGTGCCGCGCACCGACTTCAACACCTTGCTCACCCAGGCGCAGCAGGCCTTGCAGGATGGACGTCTGGACGGCCAGGACGGCAGTAGCGCCCGCGAGCTGTTCCAGGCCGCCGCGGCGCTGGAGCCGGACAACGATCGCGCCCGCGACGGCCTGCGCCAGGTGGGCCAGGCGATGCTGTCGCAGGCCGATGCCTCGCTGCAGGCGGGCAACCTGAGCCAGGCCGCGCAGCAGGCCACGGTGGCCCGTGAACTGCTCGGTGGCGGCAGCGACATCGATCGGCTGGATCACGCGATCAGCAGCGCACGTGCCGGTCAGGTGCACGCCGTGGATCTGGTCGACCAGGCGCAGCAGGCCTTCGCCGCCGGTAAACTGGCCGGGCCCGATGGTGCCGGCGCGCTGTATCGGCGCGTGCTGCAGGCCGACCCCGACAACGCGGTGGCCAGGCACGGGCTGGACCAGGTCGGCTACGCGCTGGCAGTCGATGCACGCCAGGCGCTGGATGCGAAGGACAACGCGAAGGCCGATGCCAGCATCGAACAGCTCGCCGCACTGCAACCGAACAACGGCGCGCTGCCGGCGCTGCGCGCGCTGCAGGCGCAGACACGCAAGCAGGACAACAGCGCACTGGCGGCGGAACTGAAGGCCGGCCAGGAGGCGCTGCGCGCCGGCCGCATCGCCGGCAGCGGCGACGACACCGCCCTGGTGCACTTCCAGGCGGTGCTCAAGCTGGACCCCGACAACGCCCAGGCCCACGCCGGCCTCGGCAACGTGGCGCAGGCGCTGACCGTGCAGGCGAGCGCGGCGGTCGACGCGGGCGACGACCTGCAGGCGGAAAAACTGCTGGACCAGGCCGCGCAGCTGGCGCCGAAATCGGCCGACCTGGCGGCGACGCGGGCACGCCTGGGCAGTGCGGCGGCCGCCGCCGTTCCCGATGCCGGCAAGACCACGCCCGCAGTTGCCCCGACCAGCGAGCCGTCGATGCTGGAAGCCGTGTTGACGCCGCAGCAGAGTGCGGCCGTGGCGCAACTGGTGCAGCGCGCCGAGCAGGCGACCAGTCACGGCGACATCATGATGCCGCCCGGCGACAGCGCCTACGACCTCTACCGCAGCGCGCTGGCCATCGATGGCAACAACGAGGCGGCGGTGCGCGGACTGCAGGCCTTACCCGGCAAGGTTCGCCAGCAGTTCGAGCAGGCGCTCGCCGCAGGCAAGCTAGGGCAGGCCAACGACATGCTGGCCAACCTCGCCGAGCTGGCGCCTGGCGATGCCGCGCAGGGCGCCCTCGGCAACCGCCTCGCCGGTGCCTGGCTGGACCAGGCCGAACAGCAACTGGGTCGCGGCGACCGCATCGGCGCCGGCCAGTCGCTGCTGCGCGCACGCAAGCTGGCGCCGGCGAATCCGCGCGTGCAGGACCTGGACGCCCGTCTGCAGGGTGGCGGGTGAGTCGCCCATGACGGTTCTGGTGATCGGCGCCAGCAGCCAGATCGGCCGATTCCTGCTGCCACGACTGATCGCCAGTGGCGAGCCGGTGGTCGCCCTGAGCCGGCATCCGCTACCCGCATCCGCTGGCGTCACCTGGTTGCATGGCTGGCTGCCCGACCGGCCACCGAGCCTGCCGCCGCTGTCGGCGATCATCAGCTTCGGACCACTGACGGGCCTGGCCGACTGGCTGGCGCATGCCGACGTGGTCGACGCCCCGAGGGTGATTGCCACCAGTTCGATGAGCGCCGAGAGCAAGCGCGACTCGCTGGTGTCCGGCGAGCGCGACATCTCGCGCCAGTTGCGCGAAAGCGAAGCGCAACTGGCGGCTGCGTGCGAGCGTCACGGCAGCGCGTGGACCGTGCTGCGTCCCACCCTGGTCTACGGCGCCGGGCTGGACAAGAGCCTCACTCCGCTGGTGCGCCGGGCGATGCGCCTGCGCGTCTTTCCGCTGCCTTGCGGCCGCGGCCTGCGCCAGCCGGTGCATGCGGAAGACATCGCCCTGGCCGCGCTGGCGGCGCTGGAATGTCCGGCATCGGCCGGGCGCGTGCTGCAGATCGGCGGCGGTGAACGTCTGTCCGCGACCGAGATGTTCGCGCGGGTGCGCCGCAGCCTGCCGGTCGCCACCATGCCCCTGCCGCTGCCCCCGTGGCTGCTGCGCGCGGGGAAGCTGGCGCTGCCACGCCTGCGCGGCGCGCTGGATCGACTGGACAGCGACCTGGTCGCCGACAACGGCGAACTGCAGCGCCTGCTCGGCGTCCACCCGCGATCGTTCCGCCCCGAACCCGCAACGTGGCAACCGCTTCCGTAGCGCAGGCACGGTCGGCCCACGCGTGACCCTCGGCGCTCCCCGAATCCCCAATCGCCCGCATTTCGCCCCAAAACCGCCCGCCACGTTCATATGCCCGCCGGGTGGCAGGCCCTATCATCGAACCACTTGATTGCCGGAATTCCCCACGTTGGCCTTTCTGACCCGCATTCGCCTGTTCGCCCGACGCTGCTGGCCGTGGCTGCGCATCCCGTTCTGGATCGGCATGGGTTTGCTGGTGGGCTTCGTGCTGCCGTACACCCTGGTGTTGAACAAGCGTGTCCAGGATCGCTTCAACGAACTGGTCTTCGCGGTGCCGACCCGCGTCTACGCCCGTCCGCTGCCACTGGCCGCCGGTGCGCCGATGACGTCTTCCGCGCTGGAGCTGGAGCTCACCTTCGCCGGCTACAGCCATGACGGCAAGGGCCAGGTCGCCGGCAGCTGGCAGAAGGAAGGCCTGCGCTACACGATTTCCTCGCGCGGCTACGCCGGCCCGGATGGCGGCGAACTGCCCAAGCGCATCCGCGTCAGCCTGGGTGGCGGCTCGATCAGGTCCGTGCAGGACGCGGCCAGCGGCAAGGCGATCGAACTGGCCCACCTGGACCCGGCGCGCATCGCCACGCTGTACGGCGCCAGCCAGGAAGAGCGCCGCTTCGTGCGCCTGGCCGACGTGCCGCCGCTGCTGGTCAGCGGCCTGCAGGCGGTCGAGGATCGCGACTTCAACCATCACATCGGCATCGACTTCAGCGCGATCGCGCGGGCGGCGTTCGCCAACCTGCGCGCCGGGCACACCGTGCAGGGCGGCTCCACGCTGACCCAGCAGCTGGTGCGCAACCTGTTCCTCAGCCGCGACCAGAACTTCACCCGCAAGATCAACGAAGCGCTGATGTCGCTGCTGCTGGAAGCGCATTACAGCAAGGGGCGGATTCTCGAGGCCTACGTCAACGACGTCTTCCTGGGCCAGCAGGGCAGCCAGGCCGTGCACGGCTTCGCGGCCGCGTCGGAGTTCTACTTCGGCCGGCGTCTCGAAGACCTGCGCCCGCAGGAGATCGCCTTGCTGGTCGGCATGGTCAAGGGCCCGAGCTTCTACGATCCGCGCCGCTCGCCGCAGCGCGCGCTGACCCGCCGTAACCTGGTGCTGAAGGAATTCTTCGAGACCAACCTGATCACCGCGGCCCAGCTCAACGCGGCCCAGGCCGCGCCGCTGGACATCGTCAGCAACGGCCAGTTGCCGCACAACCGCTTCCCGGCCTTCATGGACCTGGTGCGCAAGCAGATCACCGCCGACTTCGACGAGGACGCGCTGCGCGAAGGCAACCTGTCGATCTTCACCACGCTCGATCCGGCGGCGCAACTCTATACCGAGCAGGCGATCACCAGCACGCTCAAGGGCCTGGGCAAGCGTGGCGACGGCGTGCAGGCGGCGGCGGTGGTGACCAATGCGCACAGCGGCAGCGTGCTGGCCGTGGTCGGCAGCAAGATCCCCGGTGATCCGGGTTTCAACCGGGCACTCGATGCGCGCCGGCCGATCGGCTCGACGATCAAGCCCTTCGTCTACCTGGTGGCGCTGACCCAGCCCGAGCGCTGGAACCTGGCCAGCCTGGTGGACGACAGCCCGGTCAGCATGCGCCAGCCCGACGGCAGCATGTGGACACCGCAGAACGACGACCATCGCAGCCATGACCCGCTGATCATGGTCGACGCGCTGGCGCACTCGTGGAACCTGGCCACGATCCACCTGGGCATGGACGTGGGCCTGCCGCGCATCCAGGCGTTCCTGAAGTCGTTCGGCATCGGCGACATCAATCCCAGCCCGTCGCTGCTGATCGGCGCGCTGGACCTGGCACCGCTGCAACTGACCCAGCTCTACCAGTACCTCGCCGCCGACGGCCACGCGCTACCGCTGGTGGCGGTGCGCGGCGTGCTCGACGGCAATGGCCGCACGATCAAGCGCTACCAGGTGCAGGGTGGCGCGGGCGAGTACCAGGAAGCCGTGCGGCTGACCACCTGGGCGATGCAGCAGGTGGCCGAATACGGCACCGCCAGCGCGCTGGGCAATTCCGCGCTGGCTTCGCTGCATGCCGCGGGCAAGACCGGCACCAGCAACGACATGCGCGACAGCTGGTTCGCCGGCTTCACCGGCGAGCACCTGGCGGTGTTCTGGATGGGCCGCGACGACAACAAGCCGACCACCCTGTTCGGCGCCAGCGGCGGCCTGCGCGCGTGGCGCGACCTGTTCGCCAAGTTGCCCACGCGACCGCTGTCGGCGGCGCCAGGCACCGGCCTGGAGATGGCCTGGCTCAACCCCGCCACCGGCAAACGCACCGAACCGCAATGCGAAGGTGCCCAGCAGGTGCCGGTGATCGCCGGCACCGTGTCGGCCGATACCGAAGGCTGCTTCTGGCAGAACCTGTTCGGCAGCGGCGACAACCCGCCGCCTGCAGAAGGGCCTGTCGCGGCGCCCGCCATACCGAATGGAAACTGATCATGCTGTTCTGTGCCAGACATCTGCTGCTGTCCCTGCTTGCCGCCGGCCTGCTCGCCGGCTGCGGCATGTTCGCCACCACGCCACCCGCGCCGGCGCAGGCGCCGCTGCCGAGCTACGACCAGGTGGCGGCGATCCGCGCGGCGGGCGCCCGCGAGAAGTCGATCATCGACGTCAATCCGCTGCGCGACCCCGGTGTCGGCGCGCTGCAGGACGCCGCGAAGCAGGATGAGCAGACGGGCAAGTACGGTGATGCCGCCGGCAAGCTCGACCAGGCCCTGAAACTGAGTCCCGATTCGCCGGAACTGCTGCAGGAACGCGCTGAAGTGGCCGTGCGACTGAAGGATTTCGGCACCGCCGAGCGGCTTGCGCATCGCTCGTGGACCCTGGGTCCGCGGCTGGGCCCGCTGTGCGCACGCAACTGGCAAACCATCGTCGAAATGCGCCTGCAGGCCCGCGACCAGGCCGGTGCCGCCACCGCCCGCAAGTGGGTGGGCCAGTGCCACAAGGCCGGCGTGCCGCGGTACTGAGTCAGCCGACGGGATCGCTCGCGTTTTCGCGCGCACCCGGGCAAGCGAACGTGCGCGCATGGCACGCGCGAACCACGGGCAGGTCGCGGTGCCGCGGCAAGCTTATTGGCAATGCGCCTCGGCCAGCCGCAATCGCGACCCGGAGCGAGTGGTCGCGTAACTCACGCTGCAACGTTTCATGCCGCGGGGCACCGGCTTCGCAATGAACAGCGTGGTGCCGGCATAGAAGCACGCGACCCAGAGCGGCTCGTCGGTCGACGGGGAGAACGTCCAGACGTCCCGCGATTTTCCGCCGCCCTCCATGGTGCTGTCCGGTGCCAGCGACACCTGCTCCGACGGCGGCCCCGAATAGAATCCGATGCGATCGAGCGAACGGGTTCCAGTCGGCGTCACCACCTGCCAATCGCCCGGCGGACTGGCTGCGCTCGTGACAGCCAGCGTCGCCGGACAGTTGATCGGCTGCATCGCGGCGCATCCTGTCGACAGGGCAAGCAGGAGAGCACCGAAAGAGCAGGTCCGCATGGCTTCCTTCCTCTACGCGAACATGTGGATCGGTTCGGCGACTCAGAACAGCGCCGTCAGCACCAGCACGATGCCGACGATGCTCACTGCCCAGACCACCGTGCGCAGGTAGGGGATGCCGGCGGCGTACACCGGCAGGTAGACCAGTCGGCTCCAGAAATACAGCTGGGCACCGAGCGCGATCGTGCCGTCGTGGCGCTGCAGGACCAGGGCGAGCAGCACGACCACCGCGAACAGCGGGAAGGTTTCCAGGAAATTGTGGCTGGCGCGGCACAGCCGCGCGGGGATGCCGGTCAGCGCCTTCGGTTCACCGTCGCGGGCGCTGGCGGCCCAGCCCAGGCCGCGCTGGCTCACCGAGCCGGTGGCGGCCAGTGCGATCTGCACCAGGCCAAGCACCACGCTCCACAACAGCATGCAAAGTTCGGTCGTCATGCGGCACATCTCCCGGGGGCGGTGCCCGCATGGTGAACGATAGTCGCGGGCGCGGCCAGTGACGCCGATGCGGCTCAGGCCACCTTCCGAAGTCGACTGGCCGGCAGCAGCTGTTGCACCCGTTCCAGCGGAATGCGGTCGCCGGCGTCACGGCCGTAGTACGCCTCGACGATGCGGCCGTGCTCGTCGATCACGAAGTCGGCCGGCATCAGGTTGCTGGTGTTGAGCCCGGCCAGTCCGACCAGACGCATCCCCCTCAGCAGGGTCGGTACGCGCGTCACGATCGCCTTCAGCTTGCGCCACAGCGAGCGCTCGATGCCGTAGATCTCGTGCGCGCGCGAAGTCGGGTCGGCGGCCAGCGGGAACGGCCGCGGCCGATGTCCGGCGAAGCGCAGCACGTCCGCCTGCGAGGCGCTGAACACCGCCACGATGTCCAGTCCGCGCGCGGCCAGCGCCGCGTGTTCGCTGGTCAGTTCGTAGATGCGGAAGTTGCAGAACGGGCAGGCCGCGTCGCGGAAAAACGAGAGCAGGGTCAGTCGCCCCGCGCGATGGATCGCGATCGGACGGCCGTGGATGTCGACCAGGTCAAGCGCGGGTGCGGCGGCGGGTGCGAACAGTCTCACGAGGATTCTCCCTGGGTTCGGTGTCAGGCAAGTTGATGCAGCGGAGCGCGCCAAGGTTCCGCCCCGGGTTTTGTGGCGCGTGGCCGCTCCGCCATACTTGTCGGATGACTGCCCTCGACGATACCGAGTCCGACGACATCGACGCCCTGCTCGGTGCCGAGGGCCCGTTCGCCCGCGAGCTGCCGAACTTCGCGCCGCGGCTGGCCCAGCAGGTGATGGCGCGTGCCGTGCAGCAGGCGATCGCGGGGCGCGACACGCTGGTCGCCGAGGCCGGCACCGGCACCGGCAAGACCTACGCCTACCTGGTGCCGGCGCTGCTGTCGGGCGAGCGGGTGATCATCTCCACCGGCACCAAGGCGCTGCAGGACCAACTGTATTTCCGCGACCTGCCCAAGGTGCGCTCGGTGCTGGACGCACGGCTGAAGACGGCCTTGCTGAAGGGGCGCGCGAATTACCTGTGCCTGTACCGGCTCGACCAGACCGTGCGCGAGGGTGCCACCTTCGAACGCGCCCAGGCCGCCCAGCTCGCCACGATCCGCGCCTGGTCCGCGCGCACCCGCCGTGGCGATCGCATGGAACTGGCCGAGGTGCCGGAGGAATCGCCGCTGTGGCCACGGGTGACCTCGACCTCGGAGAACTGCCTGGGCGTGGAGTGCCCGTTCTACGAGGACTGCCACGTGTTCAAGGCACGCCGCGAGGCGATGGAGGCGGACGTGGTGGTGGTCAACCATCACCTGCTGTTTGCCGACCTCGCGCTGAAGCAGGAGGGCTTCGGCGAGATCCTGCCCGGCGCGGCGGCCTTCATCCTCGACGAGGCGCACCAGATTCCCGAACTGGCCGGCCAGTTCTTCTCGCAAAGCCTCAGCGCGCGTCAGCTCACCGACATGGCGCAGGACGCGCTGACCGAATGCAGCGGCGTCACCGGCGCGATCGGCCTGTTGCTGGAACCGGTCGAGGCGCTGCAGGACGCGCTGCGCAAACTGCGCCTGGCAATGGACCCGCTGCCATCGCGTGGCACCTTCGCGCTGCTGGAGGATCGCGCCGACGTGCGCACCGCGCTGCATGACCTGGGCGAACTGCTGGCCACGCTGGCCGAGCTGTTGTCGTCGCAGGCCGAGCGCTCGCGCGGCTTCGCCAACCTGCACGAACGCGCCGCGCTGTTCAGCGAGCGGCTGGAGCGCATCGTCGAACGGCACGGCGACCAGGACGTGCGCTGGTATGAAACCTTCCCGCGCGGCTTTGCGTTGTATGCCACGCCGCTGGACCTGGCCGCGCCGATGCGCGGCCTGCGCGAGCGCACCCAGGCGGCATGGATCCACACCTCGGCCACCTTGTCGGTGGCCGGCAACTTCGACCACTTCGCGCGCCAGCTCGGCCTGGACGAGCCGCAGACGCTGAGCCTGGAAAGCCCGTTCGACTACGCGCACCAGGCGCTGTGCTACCTGCCTTCGGGCCTGCCGGATCCCAACGCGCGCGATTACACCGAGCAGGTGATCGACGCCGTGCTGCCGGTGCTGCACGCCTCCAACGGCCGCGCCTTCCTGCTGTTCACCTCGCACCGCGCGCTGCGCCGCGCCGCCGAGTTGCTGCAGGACAAGGTGCCGTGGCCGCTGTTCGTGCAGGGCACCGCGCCGCGTCCCCGATTGCTGGAGGAATTCCGCGCCAGCGGCCACGGCGTGCTGCTGGGCGCGGCCAGTTTCTGGGAAGGCGTCGACGTGGTCGGCGAAGCGCTCAGCGTGGTGGTGATCGACAAGCTGCCGTTCGCCGCGCCCGACGATCCGGTGCTGATGGCCCGCCTTGCCGCGCTCGAACAATCCGGCATCAACCCGTTCATGGGCTGGCAGGTGCCCAGCGCGGTGATCGCGCTGAAGCAGGGCGCCGGCCGACTGATCCGCAGCGTGCACGACCGCGGCGTGCTGGTACTGTGCGACCCGCGCCTCACCGGCAAGGGCTACGGCAAGCTGTTCCTCGCCAGCGTGCCGCCGATGCCGCGCACCCGCGAGCTGGCGGACGTGCAGGCGTTCTTCGATGAGGTGACCGTCGCTTCGAAGGCCGGCATGTAGCAACGCGGCTTGTGCGCGATGCCGATCGTGCCCTCCCGCGAGAGCATCGCGCAAGAAAGCATCGGTGCTGGCGGATACCGCCAGGGTTTGTCCGAATCGTGGGTATTCGACCTGCGGGTGAGGGGCGTCGCCATGTGCTGAAAAAAGTCGTCGACCTCGACTGACACCTTCGCTCTAATCCGAAGCGAGGGTCCGTCGCACCATCGGCATGATCCGTCGGCTCACTGGCACGATTTCTCCCGTGGAGATGCGCAGGTGACCGACCCCGGAAGGTTGCCGACGGAGCGACTCGACGAAGGCGGTGTTGACGATATGCGAGCGATGCACGCGCAGGAAAGCGGACGGCAACTCCACTTCCATCTCGTTCAGGCTGCCATTGTGCAGTCGCTTGCTGCCGTCGGTGAAGTTGAGTTCGACATAATCTCCCGCTCCGCTGCAATGGGTGATCTGCTCGGTTGAAACGAGCTCGATGCGGCCAGTGTCGACAATCCTGATTTTCGGCGACGGTTGCTGCTGCGGGGTTCGGGCCTGATCCAGGGCGGCTTCGAGCTGCCGCGCGTGACTGGCCAGCGCAATCCCCAGCCTTTGCTCACGGGCGAGCACGGCGGCCTGCTGTGCGAACAGAAACAGCAGCAGCGCCGCGACCAGGTAAAAGAAGATGGCATCGAGAAACCTTCCGCCAAAGAGGAAGCTGAGCGCGCCGAACAAGACCAGCGCAGCACAGTACGCGGCGGCCCCCGGCTTGCGCTTCCACCACCAGAATGCGGTGCCCAACGCGCAAGACAGGACCGGGCACAGCATCGCGAACATGGCTTTGCCGTCGTAGGGGCTGGTGATCACCACCACGCCCAAGGTCGCCAGCATGACCACCGTGACCGACAGCCACGGATGCGGCGGTTGAAACCTGCGAATGACATGGGCGGTCAGGCACAGCCCGAACCCGAGCGAGCACAGGACGATCACGACCAGCCGCAGATCGTGGAACGGATAGCGATAAGCCACCAAACCGCGTGAAACCTCGGCCAGCAGCTGTCCTGCGGCGAACAGCGAGATCAGGCAGAGCAGGAACGCTCCTGCACGATCGCCCCCGCGAAACGTTCCGACGCCGAAGTACAGCGCCCCCAGCAGAAAGATGCCGAAGGTACTCAGCGAAGGCCAGTAGAACCGCAGGATTTGATCCGTCGGGTCCGCGTAAGTGCCGATCATCAACGCGTGCATCGGCGAGTCCAGGTGCAGGAATCCCGAATGCCCCGATACGTGCAGGACGACGTCATTGGCACCGTCGTGGAGCAGGCCCGGCGGAATCGGGATGACCGCGTCCATCCGGCCTGGCGTCTCGCTGCGTGGATCGATGCCCGGTTGGCCGTTGCTGCCGATCCGACGGCCATTCAACCACGCGGTGCTGGCAGCCTTCCCGGAAACAAACAGCCCCAGCGGGGATGACTGTTCCAACATGCTGCGGGGAACGGCAATGGTTGCCCGGAGCCAGAGCGTGGCGTGTTGGGGGTCGACCGCCAGGAAGCTGCCTGTCCGGCAGCCATCGCCGGCAAAATCCGGCGGCACGGTTTCGCCTTCCTGCGCCGGACAAGTGATGACGTTGTCCACGTCGATCCACTGCATCGATTGCGCCGACACCGATCCGAACGGCAACCAGGGCAGACACAGGCAAAGAAGGAATGTGAGGCGGGAAATGGTCGACATACCGTTGGGCGAATATACCGTGCCGGCGCCGTGCCGGCAGCTGCCGCTCACCGAATCGACACCACCGTTGGCAGATCGGCCATCGGTGGAGACACCCGTCCCGCTTATGGTGGCTCCATTCCGATCAACGACCTGGAGTCTTTCCCATGACGCACGCAGCCGTAAAGCGCACTCCCTTGAAACGGGCACTCATCGCCGCCGCTTGCCTGTGCCTGTTCAGCGCAGCCAATGCGGCCACGCCCAAAGCCACCGCGCAGACATTCGTGTTCAAGAGCGTCGACGGGCAGACCACCGAGGCGATCCATGGATCGTTCCAGGTGCCCGAGAACCGCTCCGATCCACACAGCCGCATGCTGACCCTGCGTTATGTCCGCTTTCCGGCCACCACCAACAAGCCCGGCGCCCCGATCGTCTATCTGGCCGGTGGCCCGGGCGGCTCAGGCATCGAGACCGCGAAACACCGGCGCTTTCCGTTGTTCATGGCCATGCGCCAGTTCGGCGACGTGATTGCCCTGGACCAGCGCGGTACCGGTGCATCCGACGACACGCCGGTGTGCGAGCCTTCGAAGACGCCTCCGGAATCCGAAGCCCTCACGGACCAGGCCTTTGCCGCCGCCTACCGCGCCGCTGCCGTCGAATGCGCAGCATTCTGGAAAGCCAGGGGCATCGACCTGCGCGGCTACAACACCAACGAGAGTGTCCGCGATCTGGATGCGCTGCGCCGCCACCTGGGGGCCGAGAAGATCACGCTCTGGGGCATCTCCTACGGTACCCATCTGGCGCTGGCGGCGCTCAAGCAGATGAGTCCTCGTCTGGATCGGGTCGTGATCGCGAGCGCCGAAGGACTCGATCAGACGGTCAAGTTGCCGGCGCGTACCGATGCCTATTTCGATCGCCTGCAGGCCGCGGTGGGCACCAACCCCGAGGCAAGGGCGGCCTATCCCGACATCAAGGCGCTGATCGCGCGCGTGCATGGTGCGCTGCAATCCAGGCCGGTCATGCTGCATCTGAAGGACGCCAACGGGCGAAACACCGATGTGCTGCTGCAGCGGCGCACCTTGCAGATGATCGAGGCGGGCGCGATCTCCGACCCTGAAGGCGCGCTGCAGATGCTGGCCGTCTATCGCGCCGCCGACGTTGGCGACTACCAGCCGATCGCGGGCATCGTGCAAAAATACTTTTCGCCCGGTGCGCCACTGAAAATTCAGGCGATGCCGCTGGCCATGGACGTGGCCTCCGGCATCGACGACAGGCGCCTGGCGCTGGTCGAGCGGCAGGCCAGCACCGCGCTGCTCGGCGACCTCCTCAACTTCCCGATGCCGCAACTCAGCGGCGTGTTTCCGCAACTGGACCTCGGCGACGCGTTCCGCAAGGCTCCGGTCAGCCACGTGCCGACCCTGCTGCTCAGCGGAACCCTGGATGGACGCACCTATCCCGAAAGCCATCGCGAAGCCACCGCTGGCCTGGACCACTTGCAGACGATCACGGTCGTCAATGCCGGCCACAACCTGTTCATGACGACACCCGAGGTCACGGCGGCCATCGAGCGTTTCATGCGCGGCGAACCGGCGGCATCAACACGGATCGTCGCCCCCCTGCCGGCCTTTGCGCCTGCACCACCAGCGCCACCAGCGCCGCCCAAGGCGTAAGTGATGATCCGTTCGAAGCAGGTCAGGGTGGAGCTTCCGGCAACGCACCGAGCCGGGCCTGACAGGCGCAGACACACGCAGCAAGCTGGGTCGGACGTTTAGCCCGGGCCTCGTCAATCGGGACCCGATCCTGCCGGAGGCTGCAGCCTGTCGTGCGGGGGGGTGCCATCGCCAGGCTGGCGTCTTTCAGGACATCGGTCGTGCCGTAAAGTGCGCACTGTTCCGCGTTTTGGTATGGGTTACGATTCGTCAGGACAACAAACGCAGCGAGACAGCGCCATGGCCAAGGTCACCGGACTCGGCGGCATCTTCTTCAAGTCGCGCGATCCCGCGGCGCTCACCGCGTGGTACGCGAAGCATCTCGGCCTCGATGCCGAGGCATGGGGCGGCGCGCGCTTCGTCGAAGACGAACAGCGTCCGGGCTACACGCTGTGGTCGCCGTTCGCGGCCGACACCGAATACTTCGGCCCCGGCCCGCAAGCGTGCATGATCAACTTCCGCGTCGACGACCTCGACACGCTGCTGGCGCAATTGCGTGCCGCCGGCGTCGCGGTGGACGAGCGCGTCGAGCAGAGCGAGTTCGGCAGCTTCGGCTGGATCACCGATCCCGAAGGCACCCGCGTCGAGCTGTGGCAGCCGCCCCGGTAACCGTTCGTTCCTGTCGCAGCGGAACCATGCCATGAGCCCGACATCGCGCCGTGGGCGCGAGCGGATCAGCCATCCGGCGGAACCCGAGCTGGTCACGGCCCCCGGGTTGCTGCCCGTGCTGGAAGCCCTGCGTCGGCGCGAGCCGATCTTCCACCGGCCCGAATTCGGCAGCAGCCGCGCCGACTTCGAACGCATGGTCGAGGCGGATTTTTGGGAAGTCGGCGCCTCCGGCCAACGCTACAGCCGTGCCCACGTCCTCGACGTCCTCGAACACCGCACTCCCGATCCCGCCGGGCACAGCTGGACAACCCGCGACTTCCACTGCCGCGAGCTCGGCCCCGATACCTACCTGCTCACCTACACCCTGGAACAGGGCGAACGCGTGAGCCGTCGCAGCACGATCTGGCGGCGCCGGGCGGATGACTGGGTGATCCTGTTTCACCAGGGAACGCTGGTGGCCGTATGCTGAGCCGGCAACCCTGCCTGCTGCAAACGCGAGGCCGGTCTTCGGTTGCCCCAGGTTTCCCGTCCAGGTTAAGGAGTTGCTGTCGATGATCCGCAAACCCCACGTTGCATGGCTGTTCCTGACCATTCTCGCCCTGGGTCCGGTGATGGCGTCCGCGTACGATGCCGACCCCGAGAGCAAGGCGACCTCCACCGCCACGGTGGACACCGGCGTGCTGGACGGCGCGCCGTACCGGGTGGACATCCCCACGCACTGGAATGGCGACCTGGTCATGCAACTGCACGGCTTCGAGCCGATCGGCACGCCGCGCCCCACGCCGAAACCGCTGGGCGACGAGGCGTCACCGTTTCTCGCGGCCGGCTACGCGCTGGCGCAGAGCAGCTATGCCTCGCAGGGCTGGGCGGTGGATGACGCGCTGCGCGACAACGAACGCCTGCGTGCCTGGTTCGTGCAGCGGCACGGCCAGCCCCGGCATACCTACGTCGTGGGTTTCTCGATGGGTGGCTATGTCGTGCTGACCAGCCTGGAGCATCACGGCCAGCACTACGACGGCGGGCTGTCGCTGTGCGGTGCCAACGTGCCCGGCACGCGCGTGTTCGACGACATCCTGACCTCCGTGGTCGCGTTCGACTACTTCTTTCCCCGCACGACCGGCTTGCCGCCGGGCGGCCTCGCCGATCCCGCCGCACCCGCGCTGGGCCAGATGGAAGTGATGCATGCGGTGGACACGGCGCTGAAGACCGACGAACACGCCGCGCAGCTGCTCGCCACGCACCTGCACGTATCGCGCGAACGCCTGGCCGGCGCCATCGGCGTGCATTACCTGGTGCTGCACCAGATGCAGCAACGCGCGAAGGGCATGCCGGTCGACAATCGTGCGACGGTGTATGCCGGCTTCGGCGACGATGCGGCATTCAATCGGGGCGTGCACCGCTACACCGGCGACCCGCAGGCGATGCGCTACCTGGCCGCGGCCACCTCGCTCAGCGGCGAGATCCACAAGCCGCTGGTGCTGCAGTACAACCACGACGACTTCCTCATCCCCGCGCGCTACCAGTCGGTGTATCCGGCCATGGTGCAGTCCGCGCACGGCCGCGCGCCGACCGTGCTGCCGTCGGTCGGCGAAGGCCATTGCGGCTTTGCGCCGGAGCAGATCATGCAGGCATTCCAGACCCTGACCCGCGAGGTCAGCGAAGGACACTGACCCATCGGATGGAAGGCGACCTCGCACGGGCGAGCGGAGGCGGAGAGGGTGGTCTGCGGCCATCGTGGGAAGGCTGTCTTCCAGCCCACTGGATCGGAGCACCGCCGGTGAGCCGCGGGGGCGGTGCCGAACGGGTGGTTGAGCCGGCTTGATTCGGCGGAACCGTTAGTTTCAGGGAACGGATGACCCATCCGTTTGTGCTCAGCCCGGTCGATAGATCAGTGCCACCACCCCGCCCGGATAGCTCTTCGAGCTGACCAGTTTGAGTGGCCTCGGCGCGGGCAGGTCGGAGAAGATCGCCAGGCCCTGGCCCAACATGATCGGATGGACCATCAATGCGTACTCATCGACCAGGTTCCGGGCGATGAGGCTGCGCGCGAAGCTGGCGCCGCCGTGGGCGAGGATCGGCTTGCCGTCTTCGGCCTTCAGCCGGCTGATTTCATCGGACAGGTCGCCGCTGGCCACGCGGGCCTGGGCCCAGCTTTGCGCGCCAGGTTGAAGCTGCCCTGTCTGGCCATCGCCCGCCTCGTCCAGTGCATTCCCGAGTTGTCGGGTCGAGGTGGCCGTTTTCAGGATCGCCGGCCCCTGTCCGGAAAACACCGCCTTCGGGATCTGGTTCATCGGCGGCGCGAATGCCATGGTCGACGTGGGCCAGTAGGGCGCCATCGCCTGGAAGGAGCGCGATTTCGACTCACCGTCGCCGTTCAGCTGTGGCGAATGAACGCCCGCACCTCCACGGGTGCGCGACAGGCGACGACGGCCCGGGACCCCCACGCCAGCGCTTCATCCATGTCGGCGGCTTCCAGTATCCAGAAACCGCCCACGTGTTCCTTGGCCTCGATATACGGTCCATCGGTGACGATCACCTTGCCAGTGGGTTGCCTGCGCAGCGATTTCGCCTTGCTGTTCGACTCCAGGCCGCCGGCGAAGAACCTGGCGCCTGCGGCCTTCATCTCTTCATTGAGCATGCCGATGTCGCGGATCATCGCTTCGTCCTCGGTGGACGGGTCGTAGTTTTCAGGGTGATGAATGGCAACCAGGTATTGCGGCATGTTGTTCTCCCAAGGGCCAGCCCGGACGGCCTGATCGCCGGTCCATGTCACTGCGACGAACGGGTGTAGCCGAATTCGACACCTTCGCCAGAAACCATGAGTGCTGGCATGCAGCGAACAATTTCCGGGCGCCGGAACACGACGGGAGAAGTTTTTGAAACCAGCTTCGACCAGTTGAATCCGCCACCCGGAGCGGGCGTTCCAAAATGGGCTCTGCCCCGGGTTCTACCCGGCCGCTGCCCGTTCTGGCGGAGCTCAAGCCACCGCGATCTCGACCGTCACGTGCACCAGTTCGTCGTGGATGGCCAGTTGCCGGCGGACTTCCTCGGCACTGATGGCCGTGGTGGCGACCAATCCGAGGATGCAGGCGTAGCTGTCGCGGCCGACTCGCCAGACATGCAGGTCGCTGACGGCCGCCGTGGCGAACTGCTCCCGCACCACGTCGCGAATTTCCTCGACCACCGGCTGGTCCATCTCGGCGTCCAGCAGGATCTTGCCGGACTCGCGCAACAGGCCGAACGCCCAGCGCGCCACCAGGATCGAGCCCACGATGCCCATCACCGGGTCGAGCCAGGCCGCGCCATAAAGCTTGCCGCCGACCAGCGCGACGATGGCCAGCACGGAGGTGGCCGTGTCCGCGATGACATGCAGGTAGGCCGCGCGCAGGTTCACGTCGTGATGGTGGTGGCCATCATGTCCGTGGTCGTGGCCATGCCCGTGATCGTGGCCGTGCCCATGGTGGTGTTCCCCTTTCAGCAGCCATGCGCAGAGCAGGTTGACGCCCAGGCCGAGTATCGCGATCAGGATCGCGTCGTCATAGTGGATCACGGCGGGCACGAACAGCCTCTGCAGCGACTGGATCATCATCAGCGCGGCAACGACGGCCAGCAGCAGGGCGCTGCTGAAACCGCCGAGTATTTCGATCTTCCAGGTGCCGAAGGCGAAGCGGCGGTCCTTCGCGTAGCGTCGTGCCAGCACATAGGCCATCACCGAAAGACCCATCGCCAGCGCATGCGAACTCATGTGCCAGCCATCGGCCAGCAAGGCCATCGAGTTCAGCCAGTAACCGCCGATGATCTCGACCACCATCATCGCCGCCGTGATGTACACCACGCGTCGGGTGTTGCGCTCCGCCTTCGCGTCCACGTGGTTGAACTGGTGGCTGTGGGTGTACGGGGCGATATCGGGGGCAGGCATGAGGCGTTCTCGGGTCATATACTCCCCCGTAGTATATGACCGGAACACCATCGCCATGTCCCACGTGCAGGAAAACCGCAGGAAACTGGTCGCCCGGGTTCGCCGCATCAGCGGCCAGATGGCTTCGCTGGAACGCGCCATCGAAGGCGATGAGGATTGCGGCGCCGTATTGCAGCAACTGGCCGCCGTGCGCGGCGCGGTCAATGGCCTGATGCTGCAGGTGATGGAAGGGCACCTGCGCTCCCACGTGGTCGAGGCCGGCAACGTCAAGCAGCAGGACGAACTGCTGCCGGTGCTTGCGGTGCTGAAGAGCTACCTCAAGTAGCGGCGCCGTCGAACGCCCCCGCTTCCTTCAGTGCGGTGCCGGCCGGTTCCTGCGCACCCGTCGCGCCACCGGTACCAGCGCGAGCAAGGACACGATCGCGAAGCCCGCGCCGGCGAGGAAGGTGGCGCGCGAACCGAACGCGTCCCACAGCCCGCCGGCCACCACGCTGGCCGCCAGCAGGGCCAGTCCGCTGACCAGGTTGAACATGCCGTACGCCGTGCCGCGCAGGTCGGTCGGCGCGGCGTCGGCGACCATCGCTGCCAGCAAACCCTGGGTCATGCCCATGTGCAGTCCCCACAACGCCACGCCCAGCGCCAGTCCGGCCAGTCCGCCGACGAAGGCCAGTGCCAGGTCCGACAACACCAGCACCAACACGCCCAGCGCGAGCAGGCTGCCGTGGTCGAAGCGATCGGCCAGCACGCCGACCGGATAGGACGACAGCGCATACACCACGTTCAACACCACCAGCACCAACGGAATCAGCACCAGTCCCAGCCCCAATTCCTGCGCGCGCAGCACCAGGAAGGCCTCGCTGAAACGGGCCAGGGTGAACACCGCGGCGATCACCACCACGCCCCAGTACAGCGGCGGCAGGCGCGCCAGCTCGACGCGCGACAGCGGCGAGCGCACCCGCCTGCTTTCCCGGTCGCCCGGCGCGTCGTGCACGCCGAACAGCACCAGCGCGAACGCGGCAAAGCCAGGCACCACCGCGAACCAGAACACCAGCGGAATGTTGTCGGCGGTCAGCCACATCAACGCGATCGCCAGCGCGGGGCCGAGGAATGCGCCGGTGGTGTCCAGCGACTGGCGCAGACCGAACGAGGCGCCGCGCAATTCGGCCGGCGCCAGGTCGGCGATCAGCGCGTCGCGCGGCGCGCCGCGGATACCCTTGCCGACGCGGTCCACAAAGCGTGCGCCGACCACCCAGCCGAGCGTGCCCGCCAGCGGAAAGACCGGCTTGGTGAACGCGGCCAGGCCGTAGCCGATCGCCACCAGCAGCTTGCGCCGCGCCAGCCAGTCCGACAGCGCGCCGGAGAACACCTTGGTGATCGCCGCGGTGGATTCGGCGATGCCCTCGATCACGCCGACCGCCAGCGCCGACGCGCCGAGCGTACCGACCAGGTACACCGGCAGCAGCGCGTGGATCATCTCCGAGGAGGTGTCCATCAGCATCGAGACCATGCCCAGCGCCCAGATGCCGGGCGGAATCCGGCGCAACACGGAAGGCGCTTTCACCGTGGCGCTGCGGGGTGTTTTCGGGGACTGGCTCATCGTGGGGCCTATCGGAAGATGACCCGGACGCCGGTTTTGCCGAGCCACTGACCTGGCTTGACGGCGCACAGGCTGGCGATGATCCGGTCAGGGAATTGCTCCATGCGGGTATTCAGGCGGGTGACGGCGTCGTTGTAGAACTCGCGACGATCAGCGATGGCGTTTTCCAGCCCGGTAATGCGCGCCTGGAGATTGCGGAACATGTCGTTCGCCTTCAGGCCCGGATAATTTTCGGCAACGGCGAACAGATGATCCAGGCCAAGACGAAGCTGTTCTTCGGCCGGGCCGAACCCGCTCAGGTTGGCGGTTTCCCGCGCAGAGGATACGGCGGCTCGCGCGGTGACGACGTTCGTGATGGTCTCCCGCTCGTAGGCCATGTATCCCTTGCAGACCTCCACCAGGTTGGGCAACTCGTCATGCCGCTGCAGGATGAGCACGTCGATGTTCGCCCAGGCCTTGGATACCCCGGTTCTCAGTTGCACGAGGCTGTTGTAGACGGTGATGACGTAGATGGCGGCGAAGGCGGCGAGCGCCAGCAATCCGTAACCGTTGATGCTCATGGTGTGTCCCGGAATCCCCAGCGGCAGATCATAGCGGATGCCCCCAAGCCGTCACCGCGGGCATCACGAGCCAGGTGCGATGCTGCCCATGGTTTTCCTGTCGTCGTGGTGCGCGCATTCAGTGATGGCGGGACAGCACCCACAACAACGCCACGCAGGAGAACACGAACAGCGCGAACGAAACCTTGCCGGACGATGTGCCCAGCGGAGCGTCGGCCTCGATAGGGTAGGGTGAAAGGACGAAAGGCCGGCCATCGGAAGGTTTGACGACCATGTTCACCTCGGGCGTCACCACCGCCGGTTTGGCCACGGCGCGGGTCTTCGCCTCCACCGCGGCGGCGTCGCGTGCCTTGTTCCATTCGTCCGTATCGATCGCGCCGTCGTGGTCGGAGTCAAAGCGTTGCAGCAGCTGTGTCTGGTCGCGCTTCCATTCCACCAGAACCTCGAACGCATCCGCCGGAGCGCGCGTCAGGCCACTCTGCGCGGCGTAGGTGGTGAATTCTCCCGTCACGAACAGCGTGTCGTTGTCGTTCATGCGACTTTCGGTGTAGCGGTAACGACCGCTCTTCGCGTTCGTCATGGGCGGATGGTCAGGGCAGAAGTCATCGCTGCACCAGGTGTCGCTTGGCCACTGGATGACTTCCGCGCCAACCGGATTGATCATCACCTGGCCGGTGCCGTCGTCGAGCAGGATGAAATCCGGACTGGTGGCTTGCCGCAGCGTGGTCCACTCGCTTTCCTGACTACCGCGACTGCGCGTGTGCTCCTCGATGCGGTAGTGCCACCAGGTGCAAGGCTTGCCCGTGAGCGGCCCGGTCAGTCGATGGTTGGGCGCGCTCTTCTGCCGACCTTCAAGCTTCACGTACCCCTGCGCGGCCGAGCGGCATTTGGATGTCGGAATGCCAGTGACGGCATGAGAGCGCTTCACGGCACTGCGCCAGAACAACAGGCTTGCCAGTGCAGTCACCGCCCAGAACATCGCGAAAAGCAGCTTCATCCCGTGGTCCATATCTGTCGCCTTGCCCTGCCGTGGGTGCGTCCAATCATTATCCCGAGAAAGAACGGGGCGGAGGAAGCCCGTTGTGTGAGGCTTGCACACAACACGTCAGCGATGACGAGCAAGTCGTCATTCGCGAGCGCGTTACAGAACGCACGTTTGGAAGCACGCGCTTTCAGGTCACGTCGAAGCTATTGGGCGCCTCGCGAGCTGGCGTCGATCCGACGGGGAACTCCCACTGAATTCAGAGCAAGAGCTTTCGTCTGCCTACGGCAGCCGAGCCACCTCTCTCTGTGTGGCCAGAGAAACGTGGCCCAAAGAGAGGCCACCCCACTTCCGCGCCTTGCGGACATCGGGCAACTGCTCCTGCGTTGCCTCAACTCGGGCATCCATGCCGATGCCCGCTACGCGGCCTGTCGACCCCGCCTCACGGACTTGCCGGACAGGAGTCCGGCAAGCGCCAAGTGGGGTGTCGTTTTCTCTTGGGTACTTCTATTTTGGACAAGCAAAAGAGAAGTACCTCGCCCTCCGAAGGAGGACGAAAGCTCTTCGCTCCAAATGCTTCGGGTTGAACGAAACACGCGGGTACAAGCGTTGCCCGCCAGGGTTTGATGGGCATGAGTGACACGTGGGGAAAGCCGGCGGGCAGTGCCCGCCCTACGACAGGGCCAGAGCATCGCGCACAGGGTGCGCTCCTGCAGGTGCGGGCTACGCAAGAGAAGCGCGATCATCGCGCCACATCCCATCCCGGCACCGCAAACCCCTCCACCAGAAAATCCACCAGCCTGCGCGTCTTGATGGGCAGGTGCTTGCGCGACGGATACACCGCGTGGATGCCGAGCGTCATCGCGCGGTACGTCGGTATCAGTTCGACCAGATCGCCGCGGCGCAAGTCGTCGGCGACGATGAAATCCGGTTGCAGGATGATGCCCTGATGGTCGAGCGCGGCCGCGCGGCAGGTGTCGCCGTTGTTGGCGTGGATGCGTGCATGGATGCGCACCACGACCGGGCTGTCGTCGGGCGCGGTGAAAGTCCATTCGTCGCGGCCTGCGAAGTAGCTGTAGGAGATGACTTGGTGCTGCGCCAGTTCGGCGGGGTGCGTGGGCGTGCCGTGCTGCGCCAGGTAGGTCGGTGATGCGCAGGCGATCATGCGGGTGGTGGCGAGTTGGCGGCTGACCAGTTGCGAGTTGGGCAGGTTGGTGATGCGCACGGCCAGGTCGTAGCCCTCTTCGACGAGGTCGACGACGCGATCGCTGAGGTCGATGTCCAGCGACACTTTTGGATACAGCTGCGCGAAGCGTCCCCACAACGGGGCGAGGTGCAGGACGCCGAAAGTGAGTGGCGCATTGATGCGCAGCATGCCGCTGGGTTCGCCGCTGCGCGAGCTGATTTCCGATTCCGCTTCCTCGATCGCGGCCAGCATGTCTTTTGCGCGGGCGTAGAAGAGCTGGCCGTCGTCGGTCAGCGACAGCCGCCGCGTGGTCCGGTGCAGCAGGCGCGTGCCGAGGCGCTGTTCGAGTTCGCCGACATGCCGCGATACCGCCGCCTTGGACAACCCAATCGCGTCCGCCGCGCCGACGAAGCTGCCGGCCTCGACCACCGCCACGAAGCTGGCCATTTCCTGGAATTTATCCACGACGCCTCCTTTTGTCTCGAATTTCGAGACCGAAAGTCAATGCAAAGCTAGTTTATCGGTGATTCGCTGGTCAATAGAGTACGTTCCATGCCCGGACGTCCCGGGTCCCTGACGGAGACTTCCATGAACATCACCCTGATCGGCACCGGCAACATGGGTTCGGCGCTTGCCAAGCAACTCACCCGCGCCGGCCACGCCGTGCGCATCACCGCCCGCGACTTGGCCAAGGCCCACGCGCTCGCCGCCGCGAATCCCGGTGCCGTGGCCGCGGCTGCCGCCGATGCGCTGGCCGGTTCGGACGTCGTCATCGTCGCCACCGGTTACGCCGATGCGGTGCCGGCGCTGCGCTCGCTGGGTTCGCTGGCCGGCAAGGTCGTCATCGACATCACCAATCCGCTGACCGCCGACTACATGGGGCTGACCCTCGGCTACGACACCTCGGCCGCCGAGGAGATCGCCAAGGCCTTGCCCGAAGCCGAGGTGGTCAAGGCGTTCAACACGCTGTTCGCGCAGGTGCTGGCCGACGGCCCGAAGTTTGCCGATGGCCAGGTGGCTCCGGCGTTCTTTGCCGGCGACAGCGAACGCGCGAAGCAGACCGCGAAGGCGTTGATCGAAAGCCTTGGTTTCACGCCGGTCGATGCCGGCCCGCTGAAGAACGCGCGCTACCTCGAACCGCTGGCCGGACTGAACATCTATCTCGGCTACGGCGCCGGTCTTGGCACGTCGATCGCGCCGACCTGGATCAGCAAGGCCTGATGCGTCCGCGTCATCCCCTCACTTCTCGTCATCAAGGAATCCTCATGAACGCTTCGCTCGCGCTGTTTGGCCGCATCGGCCTTTCGCTGATCTTCATCATCTCCGGCTGGGGCAAGATCGCTGCCTACGCCGGCACCCAGCAGTACATGGAATCCGCGGGTTTGCCGGGGGCGTTGCTGCCGCTGGTGATCGCGCTGGAACTCGGCGGTGGCCTGGCCATCCTCACCGGTGCTTTCACCCGCTGGATCGCGTTGGCGATGGCCGCGTTCTCGCTGGTCAGTGCCGTGGTGTTCCACGCCCACTTCGACGATGCCGCCCAGGCGATCAACTTCTGGAAGAACGTGGCGATGGCCGGCGGCTTCCTGATGGTCGCCGCCCACGGCGCCGGCGCGCTCAGCCTTGATCACTTGTGGAACAAGCGCCGCAACGCCTGAGTGCCGCCATCCCGCAGTCACGCAACGGGCGCCTCGCGCCCGTTGCCCATGGAGAAAGCACCATGACCACCGCCCCTTCGCTCTTCATCTCCCACGGTTCGCCAATGTTTGCGCTGGAACCGGGCCTGCTGGGCCCGAACCTGCGCGCCATCGGCCAGTCGCTGAGCGGCATCACCGCCGTGCTGGTGGTGTCGCCGCACTGGCAGACGCGCGGCGTGCGCATCGGCAGCAGCGCCGCGCCGGAAACGATCCACGACTTCGGCGGCTTCCCCGAGCCGCTGTACCAGCTGCAATACCCCGCGCCGGGTGCACCGGCGCTGGCGCAGGACGCGGCGCGTCTGCTTGCATCGGCCGGTTTTGAAGTGACCCTCGACGAACGGCGCGGCCTCGATCACGGCGCATGGGTGCCGATGCGCTACCTGTTTCCGGACGCCGACGTGCCGGTGTTCCAGGTGTCGCTGCCGCAGGGCATCGATGCGGTCGGCGCCTTGCGACTGGGCCAGGCGCTGGCGCCGCTGCGCCAGCGTGGCGTGCTGGTGGTCGGCTCCGGCAGCCTCACCCACAACCTGTACGAATTCCGCCAGCACATCCGCGACCCGGAATACGCCCAGCAATTCGTCGACTGGGTTCGCGACGCGATAGCCGCGCGCGATGTCGAAGCGCTGCTCGACTACCGTCGTCGCGCCCCGCACGGCGAGCGTGCGCATCCGACCGAGGAACACTACCTGCCGCTGCTGGTGGCCGTGGGCGCAAGCTCCGCGACGGACACGGCGCAATTGGTCGAGGGCGGCATGACCTACGGCGTGCTGTCGATGGCTTCGTTCGCATTCGGCCTGCCTCATGTCGCGCAGGCTGCGCCGGAGAAAGCCGCATGAAGACCTTGTCACCGCTGTTGAACGATCCCGCCTTCGCGCTGGCCTTCCGTACGTTGCAGCCGCTACCAGCGCAACCATCGTCGCTGCTGGTGCTGCTACATGGCGTGGGTGGCAACGAAACCAATCTCGCCGCGCTCGGCGCCGAGGTCGACAGCAACACGCTGGTGGTCTTGCCGCGCGGCCCGATCACGCTGGGCTCGACGGCGTTCGGCTGGTTCCGCGTGGCCTTCAGCGGCAATGGTCCGCAGATCGTGGCCAGCGAAGCCGACGCCAGCCGTCGCAGCCTGATCGACTTCATCGGACAACTGCAGCAGGCCCACGGCATCGATGCGGCGCATACCGTCGTGGCCGGTTTCAGCCAGGGCGGCATCCTAAGCGCCAGCGTGGCGTTGACCGCGCCCGAACGCGTCGCCGCGTTCGCCGTGCTGGCCGGGCGCATCCTGCCGGAGCTCAAGCCGCTGTTGGCGAGCGCGGAACATCTGTCCGCCTTGCGGGGCTACATCGCGCATGGCACGCACGACGACAAACTCCCGGTGAGCTGGGCACAGCGCAGCGATGACTGGCTGACCCGCCTTGGCGTCGCCCACGAGACGAAGCTCTATCCGACCGGCCACGAACTGGGCGCGCCAATGTGCGCCGACTTCCTCGCCTGGCTGTCCCGGGAAGAGCCGCGCGGGAACAGGCCCACCGCCGGGCGATAGGTCGATCCTGCACTTGCGGCGTGCGGGACGTCCGATCCGGCCGGGTCGGACGTCCGGTCCGACGGTCTCGGGCGACCGAACGCCCCGGTGGAGCGAGGCTGGAGTTCGCATTCCGCCCAGGTAGACCACCATGTCCCTTCTGCTGTCTCTCGTTCGCTGGACCGCCCGGTTTCTGTTCGCGCTCACGTCGGTGGCGGTCGCCGTCTACGCCTTCGGCTATCTCTATCGCAGCCACGCGGCCGGCAATCCATTCGCCGCGCAGTTCGCGATTTCCGGATGGGACGTGCCGCTGCACATGTTCCTGGCCGGGCTGGCGTTGCTGCTGGCGCCGTTGCAGCTCAGCGCCGGCGTGCGCCGACGCCTGCCGGCGCTGCATCGCACCGCGGGCTGGTTGTACGTGGCCGCGATCCTGATCGGTGCGCCGTCGGGACTGTCGCTGGCGTTCCATGCGCAAGGCGGCGCGGCCAGCGGCGTCGGCTTCGCCCTGCTGGCGCTGCTGTGGCCGGTTTTCACCTTGCGCGGCGTGGTGCTGGCGATCGCGGGCGACACCGCCGGCCACCGGCGCTGGATGTGCCGCAGCGTGGCGTTGACCTTCGCTGCCGTCACGCTGAGGGTGGGACTCGGCGTGGGCGCGGGTGTGCTGCACCTGCCGTTCCTGTCGGTCTACATCACGATGGCGTGGGCGTCGTGGCTGCTCAACCTTGCCGTGTGCGAATTCATCCTGCGCTGGCCGTCGTGGCGTCGCGCGCGTGCCGCCGGCGGTAGTCGCTGGGCGTCTCGCCCAACTGGCGCTTGAACGCCGCGTTGAAGGTCGATTTCGAGGTGAATCCGCAGGCGTAGGCGAGGTCCAGGATCGTGCGCGTCTCGCCCGGATCGGCCAGATGGTCGCGCATCGCGTCGATGCGCAGGCGGTTGACGTAATCCCAGAAAGTGGCGCCGAAGCGGCGGTTGATCACCACCGATACCAGGTACTCCGGGTAACCGCTGCGTCGCGCCAGTTGGCCGATCGTCAAGGCCGGCTCGCGGTAGAGCTGTTCGCCGCTCATCAGTTGGGTGAGCCGGACCTCGACTTCGGGAGAGCGCGGGTCGTCTTCCGCCTCGTCGCGCGAGCGATCGGGCGGCATGCCGCTTTCGTCGGGCGTCGCTGCATCGTGTCCGGCATCGGTCATCGGCTGGGCCGGCACCTGCGGCTGCGCCAGGCTGAACCAGCCGATCACGAAGATCCACAAGGCCACGGCACCGTAGATCAGGTGGTAATCCACGAACGGAATGTGCGCGATTTCCCGCAAGGCGGCGATGCACCAGATCAATGCCTGCGAGAACGCCATCGCGCCGAGCCATTGCAGCGACTGGCGGTCGGCGTCGGCACGCCGCGCGCGCAATTCCTGCCGGAACCGGGCGATCCGCACCAGGGCCGCGGCGACGTAGGCCAATGCATAGCCGAACAGGAACAGCGTGAACCACGGTCCGGGTCCTTCCCAACCGGCGTTGCCGGCAAGCCGCGGCCAGGCCACCACCAGCGCCAGCGCGAAGCCGGCGAAATGCACCAGGTCGCGCATGCGCAGGCGACTGCCGGTGGTGAGTGCACGCACGTAGACATAGAACAGACTGGCGTGCAGGAACGGAAACAGGCTGACGACCGCGTAGGCCAGCGACCAGCGATCATCGGCCCCGGCCAGATGGACGGCCTTGACCGCCAGGTCCACGCCGACCAGGCCGGTCCATGCGGACAGGACGCGGTTGGCGGCAGCATTGGCCGGGCGCCGCCACAGCGCCAGTGCGAGCAGCACCGCTTGGGCGGCGGCACTGGCGTAGATGATCACCCAAGCCTGCATGCGGAAACCGTGGAAGCCGAAGCGCGCCAGTGTAGCTGCACGGCGAACAGCCAGGACTGGTCAGGCCGGCGTCACCGCGGTCTCAGTGCAGCGCGGCGCCGAAGCGGTCTCCGCGCGGCAGGTAATGCTGTTGCGGGTCCAGCGAGACGAGGACGTGGTGCGCGCGGCCGACGATCTCGCTGCGGGCGAAGAAGCCGAAGTATCGCGAGTCCATGCTGTTGTCGCGGTCGTCGCCCAGCAGCAGGTACTGGCCGGGCGGAACCCTGGTCGGGCCGAAGTTGCTGAGCGGGCTGGGGTGACCGTTGGACAGGCGGATCGCGTGGCGCAGCGCGCCGTAGCGTTCGGTTTCGTAATGCGCGGGATCGCGCAGGTCGTCGTGGATGCCCTGCTCGTGGCTCGCCGCATAGCCGGCCGCACGACCGTTGATGAAGAGCACGTTGCTGCGCATCGCCACTTCATCGCCGGGCAGGCCGACCACGCGTTTCACCAGGCGCTCGCGCGCGGCCGGCGAATCCAGCACCACGATGTCGCCGCGTTGCGGATCGGCCAGGTGGCGCAGCGAGACGTGGGTCAGCGGCAGGCGCACGTCATAGGCCAGCTTGTCGATTAGGATGCGGTCGCCGATGCGGATGGTCGGCTGCATCGAGCCAGTCGGCACCACGTTCCAGTCGGCCACTGCGCTGCGGAAAACGACCATGCACAGCATGAAGGTGATGAAGCCCCGGTTGCGGGTCAGAAAGCGGACGAGCCTGTGCATGCAGATCTCCAGTCTTGTCGTATGGGCAGTGCGATGCGCGGACCACGCAGGCACGTCATGGACATGACCGCGGCCTGGCGGTGAAGTTTCAGGATCGGACAGACTGGTGCCGAAGGTCATAGAATGCACGCGCACGACGGAGAGCGCGGCGGCATGTGAGCGACATGATTCATCCATAGACCCATCCTGGATTCTGGGCGTCGCCAGTCAGACGCGGCGAGTCGGTCATCCTCCTGGTTCATCGCCGCGGGCAGCAGCTGCCCGCGTGCTGTCATGGAGAGTCCCATGTCGGATGCACGCATTCGCGTCGTCAATCTCGTTTTCTCATGGCCCGACGGCACACCGGTGCTGGACGGTCTTTCGTTTGCGCTGCCGGCGGTTCGCACCGGCCTGGTCGCGCCCAACGGTGCAGGCAAGAGCAGCCTGCTGAAACTGCTGGCGGGCGAGCTGTCGCCGTTGTCCGGTCAGGTGGCGATCGATGGTGTCGTCGGGTATCTGCCGCAAAACCTGCCGCTGGATGGCGAGGCCACGGTGGCCGAGGTGCTGGGCATCGCGGCCAGGTTGCAGGCGCTGGAGGCGATCGCCGACGGCCAGGTTGATTCCGCGCACTTCGATGCGGTCGATGGCGACTGGCATGTGCGCGAGCGCAGCATGGCGGCGCTCGCGGGCCTGGGCCTGGCTGACGTGGCGCTGGAGCGACGACTCGACACCTTCAGCGGCGGCGAGGCGATGTCGCTGGGTCTGGCGGCGCAGCTGTTGCGGCGTCCGGACGTCCTGCTGCTGGACGAGCCGACCAACAATCTCGACCACGCTGCGCGTTTGCGGTTTTATGCCGTGCTGCAGGAGTGGAAGGGCTGTGTGCTGATCGCCAGCCATGATCGGGAATTGCTTGAGCGGATGGATCAGATCGCCGAACTGTCGCCCTCCGCATTGCGCTTGTACGGCGGTGGTTTCGCGTTCTATCGCGAAGCACTGGAATCCGAACAGCGCGCGGCCGAACAGCAGGTGCGAACTCTGCGCAGCGAATGGAGGCGGGAGAAGCGCGACATGCAGCAGGCCCGCGAACGTGCCGCGCGGCGGTCGGGTAACGCCTCGCGCAACCTGGCCGATGCCGGGCTGCCGCGGATCGTGGCCGGCAATCGCAGAAGCGCGGCGCAGGCTTCCGCGGCCAAGGCCGACGCGACCCATGCCGCGCGGATGGAACGAGCGGGTTCGCGCCTGCATGACGCAAGGCAGGCATTGAACGAAGCGGCGGCGCCGGATTTTTCCTTGCCGGCCACGCGGGTGGCGGCCGATCGGTTGCTGTTTTCGGCCGAGGGCGTGCGGGTGGAGCAGGGCGGTCGCGATCTTTTTGGCAGGCACGGCCTGAGCTTCACCATCCACGGTCCGCAACGCATTGCGTTGCGTGGTGACAACGGTGCGGGCAAGACCACCCTGCTGCGAGTGATCGCGGGCGAGTGCAGGCCAGGCCATGGCGACGTGCGGCATGGCGCGGGTCGGGTCGCCTACTTGTCGCAGCGGCTGGAGCTGCTCGATCCGGACCGCACGGTCAGTGAGAACCTTGCGCTCGCCGCCCCGGACATGCCCGCCCAGCAACGCGCAAACCTGCTGGCGCGGCTGCAGTTCCAGGGTGATCGAATGGATCTTCCCGCCAGCTCGCTGTCCGGCGGCGAGCGCCTGCGTGCGGTGCTGGCCTGCGTGATGCACGCCACGCCGGCACCGCAGTTGCTGTTGCTGGACGAGCCGACCAACAACCTCGATCTTCCCGGCGTCGATTTGCTGGCGCAGGCGTTGCGCGCGTACGAAGGTGCCCTGGTCGTGGTCAGCCATGATCCGGCCTTCCTGGCCGAGATCGGCATTAACCGGTGGGTCGAACTCGCGGATGGTCGGTGGGTGGAGGATCTTCGGGCGGTGATACCCCACCAGGCGGCCTGCCGGTAAATCCGCAATCCCTCCCTCACTGCCTTGTGGATGCCATGCCCGTGCCTCCGAACGGCCCGTTTGCGACGCGTTGCGGCCCGTTGCGTCTGCTCTGATGCACGCTCCATCCGGGGAGTGTGGACGCATGATTGCTTGGACACAGACGGTGACCGCCAAGGTGCTTGGGGTTGGGGTGCTGGCGTTGTTGATGACGATACCGCTGATGCAGGTACGCGGGCTGGTGGGCGAGCGGCAGCAATTGCGTACCGATGCGATCAGCCAGATCGCGCAAGGTTGGGGCGGCAAGCAGGTGTTGGGCGGGCCGGTGCTGGTGGTGCCCACGTTGCGTCAGGTGGCGGCGGAAGGTCAGGCGACGCCGCGCTGGCAGGCGGGCAGCGAAAGCATGCTGGCCGACGCGCTGAAGCTGGACGTGGCGATGGCTGTGACCACGCGCAGTTATGGCATCTACACCGCCCCGGTCTTCGTCGCCACGGTGAAGCTCGACGCGCAATTCCGGGCGCAGGACATCGCCCAGTATCGCCATGCCAGCGACGCGCCGTGGCAGGGCGGCAAGGCCGAGCTGCGGCTGCCGATCGGTGACTTGCGCGGGCTGCAGGAAATTTCCGACCTGCGGATCAACGGTCAGCCGGCCCGTTTCGAATCGTCGGCCGATCGCCTGGGTGGATGGCCGAACGTGGTGGTGCCGATCGACCTCGACGTGCTGGGCGACCGGCCGATCGACGTGCAGATCAGCCTGAAGCTGGCTGGCACCGAGGCGCTGCAGATGCTGCCGCTGGCGCGTGGCACCGACGTGACCATGCGCGCGCCGTGGAGCGACCCCAGCTTCATCGGCGCCGCGCTGCCGCTGGAACACGCGATCGATGCCAGCGGCTTCAGCGCCCACTGGCACCTGCTGGATCTCAATCGCAGCTACGGCCAGCACTGGACGGACGGCGACGACATGACGGCCGCGCTGCAGGCGTCGACCTTCGGCGTGCAGCTGTACCAGCCGGTCGACGTGTACCAGCGCAACGTGCGCGCGGGGAAGTACGGCCTGCTGTTCATCGCGATGACCTTCGTGGCGTTCTTCCTGTTCGAGGTGCTCAAGCGGCTGCGCGTGCACCCGGTGCAATACCTGCTGGTCGGCGCGGCGCTGGCCACCTTCTACGTGGTGCTGCTGGCGTTGTCCGAGCAGATCGGTTTCGGTCTGGCCTATGCACTGGCGGCGGCCGCGGTGGTCGTGCTGGTCGGTGGCTATGCGATGGCGGTGCTGCATGCACGGCGCGCCGGCCTGCTGCTGGGCGGCGTGCTTGGGCTGATCTACGCGATGCTGTACGGGCTGATCGCGGCCGAGCAGTACGCGCTGCTGATCGGCGCCCTGGTGCTGCTGGCGATGGTCGCGCTGATGATGTACCTGACCCGCCGCATCGACTGGTATGCGTACGTACCGACCTCGACCGAGCCGCCAGCGGCTATCATGGAACAATCATGAATCTGCTCGCGATCGAAACCGCCACCGAAGCCTGCTCCGTCGCCCTGATCCACGGCGACGAACTGATCGCCCGCAGCGAAATCGCGCCGCGCCGGCACACCGAACTGGTGTTGCCGATGGCCGACGAACTGCTGGCCGAAGCCGGCATCGGCCGCCAAGCGCTCGACGCGATCGCCGTGGGCCGCGGCCCCGGCGCGTTCACCGGCGTGCGCCTGGGCGTGTCGCTGGCGCAGGGCATGGCGCTGGCGCTGGACCTGCCGGTGATCACCGTTTCCTCGCTCGCCGCGCTGGCGCTGGAGGCGCCGGAGGAGGAAGGCACCGCCATCCTCGCGGTGATCGACGCGCGCATGGGCGAAATCTACGCTGCCTGCTACCGCCGCGACGACAACGGCGGCCTGGTCGCGCTGGACGACGAACGCATCTGCACCGCCGATACCCTGGTGTTGCCTGAAGCGGATGCCTGGCAGGTGGTCGGCAGCGGCTGGGCCACCTACGCCACCGTGCTGAGCCAGCGCCTTACTGGCACCCTGCATTCGGCCGATGGTCATTGCTACCCGCAAGCTGCGCACGTCGCCGAACTGGCCATGCGCGAGTTTGCGGCTGGCCATGCACAGGCGCCCGAGCTGGCCTTGCCGGTGTATCTGAGAGACAAGGTGGCGTTGACGCTGGTGGAGCAGGGCAAGGCGTAAGCGTCGAGGGTCATGCAGGGAGGCAGCGTGGAATATCCCGTTGCCATCCTGCCAGCGGAGCATCGCGATGCTCTGCATGATGCCCATTCTCCAAGTTCTACTTGTTGCGCCGGCCTTCGTCCATGACGCATTTTCGCAGGGCCGACGGATCGTTGGCCTTGCTCATGCAGTTGTAATACTTGCGATGGGTTTTGCGCGCAACACACTTGGCCACGAGATCGGCACGGTCATCCGCGTGTGATTTGCGGAACCAGTCTTCGGCATCAGGCGGCATGACCGAGACGGCGAAGTCGATTTCCTTGTCGATCAAGGTCCCGCATTCATCGGCAGAAAGCTTTCTGGAACTGCAGGAGGTGAGAAGACCGAGCGCCAGGGCGGCAAAAATCACCTGTTTCATCATTTGACATTTCCCTATGTGCCGCTGGATGCGGGCGTGGTCGGCAAAGCATGGCAGGTGGTTGGCGCAGGGTCACGCCTCGAGCAGTGGCTCAGAGCCGCCCGATCACCAGTTGCACCAGCAGGCTGCTCACTGCCACCGCGATCCACACGCCCAGGCCGAGCAGGATCGGGCGGGGGCCGCTGGAGATCATCTTGCGCAGGTTGGCGGACAGGCCGATCGCGGTGAGCGCCACGATGATCAGGAATTCGGCGAGCAGGTGAATGGACGGCTGGATGGCCACGGGGATCAGGCCGGCGGTGCGCAGCGCCGAGGCGACCAGGAACCACAGGATGAACCACGGGAAGATGCTGGCCAGACTGAAGTGGCCGCTGCTGCCGGCTTCGGCATGCTTGCGCTTCTCGCGGGCGGCGACCACAAAGGCCAGCACCAGGCAGACCGGGATGATCAGGGTGGCGCGGGTCAGCTTGACGATGGTGGCGTAGTCGCCGGCGGCGTGGCTGTAGCTGTAGCCGGCGGCGACCACCGACGAGGTGTCGTTGATCGCGGTGCCGGCCCACAGGCCGAAACCGAGGTCGGACAGGTGCATCAGGTGGCCGAGCAGGGGGAACAGCAACACGGCGACCACGTTGAACAGGAAGATGGTGGAGATCGCGAAGGCGGTGTCGTGGTCGTCGGGACGGATGATCGGCGTCACCGCGGCGATCGCCGAGCCGCCGCAGATCGCGGTGCCCACGCCGATCAGCACCATCAGCTTGTCGTGCACGCCGAGCCAGCGGCCCAGCGCCCAGGCGGAAAGGAAGGCCATCGTCATCGTGATCAGGGTGACCGAGAGCGACTCCAGCCCGGTCTTCGCCACCTGGTCCAGGCTGAGCCCGAAGCCCAGCGCGATGATCGACCACTGCAGCACCTTCTTGCCGGCGAACGCGATGCCCGGCGCGTAACGCGCGCCCAGCGGCAGCGTATTGCCGACCACGATGCCCAGCACGATGCCGATCACCGGCCCGCCGATCAGCGGCGCCCAGCGGCCCAGCAACCAGGCCAGCAGCGCGATCGCCACCGCCAGCAACAAGCCAGGCGCGCGTTGCAGCAAGGGGTTGGGCGTGGCGACGGAAGCGGGGGCGGACATGCTGGACTCCTGGAATGGCGGCCATTGTCCGCCGTGCAGTCCATAACCAGAACTTGGAATATGTGATTGGTCGTATAAACTCGGCTGATGATCAACATCAGCCCGCGACAGATGGACGTGTTCGTGCAGATCGCGCTGCTGGGCAGCGTGCGTGCCGCGGCCGAACGACTGCACCTGACCCAGCCGGCGGCCAGCATGGCGCTGGCCGAGATGGAGCGCCAACTGGACGGGCCGGTGTTCGACCGCGAGCGCGGCCGCTTGCACCTCAACGCCCGTGGCCGCGAACTGTTGCCGCTGGCGCAGGAGCTGCTGGAGCGACATGCCGAGTTCGGTCGCCGCGGCCGCGAGGACGGTGCCGAACTGGGCGGCGAGCTGCGCATCGGCGCCAGCAACACGGTGGGCAATTACCTGGTCGGCGAATTGCTGGGCGGCTTCGTGCGGGCGCATTCGCAGGTGGCGATTCGGCTGCGCGTGGCCAACACCGAGACGATCACCGCAGGCATGCTGGAGCACAGCCTGGACATCAGCTGCGTCGAGGGGCCGGTGGCCCATCCATTGCTGGAAGTGCGACCGTGGCGCGACGATTCGCTGGTGGTGTGCGCGCCGCCGGAGCATCCGCTGGCGCGCAAGCGGGGCTTGAAACCCGCGGATTTCGCCGGTGCCCGCTGGGTGTTGCGCGAGCCGGGTTCGGCCACGCGCGCCACCAGCGAGCGGGTGCTGTCACAGCTGCCGCCGGGCGAGACGGTGCTGGAGCTGGACCAGATCGAGGCGATCAAGCAGGCCGTGGTCGCAGGCCTGGGCATCGCCTGCCTGCCTTCGGTGGCGGTCACCGATGCCCTGGCAACCGGACGGCTGAAGGCGCTGAAGACGCCGTTCCTGGATCTGCAACGCAAACTCTCGCTGCTGCTGCACCGGCAGAAATACCGGGGTGCGTTGCTGGAGGCGTTTCTCGACAGCATCGGTTTCTAGATCGCCGCCTGAAGCCCGCGCCGCCTTGCCGCACCGGAAACCCGCGATGATTTACGTGGAAGCGCTGGCGGGCAGCGCCTGCTCCTGCGAACGGCTCACGATCTCGCGCAACATCGCCTCGGCCTGCTCATGGGTGTGGGCGCGCAGCAGGCGGGCCAGGTTGCGGCGCAGGTCGGCGTGGTCGAGCGTGGCGAGGCGGTCGCGCACCTGCAGGATCTGCGCCGGGTGCATGCTGAATTCGTTGAGGCCCAGCAACAGCAGCAGCGCGGTGAAATTCACGTCGCCGGCGATTTCACCGCACAGGCTGACCGGCTTCTTCGCCCGGCGGCCGGCGCTGAGCACGTGCGAGATCAGTCGCAGCAGCGCCGGTTGCAGCGGATTGTAGATGTTCTCCAGCGCATCGTTGCCGCGGTCGGCGGCCAGCACGTACTGGGCCAGGTCGTTGGTGCCGATGGCGAGGAAGTCGGCGTGCTCCAGCAGGGCACGCACGTTGATCGCCGCCGCCGGCACCTCGATCATCGCGCCCAGCGGCAGTTTTTCGGGCAGGTCGATGTTCTCGCGCTTCAGGTCCTGGCGCGCCAGCTTGAACAGCGTGCGCACCGCGATCAGTTCGTCGGGCTGGGTCACCATCGGCACCAGCACGCGCACCGGACCGTAGCAGGCGGCGCGCAGGATCGCGCGGATCTGCGTGGTGAACACCGCGGGATAGCGCAGCGACAGGCGCACGCCGCGCACGCCCAGCGCGGGGTTATCCTCGCCGCGCAGGCTGAGCCCGGCGGCGTCGGCCTTGTCGGCGCCCAGGTCCAGCGTGCGGATGGTGACGGGCAGGCCGCCCATGCCCATCACCAGGTCGCGATAGGCGATGAACTGTTCGTCTTCCGAGGGCAGGCCCTTGTGCTTGAGGAACAGGAATTCGGTGCGGTACAGGCCCACGCCATCGGCGCCGCGGGCGCGGGCCATGGCCACGTCCGATGGCGTTTCCGCATTGGCCAGCAGGGCGATCTCGACGCCGTCGCGGGTGCGGGTGGGCGCGTTGGCCAGCTTGGCCAGGCGGCGTCCCTCGATGGCCGCCTCGCGCTGCCAGGCGCGGTAGCGCGACAGGTCCTGCGCGGTCGGATGGACGATCGCCTCGCCCCGTTCGGCGTCGAGCAGGATCAGGTCGTCGTCGTGGATGTTGGACAGCGCATCGCGGGTGCCCACCAGCATCGGTAGGCCCAGGCTGCGCGCCAGGATCGCGCTGTGCGAATAGGCGCTGCCGGAACTGGCGACCACGCCGAGCAGGCCGTTGCCGGCCAGCTGCGCCATGTCGCCCGGCGCGATCGAATCGGCCACCAGGATTTCGCCCACGCGGGCGGCCAGCTTGCGCTCTTCCGGGCTGGTCTGCCGCTGCAGCGCGGAGATCACCCGGTTGATCACCTGCTCGACGTCTTCCTTGCGGCTGCGCAGGTAGGGGTCGTCCATCGCCTCGAACACGGCGGACAGGCGATCGCGCTGCTTCTTCAGCGCGGCGCCGGCGCGGTAGTGGCCGATCCGGACCAGGTCGTCGAGCCCGCGGAGCAGTTCGGCGTCGTCCAGCAGCAGGCTGTGCGCGTCGATGAATTCGTTGACCTCGCGGGCCAGCGCGCCGTGCAGCCGGTTGCGCAGTTCGCGCAGTTCCTGCCGCGCCGTGTCGAGTGCGCGGTGCAGGTGTTCCAGTTCGCCCTCGATCTCGTCCTCGCCCAGCGGACGGTTGTCGACCGCGTAACGACTGGGCTGCACCAGCCGCGCACGGCCAAGCGCCATGCCATGGGCGGCGACGGTGCCGGGAAGGATGTGTCTCACGCTTGGCTCCTTGCGGAGTCGGGAATGGGCAATGGGGAATGGAGAATGGTCAGGAGCAGGGCGCGCGCAGGCCGGCGATGCACCGTCAACCTGGTGCAGTCGGCTTTGCCGATTCCCGGTTCCAGATTCCCGATTCCCTGCATCACTACGCCCCCTCGTCGAACTTGCGCTCGAACAGCTCGACCACGGCGGCGAGCGCAGGTTCCTCGTCGGGGCCTTCGGCGCGGATGGTCAGCGGACTGCCCAGGCCGGCGGCCAGCATCATCACGCCCATGATGCTCTGGGCGTTGACCTCGCGGCCCTTGCTGATCAGCCACACGGTGGACTTGAAGCCCTGCACCAGCTGCACCAGCTTGGCCGAGGCGCGGGCGTGCAGTCCGAGTTTGTTGGAGATGACGACTTCTTGTTCAAGCATGGATGGAGTCAGGCATGGTCGATGAAAATTCCCCCGCGGCCACCGCTGGCCGCGATCTCGGCCAGTTCGTCCAGCGGTTTTTCCGCATAGTTGAGTACGCGCAGCAGCATCGGCAGGTTGAGCCCGGAGACGCAGCGCAGGCGCACGCCCAGCGCACCCAGCGACAGCCCGATGTTGCACGGCGTGGCGCCGTACAGGTCGGCAAGGATCAGCACGCCATCGCCGTGGTCGAGTTCGCGGGCGTGATGCGCGGTGAGCGTGCGCATCACGTCGGGATCGGCATTGGGCGGCACCTCCACCGCGTCCACCCGCAAGGGCAGCTTCGGCATCACGTGGTGCGCGGCCGAGATGATCGCGTGACCGACCGCTTCGTGGGTCATCAGCAGCACGCCCACGCTCATGGCTGCTGTTTCCTGCGGGTTGCCGAAGTCATGCCGGTTCACTCCAGCTCGCGATGGAAGGCGAGCACGCCCTCGCGGCGGTCACGATAATAGGCGGCCAGCTTTTCGACCAGGTAGACCGAACGATGCCGGCCGCCGGTGCAGCCGATCGAGATGGTCACGTAGCTGCGGTCGTCCTGTTCGAAGCGGGGCAGCCAGGCATCCAGCCAGCGCGCGGTGTCGGCGAAGTATTCGCCGACCAGGGGTTCGGCTTCGAGGAACTCGCGCACCGGCGCGTCCTTGCCCGACAGCGGACGCAGGTGGGCCTGCCAGTGCGGATTGGGCAGGCAGCGCGCGTCGAACACGAAATCGGCATCCAGCGGCAGGCCGCGCTTGAAGGCGAACGACTGGAACATCAGGGTCAGTCCCTCGGTGGCCTGGGCGTAGCCGGTGGCCACCAGGCGACGCAACTGGTGCACGTTGAGTTCGCTGGAGTCGATCACCTTCTCGGCGATCGCCATCAGCGGGCGCAGCAGCCGGCGCTCCTCGACGATCGCGTCGGCCAGCGACACGCCGCGGGTGGCCAGCGGATGGCGGCGGCGGGTTTCCGAGTAGCGCTTGATCAGCACCTCGTCGCGGCAGTCCAGGAACACCAGGTGCACCTGCACGCCGGCGGCGGCCAGCTCGGACAGCACGGTCGGCATGTGGGCGAAGTCGGTGCCGCGATTGCGCACGTCCACGCCCACCGCGATGCGCCGGTGCTTGCTGTTGCCCTGGATCACCGCGTTGACCAGCTGCGGCAGCAGGGCCGATGGCAGGTTGTCGACGCAGTAGAACTCCAGGTCCTCCATCGCGCGCAGCGCCACCGTCTTGCCGCCGCCGGACATGCCGGTGAGCACGATCAGGTGGATCTCGCTGGGGTCGACCTGCAGGTCGAGCAGGGGAGTGTTTCCGTTCATGCGTTCACCATGGCGGCAGCCGGCGCAACTGGTGCGCCTGACGGTCAATGAAGGTCTGCGCCGGATCGATGCCCTTGCTCTTGAGCGCATGGCTGCGCACGGCGGCCTCGACCAGCACGGCGAGGTTGCGGCCGGAGGCGACCGGCAGGGTGATCTTCGGCACCTGCACGTCGAACACCTCGCGATGGCCGATGTCGCCGGTCAGACGGGTCAGCGCGTCGATGTCCTCACCGTCGCGCAGCGGCTTCAGGTGGACCACCAGGCGCAGGTATTTGGACGGCTTTACCGACATGTGGCCGAACATCTCGCGCACGTTGAGCACGCCCAGGCCACGCACTTCCAGCAGGTCCTGCAGCAGCTCGGGGCAGGTGCCGTCGATCACGTCCGGCGCGATCAGGGTGAATTCGGTGGCGTCATCGGCGACCAGCCGGTGGCCGCGGCTGATCAGTTCCAGCGCCAGCTCGCTCTTGCCCGAGCCGGCTTCGCCGGTGATCAGCACGCCGATCGAGAAGACCTCCATGAACACGCCATGCAGGGTGATCTTCGCCGCCAGCATGCGCGCCAGGTGGTATTGCAGGTAGGTCAGCAGTTCGTGGCCGCGCTTGGAACTGGTCCACAGCGGCGTGCCGGTTTCCTCGGCGACCTCGCGCAGGTCGGCGGGGATCGGCTGGTCCTTGGTCACGATCAGGGCCACCGGCTGGTAGGCGGCGATCTTGTGCATCACCTCCCAGCGCTGGCGCGAGTCCAGCCCGTCGAGGAAGTTCAGCTCCTCCGAGCCGATGATCTGCACCTTGTTCGGGTAGATGACGTTGAGGTAGCCGATCAGCGAAGGCCGCCGCGACTGCGCCACGCCCGGCTCCAGCACGCGCGATTCGCCACGCATGCCCGACACCCAGCGCAGGGCCATGCGTTCGTGGACACCATCGTAGAGTTGTCGCGCGCTGATCCGGTCCAAGCTCAGTCCTCTGCGCCGCGTGTCGTTGCCCGGCGGGGCTTCGCGGCGACGCGGCCATTGTGCCAGCTTGGACGGTGGTACGTGTTCAGAAAAGGAAACGGCCCGCACGTGGCGGGCCGTTCCGGGTGGCGTTCAAGCGACGGGATCAGCCGTACTGGCGCTCCTCGCGCGCTTCGCGTTGATGCTTGTCGGCCACTTTCTCGCGGTGCTTGCGCAACTGGGCGACCAGCTTGTCGAACAGCACGTCGATCGAGGCATACATGTCGGCCTCGGTGGCCTCGGCATGCAGGGTGGCGCCGACCGCGTTGAGCGTGCCATCGGCGCGCTGCTGCAGCTTGTCGACCGAAAGCACGATCGCGAGGCTCATCAGCTTGTCGTCGAGGCGAGTGAGGCGGTCGAGCTTGGCCGTGGCGTGTTCGCGCAAGGCCGGGGTGACTTCAATCTGCTGGCCGCTGAGTTGGAATTGCATGGGTCGCCTCCTCTGGTGGTGCAGTGCCGCGTTGTCGCGGCGGGGTGGACGCGTCGGGCCGCAGGCGCCGACACATCGTCAGTCATTCTGTAACAGGTATGGGAGCGAATTTTCGTTAACCAAGTTCCCGCCGCGACGAGGCGTTCAGCCCGCGCGCTGGCGCTCGCTGGAGGTGGGAATGCGCAGGCCTTCCCGGTACTTGGCGACGGTGCGACGGGCAACCTGGATGCCCTTGCGCTTGAGCTCCTCAGTGATGGCGAGGTCGGACAACGGCTTGCGCACGTCTTCGGCGTCGATGAGTTTGCGCAGCATGGCCTGGATGGCGGTGGCCGAGGCGCTGCCGCCGTCCTCGGTGGATACGCCACTGGAAAAGAAGTATTTCAGCTCGAAGGTGCCGCGTGGCGTATGCAGGTACTTGCGCGTGGTGACCCGCGAGATGGTCGATTCGTGCATGCCGACCTCCTCGGCCACCTCGCGCAGCACCAGCGGGTGCATCGCCTCGGGGCCGTAGTCGAGGAAGGCGCTTTGCCGCCGCACGATCGCGTCGGCCACTTTCAGGAGCGTCTCGGCGCGCGATTCCAGGCTCTTGATCAGCCAGCGCGCTTCCTGCAGCTGGCCGCGCATCCAGCTGGCATCCTCGCCGCGCGCCTTGGCGATCAGCCCGCAGTAGTGCTGGTTGAGGCCCAGCCGCGGCTGCGCGTCGGCATTCAGGCTGACCCGCCAGCGGGGGCCGTCGCGCAGGGCGTAGACATCCGGCGCCACGTATTCCACCGGCGTGGTGTCCAGCGCCGCGCCGGGGCGCGGGTCCAGGCTGCGGATCAATACCGCCGCCTCGGCCACGTCGTCCTCGCTGGCGCGCAGGCGCCGGGCCAGCCGGGCGATGTCGTTGCGGGCCAGCAGGTCCAGTTCGCTGTCCACGATGTGCAACGCCAGTTCGCGCTGCGGCGTGGCGGCATCGAACTGTTCCAGCTGCACGCGCAGGCAGTCGCGCAGGTCGAGGCTGGCCACGCCGGTGGGATCGAATCCCTGCAACTGGCGGCGCACGGTCTCGATCTCGATCATGCTGGCATCGAAACCGGCGGGCAGGGCGGCGATGACCGCATCGAGGCCCTCGGCCAGGTAGCCGGCGGGGTTCAGCGCATCGATCAGCACCGTGGCGATCAGGTGCTGGCGCGGACTGAACGAGGCGAGGTTGAGCTGCCAAAGCAGGTGTTGCTGCAGCGTTTCCGGCGCGACGCTCTGCGGCTCGAAGTCGTCGTCGCCACGCGAGCCGGAGCTGCTGCTCGAACTGCTGCTGGAGAAGTCGATGGGCGCTTCCGCCGTGCCGCCGCCGTCAGCCCACTCGCTGCTTTCGCCCTCGTCATTGCTGCCGGCCGTGGCCACCGCCTCGACGCTGGGGTAGTCGAATTCGGCCTCGCTGACCTCGGGGGCTTCCTCGTCCTCGATCTCCTCGGCGAATTCCAGCAGCGGATTGCTTTCGGCGATTTGCCGCAGCTCGGTCTCCAGCTCCAGTTGCGACAGCTGCAGCAGGCGTATGGCCTGCTGCAATTGCGGCGTCAGCGTCAGCTGCTGGTGGAGGCGAAACTGCAGTGCGGGTTTCATGCCAGCCGGATCGGAAGGGGACGCGGGCCATCGTAACCCGAGCCTGCGGGCGCGGCCATAGATTCCCGTGGCGCCAAAAGATGCCGCGACAGCTTTTTCAGAGCCGGAACTCGCGGCCCAGGTACACCTCGCGCACCTTGTCGTCGGCCAGGATGTGCGCCGGCGTGCCGCGCGACAGCACTTCGCCCTCGTTGAGGATGTAGGCGCGGTCGCAGATGCCCAGGGTCTCGCGCACGTTGTGGTCGGTGATCAGCACGCCGATGCCGCGTTCCTTGAGGTGGCGCACGATGCGCTGGATTTCGCCCACGGAGATCGGATCGACGCCGGCGAACGGTTCGTCCAGCAGCATGTAGCGGGGGTTGGCGGCCAGCGCCCGGGCAATTTCCACCCGGCGCCGCTCGCCGCCGGACAGGCTGATGCCTTTCTGTTCGGCGATGTGGGCGATTTTCAGCTCGTCCAGCAGGCTTTCCAGTTCGGTCTCGCGCTGCTGCGCGGTCAGGCCGTCGCGCAGTTCCAGCACCGCCATGATGTTGTCGGACACGCTGAGCCGGCGGAATACCGACGCTTCCTGCGGCAGGTAGCCGATGCCGAGCTTGGCGCGCGCATGCATCGGCAGGCCGGTGATGTCGAGCTTGTCCAGCTTGATGCTGCCCGCGTCGGCCTCGATCAGTCCCACCACCATGTAGAAGCAGGTGGTCTTGCCCGCGCCGTTGGGGCCGAGCAGGCCGACCACTTCGCCCTCGCGGATCGAGAAACCGAATTCGCGCACGACCTGGCGCGACTTGAAACTCTTTTGCAGACCTTCGGCGGAGAGCATCGGTTACGGCTGTCCCTGCGTGGCCGGCTTGGCCGGTGCGCTCGAGGATGCGGCGGGCGCCGCGTCGTCGGCAGGTTTCGCCTTCGGCTTGAAGGTCATGTGGACCAGGCCGTCGCCGCTGCTTTCGCCGGTCATCTGGCTGGTCTCGGTGTTGTAGGTGAGCTTGTCGCCGTGGGCGTCGCCACGTCCCTTCTGGGTGATCGAGGCGTTGCCGCTGAGCACGGCGACCCCCTTGAGGTTGTCGTAGTCGAGCGTGGCGGCGTCGCCCAGCACCAGGTTGTTGTTCTCGTCCAGTTGCTCGAGATGGGCCGGGCTGCCGGTGATCACCACCCGGCTGATCTGGCTGTCGCCGTCGAAATACACCTTGGCTTGCGCCCCGGTGGCTTTCAGGGTGCCCTGGGTGATCACCACGCTGCCGCTCAGCGTGCTGACGCTGTTGGGCTTCTGGAAACCGTCGAAATGTTTCGCGCCGACGTGCATTTCCTGCTGGCGGTCGCTCTTTTTCGCCAGGGCAGGTTGTGCCGCGAGCAGGCCCAGAGCGGCAATGCCGAGCGCGAACCTAGCGCTTGCGCGGCGGGAAGGTGGCATGAACGTCATCGAGCAGCTCCAGGTGTTTGTCATTCAGGTCGGCGCGCATGCCGATACCGCTGATTCTAGTGCCGCCTTGCACCATCTGCGCGGGCGCGGCGGTTTCCAGCCGGTTCTGTTTCGGCCAGGCGGTGATGTCGGCGGTCTGGATCTGCGCGGCGGGCGCATCGCGGAAGGCTGCCCGGCGCATGTCCACCGGACCTTGCAGCTTCAGTTCGGTGCCGCTCTTGTTGACCCAGCCATACAACGACTTGCCCTGCCAGTCCGGAACGCCAGCCTGGTTCGCCGGCAGCTGGAACGTGGGTGAATTCAGGTACAGCGAGTCGTCGCCCTCGCGGCGTTCCAGGTGCGGCGACTGCAGGTGGAAGCTGGGCTTCCCCTCGGCGTTGAACTCGGTCATGCGGGCGTTGGTCAGGGTGTAGCCCGAGCGGGGCGGGCCCACGAAGTCGTTGGTCCTGGGCGCCGGACCGAACCACCACAGCAGGATCTGGGCGACGCCGGCGGCCAGCGCGATCGCGATGGTCGCGGCCGGCAGGCGCCGGTCGCGCAGCCACAGGCGCAGGCTCACTGCCAGCGCTCCCGTTCGGCGTCGCTCTTGCCCTGGGCGTGCAGGATCAGGTCGCAGGCCTCGCGCGCCGCGCCCATGCCGCCGCTGCGGGTGGTCTGCCAGTGCGCCGCCTCGGCCACCCAGGGGTGGGCGTTGGCCACCGCCACGGCGAGCCCGGCGATGTGCATCGGCGGCAGGTCGGGCAGGTCGTCGCCGACGAAGGCGGCCTGTTCGGGCGTCAGCTGCAGGGCGTCGAGCAATTGCTGCAGGCAGCCGCGCTTGTCGCCCTGGCCCTGGTAGACGTGGCTGATGCCCAGTTCCTCGGCGCGCAGCGACACCGGGTGGCTGATGCGTGCCGTGATGATGGCCACCTGCACGCCGTTCGCCTGCAGCCGCTTCAGGCCCAGGCCGTCATGCACGTGGAAGACCTTGGTTTCGCGGCCATCCTCGCCGTACCACAGGCGGCCGTCGGTCAGCGTGCCATCCACGTCGAACACGGCCAGGCGAATTTTCGCGGCGCGGGTGAGGATGTCGGCGGAGAGGTTGGCGAGGTAGGTCATGAGTCCATGGTTGCTGTGAAAAGCCTCGAAAGGCGGGTTTGCCTGATTTTCCGATTTGCCGGGGCAAATCGGGATCAGACCACACGCGCCCGGAGCAGATCATGAATGTTCAACGCGCCGACCACGCGCTGTTCGTCGTCGACCACCAGCAGGGCGTGGATCTGGTATTTCTCCATCAGCTGCGCCGCCTCGGCCGCCAGCTTGTCGGCGCCGATGGTTTTCGGGCCGCGGGTCATCAGCTCGGCCACGGTGGCCCCGCGCAGGTCCACGCCTTCGTCGTCCAGCGCGCGGCGCAGGTCGCCGTCGGTGAATACGCCCAGCAGGCGCTGATCGGCGTCGACCACGGCGGTCATGCCCAGGTGCTTGCGGGTCATCTCGACCAGGGCGGCGGTGATCCCGGCGTCGGGCGAGATCTTCGGCACGTCGTCGCCGGTATGCATCACGTCGCTGATGTGCAACAGCAGGCGACGGCCCAGCGCACCGGCCGGGTGCGAGCGGGCGAAGTCGTCCGAGGTGAACCCGCGCGCCTCGAGCAGGGCGATCGCCAGCGCGTCACCCCACACCAGCGCCACCGTGGTGCTGGTGGTCGGCGCCAGGCCCAGCGGGCAGGCTTCGCTGGAGATGCTGCCGTCCAGGTGCACGTCGGCCTGGGTCGCCAGCGAGGAGGTGGGGCGTCCGGTGATCGCGATCAGCGGGATGCCCTGGCGCTTGATCACCGGCAGGATCAGCAGCAGTTCGTCGGTCTCGCCGGAATAGGACAGCGCCAGCACCACGTCCTGCGGCAGGATCATGCCGAGGTCGCCATGGCTGGCCTCGCCCGGATGCACGAAGAATGCCGGGGTGCCGGTGGAGGCCAGGGTGGCGGCGACCTTGCGCCCGATATGGCCGGACTTGCCCATGCCGCTGACCACCACGCGGCCCTTGCAGCCCAGGATCAGCCGGCAGGCCTCGACGAACTCCGGCCCGATCCGCGATTCCAGCGCCAGCGCGGCGGCCGCTTCGGTGGCGACCACCGTGCGCGCGCTGCGGGTGACCAGGTCGGCATCCAGCGAGGTCGGGAGGGGTGGGGCGGTGCGTGCGTTCATGAGGGCTCAGGCAAGGTGGCGGGGACACGGAGGGCGATGGAAAGCGGGCCGGTTCCGCCGGCTGCCGAGCCCTCGTCATTTCTGCGCCAGCGTATTTCCATTACCATGGCATCTTCCCATTTTAACGTCATAAGCCAGCACAAAGGATTCCGATCCAGCGGGAATCCGCCTTCCGGCTGGCCCGACCACCTCATGGAACACTACCCGATGGACTCCAGCCGCATCCAGGCGATGATCGAACAGGGCCTGCCCGGTGCAAAGGCGGAGGTCAGCGGTGCCGATGGCGTGCATTTCGAGGCCACCGTGGTGGCCAGCCAGTTCGGTGGCAAGTTGCCGCTGGCCCGGCATCGGCTGGTGTACGCCACGCTGGGCGAGCTGATGGGCGGTGCGATCCACGCGCTGGCGCTGAAGACATTGACTCCGGAAGAAGCCGGGATTCGGGAATAGGGAATGGGGAATGGTCAAAGGCCATTCCGTCCAGTTCCGCGCCCGACCTCGACTCCTCCGATTTCCCATTCCCGATTCTCCATTCCCGATTCCCTGCACCCATGGCCAAAATCCTGATCAGCGGCGGCACGCCACTCAACGGCGAGGTTGCCATTTCCGGCGCCAAGAACGCCGTGCTGCCCATCCTCGCTGCGTGCCTGCTGGCCGACGAGCCGGTGAGCATCGGCAACGTGCCGCACCTGCATGACGTCACCACCTTCATCGAGCTGCTCGGTCAGATGGGCGTGCGACTGGTGCTCGACGACCGCATGAAGATGCACGTCGACCCGCGCACCACCAGCACCTGCGTGGCGCCCTACGACCTGGTGCGCACGATGCGCGCCTCGATCCTGGTGCTGGGGCCGCTGGTGGCGCGCTTCGGCCAGGCCGAGGTCTCGCTGCCGGGCGGCTGCGCGATCGGCTCGCGTCCGGTCGACCAGCACATCCGCGGCCTGCAGGCGCTGGGCGCCGAGATCACGGTCGAAAACGGCTACATCAAGGCGAAGGCATCGCGGCTGAAGGGCGCACGCATCGTGATGGACATGGTCACCGTCACCGGCACCGAGAACATCATGATGGCGGCCACGCTGGCGCAGGGCACCACGGTGATCGAGAACGCGGCGCAGGAGCCGGAAGTGGTCGACCTGGCGCACTGCCTGATCGCGATGGGCGCGCAGATCGAGGGCGTGGGCACCTCGACCATGGTGATCCATGGCGTCGAACGACTGCACGGCGCCCAGCACGACGTGCTGCCCGACCGCATCGAAACCGGCACTTACCTGGTCGGCGCGGCGATGACCGGCGGCAAGGTGCGTGCCCGCCATGCCCGGGCCAGCTCGCTGGAGGCCGTGCTGGCCAAGCTGGAAGAGACCGGCGCACACATCTCCACCGGCGACGACTGGATCGAGCTGGACATGGGTGGCCGTCGGCCGAAGGCGGTCAACATCAGCACCGCGCCATACCCTGCGTTCCCCACCGACATGCAGGCGCAGTTCACCGCGCTCAATTGCGTGGCCGAAGGCACAGGCGTGGTGACCGAGACGGTGTTCGAGAACCGTTTCATGCATGCGCAGGAATTGCAGCGACTGGGTGCGAACATCCAGCTCGAAGGCAACACCGCGGTGATCCAGGGCGTGTCCCGGATGAGCGGCGCGCCGATCATGGCCACCGACCTGCGCGCTTCGGCCTGCCTGGTGCTGGCCGGCCTGGTGGCCAAGGGCGACACCACCGTCGACCGCGTCTACCACATCGATCGCGGCTACGAGAACATCGAGGAGAAGCTCGGCGTTCTTGGCGCGAAGATTCGGCGTCTGCCGAACTGATCCTTCGTCTTGCTCCCTCTTCTGCGTAGCAGGGGCTGGTTCCGCCCCATTTTTCCGCGAGGGCTTGGGCTACCCCGCGGGTTCCGCCGATTTTCCTCGAGGGCCTGAGCTACCCCCTCCCTTCCTCCCCCTGCGAGCAGGGGGAGGGATCAAGGTGCTCTCGGGGCTACGGGTTTGCCGGGGCTACGGGTTTGCCGGGGCGGCGGGTCTGCCGGGGATGCGGGTTTGGGCTTACTCGGCCCGGTAGCTCACCAGCTCCAGCACCAGGTCGCCGCCGTCGTGCTGGGCCAGTTTCACTGGCAGCGGGTAGCGGTCGGGGGCGTACCAGGCGCTGAAGCCGCGGTCGGCGTCGGTGCGGTCGATGCGTTCGGCGTCGAAGCTGCCGGCGGGTACCTTGACGGTTTCCTTGCCGCTGACCTTGAAGTTCTGCGTCTGCACTTCCTGGCGTACCGCCACCGGCAGGGCGATCTGCTGCCTGCCGTCGCGCAGCGCCAACCCCAGCGCCAGCGCCAGGGTGTTGCGTTCGACCATGCCGGGACTGGCGGGATAGCTCTGCGCGCCCTTGCCCTCGTCGACGCTGACCCGGTTTTCCGCCCAGTCCACCACCAGGTGTCGCTGCTTCTGCTTCACTGCGGCCTGCATCCGGTAGTCGTAGCTGATCGCCTCGGGCACGTCGCCTTTCCAGCGGAAACGCGAGGATTCGCTGACGCTGGCGCCGAGCAGGGCGGCCAGTCCGCCGGTGCCCTTGACGTCCTTGCTGTAGATCCACTGGCCGTCGCCGGCCGCGTGCAACCGGATCGTGGCGACGCCCATGGGCTGGCCACCCTGCAGCACGTCGTAGGTGGCGGTGAAGGCCTGGGGTTGGGTGGCTGCGGCGGCGTGGCTGCCGAACAGCAGGCCAAGGCCGAGCAGGGGAGCAAGCAGGGATCGGATAGTCATGCGCCGAGTCTGCGCAGGCCGGGCTGAACCTGCTTTAAGGCTGCAGCCCGTGCTCGCCCAGTTGCAATGGCATCGCCAGCGACTGGCCGTCGAAGCGTGGGCCGTGGCCGTCCCATTGCAGTCGACCGTGGGCCAGGTCGGCCAGCACCGCCGGCAGCAGGCGGTGTTCCAGTGGCAGCAACCGCTGGGCCAGCGACTGTTCGTCGTCGTCGGCCACGATCGGCAGGCGCGCCTGGGCGATCACCGGGCCGCCGTCCAGCTCGGCAGTGACGAAATGCACGCTGGCGCCATGCTCGGCGTCGCCGGCTTCCAGCGCGCGACGATGCGTGTGCAGGCCCCGGTATTTCGGCAGCAGCGAGGGATGGATATTGATGATGCGCCCCGCCCACGGTCGCAGCGCCTCGCCGTCGAGGATGCGCATGAAGCCGGCCAGCACCAGCCATTCGGCGCCGCTGTCGGTGATTCGTTCGAACAGGTCGAGATCGAACGCGCGCCGATCCGCGTAGCTGCGCGGGTCCAGCGCCAGGGTGGCGATGCCGGCGGCTTCGGCCAGCCGCAGCGCACCGGCGGTGGCCTTGTCGCTGCCCACCAGCACGAATTCGACCGGCAGTTCGCCGCGCGCACGCGCGTCGAGCAGGGCGGCGAGATTGCTGCCGCGCCCGGAGGCGAGCACGGCGACCTTGGCGGGTGCGGAGGCCAAACGGATCAGCCGATATGCACGCGCTCGTCGCCCTGCGCGGGCACGATCTCGCCGATCACCGAGCTGGCCAGGCCGTGCGTGGCCAGCAGCGCGGACGCGCCGGCCACCGCATCGCGCGGCAGGATCACGGTGAAGCCGACGCCGCAGTTGAACGTGCGCCACATTTCCTCGCGTGCCACGTTGCCTTCGCGCATCAGCCAGTCGAATACGGGCGGCAGCACGATCGCGGCGGCATCCAGTGCAATGCCGAGGCCATCCGGCACCACGCGAATGATGTTTTCCTTCAGGCCGCCACCGGTGATGTGAGCCATGCCGTGGACGGTTTCATTCTTCAGCAATTCCAGCATCGGCTTGACGTAGATCGTGGTGGGCGCCATCAGCGCGTCGACCAGCTTCACGCCGCCGAGGTCGAGATCCAGCGGGCTGCCCGCCCGATCGAGGATCTTGCGCACCAGCGAGTAACCGTTCGAATGCGGGCCGCTGGAGGCCACGCCCAGCACCATGTCGCCGGCCACGATCGCGTCGCCGGTCAGCATCTGCGACTTTTCCACCGCGGCCACGGTGAAGCCGGCCAGGTCGTATTCGCCCGGCGGATACATGTCTGGCATCTCGGCGGTCTCGCCGCCGATCAGGGCACAGCCGGCCAGCTCGCAGCCGGTGGCGATGCCGCCGACCACGGCCGCGGCGGTGTCCACGTCCAGCTTGCCGGTGGCGAAGTAATCGAGGAAGAACAGCGGCTCGGCGCCCTGCACCAGCACGTCGTTGACGCACATGCCGACCAGGTCGATGCCGATCGTGTCGTGGCGGTTCAGCATCTGCGCCAGCTTCAGCTTGGTGCCCACGCCGTCGGTGCCCGAGACCAGCACCGGCTCCCTGTAGCGGCCGGAAAGGTCGAACAGGCCGCCGAAGCCGCCGAGCCCGCCCATCACCTCGGGCCGCAGGGTGCGCTTGACCAGCGGCTTGATGCGTTCGACCAGCGCATTGCCGGCATCGATATCGACGCCGGCGGCGCGGTAGGTGAGGGCGTCAGACATGGCGAGGACCTTGGTCAGGATCTGCGGCGTGGGTGAAACGCGCAAGTTTACCAGCTTGTGGCGCCGTTGCCGTTCGCCTTCGCCGGCTTCGACACCGTCGCGATGGACGCTGGGGACACTATTGGGCAGACTTCCCGGGAGATTTCTCCAAGAAGATGCCTGCCCCATGCGCCTGTCCCGCCTGCTGATGCTCACCTTGCTGCTGGCTTTTGCCGCCTTGCCGTCCCTGCATGCCCAGCTCGCCGGCTCGCCGTATTCGGTGGTGGTGCCGGTGGCCGACACCAGCGACGCCCAGCGCGACCAGGCGTTCTCCACCGCGCTGGCCCAGGTGCTGACGCGGGTCGCCGGCGGGCAGGATCTGCGCAGCAACGCCGGTTACGCCGATGCCCTGGGCAAGGCCACCTCCATGGTGCAGAAATTCCAGTACCAGCGCGCCGCCACCGGGCTGATCCTGAACGTGGATTTCGAGCCCGGTTCGGTGCGCCGGCTGGTCTCGAAGCTGGGCGTGCAAAGCGCGGGCATCAAGCCGCCCGTGCTGCTGCTGGTGCAGGACGGCAATGGTCATCTGCTCGACCAGACGGCACTGGCCAGCCTGGCGGCCAGTGCCAACGCGCGCGGCATCAACGTGGTGTATCCCGATGCGGCCAGCGCGCCCGATCCGGCCAAGATCGCCGCCGCCGACCCGGCGGCGCTGGCCGGGGTCAACCAGCAATACCGCACCGGCCTGGTCCTGCTGGGCAAGCTCGCCGGCAACAGCGCGGACTGGACGCTGATTTCCGGCGGCCAGGCCCAGCACTGGACTGCGCAGGGCGCGAGCGCGGACAGCCTGCTGGGCGATGCCGGCAACGGTCTGGTCGACCGGCTGGGCAAGCAGCTCAACGTGATTGGCGCCGGCCCCAGCGAGGGCAAGCTGTGGGTCAGCGGGCTGGACAGCGCGATGGATTACGCCAGGCTGATCTCCACCTTGCAGGACGACCCGACGGTGAAACAGGTGCTGACCCTGGGCGCGCAGAACGATGCCGTGCTGCTGGACATCAAGGCGGCGGTTCCGATCAGCGCGCTGGCCGCCAACCTCGCCGCGGGCGGCCACCTGCTGCTGCAGGGCGAACCGCATCCGGGCGCCGACGCGAACCTGCGCTGGCTGAGGTGACGGGATGAATCAGGACAGGGACATTTCGCGGCGCTGGCAGCTGCTGGCGATCGTGCTGGTGATCGGCTACCTGATGTGGCTGCTGGCGCCGGTGCTGATGCCGTTCGCGGTGGCCGCGATGCTGGCCTATCTGGGCGACCCGCTGGCCGACCGGCTGGAGCGGCTCGGCCTCAACCGGATGTGGGCGGCCACGATCGTGTTCGTGGTGATCCTGGTGGCGGTGGTCGGCGTGCTGCTGCTGTTGATCCCGCTGATCGCGCGCCAGGTCGAAAACCTGGTCGGCAACCTGCCGCGCTATGGCGACTGGGCGCAGAACACCGTGTGGCCGTGGCTGCAGGCGCGACTGCACCTGGACCCGCACACCTTCGACAGCGACCGGATGCTGACGGCGATCAAGGAACACATCGGCTCGATCGGCGGCGTCGCCACCGCGGTGATCGGCAAGGTCTCGCGTTCGGGCCTGGGCATCGCCATGGCGCTGACCAACCTGGTGCTGATCCCGGTGGTGGCGTTCTACCTGCTGCGCGACTGGGATCGGCTGGTGGCGAAGATCGACGGTATGCTGCCGCGCTCGATCCAGCCCACCATCGCGCACCTGGCCAGCGAGTCGGACAAGATCCTCGGCGCCTTCGTGCGCGGCCAGTTGCTGGTGATGCTGGCGCTGGGCGTCTTCTACGGCGCCGGTCTGGGCATGGTCGGGCTGCAAGTGGGCCTGCTGATCGGCATGGTCGCCGGCCTGCTCAGCTTCGTGCCGTACCTGGGTTTCATCATCGGCTTCGTGGCGGCGATCATCGCCGCGCTGGTGCAGTACGGCGACTGGACCCACGTGCTGCTGGTCTGCGGCGTGTTCGCGGTCGGCCAGTTGCTGGAAGGCTACGTGCTGGTGCCCAAGCTGGTCGGCGACAAGATCGGCCTGCACCCGGTGGCGGTGATGTTCGCGGTGCTGGCCGGCGGCTACCTGTTCGGCTTCCTCGGCGTGCTGCTGGCACTGCCGGCGGCGTCGGTGATCATGGTGCTGCTGCGCTACCTGATCGAACGCTACCGGATGAGCGAGCTGTACAACGAGGAAGGGCCAGACGATCCGGTGATCGCCGAGGTGGATGTGGCCGTGCACCGCGATGGTGAGGTCGAGACTTCCGCGGTCGACGTGGCATCGCCGGGCGACTCGTCCACGCCATGATCCCGCAGTTGCCGCTCGCGCTGCGCTGGCCGCGTCGGCAGCGCTTCGAACACTTCCACGCCGGCGCGAATGCCGCCGCACTGGCCGCGGTGCAGGCGTTGGCGCTGCAGCCCGGTGCACCGTGGGTTTACCTGCATGGCGCCAGCGGTAGCGGCCGCAGCCATCTGTTGATGGCCGCCTGCCAGGCTGCCATCGCCGCCGAACGGCGCGTGCAATACCTGCCGCTGGCGACGATCGCCGACCATGCCGCGGCCTTGCGCGGCGTCGCCGGCAGCGAACTGCTGGCCCTGGACGACCTGGGCGCCATTGCCGGCAACCGCGACGCGGAACACGCGCTGTTCGACCTCTACAACCGCGCCCGCGCCGAAGGCAGCGCCCTGCTGTTCGCCGCCGACGCCACGCCCACCCGGCTCGGCATCGAACTGCCCGACCTGCGCTCGCGCCTCGGTGCCTGCACCCAGTTCGCGCTGAAACCGCTGGACGACGACGAACGCCGCATGGTGCTGAAAGCGCAGGCCGCGTCACGCGGCATCGAACTGGACGACAGCGTGCTGGATTGGCTGTTCGCCCGCTACGCCCGCGACCTCGGCGCGCTGCTCGACCTGCTCGACAAGCTGGATCAGGCCTCGCTGGCGGCGCAGCGGCGGATCACCGTGCCATTCCTGCGCAGCTTCCTGCGCGAGGCTGACGAATCAGGATATTGAGTCGACTCGGACGATTGTCGGTTACTCGCAAGATGCCGGTTTCCGCCTTCCTTTCGTTGGTTGCGCAAGTTCCGTTCAGCCTGCGCGGCATTGATCTTGTTACTTCCATTTATTGACCTGGAACACCGATGAGTGCACTCGAATTCACAGACAGGGAACTGACGTATCTGCTGCTTTCGCTGAAAAAGTACGAGGCGCAATTGCTCTTGAGCGAAGACGAGGATATGGGCGATTCCGTCACCGACCTGCTTTTCGTGCAGGCTCTCATGAAACGGCTGCGGCAGGCGCAGGCGTCACGCTGACGCAGAGCCAGTTTCGTTATGACAAAAACAACGGTGCCCATGGGCACCGTTGTTTTTTCACGGAAGGGGGGAGGCGCTCAGGCCTTGAGCAACGCCGGCGTCGCCTGCTGACCGATCGCGTCGACCATGGCCTTGGCCACGTTGAGGTTGCCGGCGACGATGTTGCCGCTTTCCGGGATGCCGTCGCGGCCGGCGAAGTCGCAGTAGCGACCGCCCGCTTCATGCACCAGCAGCACGCCAGCGGCCATGTCCCACGGCTTCAGGCCGATCTCGAAGTAGCCGTCGTAGCGGCCGGCGGCGACGTAGGCCAGGTCGAGCGCGGCGGAGCCGGAGCGGCGGATGTCCTCGGCCTGGCCGAGGATGGCGCGGGTCATGTCCAACTGCGGCACCAGGTGTTCGCGCTGGCGGTACGGGAAGCCGGTGGCGATCATCGCGCCGCCCAGGTTCTCGCGTTTGGACACGCGCATGCGGCGGTCGTTGAGGTAGGCGCCGTCGCCCTTGCTGGCGGTGTACAGCTCGTCGCGCAGCGGGTCGAACACCACGGCGTGGATCGGCACGCCCTTTTCCAGCAGCGCGATGGAGACGCTGAAGTGCGGGATGCCGCGCAGGTAGTTGTGGGTGCCGTCCAGCGGGTCGATCACCCAGGTCAGCGGGCCCTTGCCGATCGCGCCGCTTTCCTCGGCGAGGATCGCGTGGTCGGGATAGGCGCGGCGCAGCTCCTTGATGATTTCCGCCTCGGCCAGCTTGTCGACTTCGGAGACGAAGTCCATCTGCTGCTTCTCGACGATGTTCAGCCCGTCGATGCGGTTCATGTAGCGCAGGATCACATTGCCTGCTGAACGCGCGGCGCGCGCCGCGATCGTGACGTGTGGTCTGGCCATGGGTATCGACTTTGGAAGAGAGCGGGTTTGCGGCCGGCGATTCTAGCAGAGGCGAGCCCCGGGCGCCCTTGTCCACTATCCTTGTCGACCCGCACCGCCAATCCGCCCAGCGCATGACCGATCTCCACGACCTCGCCGCCCGCATCCGTTACGTGCTGGTGCGCACCTCGCATCCGGGCAATATCGGCAGCGCGGCGCGGGCGATCCGCACGATGGGCTTCCAGCGACTGGAGCTGGTGACGCCGTACCGCTTCCCCGACCCGGAGGCCAATGCGCTGGCTGCGGGCGCGGACGACGTGCTGGCCGGGGCCGGCATCCATCGCGAGCTGGTTGAAGGCCTGGCCGGCACCAGCCTGGCGTTGGGCTTGTCGGCGCGCCGGCGCGGGGTGAACCTGCCGGAAATTTCCCCCCGCGAGGCGGCGCAACAGGTGCTGGCGGCGGCGATGCGCGGGGAGCAGGTGGCGCTGGTGTTCGGCAACGAGCGCACCGGGCTGGAGAACGAGGAACTGGCGCGCTGCCACGCGATGGTGCGGATCCCCAGCGTGGACGACTTCAGTTCGCTGAACCTGTCGCAGGCGGTGCAGGTGATGGCCTACGAGGTGCGCCTGGCGATGCTGGGCGACGACTTGCCCGCGCCGCCGCCCGAGCACGACGAGCCGCCGGCCGACGCCGCGCAGATGGAGCAGTTCTACCTCCACCTGGGGCAGACCCTGGACGACATCGAATTCCACAAGGGCCGCGAGCCCACCACGATCATGCTGCGCCTGCGCAAGCTGTTCCAGCGCGCCCAGCCGGACGAACGCGAGTTGCGCGTGCTGCACGGCATCCTGGCCGACGCCCAGCGGATGGCCGGGCTGGCGAAAGATCGGTAAGTAGCTTGCTTGCTCCCTCCCCTGTGCAGCAGGGGAGGGCCGAGGTGCGGTGCTCTTGGCCTTACTGCTCGTCGTCGGACGGTTCCAGCGACGGTGCCGGCGTGACCAGCAGCTTGTCGATGCGGGCGCCGTCGAGGTCGACCACTTCGAAGCGGATGCCATGCCAGGCGAACACTTCGCCGGTCTGCGGCACATGGCCCAGCGCCGTCATCACCATGCCGGCGACGGTGCGGAAATCGTGCTCGTCCTCGCCCGGCAGCGTGCTGATCTGCAGCAGTTCGCGCAGGTCGTCGGTGGGCAGGCTGCCGTCGATCAGCCAGCTGCCATCGGCGCGCTGCATGATCGGGCTGGCCTCGTTGCCTCCGCCGTGGCCGATCTGGCTGGCGCCCACCACGGCGGCCAGCAGGTCGTTGACGGTGACCACGCCCTCGATGTCACCGTACTCGTCGACCACCAGCGCCAGCGGCGTCTCGGCGTCGCGGAATTCCTCCAGCAGGTCCAGCGCGCGGGCGGCGGAGGGCACGAACAGGGGTTTCGACAGGTGTTCGAACAGTTCCGGCATGCCTTCGGCGAAGCTGTGCAGCAGGCGCTTGACCTCGACTACGCCGACCACGTCGCTCTCGTCGCCGCGGTAGACCGGGTAGCGCGAATACGGCGTTTCGCGCAGCACCTCGATGTTTTCCTCGCGGGTGCCGGCGATGTCCAGCCAGGCGATGCGCATGCGCGGGGTCATCACGCTGTCCACCGTGCGGTCGCCCAGGCGCAGCACCCGGTTCACCATGTTGTGCTCATCCGGGTCCAGCACGCCCTGTTCGGCGCTCTCGGCCACCAGCAGGCGGATCTCCTCCTCGGTGACCATGCCGCTACCGAGCTGGTTGACCCGCAACATGCGCAGCAGCAGGTTGCTGGAATGGTTCAGCAGCCACACGAACGGCGCGGTGATCCGCGACAGCACCAGCATCGGGATGGCCACGTAGGAGGCCACCTTCTCCGGCGAGGCCAGCGCCAGCCGCTTGGGCACCAGTTCGCCGAACACGATCTGGATGTACGAGATCAGCACGAAGCCGAGCACGATGCCGATGATCCGCGCGTAGGGCAGCAGCCAGGTCAGGCGCGTGCCCTCCAGGGCGGCGGCAATGTGGCCGCCCAGCGCGTCGCCGGCGATCGCGCCGGTGATCAGCATGACCAGGGTGATGCCGACCTGCACGGTGGACAGGAAGTGCTCCGGCGCCTCGGCGTGGCGCAATGCCGCGGCTGCCTTGCGGCTGTTCAGGGCCATCTGCTTGAGGCGGCTCTTGCGCGAAGCCACCAGGGCCATCTCCGACAGCGCGAAGAAGCCGTTGCACAGGGCCAGGACGAGGACGAGCGCGATTTGGGTCAGCATCGCGGCGATGATGGGGGAGGGTGCATGGGCACAGTGTAAGTGGTGTTGACCCTGCGCATCACCCCGCCGATGGATGCGGATTGATGCAGGGCAGCACGGCAGTCCTGTAACATCCCGGTCATTCCGTTCGATCAGGCGTGGCCCGCATGTTTTCACTGCAGACGATTTTCGGCAAAGGCGACAAGTTCTACGGTTTGCTCGAACAGAGCGCCGAGACTGCCCACGAAAGCGCCAAGGCGCTGCACGAACTGCTGACCCGGTCGGGCGCCGAGCAGGTGATGGCCGCGTTCGCGGTGACCCGGGCGCGCGAAAAGGAACTGGCTGCGCAGATCAGCGAAGGCCTGGTCAACACCTTCGTGACCGCGCTGGATCGCGAGGACATCGAGGCCCTGAACTCCGCCCTGTACAAGATTCCCAAGACCGTGGAGAAGTTCGCCGAGCGCTATGAGATCGTGGCCGGGCGCCTGGTCGGCGTGGATTTCGCCCAGCGCGCGCTGGTGCTGGAGCAGTCCAGCGCGGTGGTGGTGCAGATGGTGCACGAGCTGCGCCGCGGCCTGCGCATCGACCCGGTGAAGAAGCTGCAGGATCGCCTGCAGGCGCTGGAGTCCGAAGGCGACCGCATGCTGCTGGCGCCGTACCGCACGCTGTACGTGGAAGGCGGCGACGTGATGCGGGCGATGTTGTCCAAGGATCTGTTCGAGCTGATCGAGAAGGCCATCGACAAGTGCCGTGACGTCGGCAACATCGTCTACTCGATCGTGCTGAAGAACTCCTGAGGCCACGCCCGTGACCCTGTGCATTGCAAGCCGGCCTGCGACGCCGTGCGGGATTTCTCCCAGCTGCGGTGAGCGCCCATGAGCATCGTCATAGCGGTGGTGGTGATCGCGCTGGCCTTCACCTACATCAACGGTTTCCACGATACCGCCAACTCGATCGCCACCGTGGTGGCGACCAAGGTGCTGACGCCGGGACAGGCCGTACTGATGGCGGCCGGCACCAACCTGGTCGGCGCGTTCATGGGCACGGCGGTGGCCGCCACGATCGCCTCGGGGCTGATCAATGCCGGCGTCATCGAGATGAGTTCGCAGCTGCTGATCTGCGCGCTGCTGGCGGCGATCGTGTGGAACCTGATCACCTGGTGGCTGGGCCTGCCGTCCAGCTCCAGCCATGCGCTGGTCGGTTCGCTGGTCGGTGCGGCGATCGCCGCCTCGGGCAACAACTTCGATTCGGTGATCTGGGTCGAGGGCAGTGTGTTCAAGGGCCACGGCGTGATCCCCAAAGTGATCGTGCCGATGGTGCTGTCGCCGCTGGGCGGCTTCATCATCAGCTTCCTGCTGATGGGTGCGCTGTACGCGTTGCTGGCCTGGTTCGCCAACCGGCAGGGCTGGTCGCGTCGGTTCGGGCGCACGCCGTTCGTCAACGCGTTCTTCGGCAAGGCGCAGATCCTGTCGGCGGGCGCGATGGGCGTGGCGCACGGCATGAACGACGCGCAGAAGAGCATGGGCATCATCGCGCTGGCACTGGCCGGCGGCACCGCCGCCCACCAGTTCGACCAGTTGCCACACTGGTTGAGCTTCCTGCGCATCGACGGCAACCCGGCCGGCGGTTTCGAAATCCCGGTGTGGGTGAAGGTGGTATCGGCACTGACCATGGCCGCCGGCACGGCCGGCGGTGGCTGGCGCATCATCAAGACGCTGGGTCACAAGATGGTCAAGCTGCATCCGATCAACGGCTTCGCCGCCGAAACCAGCTCCGCCGCGGTGATCCTGGTGGCGTCGGTGTTCGGCATTCCCGTGTCGACCACCCACAACGTGTCCGCCTCGATCATGGGCGTGGGCGCGGCCAAGCGCTTCAATGCGATCCGCTGGTCGGTGGTCGAGCGGATGGTGTGGGCATGGATCCTGACCCTGCCTATCACCGCGTTGCTGGCCTACGGCCTGGTGCTGCTGTTCCGGCTGGTGTCCTGAGCGAAGTTTCGGCTACAGCGAATCGCTGCTGTTGGCGATGAGCTGCTCCAGCTCGTCGCCCAGCGTGCCAAGCTCGCCGACCACGCGTTGCAGCTCGGCCTGGTCGAGGAATTCGTAGGGGCGGTTTTCGCACAGGTGCAGATAGGGCGAGCCGTCCAGGTCGGCGACCGCGAGGAAACCGGTGCGCTGTTGCCAGTTGAAGCGCAGGCAGCGGTTCGGGTCGGTGCCGGCCAGCGGACCCACCGGCGTGGAGATGCGCAGATAGCGTCGTCCCGCCTCGTCCTCGAGCTCGGCCAGGTAGATCCCCTGGCTGCGATCCTGCGCCAGCTGCAGGTCAAAGCTGATCAGGTAGGGATCGTTGTGGCGCAGCTCGTGCAGGCTGCCGATGTGGGAACGCACGGCTTCGAAGTGGCGCATGGTGCGGCTTCCGCTGGCGAAGGTCGGAAGCTACTCTGACACGGATTCCCCTGCGCCGCGTGAACCATGAACGATGCCGCCGCCCGCATCTACGCCGCCATCGCCGCCATTCCGCAAGGACGCGTGGCCAGCTACGGCGCGATCGCCGCACGCGCCGGCCTGCCCGGTCGCGCGCGCCTCGTCGGCCGGCTGCTGGGCGAAGTGCCCGACGGCATGGAACTGCCGTGGTACCGCGTGCTGCGTTCCAGCGGGCACATCGCGATGCCGCCGGGCAGCCGCGGCTTCCGCGAACAGTCGCGCCGCCTGCGTGCCGAAGGCGTCGAGGTAAAGAACGGTCGCGTTCCCCTGTCGCGTTTCGGCCTCGACGCCGATCTCGACCACGCGCTGTGGGGCCCCCCCGCTCCAATAGAGTAAAAGCGCCTCTTGCGTTCGCCTCCTCTCCCGCTTGCGGGAGAGGATTGAGGAGAGGGAAGCCCCAACAAGCCAAAGCGCCCCTTGCCTTCGCCTCTTCTCTCCGCCCACGGAAGGGGAGAAGCCCCCTGTCATCGCCAACCCACAAGCCCTCGCGCGTCCCGCGCACACCCGCTTGCGCGAAGCGGCGCCCCTGCATTTGCTAGCATTCCCGGAATGCCCACTTCCCTCGACATTCTTCAAAGCGTTTTCGGCTATCCCAGTTTTCGCGGCCAGCAGCAGGCGGTGGTCGAGCATCTGGGCGAGGGCGGCGATGCACTGGTATTGATGCCTACCGGCGGCGGCAAGTCGCTGTGCTACCAGATCCCCGCGTTGCTGCGTCAGGGCACCGGCATCGTGGTGTCGCCGCTGATCGCGCTGATGCAGGATCAGGTCGACGCCTTGCGCGAGGCCGGCGTGGCGGCGGCGTTTCTCAATTCCAGCCTGGCGGGGGACCAGCAGCGCGAGGTCGAGCGGCAGCTGCTGGCCGGTGAGCTGAATTTGCTCTACGTGGCGCCGGAGCGATTGCTGACCTCACGCTTCCTCGACCTGCTCGAACGCACCGAAGTGGCGCTGTTCGCAATCGACGAGGCGCACTGCGTGTCGCAATGGGGCCACGACTTCCGCCCCGAATATCGCGAACTGGCGATCCTGCACCAGCGCTTCCCCGACGTGCCGCGCATCGCGCTTACCGCCACCGCCGATCCGCGCACCCGCGAGGAAATCGTCGAGCGCCTGTCACTGCAGGACGCGCGGCAATTCGTCTCCAGTTTCGACCGGCCCAACATCGGCTACCGGGTCGGCCAGCGCCACAACGCGAAGCGCCAGCTGGGCGAGTTCCTGCTCGGCCACGAGGGCGAGTCCGGCATCGTGTACTGCCTGAGCCGACGCAAGGTGGACGACACCGCCGCGTGGCTGGCCGAATCGGGCATCGAGGCGCTGCCGTACCACGCCGGCCTGGATGCGGCCACCCGTGCGAAGAACCAGCAGCGTTTCCTGCGCGAGGACGGCGTGGTGATGGTGGCCACGGTCGCCTTCGGCATGGGCATCGACAAGCCCGATGTGCGCTTCGTGGCGCATCTGGACCTGCCGCGCAGCATCGAGGGCTACTACCAGGAAACCGGACGCGCCGGCCGCGATGGCCTGCCCGCCGAGGCGTGGATGATCTACGGCCTGTCCGACGTGGTCACCATGAGCCAGATGATCGCGCAGTCCGAATCGGCCGATGAGCGCAAGCGGGTCGAGCGGCAGAAGCTGGAATCCCTGCTGGCCTACGCCGAGGCGATCGATTGCCGCCGCCAGCTGCTGCTGGGCGCGTTCGGCGAAAGCTATCCCGGCCCCTGCGGCCATTGCGACAACTGCATGGCGCCACCGAAAACCTGGGACGCCACGGTGCCCGCGCAGAAGGCGTTGTCGGCGGTGTACCGCACCGGCCAGCGCTTCGGCTCCGGCCACGTCATCGCGGTGCTGCGCGGGGAGGAGAGCGAGCGCGTGCTGAGCTTCGACCACCATCGCCTGAGCACCTTCGGCATCGGCGCGGAGCTGGACGACAAGCAGTGGCGCTCGGTGTTCCGCCAGTTGCTGGCGGCCGGCCTGCTCGAAGCCGACGCCGAAGGCTATGGCACGCTGCGGCTCACCGCTGCCAGCCGCGCCGTGCTCAGCGGCGGCAAGCAGGTGAGGCTGCGCGAGGACGCCCGCCCCGAACGCGCCACCCGGCGCCGGCGCGACAGCAAGCTGGTCACCGGCGATCCCCGTCATGGCGGCAGCCTGGGCATCGAGGCCTACGAGCAGCCGATGTGGGACCAGCTGCGCGCACTGCGCACCCAGCTGGCGAAACAGCAGGGCGTGCCGCCCTACGTGGTGTTCCACGACGCCACCTTGCTGGCCATGCTGCGGGCGTTGCCGGCCAACGAGGACGAGCTGGCCAGCGTCAGCGGGGTGGGCGAGGCCAAGCTCAAGCGCTACGGCCGCGACTTCCTCGCGGTGATCAACGCGGCGGACTAGCTTTCGCCGCGGCGCACCGGTGGCGCACCGATGATCCGCAAACGCCTGGCACACGGCTGCGTCCGGGCGCTGTCCGCCGTTCCGCAAGCAGCATGGGAGCGCGGTTCCAGCGACGTTTTCGGATCACGCTTGGCGAAACATGACAGCGCTGTCATAGTAACCGCCGATGGCGTCAGGTGCAGGAGCGGGCAGGGGGTGGGCACGGGCAGTCCGTGTCGGTTCCTGCATACGTATTCAGCCGGACAGCGCCGCACGTACACCGCAGAATCGACTGCGATGACTGGTCATGACGTTGGGGAGACGCGATGAGCACGATGGATGCAACCGGAGATGGCTTGGGGCGGCACGCCACGGCGCGCGTGGTACTGATTTCGGCGGCGGCTGCGCTGGGCGGATTCCTGTTCGGTTTCGACACGGCCGTGATCAATGGCGCGGTCGACGCGATCCGCGGCAGCTTCGCGCTGGACGCGGCGCAGATCGGCTTCGCGGTGTCCTGTGCCCTGCTCGGTTCGGCGCTGGGCGCCTGGTATGCGGGCATGCTGGCCAACCGCTTCGGCCGCGTACGCACCATGCAGGTGGCGGCGGTGCTGCTGGTCGCCAGCGCGATCGGTTCGGGACTGGCCACTGCGGTGTGGGACCTGATCCTGTGGCGACTGGTCGGCGGCATCGGCGTGGGCGTGGCCTCGGTGATCGCGCCCACCTATATCGCCGAGGTATCGCCGGCGAACATCCGCGGCCGGCTCGGCTCGATGCAGCAGCTGGCGATCGTGCTGGGCATCTTCGCCGCCCTGCTCAGCGATGCCTGGCTGAGCGGTGCAGCGGGCGGAGCCAGCCAGCCGCTGTGGCTGGGCCTGGCGGCGTGGCGCTGGATGTTCCTGGTGGCCACCCTGCCGGCGCTGGTCTACGGCGTGCTGGTGCTGGGCGTGCCGGAATCGCCGCGCCACCTGGTGGCCAAGGGCCGCATCGACGAAGCCCGCATCGTGCTGCGCAAGGTGCTGAACATGCACAGCGAGGCAGCGCTGGACAGCAAGCTGCATGACATCGAAGCCAGCCTGCATTCGGAACACAAGCCGCGCCTGAGCGACCTGCGCGGCAAGGCGGCCGGGCTGTTGCCGGTGGTCTGGATCGGCATCCTGCTGTCGGTGTTCCAGCAGTTCGTGGGCATCAACGTGATCTTCTACTACTCGTCCACCCTGTGGCATTCGGTGGGCTTCAGCGAGGCCGACTCGTTCACCATCACCGTGGTCACCTCGATCGTCAACGTGCTGGTGACCCTGGTGGCGATCGCGCTGGTCGACAGGATCGGCCGCAAGCCGCTGCTGGTGGTCGGCTCGGCGGGCATGGCGATCACCCTGGGCGTGATGGCGTGGTGCTTCTCGCAGGCCACCGGCAGCGGTGCGGAGCTGAGCCTGCCCGGCTCGGTCGGCATGGTGGCCCTGGTCGCGGCGAACGCCTACGTGGTGTTCTTCGGCGTCAGCTGGGGCCCGGTGGTCTGGGTGCTGCTGGGCGAGATGTTCCCCAATTCGATTCGCGCCACCGCGCTGGCGGTGGCCGCCGCGGCGCAGTGGCTGGCCAACTTCGCCATCACCAGCAGCTTCCCCGCGCTGGCCGAACTGGGCCTCACCTTCGCCTACGGTCTGTATGCCGGCTTCGCGCTGCTGTCGCTGCTGTTCGTGTTGTCCGGCGTGCGCGAGACCCGTGGCGTCGAACTGGAGGACATGCGCGCATGAACGCCTTCCCGCAGAAAAAGCCTGCCGCGGTGCAGCTTGCCTGTGCCGCGCGCGAGCAGCGAAGGAGCCGATACGACGCGCGCCGCGCAAACCGGCTAGGATTCGGAAACGACGGCACGGCGCCGTCGCAAGGGATGCCGGCGGATCGCGTTGCGGATGAAGGCAAAGGCCACTTCAATCGACATTGCCCACCTGGCCGGGGTATCCCAGGCCACGGTGTCGCGTGCGCTGCGTGGCAGTCCGCTGGTCAATGAGGAAACCCGGCGGCGCATCCAGGCCGCCGCCGACCAGCTCAACTACAAGGTCGACAAGAACGCGTCCAACCTGCGCAAGATGCACACCGGCACGCTGGCGCTGCTGTTCTTCGAGGACCCCACCGCCGACGAGTCGCACATCAACCCGTTCTTCCTGTCGATGCTGGGCTCGATCACCCGCGCCTGTGCCCTGCAGGGTTACGACCTGCTGATCTCGTTCCAGCAGTTCTCGCACGACTGGCATGCCGACTTCGCCGACAGCAAGAAGGCCGACGGGCTGATCCTGCTGGGTTACGGCGATTACCTGGCCTATACCGACAAGCTGGAAAAACTGGTCGGCCAGGGTACCCGCTTCGTGCGCTGGGGCGCGGTGCTTCCGGACCAGCCCGGCGTGTCGATCGGTTGCGACAATTTCGCCGGCGGCCTGGCGGTGGCCGAGCACCTGCTCGAGCGCGGCTGTCGCCGCATCGCGTTCCTGGGCGATGCCTCCAGCCACTACCCGGAATTTTTCGGCCGCTATCGCGGCTACGTGCAGGCGCTGGAACAGGCCGGCATCGCGGTCGATCCGGAGCTGCAGCAGAACGCCGAAAGCACCGAGCACTCCGGCTACGAGGCGATGCGCGGACTGATCCTCAACGAAACCGGCTTCGATGCCGTGTTCGCTGCCAGCGACCTGATCGCGATCGGTGCGATGCGTGCGCTGAGCGACCACGGCATGCGCGTGCCGCAGGATGTTGCGCTGGCCGGCTTCGACGACATCCCCATGGCCAGCTTCGTCAACCCGCCGCTGACCACCGTGCTGCAGGACACCCGCCAGGCCGGCGAAGTGCTGGTCGACAGCCTGCTCGGCTTGATCCGGGGCGAGCCGGTGGACAGCGAAGTGCTGCCGGTGAAGCTGATGGTGCGCCGCTCCAGCCTGCGTTGATGAAGGCCTGGCCGGCCGCCGTTGCGGCTGGTGCGGGTGATCCCGTAGTCTGCGGAGGTTGTCCGGATTCCTCCGCATGACAGGATCGAGAGCGCCATGGATCGCACCACGTCCGAGCTGGAATTTCACCAGATGTTCGAACGCATCACCGATGCGTACGTGGCGCTGGATCGGGACTGGCGCTACATCTACCTCAATGCGAAGGCCTGCGAGTTTTTCGGCCGTCGGGTGGAAGACCTGATCGGACGGCATATCTGGACCGAATTCCCCGAAGGCGAAGGCCAGCCGTTCCACCGCGCCTACGAGCAGGCGATGGCCGACCAGCAGCCGCGGCAGATCGAGGCCTGGTACCCCCCGTACCAGCGCTGGTTCGAGAACCGCATCTATCCGTCGGCGGAAGGCCTGACCATCTACTTCCTCGACATTACCGAACGCAAACGTGCCGAACAGGAATTGCTGCAGCACCAGCGCATGTTGTCGCAGGCGCAGAAGGTGGCGCACGTTGGCAGCTGGGAGTGGGACATCGCGGAAAACCGGGTGACCTGGTCAGCGGAGCTGTATCGCATCTATGGGGTGACTCCGGCGCAGCATGCCGCCACGTTCGAGTCTTACCTGGCGCTGGTGCATCCGCAGGATCGCGAGCGCGTGCAGCAGACGATTGCGCAAGCCGTGACCGGAACGCAGCCGTTCGAGTTCGAGGAACGCATCGTGCGCCCGGACGGCGCGGTACGCACCCTGCTCAGTCGCGGCATGGTCGAGGTCGAGGCCGCCGGTCGCGCCGTGCGCCTGATGGGCGCCTGCCAGGACATCAGCGAACGCAAGCGCGCCGAACAGCTGGAGGCCGGCCAGCACGAAATCCTGGCCGGCATCGCGGCGCAGCGTCCGCTGGCGCAAAGCCTGGCGCAGATCGCCCACCTGCACGAGGCGATGAACCCCGGCGCGCTGTGCTCGCTGCTGCTGCTCGACGAAAGCGGGCAGCACGTGCTGCACGGCGCCGCGCCGAGTCTGCCCGAGGCCTACAGCCGCGCCCTGCATGGCCTGGAAATCGGCGAAGCCAGGGGTTCCTGCGGCACCGCTGCGTGGCGGCGCGAGCGCGTGGTGGTGGCCGACATCGCCAACCATCCGTACTGGGCCAACTACAAGTCGCTGGCGCTGGCGCACGGCCTCAAGGCGTGCTGGTCCACGCCGGTGCTGGGCAGCGGCGGCAAGGTGCTGGGCACCTTCGCGGTGTATTTCCGCGAACTGCGCGAGCCACGTCCGGAGGAGCTGTACAGCATCGACCGCATGTTGCCGCTCACCGGCGTGGCGATCGAAAGCGAGCAGCTCATCCGTCGCCTGCGCGAGCGCGACCGCTTCTTCGAGATGTCGCTGGAAATCTTCTGCATCATCGATCCGGCCACGCAGCGACTGGTGCAGTTCAACCCCTCGTTGCCGCGCGTGACCGGCTACTCCGCCGACGAATTGAAGTCGCGCAGCTACCGCGAATTCCTGCGCGTGGAAAGCGACGTGTTCGACGTCGATCCGATGCAGCAACTCGATGCGGCCGGCCAGCGCATGCACGATTTCGTCAGCCGCTGCATCTGCCGCGACGGCAGTGAACGACAGCTGGAGTGGGTGTCGTTCGTGGCGCCCGACGGGCTGGTCTATGCCGTGGCGCGCGACATCACCGAGCGGCGGCGGGTCGAGGCCGAACTGGCCTACGCCTCCAGCCACGACCCGGTCACCGGCCTGCAGCACCACCTGCTGCTGGAACACGCACTGGCGGAAATCCTGTGCTATCCGAACGTGCCGGCGTCGGTGCTGGTGGTAGGCCTGGACCGCTTCCAGCTGGTCAACGCCTCGGTCGGTCATCCCACCGGCGATGACGTGTTGCTGCGCCTCGCCACCCGATTGCAGACGGCGCTGGGCGGGCGCGGCCGGATCGCCCGTTTCGCCGGTGACGAATTCATGGTGACGGTGGCCGGGATGCCTCCCGCCGCGGTGCTGGAGCTGGCCGAGGTGCTGCGGGCGGTGGTGGCCGAGCCGATCGAGGGCGAGGATTACCGACTGCTGCTGACCGCCAGCGTGGGCGTCAGTCATTCGTCCGCGCACGGCACCGATGCGAGGAACCTGCTGCGCCGCGCCGAGGCGGCGATGAGTCAGGCCAAGCAGGAAGGGCGCGACCGCGTCTGCGAATTTTCGCTGGCGCAGATGCAGGAACTGGAAGACCGCCTGCTGCTGGGCAATCACCTGCGCGATGCGATCCGGCTGGACGAGCTGGAGCTGCACTACCAGCCGCAGCATGCTGCCGCCGACCTGCGGCTGACCGGTTTCGAGGCGCTGCTGCGCTGGAACTGCCGCCAGCTCGGGCAGGTTTCACCGGCCCGCTTCATCCCGATTGCCGAAGCGCTCGGCCTGATGCACGAGATCGGCGGCTGGGTGCTCGACGTAGCCTGTCGGCAGGTACGCGAGTGGCTCGATCTGGGCTATCGCGACTTCACCGTCGCAGTGAATGTGTCGGCCCAGCAACTGCAACGGCCCGGGCTGCTGGCCCAGGTGGCCGCATCGCTGCAGCGTCATGCCGTGCCGCCGGCGATGCTGGACGTCGAGATCACCGAAAGCTCGCTGATGGAAAACGTGGGGCGGGTACAGCGCACCCTGGCCGAGCTGAAGGCGCTGGGAATCAAGCTGTCGCTGGATGATTTCGGCACCGGCTATTCCAGCCTGGCCTACCTCAAGCAATTCCCGATCGACAAGCTGAAGATCGACCAGATCTTCGTGCGCGACCTGCCGCAGGACGCCGCGGATGCAGCGATCGTGCGCACCATCATCGCGGTGGCGCACGAGCTGCACATGGGCGTCGCAGCCGAAGGCGTGGCGACCGCGGAACAGGCGCAGTTCCTCGTCGGCGCCGGCTGCGACGAACTGCAGGGCCACCATCTCGGTCACGCCCTGAGCGCCAGCGAGGCAGCTCGGCGCCTCGACGCCGCGCGCGGCTAGCTGTTCTCCGCAGACACCGGCAGTCCCTGGATCAGCCGCTTCGCCAGCCGCGGCTGGCGCAATTGCTCCAGCCACCAGCTCAGCGCGCGACCTTCCTGGTCGCTGCGCCAGGCGACGTAGAGCGTGTTCGGTTCGCGCGGCTCGCTCATGCTCTTCTCGACCAATTGGCCACTCCGCAGCAGGGCGCTGGCGCGATGTCGCGGCAGCCAGCCCGTGCCCAGGCCATCGCGCTGGGCAAGGATCTTGGCGCGCATGCTGGGCACCGCCAGCGTCGCCTGCCCACCGACGATGCCGTAGGCGCGGCCGACGTTGCGCGAGGAGTCGGCCACCACCACCGAACGATGGGCGCCGACCGCGTCCTGTGACAACGGCTCGGGCGCCTTCGCCAGCGGGTGTCGCGGCGATACGGCGAACACCCAGTCCATCGTGCCCAGCTCGAACCAGCGCAGCTTGGGCATCGCCGGCGGCTCGTTGGTGGCGCCGACCACCAGTTCTGCCCGGCCTTCGCGCAAGGCTTCCCAGGTGCCGCCGAGCACCTCGTGGGTGAGGCGCAGGCGCACGCCGGACTGCAACGCATCGAACGCACGGATCACCGGCAGCAACGTCTCGAACTCCAGGATCTCGTCGGTGACGATGTGCAGCCGGTCTTCCCAACCGTTGGCCACCTGCTTCACGCGCTGGTTCAAGCGGGCTACGTCCTGCACCAGCCGCGCGGCCTCGTGGGTGAGCAACTCGCCGGCCGGGGTCAGCTGCAGGCGGTAGCGGCGGCGGTCGAACAGCAGCGCGTCGAAACGTGTTTCGAGCTGGCGGGCCGCATGCGAGACGGTCGAGGGCGCCTTGCCCAGGTGCGCGGCCGCGCGGGACAGGCTGCCGGTGCTGCGGATCGCCTCCAGCAGGGCCAGTTCGTCGTCGGACAACATGTGCAACTCCTTCGAACGAGTTCGTCGAAACGATGGTACGGCAAACACCGCGCCGGCGATCAGGATGGCTCCACTGAAACACCACCCCATCGCTGGAGCACATCATGAATCGTTTCGAAGGCAAGTCCGTACTCGTCACCGGTGGCAGCAGCGGCATCGGCCTGGCCGCCGCCCATGCGTTCGCCGCCGAAGGCGCGCGCGTCATCATCACCGGCCGCGACAGCGCCGCGCTGGCCGAGGCCAGGGCAGCGCTGGGCGGCAACACCATCGCCCTGCGCAACAATGCCGGCGTGGTCGCCGAGGCGAAGGACCTGGCTGCCGCGCTGGCCAGCCAGCGGATCCGCCTCGACGCCGTGTTCATCAACGCGGGCATCGCGAAGTTCGCCTCGCTCGCCGATGTCGACGAGGAGCTGTGGAACCAGGGCTTCGACACCAACGTCAAGGGCGCCTACTTCCAGATCCAGGCCTTGCTGCCGCTGCTCAATGCGGGCGCCTCGATCGTGCTGAACGGTTCGATCAACGCGCACATCGGCATGCCGAATTCGTCGGTCTACGCCGCCAGCAAGGCCGCACTGATCTCGCTGGCCAGGACATTGTCGGCCGAACTGTTGCCACGCGGCGTGCGCGTCAACGTGGTCAGCCCCGGCCCGATCAGCACGCCGCTGTACGGCAAGCTGGGCATGGACGCCGCGACTCTGGAAGCCACCGCCGCCCAGATCCAGGGCCAGGTGCCGCTGGGCCGTTTCGGCACGCCGCAGGAAGTGGCGGCCACCGTGTTGCACCTGTCGGCTGCGGAATCGTCCTTCATTGTCGGCAGCGAAATCATCGTCGACGGCGGCATGAGCCAGCTCTGACGCCTATCCCTGTTGCCGCGCGATGGCCGTCGCCATCGCGCTACCTCATGGGAACGCTGGCGTGAAGCTGTCCGGCTTGTCCCGTCGACTTCCAGCCGGGCAGGCCGGTGCGTCCGATGCCGTGGCGGCGTGATTCGCGCCCATGTTGCGCCGTACCGATTGCTCCGGGGTCATCCACGCCAGCCCCTGCGCGGCGCAACCGGCGGCGAAGTCGAACAGCGCCAGCATCTGCGTCTGGTCGAAGTCGATGAAGCTGGTCTGCGGATAGTCCACCGGAATTTCGGTCAGCAGGAATTGCATGCCCAGCCGGTGCGAGGCGGCGATGTTGTCCACGATCGCCTCGCGTGTCTTGTAGGTGAGTTCGGCGGCCAGCGCGCTGGAGACGATGTCGATGGTGTTGTAGCGGGTGGTCTGCGGCGCCCGTGCCAGCTGGCCGTTGACCAGCATGTACAGGTGCGCGCCGCGCAGCAGCGGCAGCTCGGTGGACTGGATGCCGGCGATCAGCGGCGTGCTGAATACCGAGGTGGTGACGCCGCCGTCCACGTGCATCTCGTCGTAGACGTGGTCACCGTCGTGCACGCGGATCAGCACCGGCGGGAACACGCCCGGCACGCTGGCCGAGGCGATCAGCACGTCGCGAAACAGCGTGCGCGCCGCGTCGCCGCCATGCCGGGCGATCTTGCCCAGGTCCCACAGCACGGTCTCGTGCTTGTCCAGGTCGGTGGTGGCCACCACCAGCCGGCGGCCAGTTGTCGCTTCGCGCGCCACCGCTTCGATCATCTGCGGCGTGACGAAATGATCGACCAGCTGGAACAGCGCGTTGTGGTGCGGCAGGCCGCGCGGCGACAGCAGCCGGGACAGCACGGTGCGGGTGGGCGAATGCAGCAGCCGCGCGCTGCGCTCGCCGGTGAAAGCCTCCTGCATGCGGGCATCCCAGTCCGGCCCGAGGAACGCGAACGGGGCCAGCAACGCGCCGGCGCTCACGCCGGTGACCATCTCGAATTGCGGTCGCGCGTGCGCGCGCGTCATGCCGGCCAGCACGCCGGCACCGTAGGCGCCGCCCGAGCCGCCGCCGGACAGCGCCAGGATGTCGACCGTGCCGTCGTGCGCCGCGCTGCGCATGCCGCCGAAGAAGTCGGGGGCCAGCGCGGTGAAGTTCTTCAGGTCGGTGGTGACCAGTCGCACGTCAGGCGAAAAGCCCTCCGGCGCCGCCGCGCCGATCAGTTCCGGTGGAGCGGGCAGCCGCGGGACGGTCCCGCAACCGGCCAGCAGCACCAGCGCAAACATCAGCAGCCCCGGCTTGCATCGCATCGCGTGGTCCCCGGCGATGAACAGTGTTCGCTCAGTATGCGGTCTGGCGCCATGGCGCATCAATGCGCCACCGCCGGCGTCTCAGTCCGGGAATCCCGCCATGCGTGGAATCGTCTCCAGGCCCTCGTCCCAGTCGGCCCTGCTGGCCATGAAGAGGTGCGCGTCGGGTTGGAGGGTGACAGCGGTATCAAGGCTGCCGGCCGGAACGACCAGCATCTGGCCGTCCATCGACGTCACCGGCAAGGCCGAACCGCAGATCGAGCAGAAGCACCGGACGTGCCGGGTTTGCGGCAGCTCGAAGCGCGTCACCTTGTCTTCGCCGCTGAGCCATCGCAAGCGGGCCTGCGCGGAAAACAGATTCGCGCCGTGGGCCGAACCGGAATCCTTGCGGCAATACATGCAGTGGCAAAGGTAGAAGTGCTCGAACTCGCCTTCCACCTCAAAACGCGCCGCGCCGCAAAGGCAGGAGCCGGCGTGGACACTCATGTGCCGACGTCCTCGCCGCATCGCGGCAGGCGAGGGGAGTTCGCCACGTCGCCGCCGCCGCTCATCATGTGTCCGGGTCGCGCCATGATCAGCCAGCGCCCGGCACAAGGAGGCGGTCGACGATCGCCGGCAGCATCGGATCGACGGCGAGTGTGTAGTGGGTGGTGTTCGGCACGATGGCGAGCTGGTTCGCGGGTCGCAGGGAGCCGTCGATCCCGGCATCGCGCTGGCCGCCTCCCAGGGCTTTCCAGAGCTCGACCATGTGCCCGGGCTGGATGGCGTCAGCGTCGGCAAAGACCAGCAGCGTGCGTGCCTTGATCCTCGCGACGTCGGCGGTCCAGTCGAAGGGGCGTTTGGTCAGGTCGCCGACCTTGCGGAAAAGGTTTGTCCAGTCGACGTCGGGATAGGTCTGTCCCAACGGCGATGCCTTGACGCCAGGACCGTACGTGGCGGCGTTGGCTTCGAGCTGCCTGAAGGCTTCCACCCCCTCCGGGTAGAAGCCGTCCTGCTTCATCGCCGCGGACACGAGCACGAGCCGGTCGACCACATCCGGATGGCGGATCGCGGTCTGCAGGGCGACGCTGGCTCCCAGCGAATAACCCATGATGTCAGCCTTGCCGAGCTTCAGGTGGCCGATCAGGGCGGCGATGTCGTCGCCCAGCGCTTCGCTGCGCAGTGGCCGGTCGGTGTCCGGCGTACGCCCGTGCGCCTGGAGATGGGGCGCGATCACCCGCCGGCTCTTCGCCAATGCGGCCAGATTGCTGCCGAAGCTGTCGGGGTCGATGCCGCCGTGGAGAAGAATGAGTGGCTTGCCGGCGCCATGCACGCTGTAAAAGACGTGCTGGCCATCGACGTCGGCAAAATTGCCTTTCGACATGGCGGGCGTCTCGCTGGCTTGAATGCGCAGCGCCGCCGTCATCGCGGCGGAAGCCATGGCTGTCTTCAGGAAATCGCGTCTGAGCATATCGTCCTCACATCGCGTTGAGATGGCGGGTGAAAAACGCTCGGTCCAAGGTTCCGGATCGCATCATGCATCATCCCTGCTCCCGGGCGCTCCCCTGGAAGCATGGTTTCCGGATGGCGGAGTCGCCAGGCAAGCCGGTTTCCCCGTTCCGCCGCGTTCGTCCGGGAGACACCCGGCGACCAGCAATGTACAGCGGGTCCGCGGCGCGAAAAACGGTTCTACTTCGACGCGATCGCCCTGACCATCACGAGGTCCCGCTGCTGATCGCCGCCCAGCGAAAACACATGCTCACCCGCCACGACGAAGCCGAACTTCCCGTAAAACGCGATGGCTCTCGGATTGTGCTCCCACACACCGAGCCAGACGACGTCTGCGCCGCGTCGTTGCATCGCCTCGATGCAGGCCTGCATGAGCGCCTGCGCCACCCCCTTGCCGTGCCAGTCCTCAACGACATACAGGCGCTGGATCTCGCCTGGTCGCTTCGCCACCACACATCCCGGTGCTTCGCCCCGGCGCAGCTGGGCATAGCCGACCAGGCGCCCCTCATCCTCGCTGAGCAAGGTGAGCAGGTCGGGGTCGGCGATCTCGGCTGACTGAATGTGTGCGCCGTAGCTGCTTCGGCAATGAAGCTCCATGTGCTTGGTGGTGTTCGTTGCGCCGAACGTCGCCCTGAAAGTCGCCTCGGCAAGTTCGGACAGCCTGCCGGCATCATCGGCGTGCGCTCTTCGTATCGTTGGCATCGTCGCTCCGCGGGGTACGGCAAAGGTGCATGAACTGGCCCATCCAGCTAGGGCGTTGATGTGGAATCCCGGGAAGGATGCCGCAACAATGGCGATGCCTTCGCGCGGGACATGATGGAGGCGACGAGCGGTGCTGGGAAAACCGAAGAGACCTGGTCGGGCGAGGCGCGGACAACGGAGCCAGGCAAGAAGTTGGTGACCTGGAAGTAAGACTGTTCAATGGCGGCGACCCTCGCCGCACCCTGCGTCAACAGACGTTTTCCTTGAAAGACCTCGACCCACAAGTAGAACTTCGGGTATGCCACTCCCGACTGCGTGGGTCCGTCTCTGAGCAGCGAGAAGCTGACCGAAGTTGCCTGAGGGAAGCCATGGATCTGGAGGTAGCCGAGCAGGTCACGCTCGAGGAACTTTGGGAAGTTCGCAGCCGTGGGGACGTTTGCGTCGATATGTGACCGCTGAACATCTGCGAGGGATGACTGAGCAAGCGTCATCCCTGGAACCAAGAAGGCAAGCAGGATCACGAGGCCAACGGTTTTCATGAGATATCGCGCCGGAGCTGAACGAATGATTGCCGGCCCGCCCACAGGCGATTTGCGATGGGTGCAAGCTGCTGCAGGCAGTTGCTTTCCTCGAATTCCTGATTTTTCGCGATAGCCCGATGGATACATCTGGTAGCAGAGCGTACTCGTCGCAAACGTTGATCAGTGAGGTTTGCCTCGCACCTTGCTGCGTACGTTGAGGGCTGAATCGCCCCGGGTTTCGTGGAGGCTGTTTGGTTTAAGTCAGGCCTCCACTGCGGTGGCCTGACTGGCGAGTTGC
>NZ_JBDGIQ010000008.1:0-147784 GCF_057657335.1 Rhodanobacter sp. Soil_C_14 | reverse complement strand
GTGAGAACTTGTTTGGCTTGTTCATGGCTCCATCTTCTCAAGAGTTGGAGCCTCCTCAAAACCCGGGGCGGTTCAGGCCACGTTCCACCGGCCCCGGTTAGCGCGCCGACGAGTTCACACTCCGCATCACGATATTTGAGCCACTCCACTTGTTCAGCTTTAAGTGCTTCGACGACGCGAGGGCCGAGCATCGACGCAGATTCCGTCAGAAGGACCAGCTGTCCATATGCTCTTTTAAGGCGCTTTTCAGTTGCTTGTCGTTCCTGCACCAAAAGCAGCCCGGTATTCATCGAGCTGCCCTCCGGCCAGCATGCTGGTCGATCCGTACAGTTCGCACTAGCGAAGGCAGTCGATGTTGCGGTCGAGAGGATCAAGCTAAGCAGCAGCTTCGTCATTTGCGTTCCACAGAGGCCAGACACCGGAACTGCGCGGCGGCACAGCCGTTCATTTCGAATGAATAGTTGGTTCAGCCGTCCCGGCATGCGCCTATTCGTGGGGGCAGGCAGGCGTGGTTGCAGGGGCTGGGCTGATGTGGGTGACACGCAAAGCGATTGCAAGATTCTTCATGCCATACCTCCAAATTGTGTGTTGTGAAGCCCGACGCCTGGATAATTGGTCATAGCGCGCTGGCGTTGACCGCGAAGTCGCCACCCGCGCGAACGTCGTGGCCGTACTTGAACGTGTGACTTTCAACCACCTTGTTGTTGCAGCTCAACGCGATTCTGTGCCCTTTATGCGATGGTGTAACGGCAAAACTTTCCCGGAAGCTGCCGGACACAATCCGCTCTTGCGGTGCAGATTTGGAACCAAGCGAAATGACGGAAAGCTGACAGCTGGAACTGCCTGGCGTAGCGCCAACGGCGAAAAAGTAACCGTCTGCCGGACCGAGCAGGCCTGCACATCCTGAAAGTAGAAAACAGCCTACTGACGCAGCGGTACGTCTCATAAGCCCCCTAATGCTTAAGTTAAAGCGAATTGCAGCGCGTACCTGGCAACATGGCAAGCTCTATCAGTCATGCTGTCAGCTTGGCGACGCAATTTCGGTTTGTACGCATTGTTACGGCGTACCCTGAATGAACCTGTCGAGAAGCGTCATGGCTCGGTCCACTGATCGGTCGCTCTCGACGGAATCATCCGGTTGCACAGAGTAGTAGCGACCGTGTATGTCCAGGAATACCACGCATGTCGTATGCATGGATCGGATGGGCTGTTTGGGCGGGCTGTCGCGATGAGCTGCAACCAGGAGATCAGAAAGCTCTGCGAGCTGAGCTGTGGACGCGTCCAGTCGCTTGGTCAAGTCGGCTGTTTGCCAGATTAGCCGCTGTGTCCCGTCCAAGTAGGCGAAGTTGGCGACCAGGTAGCTATCCCCCAGGAAGAACAGTCCGCCGGTGAGCTTGGCGGGTGGAGCGTCGTCGGCGACTTCATCTCGCCAGAAGTCCAGCGAGCTCAGGCAGCCGTTCTTCGTATGGCTGTCGAGGGATGAGCCCTTCAAAGCCCCGGCGATTCCTCGCGATATTGATTCGGCGGAACTGGGGCGTGCTTGACCAGAGCTGGTCGCGCAGGCAGCCAGAGTAGAGATTGCCACAGCACCGAGAATGGCTTTGCCGTTCATTATCCGAGATCCGATGCGCGCGTCCTGACGCTGGAATTGGGTGGCGGCGTAGTCATCCGCCATAATCCTGATGCTGCGTTCCGAGGAGGATACGCTCACTCGACGGGCGCATGTCGTTCGGCAAGGTGATCGTGGCCATCGCCAACAAGCACGCCCGGCAGATCTGGGCGATGCTGGCGCACGACGTCGACTACGAACCAAGTGCCTGCCTCGACCATCCCATGCACCAGAAACACCACGCGGCCAACGTCGCGTAGCCACAGGGTTTTCGTTCCATCGTCAGCGCGAAGTGGCAGACAACGGTTCAGGCCGACCCAGAGAGAACCTGACTAACCGGATGGACGTCCAGACGGTGTTCTGGCTGATCCCCGCGCACCGGACAGTCCGATGAACGAAAGAGGTCTTTGGGTGCGGTTTATACAGAGGTTCGAGTCAGCGAAATCGACTCAACAAGACCGGTTATGACCGAAGGAAATCCCCTTGCGGGACGGAAATGCAGCCTGACACTCGTTGGAGCCGCGCAGCAGTGATACGCAGCACGCACCATCAGGACAACACCCTCACCAGCAGTGGCCCGAAAGCTCAGGGCAAAAGCCTCATGCGGCTGGGATTGACGGGAAGTCTCTTACGGAAATGTTAGGCATCTGCCCCGAGTACCGCAGAGTCAACTTTCAGACCAGAAGCGGTGCGACTTGCGACGTAGTATGCCTTGTGAAGTGCGGCGGTAAATTCCGGATCAGAGCCTTCAATTTCTCTCGCCGCATAGTGGCCGAAGGTCAATGCGTGAAGCTTGTTACGCTCAGTGGAGCGCCCTTCAAAGAACTCGATGAGCCATGCGAGTTGCGCCCGAATGGATTGCATCATTGCCTCAGGCGCAGGGAGGCTGTCCATGGCGATCCGTCTATCGCAAATATCTAGCGCCTCTCGGGCAATCTGAGCTTTAAGTTCTTCTTGGCTCACTTTGAACTCCCAAAAGATGCCTAACGCTGGAATTGAGCGGCCTCGAATGAGTGGTTAGGACGTGACGGAGCGCGCCTTGCGCCAAGCCGCTGTTGCCTCACGCACCTCGGACATGTTGTTGAAGTTTTGCAAGTGACGATGCTGAAAAGTAGCGGGATGCTGCGAAACGGAACGAGCGAGTTGTGCCAACGACACATTGCCATGCGATGAAAAATCGGCAGCCTCGAACTCTGACAGCGCAAAGCAAATCTCGTAGATGCCAACGGAACCGCACACGACGGGAAGATACTTTGACGTCTCGTCCTCAAAAAGCATCCATGCCCAAGTTTCTTCGCCGAGAACGCGCATTTGAGTCCTAACGCTTGAGTTAAGCGGTGCGCGGCTTTTTGCGCGTCCGCTTGGACGAGTTGTTAGGCCAAACATTGCCAGCCTAGAGGTAACCAGCCGCCTTGAGATAGTGGGCGACAATTGCGTCCATGCGGTCGTCGCCGATACCTGACTCTCGGCCCGGGCGACGCCAGTGCCAGATGGATTGTATCGCCTCGTCGCTGACGGAAAGAAACTCTTTCTTGAAGGCAAGGGCCAAGTCTGCGTTTGTGAGTGAAGGGTCGGCGCTCACCAGTTCTTTGAATAGTGCGGAAGGACTTTGCCCGCCAATTATCGTTTGAAACATCGCTTCTCGACCTAGAAGGAATGCAGGTGGTATGGCCTAACGCTTGAGTTAGGCGGCGGCGAAGCCGTCCGCCTTGAACGGGATGTTAGACCTACAGCTCGGAAACAGCCTGCATTGGGTCAATGTCCCTGCCAGCAACGTCTGTGAGGCGAAAAATTTTGTTGCATGGCTTGCAGTAATAGCCTTTGCCCGAACTGTATTCATCGTAGCCGCCAATTGGGATCTTGCAGGCCGGACAATGTGGATTCTTTTCACGATCCCAGTAGATTCCGTACTTGACGCGAAACTCTGACTTCTTAGATGCGGAAAGAGCTACCAGCACGAACACAAGATTTAGCACTAGCGAAGTCACTAGCAGAGCGAGCAACACTTTTTTGGACGTGACCGCTTCTATGGCGGGTAAGACCGCAGGGGCGACCTGGTAAGCCGCCCAAACGAGTAGAACAGTAAGGGACGCCGCAATCCCCTCAGCAGCGCGATCGGCGAGCTTGTCTTTGACGGTAGCGAAAAAGGTCATTTGTAGGTCTAACGCTGGAATTAAGCGGCGGCGCGGCCGTCCGCTTGGATGAGTGGTTAGGGCTCATATGGCGCGGCATTGACCACAGAGTCCAACCGTAGATAAGGATGTTTGTGCGGCTTTGGGTGACCAACATCGACTTCGATTACAACGCCAGAGAAGTCGCCCCGTACCTCACGCGAATAGTCAATGCCCAGGAGCTGGAAGGCCGCAGGCACCCTGTAATCTGGATCTTGGATCACGACTAATTCGTGCCAATCATGGCTACCGCAGGGGTGCACGAAGCTGCCATGAAAATGCTCGACGAGACAGCCGTGAGTAGTGACCGACCCGCCAACGAATTGTGCTTTGGATTTTGCGAGCTCCCTGATGTCGACGTGAGCAGATTCGCCTGCAAATGCTGACGAAGCAAGCAAAGTCGATGCTAGCAGTGCTACCAGTCGCGTTGATCTGTACATGAGCCCTAACGCTAAGTAGACCCCAAAAGTGGGTGTTGCATCGAGTATGCGGTTCGGTGACTGGTCGCTCAAGCGATGAATTCCTGCACCGGATCATGGGTTTGGATAGCGGTGGCTTCGCTGGTGTGGCTGCGTCCTGCCGTTGTTATCAGCGACTTTTGAGGGTGTATGAGTTACCGGGCGGAAGTGAGGGTGTGACGGCGGCGGGAATGGCGCAGTGGCTGGATCGGCCGCGAAACGATATCCGCGGGCCGCTTGACGGCGTGCTGCAAGCTGACGCGTGGCGGGGTGCGACCTTCGTGTTGGTCTGCCCGGCTCGACCCGGATGGTTCAATGGGGCGGATGTCCGCGCTCGCGGGTGAGTCGGGTCAGTTCGGCAATCAGGTCGGGGCGGGTGGCGAGGGCATCGAGCAGATAGACCTGCACGTCGTGTGCCGCCACCGTCGCGTGCAGCTTTCCGCCGGTGCCGACGTCGACTGCCTTGTCGCCGAACGCGGATGTCCAGCGGCCAGCTTGCAGATAATCGCCAACGTCAAACGATGCGGCAGCATCGCCCTTGTTCAGCAGCACCAGCGCAATCTGGTGCACGTCACCCTTCTGGTACACGCGGTAGAACGCGGCCTGGTTGCCGGCGAAGTGCAGTGGCAGCATCAGGCCGCGTTGCAGTGCCGGGGTCTTTTCGCGCAACTGGGCGATGCGCTTGAGCTGGCGATAGATCGGACTTTTCGGTGCGGCGTCGATGCGTTGCTGGCCGTAGTAGTTGCGGTTGCCCTGGTGTTCGGCCTTGCCGCGCTCGAAGCCGGTTTCGGAGCCGTAGTAGATCGCCGGGATGCCGCGGGCGGTGAACAGCCAGTTGTTCGCGTCGATGAAGCCGTTGTCGCTGGCGGCCAGGCGCGCCATGTCGTGGTTGTCGTAGAAGGTGACCAGTTCGTACGGGTTCTGGTACGGGCCGTTGGTGAGGTAGAGGCGGTCGAGCAGTTGGGCGTAGTCGCTGCCGGGATGCTCGAACACGTCGGCGATGCGCCCGCGCAGCGGGAAGTCGAGCACGCTGATGCCGCCGTTTTCGGGCCAGGTGTACTGGCCGATGTTGTCGGGGCTGTAGTCGAACGCTTCGCCGAACATGAAGAAGCCGGGATGCTTCGCCCGGATGCGCGCGGCGAACTGTTTCCAGAAGGTGGTGGACATGTGGCTGATGGTGTCGATGCGGAACGTATCGGCGCCCTGGTCGGCCCACTGGTTGTACGCGCCCGCGAAGTAGTCGAGCACGGCCGGGTTCCGGTCGTCGTTGTTGGACAGCTGCACCAGGTCGTCGTAGGCGTGATAGAAGCGGTGCAGCGGGTTGCGCACGGGATCGAGTTTGTACGGCGGCAGGTTCTGCTGGTCGGCGACGAGCTTGCCGTCCTTGTCGTAGATCTGGCCGAACATCGGTTGCGCCTGCGGCATGCTGAAGGCGGGCGAGCCGTGGTTGGCCACGATGTCGAGCACAGTCTTCAGGCCCTGCGCCCGCATCGCCGCGGTGAACTGGCGGAAGTCGAGGTTCTTGCTGGGCAGGTGTTCGTCGAGCTTGTAGAAGTTGACGCCCCAGTAGCCGTGGAAGCCGGTCTTGCCACGGTCGGTGAACTTGGAACCCCAGCTCACCGGATCGCCGCCGGTGAAGGCTTCGTCGGGGTTGTCCACGATCGGGGTGATCCACACCGCGCCGAAGCCCATGCCGCGGATGTAGGCGGCGTTGTCCAGCACACCCCGGAAGTCGCCGCCGAGGTAGCCGATGTTCGCGCTTTCGCCCTTCGGCGCGCCGGCCACCGGGACGTCGAAGGTGGGGTGGGCGCCGCCCTGGTGGCGCTGGTCGTTGGACGGGTCGCCGTTGACGAAGCGGTCGGTCATCACGAAGTAGATCGCGTTGGACGCCATCGGCGCGTCGGTGCCGACGAATTCGGGCGTGGTGTCCGCGGCGTGCGCGCCGCAGCAGAGCAGGGTGAGCGTGGCAAGCGCCAGTACGGTGGTGCGGATCATCTCGTCGTTCCGGTGATGGCGTTGGCGAGGCCTGACTAGCCAGGCTCGCGCACGCGCAGGGTGAACAGGCCGGCGACCAGCAGGCAGGCGCCGCCCAGTGCCAGCGCCCAGATCGGCTGGTTGTGGAAGCACAGCCGCAGCAGCAGGCCGAGCACGCTGGCGGCGATCAGCTGCGGGATCACGATGAAGAAATTGAAGATGCCCATGTAGACGCCCATCTTCCCCGCGGGCAGGTTGTCCGACAGCAGCGCATAGGGCAGCGACAGGATCGAGGCCCAGGCGAAGCCCACGCCGACCATCGAGGCAAGCAGCCATACCGGGTCGCGGATCAGCAGGAACGACAGCAGGCCGGCGCCGCCCAGGCACAGGTTGATCAGGTGGCTGATGCGCAGGCCCCAGCGCCGCACCATCAGCGGTATCACCACCGCGGCCACGGCGGCGAAGCCGTTGTAGGCGGCGAACAGCACGCCGACCCAGTTGGCGCCCTCGTTGTACAGGGCCGAGTGCACGTCGGTGGTGCCGTAGATGGTCTCGGTCACGCTCGCGGTGGTGTAGATCCACATCGCGAACAGCGCGAACCACGAGAACAGTTGCACCCACGCCAGTTGCCGCATCGAGACGGGCATGCCGTAGAGGTCGCCCATCACTTCGCGCAGCATGCCGCGGCCGCGGCTGAAGCTGAGCCAGACGAACAGCAGGCCGAACACGAGCAGCCCGCCGCCCAGCACGTAGACCTCTTTCTCCAGCGCGAAATGCTGGATCGCGAACAGCACCGCGACGCCGACCACCAGCAGCAGCACGCCCCAGCGCCAGGCCTGCGACACGTCCACCGCCAGCGGTTCGGCCACGCTGTCGCTGAACGACTGCAGCCGGTCCGGCGGGTATTCGCGGGTGCTGAAGATGGTCCACAGCACCGCACCCAGCAGCACCGCGCCGCCGGCGTAGAAGGCATATTTCACCGTGTCGGGAATGCCGCCGTCAGGCGCCACGTTGGCCACGCCGAATTGCGTCAGTATCCACGGCAGCGCCGAGGCCACCACCGCGCCCACGCCGATGAAGAAGCTCTGCATCGCGTAGCCGGAGGGCCGCTGGCGGGTCGGCAGCTGGTCGCCCACGAAGGCGCGGAACGGCTCCATCGACACGTTGATCGAGGCGTCCAGAATCCACAGCAGGCCGGCGGCCATCCACAGCACCGGCGCGTTCGGCATCCACAGCAGGGCCAGCGAGGCGAACACCGCGCCGGCCAGGAAGTAGGGGCGGCGCCGGCCCAGCCGGTTCCAGGTGCGGTCGGAGAAGTGGCCGATGATCGGCTGCACGATCAGCCCGGTCAGCGGCGCGGCGATCCACAGCGCAGGGATGTCGTTGAGATCGGCGCCCAGGGTCTGGAAGATCCGGCTGACGTTCGCGTTCTGCAGCGCGAAGCCGAACTGCAGGCCGAGGAAGCCGAAGCACATGTTCCAGATCTGCCAGAACGACAGCGCCGGTTTGGAGTTCGCGGAAGTACCGTCGTTCATGGTGAGCCGTGGCCGGGGGCGAGCGGAGCGATCAGCAGATCATGCACCACCGCCCGGTTCAATGGGCCATCGCTGCCGCCCTGTCCGCCGGTGTAATGGGCGAAGTGGGCCAGGTAGCTCATGTTGAAGCCGTCGTCGAGCGTGAACCGGCAGGTCGCGTCCGCCTTCGCGCTGAAGCTGCCCCAGATGGATGACTGGGTGCGCACGCTGTGCGGCATCACGATCGGCAAGCGTTGCTCGGCGCTGCCGTCGCAGCGGATCACCAGCATCTTCACCGCCGCGGTGATGCCGGTGTTGATCGGGCCGTGGTCGTTGGCGTAGTCCAGCGCGACGCGCCAGTCGCCGCTGGCTGGCGCCGTCCACTGGCGTGGCCAGTCGCCGCCGATCCGGTTCGTGTCGCCGACGCAGACGGTGGGGCTGTGCAGCGATTCCAGCCCCTGCGCGTCGATGCGCGTGGCGCTGAAGCAGGCCAGGCCCGGCTGTCGTGCGAGCGTGCTGCTGGCGTCGATGTCGCCGTGCGCCACGCCGTTGAGGTAGAGCCGCTGCCTGCCCTCGACGCGGATCTGCCAATGCTTGCCGACGGCCTGCACGTGCGGCGCGGCGGGGGCTAGCGGCGCGTACAGCGGCGCGTCGGTGCGCAGCGGCACGTCGGCGACCTGCACCGCTTTCAGCGTGACGGTGGTGGTGTTGCCCTGCGTGCGCAGCTGGTCGGCGACAAGCAGGTTGCCGTCGAGCGTGGCGGGAAGCTGCAGGGTGATCCGGCGTCCGGGCAGTTCGAGCGTGATCGCGTGGCGCGCGCCGAACAGCATCCGCACCAGCGCGGTGGGCAGCTTCGGTGCGACCCGGCCATTCTCCTCCAGGCCGAACACGCCTTCGCTGACCATCGCCAGGTAGGCCGCCACCGACCACAGCTGGCGCGGCGAATTCACCACCGGGCCGCTCAGCTTGCCTTCGTCGACGTGCTGGCCCTGGGTCAGCAGTTCGTAGTTCTCCATGTTGGAGCCGTACAGCGCGGCGCCGCGCATGATCGAGGCGATCTCGTGGGCGATGCGGGCGGGCTGCTGCGTTTCGCGTGCGGCGCGCAGCGCATACATGCTGACGAACGGCCAGATCGCCCGGTTGTGGTAGATCGGCTGGTCGGCGCGCTCGGGCCAGATCACCGGGCTGCCGGCCGGCCACGTGGGGTAGTTCGCCAGCGTCTGGCGGGCGCGTTCGCCTTCGGCCACGCCGCTGTCGACCGCCAGCGCGATGCCGAGCAGGTCGTAAGTGTCGTACGGCGTGCCGTCGCCGCCGAGGTAGCTCATGTACATGCCGCGATCGGCGCGCCAGAAGCGAGCGTTGATCGCCGCCTTCAGCGCCGCCGCGTCGTTGCGGTAGCCGGTGGCGGCCTTCGCGTCGTGGTGTTGGTCGGCCAGCGTGGCGGCCAGTTGCAGCGCCTGGTAGTGCAGCACGTTGGTGGACAGCGCGAACGATTGCGCGATGAAGCCCACCTCGTCCGCGGTCCACGCCGGGTAACTCTGTTCACGCCAGTCGAGGAAGGAGGTCTCGCCCCGATACAGGCCGAGGCGCTGGTCGAACGCATATTGCCGATCCTGCGCCAGGGTGGCGCCGAGTGCCTGGTAGACGTCGCCGGCGAACGCGGCGTCGTCGAGCAGATGGCGCGCGCCCAGGAACCACACCACGCGATCGGTGCTGATCGGCCAGCTGCCGCCGGAGCCGGTGTCCTGCATCGGATAGTGCGGTTTTGAATCCGGGCCTTGCGCTGCGCCGGCCACGCGCACGCCGGACAGCTTGAACTTCAGCCCGTTGCGCGAACGGGCGGGGTCGAAGCGCCACAGGCCGAGGTCGATCGCGTAGGACAGGTCGCGCGTCCACACGTAAGGCCACTTCAGCCCGGTGACGAAGCAGCGGCACGGAATCGGCTGGCCGTGGTCGAACGCGCCGTCGCGGATCGCCTCCACCGAGTCGAGCGCGAGGTCGTCCTGCGCCATCGCGAACAGGCCGTCGAACAGCGGGCTGGCGGTGTCGCTGCGCAGCGGCTGCGGGGCGATCACCCGCTGGCCGTACGGCCACGCCAGCGTGTAGCGGTGCTGCGCGTCGTGCTCGATGCCGACGTGCACGCCGTGCCAGTCCAGGCCGTCCTGCCCCAGGCCTTCCTGCCACGCAGGCGTCGCGGCGCTGGCGGCCAGCGCGGCTCCCAGCAGCAGGCTCAGCACGGGCAGGGTCGCGCTGGCGGAAGGCGAATCGTGGTGGTCATCGGTGACAACGCTCCGGTGGCTGCGGGCTGGCGCGACGTCCGCAGGGACGATGCCTCCTGCATGGTAGGCAGCGTCGCACTGCAGCAACCAGTGGTTGCATACGTATTCATGCCGCGCGTGCGTTTTCGCCCGGCGCGCCATTCGCGCGGCGCCTTGTAAAGCAGCGGGCGATGACGGCATAGTCGTTCGACGGCCACGATCACACGGGAGATTCCATGCGGGTACGCCTCGAAGAAGTGGCGCGCGCAGCGAGCGTATCGCCCAAGACGGTGTCCCGCGTGCTCAACGACGAGGCCAACGTGAGCGAGGAGACGCGCAAGCGCGTGCGCGCCGCGATGGAAGAGCTGGACTATCGCCCGCATCCCTCGGCGCGCAGTCTCGCCGGCAACCGCTCGTTCGTGGTGGCGATGCTGTACGACAACAACGACAACCCGGCCTCGACCTACCTGGCCGAGATCCAGGACGGCGTGCTGGAAGCCTGCGACGCGCACCGCTACAGCATGATGGTGCGACCGCTGCGGATGCGTGGCGACGACTTCATCCGCCGGCTCGACGCGCTGATCTCCGACCATCACCCCGACGGCGTGGTGCTGACCCCGCCGATCACCGACTACGCACCGCTGCTGAAGCGCCTGCGCGAACGCAACGTGCCGTATGCCAGCGTGTCGCCGCAGAGCGATGCCAGCATCGGCGTGCGGATGGACGAGCAGGCCGCGGCGCGAGCCATCGTCGAGCATCTGCTGGGCCTGGGCCACCGGCGCATCGCCCACGTGCTGGGCATCGCCGACCACGGCGCCAGCCGCTGGCGGCTGGCCGGTTACCGCGAGGCGATGGCGGCGGCCGGCGTGCCCGAAGACCCGGCGCTGGTGGTGCAGGGCGCCTTTACGTTCGGCTCCGGCGTCACCGCGGCACGCGAGCTGTTCGCCCTGAAGCAGCGGCCGACGGCGGTGTTTGCCGCCAACGACGACATGGCCACCGGGGTGATGTGGGCCGCCGGCGAATACGGATTGAAGGTGCCGCAGGACCTGTCCGTGTGCGGCTTCGACGACACCCCGCTGGCGCGCCAGCTGTGGCCGGCGCTGACCACGGTGCAGCAGCCCAGCCGCGAGATGGGCCGCATCGCCGCCCAGCAGCTGCTGAACCTGCTGCGCGGCCGCGGCACCGGCGAGCTGGTGCAGATGCCGTTCTCCCTGCAGATCCGCGGCTCCACCGCGCGCGTTTCCTGAAGTTCGCCGCCCGGTCGCGAAGAGCCGGCGGACGGTGTCCGCCCTGCGCGTCCCTCTCAGCCGCCCCTCCGTAGGGCGGGCACCGCCCGCCACACGCCGTCGCAGGCCGCCACTTCCCTTGGCTGATGCGTCGGCCGATGCGTCACACCGCCACTGCGTGCCTGAGCAGCCCCGCCGAATCCGGCCATGTTGCGCAGCGAATTGACAGCGCTGTCATCCGTGTCACTATGCGGTTCAGACCGCGTGCCGTCGGCGCGCCAGCCAGGAGCCTTGCCGTGCGATTTCCGCCCCCACCGAACTCGTTGCCGGGTCGTCTTGCCCTCTCCGTCACCCTCGCCGGCGCGTTGATCATGCCCATCCATTTCGTGCTCGCCGGGGACACCGCCGCCACCGTCCATCCCGATGCCTGGCCCCAGGTGCGCTCGCCGTTGCCGCCCGATCCGGCGCTGGAGGCGCGGGTGAAGGCGCTGCTGGCGAAGATGTCGGTGGAGGACAAGGTGGGCCAGATGATCCAGGCCGACATCAAGTCGGTGACGCCGGACGACGTGCGCGAGTATCGGCTTGGCTCGATCCTGGCCGGCGGCAATTCCGGGCCGGACGGCGGCCAGTACGGCACCGCGGCGCGGTGGCAGAAGCTGTCCGACGCGTTCTACCGCGCTTCGATGGATACCTCGGACGGCCGGCTGGCGATCCCGGTGCTGTTCGGCATCGACGCGGTGCATGGCCACAACAACCTGGTCGGCAGCACGCTGTTCCCGCAGAACTCCGCGCTGGGCAATGCGCGTGATCCGCAGCTGATCCATGCGATCGGCGCAGTCACCGCCCGCGAGCTGCGCGCCAGCGGCATCAACTGGACCTTCGCGCCTACGCTGACCGTGCCCCAGGACGGCCGCTGGGGCCGCGCCTACGAAGGCTATTCGGAAAACCCCGCGCTGGTGGCGCAATACGCCGGCGCGGTGATCGAGGGGCTGGAAGGCAAGGTCGGCACGCCGCAGTTCCTCGACGCCGACCACGTGATCGCCACCGCCAAGCATTTCGTGGGCGACGGCGGCACCAGGGACGGCAAGGACCAGGGCGATGCCGAGGTCAGCGAAGCGGTGTTGCGCGACGTGCACGCGGTCGGCTATCCGCCGGCGATCCGCGCCGGGGTGCAGGTGGTGATGGTCTCGTTCTCCAGCTGGAACGGGGTGAAGATGGCCGGCAACAAGGGCCTGATCACCGACGTGCTGAAGCAGCGCATGGGCTTCGGCGGCATCGTGCTAGGCGACTGGAATGCCCACGGCCAGGTGCCCGGCTGCACCAACGAAGACTGCCCGGTGGCGTACAACGCCGGGCTGGACATGCTGGAGGCGCCCGACTCGTGGAAGGGTCTGTACAGGAACACCCTGGCCGAGGTGAAGTCCGGGGTGATCCCGATGGCCCGCGTCGACGACGCGGTGAGCCGCATCCTGCGGGTGAAGCTGCGCCTGGGCATGTTCGAGGCGGGGCTGCCTTCGGCCAATCCGCTGGTGCGTGATTCGGCCAAGGTGATCGGCAGCGCCGAACATCGCGCGCTGGCCCGCCGTGCCGTGCGCGAATCGCTGGTGCTGCTGAAGAACGACGGCGTGCTGCCGATCGATCCGCGCAAGCACGTGCTGGTCGCCGGCGATGGCGCGGACAACATCTCCAAGCAGAACGGCGGCTGGACGCTGACCTGGCAGGGCACCGGCCTCACCAATGCAAACTTCCCCGGCGCCACCTCGATCTGGGCCGGCATCCGCGACCAGGTGCAGGCCGCCGGCGGCAGCGCCGAGCTGTCGGTGGAAGGCAAGTACGAACGCAAGCCCGATGTCGCCATCGTGGTATTCGGCGAAGACCCGTACGCCGAGTTCCAGGGCGACCTGCCGAACCTTGCCTACCGGCCGGGCAACGATCACGACCTCGACCTGCTGCGTCGCCTGCGCCAGCAGGGCGTGCCGGTGGTGGCGGTGTTCCTGACTGGACGGCCGCTGTGGATGAACCGCGAGATCAATGCCGCCGACGCCTTCGTGGTGGCGTGGTTGCCGGGCAGCGAGGGCGAGGGTATTGCCGACGTGCTGCTGCGCACCCGCGACGGCCACATCGCCCACGATTTCCACGGCAGGCTGGCCTACTCGTGGCCGCGCACCGCGGTGCAGATTCCGCTGGCCGGCGGCAAGGAGCACTACGACCCGCAGTTCCGCTACGGCTTCGGGCTGAGCTATGCCGAGCCCGGCAAGGGCGGCAAGCTGTCCGAAGATCCGGGCATTGCGCTGAGCAGCGCGCGTGCCGGCGTCTACTTCACCCACGGCAAGCCGGCGCAGGGTTTCGTGCTGCAGCTCACCGGCGCCAATGGCGCGGACAGCAACGTCACGGCGACGCCATCGGTCACGGCGGACGGCACGCTGCGCGTCGGCGCGCTCGACTACAAGGCGCAGGAAGACGCCCGCAGCCTGGCCTGGTCCGGCGGCGGCAAGGCCCAGGCCGCGCTGGTCGCGCCGGCACCGCTGGACGTCGAGCGTGAAACCAATGGCGACGTGATGCTGGTGACCACGCTGCGCGTCGATGCGCTGTCGGCGCAGGGCGCCAGCATCGGCGTCAGCTGCGGCAGCGGCTGCGGTGCGCAACTGCCGATCGGCACGCAGCTCACCGCCCTGCCGCGCGGACAATGGCTGAGCGTCGGCATTCCGCTGAAGTGCTTCCGCGACGCGGGCGCCGACATGAGCAAGCTGGACCGGCCGTTCGAGTGGACCAGCAGCACCGGCGAACGCATCGCCGTGGCCGAAGTGTCGCTGGGCACGGTGGCCGACCACACGCTGGACTGCCCCGCGCACTGAGCCGGGCAGCAAGGCCGGAGCCGGGACAGGTTCCGGCAAGGCGCGGAATGAAAACTTAGCGGCCTGCGGGCCGCTTTTTCGTGGGCGTCGCCTGCCGGGGCGACGCCGGCCCGCTCATATGGACGGCCAAAAAAAACGGATGCCCCGTTGCCGGTGCATCCAATGGGCGACCCGGAGCGGGCGGTCGCGGGGAGAACGTCCTGATCGTCGGTTCGATGAGGCTGCGGTTCCCATTCAAGCGCCAGGCGCGGCACGTGTCCGTGTCCGGCTACGCAGATTGCGGCGGCAGCGCCGGGTGATCGCGCGGAGTCTGCCGACGATCACACTTGTGGGTGCGAGCGCCCCCAAAAAAAAGGATGCCCCGTTGCGGGGGCATCCAGTGGCGATGGGAGGGGAGGAATCCGTCGCCAGGAGAACGGTGTCAGCCTTAGAACCAGACCCCGACGGTCACGCCGTAGGTGCGTGGCGGCAGGTACTGCGAGGTGTAGATGAAGCTGCCGTTGGGCAGGGCGAAGCGACCGGCGCTGGTGCGCACCTTGCCATCGGTGACGTTCTGCACATAGGCCGAGACCCACCAGCGATCCTGCGGTTCGGTGTAGCGCACCGAAAGATCACCGCGTGTATAGGCTTTCTGCTGATCGCCTTCGCCGAGGTTGAACGTGCTCAGCCACTGCGTGCTCTGGTACTGCGCGGACAGGCGCGGGGTGACGCGGCCGCCGTTGGTCAGGTGGAAGTCGTGCTCGTAGATCGCGGTGAGCGAGGTGTTCGGCGCGTGCGGCAGATCGTTGCCGCTGACGTCCACGCAGGCGCTGATGCCCGAGGCCGGATCGCAGGCGGGCAGGCCCTGGTAGTCGTTGCTGCCGGCGTATTTCAGCGTGCCCAGTTCCTTCTTGGGGATCGCCGAGAACACCAGGTTGAGGCGGTCGTCCTGACTGGAGTAGGCCAGTTCGGATTCGAAGCCCATCACCTTGGTGGTGCCCTTGACGTTGGAGAAGCCCAGCCCGCGGTTGCCGTCGGGGTAGGTGATCGGCGCGGCCAGCTGGAAGTTCTTGAACTGCTCGTAGTAGATCGCGCTGTTCCAGGTCAGGTGGCCGTCGAGGAAGCTGAACTTCGAGCCGACTTCGTAGTTGGTCAGCGTCTCCGGCTCGTACAGGGTGCCGGCATCCTGGGTGCCGCCGGACTTGTAGCCGGTGGACACGCTGGCGTACACGAGGCCGTGCTGGCCCACGTCGGCATCGAGCCGGCCCAGCCAGGTCACCTTGCTCTTGTCGTACTTCGCATCGTTGACGGTGGAGACGTTGAAGCCCACGTTGCCCGGGTCGACGTCCGGCGCGATCGGCACCTGCGGCACGTTCGGGTCATACGCCCAGCCCCAGCCGCGGCCGCCCACGTTTTCCTTCTTGTCCTTGGACCAGCGCGCGCCGCCGGTCAGGCGCAGGCCGTCACTGATGTGCCAGGTGGCCTGGCCGAAGAACGCGGTGGACTTCACCGTTTCCTTGGGCTGGATGAACGAGCCCTGCCAGCTCACCGTGCCCTGGGCGGTGCCGTTGAGGATCGGGATGTCGAAGCGGATGTTGTTGTCTTCGGCCGCGTAGTACGCGCCAAGGATCCAGTCGACCGCGTTGTCGCCGGTGGACTTCAGGTCCAGCTCGTGGCTGTAGTTGCTGTAGTTGGAGAAGTTGGTGCGGTCGGCCTGGTACGCAGCGCCGGTGTTGAAGCTGGTCGGCACCTGGGCGCCGTTGTCCTGGTCGAAGTTGCTCTTGCCGGAGAAGCGGTTGAAGCCCGCCACGTAGCTCAGCAGCATCGAGTCGCCGATCTTGAAGTCCATCCGGCTGCGCACCGTGTTGGAGTCGCGCTTGAGGTAGGGCGCGGTGTCGATCAGCGCGGACCAGAAGTCCTGCCCGGCGCGGGGATGCTGCATCAGGCTCATGCCCGGCGTGCCGCGGTCGCGGAAGTATTCCCACGACAGGTTCCAGGTGAACTTGTCGCTGGGCTGCCACAGCGCGCTGACGCGCGCGGCGGACTGGTCCTGCGCGTTGTACTTGTCGCCGGCGGTCACGTAGTTGGCGGCGTTGATCGGCTGGAAGCTGGCCAGCGAGCCGCCGCTGGTCAGGTACGCCGCCTGCTGGTCGGCCACGCTGGGCAACTGCTGCGACGGGTTCTGGTAGTCGACGTAGCCGTCGTGCTGTTCCTGCGCCATCGCCACGCGAATGCCGAAGGTGCTGCTGATCGGCAGGTTCACCGTGGCGCGCGTGCCGACGTGGCTGTAGTTGCCTGCCTCGAATTGCGCGTTGCCGTAGAAGCCGCTGAGGTCGGGCTTGCCGGTCTGGAAATTCACCACGCCGGCGGTGGAGTTGCGACCCCACAGCGTGCCCTGCGGACCGCGCAGCACTTCCACGCTTTCGATGTCCAGCAGCAGGCCGGCGGCGGCTTCGGGGCGCGGCGAGTAGACGCCGTCGATGAACATCGCCACTTCCGGATCGGCGTATTCGGTCTTGGCGCTGTCATTGCCGATGCCGCGCATGGTCAGCGTGACCACGCCGTGGTCGCCCTGCGAGGTGGCCTGGAAGCCGGGCACCAGCTTGGTGATGTCTTGCACCGTCATCACCCGCTCCTTGTCGAGCGAGTCGGCGCTGATCACGCTGATCGCGACCGGGGTTTTCTGCAGCGGCGTTTCGCGCTTGGTCGCGGTGACCTGGACGCTGTCCAGGTCCTTGACCTTGGTGCGTGTGGCGGCGTCGGGCGCAGCAGTCGTGTCCTGACCGGCTGCATGGACGGCGCCCGAGGCGAGTATCGCGGTCATCGCGAGGTACAAAGCCGAGTAGCGTAATTTCATTTCACCCTCTCCCCAAAGATCGTCGTGGACATGCAGTGGTCGCGGACATGCGCTATTGTGCTGAATGACAGCGCTGTCAAAATGTATGACAGCGCTGTCATCGGGGCCGATCCTACTGCGAATTTCCATGCTTGGCTTGTTGCTCCGCAACAAGCCGCGGAGGGGCGAGATGTCACGCATTCAGAAGATCCTCGTGGTGGGCGGCGGCACGGCCGGCTGGCTCACCGCCTGTTACCTCGCCAAAACGCTCAACAGCGCCGCGCCCGGCAGCATCCGGGTCGAGCTGGTGGAGTCGCCGAACATCGGCCTGCTCGGCGTGGGCGAGGCCACGTTCCCCTCGATCCGCGGCACCCTGGCCGCGATCGGCCTGGACGAGCGGCGGTTCCTGGTGGGCGCCACCGCGACCTACAAGCAGGGCATCCAGTACGTGAACTGGGTGCGCCCGCCCGGCGAGGCGGGTGCGGATCGCTTCTTCCATCCTTTCAGCCAGCCCAGCCAGCGCCCCGGCAGCCCGGAGCTGTTGCCGTACTGGTTGCTGGGCGGTGCGCCCGAAGGCATGTCGTTCGCCGAGGCGGTGAGCATGCAGCAGCGCCTGATCGAACAGGGGCGCGCGCCGAAGCGGGCCGGCGATCCCGACTACCAGGGGCCGATGAACCACGCCTACCACTTCGATGCGGCCTGCTTCGCCAGGGTGCTGGCCGAGCATGGCCAGGAGCTTGGCGTCACCCGTCATCTGGCCACGGTGGAGCGGGCGGAGCTGGACGAATCCGGTGCGATCGATCGCATCGTCACCCGCGAAATCGGCGAGCTGCGCGCCGACCTGTACGTGGATTGCACCGGCCTGCGCGGAGCGCTGATCGGCGGCGCGATGCAGTCGCCATTCCACAGCCGGCGCGACGTGCTGTTCGGCGATCGCGCGGTGGCGCTGCAGGTGCCGTATGCGCGGCCGGATGCGCCAATCCTGCCGTTCACCCGCGCCACCGCGCAGGAGGCCGGCTGGATCTGGGACATCGGCCTGCAGAAACGCCGCGGCATCGGCTACGTCTATTCGTCGCGACACACCGATGCGACGCGTGCGGAGGAAGTGATCCGCCGCTACGTGGGCGAGCAGGCGGCGGGGCTGGACGCGCTGCACATCAAGTTCGAGACCGGCTACCGGCCCGAGCACTGGCGGCGCAACTGCGTGGCGGTGGGCCTGGCCGGCGGCTTCGTCGAGCCGCTGGAATCCACCGGCATCGCCCTGGTCGAACTGGGCGCCTACCTGATCACCCATCTGCTGCCCGGCGACCTCGACGACATGGAACGCAGCGCGCGCCATTACAACCAGATGATGGTGGCGCGCTACGAGCGCATCATCGACTTCATCAAGATGCACTACTGCCTGTCGCAGCGGCGCGACCACGCGTTCTGGATCGACAACGCCGACCCCGCCAGCATCCCGCAGACGCTGCAGGACCGCCTCGCGCTGTGGCGGCATCGCCCGCCGCACCGGCTGGACTTCGTCACCGACCTGGAAATGTTCCTGCCGTGCAGCTGGCAGTACGTGCTGTACGGCATGGAATTCAGGACCGACCTGGAGCCGATGCGCAGCGCGTATCCGCAGATGGCGGCGGCGCAGCGCGAGTTCGCGATGATCCGCGAGATGGCCGGCCATGCACTTGTCGATCTGCCCGACCATCGCACCCTGGTCGAGCAGTTGTGCCGCGAGCACGCGCAGCGGACGGCGCAGCACGAGGGCTTTGCCGCCTAGGGCGGAGCTCGTCCGTCGCGCTGCGCTGTCGGGGTCGCTTCAGCGCAGCTCGATCACCACCAGGCCCTGCACCGGCACGTCGACCGCGAGCTTGCCGTCGCGCAGGTCCATCGACTCCGGCGCGGCCAGCTTGCCCGCTTCGCGCAGTTGCACGATCTGCGCGCGGCTGGGCGCGTCGGGGCGGCCCATGCGGTCGAACGCGGCGACCGCGTTGCCATGGGTTTCATCGACGCGCCACGCGGTGGCGCGGGCGGTGGCGGGCAGGTGCCGCACGTCGAGGCTGAAGTGCTTCGTGCTGCCGGCGGGCCTGCCCGGCGTGTAGCTGGCGATATCGCCCACCGGCGGGGCGTAATTCCACAGCGCGATCACCAGCGTGCCGTCATCGCGCCGGGTGACCAGGGCGGAGTCGGAGGCGACGGCCAGCCGCTGTCCGCCCAGCTTGTGCAGGATCGCGAACGCGTTGAACGCGGGCTTGGGAATGCGGTTGGCGGCGATCAGGCCAAAGCCGCCGTAGAACGGATTGCGCACGATGCCCTGTTCCTCGAATACGTCGGAGAACGACCAGTAGCTCATCGCCTCGACCTTGCCCGCGCACTCGCGGATGGTGTTGGCCAGCCACGGGCCCATGAACACGGTGTCGGTGACGTTGGGCAGGTTCGCGTAGCTGGCGTTGTACTCGCTGAAGATCAGCGGCATGTGCGGGTAGGGCGAGGCGGCGATTTCCCGGTGCACCTTGTCGACCGAGCGGCAGACCATGTCACGGCGCTGAATGTTCTCGCCGGTGTGGAACACGTTGTCGGCGGTGTCGTCGCCGTAGACGTGCGTGCTGACGAAGTCGACCGGCACGTTGTTCTCGTGCGTGTGGGCGAGGAAGTCGGTGGCCCACGCCGCCTGGGCCGTGGCCGGGCCGCCCACGCGGATGCGCGGGCTGACCGCCTTGAGCGCGTGAGCGGTATGGTCGTACAGGGTGAAGTAGCTGGACTGCGCGGGCTTGCCGACCCAGAAGCCGATGTTCGGCTCGTTCCAGACCTCGAAGTACCAGCTGGCCACTTCATCGATGCCGTAACGCTCGACCAGGTGCCTGGCCAGCGCGTCGATCATCGCGTCCCACTCGGCGTAGTCCTTCGGCGGCGCGATGTTCGGGTGATACCAGAACGGGTGCAGCGCGGCCGGGTCGGAGGTCAGTTCCGGCGGCATGAAGCCGAGTTCCACGAACGGCTTGAAGCCGTGTTCGAGCAGGCCGTCGTAGATCTGGTCGATGTAGGAGAAGTTGTAGGAGATCTTTCCCTGTGCATCGCGCTGGATCAGGCCCACGTCGTGGTCGAGGATGCCGTGGAAGCGGATGTAGCCGACTCCGGTAGCCTGGCGCACGGCGTCCAGGTCCTTGCGGTAGTCATCGCGCAGCGCCAGCGCGGCGCGGCCGGAGCCCAGCATCTGTTCCCAGAAATGGGGAAAGGGCGTGCCCTGCGCCTGCGCGTCGACGCGCAGGCTGGTGGTGGTCGCGGGCGGCGTGGCGCTGGCCGTGCCGCCGAGCAGCAGGGCGGTCGCGCAAAAGCCCAGGGCCAGGTGGCGAAGCGAGGCGGAAAGAGTCATGGCGAGATCCTGTTCGACGCGTGGGGTGGCGCGGGGACGCCGCAGCGGAAGCCGGCAACCAGCAGGATGTAAACGTTTACATCGCGGGCCAGTTTCCTACGCGCGAGGGGCGGCGTCCAGCGACGCGTGGCCCATGCGCCACGCGCCTCCCCGGGCCGGAATCACTGCGCCAGGATCGCCCCGTAATGGCCATTCACGCTCACGCTGACCTGGCCGTTCTGCACGGTGTAGTGCGTGCCCGAGATCAGCTCGGTGACCGTGCTGCCGTTGGTCATGCTCAGCTGCCACACCGGCACCGTCACCGTGTGCGTCACCGAGTCGTTGTTGAGCGCCACCGCGATGCGGTTGCCCGCGTCGAAGCGGCCGTACGCGTACAGCTTGTTGCCGTCGTCGGTGAGCAGGGTCATGAACGAGCCGGTGCGCAGCGCGGGGTAGGCGTTGCGGATCGTGGTCAGTTTCCTGGTCAGCGCCACCGCGCTGTTGGTGCTGCTGCCGACGGTCCAGTCGAAGGTGCGGCGGTTGTCCGGATCGGCGCCGCCCTGCATGCCGTACTCGTCGCCGTAGTAGATCGTGGGCGTGCCCACGTAGGTCATCTGGAAGAACAGCGCGAGATAGGTCTTCCAGATGTCGCCGCCGGCGCGATTGCCGAAGCGGGTGATGTCGTGGCTGCTGAGGAAGTTGCTCATCGCCTGCTGCACGTTGGTCGGGTAGTTCGCCCGGGTGCCGCGCAGCCAGCTGTCGAACTGCGAGACCGGGATGCTCGCCGTGCCGCCGCCGTAGTCCTTGCCGGTGACCCACTCCGACACCGGCTGGGTGAAGCCGTCGTAGTTCATCGCGCCGTCCCACTGGTCGCCGCCGGCGGTCCACGGCCCGGCATTGCCCCAGAACTCGCCGAGGATGTCGGCGTTGGCGTTGACCGATTTCACCGCGCTGCGCAGCTCGGCCATGATCTGGTGGTTGGCGGTGTCGCTGCCGTTGCCGCCGCCGGCGTCGAGGTATTGCGCCGCGTCGAGGCGCCAGCCGTCGATCGAGTACGGCGACTTCAGCCAGGTCTTCACCACCGAGCTGGTGCTGCCGTAGATCGCGTTGCGCACCGCCGAGCCGCTGGCGCCGTAGTCCAGCTTGGGCATGGACGAGAAGCCGAAAAACGCGGAGTAGGTGTTCGGCCAGCTCTGGAAGGTGTAGTAGCCGTAGGTCGAACTGGACTGCGACTCGTAGGCGCCGGTGAGGCTGCTCCACCAGTGGACGCGGTCGAACCACTTGTGGGTGTCGCCGGTATGGTTGAACACGCCGTCGAGCACCAGGTAGCCCTTCGGTCCGTTGCTGGTGCTGTGGATGTCCGCGCTCAGCGTCTGCAGCGTGCTGTTGCTGCCGAACGCCGGGTCCACCGTCATGTAGTCCTCGGTGTCGTACTTGTGGTTGCTCGGCGAGAGGAAGACCGGGTTGAGGTAGATGATGTCGGCGCCCACGGTGTTCTTGATGTAGCCCAGTTTCTGGTCGATGCCGGCCAGGTCGCCGCCGAAGAACACGGCGGTGTTGCAGCCGCTGACGTTGGCCACCACGCTCGATCCCCAAGCGTGCTTCTCGGTGGCACAGCCCGCGTACGTGTACTGGCCGTTGGTGACGTCGTTCGCGGTGCTGCCGTTGTAGAAGCGGTCGGGGAAGATCTGGTACATCACGCCGTTCTTCATCCACGCCGGCGTGGTGAAGCCGGGCAGGATGAAGAAGTCGCCGGAGGACGGCTCGGCCGACGTGGTGCCGGCGGCGTTGAGCCAGGCGGTGGCGCTGCCGTCGTTGATCTGGAAGCGGTAATACTTCTTCGAGGCGCTGGCCGGCACGGTGCCCTTCCAGTAGTCGAAGTTGCCGGTGGCATCGTTCGCCGACCAGCTCATCGCGACCCAGTGGAAGGCGCCGTCCGCGCTGTCGTAATACTTGATGTTGGCGCTGCTGATGTCGCCCTTGAACGTGCGCAGGGTCAGCGTGACCGCTTGGGCGGAAGTCGGCTCGACGTGGTTGTCGTAGAGCGGTCCCTGGTCGTGGAACAGGCCGCTCCATTCCACGTTGTTGTCGTTGCTGGCCGCGCGCGCCTGCTCATGGATGGCCGGTAGCGCATAGAGCGCCAGCGCCGCGGCGAGCGCGCACGCCAGGCTGGATTTCGAACCGCGTGACGCCTTGCCTTGATTGCCCATCGAACATCCCTCCGCAGGTGGGTGGAGCGAAAAGCTTTCGGGTGAGTCGGCTGTTTCCCAGGCTCACGGATTCAGGTTGAGGGTGAGCTCGGTGGCGCGTGCGGCGGCGACCCGCACCCAGGTGACGTCGCCGTAGCGGTCGTGGCCGCTGGCCCAGCCTTCGCCGTCCGCCTGCTGCAGCGCGTCCAGGTTCGCGAAGGATTTCAGCTGGCCGACGCGGGTCGCCGCGCTGCCGTGGATCTTCAGCAGGTAGTAGCGCAAGGCCGGCTTGAAGCTGCCGCTCGCGGCGGCGATGTCCAGTTGCACCGTGTCGCCCTTGCGCTGCGCCGACAGCGACTGCAGGAAGTACGCGCCGTGCTCGTAGTCGTAGGTGCTGCCGTCATCGTCGTAATAGTCGAACGTGCTGCGCTGCGCGGCGGGGAAGATGTCGACGTCGAGTTCGGTCAACGGGTGCTGGCCGACATAATCCTCGGGTGAACGATTCGGGATGATCGCGCCGGCGCGGATGAACAGCGGAATGTCGCTCCACGTCTTGCTGTCGATCGCCAGGTGGATGGTCCGGCCGCCGTCGTAGGCCTTGCCACTGAACCAGTCGATCCAGCGGCCGGCGGGCAGATAGACGTCCTTCGCGGTCTGGCCCTGTTCCACTACCGGCGACGCCAGCAGCCAGTCGCCGAACAGCCAGCTGTCGACGTCGTTGCGCACATGGGCATCGTGCGGCCAGTCGAACAGCAGCGGGCGCACCAGGCCGACGCCGTCGACGCGACGCGCGTGCTCATAGCTGTAGATGTACGGAATCAGCGCGTAGCGCAGGCGGATCGCCGCGGTCGCGGCCTTCTCGGCGATCGGGCCGTACACCCACGGCTGGCGCTTCTGGCCCAGCTCGCCGTGCACGCGGAAGATCGGCGTGAACGCGCCGAACTGGATCCAGCGCGCGTAGTTCTCCGGCGTCGGCGTGCCGTTGCGGAAACCGCCGCCGTCCATGCCCCACTGCATCGCACCCACGTCGATCGCGCTGAGCATGCGCGCGCGCTGGCCGGCCATGCTGGCGAAGCCGGTGTCGATGTCGCCGGACCACAGGCCGTAGGCGTAGCGCTGCGAACCGAGCCAGAAGTTGCGGTTGATCGACCACACCCGTTCGTTGGAGACGGCGCGCTGGCTGTCGTACAGCGCGCGCTGCATGTTCATGAACTCGGTGTCGCTGCCGGTGGTGTCGGCCTCGTCGTTCCACCAGCCGACGATGCCGTCGTCGTAGCCGTACTTGATCGCCAGCTCGCCGAACCAGTGGCGCGCGGCGGGGATGTCGAAGTCGATGTTCTTCACCGGCTTGTGCGAGAAATAGTCGTCGCTGACCTTTTCGCCGGGCACCCAGAAGTCGTGGGCGGTGGCGTAGCGCCCTTCCACCGTGTCGACATGGATGCGCGGCTTCATGATGCCGGTCAGGCGGATGCCGCGGGCATCCATCTGCTTCTTCAGCGCACCGCTGGGGCCGTCGGGAAACTTGGTCGGATTCCAGCGGAACTCGCCGTAGTCGTCCTCGCCCCAGGCCTTCCAGTCGAAGTCCAGCGTGATGTTGTCGATCGGGATGTGCCTGGCGCGGTAGGTGTCGACGATCTGCAGCAGTTCCTTCTGGTCGATGCCCCACTGGCTGTTGGTGAAGCCCATCGCCCACTTCGGGAACAGCGGCGTGCGGCCGCTGAGCTGGGCCAGCGAGTCGAAGATCTGCGCGGGCGTGCCCAGCAGGATGTAGACGTCCGATGCCTTGCCCGGGCTGCTGGCGGCGATCGTGCCGGGTTGCAGCTTGAAGGTGGCGCCGTCGCTGTCCAGCAGCACGCCGTAGCCGGCGGTGCTCCACACGAATGGCGCGCCAGCGTGACCCTGCTCGCCGGATTTTGCCTGCAGCGTGCCGCTGCGCAGCAGGCCGGCGGAGGCATCCTCGGTCGCGTTGTAGCCGCCGATGCCGTACAGCGCGTCGCTGGCATCGTGCTTCGCGTCGAGCTTGCCCTGGCGCAGGGCGTCGGTGTCGATGCGCAGCAGCGGATGCTGTTGCGCGTCGTCGAACTGCAGCTGGTGCGTCTGTCGGTTCCAGCGCACCGAAGCGACCGCGGAGGCGAGGTTCATGCCGTCCGCCAGCTGCGTGCCGCGAACTTGCGCGAACGTCGATCGGCGGCCGGCGGGGTCGAGTATCGGCGTCGGCGCAGCGGCATGGCCGTCTCGCGTGGCGTGGATGTGCACGATGCCGGGCGCCACGAAACGGACGTCCAGACGATCGGTGCCGAGATCGATCGCGATGGCGTGGTCGACGAGTTGTGCCATGCGGGATGCCTGCGGGGTCGACGCGGGAGCGGTCGCGGCGAAGTTGGCGGCCGGGGCGAGGGCGAGGCCGAGCCACAACCAGGCGTTTGCACGCCGACCGATTTTGCGGGGAGGGGATGTCATGCGGGGTTCCTCGTGGATCAAGGCTCAGTCCAGGATCGCGCTGGAATACGGCGGCAGGGAAAGCTGCTGGCGCTGCAGCGTGGTGTCGGGTTTGCTGTGCAGCCGCAGCGTGCGGAATCGGCTGGTGCCCAGCGGCACCTGTTGCATCTGCCCGGACAGGTTGTGCAGCACCAGCACGTGGCTGGCGTCGTCGTCGAGTTGCCAGGCGGCGATGTGCGGATTGGTCTGGGGATATTCGCGGATGGTGCCGTCGCGCAGCGCCGGAACCTCGCGGCGCCAGCCGATCAGCGTCGTGTAGTAGTGCAGCAGCGAATCGTCGGCCTGTTGCTGCGCCTCCACCGAGACCGCGGGGCCATCGCCGGCGCTGAAGGCTTTCCAGTGCGTCTCGCCCGTGCCCTGCGGATCGCGGTGCCAGCGCATCGGCTCGCGCAAATCCGGGTCGGGTTTCCTGCCGCGCATGCCCAGCTCCTCGCCGTAGTAGACGAACGGATGGCCGGGCAGGGTGAGCAGCATCGCGGCTGCCATGCGCATGTGTTTCGGGTTGCCGTCGAGCTGGCTCATCACGCGGTCCTGGTCGTGATTGGACAGGAACGGCGCATCGACGCCGGACTTGCCGGCGACCTTGCGGTAGGCGGCATCGGTGCGCGCGAGCAGCGCACCGAGCTCACCGGCGCGTTCATTGCGCGCGCTGTCGATCAGTTGCACCGCCAGCGGAAAGTCGAACACCGCGCTGAGCGGTTTGAAGTACGGCGCCAGTGCGTCGGCGGAGTCGCGGGTCACTTCGCCGACGATGTAGGCCGCAGGGTTCACCGCGTCCAGGCCGTGGCGGAATTCCGACCACCAGGCGAGGTTCTTCTCCAGCGTCAGCGGATTGTCCATGTCCGCCTTGAAGTCGTAGTAGATGTGCTGGGCCGCGTCGAGGCGGAAGCCATCGACGCCTTTCTTCAGCCAGTACCGGCCGAGCTTGACCATCTCCTTGCGCACCGCCGGCGTGTCGTAGTCGAGGTCGGGCATGTTGGCGGAGAAGTCGCCCAGGTAGTGCGCCTTGCCGAGCGCGTGCCAAGCCTGCGCGCCCGCGGCATCCTCGGCGTGCAGGTCGGTGTGCGGGCCGGCCCAGCTGTACCAGTCGTGATGCGGATCGGCGGGATCGCGGGCGGCGATGAACCACGGGTGCCGGTCGCTGGTGTGGTTGATCACCAGGTCGATGATCACCTTGATGTGGCGCCGGTGCGCCTCGCGCAGCAGGCGCTCGAAGTCGGCCATCGTGCCGTACTGCGGATTGATGCCGTAGTAGTCGGTGACGTCGTAGCCGTGGTAGCTGGGCGAGGGATTGATCGGCATCAGCCAGATGCCGCTGACACCCAGCGACTGCAGGTAGTCGAGCTTCGCGGTGACGCCGTTGAGGTCGCCGATGCCGTCGCCGTCGGTGTCGACCCAGCTGCGCACGAAGATCTCGTACCAGACGCCGGAGCCGACCGGATCCGGTGACCGACGCGCTGCCGCCGCGGGCAGCGTCGTGCCGAGGATCAGCAGTGCCAACAGCAGGTAACGGATCATCTGCGACTCCAGCAGTTGCGGATCAGTCGGCCGCCTTGAAATGGCGGGCGATGAAGTCGGCGTGGCCGGGCATGCTGGCCACGGCGCGGTCGACCAGGGTGCGGATATTGCCCAGGAACTCGCCGAGCTGCGCCTGCGGCAGGCCGTCGGCCAGCGGCGAATGGCGCTGTGGAACGATGCCCTGGCCGATCATCACCTGCAGCCAGCCGGTCGGGGTGAACAGCTCTTCGCCGTCGCGGAAGATGTGGCCGCTCTGGCGAAACAGTTCGATCCGGTGGGCCAATCCCTCGGGCAGGGCCATCGTGGCGCATTGCCGCCAGAACGCCGTGTCGTCGCGCTCGGTGGCGTTGTAGTGCAGGGCGATGAAATCGCGCGTGCGCTCGTATTCGAAACGCGTCTGGCGGTTGTATTCGGCGATCAGCGCGGGGTCGAAGTGCTTGTCCGGGAACATCGTCAGCAGGCGGCCGACCGCGGACTGCATCAGGTGGATGCTGGTCGATTCCAGCGGTTCGATGAAGCCGCTGGCCAGGCCCATCGCGATGCAGTTGCGGTTCCACACTTGCTTGCGGATGCCGGTGTGGAAGCGCAGTTGGCGTGGCTCGCCGATCATCGGGCCTTCGAGATGGGAGAGCAGGGTGGCGCAGGCCTCGTCGTCGCTGAGGTGGCTGCTGCTGTAGACGTGGCCGTTGCTGTCCAAGTGCTGCAGCGGAATCCGCCACTGCCAGCCAGCCTGCTGCGCGCTGGCCTGGGTGTACGGGCGCAGCGTGTCGCCGTGTTCGCTGGCGACCACCACGGCGCGGTCGCACGGCAGCCAGTGTTGCCAGCTGTCGTAGCCGGTCTTCAGCGCGCCTTCGGTCAGCAGCCCGCGGAAGCCGGAGCAGTCGATGAACAGGTCGCCGGCGATCGTCTCGCCGCTGTCGAGTCTTATCGATTCGATGAAACCGTCGCTGCCGCGCAGCGCGACCTCGACCACCTTGCCGTCGGTGCGTTTCACCCCGCGCTGTTCGGCGTGCCGGCGCAGCAGCTGGCCGAAGCGCGCGGCATCGAAGTGGTAGGCGTAGCGGATGCCGGTGAGCGGGCTGTCGCCGACCTTGTCCATCCGGGCGAAGCGATTGGCGTTGGCGGCCTGCGCGTTGATCGAGTACGCCCACAGGTCGGGCGCCTCGGGATCCAGTTCGCGGCCTCTCAGCCAGTAGTGCTGGAACGCGGCCAGGCCCAGCGGCAAGCCGATGTCGCTGAACGCGTGCAGGTAGGAGTCGCCGATCCGTCGCCAGTCGTTGAACTGCACCGCGAGCTTGATCGTGCCGCGGCTGGCCTTGAGCAGCCCGTCCTCGTCGATGCCGAGGAACTGGCTGACGTGGCGGATCTGCGGGATGGTCGCCTCGCCCACGCCGACGATGCCGATCTCGCTGGACTCGACCAGCCGGATGTCCAGTTGCGGGCCCAGCGCCTGGGCGAGCAGGGCCGCCGTCATCCAGCCGGCCGTGCCGCCGCCGACGATCACCACCTGCCGGATTTTCGGATCGTTCATGCCGCTCTGCTCCGGAAGGTTCCGCCGCGGTTGCCGCGCCGCTGTCCTGGCGCCGCCGAAAAAAAGAGCCCCGCTGGAAGTCACTCAGCGGGGCAGGTTGGGGAGGTACGTCGCTACGCCTTACTGGAACTTGTACGAGACGCCGATATCGAAGCGGCGGCCGTAACGTTCCCACGTCAGCACCTGGCGGGGATCGTTGTTCTGGTAGGTGATGAAGGTCTTGTTGGACAGGTTCGAACCCTGCGCGACCAGGGTCAGGCCCTTGAGCGCGCCGCTGTCGAACGAGTAGCTCACCTGGGCGTCGTAGGTGCTGCCGCCCTGGATGGTCTGCTCGATGCGCGAGGCGCTGATGCCCGACACCTCGCCCAGGAAGCTGGAGCGGTAGCTGTCGCTGATGCGCGCCTCGAAGCCGTCATGCTGGTAGTACAGCGTGCCGTTGGCGACCCACTTCGACAGGCCCGGCACGGTGATCGGATTGCTGTTGCCGGCGAACACCAGCGAGCTGTTGGTGCGGTTGCCGGTGAGGATCGCGCCGAAGCCGTTGAGCGATGGCGTGAACAGGTTGAACGGCAGGTTCAGGGTGAGCTGGGCGCCCTTCACGTAGCCGTGGCCGTCGTTGGTCGGGCCGGAGACGGTGCCCAGGGTGGTACCCAGCTGGGCCTGCTGCGCCGGCGTCAGGCCGAACGGCAGGAACGAGCTGAAATCGTACAGGTAGGCCGCGTTCGGATTGATGTAGTCGGTCAGCTTCAGGTAGTAGCCCGACAGCGCGAAGTAGCCGCCACCGGCGCTGCGGCACAGGTCTGAGTTCTTCGCGTCACCGGCCTTGCACTCATAGCCGCCTTCGTTCGAGAAGTAGTGCTCGTAGCTGACGTTGTAGTTGTCGGCCATGGTCGGCTTGAGCTTGGCATTGCCGCCGGAAGCGCTGAAGTAGGACAGGTTCGGGTCGGTGTTGGTCAGGCGAGTGAAATTGCCGCTCACCCCGAGGCTGGCGTTCATCTGGTCCATGCGCGGGCGGGCCAGGGTACGGGCGGCGCTGACACGCAGGTCGTCACTGTCGCTGAAGCCGAAGATCAGGTTCGCGCTGGGCAGGACCTTGGTGTAGCTGGTATTGCCCACCACCGGGATCAGCGTGATCGCGTTGCCGGTGATCGCGCTGCCCGGCGCCACGCGCTCGCCTTCCGCACGCTGCGAGGTGTGCTGTGCCTGCACGCCGAAGTTGCCGCGCAGGCTGACGCCGCCCATGTAGGTGTCCAGGTTGAACTGGAAGTACGGGGTCAGGGTCTTTTCTCGCACCTTCCAGTTCGGCGGCATCGACAGCGACGAGCCGAAGGTGGGCACGCTGACCAGGGTGCCGTCGCGGATCAGGTCGAACGGGTTGTAGCAGGTCTGCGAACCCACGCCCATCCACGCCAGCGGGCTGCAGCTGCTGCCGCCGAACGGCGCGGTCTCGACCGCGGTGCCGCTGCTGATCGTGCCGCCGCCCAGGGTCAGGAAGCTCTGGTCGATGTTGTAGGTCTTGTCGCGGGTGCTGTGCGCCACGCCGAACTCCATGCTGGAGAACGGGCCGCTGGAGAAGCTGCGCTCCACCGCCAGGTGCAGGTTGGCCAGGTAGTCCACCGTGTGCGGCGCGTTGATGAAGCCGGCCTGCACCACGTCGTTGCCGCCGCCCCAGCCCTGCGGGTCGGTCAGCACCATGCCGCTGCCGTAATCCAGCGAGGGGTTGACGTAGAACAAGCCGTTGTTGCCCTCGATGAAGCCGAGGCTGTCGCGGGCGCCGTTGTTCGCGCCGAAGTCGGTGCCGGAATAGCTTTCGAGGTTGATGTCGCGGCGGGTGGCGCGCGAGTAGTTCGCGTCGAGGTCGGCCGTCCAGTCCTCGTTGATGGTGAACTTGTTGTCCCAGTTGAAGTTGTAGACCCGGGCGCTGGTGCTGTTGTAATCGTTGCGGATGACCGCCTTGACGCCGTCGTAGGTGCCGCTCTGGATGAAGCCGTTCTGCACGTTGCCATTCGGCTGCAGCGTGGCGTTGCCCCAGAACAGCGGGAACTCCATGCCCTTGGCCTGCTGCACTTCCTTGAAGTTGTCGTAGGTGACGTCGACGGTGCCGGTGTAGTGCTCGTTCGGCTGCCACTGCACGGTGGCCAGCACGCCGCGGCGCTTCATCGTGTCGGAGATGCCGTAGTTCTTCGAGCCGCCGATCACGGCATTGCCGTTGGCGTCGGTCGGGTAGCCCCACGGTGCCTGGTGCTGGATCTGCGCGGGATTGGATTCGAGATCCACACCGAGGGTGACGCCGAGGGTGTGGTCGGCGAACTGGTGCACCCACACGCCGTTGAGGTTGTAGCCCCGGTCACTGACGCCGGGACCGTCGGCCTGCTGCGACATGCCGTCCCAGATGTAGTGGGCGTTCACCGCCGCTTCGGGACCGCTCTTTTCCAGCGGGCGGATGGTGTGCATGTCCACCGTGCCGGTGAGGCCCTGGCCGATCAGGTTGGCCTGCGGGGTCAGGTGCACGACCACGTTGTCGAACCAGCTCGACGGGTACTGGTCGAACTGCACGTCGCGGTTGTTGGAGGTGGAAACCTGCTGGCCGCCGTTGATCAGTGCGGTGGAGAAGTCCGGGCCCAGGCCGTGGATGGTCAGCACCTGCGGACGACCGCTGACGGTCTGCACGGCCAGGCCGGGCAGGCGACCGAGCGTGTCGGCGATGCTGACGCCGGGCAGCTTGCCGATCTGTTCGGCCGACACGGCCTCGACGATGCTGCTGGCGTTGCGCTTCAGCGCGGTGGAGTTCTCGATGCTGCTGATGAAGCCGTTGACCTCGACGGACTGCAGCTTCTGCGTCTTGCGCTTGGCGTCGGCCTTGTTCTGGTCGCTGTTGTTGTCGGCCGATGGCGCCTGTGTCTGATCTTGCGTGCTCTGCGGTTGATCGGACCGCGACGCGGAGCCCGCGTAAGCCGTGGCGCTTGCGCCAAGGCACACCGATGCGATCGCCAGCGCCAGCAACTTGTGTTTCAGAACCATGTAATCCCCTCCCGCAATGTGTCGCCGTCGATCTCGGTTGTTGGAGTCCCCGCGCTTCCGTCGGCGACGACCGTCGGCAGGTGCGCTGCCGAGGTTTTCGGCGGCGTGGTCGCATAGTAGGCCGACGATTCTGCGGTGAAGCATTTTCTGCATACGTATTCATGGGGGGCGCGAAACCCGGCATGTTGCAATGCGGTGTCGCGTGCCCGGAGCGTGGGTGACGACGGGGCGAACCCGGATGCCGCTTGGGCTTGGCCCGTCGCGACCGGATGGCGGACAACGCCGTCGCGCGCATCGCATGTCGCAACTGCAGCAAGAATGAATACGTATGCAGACCCGTGCCGGTTGCAGCGGTGCCGCCGCTAAGCTGATCGCATCCGAAGACGGGTGGCCGAACGCCCCCGCCTCATGTCCCAGGGACACGTCCAAATGACCGATGCACCATGGTGGCGCGGCGCCGTCACCTATCAGATTTACCCGCGCAGTTTCCTGGACACCGATGGCGACGGCGTGGGCGATCTGCCGGGCATCATCGCGCGTCTCGACTACGTGGCCAGCCTTGGCGTGGACGCGATCTGGGTGGCGCCGTTCTTCAAGTCGCCGATGGCCGACTTCGGCTACGACATCGCCGACTATCGCGACGTCGATCCGCTGTTCGGCACGCTGGCCGACTTCGATGCGCTGCTGGAAAAGGCGCACGGGCTGGGCCTGAAGGTGATGATCGACCAGGTGCTCAGCCACACCTCGGCCGAGCACGCGTGGTTCCGCGAGAGCCGGCAAAGCCGCGACAACGCGAAGGCCGACTGGTACGTGTGGGCCGACGCGAAGGACGACGGCAGCGCGCCGAACAACTGGCTGTCGCTGTTCGGCGGTTCGGCGTGGCAGTGGGAGCCGCGCCGCGGCCAGTATTACCTGCACAACTTCCTGACCTCGCAGCCGGACCTGAATTTCCACCACGCGGAAGTGCGCGCGGCGATCCTGGACAGCGTGCGCTTCTGGCTGGACAAGGGCGTCGACGGCTTCCGCCTGGATGCGATCAACTTCTGCTTCCACGACCGCCAGCTGCGCGACAACCCGCCCAAGCCCAAGGACAAGCGCGTGGGCCGCGGCTTCAGCCCGGACAACCCGTACGCGTTCCAGTACCACTACTTCAACAACACGCAGCCGGAAAACCTGGCCTTCCTGGGCGAGCTGCGCGCGCTGGTGGACGGCTATCCTGGCGCGACCACGCTGGGCGAGATCTCCTCGGAGGATTCGCTGGCGACGATGGCCGAATACACCCGCCCCGGCCGGCTGCACATGGGCTACAGCTTCGAGCTGCTCACCGACGACTTCAGCGCCGCGCACATCCGCGGCACGGTGCAGACGCTGGAAGCGCAGATGACCGAAGGCTGGCCATGTTGGGCGATCTCCAACCACGATGTCGAACGCGTGCTGACGCGCTGGGGCAAGGGGCGGTCATCCGCATCACTGGCCAACCTGCTCACCGCGATGGTCTGCTCGCTGCGCGGCTCGGTCTGCGTCTACCAGGGCGAGGAGCTGGGCCTGACCGAGGCGGAGCTGCCGTTCGAGGCGCTGCAGGACCCGTACGGCATCGCGTTCTGGCCGCAGTTCAAGGGTCGTGACGGTTGCCGCACGCCGATGCCGTGGAGCGATGCCGCGGCGCACGCGGGCTTCAGCCACGGCACGCCGTGGTTGCCGGTGCCGGACGAACATCGCGAGCTGGCGGTGAGCCGCCAGGACGGTGATCCGCATTCGGTGTTGAACGGTTTCCGCACCTTCATGCACTGGCGCCAGTCGCGACCGGCGATGCGCTGGGGCGACATCGCCTTCATCGATACCGTCGAACCGGTGTTGGCCTTCACCCGCCACTGGGCCGAACGAACCGTGCTGGTGGTGTTCAACCTCGGCGACGCGCCGGTCGGCATCGATCTTCCCGGGGAGCTTGCGCGGCTGCGTCCGCTGGAAGGTCACGGCCTGCTGTCGGGCAGCCTCGAAGGAAGCCGCCTGCAGCTTCCCGGCTACGGCGCATGGTTTGCCGGCGTGGCGTGATGGTGTTGCTGCGGCTTTTGCGTTGACCCCACCCCAGCCCTCCCCTGCAAAGCAGGGGAGGGAGCACTGTGCTATTTCCGCTCGGCGCTGCTGGCGTCGCGGATGCTGCGGAATTCGGAGTCCTTGCTCCAGTCCGGCCACTGGTCGGAATTGGCCAGGTCGCTGCCCACGTCGTGGAGCACCTGCAGGTCGCGCGCCATGCCGGTGAACGACCAGTCCGCTTCCCATTGGTCGGCGGGCTGGTGGTAGCGCTTGGCGGTGTACTCGTCCTCGGCGGCCTTGCCGGCTGCCAGGCCGCCATCGATCCAGTCATTGCCCGAGCCGAACGAGACCGCCGGCACGCCGCGCTTGGCGAACGAGAAGTGATCGGAACGGAAGAAGTAGCCCGCCTCGGGTTTCGGGTCGGCGGTGTAGCTCATGTCGTGCTTCTTCGCCTCGGCGATCAGGTCGTCGAGCAGGCCCAGCTTCGCGCTGCCGGAGATGGTGAAGTTGCGCGCGGGGCCGTGCGGATCGAGTGCGTCCATGTTGAGCACGCCAACCGTGGTGGCCAGCGGGTAGAGCGGATTGGCCGCGTAATACTCGGAGCCGAGCAGGCCCTTTTCTTCGGCGGTGACGTTGAGGAACACCACCGTGCGCTCGGGCCGGGGGCCCTGGGCGAAGGCGCGCCCCATCTCGATCAGCGCCGCGGTGCCGGTGGCGTTGTCGACGGCACCGTTGTAGATGCGGTCGCCGCTGGCGTCCGGCGCGCCGACGCCGAGATGATCCCAGTGCGCGCTGTAGATCACCGTCTGGTCCGAGCGCTTGCTGCCTTCCACGCGGCCGACGATGTTGTGCGAGGTGATCACCTGCGAATCGACCTTGAAGTGGGCCGAGAGACTTTCATCCTTCAGCGTGACCGGCTTGAAGTCGCGCGTCTGCGCCTGCTTCTTCAGTGCATCGAAATCCAGCCCGGCGTGACTGAACATCCGCACGGCCAGGTCGCGCTGGATCCAGCCTTCCAGTTCCGGGTGCACGGCGGCGGGCTTGTCGCGCACGATGTCGAACATCGCGTTGGTGTTGGAGTTCTTCACCGTGGCCCAGCCGTACGAAGCAGGCGCGGTCTCGTGGATCACCAGCAGGCCGAGCGCGCCCTGCCGCGCGGCTTCCTCGAACTTGTAGGTCCAGCGGCCGTAGTAGGTCATCGCCTTGCCGCCGAAGTCGCCGTGGCCGGTCTCGAAATCCGGATCGTTGATCAGCACCACGGCGATCTTGCCGTGCAGGTCGACGCCCTTGAAATCATCCCAGTGGCGCTCCAGCGCCTTCACGCCGTAGCCGACGAACACCAGCGGCGCGTTGCGGATCGCCACCTCGGTCGAACCGTTCATCGGGGCGCGGATCGCGATCTGCTCGCCCTGGGTCAGTTTTTCATGCTGGTCGCCAAGCGCCAGCCGCAACACCGGCGTACCGACGATCGCGCTGCGTCGCAACGGCACTGCCTGGGTCCAGCCGCGTTTGCCGTCCTTGAGGTCGCCGCCCGGTTGCAGGCCGGCGGCCTTCATCTGCGCCACCACGTAGTCGATGGTCTTGGTCTCGGCCGGCGTGGCCGGCCCGCGGCCTTCGAATGCATCCGAGGAAAGCGTCTTCACCGTGGCCGAAAGCCGCTCGGTGCTGAAGCCGGGCTGGTCGGTGGCCTGGGCGGTCGAGAACGCGGCCATGATCATGGCGCTGAGGAGTAGTCGCTTCACGGGCTTCACCTGTCGTAAGGGCAGAGTGCTCCGATACTAGTCAGCAACTTCCTGCGGGTCCATCCGCCAGCGGCAGTGCGGACTCAGGCCTTGCGGCTGCGCCGCGGTTTCGCCTGCGCGGCGGCGATCAGTTCCTGCAGGTAGGCGATGCCTTCCTCCTCCGGAAAGAACGCCACCACGTCGGCCACGGTCAGTTCGTGCCGTTTGCGCAGGGCCAGGAATTCCTCGCGGGCCATCGCCATCCGCTGGGCGGCCAGCGCCTTCTTGCCGAGCGGTTTCCCGCCGGGCGGTTTGGCGGCCTGCTGCTTCTCCACCTTCTGTTCAAGCCTGGCGAGCTCTTCCTGGAACTGGCGGAAATCGTATTTCTGGGAAGTCATGAACTTGGAAACGTCGTCATTGGGTGGGGCGATTTTCGCACGTCCGCTTCCCCTGGCGCCCACGAGCCGCCTTCGGCGAGCCGGCAGCCGGCGCAGCATGAGGACGAGGTCGCCCTGGCGACTCAGGCGGCGGCGTGCCTACGGCGGCGATCGAGAATGGTGTTGAGGGCGTGGTCCTGTGAATCCCGCGCGGCGCTGTAAGCTTCGGAGAACAGGGTGGAAAAGCGCTGCGCAGCGGCCGCCGGCGGCCTCTCCGCGGCTGCCTGCGTCACCGCATGAGGCGGGGCCGGCGGCGCTTGCGGCGGCTGGTCGCCTCGACCGGCCAGGGATTCGCGGCAGCTGGCATAGCGCCGCCGCAACTGTTCGGCCAGGAACTGCTGGGTACGACCCGGGGTGGGGACTTCGCTACATTCATCCATGGCGACTTCTCGAAAGCGGGCAACGGGGATTGCCGCACAGGCAAAGCAGCATCTGTGCCAGTTCGAGAATTTGTGATGCAATTCACGGTCTACGCGGGAGGTTTTGCGCTAGGCCGCCTGATCCACAAGGAAAATCGAGTGGTAACGATGCCCCCGGGCTGCGCTTCACGCAAGCGGCCACCGGCGCCGCAACGACCATGGGAAGATTCGCAGCGCGTCACGGAGTGACCCAAATGGGTTGGACGAGCGTCGCCGTCACCGCTGCGCGGGTGGCGAAGCGGAGGCGCGTGTTTCCGGCACGCAAACAAAAGCCGCAACGAGTGCGGCTTCTGCGAGGAACTGACAAACATGGTGGCCGGGGACGGAATCGAACCGCCGACACGGGGATTTTCAATCCCCTGCTCTACCAACTGAGCTACCCGGCCGGGAACCTGGCGATCAAGCAGAACCGGCAAGGTCGCTGTTGATGCGTGGAGCCGCGCATTAGACCGAAAGCGCGGCGTTTCGTCAAGACTCGGTGGGCGGCGGGCTGAAGCCGGCGGCCTGGTCGACGTCGCCGCCGAACAGGAATTTCTCCATCTGTTCGCCGAGGTACTTGCGCGATTTCGGATCGAGGGGATTGAGCCGGTACTCGTTGATCAGGGTGGTCTGGTGGGCCAGCCACTGTTGCCAGGCGGGCTTGGAAATCTCGGTGTAGATGCGCTGGCCGAGCGGGCCGGGCCAGGGGGCGAAGTCGAGGCCTTCGGCGTCGATGTGGAGTTTGCTGCAGTGGATGGTGCGGCTCATGGGGTCATTCCTGTTGCGGCCCTCGGGGGCTGGCGGATCAGTTGGTGCGCAAGCTTGCGGCATGCGTTCGGCCGGCGTCGCTGATCTGCAGCAAGAGACTGCGTACCGGCGCGGGCAGGCCAAGCGCATCGAGTTCGTCGACGCCGCACCAGCGCCAGTGCGGATTATCGGCGACGCCGCGTGCGGCTGTCGCGCGATCGAACAGCAGCGGCTCGATCGCCAGCCGATAGTGGCTGAAGACGTGGGTGAACGGGGCGAGCGCCTGCGCGTCATCGATGTGCGCGTGTTGCCGCGCCACTCGCCAGGCTTCGTTCGGGTCGCTCGCCTCGGGCAGGCTCCACAGGCCCGACCACACGCCTTGCGGGCCCCGTCGTTCCAGCAACACGCGATGGCTTGCGTCGCGCAGGATCAGCATCACGGTGGCGCGGGTCGGGATCGATCGGGCCGGCTTGCGGCCAGGCAGGGCGGCGGTGAGGTCGTCGCGGTGCGCGATGCAATCCGTGACCAGCGGGCAGGCATCGCAGCGCGGGCGCGCACGGGTGCAGACCGTCGCGCCGAGATCCATGATCGCCTGGGTGTAGTCGGCGACGCGGGTGCCCGGGGTGTGTGCTTCGGCGTGTTGCCACAGCTGCTTTTCCACCGCGCTTTCGCCGGGGTGGCCGTGGATGCCGTGGTAGCGCGCCAGCACGCGCTTGACGTTGCCGTCGAGGATGGGAAAGCGCAGGCCGTGCGCCTGCGCCAGGATCGCCCCGGCGGTGGAGCGGCCGATGCCGGGCAGCGCGTTCAATGCGTCGAAGTCGCGCGGCAGTTCGCCGCCGTGCCGTTCGACGCAGAGCTGCGCAGCGCGGTGCAGGAAGCGCGCGCGGCGGTAGTAGCCGAGTCCCGACCACAGCGCCAGCACGGTGTCTTCGTGGGCGGCAGCCAGCGCTTCCAGCGTGGGCAGCACGCCGACGAAACGATCGAAGTAACCGACCACGGTGGCGACCTGGGTCTGCTGCAGCATCACTTCGGACAACCACACGCGGTAGGCGTCGCGTTGGCCGTTGTCGAGCGCCTGCTGCCACGGCAGGTCCTTGCGGCCGTGCCGGTCGAACCAGCGCAGCAACCGGTTCGCGAATGAAGCGGTCATGGTTTCTTGCTGGCTGCCGGTTTCTTGCCGGCCGCCGGTTTCGAGGCGGGTGCCGCCACCGTGCCGGCCGCTGCAGGTGCATCGATGCCGGCCTGGACGGTGAGGCCTTCGATGCTGATGCCGGCTATCTCCAGGCTGGCGATTTCGGCGTGGCCGCTGCCCGGCGGCACGCTCAATTGCGGCCCCCGGGGATCGCCAAGCCCGTTCCACCAGCGCGCCAACGCCAGCGGCGGCAGCTTCAGATCCGCATGATTGGCAGGGCCGTCCAGCTTCAGCGCCAGCAGCAGCGGGTTGCTCTGGTCGGCGGGCGTCAGTCGCAGCGAGATGTCGTACTGGCCGGCGTTGGCCTGCTCGAGCTTGCCGCTCAGGCTGGCCTCGGCATCGGCGGCGCCATGCCAGTACGCATTGCCGGTGAGGGCGAGCTTCACCGTGCTGCCCTGGGTCAGGTGCAAGGTGATGTCCTGCAGTTGCAGCGCATTGCCTTCGATGCGCGGGGTCGCCGACAGGCGCAGTTGCACCGGCGTGCCCGCCGCCGTGACGGCCGAAAGCGCCAGCGGAAATGGCTGGCCGGTCACCAGGCTGCCCGCCTGCAGCGAGACGCTGCCCAGCAGTACTTCATTGCCGCGCACCACGCTGCCGTGGCTGATGCTGACGCCGGTATCGATGCGCGGGATGTTGGGTGGCGCGCCTTCGGGTTTGGCGGGCAGCGCGGCCAGCCAGTCCTGCAGCGCATCCAGATCGACCCGTGGCGAATCGATCTCCAGCTGCGAAATCACCGTGGGGCCGCCGAACAGGGTGTGCCATGGCAGGGCAAGCTGGCCGTGTGCGGCCAGCAGGATCGGCGCGGTGGCGCCGGCCGCATTCAGGGTGATGCCATCGAGCTGCAGGGCCGGGCGCGGAAACAGGGTGGGGCTGGCGGGGCTGGCCAGGCTCAGTTCCAGTCCGGCCGCGCGCGCCTGGGTCTGCAGCATCCGGGTGAAGCGTTCCGGTTGCAGCAACAGGTAGACGGCGATCACCGCGGCCAGCACCAGTGCCAGCGCCAAGCCGCCAAGCACCAGCAGGGTCAATCGCAGTCGGCGCGACATCCGCTCAGCCCCGTCGTCGCGGTTCAGTCATGCGTCGGCACCTCGCCGAGGCTGGCCGGAAGCAGGCCATCGACGAAGGCCTCCGCGTCGAAACTGCGCAGGTCGGTGGCGGTTTCACCCAGGCCCACGTAGCGGATCGGCAGGCCGAACTCGCGCGCCAGGGCGAATACCACGCCGCCCTTGGCGGTGCCGTCGAGCTTGGTCACGACCAGGCCGGTGACGCCGACGATCTGGCGGAACTGGCGCACCTGGTTGACGGCGTTCTGTCCGGTGGTGCCGTCGATCACCATCAGCACCTCGTGCGGCGCATCGGCATCGAGCTTCTTCAGCACGCGGGCGATCTTGCCCAGTTCATCCATCAGGCCGCCCTGGGTGTGCAGGCGGCCGGCGGTGTCGGCGACCAGCACGTCGGCGCCGCGCGAACGCGCCGCCTGCAAGGCATCGAAGATCACGCTGGCCGAATCGGCATCCTGGCCCTGCGAGATCACCGGCACCTGGTTGCGCTCGCCCCAGGTCTTCAGCTGCTCGACCGCGGCGGCGCGGAAGGTGTCGCCGGCGGCCAGCATCACCGCGCGACCCTCGTCGCGCCAGCGGCGGGCCAGCTTGCCGATGGTGGTGGTCTTGCCGGCGCCGTTGATGCCCACCACCAGCACCACGAACGGTTTGCGATGCGCCACGTCCAGCGGCTGCTCGACCGGCTTGAGCAGGGCGACCAGCGACTGGCGCAGGGCGGCCAGCAGCGCGGGGGAGTCGGCGAACTCGCGCTTGTGCATGCGCTTGCGCAGGTTCTCGACCAGGTTGGTGCTGGCCTCGATGCCGACGTCGGCGGTGATCAGGGTGGTTTCCAGCTCGTCCAGCAGGTCGTCGTCGAGCTTCGGATGGCGCACGAACAGCGAACCCAGGCTGCGCGAGAACACGCTGCCGGCCAGGCGTTCGCGCCAGCTGCGCCTGGCCGGTGCGGCGGCGGGCTCATCGGCGGCGGGTGCCGGGACCTGGAAATGTTCGTGGTCGGTGGCGTTGTCGGCGGGCGAGGGTGTCTCGACCAGCGCCTCGCGCAGGACGGGGGCGTCGCTGGCCTGCGCGACAGCGTCGACCGGCGTGATGGTGGCCGGCGCTTCCGCGTCCTTGTCGGCGGGCTTTTTCTTCCAGAACTTGAGCATTGCGGGCGTGATTCAAAGACAATGGGCGGCATGCTAACACTCCAACCTGTACTGGCCGCTGAGGGGCGGCGCGCCATCGTGGCAAGCGCATGAACGGGCCACGCAAGGCCGGCCCGGGACGGGTGCGCATCATCGGCGGCAGCCTGCGCAATTCGCGGCTGGAGGTGCCGGACGTGCCGGGGTTGCGACCCACCGCCGAGCGGGTGCGCGAGACCCTGTTCAACTGGCTGGCGCCGGTCATCGAGGGCATGGACTGCCTGGATCTGTGCGCGGGCACCGGCGCGCTGGGGATCGAGGCGCTTTCGCGGGGCGCCGCGTCGGTGCAGTTCGTCGAACGCGATGCCCGCGCGGCACAGGCGCTGCGGGCGAACCTGGTGCGGCTGAAGGCGGACCAGGCTCGGGTGAACGTCACCGACGCCGGCAGCTTCCTGCAGCAGGCCGGCCGGGCCCACGACCTGGTGTTCCTCGACCCGCCGTTCACGCTGGACCTGTGGGCGGCGCTGGCCGGGCAACTGGAACGGGGTGGCTGGCTGGCCGCGCGGGCGTGGATCTACGTGGAATCGCCCCGTGCCGTGGTGCCCGACCTGCCGCCGACCTGGCAACTGCACCGCGAAGGCCATGCTGGCGAGGTGCGTTTTGCGCTCTATCGGCGTGCGCTTCCGTTAAGCTAGTGCTCACAACCACTGCCACTTTCCCTCTCGTGAGCAAATCCATCGGCAATCCTCGCCTGGCCGTGTATCCGGGCACCTTCGATCCGATCACCAACGGTCATACCGATCTGGTGGCCCGTGCCGCGGCGCTGTTCGATCGCGTGGTGGTCGCGGTGGCCGACAGCTCCAGCAAGGGGCCGGCCTTCAGCATCGGCGAACGGATCACCCTGGCGCGGATGGCGCTGGCCGACCTGCCCAACGTGGAAGTGCGCGGGTTCGATTGCCTGCTAGCCACCTTCGTGGAGCAGATTGGCGCCGGCGTGATCATCCGCGGCCTGCGCGCGGTGTCGGATTTCGAATACGAATTCCAGCTGGCCAGCATGAACCGGCACCTGATTCCCCAGGCCGAGACGTTGTTCCTGACGCCGGCCGAGCAATACAGTTTCATTTCCTCCTCGCTGGTACGCGAAATCGGCCGCCTCGGCGGGGACATTTCCGGTTTCGTGCATCCGGCGGTACAACAGGCCATGCGGCAGCGCTGGCAGAAGAGCCGCGCCGGCTCCAACAAGCAACCCGAAACAGAAGGTGATAACCATGCGTAAGTTCGCTCTCATTGCTGCCCTCGCGCTGACCGCCAGCCTGGCCCTGAGCGCCTGCGGCAAGCACGAAGAAGCCCAGCAGGCCGACCAGCAGTCCAGCCAGCAGGCAACCAAGCCGACCGATCCGAACGACACCAAGGCGTGGAATGCCTACCTCGGCCAGATCGTGCAGAACAACATGCAGGGCATGAAGGCCGATCGTCCGTACCCGTATCTGGTCCCGGCCGGTGATACGGAAGACGACGTCGCCCGTCGTGGCCGCCAGCTGTCGAACGTGCAGGACACCGTCGCTCGCGGCGTGCTGCCGGGCAACATGCTGGTGTTCGCCGGCCCGGATTCGGCCAAGACCGCCGACCTGGTGATCGCGGCATTCAAGGATGCCAAGCCCGGTTCGTTCAAGGACGTGATCGTGCTGTTCATCGGTGACACCGCCGACCAGCAGCGCGTCGACGACGTGCTGAAGCCGACCGGCGCCACGGTCCGTTTCGTCGCGATGTAAGCACGACCGCCGCGCCGGTTTCCGGCGCGGCGGGATGAACCGTCGCCCCGCGACCTGCGCGGGCGCCGGGTGACTGCCCGTCGTGATTGCACCGGCGGCCCGGACGCTTTCCACGGCGTCGCAACCCGGCCTGTAATATCCAGCCATGTCCCTGAAAATTCTCGACACCTGCGTCAATTGCGACGTCTGCGAGCCGGCTTGCCCGAACAAGGCGATCTCGCTGGGCGAAGAGTTCTACGTGATCGATCCGGCGCTGTGCACCGAGTGCGTGGGCCATCACGATGAACCGCAATGCGTGGTGGTGTGTCCGGTCGAATGCATCATCAGCGACCCGGATCACGTCGAATCACCGCAGCAACTCGAACTGAAGTACCGGCACCTGATGGCCAGGGAGTCCGCGGCATGAGCCTGTCGATGAACTGGCGGGCGGCGGCGCTGGGCCTGCTGCTGGTCGCTGGCGGCGCGCTCGCTGCCGACGGCGCACCGGCAAAGGCCGCGAGCGGCCACGCCTCGACCCGGGCCCCGGGACACGCGGCGATCGCCAGCGCGAATTTCCACGCCACCGAGGCGGGCCTCGAAGTGCTGGCCATGGGCGGCAATGCGTTCGACGCCGCCGTGGCGGTGGCGGCCACGCTGTCGATCGTGGAACCGGAAAGCTCCGGCATCGGCGGCGGCTTCATGGCGGTGCTGCACCGGGCCAGCGATGGCCACAACGTTTTCATCGACGCGCGCGAAACCGCGCCGGCGGCGGTGGATGCGCAGGACTACCTCAACCCCGACGGCAGCCCCAATCGCGACACCGCGCTGAAGGGGCCGCTGTCGGCCGGCATCCCGGGCGAGCCGGCCGGACTGGTGCTGATCGCGAAGCGTTATGGACGGCTGCCGCTGAAGCAGTCGCTGGCGCCGGCCATCCGCATCGCGCGCGAGGGTTTCGAGCCGGACGAGCGCCTGCGCGAAGCCATCGCCGGCATGCAGAAGGACCTGCAGCGCTGGCCCGCGTCGGCCGCGAAATACCTGCCGGGCGGCAAGCCGCCTGCAGCGGGCGCGATCTGGAAGGACCCGGACCAGGCGCGCACGCTGGAGCTGATCGCCAGCCACGGCGACCAGGGTTTCTATCACGGCGAGACGGCGCAGAAACTGGTCGCCGCGGTGCGCGCGGCCGGCGGCAACTGGACGCTGGCGGACCTGGCCAGCTACCGGGCGAAGGAGCGCACGCCGATCACGGTCGACTACCGCGGCTACCGGATCGTCACCGCGCCGCCGCCCTCGTCCGGTGGCGTGGCGATCGCCGAGATCCTCAACATCCTGTCCGGTTACGATCTGACGAAAATGGATGCCGCCACGCGCACGCACTACATCATCGAGGCGATGCGCCGTGCGTTCCGCGACCACAACGATTACCTGGGCGACCCGGATTTCGTGAAGATGCCGCTGGACATGCTGCTGTCGCCGTTCTACGCCGACGGCCTGCGCCAGAGCATCCTGCCGGACAGGGCCACGCCATCGTCGATGCTGCCACGCGCCGAGGCGGCCGAGCCGGGCATGCACACCACCCATTTCTCGATCATCGACGCCGACGGCAACATGGCGGCGGTGACCTCCACGGTGAACTACACGATGGGTTCGAGCTTCGTCGCCGAAGGCACCGGCGTGCTGCTCAACGACGAGATGGACGACTTCGCGCTGGTGCCGAACAAGCCGAACGTCTACGGCCTGCTGGGCAGCAAGGCGAATGCGCCGGTCGGTGGCAAGCGCATGCTGTCGTCGATGTCGCCCAGCATCGTGATCGGCGCCGACCGCACCGCGGTGATCGGCTCGCCGGGCGGCTCGACCATCATCACCCAGGTGCTCGAGGGCATCCTGCACTTCATCGACGGCGAGAGCGCACGGCAGATCGCCGCGCACAAGCGCTTCCATCACCAGTACCTGCCGGACGTGGTGAATGTCGAGGCGGGCGTGTTCGATGCCGCGACCAGCGATGCGCTGACGAAGATGGGCTACACGCTGAAGCCCCGCGAATCCTGGGGTTTCATGAACGTGGTGACCTGGGACCGCAAGGCCAACCAGCTCGACGCCGCCAGCGATCCGCGCCGGCCGTCGGGGCTGGGCAAGGTGCAGTGAAACGACATGCAGCGCTGCCGGATTCGCTACTTTCCCCGAATGCTGCATGATGCGGTCATGGCGGCGGGCATTTTGCCGCCGGGCACGATCGGAGCAGGTTGATGGATTTGCGCAAGGGGATTTCGCTGCGTGCGCTGGCGTTGAACGTCGTCGGCGCGCTGCTGGTGTTCGCGGGCATCGGACTGATGGCGACCACGGCGCGTGGCCTGCAGGATTACCGGGTCGCCGCCAGCGCACATGGCGGCGAGGTGATCGACCTGGGCGAGAACGCGCGGCCGGAAGCCGGCCAGCACGGCACCATGGCCCGCCTGGTCGGCACGCCGCGGGTGGTCGAGGCGCCGCATGATCCGGACTTCAACCTGCGGGTGAGCACGCCGGTGCTGGTGCGTCACGTGGAGATGTTCCAGTGGCGCGAGATCCGGGTGGGCGACAGCGTGCACTACGAGCTGGACTGGGTCGATCACCTGCTCGACGCCGGTCACTTCGTCGAGCCGAAGGGGCACGCGAATCCGGTCGGCTTCCCGATCGATGGCAAGCAGTTCGATGCGGGGCTGGTGCAACTGGGCGGATTCAAGCTGGACCCGGTGCTGCTGCATGCGATGCCCGGCATCGTCCAGGTGACACCCGACGCCACCGTGCTGCCGGAAAATCTCGCGGCCAGCTTCTCGCGGTACCAGAACTACCTGGTCACCAGCGCGCACCCCGGCGATCCGCGGCTTGGCGATGTGCGGGTGAGCTGGAACGAGGTGCCGCTGCAGCAGCTGACCGTGGTCGGGCGCATCGATGGCGACCGGCTGGAGGCGGCCGCCGACGCGGCCGACGGCAAGGGGTACGTGGTGCAGCTGGGCGACGTGCCGGTGCTGGACATCTTTCCAGACCTGCCGGTGCCGCCAGAGTTCATCTGGACTTGGCGGATCCTTTCCGTGCTGCTGGCGTCGCTGGGTGCATTCGCGCTGTTGTCGGCCCATCGCGAGCAGCGCGATCCGCTGCTGGCGCTGAGCCTGGGCGTGCTGGTGGTCGGCGTGGTGGCCGCCGTGCTCTGGCTGGGCGATACGCAGGCGATGGGCGGCTGGCTGGCGGTGTCGCTGGTGGGCCTGGGCGTTGCGGTCTGGCGTTTGCGCGGGCCGCTGTTGGGGTCGGGGCGCGACTGAAGGTTGCCGCTCAGGCGCCGGCGGCCCCGGGCCGCCCGCCGTGTTCGATGAACCACAGCCCCGCGAACAGCTTGGGATCGATGGAATAGCCTTCCGCGGCGCGGGCAAACAGCCACGCGCCAGCTTCGCTGCGCGGTACCTCGTGCACCACGATGTTCTCGCTTTCGTCGCCGCCACCGGGGCCGACCCTGTGCAGATCCCAGGCGCGGGCGAACGCGATCATCTCGGTGCTCATGCCCGAGGACGACGGCCCCTGGTGGATGAATTCCACGCGTTCGCAGCGATAGCCGGTTTCTTCCTCCAGCTCGCGCTGCGCTGCCAGCAGGATGTCCTCGTCGTCCTGGCCGGGCAGGTCGCCGACCAGGCCCGCCGGCATCTCGATGGTGTTCTGCAGGATCGACACGCGGTACTGCTCGACGAACAGCACCTTGTCATCGGGCGTCACGGCCAGGATGATCACCGCGCCGCCGGGATTGTTGCGCTCGGCATACTCCCAGCGGCCGCGCTTGCGCAGGCTCAGCCAGCGTCCCTCGTAGAGGGTTTCCACCGGCGCGCTGGCGTCGGCGGGGATGCGGTCGGTGGAGTGGGTCATCAGTCGCGGCGCCATGCTGGAAGCTTGCGTCATGTTGGCGGTTCGGCGCCGGATCGACAACAGCCTGCCGGTTCGCGACCGATCGCTACAGCCAGCGTGCGCGTTTCAGCCCCACGTAGATGCCGCCCACGATGCAGCCCATCAGCACGATCATCGCCGGGTACGCCCACGGGCGGCTGAGTTCGGGCATGTGGGTGAAGTTCATGCCGTACCAGCTGGTGAGCAAGGTGGGTGCGGCCAGCATCGCAGCCCAGCCGGCGAGTTTCTTCATCACCTCGTTCTGGCGCAGGCTGACCAGCGACAGGTTGACGTTGATCGCCGCGGTGAGCATTTCGCGCATCGCGCTGATCGCCTCGTTGACGCGGAAGGCGTGGTCGTAGACGTCGCGGAAATAGGCGCGCAGTTCCTCGGGGATCAGGTTCGGATACAGCCGGATCAGCTGTTGCACGATGTCCTGCAGCGGCGCCACTGCCAGCCGCAGCGTCATCAGGTCGCGCTGCATGTCGTACAGCCGGCGGATCGTGCTGCTCTTGAAGGTCTCGCCGAAGATGTCGTGCTCCAGTTGCTGCACCTCTTCGCGGAAGTCGCGCACGATCGGCAGCAGGTTGTCGACGATGAAGTCGAGCACGCCGTAGAGTCCGTAGCTGGGGCCGTTGGCCAGCAGCTCGGGGGTGTGTTCGCAGGTGCGTCGGGCCGGCGCATACGACAGCGAGGCGCCGTGGCGCACGGTGACGAGGTAACGCGGGCCGAAGAAGATGTGCGTTTCGCCGAACGCCAGCTGGCCATCGATCAGCTGGGCGGTCTGCACCACCAGGAACAGCGAGTCGCCATAGGCCTCGATCTTGGTGCGCTGGTGCGCGGCATGGGCGTCTTCGATGGCCAGGTCGTGCAGGCCGAACTCGTCCTGGATCTTCAGCAGCAGGGCTTCGTCCGGTTCGTGCAGGCCGACCCAGACGAAGGTGTCCGGTTCGGCCAGTACATCGCTGATCGCATCCAGCGTGATGTCGCCGATGCGGCTGCCGTCCTGGCGATAGGCGATGCAGTTCACCACCATGGGCTGGTCGGTGCGCGCCACGGAGTCTGCTGGAGGCGAAATCGGATTCATGCCGTGCATGATGCCCCCCGACCGCGGGTGGGGCAACGCGGATCAGCGGCGGTGGCGCAGGCTCCAGGCCAGGGCGAGCCAGGCCGGCAGCGCAAACAGCAGCCACGGCTGGTTCTGCTGCACAGTGCCGGGCAGCAGGTGCAGCAGCACCGCGACCATGCAGGCCAGCAGCTGGATCGCGATCACGCCATCGATGAAGCGCGAGGCCGCCAGGCCACGGCGCGCCCGCCACAGCGTCGGCAGCAGCAGGAAGGCCAGCGGATTGAACAGCAGCAGGTTGGCGTTGGCCCAGGCAGAGTGATGGCTGGTCAGCGTCCACAGCGCCAGCAGCACGATGCCGACCAGGCCCGCGGCAACGAGGTAGATCGTGCCGAGCAGGGCGTAGCCGGTGGGCCAGTGGCGACGGCCCAGCACGAGCAGCGCCGCCAGCAACAGCCCGGCCAGCGCCAGGGGCAGGCGCAGGTCGGGCGGTACGGTCGGCGGCACTTCGAGCCGGTTTGCCGAAACCAGTTGCTCGCCGATCACCAGCGGACGCAGGCCGCCGTGGCCGTCGTCCACCTTCACCTCGCGCAGTTGCGACTGCAGCACTTCGGGCAGGAAGCTTTCCCGCCACGCATCGAGCGGCTGGTCGGCATACGGCCCCAGGCCCAGGTCCAGTACCAGCATCAGCCATGGCTGGCCGCTCATCAGGCGATCGGTCTGCTGGCGGTAAGTCATGCCGCCGGCGCGCGATTTCATCTGCGTGGCCACGATGCCGCCCAGCGCCTGGTTCAGCGCATCGCGCACGCGGGTGGTGCAGTTGTCCGCGTAGTAGTCGTAGTTGTAGCCCGCGTTCTCCGGGCGCAGGTTCCACAACAGGAAGTCGCGCAGCGCAGCGGCCTGGTTCGCGTCGAGCGCCAGCGGCTGGCGAGTGATCGAGCGGCCGGCCTCGACGTAATAGCTTTCGTCCAGGCTGGTCGGCGCCGCATCCATCAGGTAGTGCATGCGGCCGCGGGCGAAGTTGACGAAGAAGTTGGCCTCGTTGAAGTCGAATACGCCGTAGTTGAAGCTGACCGCTTCGCCGGAGACCGTGTCGCGCACCTCGATGGCATCGTGGCCGAAGCGCTCCCAGTAGGTTTCACCCGGGCCATAGGTGATCAGCGACACTTCGAGGTTCGCTCCCGGCGCGTTGGCCACGCTGGCGTGCGCCGGCGCGATGGCCAGCCACAGGGCGAGGAGCAGGAACGCGAGACCGGTTTGTCGCATGGGTTCAACCTTGTCGTGGTGCTGCGGGAGCGGCGGGCCCGGTGATCCGGCCCCGCGCAGAGGGCGTGATGGAGTCTACTGGCGCACCACGCGGAAGCCCTGCACCCGTCGATCGTCGGCCTCGGTAACGTGGAACAGGTAGTCGCCGATGCTGACTTCCTCGCCGACCTCGGGCAGGTGGCCGAACTCGGAGGTGACCATGCCGCCCACGGTGTCGTACTCCTCGTCGGAGAAGTCGGCGCCGGTCTGTTCGTTGAAATCCTCGATCGGCGTCAAGGCGCTGACCAGCCAGTCGCCGCCGGGCTGCTCGTGCATCAGCTCCGGTTCTTCCTCGTCGTCGTGTTCGTCGTCGATCTCGCCGACGATCTGCTCGAGCACATCCTCGATGGTGACCAGGCCGGCGACGCCGCCGTATTCGTTGACCACCAGCGCCATGTGGTTGCGGCTCAGGCGGAATTCTTCCAGCAACACGTTCAGTCGCATCGATTCGGGGATCAGCACGGCCGGGCGCAGGATCGCGCGGATGTCGAAGTGTTCGGCGGCGCCGAAATACTTCAATAGGTCCTTGGCCAGCAGGATGCCGAGGATTTCGTCCTTGTCCTCGCCGTGCACCGGGAAACGCGAGTGGCCGGATTCGACCACGGCGGCGAGGATGTCGGGCAGCGGTGACTCGGCCGCCAGCATCACGATCTGCGCGCGCGGCACCATCACGTCGTCAACGCTGAGTTCGGTGACCTTGATCGCACCCTCGACCATGGTGAGGGTGTTCACGGACAGCAGTCCGTTGGTCTGGGCGGAGCGCAATTCCTCGATCAGTTCGTCGCGGTTGCGTGGCTCGCCGGAAAACATGTGGCCCAGTCGATCCCACCAGGTTCGGTGGGCCGGGCCGCTGGTACTGCCGGGGTCGTCGCTCATCACTCGTTGGGATTCTGCCCGAAAACGGGCGGAAGCCCGATTCTAGCGGAAAAATCGCGATGGTTCAGGGCACTGTTGCTCCTCCCCCTGTGTGCAGGAGGAGGTTGGCGACCGGAGGGAGTCCTTCAGGTGAGGGGGTTGCTGCGAGGGGCGGGGAAGATCAAGAGCGGACCCCACCCCGACCCTCCCCTGCTTTGCAGGGGAGGGAGCAAGCACGTCAGGCGTAGGGGTCGGCGATGCCGAGGCCGGCCAGGATGCGGGTTTCCAGCGCTTCCATCGCCTCGGCTTCGGCGTCCACGAGGTGGTCGTAGCCGAGCAGGTGCAGCACACCGTGGACGGTGAGGTGGGCCCAGTGGTCGCGCGGTGCCTTGCCCTGTTCGGCGGCCTCGCGCAGCACCACCGGGGCGCATATCGCCAGGTCGCCGATCAGCGGCAGGTTCATGCCGGGCGGCAGTTCGGCGGGGAACGACAGCACGTTGGTGGCGTAATCCTTGCCGCGGAAATCGCGATTGAGCGCGCGGCCTTCGTCGGCGTCGACGATGCGGATCGCCAGCTCGACGCTCTTGCGACGTCTGGCGCCACGCAGCGCCGCCTCCACCCAGCGGCGGAAACTGGCCGACGCGGGCAAGCCGGCGCGGGGTACGGCGTAGCCGACGGCGAGGATCACCGGCGCGCTCATTCGCTGCCTTCGTCCTTCTGCTCGAACGACTCGTACGCCCGCACGATCTTCGCCACCAGCGGATGGCGCACCACGTCGCGTGAGGTGAAGAAGGTGAAGCTGATGCCGCTGACGCCACGCAGCACCTCGATCGCCTGGCGCAGGCCGGAGCGAGTCTGGCGCGGCAGGTCGACCTGGGTGACGTCGCCGGTGATCACCGCCACCGTGCCAAAACCGATCCGGGTCAGGAACATCTTCATCTGCTCGACCGTGGTGTTCTGCGCCTCGTCGAGGATCACGTAGGAATCGTTCAAGGTGCGCCCGCGCATGTAGGCCAGCGGCGCGATCTCGATCACGTTGCGCTCGATCAGCTTGGCCACCTTCTCGAAGCCGAGCATCTCGTACAGCGCGTCGTACAGCGGGCGCAGGTAAGGATCGACCTTCTGGCTGAGGTCGCCGGGCAGGAAGCCCAGCTTCTCGCCGGCCTCGACTGCCGGCCGCACCAGGATCAGCCGCTGCACCCGGTTCGCCTCCAGCGCCTCGACCGCGCTGGCCACGGCGAGGTAGGTCTTGCCGGTGCCGGCCGGGCCCACGCCGAAGTTGATGTCGTGGCTGGCGATCGCGTGCAGGTAGCGCGCCTGGTTCGGGCCGCGGCCCTTGATCACGCCACGCTTGACCTTGATCACCACTTCCTGCGCTTCCCCGGCGTCCGCTTCGGCGATCGCGTCGACGCCGGATTCGGCCAGGTGCAGGTTGATCTTCGCGCCGGTCAGTGCCTCGTCCTCGGTGCTGGCATACAGCGCACGCAGCACTTTTTCGGTGGCCTTGGCCGGGTCGTCCGCGCCGATCACCTGGAAGATGCTGCCGCGGTGGTTGATCTCCACGCCGAGGCGCAGTTCGATCTGGCGCAGGTGCTCGTCGAACGGCCCGCACAGGTTGGCGAGGCGGGCGTTGTCTTCGGGGTCGAGGGTGAAGTCGCGCTGGTTGAGTTCGCTCATAGGGGCGCGAGAGTAGCGCGCCGCCGACGGAAGGGCCATGGCCGAAAGCCCGCATGACAAGCAATTTGCAAATAATTAATTGATGAATTAATTTACGCACATGACCGCCTCGAACAAGCGCGCAAAAGCGGGTCGCCGTGCCGGCCGACCCAGCGGTGACGATCAGGACCTGCGCCGGCGCCTGCTGGATGCGGCGATCGCGCAGTTCGCGCGCACCGGGATCGCCGCCACCTCGCTGCGGGCGATCGCCACGGAGGCCGGCGTCACCCCGGCGATGCTGCATTACTACTTCGGCGACAAGGCGCGACTGCAGCAGGCGCTGATCGACGAGCGTCTGCTGCCGGCGCTGGCGCCGCTGCGCACGCAACTTGAACATGCCGGGGACGATCCTGCCGCACTGATCGAGGGTTTCGTGCGCGGCATCGGCGAACTGGTCGTGCACCATCCCTGGTTGCCGCCGCTGTGGGTGCGCGAGGTGCTGTGCGAAGGCGGTGCGCTGCGCGAAGTGCTGTTCACCCAGGGCGTGCCGGGCGTGCCGCAGTTGCTGGCGCAACGTTTCGCGGCGGCGCAGGCGGATGGACGGCTGAATGCGGCGCTGGACCCGCGCCTGCTGGTCGTCTCGCTGGTCGGATTGACCCTGTTTCCCGCCGCGGGCGCGCCGATCTGGCGACGCGCGTTCGGCGCCGAAGAGCTGGGAGCCGAGGTCATGCTCAGGCACACACTGGCCTTGCTTGGAAACGGTATCGGCACGGCGGAACCGGGAGAAACTCCATGAAGATTGCGGCCCTGATGTACCGCTCCCTGGCGGCGCTGATGCTCGTCATGACTGCCGGTTGCGCCAAGCAGCCACCGCAGGCGCTGGGCACGCTCGAATTCGACCGCATCACCTTGCCGGCACCGGCTGCCGAACGCATCGTGGCGATCGACGTGCGCGAGGGCGAACAGGTCAAGGCGGGCCGGCCGCTGCTGCAACTGGACCCCGCGCATACCCGCGCCCAGCTCGCTGCCGCCGAAGCCCAACTGCAGCAGCAACGTGAAGTGCTCGCCGAACTCCAGACCGGACCGCGCAGCGAGGACATCGCCAAGGCGCGGGCAAACCTGGCGGCGGCGCAGGCGCAGGCGCGCGAAGCCCGCGCGTACTACAACCGCATGCTTCCGCTGAAGGGCCAGAACTACGTGGCCGCGGCCGATCTGGATCGCGCCCGCGCCGCGGCCGGCAACGCCGACGGCCAGGTGGACGCCTCGCGCGCGGCGCTGGACGAACTGCTGCACGGCACGCGCCCCGAGCAGCTCGCACAGGCGCAGGCCGCGGTGGCCGCGGCGCAGGCGCAAGTCGATGCGCAGCAGGTGTTGCTGGGCAAACTCGCAGTCGTGGCGCCGCGCGCCGGGCGGATCGACAGCCTGCCGTACAAGCTCGGCGACCAGGCGCCGGTGGGTGCGCCGGTGGCGATCCTGCTGGCCGGCGATGCGCCGTATGCGCGCATCTACGTGCCGGTGCAGCAGCGCGCCGGCGTGCACGTCGGCGATGCGATCCGGGTCTTCGTGACCGGCCGCGAGCAACCGTATGCCGGCAAGGTGCGGATGATCCGCAGCGAGCCGGACTTCACTCCCTATTACGCGCTGATCGGCGACGACGCGGCACGGCTGAGCTATCTGGCCGAAGTGACGCTGGGTGCGGATGCGGCTCAGCTCCCCGCCGGTCTGCCGGTGCGCGTCGAATTTCGCGAGTCCAGCAAGTGACCACCGATGCCGACAGCGTGGCGATCCGCGCCCGCGGCCTGACCAGGCGCTTCGGCAAGCTGGTCGCGGTCGATCACGTCGACCTCGAAGTGCCGGCGAAGCGTGTCTATGGCTTCCTGGGCCCGAACGGTTCCGGCAAGTCGACCACGATCCGCATGCTGTGCGGCCTGCTGACGCCGACCGATGGCGAGATCGAGGTGCTCGGCCTGAAGATCCCGGCGCAGGCCGACGAACTGCGCCCGCACATCGGCTACATGACGCAGAAGTTCTCGCTGTTCGAGGACCTCAGCGTGCGCGAGAACCTTGAATTCCTGGCCGCCATCCAGGGCGTGCCGAAGGCGAAGACGAAGGGCCGCATCGACGAACTGATCGAGCAATACCACTTCGGCGATCGGCAGCAGCAGCTCGCCGGCAGCATGAGCGGTGGACAGAAGCAGCGCCTCGCGCTGGCGTGCGCGGTGATCCACGAACCGGAGTTGCTGTTCCTGGACGAGCCGACCAGCGCGGTCGATCCCGAATCGCGCCGCGACTTCTGGGAAAAGTTGTTCGAGCTGGCCGACATCGGTACTACCTTGCTGGTGTCCACACATCTAATGGACGAGGCCGAGCGCTGCCATCGGCTGGCGATCCTCGATCGCGGTGTGCTGGTCGCCGACGGCACGCCGGGCGAACTCAACGCCGAGCTGGATGGACGCACCTTCGTTGTCGACACGGCCGACCCGCGGGCAGCCCAGCGCGCGCTGGTCGACGTGCCGGGCGTGCTCGGCGTGGCCCAGGTCGGCAACACCTTGCGCGTGCTGATTGCCGAAGACGCCGGCGACGCGACGCAGCGCATGGACGAGGCACTGGCGGCCGCCGGGTCGAAGGCCGAGGTGGCGCCGGTGCCACCCAACCTCGAAGACGTGTTCGTCGCCGCGACGCGCAAGGGCGACGGGGCTAAGGAGCGCGCCGCATGAACTGGCGCCGGCTGTGGGCGATCGTGATCAAGGAACTGCGCCAGATGCGCCGCGACCGCGTCACGCTGGCGATGATCGTGGGCATCCCGGTGATCCAGCTGGTGCTGTTCGGCTACGCGATCAACACCAACCTGCGCGGGCTGGCCACCGGCATCGCCGACCAGGCCAACACCGCCGGCTCGCGGGCACTGGTGATGGACATGCTGGCCACCGGCGTGGTCGCGCCGGTCGCGAAAGCGGACACGCCGCAGGAATTGATGGCGATGATCCGGGGTGGAAAGATCAGCATCGGCATCGTGGTGCCGCCGGATTTCGAGCGCCGCCGCATCGACGGCCGCGAGCTGGCGCAGGTGCTGGTCGACGGCAGCGACACGGCGGTGCAGGGCGCCGCCGCGCAACTGGCGCAGGTGCCGATCGACAGTGCCCGGCCCGATATGCGTGCGCCGATGACCAGCACGCCGGCGGGCGGACGGATCAGCGTGGTCGCCTTCTACAACCCGCAGCGCCGTTCGGCGGTCAACATCGTGCCGGGCCTGATCGGCGTGATCCTGACCATGACCATGGTGCTGTTCACCGCCATCGCGATCGTGCGTGAACGCGAGCGCGGCAACATGGAGCTGCTGATCGCCACGCCGCTGACCCGTTCCGAGCTGATGGTCGGCAAGGTGTTGCCTTACGTGGCGATCGGCCTGGTGCAGACCAGCGTGGTGCTGGCGCTGGGCATGTGGCTGTTCAACGTGCCGATCCGCGGCAGCGTGCTCGACGTGTACCTGGCATCGAGCCTGCTGATCCTCGCCAACCTCACCCTGGGCCTGCTGATCTCCACTCGCGCGCAGTCGCAGTTCCAGGCGATGCAGATGATGATCTTCGTGTTCCTGCCGTCGATCCTGCTGTCCGGCTTCATGTTCCCGTTCGCCGGCATGCCTAAGCTGGTGCAGTGGATCGCCGAGCTGCTGCCGCTGACCCATTTCCTGCGGCTGATCCGCGGCGTGATGTTGCGCGGCGCGGGGCTATGGGAGATGTGGGGCGACGTGCTCGCGCTGGCGACGTTCACCCTGGTGATGATGACGCTGGCGATCCTGCGTTTCCGCAAACGGCTGGATTGAGCCGCTTCGTCGCCCGCCGGCTACAGGGTTCGATGCATCACGTAGAGATCGGTGGGGCCGAGCTGCGCGTGACGGAACGCACAGGGCACCTGGCCGACGATGCTGAAGCCGTGGCGCTGCCACAGCCGCACGGCGGTGGTGTTGCTGGCCACCACGGCATTGAACTGCATCGCGCTGAAGCCGGCCCGGCGCGCCTGTTCCAGCGAGTGCTCGCACAAAGCCGACGCCACGCCCTGGCCGCGCGCTTGCGGCGCCACCATGTAGCTGCCGTTGGCCACGTGGTCGCCAGGACCCATCTGGTTGGGCGCCAGCCGGTAACAGCCCAGTGCCTGGCCGTCACGTTCGGCCACGAAGCAGCGTGCCGGCGGCGTGGTCCACATGGAGCGGGCCTGTTCGAGGGTGATGTCGCGCGGATAGGTGTAGGTATCGCCGCCGGCAGCGATCGCCTGGAAGAACGGCCACACGCGCACGAACTCGTCCGCGCCGAGTTCCCGGATCACCAGCTCGCTCATGACGCCAGTGCGGCGACTTCGTCGGCCAGCTTCACCCGCCCGCGCAGCGAATTGCTCATCGCCTCGGTGATCTCCACGTCGACGAACTGGCCGATCAGGCGCGGATGGCCGGGAAAGTTGACGAAGCGCATGTTCTCGGTGCGGCCGGTCAGTTCGCTGGCGTCGCGGGTGCTGGGCTTTTCGACCAGCACGCGTTGCACGCTGCCGACCATCGCCTGGCTGATCGCTTTCGCATTCGCGTTGATCGCGGCCTGCAGACGGGACAGGCGTTCATGCTTTTCACTGGCCGGCGTGTCGTCGGCGAGGTTTGCCGCCGGCGTGCCGGGACGCGAGGAGAAGATGAAGGAGAAGCTCTGGTCGAAGCCGATGTCGTCGATCAGCTTCATGGTCTTCTCGAAATCCTCGGCAGTCTCGCCGGGGAAGCCCACGATGAAATCCGACGACACGCAGATGTCCGGCCGCACCGCGCGCAGCTTGCGGATCTTCTGCTTGAATTCCAGCGCGGTGTAGCCGCGCTTCATCGCGGAAAGGATGCGGTCGGCGCCGGCCTGCACCGGCAGGTGCAGGTAGTTGGCCAGCTGCGGCACGTTGGCGTAGGCCTCGATCAGCGAGTCGGAGAACTCCAGCGGATGCGAGGTGGTGAAGCGGATGCGGCCGATGCCGTCGATCTGGGCGATCGCGTGGATCAGTACCGCCAGGTCGGCGATGCCGCCATCGAAGGTGGCGCCGCGATACGCGTTGACGTTCTGGCCGAGCAGGTTCACTTCGCGCACGCCCTGGGCGGCGAGCTTGGCCACCTCGACGATCACGTCGTCGAATGGACGGCTGAGTTCCTCGCCGCGGGTGTATGGCACCACGCAGTAGCTGCAGTATTTCGAGCAGCCTTCCATGATCGAGACGAAGGCAGTCGGGCCTTCGGCGCGCGGCTCGGGCAGGCGGTCGAACTTCTCGATCTCGGGGAAGCTGATGTCGACCTGCGGCTTGCCGCTGGCGCGTTGCTGTTCGATCAGCTGGGGCAGGCGGTGCAGGGTCTGCGGGCCGAACACCAGGTCGACGTACGGCGCGCGCTTGACGATGGCGTCGCCTTCCTGGCTCGCCACGCAGCCACCGACGCCGATCAGCACCGGCTTGCCGTCCTTCTTGTGCTGCTTCCAGCGGCCGAGCTGGCTGAACACTTTTTCCTGCGCCTTCTCGCGGATCGAGCAGGTGTTGATCAGGATCACGTCCGCCTCGGATTCGTCCTGGGTCAGCTCCATGCCGTGCGACGCCTTCAGCACGTCGGCCATCTTGGCCGAGTCGTACTCGTTCATCTGGCAACCGTGGGTCTTGATGAAGAGTTTTGGAGGCGTCGGGTTGCCGCTCATGACTGGGGATACCGTGGTTCGTGAGGCACGAGGTGCCGTCGTGTTAGCCGTGCAGTTTACCCGCGCGGGCGCCCGCCTGCCAGTAATTCGCCATGCCGGATCAAGCACTTGCGGCTTGTCGGCCGGCAGCCCGGTGCCGCCGTACGCGGTTCCGGTCACGCGTCGGCCAGCGGCCGGAACGCTGCATGGCGCACGAAATCGCCGCCGCGGACTTGGCGCTGGCGACGCATGGCGGCACACTGCGCCCATGTTCGACGTCGCAGGTCATGGGGGAAGCGTCGGTCGACTGCTCCGGGGCTTCCCATTACGCACGATCCTTTGCGGGGTCGCGCTGGCCTGCGGCCTGCTGTGGTGGCCGTCAGCCCGGGCCGGCGTGCTGTATCAATGCACCGGCGCCAACGGCGAGACGGTGTACAGCAGCAGCAAGGTCGGCTATCACGGTTGCCGCGCGATCAGCAGCTACGCTGCGCCCGCGTTCCGGCGCAAGCCGGCACCGCGGCCCCGGGTGTCGCTGACCGGGGTGTCCTCCGCGGTGACGACCTCCGCCCGCAAGCTGGTGGACGGCAGCGTGGAAGCCGCGGCGCTGACCGACGTGCATGGAACGGTCGAAACCAGCGCGACGCCGATCGGCCCCGCGCCGGCCGGCAAGGTGTCCCTGGCTTCCGTGCAGGGCTCGGTGGCCACCGCAGCGACCGCGATCGGAAGCCCCGCCGCAGCCATGCCCGGCCAGTGGAATTATCGCGAGTCACCGGCTCCCGTCGCTGCGCCGAAGGCGACCGGGCAAGCGGCTGACAAGGTGCTGCGCGGTGCGGTCTACCGCATCGTGCGGGCGGATGGCAGCGTGGAATACACCAACCTGCCCCAGGTCGGTGGCACGCGTGGCCGCGCCGTCACCATGCTGTTCACCTATATTGCCACCTGCGCCGCATGCAACCTGCATTCGACGGTGCGCTGGGGCAGCGTGGCGCTCAACCTGACCGCGTACGCGGATACGATTCGCGCCGCCAGCGTGGAATATGGGGTCGACGAAGCGTTCCTGCGGGCGATTATCCATGCGGAGAGCGCGTTCAATCCACGCGCATTGTCCATCGCGGGCGCGCAGGGACTGATGCAGCTGATGCCCGGTACGGCCGGTGACATGGGCGTGCTGGACGCGTTCGACAGCGATCAGAACATCCGCGGCGGCGCACGTTACCTCAGCCTGCTGCTGCGTGACTTCAACGGCGACGAGCGACTGGCCGCCGCGGCCTACAACGCCGGCCCCGGTGCCGTGCAGCGCTACAACGGCGTGCCGCCGTATGCGGAGACCCAGGTCTACGTGGAGCGGGTGGGGACCTTGCGCAAGCGCTACGGCGCGGCGATCCACCAGTCACTGGCTGCGCGGGGACCGAACTCCGCGCCCTGAGCCGGAAGGTTCTCGCCGGATGCCGTCAGTCGCTGGACAGCGCGTTCGTGCCCATCGCGGGTCGTTGCGCCACGGTGGCCTCGACGTGGAACGGGCTGCCGTTGCGCAAGCCCGAGATCTCGACCTCGCTGCCCGGTTTGAGCGCCGCCTCGGAGCGGCGCAGGCTGGCCGGATCGAGGATGTCCTCGCTGCCGATGCGCAGCAGGATGTCGCGCGGCTTGATGCCGGCCACGGCAGCCGGACTGCCCGGATAGACGTTGGTGACCAGGGCGCCGCGGGCTGCCGCCGGCAAGCCGCTGTTGGCCGCGACCGGCACGAAGGCATAGTCGGCGCCGAGCCAGCCGCGCACCACGTGGCCGGTGGCGATGATCTGGTCCAGCACCTTCTTCGCGGTGGTGACCGGTATCGCGAAGCCGATGCCTTCGGCGCCGGCGGCCTTGCCGATCAGCAAGGTGTTGATGCCGACCAGCTGGCCCTCGGCGTTGACCAGGGCGCCGCCGGAATTGCCCAGGTTGATCGCCGCGTCGGTCTGGATGAAATCCTCGGCGCTGGAGCTGTTCAACTGGCGGCCGATCGCACTGACGATGCCCATCGTCACGGTCTGGTTGAGCCCGAGCGGGTTGCCGATCGCCAGCACCACGTCGCCCGGCCGCGGGTCTTCGCTGGCGATCGGGATCACCGGCGGATTGCTGGCGTCGATCTTCAGCACGGCCAGATCGGATTCCTCGTCGGCGCCGACCAGGCGGGCCTGGGCGATGCGGCCGTCATACAGCAGCACCTGGATGTCGGCCGCATGGGCGATCACGTGATTGTTGGTCAGCACGTAACCCTGGGCGTTGACGATCACCCCCGAGCCCAGCGTCTGTTCCCGATGCTGGTAGGTCGTCGGCTGGCCACCGAACAACTGCTGCAGCACCGGGTTGTCGTACATCCGCACGGCCTGCTCGGTGACGATCTTGTTGGCGTAGATGTTGACCACCGAGGGCGCTGCGGCGGCCACCGCGTCGGCGTAGGAGACGGGCCCGTTGCCGACCCGGGGCTGGCTGGTCGCCGGTGCGTGCGCCGGTTCGGTCAGCCCGAAGCGCGCACGCAGCCGTTCGCCGCTGCCCGGCCAGAACAGGCCGACCACGAAGGCCATGGCCAGGCCGAGAATGGCGAAGCGGGCAATGAACAGGAGCGTGCCGGCGGCATGTTTCATGTCGGAGGATGGGTCCCGGCGATCGTGGCGAGTGGTGTGGCGGCTGGACTTCGCCGTGATGCCGTTTATTGTACGGGGCAGGGCCTGACGCTACACTAACGCGATTTTTGCAGGCACCAAAACGCCTGTGTCTCAATGGCAAGCAATGTAATCCGGAGAGCCTGATGGCGAACGAAGTCGTCGATCATGGCCGCCGCCGTTTCCTGACAGCAACCACTGCGGTGGTTGGTGGTATCGGAATCGTGTCGGCGGCTGTGCCCTTCATCAAGTCGTGGGAACCCAGCGCGCGTGCCAAGGCCGCTGGCGCTCCGGTTACCCAATCGTTGGCCAAGATCGAGGCGGGGCAATTGCTGACCGTATCGTGGCGCAGCCTGCCGGTGTTCGTGCTCAACCGCACGAAGGCCCAGCTGGCGACCCTGCCGATGGTGGACTCGCGTCTGGTCGACCCCAAGTCCGACGGCGCTTCCGCCGACCAGCAGCCGAAGTACGCGCAGAACGAAGGACGCTCGATCAAGCCGGAATGGCTGGTCATGATCGGCATCTGCACGCATCTGGGCTGCGTCCCGGACTTCGTGCCGGAGATCAAGCCCGAGCCGTTCGATCCGGAATGGAAGGGCGGTTTCTACTGCCCCTGCCACAAGTCGCGCTATGACCTGGCCGGTCGCGTGTTCCAGGGCGTTCCGGCGCCGAAGAACCTGCCGGTGCCGCCGTATCACTTCATCGATGACAGCACCATCCAGATTGGCGTGGATCCGAAGGAGGCTGGCTAATGGCCAACGTATTCACGAGAGTCGGTGACTGGGTCAACGAACGCGCACCCGGCATGGCGCCGATGTACCGCGCGCACATGACCGAGTATTACGCGCCGAACAACTTCAACCTCTGGTACTACTTCGGTTCGCTCGCCCTGCTGGTGCTGATCAACCAGATCGTCACCGGCATCTTCCTCACCATGAACTACAACCCGAGTGCGGCGGGAGCCTTCAACTCGGTCGAGTACATCATGCGTGACGTGGAGTGGGGCTGGCTGATCCGCTACATGCACTCCACCGGCGCCTCGCTGTTCTTCGTGGTGGTGTTCCTGCACATGTTCCGCGGCATCATGTACGGCTCGTACAAGAAGCCGCGCGAGCTGGTGTGGCTGCTCGGCATGCTGATCTTCCTGGTGCTGATGGCGGAAGCCTTCATGGGCTACGTGCTGCCGTGGGGCAACATGTCGTTCTGGGGCGCCAAGGTGATCATCTCGCTGTTCGGCACCATCCCCTACATCGGCAACACGCTGGTGGAATGGATCATGGGCGACTTCCTGCCCGCCGACGCCACCTTGAACCGCTTCTTCGCCCTGCACGTGATCGCGCTGCCGATCGTGCTGCTGCTGCTGGTGGTGCTGCACATCGCGGCCCTGCATGAAGTGGGTTCGAACAACCCCGATGGCGTGGAGATCAAGAAGGGTCCCAAGGGCAACCGCTGGGATGCGCTGAAACCGGCAGACGGCATCCCGTTCCACCCGTATTACACGGTGAAGGATCTGGTTGGCGTGGGCTTCTTCCTGCTGATCGCCGCCTTCATCATCTTCTTCGCGCCGACCTTCGGCGGCTGGTTCCTCGAGCACGACAACTTCATCCCGGCGAACAACCTGGCGACGCCGTCGCACATCAAGCCGGTGTGGTACTTCACCCCGTTCTACGCGATCGTGCGCATGATCCCGTCCTTCCTCGGCTCCGCCGTGTGGGGCGTGCTGGCGATGTTCGGCGCCATCGCGGTGCTGTTCGCGCTGCCCTGGTTCGACCGCGGCAAGGTCAAGTCGATCCGCTACCGCGGCACCGGCTTCAAGGTGGCACTGGGCCTGTTCGTGGTGTCGTTCATCGCGCTGGGTGCGGTCGGCGCGGGCATCACCGCCGAAGTGATCCCGGTCTGGTTCGGCGATGTCGACGTGACGTTCTGGGAAAACCTGTTCGGTCGCCTGATGACGCTGATCTACTTCGGCTTCTTCGCATTCCTTTGGGTCTATACACACTTCGGCTGGGAAAAGACCAAGCCGGTTCCGGAACGGGTGACGACGCATGACTAAGCGGCAGCTGCTAATGAAGCGATACATCTTCCCGGTGGCGTTGGCGTTCAGTCTGATCGTCGGCAGTGCCTCGGTGCAGGCGTCGGAAGAGGGCGGCCTGCCGCCCGCCGGCACCAACGTGCAGGACCAGGCTTCGCTGCAGCGCGGTGCCAAGCTGTTCTTCAACTACTGCGTCGGCTGCCACTCGCTCAAGTACATGCGTTACGAGCGGATCGCCAGCGACCTGGGGTTGACCGAAGCCGAAGTGATGGAAAACCTCAATTTCACCGGCGCCAAGTTCGGTGAACCCGTGGTTTCCCACATGCCGGCGGACATGGCGGCCAAGTGGTTCGGCAAGGCACCGCCGGATCTTTCGCTGGAAGTGCGCGCCAAGGGCCCGGACTGGGTCAACGCGTACCTCAACTCGTTCTACCTGGACCCGAGCCGTCCGGTCGGCTGGAACAACACGGTATTCCCGAACGCGTCGATGCCGTTCCCGCTGTGGGAATTGCAGGGCCTGCAGACGGCGGTGATGACCGAGGCCAAGCCGGGTGAAGACGCCAGGGTCGAGAAGCTGGTGCTGTCGCAGCCGGGCAAGCTGACGCCGGCCCAGTTCCAGCAGGCCAGTCGCGACCTGACCACGTTCCTGGAATATGCCTCCGAGCCGGCGGCGCTGGAGCGTCACCATTACGGCATCTGGGTGCTGCTGTTCCTGGCGTTCTTCACCTTGCTGGCAGCCATGCTGAAGAAGGAATACTGGAAGGACGTTCACTGAAGCCCGATGGCATCAACCGACTGCGGCGGCCACGAGCCGCCGCAGTCGTCTCACCGATGGGGAATTGCGCATGGTCCCAAGCGCTCGCTCGCGTACCGTATTGACGCTCTACACCACCGCCGATGACGTGCAATGTCATCGCGCCCGGCTGGTTCTTGCCGCCAAGGGGGTCAGCTACGAACGCGTCCTGGTTGATCCGGCACGTCCTCCCGAGGACCTGATCGACCTCAATCCCTACGCCAGCACGCCGACCCTGGTCGATCGCGACCTGACCCTGTTCGATACCTCGGTGGTCTGCGAGTACCTCGACGAACGCTACCCGCACCCCCCGCTGATGCCGATCGATCCGCAGTCGCGGGCGCGGCTGCGCGTGGCGGCCGTGCGCATCGAGAAGGACTGGCTGGTCGAGGTCGACATCATCCGTGCCGGTGGCCGGCCGGCGGACGCGGCCCGCAAGCGCCTGCGCGAGCATCTGCTGGCTTCCGTGCCGCTGTTCAAGGCGGCGAAGTTCTTCCTCAATCCCGAAATGAGCCTGGCCGATTGCCTGGTGGCGCCGGTCATCTGGCGACTGCCGTGGCTGGGCGTGGATCTGGGCAGGGAAGGCAAGCCGCTGATCGATTACGGCGAGCGGTTGTTTCACAGTCAGGGTTTTGCGCGCAGCATGACCGATCAGGAAAAGGCGATGCGGCAGGACCATGAGCAAGAATGAAGTAGTGCCAATGACGTCCAATCGGCCGTATCTGCTGCGGGCGATCTACGACTGGATCAGCGACAACGAACTGACCCCCTACATCCTGGTGGATGCGACGTTTGCCGGCGTGCGGGTGCCGCCGCAGGTGATCAAGAACGGCCAGGTCGTGCTGAACCTGGCGATGCGGGCGGTGGCGAACCTCGACCTGGGCAATGACTGGATCAGCTTCCAGGCGCGTTTCTCCGGTGTCAGCCAGTCGATCCAGATCCCGGTGCTGGCCGTGCTGGCGCTGTACGCGCAGGAGAACGGCCAGGGCATGATGTTCCCCGCCGACGAGGAGGGTGGCGACCCGCCGCCGTCCGCGCCCGAGCCGGACGACAGCACGCCGGGCACCAGCGGCGCGGAGGATGCGGGTTCCAAGCCGAAGCGCAGCGCACCGCATCTGCGGGTGGTGAAGTAGCGCGGAGGATTCGTGGCCCCGCGCCGTTGGGGCGTGAGGCAGGCGGGCCGGCGTGACCGCCGGTCAGTGCAGGCGGTCGATCTTGCGTGGACGCAGCGGCACCACGTTGTCGGTCCGGTTGGCCGGGACCTCGTGGGGCAGCAGCTCGATCACCGGGAGGCTGAGGCCGCTGAGGCTGTTTCCCAGCATCCACAGTCGGCACGGTTCGCGATCGTGGCCATCGATGCTCACCTCGAAACCGTAGCAGCGTTCGACCCGCAGCAGGCCATCGACCCGGCGCAGCCGCAGGGCGCGCAGCCCGACCGTTTCATCAAGCAGTTGCAGGCCGTGTTGCTCGCACTGGCGCCGGGCCTCCAGCACCGCCCGCTCGCGGGCAGTGCTGAGCTTCAGCCACGCGGCCACGATGGCGACAAGGCCAAGCAGCAGCAGGAGGTTGAAGACGTCGCTCATGCCTTCAGTGTGTGGGTGCCGTCGACCCAGTGCAAGCCGCCGGAGCCGATGGCCCGGCCGGCGCTTCGGTCAGTCCAGTTGCAGGCGCAACGACAGGTCGACGGCGTGCACGTGCTTGGTCAGCGCGCCGACCGAGATGAAGTCCACGCCGGTGCGGGCGTATTCGCCGATCGTCCCCAGGTCGACGTTGCCGGAGACCTCCAGCGCCACCCGGCCGGCGGTACGGCTCACCGCTTCATGCATGTCCGACAGCGTGAAGTTGTCCAGCATGACGCGGTCCACGCCGGCCTCGAGGGCCAGTTCCAGCTCGTCGAGATTCTCCACCTCGATCTCCAGCAGCAGGCTGGAGTGCGAGCGGCGCGCCGCCACGACGGCGGCGGCAATGCTGCCGGCGGCGATGATGTGGTTTTCCTTGATCAGGATCGCGTCATACAGCCCGATGCGATGGTTGTGGCCACCGCCGCACCGCACCGCGTATTTCTGGGCGATCCGCAGGCCCGGGATGGTCTTGCGGGTATCCAGCACGCGCGTGCCGGTGCCGGCCACCGCTGCCACGTAGCTTGCGGTGAGGGTGGCGGTGGCGGAAAGCAACTGCAGGAAGTTCAGAGCCGAACGTTCGGCGGTGACCAGCGAGCGGGCATGGCCGGAAAGCCGGCAGATCACCGTGCCCGGCGCCACGCGCTCACCATCACGGACCTGCCAGTCGATCCGCACCGCGGGGTCCATGCGGCGGAAACAGGCGTCGAACCAAGCCGTGCCGGCGATCACCGCATCGTCGCGGCAGGTCAGGACCGCATGGGCCTGGGCATCGACGGGAAGAAGGTCCGCCGTCGCGTCGCCCGCGCCGAGATCCTCGGCAAGGGCACGTTCGATATCCAGGGCAATCTGATCGGCGGCAGGTGGCGTGAGCGGTGACGGCTGGGTCATTCGGCGGTGGTATCTGCGGGGGCCGGGTGGTCGGGCTGGCTGAGCTTGCCCACGATCGCGCTCATCGCCCGGTCGAACAGCGCGTTCGCGGCGAGCACGCGGGCGTGGCCATCGGTCATCAGCCCGGTCAGCTCCTGCGGCGAGTAGTCGGCCACTTTCAGGCCACGCCGGTTGACGAACAGGTAGCGGCCACTCATCGGGCTGATCCAGGACAGCTTGGCGCGGGTCATGGCCTCGTCGGGCAGGCAGAACTCCAGCCAGGTACCGGGTTGCAGCGCCAGCACCTGATGCCATTCCGGGCTGTCCAGCGGAACCTCGGCGACCTCTTCCTCCAGTTCGTCCTGCTGCGCATTGCGGCTTTCGACGATGGGCTGGATGTTGTCGGGGATCGCCAGCATCGCGGCGTCTTCCTCGACGGTGACGACCTCGGCCGGACCGAGCGCTTCGCCCAGTTGCTGACGGTAGTACGTGTGCAACTGCGCCAGCAGGCGCTCCACGTCCTGTTCCTGGAACGCCACGTTGGCCAGGCCCTGCCGCAACGCCCGTTCGATGCCCGGAAGCATCTGGCGCAGCACCTGCTGGCTCTGGACATCGTGTGGCGTGCGCGTGCTGGCGATGAATTCGTCGATGAAGCGCAGGGCGCTCTTGAAGGCGGGCGAATCCTCGCCCTCGCGCAACAGGGTGAGCACCAGGTGGTTGGCCCAGGCCCGCGCCAGCACGCCGTGCACCAGCGGCGGCAACTTGTTCTCGCCGATGCGATCGAGGATCTCGCGGGCGGCGCGACGGCGCGCCTGCTCGAGCTTCTCGCGGCCCCGGGTGGACTCGGCCACGCGCTGCTCGGCCAGTTCGGAACGCCGCTTGTTGGCATCCTGGAACTGCTGCAGATCGACCAGCAGGCGGTCGAAGATGCCCATGTCATCGTCGAAATCGTGCAGCAGCTGGTCGACGATCCATTTCACCTTGTCGTGCAGGCGCTGGTCGCGGTCGGATTCCTGCGACCAGCCCTTGGCCTGCTCGGCCAGGCAATCGAGCAGCCGCCGCGCAGGATGCTGGCGATGGGCGAACAGCTTGCGGTCGAGGATCGCCGCCTTGAGATAGGGGATCTGCAGGCGCGCCAGCATCACCTGCATCGCGGCAGGCAGGTTGCGGTCTTCCAGGATGAATTCGAACAGCATGCCGACCAGGTCGATGGTGTCTTCATCGATGGTGGCGACGTGGCTGGGCTTCTCGCCACGCAGGGCGCCGAGCTGGGTCAGCAACTGGCCCTTCAGCTGCAGCACCTCGCGGCTCAGTTCCGCGGCATCATCCGGCTGCGCATGCGGCAGTGGACCGGCGGTCGCGATCTGGCTCTGCAGCACGCTCAATGCACCGAGCAACTCGTTGGCCGACGGCAGCGGGCCGCTGGGCAGGCTCGCCGCGCCCAGGCCGACGCCGGCGTGCGGGCGCCGCGCGCTGAACAGGGCATGCAGGGTCTGCAGCAGGTCGCTCGGAATATCGCCGGCCTCGTCAGCGCCACCGTTGGCGGAATCCGCGCCTCCGGCCAGCGCGCTCGACGCCCCCGACTTGGCGCCGCCGCGGGTGATCTCGTGGCGCAGTTGCGGCAACACGCCGGCGCGCACCAGCTCGGTGTTGATGTCCTGGTAAAGCTCTTCGAGGCAGGACAGCACGTAGCGATCGAACAGCTTGTAGATGATCAGCTTGACGCGCATGTCGGCGCTGAGTTCGTGCAGGGCCTGCCGGAAGGCTTGCGCCAGCACGGCCGGCCCCACCGGATTGCCTGCATCGTCCACCTTGTGGCCGCCGCAGATGACCGACAGCCGCTGGTTGACCGAGAACAGGTCGCGCGAAAGCCGCGATTCGTTCTTGCCGATCATGCTGGTGATTGCCAGCGATTCTTCCAGTTCGTTGTCCGCCACCAGCGAAAGTTCTACGCCACCGAGCGGCGACGGCACGTTCATCGATTCGGTCTTGGGCGGATGGGCCAGCTCGGCAATGTTGCGGCTTACCGCGCCGAGGAAGCTGCGCTCCACCGCGGGCCGGCGCTTGCGCACCTCGCGCATGCCGTCGAAATAGTGCATCTGGGTGGCATTGTTCTCGGCCTTTTCGGCCAGGTCGAATAAGGCGTCGTCGACGTGCTCGAACGCATTGCCGGTCCACTGCTGCAAGTGCTTGCCGGCGATGTTCCGCACCGCACTCAGCAATTCGCCCACGCGTTCACTGGCCGGATCCATGCGCTGGCTCAGGCTGACGACTCGGGACGTATCGGTGGCTTCATTCATCGCCAAACCCCTGGAACATGGCGTGCGGCAGGACCCACAATGGATCGCGCAGGTGCTGACGATAAGCGAAATGACGCCCCCGTGTCATGCGCGGTCCGGCGTTTCAGGCCGGTGCTGCGGCCTCAGGCCGCAGGGAAATCGGCCAGTTGCAGCGTGCCGATGCCTTCTTCGGGCAGCATGACCGGAATGCCGTCCTCGACCCGGTAGATCACCTTGCCGTCCGTGGTGATCAGGCCTTCGCTGACCCGCTGGCCCACCGCCACGCCGGCTACGGTGTCGACCTTGCCGCTGCCGATGCCCTCGTTCAGTGCCTCGAGTTCACGCTTGCTCAGGGGACGCAACGGAGTTTTGCTGACCGGGCAGCACAGAATGTCTAGCAGGCGCTTGTCCATGGTTCGCTTGGGTGTGCCGGGGTGGAGAAAGCCCGTACAATAGCCGTTTTTGGGCATTCCGGCCATGACAGGAACAAGCATGCAGCCGCGCGTCGGCGTCGTGATGGGCTCGCGCTCGGACTGGGAAACCATGCAGCACGCGGTCGACGTGCTGACCGAACTGGGCGTTGCCCATGAGGTCAGGGTGGTCTCCGCGCACCGCACGCCCGACTTGTTGTTCAGCTACGCGGAACAGGCGGCGGCTCGCGGCATCCAGGTGGTGGTCGCCGGCGCCGGTGGCGCCGCCCATCTGCCAGGCATGCTGGCGGCCAAGACCCGCCTGCCGGTATTCGGCGTGCCGGTGCAGTCGAAGGCACTCAACGGCATGGATTCCCTGCTGTCGATCGCCCAGATGCCGGCCGGCATCCCGGTTGGAACGCTGGCCATCGGTCGCGCCGGCGCGGTGAACGCGGGCCTGCTGGCGGCGGCGGTGCTGGCGCTGCACGATCCCGACCTGGCGACGGCGCTGGAGAATTGGCGGCAGCGCCAGACCCAGGCCGTGCTGGAACAGCCGGACCCGCGCCAATGAGCGAACGGCAGCAGCCCGTGCTGGGCGTACTCGGTGGTGGCCAGCTGGCGCGCATGCTGGCCTTGGCGGCGGCGCCGCTGGGAGTGAAGTTGCTGGTGGTGGACAGCGCGGCCGACGCCTGCGCAGGCCAGGTCGCGCCGCTGGTAGTGGCCGACTGGACCGACTACGCGGCGCTGGAGAAGTTTGCCGCGCAGGTGGATGTGGTGACTTTCGATTTCGAGAACGTGCCTGCCGAAACCGCGCACTGGCTGGCCGAGCGCGTGGCGGTGTTTCCCGCGCCACAGGCGCTGGCAGTGGCGCAGGATCGACTGGCGGAGAAAACCCTGTTCCGCGAATGCGGTTTGCCCACGCCCGATTTCATGACGGTGGACACCCGTGAGCAGCTGGACCAGGCCCTGGCCCGGGTCGGCGCGCCGGCCATCCTGAAAACGCGGCGGCTCGGCTATGACGGCAAGGGCCAGTTCCGCTTGCGTGAGGCAGCCGATGCCGACGCGGCCTGGGCGGCGCTCGGCGCACAGGCACCGGCCCATGGACTGATCCTCGAGGCCTTCGTGCCGTTCGAGCGCGAGCTGTCGGTGCTTGCCGTGCGCGGCCGCGACGGTGACTTCCGCACCTGGCCGCTGACCCGCAACTGGCATGTCGACGGCGTGCTGTCGATGAGCCTGGCGCCGGCGCCGGACATCGACGTGCTGCAGGGGCGCGCCACCGAACTGGCCCGCATCCTGGCCGAACGGCTGGGTTATGTGGGGGTGTTCGCGCTGGAGCTGTTCGTCAGGGATGGCGAGTTGCTCGGCAACGAAATGGCGCCGCGGGTACACAACTCCGGGCACTGGACGATCGAGGGTGCCCGCACCAGCCAGTTCGAGAACCACGTGCGGGCCGTGCTGGGCATGCCGCTGGGTGATACCGGTGCGCGCGGCGTGTCGGCGATGTTCAACTGGATCGGTGAGTTGCCCGAGCCGGTCGGCGTGCTGGGGACCCTCGACGCGCATTGGCACGATTACGGCAAGCAGGCACGACCCGGACGCAAGGTGGGACACGCCACCGTATGCGCCGACGAGGCGGCCGTGCTGGCCGCGCGGCTGGCGGACATGGCGGACGCGATGGGACGTCAGGCGCAGGCGCGTCCGACCATCGAGGCGTTGTCCTAAAGCCGCAGTCCGAAATCTGGCGACCTGGCCGAACGCCCACGCCGGCCAGGCATGTCATTCGCCTTCTTCCCGATATTCCCGCGGCCCGACGGCACGGCGGATTGCCGGCCCGAGCCACGTGCGCCGTCGGGGCCATTCATCATTCCAGGAACCCCCATGTCCCTTTCGCTCGCCCAGGCGAAGAGCAACACGCTGTCCGGTCTCACCGTGGCCTTCGCGCTGGTGCCCGAGGCGATCGCCTTTGCGGTGATCGCCCACGTCAATCCGCTGACGGGCTTGTATGCGGCCTTCATGATGTGCCTGATCACTGCAGTGCTGGGTGGCCGGCCCGGAATGATTTCCGGAGCCACCGGTGCGATCGCGGTGGTGGTCGTGGCGCTGGTGGTGCAGCACGGCGTGCAATATCTGTTTGCCGCCGTGGTGCTGATGGGCCTGCTGCAGTTGCTGTTCGGTGCGCTGCGGCTGGGCAAGTTCATCCGCATGGTGCCGCACCCGGTGATGCTGGGCTTCGTCAACGGCCTGGCGATCGTGATCTTCCTGGCCCAGATGCCGCACTTCCAGCAGCATGGCCAGTGGATTGCGGGTCACACCCTGTGGGTGATGCTCGGCCTGGTCGCGATGGCGATCGTGATCATCTACCTGCTGCCGCGGCTGACCCGGGCAGTGCCTTCGGCGCTGGTGGCGATCCTGGCGGTTGCGGTGCTGACCAATGCCTTCGGCATCGAAACCCGCACGGTGGGCGATCTCGCGTCGATCAGGGGCGGCTTGCCCAGCTTTCACCTTCCCGATGTGCCATGGAATGCCGACACGCTGCGCATCGTGTTTCCGTACGCGCTGATCATGGCCATGGTCGGGCTGATCGAGTCGTTGCTGACCCTGAACCTGATCGACGAGATGACCGATACCCGCGGTAAGCCGAACCGCGAATGCCTGGCGCAGGGCACGGCGAACGTGGTGACCGGCCTGTTCGGCGGCATGGGCGGCTGCGCCATGATCGGGCAGAGCATGATCAACGTCGGTGCCGGCGCGACGCATCGCCTGTCCGGCATCGTCGCCGGGCTGGGCCTGCTCAGCTTCATCCTGTTCGGCTCGGCGCTGATCGAGCGGATTCCCCTGGCGGCCCTGATCGGGGTGATGTTCGTGGTGTCGGCGAAGACCTTCGCCTGGGGCAGCGTGCGCGTGCTGGGCAAGGTGCCGCGCGCGGATGCGCTGGTGATCGTGGCGGTCACCGTGGTGACCATCTTCACCGACCTGGCGCTGGCGGTGCTGCTGGGCGTGGTGATCTCGGCGCTGGTATTCGCCTGGCAGCACGCGAGCCAGATCGAGGTGGACACGCACACCGATGCGCAAGGCCGCCGCATCTACGAGCTGAAGGGCACGCTTTTCTTCGCCTCGACCCGCAATTTCCAGAACCTGTTCAATCCCGGAGATGACCCGCAGCAGGTGATCGTGGAATTCGGCCGGGCCAGGGTGATGGATCACTCCGCCATCGAGGCCATCGATACGCTGGCCGAGCGCTATCAGAAGCTCGGCAAACGACTGCAGCTGCGCCACCTGAGTCCGGATTGCGCCGAGTTGCTGCTGAAGGCGGGCGGCATGATCGAATCGAACGCCGCCGAAGACCCGCACTATCACCTGGCGGATGATCGGCTCGGTTGATCGGGGTTTCGCGCAGGCATGAAAAAAGCGGAGCCGCTGGCGGCCCCGCTTCCTGTTTTCAGATGACCGGACTTCAGGCGAGGTTCTTTGCCGCGAAGTCCCAGTTCACCAGGTTCCAGAACGCTTCCAGATACTTCGGGCGGGCGTTGCGGTAGTCGATGTAATAGGCGTGTTCCCATACGTCGGCGGTGAACAGCGGCTTGTCGGTGCCGGTGATCGGCGTGGCCGCGTTCGAGGTGTTGACGATGCCCAGCGAACCGTCCTGTCGCTGCACCAGCCAGGTCCAGCCGGAGCCGAAGTTGCCGGCGGCGGACTTGCTGAATTCTTCCTTGAACTTGTCGACCGAGCCGAACGCCTTGTTGATCGCGTCAGCGAGCTTGCCGTTGGGTTCGCCGCCACCTTTCGGGCTCATCGAATTCCAGTAGAACGTGTGGTTCCAGATCTGGGCGGCATTGTTGAACACGCCACCGGACGACTTGCGGATGATGTCCTCGAGCGGCGCGTCGGCAAACTCGGTGCCTTCGATCAGCTTGTTGAGGTTGGTCACGTAGGCCTGGTGGTGCTTGCCGTAGTGGAAGTCCAGCGTTTCAGCGGAAATGTGCGGCTCCAGCGCGTTCTTTTCGTACGGAAGCGGGGGAAGTTCGATCGCCATGTTGAGGCTCCTTGACGTTGGCTGGGAAAAAGGTCGGCGCAGCGGACGGCAGCCGACGGCTGGCTGATACAATAGCGCTCTGCCTGCATTGTAAAGATGAATCACCGAACTATGGACATCAACGAGCAAATCAGGGCCATGCTGGCCGCGCATCCCATCGTGCTTTTCATGAAAGGCACGCCGGAGTTTCCGATGTGCGGCTTTTCGTATCGCGCCGCGAAGGCGTTGACCGAAGCCGGCGCGGTGTTCCAGGCCGTGAACGTGCTGGCCGACCCGCGCATCCGCGCCGCGTTGCCGCATTTTTCCAACTGGCCCACGTTTCCGCAGTTGTTCATCCAGGGCGAGCTGATCGGTGGTTGCGACATCATCGAGGAGCTGAAGGCTGCCGGCGAGCTGTCGCGCATGGCCAGCGACGTTGCCGGAGTCGCACTTTGAGCATGCTGCCTTTTTCTCGCCTGCCCGATGACTGGCAGCCCGCCAGCGATATCTTGGCCGGCCGCGTGGTGCTGGTCACCGGCGCCTACGGTGGCCTCGGCGGGGCGGTGTCGCGGGCCGCGGCGCGTGCGGGCGCCACCGTCGTCATCACCGGCAAGCGCAAGCGCCAGCTCGAGCAACTCTACGACGCGATGCTCGCCGAAGGCCTGGCCGAGCCGGTGATCCACCCGCTGGACATGGAAGTGGCCACGCCGAAGGACTATGCCGCGCTGGCCGAAGGGCTGGAGCGCGACTTCGGTCGCCTCGACGGCATCGTGCACGCCGCCGTGAGTTTCGGCGGCCTCACGCCGATCACCATGCACAAGCCGGACGCCTGGCTGCGCGCGATGCATGTCAACGTCAACGCCCCGTTCGCGCTGACCCAGGCCTGCCTGCCGCTGCTGACCCAGGCCGATGACAGTGCCGTGGTGTTCGTGCTGGACGACCCCGAGTTGCTGCAGCGCGCGCACTGGGGCGGTTACGGCGCATCGAAGGCGGCGCTGGAGCGTTTCGCGGCGATCCTCCACGAGGAAACCGACACCGGTTCGCTGCGGGTGCATGCCCTGTTGCCGGCGCCGATGCGCACGGCGCTGCGGCAACTGGCTTACTTCGGCGAAGACCTGCTGCAGCGACCGTTGCCGGATGCCACCGCCGCCGCGGCGATCCACCTGCTGGGCGCGCGGGGCGCCCCGGCGCGCGGCACGATACTGGACCTGCGGGCCGGCTGATCGGCAGCAGGTCCACCGAAAGGGCGCCACACCGGCGTCGATCAAACATGGAGTCGAAATGGAAGCGCAGATGACCACCTTGTCCGCGGGCATCCTGCTGTTCCTGATCATGGACCCGCTGGGCAATATCCCGCTGTTCCTCAGCCTGCTGAAGGACGTGCCGCCCAAGCGCCGCCGCCACGTGATGGTGCGCGAGCTGCTGATCGCGCTGGGCGTATTGCTGGCGTTCCTGTTCGGCGGCCAGTACATCCTGCATCTTCTGCAGCTCAGGCAGGAGTCGATCAGCATCGCCGGCGGCATCGTGCTGTTCCTGATCGGCATCCGCATGGTGTTCCCGCCCGCTGATGGCGGCGGCATCTTCGGCAAATCCGGTGGCGGCGAGCCGTTCATCGTGCCGATGGCGATACCCGGCGTGGCCGGCCCCTCGGCGATGGCGGCGCTGCTGCTGCTGACCAACACCCAGCCCGGTCGCACCGCAGACTGGGTGCTGGCCCTGCTGCTGGCATGGCTCGCCACCGCGCTGATCCTGCTCAGCTCGACCTACCTGTTTCGCTGGCTCGGCGAGAGCGTGCTGACGGCGCTGGAACGCGTGATGGGCATGCTGCTGATCGCGCTTTCGGTGCAGATGTTCATGGCCGGCGTGGCCTCGTTCCTGCACGCGAGCACCTGAGCTTTCGCCCCTGCCGCAAGTTGTTTCGGCGCGGCAACGCGGTCGCGAGGGTTTCGCGAAATCGACATCCGGCTGGTGTGCGCCAAACCGCGGCAAACATTCTCCGTTCGGTATAGGCGCGTCCCTGGATAAGGTGTCGCACGACGGCCATGGCGATCCCGGGAAGGCTCGCCATGTGACTGATTTGGAAAGCTTCGTGCTCGCGTTCGGGGGAGGGGTTCGCCGCGCCGGGGTGACGTGTAAACGTTACAAAAATGTCATACAATGTCGTTACAATCATTTAACAAAGCCGCGGACGGGTTGGTCCAGCGTGCTGGAGTTCTTGCGGTTCGTGCTGCTTTTGGAACCGCGCAAATCAATTGGGGTTGCAGATCGTGTCGATGTTGCCTGGCCTGCGCCGGGCGGAGCCACGCTTTTGACCTTCAAACCTGAGTTTCCTTTTCGTTGCGAGCCTGAGGGTCGATCAAGAATGAATAGCCGAATTCGCACCAAACTCCTTCCGTTTGCCATTGCCTCGTTGCTGGCAGCGTCGGTGCCTGCCATGGCGCAGGACACCTCTTCCTCGATCAGCGGCCGCGTGCTCGACGCCAGCGGCCAGCCGGTCGCCGGCGCCACCGTGCAGATCGTGCATGAGCCCTCAGGCACTACCAAGATCACCACCACCGGTCCGGATGGTCGTTATTCCTCGCAGGGCCTGCGCGTGGGCGGTCCGTTCGACGTGACCGTCTCCAAGGCCGGCATGGCGCAGGCGGAACAGGACAACGTCTATCTGCAGCTGGCTCAGGAAACCCCGGTCAATCTGACGATGGGCGGCGCCAGTGAGCAGGCAGCCACCAACCTCAGTGGCGTCACCGTTTCGGCCAACTCGCTGGCCCAGACTTTTTCGGCTGACAACAAGGGCATCTCGACCAACGTGTCGAGCCGCGAAATCGAAGCGACCCCGACGCCGGACCGCTCGATCCAGAACATCGTGCGCCTCGATCCGCGCATCGTGGTCACCGACCGCGCCGCCGGTTCGTTCTCGGCCATCGGCCAGAACAGCCGCTACAACAACATCACCGTCGATTCGGTCAGCGCCAACGATCCGTTCGGCCTGAATGCGAACGGCCTGCCGACCCTGTCCACGCCGATTTCGCAGGACACGATCGAGGAATACAACATCTCCACCGCGAACTATGACGTGGCGACCCGCCGCGGCGTGGGCGCCGTGGTCAATGCGGTGACCAAGAGCGGCACCAACGATTTCCACGGCTCGGTCTACTACGTATTCCAGAACCAGAACATGATCGGCAAGAACGAGGCCGACGCCAAGTTCAATGGCTTCGATCGCCAGTGGACCGGCGGCGCCACCGTCGGTGGCCCGATCATCAAGGACAAGCTGTTCTTCTTCATCTCGGCCGAGAAGAGCAAGCAGATCGGTTCGGGCAGCCCCTACGGTGCGGAAGGCAGCGGCGCCAGCGTCATCGTGGACGGGCTCACCCCGGACATGATCCAGCAGGTGCGCGACATTGCCGCCAGCAAGTACGGCATCACCGACATCGGCTCCGCGGGCGGTGGCAACACCGACCTGGAAGACAAGCGCTACCTGGGCAAGATCGACTGGAACATCAGCGACAGCCATCGTGCCAGCTTCACCTTCAGCCAGACCAAGGAAAGCAAGCCGACCATCGGCGGCAGCAGCAGCAAGCTGGTGCTGTCCAGCGGCTGGTACAACTCCGATACCAAGAACACCAGCTACGCGCTGCATTTCTACGACGACTGGTCCGATTCGTTCTCGACCGACACCACCATCTCGTACGCGAAGTTCCACAAGGGCAGCAATCCAGTGGCGGGCGGCGCCCTGCCGGACATCACCATCTATCCGGTCGGTTTCAGCGACGGCGCGCAGGTGGAATTCGGCACCAACTATTCGTACCAGGCCAACATCCTGGACGTGAAGACGCTGAACGCCGCCTGGGCGGGCACGTACTACGCGGGTGACCACACCATCAAGGGCGGCTTCGACTACGAGCGCGACACGACCTACAACCTGTTCCTGCAGAACTATTTCGGCAGCTACACGTTCGAGGACGGCAACGGCCTGAGCGGTCTTGAGAACTTCGCGAATGGCGACTATTACCAGTACCGCTACAGCCGCCCGGCCGATGGCCTGAGCCTGAATGACGTTGCCGCCAACTTTGAGCTCAAGCAGTGGGGCGTGTTCCTGCAGGACACCTGGCAGGTCACCAACAACCTGTCGGTCCAGTACGGCATCCGCGTCGACATCCCGCTGATGAGCGACAAGCCGATCTACAACCCGCTGTTCGCTGCGGCGCCGGGCACCAATCCGGTGACCGGTGCTGCCACCGGCGGCTTTGGTCGTACCAACCAGACCACGATCAACGGCAACCGCGTGGTGCAGCCGCGCCTGTCGTTCAACTACAACTTCGACACCGAGCGTCTGACCCAGTTGCGTGGTGGCGCGGGCCTGTTCATCTCCAACCCGCCAGGCGTGTGGATCGGCAACATCTTCTCCAACTCGGGTGCGACGCAGACCCAGTTCAACTGTGGCCCGACGCAGAGGGCTCCCTGCAATACGAATCTGCCGGCGTTCAGCCCGGATGCGCACAACCAGAACGACGGCGTGGTCGGTTCGGGTCAGCAGACGGTCAACACCGTCTCGCCGGGCTTCCGCCTGCCGAGCGTGTGGAAGTTCAGCGTGGGCATGGACAAGGAGCTGCCGTGGTGGGGCCTGGTCGCCACGGCCGACTACCAGCACATCAAGGTGCGTGACGCGATCTACTATCAGAACATGAACATCGGTGCTCCCACCGGTGTGCTGCCGGATGGTCGCTTCACCTACTACAAGAACCCGACCAAGGATCCGCGTTCGTCGGGTCAGCAGTCGCGTTACCTCGCCAATGGCGCCTTCTCCGACGGCACCATCAACCTGGCCAACAGCAGCCGCGGCAGTGCGGACAGCCTGGCGCTGTCGTTGAAGAAGCCGTTCTCGACCGACTGGTCGGGCATGGTGGGCTTCACCTGGAGCCGCGCCACGGAAGTGAACCCGGGTACCAGCAGCGTCGCCCGTTCGAACTACGTCAACAACTACGTGTTCAACCCGAACGAGGACAAGGCGAGCCCGTCGAACTACTCGATTCCGCGCCGCGTGATCGCCGGCCTGAACTGGCAGCATCGCTTCTTCGGCGATTACGCCACCAGCGCCAGCGTGTTCTATGACGGCCACAATGCCTCGCCGTACAGCTGGACCTTTGGCAACGATGCCAATGGTGACGGCTTCAGCAACGACCTGGTCTTCATCCCGAACCCGGGCCAGGTGTCGTTCCGCACCGGTACCGATCCGGCGCTGATCCAGCAGTTCTACGACTACATCAAGGGGAACGACTACCTGAAGGATCATCAGGGCGGCCCCGCCGGCCGCAATGGCGATCACGCAGGCTGGCTCAACCAGATCGACCTGAGCTTCAGTCAGGAAATTCCTGGCCTGTTCAAGGGCAACAAGGGCAAGATCAAGCTCGACGTCTACAACTTCACCAACCTGCTGAACAAGCACTGGGGTATCGAGAAGCGCGCCAACTTCCCGGGCTACCGCAACCTGGCTGACTTCTACGGCGTGGATGCCGACGGCAAGTACATCTACGACATCTCCGGCTCCAAGTACCTCCACGATGGCAGCTACAGCCCGGAGCAGGTGCCGACCTCGACCTTCCCGAGCGATCTGGCTCAGCGTTGGGCGGTGCAGCTGACGGTGAAGTACACGTTCTGATCCGTTCCCGGGTCTGAAACGCAACCGGCGCCCGCGAGGGCGCCGGTTTTTTTATGCTTGACCATATCGTGGTTCACGCAGGAAGCTAACAGGTCGGCCGCGATGGAGCGGCCATGGAGAAGCAATCGAATGAATGACACCTACAAGGGCGCGCCAGCCAGAACCGGCGTCGTGAGCGCCCGCATTTCGCCGATCGGTGGCCTGGATGTGCTCTCGCGCCATGAAGTGGCGCGCCTGCGCGGTGCCAGTGGTTCCGGTCTGCACGCACTGCTGCGGCGCTGTGCGCTGGCGGTGCTGACCTCCGGCAACATCAGCGACGACCCGCGGGCGATCCTCGAGCAGTACCCCGATTTCGACATCCAGGTGCTGCAGCAGGATCGCGGCATGAAGATCGAGCTGACCAACGCGCCGGCGCAGGCCTTCGTGGACGGCCAGATCATCCGCGGCATCAACGAATTGCTGGTCGCGGTGGTGCGCGACATCGTCTACGTGTCGACCCAACTGGAGCAGGTCGGCTTCGACCTGGACGAATCCGCGGGGCTGACCCAGGGCGTATTCGAGATCCTGCGCAACGCGCGCATCCTGAAACCGCAGGTGGACCCGAACCTGGTGGTGTGCTGGGGTGGCCACTCGATCTCGCGCGAGGAATACGACTACACCAAGCTGGTCGGTTACCAGCTCGGCCTGCGCGGGCTGGACATCTGCACCGGCTGCGGCCCGGGCGCGATGAAGGGGCCGATGAAGGGCGCCACGATCTCGCACGCGAAGCAGCGCCGCCGGCACAACCGCTACATCGGGATCACCGAGCCGGGCATCATCGCGGCCGAATCGCCGAACCCGATCGTCAACCACCTGGTGATCATGCCGGACATCGAGAAGCGGCTGGAGGCCTTCGTGCGCCTCGGGCACGGCATCATCGTGTTCCCCGGCGGCGTCGGCACGGCCGAGGAAATCCTGTACCTGCTGGGCATCCTGCTGCACCCGGACAACGCCGGCACGCCGTTCCCGCTGATCTTCACCGGCCCACGCCAGTCGGCCGCCTATTTCGAGCAGATCGACCGTTTCCTGCGACTGAGCCTGGGCGACGAGGTGGCGCAGCACTACCAGATCATCGTGGACGATCCGCAGGAAGTGGCGCGCACCATGATCAAGGGCCTGGACAAGGTGCGCCACAACCGGCTCGACACCAAGGATGCGTTCTTCTTCAACTGGGCGCTGCAGATCCCGCTGGAATTCCAGCAACCGTTCCGGCCCACCCACGAGGCGATGCGCGCGCTGCAGATCCGGCATGGGCGGCCGCTGCACGAGCTCGCCGCGGACCTGCGCCGCGCGTTTTCCGGCATCGTCGCGGGCAACGTGAAGGAGGAGGGCGTGCAGGCGATCGAGAAGAACGGGCCGTTCGACATCGACGGCGATGCCGACATCATGCGTGCGCTGGACAAGCTGTTGCAGGCCTTCGTGGCACAGCACCGCATGAAGCTTCCCGGCGGCAGCGCGTACGAGCCGTGCTACCGGGTGCTCGGTGCCTGAAGAAAAAGTGGCAGGAATCGCTGGTGATGTCTTGACAGCCAGCGGCCTGCTCAGCAAACTACGCAGCTCACGCCCGAATAGCTCAGCTGGTTAGAGCACTTGACTGTTAATCAGGGGGTCGTTGGTTCGAGTCCAACTTCGGGCGCCAAATGCAAACAGGGGTCGGCAGTGATGCCGGCCCCTGTTCTTTTTGCGGAACGCAAACCGGCGCGCCGCCGGGGCAGTGCGACGACATGACCGGCGGGTCGGACCGCAGAGGCGGTCGGCATTGCGTATCATCGCGGGGTATTCGCAGCGCGCCGGTGGCGGTATGCCGACATCAGCGCGCCTGGTCCGATTCGCGCGATTTGCAAGGTCTCCCATGCGCCGCAACAACCCGGCAGGCCGCCTGCCCGAGCCACCGAATCCGATTGCCGACGACGGCGACGAAACCCATTTCTGTCGCACCTGCGCGTTTTCCGGCGCCTGCATTGCCGAAGGCTATGGCAAGCCCGAGCTGCTGGAACTCCATTGCCTGGTCGAGCACGTCGGGCCGTTTCATGCCGGCGAGCACGTCTTCCGCACCGGCGATCCGTTCCGCTCCATCTTTGCGGTGCGCGCCGGCACGGTGAAGACCAGCATGGTCGACGCCGAGGGCCACGAGCAGGTGCTGGGCTTCTATCTGCCGGGTGAGGTGATCGGCCTCAATGCGATCTATCCGGACCACTTCCCCTGCGACGCGGTGGCGCTGGACACCGCCTACTTCTGCCGCTTCTCGTTCCCCGCGATGAGCGCGCTGGCCACGCGCATGCCGGCGGTGCAGCAGCGCCTGTTCAGCCTGATCAGCAAGGAGCTGGGCATGGCCACCCTGCTGGCCGGCGATCACAACGCCGACGCGCGCATGGCGGCGTTCCTCACCGATCTTGCCCGGCGTTACGAGGAGCGGGGCTTTTCCGGCACACGCTTCCACCTGAGCATGTCGCGCGGCGACATCGCCAACTATCTGCGCCTGGCCGCGGAAACCGTGAGTCGCGTGCTCAGCCGTTTCCGCCAGCAGGAACTGATCGAACTGGAAGGTCGCGAGCTGGTGTTGCGTGATCCCGAGCGCTTGCAGCAGCTCGGCAGGAACCTGCTTCCGCGTTGAGCGATTTTCGATGCCTGTGGCGGCTTGACGCACGCGCAGTTTTCCATCGACAAAGATGACTTGCGTCAAGCGCGGTTCGTGACCTCTCCTTACGATTTCATCCAGAAACCACAGGGAGAAACCCATGTCACGTTCGTTGTTACTCGTTCTTGCCGCGGCGAGTGCGTTGACGCTGGCCGGCTGTTCGGGCAAGTCGTCTTCGGTCTCGCCGGTGGGGGAGGTTGCCGCCAGCCCGGCCGCGATCGCCGCCACCCACGGCGACTTCGGCCCGCCCCAGGGCGAGCCGATCCACGCGGTGCTGACCAGCCCGCCGCACGTGCCGCCACCGATCCATCGCAACCATCCGGCGAAGGTCATCGTCGAGCTGGAAGTGGTCGAGAAGGAGATGCCGATTTCCGAAGGCGTCAGCTACACCTTCTGGACCTTCGGCGGCACCGTGCCTGGCAGCTTCATCCGGGTGCGCCAGGGCGACACGGTGGAGTTCCACCTGAAGAACGCGCCGGACAGCAAGATGCCGCACAACATCGACCTGCACGGCGTGACCGGTCCGGGTGGCGGCGCGGCCTCCAGCTTTACCGCGCCGGGCCACGAATCGCAGTTCACCTTCAAGGCGCTCAACCAGGGCATCTTCGTCTACCACTGCGCCACCGCGCCGGTGGGCATGCACATCGCCAACGGCATGTACGGCCTGATCCTGGTCGAGCCACCGGAGGGCCTCAGCCCGGTCGACCACGAGTACTACGTAATGCAGGGCGACTTCTACACCACCGGCAAGTACCGGCAGAAGGGCCTGCAGCCGTTCGACATGGAAAAGGCGATCGATGAGAACCCGACCTATGTGCTGTTCAACGGCAAGGAAGGCGCGCTCACCGGCGACAACGCGCTGACCGCCAAGACCAACGAGACGGTGCGTCTGTTCGTGGGCAACGGCGGTCCGAACCTGGTGTCGAGCTTCCACGTGATCGGCGAGATCTTCGACAAGGTGCAACCCGAGGGCGGCACGGTGGCACAGCACAACGTGCAGACCACGCTGATCCCGTCCGGCGGCGCGGCCACGGTGGAATTCCACACCGACGTGCCGGGCAGCTACGTGCTGGTCGACCACTCGATCTTCCGCGCCTTCAACAAGGGCGCGCTGGGCATCCTCAAGGTGGACGGCCCGGAAGACAAGTCGATCTACTCGGGCAAGGAAGTGGACGCGGTGTACCTGGGCGATCGCTCGGAGCCGAACCTGAAGGCGGTGACCACGGCGGCCAAGGCGCATGCGGCCGGCACGCTGACCAAGGAGGAGCAGATCGCCGCGGGCAAGCAGCTGTTCACCGGCACCTGTTCGGTCTGCCATCAGTCCAACGGTGAAGGCCTGGCCAACGTGTTCCCGCCGCTGGCGAAGTCGGACTTCCTGGCGGCTGATCCGAAGCGGGCGATGACCATCGTCACCCACGGCCTGACCGGCAAGATCACGGTGAACGGCCACGAGTACGACTCGGTGATGCCGCCGATGAGCCAGCTCAACGACGACGAGGTGGCCAACATCCTGACCTACGTGCTGAACAGCTGGGGCAACCCGGGTGGCCAGATCAGCAAGGACGAGGTAGCCAAGGCACGTGCCGCGGCGGTACCGGCCGCACCTGCCGAACACTGATGCCGAAACGAAATATCGGTATGGCCGTCCATACGGCCATACCGTATCGACCAGAGAGCAGCGCCGTCCGCATGGACGGCGTTGTCGCATGGGTGGATTGCGCGGCGCGTTGTCACAGTGGTGGCATCCCTTGCCATGACTTGACCGAAGTCAGGTCGGGTGCGTCGTCGCAGGCAGAGACTCCCGCCAACTACAAGGGAGCAACGCGATGAAGCACACGAGAAACCGTCTTTCCATGGCCTGCCTGATGGCCATCGTGGCCATGCCGGCCTGGGCCGCGGGCGAATCCGCCAATGTCTTGCCGGCCACCACGTCGGCCACACCTTCGCTGCAACTGGAGTGGGATGCCCGCCTGCGCCATGAAGGTGTCGATGACGATGCGTTCACCCGCAACGCGAGCGCCGACACCTTGCGCCTGCGGCTCGGCCTGCATGCGGAATTCGGCCACGGCTGGAGCGGCCTGCTGGAAGGCGCCGGCGTGGCCAGCGCCGGCGATCGCTACAACAGCGGCGCGAACGGACAGAGCCGGTATCCGGCGGTGACCGATCCCAAGGGCAGCGAGTTCAACCAGTACTGGGTGCGCTGGCAGGGCAGCCAGTTCGCCGCGACGGTGGGTCGCCAGCGGCTGCTCGTCGACAACCAGCGCTGGATCGGCAACAGCGGCTGGCGCCAGCACGAACAGACCTTCGATGCCGTCGCCCTGCAATGGCAGCCGTGGTCCGCGTTGACGGTGAACTACGACTGGCTCGACCGCGTGCATCGGGTGGCCGGCGATGATGCGCTGAATCCGCTGGCCCGCGAGCGCAAGCTGAATACCCATCTGCTCAACGTGGCGTGGACGCGGGGCACGCAGCAGTTCACCGGTTACGCCTACCTGCACGATGACCGCGACGTCGCCAGCGCTTCCAGCGCCACCTATGGCCTGCGCTGGAACGGCAAGGCCTTGCGCGATGGCAACGGACTGGGCTGGACGGTGGAGGGTGCGCGGCAATACGAGCATGCCGACAATCCGCTGAACTTTGCGCACAGCTACTGGCTGCTTGAACCGAGCTGGACGCAATCGGGCATCACCGCGAAGCTGGGCTGGGAACACCTGGGCGGCAACGGCCTGCATGCGCTGCAGACGCCGCTGGCCACGCTGCATGCGTTCAATGGCTGGAACGACCAGTTCAACGTGACGCCGGCCGGTGGGCTCGACGATCGCTACGTGGGCGTCAACGGCAACTTCGGTCGCGCCGGCCTTGCCAGCAAGCTGGCCTGGACCGTGGTGTGGCACGACTATCGCGCCGATCGTGGCGGCCGTTATGGCAGCGAATGGGATGCGTCGCTGGCGTTCCCGCTGGCAAGCGGACTCAGCGGCCTGGTCAAGCTGGGCAACTACCAGGCGGACGGCTTCGGTCGCGACAGCGCCAAGGTGTGGTTGCAGCTGGAGTGGCGTGGCCAGCATGGCTTGGCCGGCGCACGCTGAGACGACTGGCGGCGAGCTGCGGGCGGGTTGACCCAGGTCAGCGCGTCCGCAGTGCATCCGCGGTCTGATGGCGACATGCAGAACACCTCTTCCACCGTGTGCGGCGTCGCTGACGCGCCGCTGCTCGAACTCGATCTGCGCGACCTGCCGTCGCCGCAACCGATGATGCGCGCGTTGGCCGCCGCCGACGCGTTGCGTCCGGGTCAGGCCGTGCAAGTGCTGACGCCCTTGCTGCCCACACCGCTGCTCGACCTGCTGCAGGCCCGCGGATGGCCAGCAACCGCAACGCTGCTTGCCGGCGGCGGTGCCCGCGTGCTGATCTGCTGTCCGCTCGGCGATGACGAAGCTGCGGCTTGACCGAGCGCCGGCCGCGCCGCTGCCGCTACGCTTCCTGCTCACGGTGCCGTTGTGGGGCGTGCTGGCCGGCGTGCTGCTGATCGTCGACGGCGATGCCGCGCTGCGGACGCGTTGGAGTCCGGCCACCCTGGCACTGGTGCATGCGTTTACCCTCGGCGTGCTGGGTAATGCGATGTTCGGCAGCATCCTGCAGTTTCTTCCCGCGGCCGCTGGCGTGACGCTGCGCGGTGGCGAGCGATCGAGCCGGTGGCTGCATGGCCTGTTCAACGTCGGCGTGCTGCTGCTGGTGGCCGGCATGCACCAGCGCTGGCCTTTCGGCCTGATGACCGCGGCGATGGTCCTGCCGGCTGCCTTCGTCATGCTGGCGCTGATGGTCGTGCCCGGGCTGCTGGCGGCGGCCGGACAGCGCCTGCTGCGTGCGGGCTTCGGCGTGGCGCTTGCGTCCGCGCTCGTCACCGCCGTGCTCGGTGCCGTGCTTGCGCTGGGCCTGGCGGGGCGCCTCGCCGTTCCGCTGACAGCGTGGACCGACGTGCATGCCAGCTGGGGCGTGCTGGGCTGGATCGTGGTGCTGCTGGCCACCGTGGCACGCGTGGTGATGCCGATGTTCCAGGGCACCGGCAGCGTGCCCGAAGCGGCGCAGGCGACGTGGCTGGCTGGCGTGGTCGCGGTGCTCGTGGCCGTTGCCGGCCTGCGCGCAGGCGGCGCGGTGGCCGGCGTGGTTGCCGCGCCCGTGCTGATCTTCGCCGGCGCCGGCCTGTGGCTGCAGTGGCGCGCGCCGCGGTTGCGCCGGGGACCGCTGGTGGACAGCTGGCGTGCAGGGCTGATCGCGCTGGCATGCGCCGCGCTGGCCTTGCCGATCGTGCCCGGCGGCATGCTCGCCGCCAGCGTGGGGCTGGGTCTGGCGCTGCCCTTGCTGGTGACCGCGATGATGCTGGAGATCGTGCCCTTCATCGGCTGGATCGCGCTGCATCGCCACTGCGGTCGCGGCATCCAGCTGCCCGGCGTGCAGCGCCTGCTGCCCGAGGCGGACAAGCGTCGCGTTCTGCTGGCCCAGCCGCTGCTGCTGTCGTTGCCGGCCGCGATGGTCTGGCCGTCCACATCGCTGGCGCGCGTGGCCGGCATCGCGCTGGTGCTGGTGTGGTCATTGACGGGCTGGACCCTGCTCGGCGCGGGCCGTCGCGCCGCGCATTTTCTGCGCTCGCTGGAGAAGTCACGATGAGTGTTTCGACAGGAGAGCGGGCCGTGATGCCCGGCGCCGGACGTTTCGCGCTTGCCCGCGTACGTGCGGCGATCGATCGCGTCGACGATGGCCTGATCGTGTTGCTGGCCACGCGTCGGCGGCTTGCCGCCATGGCTGGCCGGTTGAAGCCACGCAGCGGTGTGCCGTCGCGTGACCTGTTGCGCGAGCAACAGGTTCGTCGTCGCACGCAGGCGCTGGCGCGTCGACTGCAACTGCCGGCGGACACCGCGGCGCGGGTGGTGAACCTGGCGATCGCCGATGCCTGCGCGCGGCAAGGCCTCGCCGTTGACCTGGGTCAAGGCGTCCACGCCGTCGATCCACGCATGATGCCGCCCACCATGCGCATGCCTCCAGCTCCTGTTTCCATCACGCCGCGCCTGTTGCGCGCGCTGCCGCCACCGCAACGCGTGGCGCCACTGTTGCGCGTCCTGCCGGTGCGCTGGCAGCAACGCCTGCTGGAAGCGGCGATGCAGCGTGTGCTGGCCACGCCGATCCGCGACGGCTCGCTGGAGTTCATGCGCGGCCGTCGGCTGGCCATTGAGGTCAGCGACCTGCGCCTGCGCTGGGTGCTGGCGCTGGAAGGTGATCGCCTGCAGGTGGTCGACGACGAACCCGAGGCCAGCGTGCGCGGCAGCGCCACCAACCTGCTGTTGCTGGCCGGCCGGCTGGAAGATGCCGATACGCTGTTCTTCCAGCGCGCTCTGGACCTCACCGGCGATACCGAACTTGGCCTCACCGCGCGCAACCTGCTGGAGCGGCTGCCGTGGGAATCGGTGCCGCTGGGCCTGCGCATCGCGCTCAATCGCGGTGCCCGGTTCGCCCGCGCGGCGCGTGCGGCGCATCGTGGCGAGTACGCCTGACGCTTCGTTCCTTTCCTCGGCAGCGATCACCATGACTGACCTCGCAAACCTGCCCGTGCCGGTCTGGCGCGACGAACTCGAACACGATTACGCGGCGCTGGCCGAGCGGCTGGAGCCGCTGGTGCCATGCCTGGAAATTCCGTTGCACCTGCCGTGGATCGACGCGATCAATCGGCTGAAGAAGCAGCGCGGCGCGGTGATCATGGCGCACAGCTACCAGTCGCCGGAGATCTTCCACGGCGTGGCCGACATCACCGGCGATTCGCTGGGGCTGGCCCAGGCCGCGGCCGACTGCGAGGCCGAGCTGATCGTGCTGTGCGGCGTGCACTTCATGGCCGAGACCGCGAAGATCCTGGCGCCGCACAAGACCGTGCTGCTGCCCGACCTCGAAGCCGGCTGCTCGCTGGCCTCCTCGATCACCGCCGCCGACGTGCTGGCGCTGCGCGCGCAGCATCCGGGTGTGCCGGTGGTGAGCTACGCCAATACCTCGGCCGCGGTGAAGGCGGAGTCCGATGCGATCTGCACCTCGGCCAACGCGGTGCAGGTGGTGGAGGCGATGGGCGCGCCGAAGGTGATCTTCCTGCCCGACGAATTCCTCGGCCGCCACGTGGCCAAACAGACGAAGGTGGAAATCATCCTGTGGCACGGCCGCTGCGAAGTGCACGAGCGCTTCACTGCGCAGGAGGTGCGGCACGTGCGCGAGCAGTTCGGCACCCGCGTGGTGGCACATCCGGAGTGCTCGCCCGAAGTGCTGGCCGAGGCCGACTTCGTCGGCTCCACCACCGCCATGGGCAAGTGGTTGGCCCGCGAAAGGCCGGCGCGCGTGGCGATGGTCACCGAGTGCTCGATGGCCGACAACCTGAAGTCGCAGTTCCCGCAGACCGAATTCATCAAGCCGTGCAACCTGTGTCCGCACATGCAACGGATCACCTTGCAGAACATCTACGCCTGCCTGCGCGACCTGCGCCATGCGATCGAGATTCCCGCCGACGTCAGCCAGCGCGCCCGCGCGGCGCTGGAACGCATGCTCGCCGTCGGGCGGCGCGAACGCGTGTGAGGCACGCACGGCTGCCGATCGTGGTGGTGGGCAGCGGCGTCGCCGGACTGGCGACGGCGCTGGCCGCGGCGCCCGCGCCGGTGCGCCTGCTGTGTCGCGCCCACGACGGCTGCGGCAGCGCCAGTGCGCTGGCCCAGGGTGGCATCGCCGCGGCGCTCGATCCGCGCGACAGCCCCGCCGCCCACGCGCACGACACGCTGGTGGCCGGGGCGCAGCACAACGACGAGGCGATGGTGCAGTGGCTGACCGCCGAGGCGCCTGCGGCGATTGCCTGGCTGCAGGCGCAGGGCGTGGCGTTCGATCGCGATGCGCAGGGTGGTCTGCAGCTGGGTCGCGAAGGTGGCCACGGCGCCGCCCGCATCGTGCATGCCGGCGGCGATGCCAGCGGCGCGGCCCTGGTGCAGGCCTTGCGCGCACGGGCGCAGGCGGCCGCGCATGTGCAATGGCGCGGCGGCGTCGATGTCGATGCCTTGCTGCTGCGCGAAGGCCGCGTGGTCGGCGTGCGCACCTGCGACGAGCGCGGCCGGCATGAGCAGGTGGAGGCGTCGGCCGTGGTGCTGGCCACCGGCGGGATCGGCGCGTTGTACGCCCGCAGCAGCAACCCGGCAGGCGCCGATGGCGCAGGGCTGGCGCTGGGGCTGGCCGCCGGCGCCGCGGCGCGCGACCTGGAATTCGTGCAGTTTCATCCCACCGCGCTGGAGGTGGCGGGTCATCGCCTGCCGCTGATCACCGAGGCCTTGCGCGGTGCCGGTGCCCGCCTGCTCGACGCCGCCGGCAACGCGCTGATGGCCGGCGTGCATCCGCTGGGCGACCTGGCGCCACGCGACGTGGTGTCGCGGCGCGTGGCCGCGGTGCAGGCGGCCGGAGGACGTGTCCGCCTTGATGCGACCGGTGTCGACGGCGACTGGGAGCGGCGTTTCCCCACCGTGCTGGCGGCCTGCCTGGCGCATGGCTTCGATCCCCGCAAGGTCACCCTGCCGGTGACGCCGGTGGCGCATTTCCACATGGGCGGGCTGGCCACCGACGCGGACGGGCGCAGCAGCGTGCCGGGCCTGTACGCGGTGGGCGAGGTGGCCTGCAACGGCGTGCACGGCGCCAACCGGCTGGCCAGCAATTCACTGCTGGAAGGCGTGGTCTGCGGCCGCCGCCTGGGCGAAGGGCTGAGCCATGCAGCGGAAGCTGTGGTGGTGGGGCCGACGCGCGTGGTCGAGCGCGGCCCGGGCATGCCGTCGGCCGAGCTGGCCGTGCTGCGCGAGCTGCTGTGGCATGCGGGCGGACCGATCCGTGAAGCCCGTTCGCTGCGCGATGCGTGGCACGCCTGCGCGGTGCTGGCCGAGGCCGGCTGGCAGGCGCAGCTGGGCAAGGCGCTGTTGCGCGCGATGCGCCTGCGCACGCGCTCGCTGGGCGCGCACTGGCGGGAAGACCGCGGCTGTCCGTCCTGACACGCTGCTCGCTACCACGACGGCATTTCAGTGCGCACGCGTACGGCATCGCGTTGATGCGCGTCAAGACAGGAAGGCGCTCAGCTGGCACACTGGGCGTTCCTCACCCCGCGAGTATTTCATGACACGTCCTTCCTCCTTCGACTACGAACAGCTGCGCGCCTGCGGCCGCGGCGAGTTGTTCGGTGACGACAATGCCCGTCTGCCTTCGCCGCCGATGCTGATGTTCGATCGCATCACGCGGATTTCCGAGGAAGGCGGTGCCTACGGCAAGGGCCTGATCCATGCCGAAATGGACATCCATCCGGACCTGTGGTTTTTCGGTTGCCACTTCATCGGCGACCCGGTGATGCCAGGCTGCCTGGGCCTGGACGCGATGTGGCAGCTCAGCGGCTTCTTCCTGCCGTGGCTGGGCGAACCCGGCCGTGGCCGCGCGCTGGGCGTGGGCAACGTGAAGTTTTCCGGCCAGGTGATGCCGACGGCCAAGCTGGTGCGCTACGAGATCGACATCCGCCGCGTGATGCGCGGCAAGCTGCGGCTGGTGATCGCCGACGGCAAGACCTTCGTCGACGACCGCCTGATCTACGAGGCCAGCGACATGCGCGTGGGCCTGTTCCAGTCCACCGAGGGTTTTTGAGATGCGCCGCGTCGTAGTGACGGGCATGGGCATCGTGTCCTGCCTGGGCAATGATCTGGACACCGTGACCAGCGCCTTGCGCGATGGTCGCAGCGGCATCCGCGCGATGCCCGAGTACGCCGAGCTGGGCTTGCGCAGCCACGTGGCCGGCGTGCCGAACATCGACCTGGAAGCGGTGATCGATCGCAAGCTGAAGCGCTTCATGGGCGACGCCGCGGCGTATGCCTATGTGTCGATGCGCTCGGCGATGGCAGATGCCGGGCTGGACGCGGACCAGGTGCGCGATCCGCGCATCGGCGCGATCGCCGGTTCCGGCGGCGGCTCGCCGCGCTGGCAGATCGAAACCGCCGACCTGCTGCGCAACAAGGGCGTGCGCAAGATCGGCCCGTACATGGTGCCGCGCACGATGTGCTCGACGGTGTCGGCCACGCTGGCCACCACCTTCGGCATCCAGGGCCTGAGCTATTCGATCTCCGCCGCCTGCGCCACCTCGGCGCACTGCATCGGCGCGGCCGCCGACCTGATCCGCCACGGCGCGCAGGACGTGATGTTCGCCGGTGGCGGCGAAGAAGAACACTGGGGCATGACCTCGCAGTTCGACGCGATGGGCGCGCTGTCCAGCCATCACAACGACACGCCGGTCAGCGCCTCGCGCCCCTACGACACCAGCCGCGACGGCTTCGTCATCGCCAGCGGCGGCGGCATGCTGGTGCTGGAGGAATACGAACACGCCAGGGCGCGTGGCGCGCGCATCCATGCCGAACTGGTGGGCTACGGCGTCACCTCCGATGGCGCCGAGATGGTCGCGCCGTCGGGCGAGGGCGCGGTGCGCTGCATGAAGATGGCGCTGGCCAACGTCAAGGCGCCGATCGACTACCTCAACACCCACGGCACCGCCACGCCGCTGGGCGACATCGTGGAGTTGAACGCGGTGCGCGAGGCGTTCGGTGACGCGGTGCCGCCGCTGTCCTCGACCAAGGCGCTGACCGGCCACTCGCTGGGTGCCGCCAGCGTGCACGAGGCGATCTACAGCCTGCTGATGCTCAATGGCGGTTTCATGGCCGGCTCCGCCCACATCAGCGACCTCGATCCGGCGGCCGCAAGCTTCCCGATCGTGCGCGAAAGCCGTTCGGCGCCACTGTCCACGGTGATGTCCAACAGCTTCGGCTTCGGCGGCACCAACGGCACCCTGGTGTTCGCCAAGGTCTGAGCCCTGCACGACCCGCGGCTGTCACTTCGGCAGCCGCACAACCCTCCCCGAGTTTTTCCCCGCATGTCTTCCCCGGCCGCGCCCGCACTCTCGCGTGATTCCACCCTCGGCGAGGAAATCGCCAACAGCATCAGCCACGGCCTCGGCCTGCTGCTCGCCGCGGCCGGCCTGCCGATCCTGATCATCGCCGCACTGCGTAGCGGCAGCACCACCGCGGTGGTGGCATCGACGGTGTTCGGGGCCAGCGCGATCCTGCTGTACCTCGCGTCCACGCTGTACCACGCGATCCCGCATCTGCGGATCAAGGAACTGCTGCAGCGCTTCGACTACGCGGCGATCTACCTGCTGATCGCGGGCACCTACACGCCGATTGCGCTGGGCGTGCTGCGTGGTGGTTGGGGCTGGTCGATGCTGGGCGTGATCTGGGGCCTGGCCCTGCTGGGCGCGATCTTCAAGCTCGCCGTGGGCGCGCGTTTCCATCGGCTGTCCACCGCGCTGTACGTCGCGATGGGCTGGGCGGCGCTGATCGCGATCCGTCCGCTATGGCTGAACATGGCGCCGGGCGGCCTGGCCTGGCTGCTGGCCGGCGGCCTGGCCTATACGCTGGGCGTGGTGTTCTTCCTGCTGCACGAACGCCTGCGCTACAGCCACTTCGTCTGGCATTTGTTCGTGCTCACCGGCACCGGCTGCCACTACTTCACGGTGTTGCGTTATACGTTTTGAGTGAGGTGCTGCGCGCGGCCTACTCCGGCCGCTTCTGCACTTCCCGCATGCACCTCCGTCTTCTGGCGTGGCAACAACCTGCGCGCGATGCATGGCAGCCAGGTCAAGATAGTTCAGGGTGTCCATTGAAGCGAAGGAACTATTCCACCTGCTTGGATGACCGGTTAGGGCGCGCCGCGCTGAAAGAACGGATCGCGCCCAGGAATTTGAAGTTTGTTGAGTACATCCTCCCACCATGCGGCTAGATCTACTAACAACTCGAGGACGGACGTATTTCCGTCTGGAGTGTTGCCGTTTTGCACGATATGCGTGATATGGCTTATATCTGTTGAGCCATCAGGATGCTCCATGACGATATCGCCAACCAAGACTTTGAAATCTTTGTCGAGTTTACGAAGGTGGAAATGCTTATTTGCGTTGCAAATCTGATGGCACGCGTTGATCGACTTATTCAGCTTTCTTGTGTGAGCGAGAAAACTTGTCTCGGACTTGAGATTGAACTCTCCGAGAGAGTCCTTCGCTCTTGAGACAAGAACTGGATCTTCGCGAATCGTATGGTAGAGCCAGTCAACCAGAGCGAGACCGGTCGAAGCCGCGTTAATTGTTGCGTACAAGGTTGCATCTTGCACGTGTAGTACGTCTATAGGCAGGGTGCCCACTCGAAGCTTTTCCGGGATAGCTTTGAGAAGTTCAATTTCCCAGCACATCTTCCTCAAAACTTGCCAGATGCTCACTAGCCCAAGGGTTCGGTCGCTTGCGTTGAATGTCATTGAGCGCCCTGATGCTGGAGTTAAGCGGCGGCGCAGCCGTCCGCCTTGAACGAGTAAAAAGGTAACTACTACCTTCGCAGAGTAAAGGAGACGGCGATCTCTGCGCCATGATGGTTCTTGAGCTCTCCATCATCCAAGATGAGAGATTTGTTTGAGTATGGGAGTACCACCAGAGCGGATGCACCGTAGCCGGTCAATATTGCTCTTATGATTTTCTTTGTTGTTGTCTTTCCATGGGTCAACAGGATTGGCTGCTGCAAATCGCTGCAAACAAATGAAACGGGATGACCAAGTGTCCTAATGTAAGAGTCTTCGTCACTTGGGATTAGCTCAAGAATCATTCCAGCTCGGAATGGCATATCTCCGACAGTCTTTGCATAAGCCTTCATCTCCTTTTTGGGATGATATGGCTTGCTGATCTCTTGGAGGAAATCGTTTCTCTCTTTCTGGAGAGAGCGGTCTAGTTCTTCTTGCGATACGTGATATCCGCGGAACTCTACTCCATAACTTCTTGCAATTACCTCAACCCAAGTTTCGCGCCCGCTTTCGAGCGCTTCAACTAGGTCAATGTTTTCATTCTTAGGTATAGCGAGTACGAGCCCTTGGCCGCCTATGGAATGGCCGCGATAGGCATTGATATGACTCATGTGTGACTGAGTCCACAACTTTAGGGTGCGATCGTTCTTCTTGATTTTCGCCAGTTCGTCGTCATGAACCCGGGGGTTGTTTATCGAAATTTCCATGAGCCCTCGATAGATGCTTGTGGGGTAACTCCGAATCTTGCTTTGCCGACTAACTCTTAGATTTAAATCCTGCGGCCTATCACGGGCGACCAACATTTTCGAGAAGAGCTTTTGGTCCATTGAGTCAACGAACCTGACGTCACTGCTGCAGCCTAGTCCCGCAATCCAATCCCGCCACGTTGAAATTTGTTATTTCTGATGATGGCATCCTTTTGCTCTCAGATGAAAGGCACTTGGACGGCTCGACGGCGGGTGACGAGGCGTCGGGCCAACCGCTGGGTGGTGAATGGGCAATGCCGGGACGGCGGGCCGCGATTCGTATAGCGGCTCGCATGACGCGGCGCGACGAGGTTTTCGCCGGGGACTCTGGTGAGCCAGTCGTTGCTGATGTATTCGATGCTCGTGCAAATCCCGTCATATACCGGTGTTGACGGCTTCGCTGGGCTTATGCCTCAGCCACCGGCCGCATACCCGGCTCGCCGTGCCAGTAGCCGTTGCGTGCGCCGATCCGCGGCGGTGCTACCGGGGAGTGGCGGGCCAGGTCGAAGTGCGCCATCACTTCGGCCATGCCGTCGACCTGGGGATACAGGCGCAGCACGTCGACGCCCAGTTCGCGCAAGGCGGGCAGTTCGGGGCCGAGGTCGGTGATTTCCTCGCCCTGGATCTGGATGCCGTTGATGCGCAGGAAGGGGCGACCTTCGCGGGTGGCCAATGGCATGCCGTCGGGGTAGTCGATGCAGCGGAAGCCGCACTGGTCCTTGGCCACGTCCAGCGCGCGGGCGGTGAAGCAGCGGGCGGAGAAGGCCAGCGGCAGGCGGCCGAAGGCGATCACCTCCAGCTCGGGCATGGGCCGCTCTTCGGCCTGCATCGCCTCGCGCAATTCGCGCAGCAGCTGGTGGCCCTGCTCGACGCCAGGTACCCAGCGGCGCAGGCCGTCGGCCATCAGCATCGCCAGGGCGTGGTGGTTGTAGACGTTGAGGGTGGGGCCGGCGACGAAGGGCACGCCGCGTTCGCGGCACAGCTGCACGGCGGAAAGGTCGTTCGCTTCGATCCAGCAGTCGCCGTGGTCGACCAGCCGTTGCAGCACGCCCAGCTCGGATTCGGCCTCGATCAGCGCCAGCGACGACAGCACGACCTGCTTGCCACTGCGGGCCAGTTCGGCGGCCAGCGCGATCCAGTCGCGCGTGCCCAGTTCGCGGCGCTTGCTGCACACCGTCTCGCCCAGGTAGATGATGTCCAGCGGCCACTCCACCGCCTCGCGGTAGAACGCCAGGGTCTGTTCGCGTGGCCAGAAATACTGCAGCGGGCCGAGGCTCAGTTTCATCGTGTTCATCGGTTGCATGCCCCTGAAGTCAGTGCCACGAGCGGTGATAGGGGCCCAGCGTGGTCTGGTGGCCTTCGGCGTGCTTCGACAGCGACGACTGCCAGCCCGGCTGCAGCTGCCACGCGTCGGGTGCGTTGCGGTAGCGATCCAGCGCGTCGCGCCAGGTGCGGGTGACCGAGGCGACGTAGGCGACGCCGCGCTGGCGGCCTTCGATCTTCAACGCGGCCACGCCTGCTTTGGCCAGGCGGGGCAGCAGCTCCAGCGTGTTGAGGCTGGTCGGCTCCTCCAGCGCATGGAAGGTCTCGCCGCCGACCTCGAAGCGGCCCTTGCACACGGTGGGATAGCCGGCCGGTTCGGCGGGCTCGAACTTGTCCATCAGCACCTGGTTCAGGCGCACGCTGCGGCGACCGTCGCCGTGTTCCTCCCAGCGCACGAAGCTGGCCGGCGAGCACACGCCGTGGCGATTCGGCGAGGCGCCGGTGACGTAGCTGGAAAGCTGGCAGCGACCTTCGACCATGATGCACAGGCTGCCGAACGCGAACACTTCGATGGGCACCGGCGAGCCTTCGCACAATCGCTCGACCTGCTGGATCGACAGCACCCGCGGCAGCACCGCGCGACTGATGCCGAAGCGCTCGTGGGCGTAGCGCAGCGCCGGCGCGGTAGTGGCCGAACCCTGCACCGACAGGTGCCGCGCCATCGCCGGGTAGGTGCGCGTGGCGTAATCGAGCACCGCCATCTCCGCCGCGATGACCGCGTCGCAGCCGAACTCGGCGGCCTTGTCCACGGCGCGGTACCACGTCGCCAGGCGCGCGCTGTCGGGGTAGGTGTTCAATGCCAGGTAGACCTTGCGCTTGCGCTGGTGCGCGTAGGCGATGCCGTCGCGCAGTTCCACGTCGCTGAAATTCAGGCCGGGGAAGGCGCGGGCGTTGGTCTGGTCGCGGAAGCCCGCGTAGACCGCATCGGCGCCGGCGTCGATCGCCGCTTGCAGCGCCGGCAGGTTGCCGGCAGGACAGACCAGTTGCATGTGCACCTCGAAGCCAGGAAGTTCGCGGCGCATCGTGGCGGCTGATCCGGCGAGCTGCGTTGACATGGGTCAGGTCGGAGTGGTTCCGTGCGGATGCGGGAAAATTCGGCGGATGCGCCGAAGTCACCGGAAGGGAAGTTGACCGAGGTCAATCCCGGGCGCGCCGGTGCGGTCCATGCTGTGCCCGGCTTTGCACGACTCGTGTCGATGCCCGACCATCTGTTCCGATTGCCGACGGCGAAACTCCCCATGAATCCGATGAACACCACTGACCGTTACCACCCGCTGTCGATCGGCATGCACTGGCTGATGCTGGCGCTGCTGGTCGCCGTGTACGCCTGCATCGAGCTGCACGAACTGGCGCCGCGCGGCAGCAGCCTGCGTGCCGGCCTGAAGACCTGGCATTTCATGCTGGGGCTCGGCGTGTTCGCGCTGGTCTTCCTGCGCTTGGCCATTCGCCTGATGACGCCGTCGCCGCGCCGTGATGCGAGCCTTCCGGCCTGGCAGCACCACCTGGCCGGGATCATGCACTTGCTGCTGTATGCGTTCCTGATCGTGATGCCGGCGCTGGGCTGGCTGACCCTGAGTGCGGGCGGCAAGGTGATCCCGTTCTTCGGCCTGGAGCTGCCGCCGCTGATCGCGCCGGACGACCTGCTCGGCGAGCGGCTGGAGGACCTGCACGGCACCATCGGCACGATCGGCTATTACCTGGTGGGCCTGCACGCAGCCGCGGCGCTGTATCACCATTACTTCATGCATGACGACACCTTGCGCCGGATGCTGCCGCGCCGCGGCAACGGCAACTGAGCTGCGGCAGCCGGCCGCAGCGATGACGGTCGCGCGGTTGACGTGGGTCAGTCGCGCAGCGGCGGGCCCGCGCTAGCATGCTTCCATCCGCGGCATGCACGCCGCCTGCTGGAGCGCTCCCCATGACATCCGTCCCCACTCTCGTCGCCCTGGCCTGCGGCCTGGGCCTGGCCGTTTCGGTGCAGGCCGCACCGCCGCAATCGCCTGCGGAACACGCCAGCCACCACGCCGCCACGGTGAGCGTGCCCGCGCAGCGCTGGGAGCCGGACGCGTCCCTGCGCGAGGGCATGCGTCGCGTGCACGTCGCGGTGGACCAGCTGCGTCACTACGAGATGGGCCACATGAGTGCGCCGATGGCGGTCGACCGCGCGGCCGAAGTGGAGGATGCGGTGGGCTTCATGTTCGCCAACTGCAAGCTGGCTGCCGAACCGGACGCGGCCCTGCACGGCATCCTGGCACCGCTGCTCGGTGCGGCGCAGGCCCTGCAGGCCAACCCGGGCAAGGTCAAAGCGGTGGCCGCGATGCGCGAGGCGATCGCGCACTATCCGCACTACTTCAATGATCCGGGCTGGGACCAGCCGGCGCCGGCCATGCACGAGATGCACGACGAGCCGTGAAGCATTCCTGGCGGTCGCGGGATGCCTGCAGTGATTGCCACAGGGCATCCACGCGCTGCTCCACCGCGGCATCCGGCACGATCGGACGGCTCCAGCTACGCGCGGTTTCGGACGGCCATTTGCGGGTGGCGTCTATGCCGAGTTTGGAGCCCACGCCGGCCACCGGGCTGGCGAAGTCCAGGTAGTCGATCGGGGTATTCTCCACGAGCATGGTGTCGCGCGCGGGATCGACCCGGGTGGACACCGCCCAGATCACCGCCGACCAGTCGCGCACGTCGATGTCGTCGTCGGTGACGATCACGAACTTGGTGTAGGTGAACTGGCGCAGGTACGACCACACCGCCATCATGATGCGCCGCGCATGGCCGGCGTACTGCTTGCGGATGCTGACCACGGCGATGCGGTACGAGCACGCTTCGGGCGGCAGGAAGAAGTCGACGATCTCGGGAAACACCTTCTGCAGGATCGGCACGAAGATGTCGTTCAGCGCCATCGACAGCACCGACGGCTCGTCGTGCGGCGCGCGGCCCATGTAGCTGCCGTGGTAGATCGCGTCGCGTCGCAGGCGCAGGCGTTCGATGGTGAAGACGGGGAAATGGTCCTGCGCGTTGTAGTAGCCGGTGTGGTCGCCGAAGGGACCTTCCAGCGCGGTGTCGCCGGGGTGGATGAAGCCTTCCAGCAGGATCTCCGCGCCGGCCGGCGCATCCAGCCCGGTCAGCTCGCTGTGCCACACGCGGGTGCGCTGGCCGCGCAGCAGGCCGGCGAACTCGTATTCGGACAAGCTGTCCGGCACCGGCGCGACGGCGGCCAGCATGGTCGCCGGATCGGCGCCGATGGCGACCAGTAGCGGGAATGGTTGCTGCGGATGCGCGGCGCACCAGTCGGCGTAGTCCAGCGCGCCGCCGCGATGCGGCAGCCAGCGCATGATCACCCGGTTCGGCCCGATCACCTGCTGGCGGTAGATCGCCACGTTCTGCCGCGGCTTGCCGGTGCCGCGGGTCACCACCAGGCCGAAGGTGATCAGCTTGCCGGCGTCGTCCGGCCAGCAGTGCTGGATCGGCAGGCGGGCCAGGTCGATCTCGTCGCCGCGCAGGGTTTCGTGTTCGAACGCCGCCTCGCGCACCCGTTGCGGCGCGACGTGGGCCAGTTGCGCCAGCTCAGGCCAGGTGGCCAGCGCCTGGCGCAGGCTGGATGGCCAGCGCGGTTCCTTGATCGCGGCAAGCAGCTGGCCCAGTTCGCGCAGCGAGGCCAGCGGCCGTCCGGCCAGCGCCAGCTCGATGCGGCGACGATGGCCGAACAGGTTGCCGAGCAGCGCGTGGTGACTGTCGCCGGGATGTTCCATCAGCAACGCGGGGCCCGCCTCGCGCAGCGCGCGCAGGCTCAGCGCGGTGGACTCCAGATGCGTATCCACGGGCGCGCTGACGCGCTGCAATTGCTGCTCGCGCTCCAGCCGCTGCAGGAAGCTGCGCAGGTCGTGGAAACTCATGCGGACGGTTCGCCCGAGGTCGGAATGGCCAGCTCGTCGTCATCCGTTGCGGCCAGCAGGTGTTGATGTGCGCGTTGCAGTTCGGCCAGCAGCTCGGTGCGGGCCTCGGCGGCAAACGGGTTTTCGCGCTGGATCGCGCCGAACAGGTGGCCGGCGTCGCCGCGCACCGCGGCCAGCATGTGTTTCATGCCCTGGAACGAGGGCGGCGCGATCGGCATGCCGTCGTCCACGCCGATGTCGATCAGCCCCTTGGCGATGAAGAAGGCCAGCACGTGGGTGCGCGCCATCGCGCGGTCGTGGCGCTCCGGGTCCTGTTCGATGACTTCGCAGCCGAGCGCGGCGAACAACTCGCCTGCGCGAGCGGCGGCCTGCGGATGCCGGGCGGAGGCGCAGATCACCGTGCGCCGCGGGCGCTCGTCGCGGGCCAGGCTGAGCGGGCCGAACAGCGGATGGCTGCCGACGTGGGGAATCGCGTCGCCCAGCAACTCGTCCATCGCCGCGCAGGGATGCATCTTCACGCTGCCCACGTCGAACACGATCTGGCCGGCATGCAGCAACGGTTGCAACGCGAGCAGGGCGTCGCGCAGTTGCGGCACCGGCATCGCCAGCACGATCCATTGCGCGCCCTCGAGCGCGACAGGCAAGGATGGCGCGGCCAGCGCGGCGGGAACCCGGGCGTGCGGATCGAACACGCGCACGTGATGCCCCGCCTGCAGCAACAGCTGCGCAAACGCCTCGCCGAAACGGCCATGGCCCAGCAGCGCAACGTGCATGCCCGGAGCCGGCGATTCGGCGGTGCTCATGTCAACGCGGGCGCGCGGCCGCTGGCCAGGCTGTGGCGCAGCGCGGCATCCCACGGCGCGAGGTCGATCGCGCGCGCAGCCAGCCAGTCGCGGTCGAACAAGGTTTGCGCGTAGCGCTCGCCGCGGTCGCACAGCAGGCTGACGATGCTGCCGCGCTGTCCGCGCGCGCGCATCGACGCGGCCAGCTGCAGGCAGGCGACCAGGTTGGTGCCGGACGAGCCGCCGTAGCGGTGGCCGAGCAGGTCTTCCAGCAACCAGGCGGCGGCGATCGAGGCGGCGTCGGGAATTTCGTTGACGCGGTCGACCACGTCGAAGATGAAGCCCGGTTCCACGCGCGGTCGGCCGATGCCTTCGATCAGGGTGGGCTGGCTGGCCACCGCCTTCATGTCGCGGTTGCGCCAGCCGTGCACGTAGCCGCTGCCGCTGGGCTCGGCCACGCACAGTCTGGTGTGCAGCCGGCGGTAGCGCAGGTAGCGGCCGATGGTGGCCGAGGTGCCGCCGGTGCCGGCGCCGCAGACGATCCACGCCGGTTCGGGTTCGGCTTCCAGCGCCAGCTGGCCGATGATCGACTCGGCGATGTTGTTGTTGCCGCGCCAGTCGGTGGCGCGTTCGGCCAGGCCGAACTGGTCGAGGTGGCAGGCGCCGCGTGCGGCATGTTCGGCGGCGCGCGCGTGCACCTGGGCCGGATCATCGACCAGGTCGCAGGTGCCGCCCAGCGCCTGCACGTCGCGGATCTTGCCTGGCGCGGTGCAGGCCGGCATCACCGCGGTGAATGACAGGCCGAGCAGGCGCGCGAACCAGGCTTCCGAAATCGCCGTGCTGCCCGAAGATGCGTCCACCACCGCCTGGCCGCCACGCAGCCGGCCGTTGCACAGCGCGTACAGGAACAGCGAGCGGGCCAGCCGGTGCTTCAGGCTGCCGCTGGGGTGGGCGGCCTCGTCCTTGAAGTAGAAGTCGACGCCGTGGAAGCCGGGGAAATTCAGCTTCAGCAGATGGGTGTCGGCGGAACGCGCGGCCTCCTGCGCCAGCTTGGTCAGGGCGTCGTGCACCCAGCGGCGATCGTGGTCCTGTTGCAGGTTGACCAGGTGCAGGACGCTGTCCATCGGAGACTCCGGATTCATGGCGCGTGGCTCGCGGCCCGGTGCATCGCGCGCATGCGGCGGCCGAGAAATTCGAAATAGCGGTCGATGTAGCTGATGCCGTTCTCGTGATCGATCAGGTACGGATTCATCAGCGTGTGGCGCAGGATCATCAGCCGGTCCTCGTCCGGATCGAGCGAGCTCGCATCCAGGCCCAGCGCCTGGAAGATGCGCGTGGTCTGCGCGTGGCCCAGCATGTCCGGGCGCAGCGTGGTCACCGAGCCGAAGAACTCCTTGGTCTGCAGCGGCTGCTGCGGATCGCAGCGCAAGGTGTCGTGCAGTTCGCGCACGAAGGCGTTGGCGGCGGTGATCGAGCGGTTGCCGCGCGGGTTGAGCGCCAGGCAGACCAGGTTGCTGTCTGGCGCGAACGGCACCAGCGCGTGGACGCAGTCGGCCAGTTCCAGCGCGAAGCGCTGCGCGCGGGCGTGGAAGGTTTCGGCGGCACGCACGGTGGCGCAGGGCAGGCGGCCGAAGTGGGCGTGATCCAGCGGCAACACCTTGTGGGTGACATAGACGGCCGCCGCCGCGGCGCCGGACTTGGAGCCTTCCGGAATGAACTGGCCCAGGCTGCGGTAGCGGGCGAGATAGTCCTTCGGCGTGCCGCCGTGGAAGACATAGTCGGCGCGCTCGGCCAGCAGCGTCATCGCCCGGTGGTCGCGGCAGATGAAGGCGCCGCTGCCGTAGGGCAGGTAGCCGAGCTTGTGCGGATCGACGGTGACCGAGTCGGTGGCGCCCAGCGCGGCGAACGCGGCATGCACGGCGGGCGTGGGGAACTGCACATAGTCGGCGGCGACTTCGTCGCGCGGACGCAGCGAGCCGTCCTCGTTGCGGAACAGGGTGGCCAGGTAGCCGCCCCAGGCGGCGTCGACGTGCACGGCGAAATCCAGCCCCCGCTGGCGCGATGCATCGCGGGCGGCGAGCACCTGGTCGATCGGATCGATGGTGCCGTACTCGGTGCCGCCCAGCACCGCCACGCACATCAGCACGGGTTGTTGCTGGCGGGCGCAGCGTTCCAGCGTGTCGCGCAGGGCGGCCGGGTCCAGTCGCATGCCTTCGGTGGGCAGCAGTTCCAGCTGGTCGCGCCCCAGGCCGAGCAGCTTCACGCCCTTGCTCCACGAGTAGTGGGCGGTCACCGGCGCCAGCACCCGCGGCAGCTTCAGCGCGGGATGGGCGGCGAAGAAGTCGACCAGGCCGCGCTGCTCGATCCGCTCGCGTTCGACCCGATGCAGCCAGCAACTGCGCTCGGCTGCGGGTTGCGCCGCAAGCCAGGCCTGCCAGTCGGTCAGCAGCGCGATGCCGTCCGCCTGCGCGAGGTTGAATGCGCTCCAGTCATCCTCCGGCAGCGCCAGCCCGGGAACCTGCGCTGTGCGCAGCGCCACCGGAAACGCCTTCAGCGCCAGCGCCAGGCGCAGTGCCTGGTAGTTGGCCAAGGTGCCGCCGGAGGTGAGGTGGCCGAACGCACAGGCGTCCCGCGCCGGATCGTGCGGATAGCCGAGCATGCGCGCCAGCTGCAGGCCGACCTGCACTTCCATGTCGACGGTGACCGGCGCGGCATCCTCGCTGACGTTGTTGGGGTTGTAGGGCAGGGTCAGCATCTGCGCGGCCAGGCCCGGCAGCAGCAGGTCCGAGGCCATGTGGCCGATGTAGCGCGGGCTGTGGAACGGCACCGACTTCTTCAGCGACGCCGACAGCTGGTGCAGCTCGCGGCGCATGCGCGATTCGAAGGCAAGGTAATCGGGATGATGCGCGGCGGCGGTGGCGATCGCCGGCGGATCTTCCGGATGGAAGTTGCGCCGCCAGTAGACGTGGTCGCGCAGGAACTCGACCAGCATCTTTTCCAGCAGCGCGTCGTTCTCGCCGTAGGGGCCGAGGAAGCAGGCGTCCAGCGTGTGGTCACGCGGCTCGCCGTGGTTGAACGGTTGTGCGCTCATGCGATCCATCCATGCAGCCAGCCCAGCGGGTGGTGCATGCGCGCCACGCCGAGCATGTAGACGTAGCTGGCCAGCGCGGCGATGAAGAAGGCCAGCCGCGCACGGCGGCTGCGGGCGCGCTTCAGTGCCAGCGTGGCCAGCACCACGTAGACCACCAGCAGCACCAGCTTGGTGGTGAGCCAGCCGTTGGCGAACAGCGCGCCGGGCAGGATGCTGACCAGCATCAGCGCGGCGGTGAGCAGGGTGGTGTCGATCGCGTAGCTCAGCCAGCGCACGGGCTCCCACTGGGCGGCGCCGGCGTAGCCGAACTGGGTCAGCAGGCCGCGCAGCGCGAACAGCGAACCGCTGGCCAGCACGCAGGCGATGTGGAGCCATTTGATTTGGGGATAGAACTCGAGCATCGGGGATCGCTGCCGGGGAACGGGTAAAGCATCAGGGCGCGCCGTGTGGCGCGCCCTGATGCAAGTCACGCGTTGTTGCGAATCGCTCGTGGCGAGGTCGCCGTTGCCGTCCGCCGTTTCGGGAACAGCCACAGCGCGGCCACGAACACCGAGATCAGCAGCGCGCCGATGGCGAACAAGGTGTCGCCCGGCACGCGCATCCACACCAGCATGTGGATCAGCGGGCGATCCATGAACTCGGCCGAGCGGGCGAACCAGTAGCCGTGCTCCAGCACCGCCTTCAGCTGCAGGATGCCCAGCGGCAGCAGGGTCAGCGCAGCCATCAGCGAGAGGCCGATGTTGAGCAGCCAGAACGAGCTCTTCAGCCAGCCTTCGCGCCACTCGGCGTCCGGCTTGATGCCGCGCAGGCAGAACAGCATCAGGCCCAGGCCGAGCATGCCGTACACGCCGAACAGGGCGGTGTGACCATGCGTGGCGGTGAGGTTCAGGCCCTGCATGTAGTACAGCGCGATCGGCGTGTTGACCAGGAAGCCGAGCAGGCCGGCACCGACCAGGTTCCAGAAGCTCACCGCCACGAAGAACATGATCGGCCAGCGGTAGCGCGCCATCCACGGTGCCTCGTGCTGCTTCTTCCAGGTGTCGTACGCTTCCATGCCGATCAGGGCCAGCGGCACCACTTCCAGTGCCGAGAAGCTGGCGCCCAGCGCGATCACCGCCGTGGTGGTGCCGCTGAAGTACAGGTGATGCAGGGTGCCGAGCACGCCGCCGGCCATGAACACGATGGTGGCGAACAGCACGTTGGTGGTGGCCGTGGTCACCCGCAGCAGGCCCAGGCGCACGAACAGGTAGCTGATCACCGCGGTGGCGAACACTTCGAAGAAGCCTTCCACCCACAGGTGCACCACCCACCAGCGCCAGTATTCGACCATCGCGATATGGGTGTGCTCGCCCCACATCAGGCCGGCGCCGTAGAGCAGGCCGATCGCCACCGTGGACAGGAACAGCAGGCCCACGATCGAGGCGCCTTCCTTGTTGCGGTTCATCGCCGGCCACAGGGCGCGGCCGACCAGGAACAGCCACAGCATCAGGCCGATGAACAGGAAGATCTGCCAGAAGCGGCCGATGTCGGTGTATTCCCAGCCCTGGTGGCCAAACCAGAAGTTGTACTTCAGGCCCATCTTGTCCATAACCGCGAACCACTGGCCGGCGAACGAACCGACCACGATGACCAGCAGGCAGACCCACAGGAAGTTCACCCCGAGCCGCTGGAATTTCGGCTCGTGGCCGGAGATCAGCGGCGCGATGTACAGGCCGGTGGCCAGCCATGCGGTGGCGATCCACAGCACGGCCAGTTCGGTATGCCAGGTACGGGTGAGGCTGTACGGCAGGTAGTTGGCCAGCGCGAAGCCGTAGGCTTCCTGGCCTTCCACCTGGTAATGCGCGGTGGTGGCACCCAGCAGGATCTGCGCGAGGAACAGGCCCAGCACGGTCCAGAAATACTTGCCGGTGGCCTTCATCGACGGCGTGGCCTTGAACTCGGTCAGCGGGTCGCGCGCCGGAACGACCGGCAGCGGTTCATGGCTGACCTGGCGGGCGTGATGCCAGCCGAGCAGGCCGATGCCGAAGATCATGAACAGGATGCTGAAGACCGACCACAGGAAGCTGGTCGAGGTCGGCGTGTTGCCGGCCAGTGGTTCGTACGGCCAGTTCTGCGTATAGCTCATCGGCTCGTTCGGGCGTTGCGTGGCGGCCGCCCAGCTGGTCCACCAGAAGAACGCGGTGACCTCGCGCCGGTGTTCCATCTCGGCCACGGTGTTCTCGCGCATGGCGTAGCCTTCGCGCAGCTTGTGCGTGGCCGGGTCGTTGCCGAGCAGGCTCATGTAGTGCGCCGCCACGGCTTCCATCGCGCGGGCGCGCAACGCCGAGACGGTGATGGTGTTGCTGGCCGCGTCCCAGGTGTTGGTGCGCAGCTCTTCCTGCACGCGGGCCTTCAGCGGGGCCTGCTGTTGCGCGGTCAGCGTGTCGTAGGGGCCCAGGCCGGCGTCGCGGGAAAGCAGTTCAAGCATCGCCATGCTTTCGCGATGCAGCCAGTCCGCGCTCCAGTCCGGCGCCAGCAAGGCGCCATGGCCCCAGATCGAGCCCAGCTGCTGGCCGCCGATGCTCTGCCAGACCTGCCGGCCTTCTTCCATGTCGCCCTTGGTGTACAGCGTCTGGCCGTCTGCGGTGACGACGGCGGTGGGCAGCGGCGGCGCCTGCTGGTGGACCTCCTTGCCGACCCACAGCAGCACGGCGAAGGAGGCGACGAGCAACGCCGCCAGCCCCAACCAGAGTTTTCGGGTGGTACTCATGGTGCATCTCCCTGAAAGATGCGCGCATGCTGGTCGAGGCGACCGTCGTCGTTGTTGATGCAGGTCAAGCGAACCCTTCGCCTGCCTGCGCGAATTGTCGCGGTGGCCGTGCCGCGGACGCGAATGGGCCGCAACCCTTCGCCGATCGCGCGGCGCAGGCGTCATGCAGGGAGGGGAAGCGGGTGCTGCCGGGGCTGGCCCGGCCGGTCGGTCAGGCCTAGTTGGCTTCGCGATGCTTGGCGGCGGCCACGTTTCCGCGACACAGCCCGGCCAGCAAATCGGGACGGCGGATTCGTACGGCCTTCCGGTTCACTTCGAGCACGCCCATCTCCTCCATGCGCGAGAACAGGCGGCTGACCGTCTCGACCACCAGGCCGAGGTAGTTGGCGATGTCGTAGCGCGACATCGACAGGGTCAGCATGCTGCCGTCACGCTGCAGGCGCTGGTAGCGATCGGACAGGCTCTTCAGGAAGATCGCCAGCTGCTCCTGTGCCTGCTGCCGTCCCATCACCACCGTATGCCGGTGTTCCTCGACCACCTCGCGGCTGACCACGCGCATCAGCTGTCGATGCAGCGCCGGCACCTCGCTGGTGACCTGTTGCAGGCGCTCATACGGCAGCTCGCAGATGCTGCTGCGCTCCAGCGCCTCGGCCTGGCTGACGTGCCGATCGGTCGCCAGCGCATCGAAACCGACGATGTCGCCGGGCAGGTGGAAGCCCAGGATCTGCACAGCGCCGGTGTCGTCCTGCACGAAGGTCTTCAACGAACCCGAACGCACCACGTAGAGCGCCTGGAAGGGATCGCCATCGCGATACAACGCGCCGCCCCGATCGAGCATGCGCTTGTCGCGGATCGTCATGTCGAGCTTTTCGAGGTCGTCGCCGCCAATCCCGGCGGGCAGGCACAGTTCACTCAAGGCACAGGACGAACAACTGCGGCGCAGCTGGTTCAGGTCGAGCACGGCGGCGGCTGTTTCCATCAACTTCTCGGGCGATACCGGGAGCGGCCCGGGCGAGCGCGCCGGTGGTGGCGGACGCCTTGAACGATAGCATGGCAGCCTGGTTTCTCGCCGTGCAGGACCGGCTGGACAAGGTGTCCGAAGCCGGGGCGGTGTCAGTTCCGCCAGCCAGTTGCCCAGTCAGCGGCAGACCAGCACCGGTACGTCGCCGTTGAGAATCACCTTGTGCGTCTCGCTGCCCAGCAACAAGCGATCGAAGCCGCGCCAGCCGTGCGAGGCCATCACGATCAGGTCGCACTGCTGCTTGCGCGCGGCGCCGACGATGGCCGCGTAGGGCCGTGCGTCGGTCTCGTGGCTGCCCTCGCAGGGAACTCCGGCGGCCTGTGCGCGCCGACTCACGTCGGCCAGGTACTTCTCGGCGTTGGCGATGGCCTCGCTGGTATAGGTCGGCTCGTTGGCCTGGATGATTTCCGCGAAGTAGATGGAGGCGGGGAACGGTGCGATCACGTGGAAGGCGTACACGCTGGCGCCCAGCCGGGCGGCCAGCTCGATGCCGGTATCGACGGCGCGCAGGGACAGTTCGGAACCGTCGACAGGCAGCAGGATGCGCTTGAACATGGCGAACTTCTCATGGGTTGTGGAAGGTCAGCGGCAGGTGTGGCCGCCATCGATGCCCCGCCGCTGCCGGCCACGAACTTCGATTCGTCGGACGCCAGGCAGATCACGTGCCACGCGGTCTCCTCGGGGATCGGAAGACAGCATGTGCGCATCCGCTGAATGGGGTATTGACCGGGATCAAGTGGGCGCCGAGTGCGCCCAGGGTCAGTTCAGATGGGCGCAGGTGGCGATCTGCGCTGCACTGGCCGGTGCGCCGCGAACCCGGCCGGCGTTGGAAACCACGACGGTGAGTGCGTCGCTGGCGTGCGCCGGCTGGCAGAACAGCAGGGTGATATTGCTGCCACCGGCGGTGCCGTCCGGGTGGAAGCGGACGACGTGCCTGCCATTGCTGCTCTGGATCAGCAGCTTCCCGCGATGGCCGCTGCCGACGCGCAGGGGATGCCCGTCCGGCTGGTCGTCGCCATTGCTGTCGTGCCCGACCAGCCAGCCCTCGTCCCAGCGGGTTTCACCGCTGCAGTTGCCGCCATCCCGGGTAGGGCAGAACAGCGAACGCCTGCCGCTCATCACGGCTGTCTGACGCGTGTGCTGCAGGGCGCTGATGAAATCCATCTGGGCAACCCGCAGTTCGTTGCGGCCGACCATGCGATGCAGGGACGGTGTGGCCACGCTGGCCAGGATGCCGATGATGGCGAGCACCATGATCTGCTCGATCAGGGTAAAGCCGGTTTGCCCGTGCCATGGCCTGCGGTTCCCGGGTATCGTCACGGCGTCGCCTCCTGCGTGGACCGGACATCCATGCTATGGCGCGGGTGTTTCCTCTCCAGTGGCCGCGCAGCCTTCCGTTCGTCGGCTTCTGGTGACACTTCCTGTCAGCAGGCCCGATTTAGAATGTCGCACCGCGCCCACATCTGTAGCCGATGACTGATCGCTTCCAACTTGTTGCTCCCTATCAGCCCGCCGGCGACCAGCCGCAGGCCATCACGCGTCTGGCCGAGGGTTTCGAGGCCGGCCTGGCCGCGCAGACCCTGCTCGGCGTGACCGGTTCGGGCAAGACCTACACCATCGCCAACGTGATCGAACGCGTGCAGCGGCCGACCATCGTGATGGCGCCGAACAAGACGCTGGCGGCGCAGCTGTACGGCGAGTTCAGGGAATTCTTTCCGCACAACGCGGTGGAATACTTCGTCAGCTATTACGACTACTACCAGCCGGAAGCCTACGTGGTGGCGTCGGACACCTTCATCGAGAAGGATGCCTCGATCAACGAGCACATCGAGCAGATGCGGCTGTCGGCGACCAAGGCGCTGCTGTCGCGGCGCGATTCGATCATCGTGGCCACGGTGTCGGCGATCTACGGCCTGGGCAATCCGGAGGACTACCTCAGCCTGCGCCTGATCCTGGCCACCGGCGAGCGCATCGACCAGCGCAAGCTGATCCACCAGCTGACCGAGCTGCAGTACACCCGCAACGAGACGGAATTGCGCCGCGGCACCTATCGCGTGCGCGGCGAGATCATCGACGTGTTCCCGGCCGAATCGGAAACCGAGGCGCTGCGCATCGAGCTGTTTGACGGCGAAGTGGAGAAGATGGCGCTGTTCGACCCGCTCACCGGAGAAACCATCCGCAAGGTGCAGCGCTACACCGTCTACCCCCGCACGCACTACGCCAGCACCCGCGAGAGCGTGCTGAACGCGATCGAGACGATCAAGGTCGAGCTGAAGGAACGGCTGGAATATCTGTACAGGGAAAACAAGCTGGTCGAGGCGCAGCGGCTGGAGCAGCGCACCCGCTTCGACCTGGAGATGATGGCCGAGGTCGGTTACTGCCAGGGCATCGAGAACTACTCGCGCCACCTGACCAGGCGCGCGCCGGGGGAACCGCCACCTACGCTGTTCGACTACCTGCCGGCCGACGGCCTGCTGGTGGTCGACGAGTCCCACGTTACCGTGCCGCAGCTGGGCGCGATGTACAAGGGCGACCGCTCGCGCAAGGAAACCCTGGTCGAGTTCGGTTTCCGGCTGCCCTCAGCGATGGACAACCGGCCGCTGCGCTTCGAGGAATGGGAGGAGCGCGTGCCGCGGGCGATCTACGTCTCCGCCACGCCGCGCGACTACGAACTGCAGAAGTCCGGCGACGCGGTGACCGAGCTGGTGGTGCGTCCCACCGGCCTGGTCGATCCGGAAGTGGAGGTGCGCCCGGTGCGCACCCAGGTCGACGACCTGCTCAGCGAGGCGCACAAGCGCATCGCGATGGGCGACCGCGTGCTGGTCACCACGCTGACCAAGCGCATGGCCGAGAACCTCACCGAATACCTGTCCGAACACGACGTGAAGGTGCGCTACCTGCACTCGGACATCGAGACGGTCGAGCGCAGCGAAATCATCCGCGATTTGCGCCTGGGCGAGTTCGACGTGCTGGTCGGCATCAACCTGCTGCGCGAAGGCCTGGACATGCCCGAGGTGTCGCTGGTGGCGGTGCTCGACGCGGACAAGGAGGGCTTCCTGCGTTCCACCGGCTCGCTGATCCAGACCATCGGCCGCGCCGCGCGCAACGTGCGCGGCAAGGCGATCCTGTATGCCGACAACGTCACCCGCTCGATGCAGGCCGCGATGGACGAAACCGCCCGCCGTCGCGAAAAGCAGCTGGCTTACAACGAAGCGCACGGTATAACGCCAAAGACCGTGTTGCGCCGCATCGCCGACATCATGGAAGGGGCGCGCAGCGATGCTGGCAACCGCCGTGGCGGCAAGTCATCGTCCCGCAGTCAGGCCGCCGTGGCCGAGCAGGCTGCCGATTATGCAGGCATGAGTTCGCAGCAGGCTTCGGCACTGCTGAAAAAGCTGGAGACGCAGATGTACAAACACGCGCAGAACCTGGAATTCGAGGATGCCGCCCGTCTGCGCGACCAGATCCATCAATTGCGCGAGCAATCGCTGCGTTGAGCCCGGGAAACCCGTTGCCGACGGGATATTGTCGATCGCCTTCGGCTCCCGTATACTGCGCGGCTCGCGTGGCAGGTCAGGCGCGATACGGGCGGTTAGCTCAGCGGTAGAGCACTACCTTGACATGGTAGGGGTCACAAGTTCGATCCTTGTACCGCCCACCAATTGAAATCCAGAAGCGGCGCGATCCCCAGGGTTCGCGCCGCTTCTGTTTTCGGTCATCGGAATCGGCATCCTGACGTTCCCGGCATGGCAGGCGGGCGCATCCCGATGTCGAACTGGACTCCGTTTAGCGGATGCATCGATTTTCCTGCAATGGGAGATTCAGTGAATCGGCTTGCCAGCGGCGCTGCCGTTTTCGGCCGGGCTGGCCGGCTCCTTTCCCGTGTGCATGATCACCAGGACGGGGCAAAAACCTACAGAAACTCGCGTCCCGCGATGCTTCTCAATCACATGATGCAGCAGCAATTGTCGTGTCGCGGCTGTCATCGGGCGCCGGCTGGTTGTTAGTTTGTTGTCATTACCGTCGACAGCTTCAAATTCAGCTTGCAGACAGGCGATTGCAGATGTACGTTATCGGGCGAACCAAGTTGGTTCAGGATTGAAGCGAAGCGCAGAAACCTGCCGTTTCGCAGATATCAGATTCAGGGGCCTCCGGGTATCACGGACTGTGCTGGCAAGTGCAGCATTTCGGTGACGATGGTTGATACGGGGGTTGCAAGACACTTCATTGCTGCAATTCGGCAGCTGGTGCGTTCGTCCGGATGAGACGGGCTTGGCCATGAGGTGGAAAGATCAGGGCGAGGCAAGCAAGGAGCCTCGTCGAGCCTGTCCGACGCATGGAATGAAGGGGGTGGACGATCACGCTTGCGAACCATCTGGTGGTATCGGGTCTGATCCGGAGACTGTGCCGGGATCCCCGCCGCGTGCCCATGGGCGCCGGAACCTGCAGTTCGCAGTATTTCGAAATTGCGCAATTCCAATTGATGCAACGTCCGGCTGATTGAACGGGTCCGGCTGTGCAGCGCATGTGCGCTTGCAGCTTTCGGGATGTCGGGCAGCAGCAATGAAGGGCATCAATGCAAATCCCGGCAGTTCTCCATCGCGGTCATTTCGCGCTGCGGGAACGTCGGCTCACCGATGTAGGTTTTTTTTCGGCACGCGCACACAGGTACCGCACCGAATTGATCGTTCCGTTCGAACTGCAAGAGCATTTACCGGGAGACAAGGCATGGCCAAGCAAAGCAGTCAGAAGTTCATCGCGCGCAACCGTGCGCCGCGCGTGCAGATCGAATACGACGTCGAGGTCTACGGCGCGCAGAAGAAGGTCCAGGTTCCGTTCGTGATGGGCGTGATGTCGGATCTCTCCGGTGCGAACGCTGGCGAGCTGCCCTCGATCGAGGACCGCAAGGCGCTGGAGATCGATGTCGACAACTTCGACAACCGGTTGCAGTCGATGAAGCCCAGGGTGACGTTTGCCGTTCCCAACACCCTGACCGGCGAAGGCAATCTCGCGGTCGACATCACATTCGAGAGCATGGATGACTTTTCGCCGGCGGCGGTGGCCCGCAAGGTGGGCGCCGTGGCCAAGTTGCTTGAGGCGCGTACCCAGCTTGCCAACCTCGACACCTACATGGACGGCAAGGCCGGCGCAGAGAACCTGATCGCCCAGGCATTGAAGGACCCGGCGCTGCTGCAGTCGCTGGCTTCAGCGCCGAAGCCGTCCGACGACAACAACAAAGACGGGGAGTAAGCACGCATGGCAACCGAGAAACTAGCCGAACAGGGTGGCGCCACAGAAACTCTGGACGCCGGCGATTTTGCTGCGCTGCTTAACAAGGAATTCAAGCCCAAGAGCGACCGCGCCAAGGAAGAAGTGGAATCGGCCGTCCGTACCCTGGCAGAACAGGTGCTGAGCCGTTCCGACATCGTCTCGGACGACGTTGCGCAGACCATCAACGCCTACATCGCCGAGATCGATCGCAAGCTCAGCGAGCAGATCAACCTGATCATGCACCACGCCGATTTCCAGAAGCTGGAGAGCGCGTGGCGCGGCCTGCATCACCTGGTCAACAACACCGAAACGGATCAGCAGTTGAAGATCCGCGTGTTGAACATCTCCAAGAAGGACCTGGCCAAGACCCTGAAGCGCTACAAGGGCACGGCTTGGGACCAGAGCCCGATCTTCAAGAAGATGTACGAGGAAGAATACGGCCAGCTCGGTGGTGAACCCTACGGCTGCCTGGTGGGTGACTACTATTTCGACCACAGCCCGCCCGACGTCGAGCTGCTGAGCGGTATCGCGCAGGTCGCGGCGGCGGCGCACGCGCCGTTCATTTCCGCGGCGGCATCCACGCTGATGGGGATGGACAGCTGGAACGAACTGGCCAATCCGCGTGATCTGGCCAAGGTGTTTTCCACGCCGGACTACGCCGCGTGGCGTTCGCTGCGCGAGTCGGACGACGCCAAGTACATCGGTCTGACCATGCCGCGCACGCTCGCGCGCCTCCCGTATGGCTCCAAGACCGACCCGGTCGAGGAGTTCAATTTCGAAGAGGACACCAGTGGCGCCGACTCTTCCAAGTACACCTGGCAGAACGCGGCTTACTCGATGGCGGTGAACATCAACCGTTCGTTCAAGGAATATGGCTGGTGCTCGCGCATCCGCGGCATCGAGTCCGGTGGTGCGGTGGAAGGCCTGCCGGCGCACACGTTCCCCACCGACGACGGCGGCGTGGACATGAAGTGCCCGACCGAAATCGCCATCACCGACCGCCGTTCGGCCGAACTGGACAAGATGGGCATGATGCCGCTGGTCCACAGGAAGAACTCGGACATGGCGGCGTTCATCAGCGCGCAGTCGCTGGCCAAGCCGGACGAGTACGACGATCCGGACGCGACCGCGAACGCGGCCCTCGGCGCACGTCTGCCGTACATGTTCGCCTGCTGCCGCTTCGCGCATTACCTGAAGTGCATCGTCCGGGACAAGATCGGTTCGTTCAAGGATCGTGATGCGATGGAGCGGTGGCTGGGGTCCTGGATCGGCCAGTACGTCGACGGTGACCCGGCCAACTCCAGCGAGGAAACCAAGGCGCGCAAGCCCCTGTCCGCGGCGGAAGTCATCGTGGAAGAAGTGGAGGGCGCACCGGGTTTCTACACTTCGAAGTTCTTCCTCAAGCCGCATTACCAGCTGGAAGGTTTGACGGTGTCCTTGCGGCTGGTTTCCCGCCTGCCGTCTGCGGCAAAGAGCTGACGCTCCTGCCAGATGTTCGTTTCATGGCTTCATGGCGCAAGTGGTTGCACGCAACATCGCCGGATCGTTGGTGAAGAGTAGAAGGCCAATCCGGTTCAATTGACCAAAACTGACAAGGAGAATTCTCATGGCATTAGACATGCATCTGGAGTTGAAGGGCGGTTCGGTCACCTTTACCGGTGAGTCGAAGCACAAGAAGCACGCTGGCAAGATTCAGCTCCTGGCCTGGTCGTGGGGCATGTCGCAGAGTGGCTCGTTCGGCCATGGCAGCGGCGGCGGCGCCGGCAAGGCCAACGTCCAGGACATCAGCATCACGAAGTATGTGGACAAGAGCTCGACGCAGTTCATGAAGGCCCTGACCACCGGCGCCCATTCCGATTCGGCCATCCTTTATGTGTCCAAGGCCGGCGGCACGCAGGATGACTACCTGAAAGTCACGCTCACCAGCGTGATGGTCACCAGCTACAGCACCGGTGGCTCGGGTGGTGAGGACATGCTGACCGAGAACATCTCGCTGGCGTTTGCCAAGTTCGAAGTCGCCTATTCCACCCAGGACGACAAGGGCAAGGTCAGCGAAGCCGGCACGGTCGCGTACAGCGTCGAAGAAGTCGCTTAAATCACGCGATGCTCCCCGGCTTGCAACACAGCCGGGGTTGAACCCCGGAGCTTCCGCTCTGATCGTCCGCTCGGTGCACGCGCAGGTCTGGTCCAGAACCAGGCCGTGCGTGGTCTTGCGGATCTCGTGCGCGAGTGGCTCCGGGGCCAAGCATGGACAACGGGCCTGTCTGTGGACATGTCCACAGATACGCTTCCGAGAATGACATGACGCCCGAGAGCAAGCTCAAAGATGGTCGGCCTGACGAGGCACTGCAATTGCTCACTGCAGAAGTACGCAACAACCCGGCAGACGCCAAGCGCCGGGTTTTTTTATTCCAGTTGCTGGCCCTGCTCGGACAATGGGAGCGGGCACAGAACCAGTTGAACGTCTGCGGCGAGCTTGATCCGCTCAACGCCATGATGGTGGGCGCGTATTCCGAAGCATTGCGCGGCGAGCTCGTGCGCGCCGAGGTCTTTGCCGGCAAGCGCATGCCGGTGATCATCGGAGAACCGGAACAATGGCTGGCGCTGCTGCTCCAGGCACTCAAGTTGGACGCCGAAGGACAGCATGAGCAGGCCGCCGCCCTGCGTGAACAGGCTTTCGAGCAGGCGCCGGCAGTAGCCGGAAATATCGACGGAAATGCGTTCGAGTGGATCGCCGACGCGGACCCGCGCATCGGCCCCTGTCTGGAGATCATCGTCAACGGTGGTTACTCCTGGGTGCCGTTCTCGCGCCTGAGCGAGCTGAAGTTCGAGGCACCAAGCGATTTGCGCGACAAGATCTGGGTGCCGACCCAGGTCACCTGGAGCAATGGCGGGAAAGCGATCGGTTTCATTCCGGGGCGTTATGCAGGCAGCGAGCTCACTGGGGATCATGACCTCGTGCTCGGCCGCCGTACCGACTGGACCGAGCAAGGTGAAGGACTGCATGTGGGCCTGGGCCAGCGCATGCTGGCCACCGATGCGGCAGAGTATTCGCTCTTCGACGCGCGATTGATCGCGTTCGACGCCGCCTGAGCCGGGATGCATCGCCATGGCTGAATTGACCACCCAGGAACGACTTCAGCCATCGCTGCTCGATCGCCTTACCGACGACGAACCGGGCAAGCTCGAAGAGAGCCGCGAGAAGCGGGTCATTTCGGCCACGCGGCTGCGTGACTGTGTCACGCGGGACATGTCGTGGCTGCTGAACTGCGTGAGCATGGATGCCGACAACGACCTGTCCGAATATCCCGAGGTGGCGCGCTCGGTACTCAATTTCGGCATCCCGGACCTGACCGGCATGGCCTTGTCCGGAATCAATCCGGATGTGCTGCAGCGCCAGGTCAGGGATGCGATTCTCGCCTTTGAGCCCCGGCTCACGGCCAACACGCTTCGGGTCACGGCCACGGCCATGTCCAAGCGCATGGATCGACAGGCACTGGTCTTCAATATCGACTCGGAAATGTGGGCGCAGCCGATCCCGCTGAATCTCTACCTGAAGACCGAAGTCGATCTGGAAACAGGCAACTTCAAGGTATCGGAAGGCTTCGGCTGATTGACCATGGACCCACGACTGCTGCGGTACTACAACCGGGAACTGCAACACGTCCGCGAGATGGGCGGCGAGTTTGCGCGCGAATACCCGAAGATCGCCGGGCGTCTTGGCCTGGAAGGCTTCGAGTGCGCCGACCCTTATGTCGAGCGTCTGCTCGAGGGTTTCGCCTTCCTCGCCGCGCGCGTGCAGCTCAAGCTGGACGCGCAATACCCGGTGTTCACCCAGCACCTGCTGGAAATGATCTACCCGCATTACCTGGCGCCCGTGCCGTCCATGGCCGTGGTCCAGATGCAACCGGATCTGAAAGAGAGCGGCCTGCTCGCCGGTCATACGGTGGCCCGGCACACGGCGCTTCGCAGTCTTGCCGGCAAGGATGACCGCACGACGTGCGAGTATCGCACTGCGCACGACGTCACCCTGTGGCCGCTGGAACTGATCGAAGCGAAGTATTTCGAGACACCTGCGGCCATCGCCGCGGCGGGGGTGGCCTTGCCCGCAGGCAAGACGGTGCGTGCCGGCCTTCGGCTCAAGCTTCGCGTCACGGCGGGCGCCCAGGCCAACATGCTGGCACTGGACAAGTTGCCGGTCTTCATCGCCGGCGCGGACGAATTGCCCAAGCGTCTTTACGAACAGCTGCTGGGCAATGCGGTCTGTTACATGGTGCGGGCCATGGGGGCCAGCGGCGAGATCAGCCAGACACATGACGCCAGCGCCATTCACCGGCGTGGTTTCGACGATGACGAGGCGCTCATTCCGTACAGTGGCCGGTCCTTCAGCGGCTACCGGCTGTTGCAGGAATACTTTGCCTGTCCCGAGCGCTTCCTGTTCGCCGAATTCACCGGGCTGAAGTCGTTGCTGAGTCGCTCCAGGGGCAACGAGTTCGAGATCGTCGTGCTGTTCGATCGCAGCGTGGCCAGCCTGCACAACGCGATCGACCTCAACAACTTTCGTCTGTTCTGCACGCCCGCCATCAACCTGTTTCCCCGCCGGGCCGATCGCATCCATCTGCAGCAGGGCAAGGCCGAGTACCACATCCTGGCTGATCGCACGCGGCCGATGGATTTCGAGATCCACAGCATCGGCAACGTCGAGGGTTTCGGTGACCGACAGGAACCGGAGCAGCGGTTCCTGCCCTTCTATGGTTGCGACGAACGCACCTGGCACAGCCAACATTCGGCCTACTACACGATACGCCGCGAGCCGCGGCTGGTGTCCTCGCGACAGAAGCGGCAGGGTGCGCGTTCCAGCTACATCGGCAACGAGATGTTCATCGCGCTGGTTGACTCCAGCGAGGCGCCGTACTCGACCGAGCTGCGCCAGATCGGCATGCAGCTGATGTGCACCAACCGCGACCTGCCGCTGCAGATGCCGGTGGGCAAGTCCAAGACCGACTTCACCCTGGAGACCGGTGCGCCTGTCGAATCCATCCGTTGTGTTGCCGGTCCCACCAAGCCACGTGCGCCGGTGGCCACGGGCGAGACAGCGTGGCGGCTGCTCAGCCATCTGCAACTGAATTACGTATCGCTGTTGGAGAACAACGCCGGCGAAGGCGCCTCGGCCTTGCGCGAGATGCTGACGCTCTATTGCGACGAGTTCGACTCCAGTGCGCTGCGGCAGGTTGAGGGCGTGAAGGCGGTGAGCTCGCAGCCCATCGTGCGGCGTATTCCGGTGCAGGGACCGATCACTTTCGGTCGTGGCCTGGAAATCACGCTTACCTGTGACGATGGTGCCTTCGAAGGCACCGGCGCTTTCCTTCTTGGCGCGGTGATGCAGCAGTTCTTTGCGCGCTACGTGTCCATCAATTCCTTCACTGAAACAGTCCTGCGTACTTTGGAACGCAATGAGGTCGCTCGATGGCCGGCTCGGCTCGGAACACGGCAGACGTTGTAGCGCTGGAGAATGCGCTGCGCGATCGTCCGGAGGACTTCGAGTTTTTCGAAGCGATCCGGCGGCTTGAGTGTGCCCATCCCGAGCGGCCCAGGCTGGGGCATTCGGCCAAGGCCGCAGAGGATTTCGTGCGCCTGTGCCAGACGCCGTCGCTGGCGTTCGCACCCAGGACGGTCGATCGCTACCAGCCGGGCGGTGGTGGCCGACCGGCGCGCATGCATGGCCTCTTCTTCGGCCTGTTCGGCCCGAATGCACCGTTGCCGCTGCATCTCACCGAATATGCCATGGACCGCGAGCTGAACTCGCGGGATCGCACATTCTCCGCCTTCGCGGACATCTTCCATCACCGGATGATGAGCCTGTTCTACCGCACCTGGGCCGACTCGCAGCCCACCGTGCATCTGGATCGGCCGGATGAAGACCGGTTCCGCCTGTACATGGGCGCCCTGGTCGGCCTGGCCACGCCCAATCTCGAGGGGCGCGATGCGCTGCCGGACCAGTTCAAGCGCTTCTTCGCCGGGCGGTTACTGCAGCAGGCACGCAATGCCGAAGGGCTGAAAGGCCTGCTCGAACGCTTCTTCCGCATCCCGGTGGGGATTGTCGAGTTTGTCGCCGAGTGGATGCGTCTGCCCCCGGAGTCCCACCTGCGCCTTGGTGCCTCGGGCGAGGTGGCGGCGCTGGGACTGACCACGGTCACCGGCCAGTACGTATGGGGCAGTCAGCAGCGATTCCGCCTGCGGTTGGGGCCGCTGAGCCGGGCCGAGTTCAACAATTTCCTGCCGGGGGGCGAGGCGCTGAAGCAGCTCGTGGCCGCGGTGAAGACCTATGTCGGCGAAGAAAAGGCCTGGGACGTGCAGCTGGTCCTGAAAAGGGACGAGGTGCCCGCAACCCGGTTGGGACAGGGTGGCCGCATGGGGCTGACGACGTGGATGGGGCAGGTGCACCGGGACGATGACGCCGACCAGGTTGTCCTGAAGCCGGTGGGCTGACCAGGCAGGGCGAAGACAGTTCATTACACGATCGCGCCGCCCGAACGGCGCGGGCAGATACCAGTTCGACATCGCAAGAAGTCCGCTGAACGACAACTACTGCAAAGGAACGATGATCATGGCCGAAATCAGTCGCGGCGCCCTGTTCGGAAAGCTCAACAAGCTTGCTTTTCGCGGCATCGAAAGCGCTACCGTGTTCTGCAAACTGCGCGGCAATCCCTACGTGGAACTGGTGCACTGGATTCACCAGATCCTGCAACTGCAGGATTCGGACCTGCATCGCATCGTCAAGCAGTTCAACCTCAACCCGTCGAACCTGGCGCGTGACATCACCGATGCGCTGGATCGACTGCCGCGTGGTTCGTCGTCCATCTCTGACCTGTCGAGCAACGTCGAGGAAGCAGTCGAGCGCGCCTGGGTATTCGCCACCCTGATGTTCGGCGAAGCCCAGGTACGCACCGGCTACCTGATCGTCGGCTGCATGCGCACGCGCAACCTGCGCAATGCCCTGGTGAACATCTCGGCCGAATTCGACAAGATCAAGCCCGAGGCCCTGGTCGAGAAATTCGCCGAGGTGGTCGGCGGTTCACCCGAAGACGGCTTGAGCGCCAACGACGGTTTCAAGATGGGCGGGGGCTCGGCGCCGGGCGAAGCCAGCGGTGCGATGTCGCCGGCGCAGATGGGCAAACAGGAAGCGCTGGCGCAGTTCACCATCGACCTCACCGCACAGGCGCGCGACGGCAAGATGGACCCGATCGTCGGTCGCGACGACGAGATCCGCCAGCTGGTCGACATCCTGATGCGCCGCCGGCAGAACAACCCGATGCTGGTCGGCGAGGCCGGCGTGGGCAAGACCGCGGTGATCGAAGGCTTCGCCATGCGCATCGCCATCGGCGACGTGCCGCCGCCGCTGAAGGACGTGCAACTGCGCGTGCTTGACGTGGGCCTGCTGCAGGCCGGCGCCAGCATGAAGGGCGAGTTCGAGAACCGCCTGAAGCAGGTGATCGAGGAGGTGCAATCCTCGACCAGGCCGATCATCCTGTTCATCGACGAGGCGCACACCCTGGTCGGCGCCGGCGGCGCGGCCGGTACTGGTGATGCGGCGAACCTGCTCAAGCCCGCGCTGGCACGCGGCAACCTGCGCACGATCGGCGCCACCACCTGGGCCGAGTACAAGAAGCACATCGAGAAGGATCCGGCGCTGACCCGTCGCTTCCAGACCGTGCAGATCGACGAACCCAGCGAAGAAAAGGCGATCCTGATGATGCGCGGCGTCGCCAGCGTGATGGAGAAGCACCACAAGGTGCAGATCCTCGACGAGGCGCTGGAAGCCGCGGTGAAACTGTCACACCGCTACATACCCGCGCGCCAATTGCCGGACAAGTCGGTCAGCCTGCTCGACACTGCGTGCGCCCGTGTGGCGATCAGCCAGCATGCGGTGCCGGCCGAGGTGGACGACACCCGCAAGCGCATCCAGGCGCTGGAAACCGAGCTGGGCATCATCGCCCGCGAGAAGAACGTCGGCGTGAACGTGACCGCCCGCGAGGAAAGCGCCAACGAAAAGCTGGCGACACAGAAGGCGCGGCTGGAAACGCTGGAGGCGAACTGGGTCAAGGAGAAGGATCTGGTCGACAGGATCCTCGACATCCGTTCGAAGTTGCGTGGTTCTTCCGCGCCGGTCGAAGGCACCGGCAGCGCGCTGGAAGAGTCGGCCAACCAGGTTGCTGACGCCAAGGAAGCGCCCGCTGGCGAAGCGGCCCTTGCCGGTGACGATCGCGCGACCGCGCTGAAGGAACTGCAGGACTTGCAGGTCCAACTGGCCGAACTGCAGGGCGAACATCCGCTGATCCTGGCCTCGGTCGATCAGCAGGCTGTGGGTTCGGTGGTGTCGGACTGGACCGGCATCCCGGTCGGTCGCATGGTCAAGAGCGAACTCGAGACCGTGATGAACCTGGCCAGCCTGATGGGTGCCCGCGTGATCGGCCAGGATCACGCGATGGAGATGATCGCCAAGCGCATCCAGACCTCGCGTGCCGGCCTGGTCGATCCGAACAAGCCGATCGGCGTGTTCATGCTGGCCGGCACCTCCGGCGTCGGCAAGACCGAGACCGCGCTCGCCCTGGCCGAGGCACTGTACGGCGGCGAGCAGAACATCATCACCATCAACATGAGCGAATTCCAGGAAGCGCACACCGTCTCGACCCTCAAGGGCGCGCCCCCCGGCTATGTCGGCTACGGCGAAGGCGGCGTGCTTACCGAGGCGGTGCGGCGCAAGCCGTATTCGGTGGTGCTGCTGGACGAAGTCGAGAAGGCCCACCCCGACGTCCACGAGATCTTCTTCCAGGTCTTCGACAAGGGCGTGATGGAAGACGGTGAAGGCCGCTCGATCGACTTCAAGAACACCCTGATCCTGCTCACCACCAATGCCGGCACCGAGATGATCGCCGGCCTGTGCAAGGACCCGGAACTGATGCCTGATCACGAGGGCATGGCCAAGGCGTTGCGCGAGCCGCTCCTGAAGATCTTCCCGCCCGCACTGTTGGGCCGTCTGGTGACGATTCCGTACTACCCGCTCAGTCCCGAGATGCTGGGCAAGATCGTCAAGCTGCAGATCAACCGCATCAAGAAGCGCGTCGAGGCCCGCTACAAGATCCCGTTCGAATACAGCGAAGACGTGGTGAAGCTGGTGGTCGAACGCTGCACCGAGACCGAATCGGGCGGGCGCATGATCGACGCCATCCTGACCAACTCGATGCTGCCAGACATCTCGCGCGCGTTCCTCACCAGGATGATTGCCGGGGAGGACGTGGCGAAGGTGCAGGTGGGGGTGACGGACGGAGAGTTTTCGTACGCTTTCGGGTGACCGTCGGGCAAACGGCAGGTGATTGCCTTCCTGAAAGGACAAAGCGCGAAATCGCTGCAAGTCGACCGGACGTCTTCGCAGCGCGCGCTCCCCTTCACATCAGGGCAGTTGCGTGAGCCCGGAAACTCGGAGGATGACCGTCACCGCGCCCGGCTTGATCTGGCGCGGGCTTGCTGCGGACCTCAGGCGAAGGGATGCGAAGTTGAAGTTCCATTGGTGGGCATGACGTTGCCCATGTGCCGCGGGTACGCACCTTAGGGGCGGCCAGCGATAACCAGGAATCGATATGACTACGTTCACGGTGTACTGCCACGGTACCGGGTTCAACCGGGTAAAGGCGACGGAAAGCAATGAGCTGGTGGCTTGGTTTCATAACCATACGGACGGCTCGGAGGCGAGGCTGGCAGGGTCGCTGGTTACTCCGGGCAGCTATCTGATCAACGAGGGGCCCGGCTCGGGAATGGTCGGGGGCATCGCGCTTCCCCAGCAGGTCAACCCGATCACGGGCAATCGCATTTCGGGGTCGGGTGGTGGTGGCTCGTCGTTCAGCAAGGCGTTGGGTGGCAAGACCTCCACGTCGAAACTGACGCGCTCGAACAAGGTCGGCAACGCGCTGGGGAATCTCAGCGGACTCGGCTGGGACGAGAACGTGATCCGTACGGTCAACATCATCCAGGACTTGATCTTCGAGCATGGCCAAGCCATCGATCGGGTGAACCTGGCGGGCTGGAGCCGTGGCGCGGTGACGTGCATCCGCATCGCGGCGGCCCTGAACGAGGTGTTCGGCAACGAGCTGGAGTGCAATATTTTCGGGGTCGACCCGGTCGCCGGGTTGAGTGCCGGCAAGACCATCGAGGACACCACACGACTGACCCCCAACGTGGCACGTTACATCGCGATCATTGCGATGCACGAGATGCGCAAGTCATTCAAGCCGCAGGACTGGAGTCGCCTGACTGTCGTCGATCCGGGCCGCACCACGGCGGTGATGCTGCCGATGCCGGGTGTGCACAATGCCCAGGTGATCCCGAACGAGCCTGCCTACGCCGCGTATATCACGCGGAACCTGGCCTGCGGATTCCTGCGCAGCCTCGGTACCTCGATCGATGGCGTTCCCTACAACTTCCTTTGCTCGGCAGCCGACATGTGCGAGGGATACGCCCGCCTGGTCATGGGGCTTTCCGAACACAAGAGCTACCAGACCAGCGGGATGAAGAACCGCATCGTTGGCGGTGGATTGCGACGGCGTTCCGCCGCCAAGCATTCCAGGATGGATCTTTACACCCGCGGCGGCAAGGAAAGCTACTGGATCAACGAACATCACCGGGCCTGTTTCGCGGCCGCCTATCCCGGTGCCTATCAAACGATCTTCGAGGATGTCGGCAACGGCAACCTGCTGCTGTCCAAGGTCGACAGCCGCTTGTTCCAGGCCGTCGGAAGCAGCGCGTTCCTGCGTGATTCGCTGATGAGCAAAGGATTGCTGACGGACGATCCCACGTACACCGTCGAGGTTGGTGGTGGCCGCTATGCGGATCGCCGCGTCAGTGTCTGGCCGGCAACTTTCCCCTTGCACGCATGAAGCGCGGGGTGGGTTCGCTGTGCTCCGGACCAGACAGGTATGGAGATTTTTCTGCTTTTCATTGATGCCCGAGTGCCCGCGATGCGTGCGCTCCCACCCCATTGAAGGATGTCGAAATGGCCATTGAATACCACTCGCTCGGCGGGCAGAAAAAGGTCAACGAGATCGTGATGGCCGGCAGCCACGACGCCGCGATCAATTCGGGCGGCATCCGTGCCCGTACCCAGAGCAAGTCGATCTATCACCAGGCCAAGTGCGGCGTGCGCATTTTCGATATCCGCATTTCGGGTCAGCGAACCGGCCACGGCGGCGCCAAGCTTTCCGCGTTCCACGGCAAGAACACGCCGGAGTTGAAGTCGAAAAACGTGGGCGGAACCACCCGGAACATCGAGGTCACGCGCATGGTGCTCGGCGATTGGGGCATGGACCTGGACGACATCCTCGATGGCGCGTTCCGCTTCGTCGAGAAGTACCAGGACGAATTCCTGATACTCAAGTTCGACAAGTCGGCCAACTACGAGTTGATCCTCGAAGCTTGCCAGAGCAAGTTGAAAACCCGGCTCTACAAGAAGCCGGGCAATCTGGCCAACCATACCCTCGACGAAATGGGCGGCAAGGTGGTCTGCGGGTTCATGCCTGACGGCTTTTCCAAATTGAGCCAGGCGGGCGCGACGATTGCGGATGGTGCGGCACAAGTTGTCAGCCTCTATCCCCATGGCGTGATGCCCGACCATATCAACGGCCTCGTCTATTACGGGAAGGGTGGAACGGATATCGTGCAGCCTCTGGACTATGCATTCAGCTCTCCGGTGAAGGGGAAGTTCCTCCAGAACATCGACAAGCAGAGGCGCATTCTTGGCGACGCCAATACGGCGCATTACTCGCGTGACGTGCTCCGGATGATGTATTGGACGCAGACCGGCATGGTGCGAAGCATCAAGGGCAGGGACAAGAAGGCCTGGACCACGAATGGAAAGCAGCAACTGAAGCAGTTGTGGACGGAAGGTGGCTACAACTACATGAGCAACAGCGTTCCGGAGGCCTTTCCCCTGGATTCGCACGCCACGAATTTCCAGATATACCTGCCGAATTTCATCATGGTCGATTTTGCCGACGAGAACAAAGGACAGACGATCTACGATCTGAATCGGCTGAGTCGGGCCGACATCATTCAGTTGAACAACGGTATCGACAAGCCGGGCAATTCCGTCCAGTTCAACGTGTAAATCAATTCAGGGGCGCTTTCCGCGTATGGGTGAGTCAGCTTGATTCCTCATCGGACGCGCAGGGATCTTGGAAAGCAGAACCGCGAGGGTTTGCCTTCCATCTTGGGGCCATGGGACATGCCATCGAAGCCATTGAGCATGGGCGAGTTCAGAGCCATGGGTGAGCTGGCGCGTGCCCGCCAGCGGCTAGTCGCCAACATGTTCGGCGGCACCGGACTGAAGTTCGGTACCAGGAGCAAGTTGTCGGTGGCGAAGGAATTACTGTCAAACGACTAAGGACGCCCGGTACGGCGCATAATTCATCCAATCATTGAGGGAGAGGGAAGCTCATGCCTCCAGCAGCGCGACTTACCGACATGCATGTCTGCCCGATGTTTACCGGACCGGTGCCACACGTGGGCGGTCCCATTTCCGGCCCGGGTGCGCCCACGGTGCTCATTGGGGGATTGCCCGCTGCTCGGGTGACCGACATGGCCGTCTGCGCCGGGCCACCCGACATGATCGCCATGGGCTCGTTCAAGGTGCTCATCGCCAACATGCCGGCGGCCCGCATGGGTGACATGATGGCGCATGGCGGAACCATCGTGCTCGGTTGTTTCACGGTGATCATCAACTGACCGGGGAAAGTCATGGAGACGCCGCGTGCTGCAGTGATCACCGGCCTTGATCGTTGGCGGGCGCCAGAGGGCGGATCGCCATCCCGCGAGCCGGGCGCCAGGCATTTGCCTGGGATGCCGGAGCTCGGCGGGTGAGCCGGTCATCCGCTGGTCGGGTCGGAAGCGGTCGCCGCGGCCCGGATCTGTCGCATCGCGTGATGAAGACGATGCGGCAGGCAATCGAAGCGCATCAGGCAGGCCGTCTCGACGAAGCCGAGGCCGGCTATCGACATGCCCTGCAGATGAAGGCGGGCCAACCCGACGCCTTGCATTTCCTGGGAGTCCTGCGTCACCAGCGCGGCGACAGCGATGACGGCACCCGATTGATCAGGATGGCGCTGCGCGCGGTGCCTGGTCACGCGGAAGCCCACAACAACCTCGGCAACATCCAGAAGGAGTCGGGACATCTCGCCGAAGCAGAAGCCTGCTACCGCCGGGCGCTGGCTTGCGTCCCTCATCATCTCGATGCGCTGGGCAATCTTGCCATCGTACTGGAGGCCCAGCGGCGGCCCACGGAAGCCCTCCGGTTCTATGAAGAGTTGCTGCAACAGGCACCCCGTCTTGGCCGCGCCCACATGCTGATGGGCTTGTTCAAGAGCAGTCATCTGGACGTGATCGAGGACCTGGCCGACGCCGTGGACTGTTTTCGGGAGGCCTGGCACTGCGACCAGACCGATACACGTGCCTTGCAGGAGCTGGGGGTGTCGCTGTACGTGCTGGGCCGGTGCGAGGAGGCGGTTGACGTCTACCGCGACTGGTTGTCGCGCGAGCCGAACCATCCCGTGCCGCGCCACATGCTGGCGTCCTGTGGTGGCGGCACGATGCCTGCCCGCGCGGATGACGCCTACGTACGGGAGATCTTCGACGGGTTTGCGGACAGTTTCGACGAGCAGCTGCTGGACCGCCTCGACTATCGTGCGCCGCAGGTATTGATCGAGCACCTGGTCGGCATGCTGGGCCCGCCCGCCGCCCGCCTGGATGTGCTCGATGCCGGTTGTGGCACCGGGTTGTGCGCGCCGCTGGTTCGCCCGTACGCGCGGCGGCTTCATGGTGTCGACCTGTCCGGCAAGATGATCGACAAGGCGCGCAGCCGCGGCGGCTATGACGCGCTGGAGGTCGCCGAACTGGGCCGGTTCCTGGGCAGCGGCAGCAGGTGCTGGGATCTCGTGCTGTCGGCGGACACCCTGATCTATTTCGGTGACCTGCATGAAGTCGTGCAGGCCACCCATGCATCGCTGCGGCCCGGCGGGATACTGGCCTTCACGCTCGAAGTGCTGGAGGGTGACGACGATCGCGTCGAGTTGCATCCCAGTGGCCGCTATCAGCACAGCCGGCGTCACGTGCTGCAGGCGCTGGAGGCAGCGGGGTTCGGCGAAGTGCAGATGGCGGCGCACCCGCTGCGCAAGGAGCTTGGCCGGCCCGTGTCCGGCTGGGTGGTTCTGGCTCGTCGCGGCAACTGAAAGCAAAGGGCCTGCCAGACTGTGCGCCGCAGGACGGGCGCTGACGGGATATTCGCCTCTCCCGGGCTGGACGGGAATATGATAAACATTGGGGATTCGCAAGAACGCAATCGCGTGCTCGCTGGGGGAGATGGGAAATGACGAATCGGATGACACTGAAGTCAGACCTCGGTGACAAGCTGCTGCCTGCCAGTCTGTCTGGTGGCGAGCAGCTGGGGAGGCTGTTTTCCTACCAGTTGAAGCTGATCAGCACGGACAGCGAAGTGAAGCTGCTGCCTCTGCTCGGCAGCTCGATGACGGTCACCTTCGAGTCCGAGGGTTACAAGCGCTATTTCAGCGGCATGGTCTCGGAAATTTCGCAGACCGGGTTCGAAAGCTTCAAGGAAGAGCGATTTGCCGAGTACGCGGTGACGCTGGTGCCGAAGGCCTGGCTGCTGATGCACAAGGTCGATTGCCGCATCTACCTCAAGCAATCGGTGCCCGACATCGTCAAGGCGGTGCTGGCCGAATTCGGCTATGGCGACGTGAAGCTGAGCCTGAGCGGCAACTATCCGGCCCGCGACTATTGCGTGCAGTACCGCGAGGATTACTTCAACTTCATCAGCCGGCTGATGGAGCAGGAAGGCATCTACTACTTCTTTCAGCACACCGATGGCGTGCACACCATGGTGCTCGCCGACTCGCTGGGGGCGCATGCCACCACCAGCGGGTACGCACAACTTCCGTATCGTCCGCAGGCCGGCGGAAGCCGCGCGGCGCTGGAGGTCTCGATCACCGACTTTTCATCGGCCCGATCGGTGCAGACGACCAAGTATTCGCTGACCGATTACGACCCGATGAAGCCGAAAACTTCGCTGCTGGGGGAGGAAACGATCAGCAACGCCGACGAAAACCACTCCGTCAACGGACTGGAGTCGTTCGACTTCCCCGGCGATCACGAGACCAGCGACGCGGGCAAGCACTACGCCCAGGTACGTCTCGAATCGATCAACGTGGCGCAGTCGCTGTGCTCGGGCTCGACCAACGCGCCGGGACTGTTGACTGGCGCGCTGTTCAAGCTGACCAAGTTCCCCCGCGCCGAACTGAACCAGGAGTACCTGGTCACCGGATCGACCGTGCACATCGAGAACGCCGCGCGCACCTCCGGTGGGTCGGATGGCGAGCTGTTCTTCTGCAACTTCTCGGTGATCAGCAGCCGCCAGCCGTTCCGCACCATGCAGACGGCGATCAAGCCGATGGTCGTCGGCCTGCAGACCGCCGTGGTGTCGGGAAGCGACAAGGCCGAAGACATCTCGGTGGACAAGTACGGCCGCATCCAGGTGACGTTCCACTGGAACAAGTCGGACAAGAAGAATGCCCACATTTCCTGCCCGGTCAGGGTGGCATCGTCCTGGGCCGGCAAGAACTGGGGCGCCGTGCACATTCCCCGGGTCGGGCAGGAAGTGGTGGTCAGCTTCCTCGAAGGCGACCCGGATCGCCCGCTGGTGATCGGCAGCGTCTACAACGCCGACAACCTGCCGCCTTACGCGCTGCCCGACAACAAGACCCAGAGCGGCGTCAAGAGCCGCAGCCATGAAGGCGGTGGCGCGGACGACTTCAACGAAATCCGCTTCGAGGACAAGAAGGGCAGCGAGGAGCTGTTCCTGCACGCGCAGAAGGACATGCGCGAGGAAGTGGAGAACGATCATTTCGTGCAGATCGACCACGACGAGAAGATCACCATCAAGAACGACCAGACCGAGGACATCACCGGCAATCGCACGGCGACGGTGGGCAAGGACGACAAGCTGGACGTCAAGCAGAACGGCACCACCACGATCGGCCAGAAGTTCAAGCTCGATGCGGGCACGGAGATCGAGCTGGTCACGGGTGCTTCGAGCATCGTCATGAAAAGCGATGGCTCGATCACGATCAAGGGCGTCAACATCACGATCGACGGCAGCATGAAGATCGCCGCCAAGGCTGGCGTCAACATGGACCTCGGTGCAGGCGTATCGCTGAAGGCCCATTCCGACGCGCAGGTCGAAGTGGCCGGCGGCGCCATGACGACGGTCAAGGGCCCGATGCTGATGCTCAAGGGCGAGGCGATGACGCAGATATCCGGCGGCATCATCATGATTGGCTAGGTTGGAGAGCACGTCGATGTCATCTGTCATGCAAGCATCCGTCCAGATGGAATTGTCCGAGCCGGCCAGTGCGCTGCTCACCCCCGACATGACCGCGCAGGCCGCCGTGCAGGCGCTGGTGGCGGCCGGGCAGGTGCAGGATGCGTTGAAACTGCTGGCCCGGATGCTGCCCAAGCGATACGCCGTGGCCTGGCTGTGCCAATGCGCACGCGACCAGGTACTGGACCCGGAAGACAAGGCCGGTGCCTCGCTGGCCGAGAAGTGGGTGCGCGAGCCGAACGAAAGCAATCGGCGCGCCGCCTTCGAGTTCGCCAACGCGGGTGGTTACAAGTCGGCTGGCGCCTGGGTGGCGGCGGCGGCGGGCTGGTCGGGCGGCAGTCTGGCGCCGGCTTCGCAGGAAACCCCGGTGCCCCCGGCCGACCATCTCACGGCCTGCGCCGTCGTGGCGGCGATCAACATGCTGGCTGCCCTGGTGAACGAGAAATTCGAAAGCCGTCGTGCCGCCTTCATCGAGCCGGCGATGAACCTGTTGAACGGGGTCGCCGGCGCCACCTGAGTTGCCGCGGGGCGAGCCAAGGAAAGGGGGTCGAGCCGACATGACCTTGCCCGGCGTGGCGTGGGGCGATACGATTGTGGACGGCAGATTTTTTGTGAGTTGCCGGCTGTAGTGGCCGGTTGCGCGTCGGTTTCCCGGTAGGTGGTTCGCAGTTTCTGGCACTACGGTAGTGCTCGGCTCGGGGCGGGAATGGAAGGTTGGAGGGGCAGGATGCTCGGTCGTGGATGTGGAAGTCCCAGTGCCAAATATGGTTGTGAACCCGGTTCACGGCCTTGCCGCGATCAGTCGCTGGTCTTCATGTGGGTTCGAAACCTGGTTCACCGCATGAGCCGTGATGATGCGTTCGTCACCGCCGTGCCGATCTGACAGTTGCTGGGGAAATACGCGTGCCGATGTCGCAGAGCCTGATCCTTGCAGTCGCTGGCCGTCAGGCTGCCCAGTTCGGCAGCCGAAGCAGCAAGGCGTTCGAGGGGGCGGGTGGAAGCATCGGACGTTCCGAGGATTGCGATTGGGTGCTCAGTGCATCTGGCGTGTCGCGTGTCCACGCGATGATCCGCTTCCTCAACGGCATGTATTTCATCGAGGATCGCAGCACCAACGGCATGCTGCTCAATGATGCGCCGCTGATCAAGGGCGATCCCTCGGCGTTGAAGAACGGCGACCGCCTGCTGATCGATACCTTCGAGGTCGAGGTGCGCCTGCAGGACGCGGGCAGCTCGACCGCGTTGCCTGATTTGTCCCCGCCGCCTTCGGCGCCATCCATTCCGGCGGGGTCCATCCCTGCGGGGGCGCTCGACCCGCTGGATTTCGGCTTGCTCGATATCGCTCCCCAGGCGCCTGCATATCCGCCGGCGATGGGCGGCGGCATTCCGCTCGACGCCGACCTGATTCCCGGCGCCGTGTCACCCGCGTCGGGCGGCGAGCTTGATCCGTTGAGTTTTCTGGGCTCTTCGGAGAGCACCTCCGGACTGCTTTCCGGCGCCACCACCGGCAATGCCAGTTCGAGCTGGAACCACTCGTCCAGCACGGAGGATTTCTTCCATCCGCCGATGACGACCGAGCAACGGCAGTCCACCGCGAACGCGCTGCCGGAGAACTGGGACCTGACCATGGGCGACTTTTCGTCGCCGCCAAGTCCGGCGCCGGCGCCGGTCATGCCGCCGCCCGCAGCCGTGGCGCCGCCTCCGGTGGTCGCGCCGACGGCCCATGCGCCGCCGGTGGTCCCGTACATGCCGCCTCCGGCGGCTTCGACGGCCTTGCCCACGGATGTCAACCAGATCTTCCGGGTCGTCGTCGATGGCGTGATGGACGTGCTGCGCGCGCGGGCGGAGATCAAGAACACGTTCCGCCTGCCGGTCACGATCATCCAGCGTTCCGAGAACAACCCGCTGAAGTTCGCGCCCAATCCGGAGGATGCGCTGGCCAAGATCATGGCGCCCTCGAACGGCGCCTTCATGTCGGGGACAGCGGCCTTCGAAGATGCCTTCGACGACATTCGTTGCCACCAGATGGCCATGCTCGCCGGCGTCCGCGCCGCGTTCGAATCCCTGCTGGTGCATTTCAACCCGGACCGCTTCGAACAGGAAACCGATGGCGCGAAGCGGTCGGCATTCGCCGGCAAGGGCAAGTACTGGGAAAAGTACCGCGAACACTTCGAAGGTCTCTCGCGTGATCCCGACGAATGCTTTCGGCGCCTGTTCGGCGACGAGTTCGCACGGGCTTATGAAGAACAGTTGTCACGCCTGAAGTCGGCGCGGAGAATGCAGAAGGCACATCACTAGCGGCGCCGGGGGGCATTGCAGGTCGCAGATCGAAGGACGGATTCAGGGGACGTGCCGGCACGCTGATGGCCGGCACCGACACACCCGGCAATGCTGTCGGGGACTCACAGGGGCAGGTGCGACGCATGACGGATATGAACAAGGTCGTCTGGAGCGAGGGACTCTTCCTTCGGCCCCAGCATCTGCAGCAGCAGGAACGCTATCTCGAGCGCTTCGTGGAACTGCGCGCTGGCAGTCTGCGCCCTTACACCTGGGGCTTTTCGGAACTGGAACTGGAGACCGATCTGCTGGCGATCGGCAAGCTCGGGATCAAGCGCGCCCGCGGCGTGTTCCCCGATGGCACGCCGTTCTGCATGCCTGCGGACGATCCGCTGCCGCTGGCGCTGGAGGTCGATGGCAACTGGCGCGACCAGACGGTGTTCCTGACCTTGCCGTTGCGCTCGCCGGCACAACCGGACAGCGGGCGCCCCGAGGCACCTGCCGAAAAGCTGTTCCGTTTCCGCGTGCGCGAAACCGAGGTGCGTGACGCCTCGGGCAGCGTCGACGGGATGACGGCGCTGGAGGTGGGCGGTCTCAACAGCCGGCTGTTGCCGCAATCGCAACCGCTGGAGGGCCTGGCCCAGATTCCCGTCGCACGGATCGTGGAGTGTCGTTCCGACCGGCGGGTGATCCTCGAAGAGGCGTTCATGCCGACGGCGCTGAGCTGTCATGCCGCACCGAAGCTCACCACCTTCCTCACCGAGCTGCTTGGCCTGCTGCACCAGCGTGGCGAGGCGCTGGCCAGCCGCGTGGCGGTGACCGACCGCGGCGGCGCCGCCGAGATCGCCGACTTCCTGTTGCTGCAGGTGGTCAACCGCTACCAGCCACTGATCGCCCATCTTGCCGCCGCGCCGATCCTGCACCCGGAGGACTTCTACCGGGTGCTGACCGAGATGGCCGGCGAGTTGTGCACGTTCACCGCGCCGGGCAAGCGGCCGCCGGCATTTCCGCCGTATCGGCACGAGGCGCTGTACGAGAGTTTCGAGCCGCTGATCCAGGCCCTGCGCAGCAGCCTGAGCGCGGTGATGGAGCAGACGGCGATTCCGATTCCGCTGCAGCAGCGCAAGTTCGGCGTGTGGGTGGCCGTGGTGCCCGATCTCAGCCTGGTCGACAGCGCCGCGTTCGTGCTGGCGGCCAAGGCGGACATGAAGTCCGAAGACCTGCGCCGGCAGTTGCCCGCGCAGTCGAAGATCGGTCCGGTGGAGAAGATCCGCGACCTGGTGAACCTGCAGCTCCCCGGCATTCCGGTGGCGCCGATGCCGGTCGCGCCGCGCCAGATTCCCTACAACTCCGGCTACCTGTATTTCGAGTTCGACAAGAATTCGCCGATGTGGCGGGCCTTGAAGACGTCGGGCGGCATCGCCTTCCACTTCGGTGGCGAGTTCGCCGGTCTCGACTTGCAACTGTGGGCGATCAGAGGTTGAGCGCATGAACAGCAACGGTCCCCATGACGACGATCCCATGCGCGATGCGACGGTGGTCCGTCCGCGCGGAGCACCGCCGGCGCCCATGCCCGCCCCGCCACCGGCTGCTGCAGCGCCCGTCGCACCCGCGGCAGCTGCACGCGGCCCGGTGTCGCGCGCCGAGATGGCCCCTCCGGCCGCGATCAGCGACTTTCTGGGCGGCGGTCTCAACGCCCTGGTGCAGGCCGCCAGCCCGCTGCTGCTGCTGGCCGTGCAGTTGCGCAACAGCGTGTCACAACCCGATGCGGCTCATCTGCGCGAGCAGGTGATTGCCCAGGTCCGTCAGTTCGAAAGCAACGCGCAGGCCGCCGGCATCGTCGCCCAGACCATCACCGCGGCGCGCTACGTGCTGTGCTCGACGCTGGACGAATCGGTGATGAACACGCCGTGGGGGCAGCAGAGCGGTTGGGCGGCGAAGACGCTGCTGGTGGTCTTCCATGGCGAGTCGTACGGTGGCGAGAAATTCTTCATCATCCTCGACCGGCTGTGTGCCGATTTCTCGAAACACATCGACCTGATCGAACTGATGTACATCTGCCTGGCGCTCGGCTTCGGCGGGCGCTACCAGATCGAAGCCGATGGTCGCGCCAAGCTGGCCGACATCCAGGAAGAGCTGTACCGCCGGATCAAGGCACAGCGCCCGCCCGCGGCAGAGGAACTGGCGCCGCACTGGAAGGGCATCGAGGATCGGCGTAATCCGCTGGTGCGCCACGTTCCGCTTTGGGTGATCCTGGCCGCAGGCGCCTGCCTGCTGCTGGGCGCCTTCCTGTATTTCTTCACGCGGTTGAACGAGCTGTCGTCACCGGTCAGCGCGCAGGTTGTGCAGATCGGCCTGAAAACCGCGGTGCCGCCGGACGACGCGCAGCGTCGCCAGGCCCAGCCCAAGGTCGAGCGCAAGAGCCTGAAGCAGTTGCTGGCGCCGGAGGAGCAGGCTGGCGCCCTGACGGTGGACGAGAAGCCGGACGGTTCGGCGCTGGTCCGCCTCAATGCCGCCGCCATGTTCGCATCCGGCGGCACCGAGGTGGCCGACAAGCAGGTTCCGATGCTGCATGCGATCACCGCCGCACTGAACCAGGTTCCCGGGCGGGTCGTCGTGGTGGGCCACACCGATGACCAGCCGGTGCACTCGCTGCGCTTCAAGGACAACTACGCGTTGTCCGCCGAGCGCGCAAGGTCGGTGCTGCAGATACTCGGCGAGGGCATCGACAACAGCGGGCGGCTGGAATCCAGCGGTGCGGGTTCCTCGCAACCGATCGCACTGCCGCCCGACCTGCCGGCCAATCGCGCGCGCAATCGGCGCGTCGAAATTCTCTACAGCCCGGAGGACTGAACATCGTGGGCAAGCTTCTTGCGTTGTTCAAATCCCGCCTGTTCATCACCCTCGTCGGCTTGCTGCTGCTGTCGTTGCTGATCTGGTTCGGCGGCCCCTACCTCGGCTTCGGCGAGTCGCAGCCGCTGGCCAGCCCGGTGGTCCGCTTGCTGGTGATCATCGTGATCGTGGTGATCTGGGCGGTCTGGTTGCAGCTGCAACAGATGCGGGTGCGCGGCAAGGCCAAGCAGATGGCCAGCGACCTGAGCGATCAGGGCACCGCCCAGGCCGGCGGCGAGCGTGACGATCGCTCCGCCAACGAGCGGGCGCAGTTGCAGAACCGCTTCCAGGAGGCGGTGGAAACCCTGCGCAAGAATCGCAGCGGCGGAACCAATCTCTACGCGCTGCCCTGGTATGTGGTGATCGGGCCGCCGGGGTCCGGCAAGAGCACGCTGCTGCAGAACTCGGGCCTCAACTTTCCGCTGTCGAACAAGTTCGGCAAGGAAGCGATCCGCGGCGTCGGCGGTACGCGCAACTGTGACTGGTGGTTCACCGACGAGGCGGTATTCCTCGACACCGCCGGTCGCTATACCACCCAGGACTCCGACCGCGGCGCCGATGCATCGGCCTGGACCGAGTTCCTCAACCTGTTGCGCAAGTACCGCAAGCGCCGCCCGATCAACGGCGTGATCGTGGCGATGAGCCTGTCCGACCTGCTGACCCTGGATGCGAATGGCCGCCAGCAGCACATCCAGGCGGTTCGCCAGCGCCTGGACGAACTGGCCAAGCACCTGCGCATCGGCGTGCCGGCCTATCTCGTGTTCACCAAGTGCGACCTGGTCGCCGGCTTCACCGAGTTCTTCGACGACCTCAATCCCGAGTTGCGCAGCCAGGTCTGGGGCATGTCGTTCGCGGTCGACAAGACCATGGACGGCAGCGCGGCGAAGCAGTTCCTCGAAGAATTCAACCTGCTGCTGGATCGGCTCAACACGCGCATCCTCGATCGGCTCCACGGCGAACGCGATCGCACCCGGCGCGCGGCCATCCTGTCGTTCCCGCAGCAGCTCGGCGCTCTGCGCGACATCACGCGGCAGTTCGTCGAAGGCGTGTTCACCGGCCATCAGTACGACGCGCCCTTGCTGCTGCGTGGTGCCTACTTCACTTCGGGCACGCAGGAAGGCACGCCGATCGACCGCATGATGGGCGCGGTGGCACGCACCTTCGGGCTGGACGCTTCGCGCCTGCACGTGCCTGGCGCCCAGAGCCGCACCTTCTTCGTCGAGCGCCTGCTTCGGGACGTGCTGTTCAAGGAATCCGGCTTTGCCGGCACCAATCCGAAGCTGGAGCGCCAGAAGACCCTGCTGCAGGCGGCCGCGTACATCGGCGTGCTGCTGGCCTGCGGCCTGCTGATCCTCGGCCTGGCCAGCAGCTACCGGCGCAACGGCGCCTACCTGGGCCAGGTGCAGGCGGCATTGCAGAAGTATCCGACGCAGAGCGACGCGTCGCTGGCACCGAACCAGCAGGCCTATTTCGCGATGGTGCTGGAGCGGCTGGAGTCGCTGTCCAGTGCGGTGGATGTCGCCGAGCAGCACAAGGGCGACGTGCCGCTGTCGATGCGTTTCGGCCTGTACCAGGGCAATGCGGTCGGCGACGAAGTGCGTGACGCGTACTATCGCGAGCTGAACGCGCTGCTGCTGCCTGGCGTGGCCTCGCAGTTCCGGGCCGGCCTGGCCGCGAATGCGGGCGACCCGCAGATGCTCTACTACTACCTCAAGGGCTACCTGATGCTGGGTCAGCCCGAGCATCTGGATCACGACCAGATCGTGGCGCTGGCGGCGATCGAATGGCGGCGACTGTTCCCGTCCGACCCCGTGCTGCAGAAGGCACTGACCAAGCACTTCGACGCGCTGGTCGGACACGAGGGGCGGCTGCGCGCGCTGAACCTGGATGCCAGCCTGGTGGAACAGGCGCGCAACACGCTGCGCACCGCGGATCTGGCCACGCTGATCTACGGCAACATCAAGTTGAATGCGGACAGCGGTGCGTATCCGCCGCTGCGACTGGACAAGGAGCTGGGCCTGCTCGGCAACGTCTACCGGCGCAAGAGCGGTGCGTCGCTTTCGGAACCGTTGCCGGCGCTGTTCACGCAACCGGTGTTCAAGGATGAAGTCGACAAGGGCATCGATCAGGCGGTCACGCAGTTCGCCGCCGATGACTGGGTATTCGGCGCCACCAAGATCGATTCGTTGCAGAAGGCCCGGCTCGCCCAGCAGGTGCTGGCACTCTACGAGCAGGACTACATCAAGGCTTGGGATGACATCCTGGCGGATCTGGAGCTGCAGCCGATCGGCAACATCCAGGATGCCAGCACCATCGCGGCCAAGCTGGCCGGCCCCAACTCGCCGATGAAGCTGCTGCTGAAGGTGGTGAGCGACAACACCCACGACCTGATGCGCGCACCGCCCGCCGATGCGAAGGACAAGGCCGAGGACGTGGCCAAGAAGCTGGCCCAGAAGAAGGCGACCCAGTCCGCCCTGGCGCGCGCGCTCGCCCAGGCCGGCGCCGGGACCGCCGCGCCGGGTGACGATGCGGCAGCCGCCAAGCCGGGGCAGGTGATCAGCGACCACTTCGAGCAGATCAACAAGTTGAGCGAAGGTGGCCCGGGCGCCGCGCCGATCGATCAGACGCTCAAGGTGCTCGACGATCTCAGCAAGACCTTGCTGACCATGGGCGATTTCAGCTCGGCCGCGGGCCAGCCCAATCCGCAACTGCTGATGGCGCAGCAGGCGGCCGGCCAGCTGCCGGCACCCGCTTCGGGCTGGTTTGCGGCGCTGACCGGCAAGAGCCAGGCGCTGGTGGCCAGCGGCACCAAGGGTGCTCTCGACGATCAGTACCAGCAGATGGTGGCCAAGGACTGCGCCGACTACACCCGCGGGCGCTATCCGTTCTCGCCGTCCAGCAACAACGATATCCCGCTGCAGAACTTCGGCGAGATGTTCGGCTATGGCGGCCGCTTCGACGGCTTCTACAACCAGACCGTGGGCAAGCTGATCGATGCCAGCGGCCGCAACTGGCAGTGGAAGACCGGCCCGGGCGCGATCAGTGGTTCGGCCGGCATGCTGGCGCAACTGCAGGGTGCCGACCGGATCAAGCAGATGTTCTTCCGCAGCGGCAACATGCCCGAGGTCGACTTCACGCTGCTCGCGCCGGTGCTCGACGCAGGCATCGGCAAGCTGGTGATCGAGGTCGATGGCCAGAAATACGAATACCAGTCCGGTGGCTCGACCATGGCCACCATGAAGTGGCCGGGGCCCACGCCGGGTCATGTCTCGATCTCCGCCTACGACACCGCGGGGACCCTGCTGACCACCTTCGACTATCGCGGCGACTGGGCGTTCTTCCGTGCGCTGCAGGCGGCGAACCTGCAGAAGCAGTCCGATCTGCGTTTCGTGGCCAGTTTCAACTTCGGTGGCCATGTCGCCAAGGTGACCGTTCAGGCCAACAATCTGAAAAACCCCTTCCTGAGCAACGCGCTGTCCAGTTTCCGGTGCGGGGGCTAGACGCATGCCGACTTCCGTCGCGGGCTTTTTCGGAAAGCTGCCTTGCGCGGGAGACTTCGTGCAGCGCCGGCTGCCATCGGCTTTCGTCGATGTCTGGGACAGGCATTTCGAAGAGGCGGTGGCGGCCAGCCGTGCCGAACTGGGCGGCGGCTGGCATGACGCCTACCACGCCAGTCCGGTGTGGCGCTTTCTTTTCGCCCCGGGAGTGTGCGGTGATTCCGCCTGGTTCGGGATCATGGGGCCTGGCGTGGACCGGGTGGGGCGCTGCTTCCCGATGGTCATCGCCGCCCCGCTCGGCGCGGACATCGCATCCGGCACCCGCGCGCTGACCGAGGCGAAAGCCTGGTCCGACGCGGCCGAGCAGGTGCACGCCACGGCGCAGTGCGACGCCCGCATCAGCGTGGAGGCGTTCGACGAGCAGGTGGCTGCCCTGGGTGACCCGCTGGCGAGGGCGTCGTCGCCGGCCGCCACGTCGCTGCGCGACGTCGACTGGAATCGCGCGACACACTGGCGCCTGCCCCTCGGCGTGGCCTCCTCGCCGGAGCCGTTCCTGGGTGAAGTGTGGGAGCGTCTGGCCGCCGTCCCGGGCCCGTGGTGCCTGTGGTGGACGGCAGGTAGCGAACGTGTTCCGGCGTGTGTGCTGGCCACCCGCGGATTGCCGGCGGCATCCGTCTACGTGACCTTCCTGGATGCGCAACACGGCACCGCGGCGTGGCAATCGCCGATGGCGTTCGAACGATCGGCGCCGCGCGCGGTACCGATGCCGGAACGCGCGGACAGCCTGCTCGACGACCTCATGGCGGCAGCGCCGGCCGCCCCGGTGTCGGCTGCCGCGGTGTCGGCCATCCCGGTGTCGGCCATGCCGCCGCCGCCACCATCGACGCCTTCCGGCGCATGGCTGCCTGATGATCCGGATCTGCTGGCCGATCTCGTCGGGACGTCCGAAGTGGCGACCTTGGCACCGCCGGTCCCGTTGGTTGCCCCGATGGCTCAGGCAACGTCAGCCGGGGAGGTGGACATCGTCGCGGCCGTCACCGTGGTGGAACGAACAGACTGCGGACTGACCGTGCTGTCGGCCGAGGTCGGCATGGCCGATCCACGCCAGCGGGCGGTCGGCGAGGTGTCCGGAATCATCCGCACGATGTCGTGCAGCGACCTGATCGGCGGCATGCATTCGCTGCGCAGGCAGTTGCTGATGCTCAATCCGCCGTTGCGTCGGGCCAGCGAGGACCTGATCGACCCGGTGCTGGAGGACTGCGCGGTGATTGCCGCCCACGTCGTCGCGGGTCAGTCCGGCTTGCTGCGGATTGGCGCCGCGGGCGCCTGGCACTGGCGCCATGGACGCGCGCAGCCCCTGTTCGCGCAAGCCGACGATCCACTGCCCGGTGGCGCGGACGACGGTGAGTTCGACGACCTGTTGTTCAGCAGCGTGGTGCCCGGTGCTCCCGGGCTGGGCGCGTCGGAGCAGCCACTGTGCGGAGAGGTTCGCTGCGAGCTCGTCGCGGGTGATCGCCTGTTGCTGATGGCGGGCGAGTCCTTGTTGCACCTGTCACCGGACGTCGTGGCCAGCCATCTCGCGCTGCCCGTCGACGAAGCACGCCTGCGGCTGGCGAATGCCGCGGGACTGGGCGTGGATGCGGCAAGGTGGCCGCTGACGATCATCGAGGTTGGTGCATGATGACCCGCTATGTTTCGGCCGGACGCACGGTGACCGGAAAGGTGCGCAAGCACAACGAAGACTCCATTCTCGTGCGCGACGAAGTCGGCCTGTGGGTTGTCGCCGACGGACTGGGTGGCCATTCGGCAGGCGACTACGCCAGCTCGATGATCGTCGAGCGCCTCGGTGCCTTGCCCCGTTCCGGCAGCGCCCTGGACTTCATCGAAGCGATCGAGGACACGCTCTCCCAGGTCAATGCCGAACTGTTGCAGACCGCCGCCACGCGAGGGGTTGACCTGATCGGATCCACCGTCGTGGTGCTGGTGCATGACGGCGACTACATGCTGTGCGGATGGGTGGGAGACAGCCGCGTCTACTGTTTCGAGGATGGCCAGCTGCGTCAGATCACCCGCGATCACGTGCATGGCGGCGATGATGATGTCACCCATTTTGGCGCCCCTGCGGCGCCGGCTCAGGCGGGCTCGGGCGTCCTCACGCGTGCGGTGGGTGCGGAGGAACACCTGTTCGTCGACTGGGTCGTCGCGGGCAATCGGCCCGGCATGGGCTTCGTGCTTTGCTCTGACGGCATCAACAAGGAAATGTCCGATGCCGAACTCGACGACGAATGCCGTCGCCACCCACAACCGCAGGATCTCGTCGCCAGCCTGTTCGACCTGGCGATGAGCCGCGCCGGACGGGACAACATCTCGGCCGTCGTCGTTCGCATCCAAGAATGAAGAAAACCTCCCACTCATGAATTCCATAGCCGAACTGGTTTCCGCCTACCAGGCCGACAAGCTCAAGCTCGCCGCCCTGTTCGACGCACTCGGTGCGCGCGGAGCCGTGTCCGAGGCGCAATACCATGCCGAACAGGAGTGGCTCGAACAGCAGCGTGATGCCGGTGCGCTCGATTCGATGGTGGCCAAGGCCCTGTTGGCCAAGCTGGCGTCCGTACAGGCTTCCCCGGCAGACGCGTCGCATGACGAAGACGTTACCCAGGTAAAGCCCGCCACGCAGCGCCCCGCGCCGATCGCTCCGGCGGCTCCGCCGAGCGGAGCCGGCAGTGATGACGCGACCCGGGTGCAGCCCGCTTCCCGTCCGCCAGCCCCGCCGCTGGATGATGTCACCGTGGTCAAGCCCACCTCGCGTCCGGTCCAGTCGCCGGTGGCAGACGACGAAGCCACCATGGTGAAACCGGCCTCGGCCGCGCCACGGGAACCGACCGAAGGGCAGACCGTCGGCGCGACCGGCACGCAGGGCACCCGGCAGGGGATGACCGGCACCAGTTCCAGCATGAGCAGCTCCAGCTGGAACCACATCGCCGAAGGCGATGCGTCCGACTTCGTCACCGTCGGTTCGCTGCTGAAGGGACGTTTCTACCTCGAGAAGGAGATCGGCCGCGGCGGCATGGGCGTGGTGTTCAAGGCCCGCGACGAGCGCAAGGTGGAAGCCCGTGACCGTGACCCCTACGTCGCCGTCAAGATCCTGAACGACGAATTTCGCCGCCATCCCGACTCGCTGATCTCGTTGCAGCGCGAGTCGCGCCGCTCGCAACAGCTGGCGCACGACAACATCGTGCGCGTCTACGACTTCGACAAGGACCGCACCATCGTCTTCATGACGATGGAGTACGTCGACGGCTCCGATCTCAAGCAGCTGATTCGCGAGAAGGCCTACAACGGCATGCCGCTGGCGCAAGCCCGGCCGCTGATCGAAGGCATGGCGCGGGCGCTCACGCGCGCCCACTCGGCCGGCGTGGTCCATTCGGACTTCAAGCCGGCCAACGTCATGGTCACCCGCGAAGGCGTGCCGAAGGTATTCGACTTCGGCATTGCCCGCGCCGGCAAGCACATGGGCGATGCCGTCGGCGAACAGACCGTGTTCGACGCCGGTACGCTGGGCGCGCTTACCCCGGCCTACGCCAGCCTGGAGATGATCCGGGGTGAAGACCCGGTGCCCGGCGATGACGTCTACGCACTGGGTTGCGTGACGTTCGAACTGCTCACCGGCAAGCATCCGTACGACAAGGCCAGCGCCGAAGTGGCGATGAAGGAAGGCCGCAAGCCGCCACCGGTGAAGGGGCTGACCAAGCATCAGTACAAGACGCTCTGCGCCAGCGTGGCCTTCACCAAGGCGCAGCGCCTGAAGAGCGCCAACGAGCTGATCGAAGGCCTGCGCGACGTGGGCGCGCGCGAACGCGCACTGCCGTACCTGCTGTACGGCGTGCCGGCCATTCTGATCATTGCCGGCGGCGCCTGGGCATGGACGACCTACCAGCGCAATCATCATCTGGCCGAGGTGATCGCCCGTTTCACCATGACGCGTGCCGACCACTACGCGGATGAAGGCCAGGCCCTGCAGGCCCTCGACACCCTGAACGACGACGACCGCAAGCGTACGATCATCGATCAGGGCGAATTGATCCAGAGCTACCTGCTCGGCCGCATCGACGCCTACTGGAATCCGGCCAGGGACCGTTACGACTATGCCGGCACCCAGAAGGTGTTCAAGCTGCGCGACGACCTCAAGCTTTACTCGCCAGCGCTGGATATCAAGCGCACCGAGGTGGAGAAGCAGCGCAACGACCTGCTCAACTCGCTCGACACCAAACTGACCGACCAGATCAGCGCCGACGCGATTTTCGAGAACCAGCCGGACAACGTCGTCACCACGCTGACCCGCATCCGCGCGATCGATCCGAACAGTGCCCTGCTGAAGAACGCCGAACTGGAGTTGAAGTACGACACCGCCATCGGCAAGTCGATCGACGCAGGGCGTGTCGACGAGGCAACCGTCGAACTCAAGCTGGCAAGCAGCCTGTTCCCCGATTCGGCGAGACTGAAGCAGCGCAGCGCTCAGCTCGATGAAATCGGCAAGGCGCTGGCGGCGCAACGGCTGCAGGAGCAGAAAGCGCAGGCGCTGCAACAGCAGCGGGAGCAGGGCTTGCAGACGCTCACCGGCTTGCTGGACCAGCCGGTCAGCGCCGATGACTGGCGGGCCAAGGTGGCCACGGCCTATCACGATGCGGCCAGCCTGCTGAGAGACGATCCGCGACTGGCGGCGCAGACGGCGCGGCTGAAGGATGTTCTGGCAGCCCAGGCAAAGGAAAGGCAAGGCGCGGGCGACCTGCCGGGTGCGATCAGCATTGCCGGCTTCGGCATCGATCTGTTCCCGGGCGACTCCAGCTTGTCGGCGACGCGGCAGGCCTTGCTGGAACAGCAGAACCAATTGGCGCAGAAGGCCGCCAGCGAAGCACAGCGCACCGCATTGGCGAAAAGTCGGGTAACCGACCTGCTTGCCAGCCCCCAGGCCACGGTGGTCTGGCTGCAGGACGTCAGAAGCGCCCTGAATACCGCACGCACCCAGATCGGCGCCGATTCTCCGGACTACGCGGCAGTGAAGGCCCAGGCCGATGCCGGCCTGACCAAGCTGGCGCGTGATCAGATCGCCGGCGGCAACCTGGATGCGGCCGAGCGGGTCGCCCAGGCCGGCCAGCAGATCGATCCCGCGGAAGCCAGCTTCGCCAGGGTGCTGGCCGACGTGGCCGCTTCCCGTTCGGCGGCGCAACAGAAGACCTTGCAGCAGCAGACGCAGGCACTTGCCGACGCACGCACCACGCTGGCCAGCCTGGGCACGAAGCCGACCCTGACACCCGACTGGCAGCGTGACGTGGCCACCGCGATGGCCACGCTCGGCGCCGACAAGTCTCCCGAAACCGAACGGGCGGTCAACGCGCTGGGTGCGGCCATCGCGGCGGAAGCCGCGCGGCTGGCTGACCCGCAGCATCTGCCGCAGGCAAGGATCGCGGTCGATTTCGGCCTGAAGTACGTACCGAAATCGGCCGAGCTGATCGCGCAGGGTGCGGCACTGGATGCGCTGCAGCAGCAGTTGCAGGCGAAGGCCGCGCAGGAAGGCGCCGACGCCGAAGTCAAGTCGCGTATCGAGTCGATGAAGAGCGCGGTGGCCGCTGGCGACGTCAGCAAGGCAAGCCAGTCGCTGGCGCGGATCAAGACCCTGCAGCCAGACAATCCCTTCCTCAAGACTGAGGGACCGAAGCTGCTGGCCGACGCCTATCTGGGCCAGGCCGAGGACGCCTTCCAGAAGGGGCGCTACCAGCGTGCGTCCGATGTTCTCGGGCAGGGCCTGGGAGCACTCGGCAACAACGCGAACTTGCGCGCGGCAAAGGCCCGCTACGATGTGGTCGCCGCCATCATGGCCGCCTCGAAGCAGCCACTGGGCAGTGTCGAGTACGCGCAGTTGCAGAAGCAACTGGACAGCGTGCGCAGGAATGACGCCACCGAACTGGGCAAGCTGGAAACGAGCATGAAGGCGCGAGGCCAGCTGACTGCCCGGTCGCTCGCCGAGCAGCTCGACAAGCTGAAGCGCGCCGCTGCGGCAGCACCCGCCCCGCAGGTGACGGCACCGGTATCGACGCCGGTGACCGAGACGCCGGCGCCGATGCCGGGGCGGCCGCCCGTGACGACCGGAAAGACCGGCACGACACCGGTGGTGCAACCAGCGCCCAGCGGAGGCGTGGCTGCGGCGGGTGGTCCCGATCCCTGCGCGAAGCCGGGGTTGGCGGGCAAGGGCAAGTTCTGTTCGGATGCCATCAATGGCGGGCGCGGGCCATTGCTGGTGGTTGTGCCCGGCGTGAACGGCGGCAAGGCTTACGCCATCTCGCGTGCGGAAATCTCGATCAACGAGTTCAACCAGTTCTGCCGCGCCAGCGGCAAGTGTGCGGCGGTGTCGGTGGCCGACAAGGATCTTGGCAACGCGCCGATAAGCAACATCAGCCTGGATCAGGCGCGTGCCTACGCGCGCTGGCTCAGTGACCTCAGCGGCGGATTCACCTATCGCCTGCCGACCGACGCGGAATGGCTGCACGCGGCGAAAGGCGGTGGTGGCTGGAAGCAGGCCGAGGACAGCAACTGCATCCTTCCTTCGGCCGGCGGCGGTGATGGTGGCGGCGCTGCGGTTTCCCCGCGTGGCCGCTCACGCAACCCCTGGGGCCTGGTCAATTCGACCGGCAACGTGTGGGAATGGGTGGTGAGCGGCGGCAGCGTGATGGTGCGTGGCGGCAGCTACAGCAGCTACTGGTCGGATTGCAGCGTTGATTCCAGCCGTGCCGATGGCGGATCGCCACAACGGGACGTGGGTTTCCGGATACTGAGGGAGCTGAAATGACCGAACGCGAAGCTGCCATCAACCGGGATCTGCGTGCGCTGGATGATGCCCATCGGCTCGGCCGGATTTCCCGTGTGGAATATCGCAACCGTCGCCGTCGTGTATTGCAGTCCTTGTCGGATGGAGGTGGCGTGGTCACGGCGCGCAAGGCGCTGGTGCCGCCGGGAAGCGTCAGGGCGTCGCGCTCAGGTGATCCGGCCGCGGCGAGCGTCAGTGATTCTTCTGCTGACGCCGGACGAGCACTCGCCTCGCTGGTTTCGATGCGGCCGACGTTGTCCAGGAAAGTGCTGCTGATCCTGATTGCCGCAGCCGTTCTCGTGGTGGTGGCTGGATGGCTGATGCTGCGTCACTGATTGGCTGCCATGGCAGTCGCTTCAGGTTGCGATTCTATCCATGACAGGCATCTGCGTATCGCGTTCTTTCGTTTGCGCGAACGCGAACCTGGGCGGCCATGGTTGTGTGTGTGAAATCCAGCCGGAGTTGCCTTGTGGAACTTTGGCACGGATCGGCGCGGACCCTGCTTTTTAGGTGATTTTTGACTGTCGCGGATCTGTAAAGCAGTCCTTTTCCGACACGCCCTGTCAGAACTTGCCGGGCATGCTCGTGGGCATCTTTTTCGATGCCGAACGGCTCTTCCTTTGGAAGGGCAAAGGTGTATCCTGATAGAGGTAAGACGAGCCAGCAGGCAGCAATTGCCTGAATGCCGGGGGCTTGGGAAGTTCGCAGCTGGTGGGCACCGATCATCGGGGCACACCGTCAATGGATCGATTAGATGCGGCCAAGGGGAATGTATCGTGCGCATTGTTTGCTTCGCGGCAGCGTTGGCATTTGCACTTACGGGCGGAAACGTTCAGGCACAGGACGCTGGCGGCGGATCAGCTGACCAGGGTTCCGGCAACGCAGCGCCTGTCGGCAGCTCCCCACAGACTCCGCCGGCGCAGGTCCAGGCGGGCAACGTGGTGCCGCCCGTTCGTGATCGTGACGCCGCTGCCGAGCAGAAAATTGCCGTGCAGGGTTTCCACGTGACGGGCGTGGCCGACCACTCCGATGTTGGCGTGACCCCGGCCAGCATCCAGGCGCTGGCCGACGCGCAATACCAGGAATTGGCAGCCAAGGCCGGTACCCCGGTGGAGCTCAGCTTCGACGACATGCAGGGAGTCGCCAACAAGATCGTCGAGCGTTATCGCAGTGCCGGCTTCATCGTCTCCAACGCGTTCCTTCCGGCGCAGACGGTGGGCCCGGACAAGATCGTGCAGATCCAGGTGCTGGAAGGGAAGATCGGCAAGATCATCGTCAAGGGCACGAAGCGCTATCGGCCCAGCGTGATCTCCGCTGCGGCGCAGGAACTCCGCGGCAAGCCGCTGCTGAAGAGCGATGTGGACACCGCCTTGCTCTACGCGCGCGATCTCCCCGGTGTCACCGTGGCCTCGACGTTCCAGCCTGGCGAGAACACGGGCGATACCGACCTGGTGATGATCGCCACCGAAGCGAAGCGTCCGGTCAAGTTCATGCTGGGTGCCAACAATTACGGCACCGAGCTGACCGGCCGCTACCGGGCACAGGCCGGCATCGAGTGGGCCAATCCGCTGGGCATCGGCGACGTATTCAACCTCAACGTCGACTATGCGCTGGATCCCAGCGACAACATCTACGGCGCGACCACCTATCGTGCGCCGGCGCCCTGGGTGCCCGGTTTGTCCGCCGTGGTCGGCGCCTCCCGCAACGAACTGCAGATCAACACCGGTTCGTTCGCGGCGCTGGACGTGAAAGGTCCCAGTTCGCTGTATTACGGCGGCATGGACTGGAAGTTCATCAATCGCGACGACATGCAGGCGCTGAGCACGCTGCATGTGATCCGGGAAGAGTCCAGGCTGGACAGCCTGGGGTTCCACCTGTCGGACGAGAAATTCACCGTGGGGGAGCTGACCTACGGCATGCTGCACACGGACCGTCGCTTCAACGGTGTCGACATCCTTCAGGTCGGCCTGCGCAAGTCCATCAGTGACGACTCGCTCGTTCCCGACCTGGTCAGTCCGCAACACTCGCGCAGCTTCCTGGTGACGAAGCTGTCGTACACGCGCATGCAGTTCCTGACCAAGTCGCAGCGGCTCTACCTGAAGCTGGTGGGCCAGTACACCAATGATGCTCTGGTCCCGCTTGAGCAGTTTGCCCTGGGCGGCCCCGACAGTACCCGTGCCTACCCGATCGCCGATGCCTTGCGCGACCGCGGTTACTACACCTCGCTGGAGTACCACGTCGACGCCCCGGGTTTCGGCGACAAGGTGTCACCTTTCTACGGAAGGCCGTGGCGCGAACTGCTCGAGTTCCAGGTGTTCGTCGACTACGCCAAGGGTTTTTCGGCAGGCGCCAACCGCGAGATCACGCCCGACACGGCCACCTTGAGTGGCGTGGGTGCCGGCCTGATTTTCCGCCTGCCGCGATTCCACAACTTCGAGTTTCACCTCAACGGTGCCGTGCCCCTGAGTTCGCAGGATGCGTCTGACAAAAAGGGCTACCACATCTACTCCCGGTTCAGCTTCACGTTCTGACGGATGACGACCATGAGCAAGAGCACAAAGCAGCGCACGATGCGCACGACGGCGCGCGTCCATGCAGATCGGACTTCCGGAGCGGCACTGCCCTTGAGGCGAACCTGGCCCATCAGTCTCTGCGTGGGCCTGGCACTGGGATCGATCGTGTTCAGCGGCGAAGCACTCGCCGGTGGACCCACCGGCGGCGTGGTGGTGGGTGGTTCGGGTTCCATCACCCAAAGCGGCAACAGCACCGTCATCAACCAGGTGTCGCAGAAGCTGGCGCTGAACTGGCAGACCTTCAACCTGGCCGCCAACGAATCGGTGCTGTTCAATCAGCCGGGGCGCTCGGCGGTGGCCCTGAATCGCATCCTCGATCAGAACCCCAGCCAGATTTTCGGCAAGATCAATTCAAACGGCCAGGTCTTCCTGATCAACACGCACGGCATCATCTTTGGCGCCACGGCGCAGATGAATGTCGGTGGCCTGCTCGCCAGCACGCTGGACCTGACCCCGAACGACTTTCTCGCGGGGCGCTACAACCTCAACGTGGCGGGCGCGAGGGCCGGCATCGTCAACCACGGCCTGATTCAGGCCGCGAGCGGCGGTTCGGTCAGTCTGGTGGGCGGCAGCGTCCTCAACGACGGCGTGATCTTCGCCAACTACGGCAAGATCAACCTCGACGGCGCAGACCATGCCACGCTGGACTTCGATGGCAATGGCCTGATCAACATCCAGATCACCGGTGAACTGAAGGAACGCCTGGACGCGAAGGAAGCCGCGGTCACCAACAAGGGTACCTTGCGCGCCGAAGATGGCACCGTGGTGCTGCAGGCTTCGGCCACCAAGGACCTGTTCACCAACCTGGTCAACAACGCCGGTGTGATCGACGCCAGCGGCATCAGCACTGACGGCGGCGTGGTGCGGCTGGTCGGCAACGGCGGGAACGTCGAGAATAGCGGCAACATCACGGTGTCCGGCGTGCACGGCGGCAGCGTCCAGTTGCTGTCCGACCAGGATGTCAACGTCAGCGGCAGCGTTGACGCCTCCGGTACCTTGGGTGGCGGCAGCATTCGCGTCGGCGGAGGCCAACAAGGCGGGGAAGGACTGCTCAGGGCCGCCAACAGCACACTCGGCGCCGGCGCCACATTGAATGCTGACGCCACGCAATCCGGCAACGGCGGCTCCGTGGTCGTGTGGGGCGACCAGTCCAGCACCATCGCAGGCAGCCTGAGCGCCCGCGGCGGTGCCCTGGGCGGTAACGGCGGCGCCATCGAAACCTCGGCTGCGCACGTCAGCATCGCCGACAGCGCCCGCGTCAATACGCTCGCTCCCAATGGGCAAGCCGGCAACTGGCTGATCGACCCGAAGGATTTCAAGATAGCCGCCAGCGGCGGCGACATGACAGGGAGCGCAGTTGCCACTGCCTTGAGCGGCGGCAACTTCACGATCCTGTCCAGCAGCGGCAGCGGCGGCGGCAGCGGCAACATCAACGTGAATGATGCGGTGAGCTGGAGCGCAAACACGCTTACCCTCACCGCCGCCAACGATGTCAACATCAACGCCGCATTGACGGGCACCGGGACATCCGCGCTGGTGTTGAACTCGGCGTCCGCTGCCAGCGGGGATGCCGCCGTGGCCGGCGGTGCCATCAATATCAGCAAGAACATCGCTACGGGCGGCGACCAGACCTACAACGGTCCGGTGGTCCTTGGCGCCAACGTGACGCTTGCCAGCAGCGGAAGCGGCACCATCAATTTCATCTCGACGGTGGACGGTGGGCACACCCTCTCGGTGAATACGGGCGGCCAGACGACGTTTGGTGGGGCGGTTGGTGCGGCGAATGCCCTGACAAGTCTGACCACGGACGCGGCGGGCGTGACGATGCTGGGCGGTAATGTCCACACCACCGGCGCGCAGACCTACAACGACAGCGTGACGTTGGGTAACAGCGACATCCTGACGGGCACGACGGTAAAACTGCTCGGCGGTGTGACCGGATCGGGCAACAGCCTGACTGTTACGGGCAATGCCGTGCTCGGTAGCGTGTTGTCCGGCCTGAACACGTTGTCGGTCAGTGGCACGACGGCGCTCAACGCCACGGGTGTGAGCACGAGCGGCGATCAGATGTACAGCGGCGCAGTGACGCTGGGTGCCGATACGCTGTTGACGAGCACGAGCGGTGGGATCAACTTTGTCTCGACGGTCGACGGTGCGCACACGCTGGCAGTGCAGAGCACGAGCGGCGCGGCAACTTTTGGCGGTGTGGTGGGTGGCGTGACGGGTCTGACCGGTCTGACCACGAACAGCAGCACGTTCAACGCGGGCGCCGTAACCGTAAACGGCCCCCTGTCGGTGACCACCACGACCGGCAACATATCGCAGGCGTCGGGCATCTTCAGCGTAGCCGGCACCTCGGCGTTCAACGCCGGCAGCGGGACGATCATGCTGAACGGCCTCAATGCATTCACCGGCGCGGTAAGTCTCACCGGTGGAACTACTCAGGTCACGAACAGCGGCGATCTGGTTCTGGGTACCTTGAATACGGGCGCGCTGACCGTAGTCAGCAACAGCGGTGCGCTGGATCTGGGCACCGGGACGATCAATGGCGATTTGTCGGCGACCGCGGCAACGACCATCACGGTCGACGGCACGCTTGCAGGCCTGGGCAACGCTGCATTTTCCGGGGTTGCGCCAACGGGGACGGGAAGCATCACCGGCACCGGTTCGATCACCGGCCTGGGCAGCGCCGCGTTCAACCTGACCGGCAACACGACTGGCAGCACCGGCGGCGTCACCTTCAATGGTTTCATCGCCGCCGACACCACGACGGTTACCGGAGCCTCGGGATTCGACGACGGCGCACTGATCAGCCTTGGCATGACCTTCGCCAATGCCACCAACGTGGCGGGTAACGGCACCATTGCGAACGTTGCCGGCAGCTTCGACGATCACGCCGGAGCATCGTCGACAAGTGGCATAAGCTATACCGGGTTCAGCGCAGTGTCAGGTGCCGGCGGCGACGTCACCAACGTGACCGGAGCTTTCGACGTCGGTACGAAGACCTCGAGCGACTCGGGCCTGGATTACAGTGCTTTCGGCCTGACCACGATAGCCGGCAACGGCTCCGGGGCGACGATCACGGGTTCGGGAGAAACCTATCTGCTGGATAATGCCGTCGCGGACAAGGGCAGCAGCAACGGCCTGAACTGGACGTCGTTCGGCAACATCGCTGATGCCACCGGCACGGTGAACTTCGGTACCGGCGGCAGCGTCACGGGCAACATCACGGCGAAGACGCTGAATTACGCCAGCTACGCCACGGCGGTGACGTTCGACCTGTCCAATGGCGCCGGCGCGACCACCGGCATTGGCGGTACCCGGGCGGGTGTCACCACGGTGACAGGCAGCGGCAACAGCGACACGCTCACGGGTTCCGGCCAGACCTACCAGCTGGACAACACCGTTGCCAACCAGGGCAGCAGTGGCCTGGTGGGCTGGAGTTCGTTCGAGAACATCAACGACACCACCGGTACGGTCAATTTCGGCAGCAACGGAAACATCAGCGGCAACGTCACGGCGCAGACGCTGGATTACAGCGACTACCTCCACGATTTGACGCTGAACGTGGATACCGGTGTGCTCTCGGCCACGGGCGTGGGCGGAAGCTTGAGCGGATACACCACCTTCAATGCGAACGCGGCGCAAAACAACACGGTTATCGGTACGGGCCAGACCTATGTGCTGGACAACACGGTGGCCAACCAGGGCAGCAGCAACGGCTACAACTGGGGCGGCTTCCAGACCATCACCGACGCCATCGGTACGGTGAACTTCGGCACGGCCGGCAGCGTTACCGGCAATGTCACGGCGCAGGCGCTGAATTACGCCAGCTACGGCACGGCGGTGTCGCTGGACCTGTCCAACGGCAGCGGCGCGACGACTGGCATTGGCGGCACCTGGAGCGGCGTGACGTCGGTGAGCGGCGGCGGTCACAGCGACACGGTGCATGGCAGCAGCCAGACCTACAACCTGACCGGCGCGAACGCCGGCAGCAGCGGCTTGCTGAACTGGACTTCGTTCGAGAACCTGAGCGACAGCGCAGCGGG
>NZ_JBDGIQ010000007.1:0-177337 GCF_057657335.1 Rhodanobacter sp. Soil_C_14 | reverse complement strand
AGGTGAGAACTTGTTTGGCTTGTTCATGGCTCCATCTTCTCAAGAGTTGGAGCCTCCTCAAAACCCGGGGCGGTTCAGGAATAGCGAGATCGCCAAGGTACAGGTTGCCGTCTATAGCTGTGAAGAGTTCGTAGCACCAGTTGGCAATTGCCTCGTCGGAGAACTTGGCCTCATGGCCATCCTTGCCCTCACGGAGAAGGCGAACAAGGCTATGCGCAGAAAGCGGGAACTCATGAATGCTTATTTTAAGTGCCATGGTTACAGCGACGCCTAACGCTTGAGTTAAGCGGCGGCGAAGCCGTCCGCCTTGAACGAGTAGTTAGACCTTGGCGGGGCGTTTGGGACGCCGCCGGCCTAAGGCAAACAGTACCGCAGCTTGGCACACGCCGCAGAGCGTGAGCCAGGCGACTTGCGTGAACTGTAGAGAGAAGAAGGCCGGCCATGCGCGATACAAAGCACTGACCGACAGGGACGATGGCGAGGTTACAAGGGCAAGCAGGATGCCAGGCAGTAGATGCTCGCGCTCCGAGTGGAAAAACAATGCAGTGGCACCGACGGCCCATCCGGCGGACAGCACAACGATTGCGAGATAACCAATAGCGATGCGTTGTAGTGCTGACATAAGGTCTAACGCTTGAGTTAAGCGGCGGCGAAGCCGTCCGCTTGGACGAATTGTTATGCACCGCTACGGACGCCAAACGTCAATGTCTTTGTTGCTGTGAACGCCAACGAGCACCATTTGACGACGCCAATCCACGAGAATCAAATCGTACTTGGCGTTTAGTTTGGCAAAGACCTTAGTAAGGGTTAAATCGTCTGCGCCGGAATCAAGAATGACGCCTAGAACTGTGATGCCGCTCTCGCTCTTGAGGCCATATAAATTGATCTTTGGTGCGAGAGGGACAGTAAATCCGTTTTTGACCTGACCTAAGGCGCTCGACGACGTCAGGAGGATCGGGGCATTTGTCGGGATTGCGTTAAGAGTGGCTGCGAGACGATCAGTTGCGTCTGAGCCAGCGATGATTGGACGACGTGCTATACGACGTGCGTAAATTTGATCCCAGCCGTATTTCCCCCGATGGGCCTGTTCAAAGGGCTTGTACTCAGCTAAGAGCTTCTTGATTTCTTCCAGACGGTCTTTTGGAAAAAACTCTAATTGAGCCCACTCATCCTCATGGAATTGTGGTGCACCCTCGAAGGACTCGCGAGTTGGAACAGCAAATTCAAGCGAGTCCGCGGCAACAGTTGGCATCGTATAGCGAATTGCTTTTGTATCCACCATTTCGACCTTTGGTGGAGGTTGGGCTGCGCTTGCAACGCCAAAGATGGCCAGGAGAGGTGCAAGTAGCTTTTTCATTTGCCGGAAAGCCTCAAAGGGGCATAACGCTGGAATTGAGCGGCGGCAAAGCCGTCCGCCTCGAATGACTGGTTAGGTGCCAGCATCGTGGACTGCCATTAAACGAGCAAGCAAATAGTGGCCAAACCCTGCTAGTTCAGATTCTGACAAGGACTCAAGGTTCTGGAGCTCGGTTGCATCGTAGTCTTTCCAGGTGACCAAAACCCGATGTTCCCATGGCCCTTTGCCAGACCCACCTACATTGGAAACATCGTCCATGACGACACGGAGCGTGCCGTTTGCCAGCGTTTGAACGCTGCAGACGACACCTTCAGGGCCGCGCTTTTGGTCATCCATTTCCTCGAACCTTCATGTGGCGCCTAACGCTGGAATTAAGCGGCGGCGCAGCCGTCCGCTTGAATGAGATGTTAGGCATGGGCCGAAAGCAGTACGAGCTGCTGGCCCAGCCATGACTTGAACTGCTGCTCCGTAAGTGGGCCTGGCGAATGCCCCCATTCATTCCAGCGCCGGTCAACAACTTGAGACCAATCGTCCACGACTCGGGCAAGCGCAGGATGACCGCCCCAGAACCGAGCCGCGTCACGGCACTGGCTGACACGGCCGTTGAGCTCTTGGATGGAGCAGTTGCCACCCAAGTAGCGCTGGCCCGCCTCTAGCATTTGCCGGAACTCTGTGATTTCGACAGACATTACGTTGATGCCTAACGCTGGAGTTAAGCGGCGGCGAAGCCGTCCGCCTTGAACGAGTTGTTAGGCGAGACAATCGCACACCTACATGAGTGATCGCACGAAATCTCGCACACTTGGCGAAAGTACATGATCCTTTAGTTCCCTGTGATCCCAGAATCTGACGGTACCATCACAGTGCCGGAGGAAGAAGTTGCCATCTAGGTCTGCGCCAATGATGCAAACTTCCTTGCCGCGCCACCACTGCGCTTTAAGTGGCCGCCAATCAGCCGAGCGGATTAGGCACGCAATGACAAGTTGTCTTTCTCCGAATCGGAGGGTTTGTTTATCCCAAAGATTCCGGGCTGCATTGTCAAACTGATCAGAGCCGTCTGTCATGAGAGCCTAACGCTTAGTAGACCCCATATCGGGGCATATGCAATGGATGTTCAGCTTTCGGCTGCGCTTGGTCAAGGACCGATCGTGAGGAGCGACAGGACTGGCCGGATGATGGCTCCTGCTTCCGCGGGTAATTCTTCCTGTGCATATCCCACAAATCGGGGCGCTATGTCTTATCCCCCACAATCGATGGTGATAGCAGGTGCTGGTTCGGTAACGCGCCTACCTGCCTTCTGGACGAAGTTCGGCGGCGTTTGCCGCACGGACACTGCAGCTTGTGCATCGGAACCATTACACCGGATGGATACGCCGGTTCATCCTGGCGAACGGAAGACAAACCTCGCCTGAAAAAGACGCGGTCGCGCTGGCGCGTTCCGGGCCTTGGAGCAAGGCGCCACCGCAGTCCACGACAGCTCAATGGAACTGGTCGCTCGCCGGCACCCACGAACTGGACGATGAGGCCGGCGCGGCGGGTTTGACCGGCAGCGTGATGACTTCGCAGCCGGGGGGCGGCGGGCTGCCGGCGACGCGGGCGGCGGCGCATTCGGCGCTGTTGTCGAACTTGATCATCGGCGCCGGCGATGCGCTGCTGGCGGCGATCGCCGGCTTGGCCACGGGATTGGCCGGGGCCAGGTTCAGGCGATCGTAGATTTTCTGGTCCAGCGGTTTCGCCGGCGGATCGGGGTTGCCGCAGCCCAGCAGCGCGATCGGTATCAGGGGATTCACGGCGCACTTGATGCGGATGCCGCGTGGCAGATGGAAGGTGTGGGTGACCCGGGTCTTCTCCGCCGCGCGCCGCAACGCGGTGTCGATCGAACTTTCGCCTTCGGGTGCCCAGTCCTGTTCGAAGCGGGTCGGCTTGTAGCCGATGTCGGGGCGGCCGTGGCTCATGATCTGGGTGTCGCCATGCGGCTTCAGTTGCACATACTCGCCCAGGCCGGTTTGCGGCTCGCCTTGCGCACTGCCCTGCTGCACGCCCTGCAATGCGCCGGGCTGGTTGCCGCCGGGCTGCGCCTTGCCAGCCTGGTCGCTGGCAGTCGGTGCCTTGCCTGTCTGGTCGACAGCGACCTGCTTGCCGTTGCCCGGCTGCTTCGCCGCTTGGGCCGACGTGGCGGCGCTGCTGTCGGCCGCCGCCGGTTCGCGCACGACGGCATCGGCTCGACCTGGATCACCCAGGTCGCTGCCTTGCGGGATGGCGTCGGGCGCGCGGCTGACGTCGCGCCCCGGCGACTGGTCCGCCGGGGTGGGCGCGGGCTGTTGCGCTTCGTCGCTGGCCTTGGACTGGGGCGATTCGGCTTTTGCCGTCGTGCTGTCGGGAACGGGCGTGGCGGCCGGGGTCACCGTGGGCGGCGCGCTCAGTTCGGGAAGTTCGATGGACGGCTGGACGGCTGTTTGCCGCGGCGTGTCGGTCACCTCGATCTTTTCGCTGGGCGCCTGCGGCTTGATCTCGGCCGGTGCCGATGGCGCCAGCGGCACCGCGTCGAGCTCGGCCTCGGCCACCTCGATCGACGGCGCCTGCACCTGGGGCTTTTCGTTGGACACCGTGGGACGGGGCGCGCTCAGCGGCGCGTCCAGATTGACGATGGGCGAGGCCTGCGCCGGCAGGGGCACCGGCTGCAATGCGGGCACCGGCGGCGCGGCGGGAAGCTCGGCACGCATCACGGTGATGCTGGCCGGCGCTGCGGATTTGGGCACGCTCACGTCCAGCGCGATGCTCGGCATGGCGATCGGCGGCGCGGCCTGCGGCGGCACTTCGGGCATCGCCAGCGAAGGCGGTGGCGGCATCGGCCGATTGCCTTCCAGTTGCGGCTTGCGCACGGACTCGGGCTGGAACTTCGGCGGCACCGGCGCCTGCACCACCGGCGTGGGCAGGTTGATCGACGGCGGCTCGCCGGCCAGCGGCACCGGTTGCAGATCGGGTGCCGGGGCCGGTTGCGGAAGGCTCACCGGTGCCGGTGGCGCGGCCACGGGTTTCGGCTTGGGCGCCTTGACCTTCGCCACCCTGGCGACCACCGGCGGCGCGGCCGCTGTGAGTGGCGCCGGCGTCACCACTGCCTCGACGTTGGCGCTGCGTTCGCTGACCCGGGCCGGCCGCTTGTCGCGACCCTGGTGGCGCGGCCCGCGCTCTTTCGGTGGCGTGCCGCGCACTGGTGGCGGCGGTGGCGGCTCGGGCGGCTCGATCAAGCGCACCTGCAACAGCACCTGCTTTGGCTCGGGCGGCAGCACGACCTGGAACGCGGGGCCGAGCACGAAGCCGAACAGGAAGAACAGATGCACCACCACGGCGCCCGCCATCGCCACGATGCGCAGGGTGCGTTCGCGCGGCCGTGGCCGCGTGCGCTGGTGATACACGCGTGCACGAGTGGCCGCCGCCAGTGGCGAGTTCAGCATCACCTGCGCGGGGTTGGCGGCGCGTCGGGAGGTGGCGTGTGGCGGTGGCGCGGGCATCGGATGAGTGTAGCGGGCGCCGCCCCGGTTGCGCGTGATGGGCGTGACGATCGACCGTCGCGAGGTTCATGCCGCCGCGGGTTCAGTGCCCGCGCGCTGCCTTCGCGGCCCGCTCGCGCAGCTCGGCATCCACGGCACGATCGGGCGTGTCCACCGGGCAACCCCAGGCCAGCGGCTTGCCGGCGCGATACATGTCGATGCAGGCCTGCTCGCTCGGTGGCTTCGGCGCATGCGCCTGCCCGTCCAGCGAGCGCGCCGGCGCCATGTTGAGGCGCACGTCGCCGTCCTTCGCCGAAGGTTTCGCCGGTGGATCGCCGCCACACCCCCCGGCCAGCATGGCCAGCGAGATCGCGCAGTGGATGCGCACGCCGCGCGGAAGCCGGATGGTCTTCTTCACCGTGGTTTTGTCGACCAGCTTCTGCAGCGCGCTGTCGACGGCGTTGCCCTTGCCCCAGTCCTGGTCGAAGCGCGTGGCCTGGTAGGTGACCGGACTGCGGTGCTGCATGATCCGCGGGTCGCCCTGGGGCAGGTGCTGCACGTAGTCGGGCACCGGCGTGCTGCTTGCCGGGGCGGGCAACAGGGGCTGGCCGCTTTCATCGAACAGCCGTGTCGTGTCGGGCGGGGGCGGCGCGGGCAGCTGCAGGCTCATGGCGTTCTTTCGCGGCGGTTCGCGCGGCGCCAGCGGAGCGCGGGGACGCGGCGGTGCCTGCAACGCCGGGGCCGGTGATGTCGCCCTCGCCGGCGCGCTGCTGATGAAGCGGATCTGCAGCGCTTCCTGGGCGGGCGCGCTGGTGGTCGGGGCGATCATTCGTGGACGCATCTGCTGCCACACCACCAGCACGAACACGCCGTGCAGCAACGCGGCGAGCAGCAGGGCCAGCCAGTGCTGGCGGCGTTCGCGCCGTGGCTCGTGCCAGCGGCGGCCACGCCCGGCCGCCAGGGCGCGCGGGGTCGCCTCGTGCATCGGCGGCGCCGGCGACTCCTCGGCGGACACCGGCGACGGGCGTTGGGCGAGCGGCGAGCGGGCGATGACGGAACCTCGGGCGTGGCGGGAGCGGGCAGCATGCCGAGCGGGAACTGAATTCCGGCCGGCCGGATGGCGGCGCACATCCGGCGGGATGGCGACGCCACGGCGCTTGAGACCACCCGGCGACGGCGGCGGTTCCCCGCAGTGCAGCTTGACCCGCACGCCGCTCGGCTCAAGTCTAGGCGGGCGGCGCCTTGCGCCGCCTCTCCGCCATGACCGCCCGATCCGCTGACTTCGCCTGCCGCGAACTCGAGGACGACCATGACGGCCCGCCATTGTCAGCCGCTACAGCGCGGCTTCGTGCGGCGCCGTGGTTGATGCCGGCACGATCCGCGCCCAGTCATGGGAGGGTCGCATCGTGACGTATTCCACGGAAAGCATCCGCAACATCGCATTCGCCGGGCACGCCGGCGTGGGCAAGACCAGCTTGTTCGAGGCGCTGCTGGTTGCCGGCGGCGCCATCCAGTCCGCCGGCAGCGTCGAGCGCGGCAACACGGTTTCCGACAGCGACAGCCAGGAGAAATCGCGCGCCCATTCCATCGACAGCTGCGTGGCGAATCTCGACCACGGCGACTGCCACGTGAACCTGATCGACACCGCCGGCTACGCCGACTTCCGCGGCGCCACGCTGGCCTCGCTGTCGGCGGTGGAAACCGTGGCGGTGGTGGTCAACGCGATCAACGGCATCGAGTACGGCACGCGCCGCATGATGATGCATGCAAAAGCGCGCGGCCTGGCCCGCGTGCTGGTGATCAACAAGATCGACTTCGACGGCGCCAACCTGCCCGCCCTGGTCGACGCGCTGCGCGACGAGTTCGGCAGCGAATGCCTGCCGGTGAACCTGCCCGCCAATCGCGGCAGCCGCGTGCTGGACTGCTTCTTCCACAGCGACGGCGCCACCGATTTCTCGTCACTGGCCGAGGCGCACCAGCGCATCCTCGACCAGGTGGTGGAGATCAACGAAGGCGTGATGGATCGCTACCTCGATGCCGGCGAAGGCTCGCTCACGCCGGAGCAGCTCCACGACGCGTTCGAGCAATGCCTACGCGAAGGGCATCTGGTGCCGATCTGCTTCGTCAGCGCCCGCACCGGCGCGGGCATCCGCGAATTCCTCGACCTCGCCGCGCGACTGCTGCCCAATCCCGCCGAAGGCAACCCGCCACCGTTCGCCCGCGACGATGGCACGCCGCTGGCGGTCAGCGCCGATCCGTCAGCCCACGTGATCGCCGACGTGTTCAAGATCGTCAACGACCCGTTCGTGGGCAAGCTGGGCGTGTTCCGCGTGTGGCAGGGCACCGTGCGCCGCGACAGCCAGCTGCTGGTCGACGACGGCCGCAAGCCGTTCAAGGTCGGCCACCTGTTCCGGGTGCAGGGCAAGAACCATGTGGAGATCGAAGTCGCCGTGCCGGGCGACATCGCCGCGGTGGCCAAGGTGGAGGAGATCCATTTCGACGCGGTGCTGCACGACTCGCACGACGAGGACCGGATCAGCCTGGCGCCGCTGGTGTTTCCCGCGCCGATGTTCGGGCTGGCGCTGGAGCCGAAGCACAAGGGCCAGGAGCAGAAACTTTCCAATGCGCTGGCGCGGCTGGCCGAAGAAGACCCGTGCTTTCGCGTCGAGCACCACAAGGAGCTCAACGAGACCGTGGTGCGCGGCCTGTCCGACCTGCACCTGAAGGTGATGCTGGAACGCATGCGCGAGCGCTACGGCGTGGAGGTCGACTCGCATCCGCCGCGGATCGCCTATCGCGAAACCATCGCCGGCCACGCCGAAGGCCATCACCGGCACAAGAAGCAGACCGGCGGCGCCGGCCAGTTCGGCGAGGTGTTCCTGCGCGTCGAGCCGATGGAACGCGGCGCCGGCTTCGAGTTCGTCGACGCGGTGAAGGGCGGCGTGATTCCCGGCCAGTTCCTGCCGGCGATCGAGAAAGGCGTGCGCCAGGCGATGGAACACGGCGCCGTGGCCGGCTATCCGCTGCAGGACGTGCGCGTCACCGTCTACGACGGCAAGTACCACGCGGTGGACTCCAAGGAAGTGGCCTTCATCAGCGCCGGCAAGAAGGCATTCCTCGATGCCGTGGTGAAGGCGCGGCCCACCGTGCTGGAGCCGATCGTCAACATCGAGGTGGCGATCCCCGAACACAACGTGGGCGACGTCACCGGCGGCCTGGCCGGCAAGCGCGCCCGCATCCTGGGCACCGACAGCCAGCGTGGCGGCGAGCTGGTGATCAAGGCGCAGGCGCCGCTGGCCGAACTGACCGACTATCCCACCGAACTGAAATCGATGACTGGTGGCCGCGGCCGCTACAGCCTCGACCTCAGCCACTACGAGGCGGTGCCGGCCACCGTGCAGAAGCAGCTCAGCGAGGCGTGGAAACCGCACGCGGAGGAGGACTGATGGTGCCGCACGCCACGCGCACGTCGCCTTCATCGCACGCCGCTATGCTGGTCATCCCCGACCGACACGGAGCATCACCATGAAGCCAGCCTGCACCCTGCTGCTGCGCGGCCTGCTCGCCGGCTCGATGCTGTGGCTGGGCGCCTGCGCCGTGCGCGCCCAGGCCGACGGTACCCAGCCCATGCCTGAAAACAGCATCACCCTCGAACGCAGCACCTGCTTCGGCAACTGCCCCGCGTATCGCGTGACCGTGACCGCCGCCGGCCAGGTGAGCTTCACCGGCCAGGCCCACGTGCAAACCATGCAGGCCACCGGCCAGGTCACCCCGACCCAGCTGGCCGCGATCCACGACGCGCTGGCGCGCGCCGACTTCGATGCGATGCAGGCCAGCTACGTCAGCCGCAACGACGGCTGCGGCATGATCATGACCGACCAGCCCGGCATCAAGATCACCGTGGACAGCTCCAGCGGCAACCGCAGTGTGGACTTCTATTTCGGCTGCACCGGCCCGGCCGCCGAAGCGGTACGCCCGCGCATCGAGCAACTGGCCAACAGCATCGACCAGCAACTCGGCACGCGGCGCTGGATCGGTACGCCGAAACCGCCGGGCGCGGCGGAACACGTGGAGCGCTGAGCAGACGCCACCGGCGCCCCGCGCGTAGGGCAGACACCGTCCGCCGACTCTTCAGGTATATACGACTCATGGTGACAGACCACGATCAAAGAGCGGAATTCAACTACCTCCGGCCCCTTTGATCACCGAGGTGCTGCCCGACGAACTGGTCGAAGAGATGCGCCTCCACTTGCAGCAGCAGAAGGTGTTGGGGACAGATCGGTTTCGGTCGAGAGTTGAAGAGAGGACGGGCTGATTCACCGCCGTGCGGTCGATAGGCCTTCCCCATGCGTTCAAATTGTCCTGACACCTTTCGCCTTTTGTAGCAAACTGAGGCGCCGCTCAAGACATGCCAACCACACAGGGAAGAAGAACCATGTCGACAAAAACAGGCAGTATCTCTTCGCTTGCGCCCGACCTGGACACTCCAGCGGATATCTTGAATCTGACCATTGCAAGCAATCGGATTGCATCCAACGGACGCAACTTCAATTCGTATGATGTTCGAAACTCGCTGTTGGTTCGCCAACAGAAGGCACGTGTCAGATACCGGAACGGTATGACCCTGCCAACCTCAGCGGAAGTATTGTTGGCCAACGCTGAGCGAAAGGACTACAACCATCGTCGCTCCCTATCCACGAACGTAACGAAAGCGACGTCGCAGGCTCGGCCCGCTGATGTCTGTGCTCATCACATCGTCGCGCTACGCGACATTGAAGCGGAGAACTCTCGACTCCTGCTGTTCGTGTGGGGTATCGGCATCAATGACGCCGACAACGGCGTCTTCCTGCCTCGCTATGGCAAAGGGCTGCCTGGCTATCCAGATGCCGCACATCACAGCCCGCACCATGCGGCTACGTACCACCTCACGGTGTTCTATCAGCTGAGTCGCGCGACCGAAGTCGAATCGGGTCGAGTACGTCTACGCTCGATCAAGTCACAATTGCTGTCGGGCGTGTTGACGCTTTGAGTAGGGGAAGACAGATGACGATCTGGGAACTGCGATGCGCCTCTGTTCGAGACTACGCCATGGTTGTCTCTCTAAACCGGGATGACATGCTCGAACGACTTTTCAACACGAATGGAAGTCCAAAAAATTGGCTTGATCGTCCGCTCGTCGGCTTGGCGGACAGCGCGCGAGGCAAGAACCCGCGCCCGCCAGCCGACGTCAGTGCGATGGTCGCTGGTGCATTGGTTCTCAATGAGCGCGCAAGGATGATGCTGGCCCCGTTTTTGTTGCAGTTCGGACAACTGCTGGAGCTCGATTGCCAAGGTAGTGGTGAGGTTCGCCACTTCTACAACGTCACCAATATCATCCATTGCGTCAATGTGGAGCGCTCCGAGATGTCCGATCTGGGGGACGTAAAAATGGAGGCGTTCAATGAATTGAAGATTCCCGTTGAGCCCGCCATCTTCAAAGATCCCTCGACGGCAGACGTCAGAATCTATATCAATGATTCCGGCAAAAGGCACATGGATAGCTTGATTGCTTCCGCGAATTTGACCGGCATCGAATGTGGCGCTCTGGCCCCGCTACTCTGGTAAAACAAAGGGGCCAGCTCAACCTGATCCCCTTGGGCTGTGTAACCGTGACCGCTGACGGCCAGGTGCGCTTCGCCGGCCAGGCCCACGTGCAAACCATGCACGCCACCGGCCAGGTCACTCCGACCCAGCTGGCCGCGATCCACGACGCGCTGGCGCGCGCCGACTTCGATGCGATGCAGGCCAGCTACGTCAGTCGCAGCGGCGGCTGCGGCATGATCATGACCGACCAGCCCGGCATCAGGATCACCGTGGACAGCCCCGGCGGCAGCCGCAGCGTGGACTTCTATTTCGGCTGCACCGGTCCGGCCGCCGAAGCGGTACGCCCGCGCATCGAGCAACTGGCCAACAGCATCGACCAGCAACTCGGCACGCGGCGCTGGATCGGCACGCCGAAACCACCGGGCGCGGCGGAACACGTGGAGCGCTGAGCAGACGCCGCCGGCGCCCCGCGCGTAGGGCGGACATCGTCCGCCGGCACTTTCGGGCACGCCCTCCGTGGCGGCTGCCCTGGCAGCATGGAAACGCGGACAACTGAGCCTCACCCCTGCCCGGGATCAATTCCATTCCATTCAATAACGCGATTGGATCTGACAAAAAAAACCAGGCTGTAAGTTCTGAACCTGCCAAATGCCTCAGTTCTGAACCGATACTTTTGTACAGCCCTGACAGCAGCCATTTCCACCCCAATATTTTTGGTCGACTCCGCAATGGAGATATCGATTGGAACGCCATTCGAATCGATGGAAAAGTTCAGCCGAACACATTCCAAAGCGTCACCGTCTGATGACATTTCGCCAATGGGTAGCTCCATTACCGCGGAGTGGACAATAAGCGAGCCTGTTCTATCGACAAGCAGATGTTCCGCGTGCCTTCCACAGTCGAAACTGGCTTCGCCTGATGACGTTGCCGCAAGCATAAGCAAGGTGGCGAAAATCATATGTTCACCTCTCGACCAGTCCTCAGGAACAGGAAGGCTGTCATATGTTTCCTACAAGAACCCCCGCCCATTAAACTCGCCCTCTGATTCAGCCGAAGCAACGGTACGCTGCCTCATCGAAAATAAGCCACGTTGGGACTGTTGGCCATGGCGGTCGAATTGCGAACAAATCAGAGTAACCCAAACCCATTCCGGTTTATTTCTTTATTTTCTCAATTGCCTTATAAATCGCCGATTCGGAACCCAACTGTGAACCGACTTGTCCTGATGGAGGAAATTCACCGCTTTTTAGCGCCGCTCGCAAATCTGGCACGTAGCCGACAGCCCTAGGCCCAATGTTTCCCAATGCAACCGCGGCATACATCTTGACACCATCATTGGGATCAGGCAGCAAGCTAGACAGCGCGCGAAGCTCGGCATCACTGACTGAATTTCGAGCATCAACACTCATTGCAGAAACCGACTCGGACAAACTTCTGGCCAAACGGACTCGCTCCTCGCCTGCCGACGTAACCTTTAAGGCTTTAATCCGGGCCAAAATGGACTGTTGACCATGCCCATTAATCTCGCCACCTGTCTGGCTTGCATATGTTGCGAATGGCGGTGTCGTCAATGGCATGATCATCGTCAGGATGACTGCCGAAAGTATCTTTTTCATGGTAGCCACCACTATCCTGCATCGTTGACAGTCATTCAGCAGAATGGGGCGTTGCCAATTGAGCCTGCCAGGTGGTTCGCTCTGCCTGGCAATGTTCGAATTCAATTAGCCACGCCCCTTTAATTTCTCGGTCGCCGAAGCGGTACGCCCGCGCATCGAGCAACTGGCCAACAGCATCGACCAGCAACTCGGCACGCGGCGCTGGATCGGCACGTCAAAGGCACCAGGGGCGGTGGAACATGCCAAGCGCTGAAAACCTGCGCGAGCGGGAAAGATCAAAAGAACCGGGATCTAATTACCTCCGCCCCTTTAAATTAATCTCACATATCATTTAACGTGGCGATTTATTATCTATTTTTTCGTCGCGCCCCGCTTATGAGCAAAAAAACAAAACACCACCCCCCATGAATAGAAACCACTTGCCAAACTCTCTAATCACAAGATCAATAGAGAAGTGCACCGAACCCATGTCGTGAAAATAACCTCGAAAGTTAGCCATAAGAACTACAATAAAAGACGCCAAAAGACCGAAGAGAACTGAAACAAGGATCAACTTAGCCCAAGTATTCATTGACCTTTACCCTTACTAGCCAAATCGCTCGGCGTCAATTGTCCGGCGGCACTACTCACCACGTTACCGAACAAAGGGAACGGAGGCAATTAAACGGCTTAGCCTACTCGTGACCGGCGCCATCACGGCAGGCCTGCCTGGTCGCCTCTCAGCTCAGCGCATCTCAAGTGCAGCCCCAGTTCTGTCATATCGCCTGACGAAGGCGCGGCGCATAGATGCATAGCCTCCCCACCACTCAAAGCCGACTGCTCCGCTTCAATGCCAGGTACCGTTCGATCAGCGCGCCGGACAGTTCGCTGCAGCTGACGTCGAGGGTGTTGACGCCTTCGCGGCGCAGGGATTCATGCACGCGGTCGCGCTCGGCCAGGTAGTGCATCGCGGCGGCGCTGCGGATGCTGTCTTCGAGTTCTTCGCCCGGCTCGCTGGCGGCGCGGTCCAGCGCCAGTTCGCGCAGGCTGACCAGCATCACCAGGTGGCGTTTGGACAGCATGCCGACCGCGGCGCGCAGTTCCACGTCGTCCTCATCGCGCACGTTGGTGATCAGCACGACCAGGGCGCGGCGGCGCTGGTGCGCCTGCAGCGCGCTGGCCGCGGCCAGGTAGTCGGTGGCTTCGGGCAGTGCCTGCAGGTCGTAGCCGGCACCGAGCAGCATGTCCATGCCCAGGCTGCCCTGCTGCGGCGGCAGCCAGCGTTGCTGCTGGCCGGTGCAGGCCAGCATGCCGACCGCGTCGCCCTGGCGTAGCGCGATGCTGGCCAGCGCCAGCGATGCGTTCAGCACGTGATCGAAATGCACCAGCTGGTCGTCCTGCGCCAGCATGCGGCGGCCGCAGTCCAGCATCAGCACCACCTGCTGGTTGCGCTCGTCGCGGTACTCGCGCGAGATCAGCCGGCTGCTGCGTGCAGTCGCCTTCCAGTCGATCTTGCGCAGGCTGTCGCCGACGCGGTAGTCGCGCAGTTCCTGGAATTCGGTGCCTTCGCCGCGACGCCGCTGCAGCCGCGCGCCCACGCTGCGCGAGGCCAGCTCCACGCTGAGTCCCGCCAGCTCGGCCAGCGAAGCGAAGTTCGGATACACGCGCACGGTCGACGACGCACCGATCACGCGGCGCGCGGTCCATGCACGCCAGGGCGAGCGCAGTTGCACGTGGCAGCCGTCGAAGACGAACTGGCCCCGCGCATCGGGGATCACGCTGTAGTCGAGCAGCAGATCCCGTCCCGGCGGCAGGCGCACGTCGCGCGGCATGCCATGGACCACCCAGCCGCCCGGATGCAGGTCGTGCAGGCGCAAGGCCTGCGTCCGCCGCGTGCCGCCGCGCAGGCGCAGGCTGACCGTGGCCGGCGGACCCAGCGGCATCACCGGCACCACGTCGCGCTGCAGTTCGGGCGAGGGCATCCGGCGCAGGCGCAGGACGTCGACCAGGGCGAACAGCGCGATCACGACGGCAGCGGCCAGCCACGCGGACAGCGGCAGCCAGCCAAGGCTGGCCAGCACGCTGAGCACGGTCCAGCCCAGCAGCACCCACAGCAGTAGCGGAGCAGGTCGCATCATTGGCGCGGCGCGGGCACCTTGTGCAGCAGCGCGGCGAGCACGTCGTCGGGCCGCTGCCGCTCGATCAGCGCCTCCGGCGCCAGCACCAGGCGATGGCGCAGCGCCGGCAAGGCCACCGCGCGCACGTCGTCGGGCGTGACGAAATCACGACCGTCGACCGCGGCGTGGGCGCGTGCCAGTCGCGCCAGCGCCAGCCCGCCGCGCGGACCGGCGCCGCCGATCACGCCCGGCCACTCGCGCGTGGTGCGGGCGATGCGCACGGCGTAGTCGGTGACCGCCTCGTCCATGCGGATCGCCGCCACCGCTTTCTGCACCGCCATCAACTGGGCCTGGCTCAGCACCGGGCGCACCTGCGACACGTCGAGGTCGGCGGCGATCTTGCCGTTGACCACGCTGGCCACCATGCGTCGCTCGTCTTCCAGGCCGGGATAGCCGATGACCACCTTGATCAGGAAGCGGTCCAGCTGCGCCTCGGGCAAGGGATAGGTGCCTTCCTGCTCGATCGGATTCTGCGTGGCCACCACCATGAACGGCTCGGGCAGCGCGAAGCGGCGGCCTTCGATGGTGACCTGGCCTTCCTGCATCGATTCGAGCAGGGCGGCCTGGGTCTTCGCCGGCGCGCGGTTGATCTCGTCGGCCAGCAGCAGGTTGGCAAACACCGGGCCGCGACGGATCTGGAAACGCTCGGCCTTGGGATCGTAGATCGCATGGCCGGTGACGTCGGCCGGCATCAGGTCGGGGGTGAACTGCACGCGGCCGAAGGTGCAGCCGACCGACGCGGCCAGTGCGCGCACCAGCAAGGTCTTGCCCAGGCCGGGCACGCCTTCGATCAGCACGTGGCCGCTGGCCAGCAGGGCCAGCAGCACCTGGTCGAACACGTCGCCCTGGCCGATGAAGGCGCGGGTGACCTGGCCGCGCAGGGCGCGCGTCTGCTCGCCCAGTTCGGCGATCGACAACGGGGCCGGCGGCGTGACCGGAGTAGCGAGGGTTTCGGTAGTCATGGGCGGCTCCTGAGTCGGGCCAGGGTGATGATGGAAGTGCGGAAGGCCTGGGCGTTCGCGGGTGACTGGAAGGCTTGCGCGATCTGCGCGGCGTCGAGCGCGCTGCGCTCGGCCAGGCGGGCGTACAGCGCATCGCCGTTGAGCATGGCGCAGGCCGGGTCGCGTCGGCGCAGGCGCGCCAGCACGGTGTCGCTGGCCAGCCGGTGCAGGCTGCGGCCGCCGTCGCGGCGATAGACGAACTCGCCGGCGGCGTGCACGTGTTCGAGCAGCGCACGCCGATGCAGCGCCGGCGCGGGCATCAGCGGACCCAGCCGCGCGCTGCGCATCGCCATCCACGCGCCGAGCAGCAGGGCCAGCGCCAGCAGCGCGGGCCAGCCCTTGAGCCACAGGAATGTCAGGAACGACGGACCATCCAGCGCGTACACGATGTAGAGCGTGCCGCGCCCGCGATTCGGTTCCAGCAAGCCCCAGGCGAACTGTTGCGCCACCGCCCGCTTCAGCTTGTCGCGCGAGATCGGGGCGAAGCTGGCCAGCAGGCTCACCCTGCCCTTGCCCAGCCGGGTGCGCGCGAACAGGTAGCCGCCTTGCGCATCGCCGATGGAAGCCTCGACCGCCGTGGCGGCGGCACCGGCCAGCAGGAAACGGGCGCCGCACAGGCGCAGCTTGTCGTCGTCCTTGCCGTTTTCCGCATCATCGAAAGCGCTGCACGCATATTCGCCCGGATGCGGATCGAGCAGGCCCAGCGCATCGAACAGCGGTGTGCGCGCACCGCTTGCCGCCCCCGGCGACAGCAGCAGAAGGCCGCCGCCGCGCACCCACGCGGCGATGCGCGCCGCATCGGCGACATCGACCCGGCTGGCGTCGTCGCCCAGAAGCAAGGTGTCGCCGGGCTGCAGAGCAAGATGCTTCGGGTCCAGCGTGGTCAGCGAGCGCGCGGGCAGCTCCAGCCGCCGCAGGGTTTCCTGCAGGGCGAAGAAGCGGTTGTAGCGGGCCTCGCCATGCGCTGGCGTGGTTTCGACGACGTCCCGGCGTTCGAACGTGGCGAAGAAGCCGGCCAGCAACAGCAGTACCGCGCCGAGCAGGGCCAGGACGAGGGTCAGCGTCCGGCGATTCATGCCGGTGCTCCCGCCTGCGCGGGCCAGCCCGTCAGCAGTTGCTCGATGGTGGCGTCATCCGGATAGCGGCCGGCGTAGGCAGCGAACTGCCAGGTGCGCACGATCGCCACCACCCGCTGCGCACGCGCGACATCCTCGATCGCGCCGGCGCGGTGCAGCCAGTCCGACTCGGTCGCATCCTTCGACGGTGGCAGTTGCAGCAGCTGCGCCGTGTGTTCCACGCAGCCGCGATAAAGCAGGGCCAGCGCCTCGCGCCTGCGCTGCGCCTGCCACAGCGCGCGGGTGGCCGCGGCCAGGTCGTCGGGCAGCGGCAGCTCGGCCGCATCGCCGGGCAACAGGCTGGACGAGGTCATCGCCGCCGGCTCTTCCGGCTCGGCTTGCCAGCGTCCACGCCAGCGCCAGGCAAACCAGCCCAGCGTCACCAGCGCAGCGCCCAGCAGCAGCCACAGCAGGCCCTTGAAGATCGCCGACAGCCACTGGCCCAACGCGGGGAACGGCATCTCCTGTTGCTGGCGTTCCGTCTGCCACGGATGCTTGAGCCGCCAGCCGCGCGTCGTGTGTTCGCCACCGAAGCGCGGGTCGCGATAGACCTGCGCGGCCGCTTCGGCGAAGCGCCTTCCGTCGCCGGCCGGCGGCGTGCCGAACACCTTCTCGACGCTGGTGGCGATGGGTTTTTCCGGCGCACTGACGCTTGCCTGTGCACGCGGGCTCGCCTGCGCATGCAGCGAAGGCAGCATGCCCACGCACAGCAGCACGCCCAGCACCTTGCCCAGCGCCTCGATGCGCGTGCGCATGCGGCGGAATGCCAGGTCGATGTCCCACGCCTCCAGTTGCGTGCGGCGATTGAGATACAGCGCGAATCCGCAGGCGACGTACAACGGCTCGATCGCGCTCATCGCCAGGTAGGCCACGCCCGCGCCCAGCACGATCCAGATGGTCGAGACGCCCTGCGTTCCGCCGCGGAACAACTCGCCGAGCGACTCCGGCCGCCATTCGTCGGGAATCAGCAGCCACGCGAACAGCCAGAAGCTGAGGAACAGCACCAGCTCGAACTGCAGGCAACCATAGGTCAGCAGGCTGACGTCGCCCACGATGCGCTTGCGCAGCACCTTCCAGCGCGCCGAGCGCTGCTGCCGCGTAGCGCCTTCGAGCAGATCCAGCGGCAGGCGCAGGGCGCGACTGCTGTCGATGCGCAACCAGGTCAGCCCGGCCAGCGTGCTGCGCCAGCTCCACTGGCGCTGGCCACGCAAGGTTTCGCGCCAGCCCGGCGCGCGATCGAACACCGCACGCGACAGCACGTACAGCGGCACCCGGTCGAACAGCGGCTTCAGCCACCACACCAGCACCCAGCCCAGCCACGGCAGGTCGAGCAGCAGGCCCAGCGCATTGCACAGCACGAACGCCGGCAGGGTGAAGGCGAACCACGCCGACCACACCGCGCGCGCGTTGGCGCGCAGCATGGCGGCGCCAAGATCGACCGCCTCGCGCGTCACGCGCGGGCGCAGCACCACGCTGATCCGTTCAAGCTCCATGCCTGCCCGCCCTGCCGCCACGCCACAACCAGCCAAGCACCAGCACCCACAACACGGCGGCGCTGCCGAACTTCACCGCATCGGACAGGCTGGCGATCGACGACCAGTACGCCTCGACGAAGGCCGCCACCACCAGCATCGCAAACGCGCCCAGGGCCAGCTGCGCCCCGATCCAGCCGGCCGCGACCAGGGCCGGTCCGCGGCGCTGGCGACCCGGTGACAGCAAGGTCAGCCCCAGCCGCAGGCCCGCACCGCCGGCGATCACCAGCGCGGTCAGCTCGAAGGCGGAATGGGCGGCGACAAAACGCCAGAACGGACCGCCATAACCGATCGCGGTGAGGTGCCCGGCGACGCCGCCGATCAGCAGGCCGTTGGCGCCCAGCACGTAGATCGCGCCGACGCCGAAGACCAGGCCCGAGGCGAACGAGCGAAACGCGATGCTGACGTTGTTCATCACGTAGAAGCCGAACATGTGCAGGTCGGTGCCGCTGCTGCGGCCGATCTGCGCGTTGGCGGGGTCGTACATCTTCTCGAATTGCGCCAGTTGCGCGCTGCTGAAGACCGTGTGCGCCAGCTCAGGGCGCAGCTGCATCAGCACCAGGGTGACCAGCGCCGGCACGTAGAACAGCACCGCCGCCGCCAGCATGCAGCGCCATTGCGCCCGCACCAGCCGCGGAAAGCCGGCGACCAGGAACGCGATGACGCGATGCCAGCGCGGCGCCGGCGGCTGGTACAGCACGCGATGCCCCTGCTGCACGATGCGCTGCAGGCGCTCGGTGACTTCATGGCTGTAGCCGCGACCGCGGGCCAGCGCCAGGTGATGGCAGATGCGCCGATACGACGCGGGAAAATCCAGCGCCTGCTCCTGGCGCAGGGTGCGTTTCGCCTGCCGGTCCAGCGCATTCAGCCACGACTGCAGGTGGTCCCACTCGCGGCTGTGCAGGGCGACGAAGCGTTCCTGTTTCATGCCCGCCCCAGCAGCCAGTTGGCGTGCGCCACCAGTTGGCGGATCGCCCCGGTGTCGCGCTGCCCGGTCAGCGGCGTCAGCAGGTTGGCCAGTTCTTCCTGGCGCTGCACGGTGAGCTGGCCGGCGCGCTCGGCGAACTCGACCAGCGCGGCCTGCTCGTCGCTGGCCAGCACCAGCGGCAGCGGCACCGCGGTCAACGCGGGAATCTCCTGGCCGGCAGGAAGGTCCGCGACGTGGATCACCATGGTGCCGGCCACGATGTCGCCGAGGCGCCGCGCGTGCGGATCGATCAGGGTGCAGGCCAGGCCCACGCCGTAGACGCCCGGCAGTGCATCCACCACCCGCAGCAGGTTGCGCACCACCGACGGCAGCCAGGTCACCGGCGTGCCGTCGGCATTGACCACGCGCAGGCCCAGTGCGCGCTTGCCGAACGTCTGCCCGCCCAGCCACACCTCGCACACCACCGAGTAGCCCCACAGCAACGCGAACATCACCAGCATCGCCAGCCCGTTGCCGCCCTTGCCGAACGCCGCCAGCGGGATCAACGCCACGAAGAAGATCGCCAAGCGCAGCAGCAGGTCGACCATCCACGCCTGCGCACGGGGCAGCGCGCCGGCTGCACGCAGGCGCAGCGAGACGCCTTCCGGCGTCTCGATCTCGCGGACGGTATCGATCATCAAGCGTCGACGACGATGGTGTCGGCGATCAGGTCGTGCAGGCAGCGCTTGTCCTTGCCGAAGATCATCATCGGATCGATCAGGTTGATCGCCTTGCCCACGAACGGAATCATGCCCAGGATCAGCACCGGCACCACGCGCAGGAAAATGTAGCGCCCCAGGCCGATCCGGCTGCCGTCGGTGCGCACCACCGCGATGTCCACGGCACGCTTGCCGATGGTCTGCCCGCTCCGGTGCAGCATCAGGCAATTCACCACGATGATGGTGACCATCAGGGCCAGGCCCAGCAGCATCAGCGCGACCATCGGCCCGGCGGGCTTGATCCCCTTCCTGACGTCCAGTGCCATGTAACCGGCCCAGAACACCGGCGCCAGCCAGATCAGGCTGACCACGCCATCCAGCAAGGCGGCACCCAGACGCTTGCCACGCCCGGCCTTGCGGTTCTCCAGGTCATACGCGTCCCACGCGCTTGCATCGTCGACCACGGCCGCCGGTGCGGCGTACGGATTGTTTTCCATCGAGTCCTTCCCCTTGCTGCTTGTCCATGTTGCCCTCCCCCATGGCGAGCAACTTCCACGGAGTATAAAAGGCGTTTTCCGCGCTTGCCTACCGCTTGGGCTTGAGCAGCGTGCCGGTGCACTTCGGCGAACCGCACAGGCACTTCCACAGTTTTTTCAGGCGCGCGGTATGCGGCACGTCGAGCACGATGCCGTAGTCGTAGGTGAGTTCCTCGCCCGGCCTGATGTTGCGGATCGCCTCGATCAACACCTTGTCGCGACGCGGGTCGCCGCTGGCGCTTTCCTCGACCAGCGCGCGGCAGTTCGGCGCACAGCTGTGGTTGATCCAGCGGGCGCTGTTGCCTTGCTGGTTGGCGTCGATGATGTAGTCGTCGTTGAGCGTGAACAAGAAGGTATGGCCGGTTTCGCCGCCGTCGCCATACAGATCGTCCGCCTCGTCGTGACTGATCAGCCGGCCCTTGTACTCGATGATTTCCTCACCCTTGCCGATCGGTGCGGTGGCGAACACGCCATTGCCGTGGATCGGCGAGCGGCGTGCGATAAAACGTCGTGACATGCGGTGCAACCCCAGCGCTGGAGACAAGTCGTCGATGATGCCTGTTTGCGGATGAGCGCGAAACCGGGCGGGCGGGACGGGCTTTCGCGGGGCGCCGCGGCGAGGCGATGACGATGTTCGACGCCGCCACTGGCCAGTTGCCCCCCAAACGCGGTTAGAATCGACTTTCAAACGATCGTTTGGAGAACGGCAATGCGTCTGTTGCGCTGGATCATCCCCGTCCTGCTGCTGGGCCTGGCCGCCTGCGGCCCGGCCAGGAAGAGCGTGTTCCCGCCCACCGTGAACATCCAGCAACTGGTGGTGCTGCCCAGCGGCCAGTGGCAGCTGACCGTGCGCATCCAGAACAACAGCTACGCCGGCATGAAGTTCAGCTCGATCGACGGCCAGTTGCAGATCGCCGAACTGGTGCCGGTGCGCCTGCATGCGAACTTCGACCTCGACATCCCCGAGCTGGCCGGCGACGTGGTCCGCATCGACGTGCTGCCCACCAGCGCGATGAGCCAGGCGCTTGCGGCCATTGCCGGCAAGGGCAGCGCCGGTTCGCTGGCCTATCGCGTCAGCGGCAGCACCAACGCCAAACCCGAGCAGGAAGACAAGCCGCGCTCGTTCGACTTCAACGGCAGCGACTGGATCTCGGCAGTGCCGGGCATCGCCAACACGTATCGCTGATCACCCCATTCAACGAAGGAACCACCATGACCGCATACAAGGCTCCCCTCGACGACCTGCGTTTCGCCCTGTTTGATGTACTGGGCGCCGAGTCGACCCTGACCTCGCTGCAGGGCGGCGAAGCCCACACCCGCGACCTGTTCGACGCGGTACTGGAGGAAGCCGGCCGGCTCAGCGAACAGCTGCTGGCGCCGACGAATGGTCCGGCCGACGCCGAGGGCTGCCACTACGACAAGGCCACCCAGACGGTGACCACGCCGAAGTCGTTCAAGGAAGCGTTCAAGGCGTTCGCCGAAGGCGGCTGGACCGGCCTGACCAATCCGGAAACCTACGGCGGCCAGGCCCTGCCCGGCGTGCTGGGCACCGCCACCACCGAGATCTTCCAGTCCGGCAACCTGGCCTGGAGCCTGTATCCGCTGCTGTCCGAGGGCGCCACCCACGCGATGGAAATGCACGGCGAGGAATGGCAGCGCGAGCGTTTCATGAAGCCGATCGTCGAAGGTCGCTGGACCGGCACCATGTGCCTCACCGAGCCGCAGGCCGGCTCCGACCTGGGCCTGCTGAAGACCCGGGCGGAGCCCGCAGCGGCTGACGCGGACGGCCACGCCGTCTACAAGATCAGCGGCACCAAGATCTTCATCAGCGCCGGCGAGCACGACCTCACCGAGAACATCGTGCACCTGGTGCTGGCGCGCCTGCCCGACGCGCCGGAAGGCAGCCGCGGCATCTCGATGTTCATCGTGCCGAAGTTCAAGCTCAACGCCGACGGCACGCCGGGCGAGCGCAACACCGTGGCCGCCGGCGCGATCGAGCACAAGATGGGCATCCACGCCTGCTCCACCTGCGTGATGAACTTCGACGGCGCCGAGGGCTACCTGATCGGCAAGCCGCACAAGGGCCTGGCCGCGATGTTCACCATGATGAATGCGGCGCGCCTTTCGGTCGGCGTGCAGGGCCTGGCATTGGCCGAGCGTGCGCTGCAGAACAGCCTCAACTACGCGCGCGAACGCCTGCAGTCGCGCTCGCTGTCGGGCCCGAAGTTTCCCGACAAGCCGGCCGACAACCTGCTGGTGCAGCCGGACGTGCGCCGCATGCTGCTGACCCAGCGCGCCTTCGTCGAAGGCTCGCGCGCGCTGGTGCTGTACACCGCGCTGCAGACCGACATCGAACATCGCGGCACCGACGAAGCGGCGCGGCAGAAGGCCGGCGAACTGGTTGCCTTCCTGATCCCGATCGCCAAGGGCATGACCACCGAGCTGGCGCAGGAGTGCACCAAGGAAGCGCTGCAGATCTACGGCGGCCACGGCTACATCGCCGAGAACGGCATGGAGCAGTTCGTCCGCGACGCCCGCATCATCACCTTGTACGAAGGCACCACCGGCATCCAGGCGGCCGACCTGCTGGGCCGCAAGATCCTCCAGTTGCAGGGCGTGGGCGCGAAGCATTTCCTGCAGGAGATCAGCGCGTTCTGCCAGCAGCACAGTGCCGATGCCGCGCTGCGCAACCTGATCGGCCCGCTGGCCGTCGCCACGAAGGAGTGGAGCGACCTCACCGTGAGCCTGGCCCAGCGCGTGGCGGCCAACCCGGAGGAACTCGGCGCCGCGGCGACCGACTACCTGTACTACTCAGGCTACGTCACCCTCGCCTACCTGTGGGCGCGCAGCGTGGTGGCCGCCGAGGCCGGCAATCAATCGGCCGCGTTCAAGCAGGCCAAGCGCGACACCGCCGCGTTCTATTTCGCCCGCATCCTGCCCCGCACGCTGATGCACAAGGCGGCGATCGACGCCGGCGTGGACACGCTGCCCGCGATCGCCTGATCCATCGCTGGCAGTTCAACGACAAGGCCCGGGGCGATCCCGGGCTTTTGTCTGTCCGGGCGCCGACTTCTCAGAAGTGACCGGATGTGCCCATCCGGGTCAGCTTCTGCTGTGCAAGGCTGACAGGATCAGGCTGACGGGATCAGGCCGACGGGATCAGGCGCCGTCGCCCGCGACGCCGTACATGCGCACGTACTGCCTGATCCAGTCCTCGTGGGCCTCGGCGACCTGCAGCAACTCCAGCGCCAGCGCTGCCTGGGCCGCGGCGATGTGCGACGGGCTGCGCGCAGGCCTCGGTGGCGCCTTGGCCACGTGCAATACCGGCACCTCGGCCGTGGCTGCGTCGCTGTCCAGCAGGTAGCTGATGTCGTAGGCATGGTCGCTCATGCCCGGACTGAAGCAACAGTCTTGCCAACTTTCCGGTCGCGATGTGGCGGCGGCGGGTTTACTCTGGCGAGAGTTGACCCCAGGGGATTCATCATGACGTCGAGTCGGTTCGCTGCGGGCATTCGGCCTGCCCTTTTCGCCCTGCTGCTCACCGCGACTGGCCTGCTGCAGGCCACCGATACGGCGCAGGCGAAATACCCGAACTACCCCAGCGAGACCCCGGCGAAATTCGTGCCGGCCACCGCCAGCTTCGACTACGAGCGGCGCGACGTGATGGTGCCGATGCGCGACGGGGTCAAGCTGCACACCGTGATCCTGGTGCCCAAGGGTGCCCATCACGCCGGCATCCTGCTGACCCGCACCCCGTACGACGCGAACGCGCTGACCAACCTCAGCATGAGCGGCCACCTCGGGCCGGCCCTGCAGGGCTACGACAACGTGGCCGACATCATCGTCGAGGACGGCTACATCCGCGTGGTGCAGGACGTGCGCGGCAAGTACGGCTCCGAAGGCGACTACGTGATGAACCGGCCGCTGCACGGCCCGCAGAATCCCACTCCGGTCGACGACGCCACCGACACGTACGACACCATCGACTGGCTGGTGAAGAACATTCCCGAGTCGAACGGCAAGGTCGGCACGCTGGGCATTTCCTACGACGGCTTCGAGCCCCTGATGGCGCTGTTCAACCCGCACCCGGCGCTGAAGGTGTCGGTACCGATGAACCCGATGGTCGACGGCTGGATGGGCGACGACTGGTTCCACAACGGCGCGTTCCGCCAGCAGAACCTGGCCTACATCTACGAGCAGGTCGGCAGCCGCGACAACTCGATCAAGTGGTGGACGAACTACCACGACGACTACGACCTGTTCATGCATTACGGCTCCGCCGGTGCGCTGGCCGACGCCTACGGCATGCGCCAGCTCGGCTTCTGGAACAAGCTGCTGGCGCACCCGGCCTACGACAGCTTCTGGAGCGACCAGGCGGTCGACAAGCTGCTCGCCGCGCAGCCGCTGAAGGTGCCGGTGATGCTGGTGCACAGCCTGTGGGACCAGGAAGACATCTACGGCGCACAAGCCGTGTACCGCGCGATCAAGCCGAAGGACGCCGGCGGCAACATGGTCAAGCTGGTGATGGGCCCGTGGAATCATGGGCAGGAAATCGGGGAAGGCAGCTCGCTGGGCGCGATCCGCTTCGGCAGCGACACCGCGAAGTATTTCCGCGAGAAGATCCTGCGCCCGTACCTGGCGCAATACCTCAAGGACGGCGCGCCGAAGGCCGACACCGCCGCCGTCACCGCCTACCAGACCGGCAGCAACCAGTGGCAGCGACTGGATCGCTGGCCGCTGGCGTGCGCCGATGGCTGCCCCACGAAAAGCCGCCCGCTGTACCTGGAACCCGGCAGCAAGCTCGGCTTCAACGCGCCCGCCGCGGGCGCCGCCTACGACGAATACGTATCCGATCCCGCGCACCCGGTGCCGTTCCGCGCGCGTCCGATCCAGCCGATCGGCTACGGCACCTTCACCTGGCCGCAGTGGCTGGTCGACGACCAGCGCGAGGCGTCCGGCCGCACCGACGTGCTCAGCTACGTCAGCGACGTACTCACCGCGCCGCTGACCATCAGCGGCGCGCCCGAGGTGAACCTGGTCGCCTCGACCAGCGGCACCGACAGCGACTGGGTGGTCAAGCTGATCGACGTCTACCCCGACCAGGTGGCCTACGAACCGGAGATGGGCGGCTACCAGCTCGCCGTGGCGATGGACATCTTCCGCGGCCGCTACCGCGAAGGCTTCACCGAGGCGAAGCCGCTCGCCGCCAACCAGCCGCTGTCCTACCGCTTCGCCCTGCCCTCGGCCAACCACGTCTTCCTGCCCGGCCACCGCATCATGGTGCAGGTGCAATCGAGCTGGTTCCCGCTGTACGACCGCAACCCGCAGACCTTCGTGCCGAACATCTTGCTGGCCAAGCCGGCTGATTACGTGAAGGCGACGCAGCGCGTGTACCACGCGGCGGATCAGGCGAGCTTCATCGCATTGCCGGTGGTGGGCGGCTGAAGCCGGCCGACGCTGCCAGCGGTTCCTCCCCTCTGCTCGCAGGGGGACGGGCAGCAACGTTGGCGACAGGCGCGCTTGCCGTCAGTCTACAAGTCCATCGGAATCGATGCCGGTCAACCCGGCGCCCCTGGCAGACTCCATGAACTCCGCCCCGGCGAGCAGAAGCCGGCTGGCCTCGTTGTTTGAACCGAAATACCCATCAGAGAAGCGCAGCTCCCTGCTCGCGACGGAAGCTCCTTGCTGCAGGATGATACGACTGCAACCGATGATCTCGCGATAACGTTCGCAACCGGGGCACCAGCGTGAGCGCACGGTGCCCATGGCTCTGTAGTCGAGTGCCACCGGGTTGGAGCACTTGAGGTGGTGGAAGCCAGGCGCACGGGGCAGGTCTGCAAATATCAACTGTGCATTTCCAAGAGAGCGGCAGAAGTCCATGAATTTGGCACTGACAATGATTGCGCCGTCATAACAACAGGAGATGTCGTAACGCCGGGTGCGAAGGCGAAACGCCGGAGTTGTGAAATCCGGATCTGTGCGATAGCCACAGGAAGCGCACGACGGACAGCCACTCGCGGGATCGAGTCGATCGCAAGAGCCGACCATGTTTGAATGATTGTCCCTGACCGATATCGCGAAGATCACGGGCCCGGCTCCCATGCTGGAGGCGAGAGCGTCAATCTCCCGTCCGCAGGGCAAACCAGCCAGACCGTTGGGCGCCCGAAGCACATTCCTTCGAGGGCATGCCAGGCGGAGATTGTTGCCTGAAAGGCAGCGGGCCGTCGCCCTGCAGCGGTGCTTGTCATCCCCACATCCGCTCCGGCATCCGCAGGAAGCAGATCTGCCCAATGCCGAAGCCGCCGGCAAAAAAAACCACCTCACCCAACTCCAGCCCCACTATCTGCGAGTGCAGCAGGCAAAGTTCAGCCAGTACCAGCGTGGCGCCTCCGCCAATGATCGACTGGATCCAGGCAGAACGCCTCAATGACGCGTAGTTCGCATGCCCGAAACGGGGCTGGAACAGGCGCCTGAAACATCCCGACAGGAAATGCCAGTACATGACGAAACCGACGACGGCGATGAAAAGGAGCTCGAGCATCAACCAGATTCCATGTCGAACGATGCCCGCCTGCCCTGATGAACGCGAATCTGACATACCCGTTGCGCTCGCGACAACCATCGCAGCGGATGTGCGGCATGGTCGCTCATCGCCGGTATTGCGCCACACCCCCGGCCAGCATCGCCAGCGTGCACGGATTGCCTTGCAGCGACCGAAGCCCCACGCTGGTGCAGTCGACCGCTGGCACGAGACGTGATGAAGCAGAGAATCAGGATGATCGCGCGGATGCTGCTGTTCGGCCTGCTCGCCCTGGCCACCCTGGGTTCGGGCGCGTGGGGCGCGCTGGCCCTGTGGTACCAGCTGCCGGGCGGCACGGTGGTGAAGATCCTGGGCAGCGTGACCTGGTCGCTGGTGGTGATCGTGCTGGCAGGCGTCGCGATCAGCCGCCGCAGCTGGCTTCCACCGGGAATCTACCTGGTGCTGTACGCGTTGCTGCTGCTCTGGTGGAGCGGCATTGCACCATCCAACCTGCGCGACTGGGCCGACGACGTCTCGCGCCCGCTCACGGGCCGCATCGAGGGCAACCAGGTCGTGCTGGACAACGTGCGCGACTTCGTCTGGCGAGCCGACACCGACTACGACGCGCATTGGGAAACCCGTCGCTACGACCTCGACCACCTGGTCACCGCCGACGCCGTGCTGTCGTACTGGGGCAGCCAGGCGATCGCCCACGCGATGATTTCGTTCGGCTTCGACGACGGTCGCCACGTGGTGTTCTCGGTGGAGATCCGCCGCGAACGGGGCGAGCAGTATTCGGCGATCGGCGGCTTCTTCAAACAGTTCGAGACCACCCTGGTGGCGGCCGACGAACACGACATCATCCGTGTGCGCACCAACGTGCGCGGCGAAGACGACTACCTGTACCCGCTGCGCATGGACAAGCCCGCGATGCGTGCGCTGTTCCTGTCCTACGTGCACGCCGCCAACCGGCTGGCGGCGACGCCGGCGTTCTACAACACGCTCACCTCCAACTGCACCACGATCGTCTACCACATGGCCCGCCAGATCGAGCCGCGCCTGCCGTGGGATTTCCGCCTGCTGTTCACCGGCTACCTGCCGGAATACCTGCACGGGGTGGGCGCGGTGGATCGCAGCGTGACGGTGGACGTCCTGCGCGAACGCAGCCGGATCACCGACCGGGCGAGAGGCACGCGGGCGACGGACGACTTCTCGCGGGCCATCCGCGAACGCACGCCGTGATCGACCCGGGGGCCTTGCTCAGCCGCTCAGCGCGAAACGCGTCACCCGCCTGACCGGGTCGGCCTCGACCAGGCTCACCCGGACGTCAGCTCCCAGCGGCAAGGCGGCGCTGCCGGACACACTGGCCTCGATCGCCGGCTCGCGCACGATCACCGTGCCCTTGCGCGGATCGTCGCGGGCCACTTCGACGATCGCCCCGGGGAACACCTCGCCCACCCGCGGCGCCAGCACCACGGCTTCGGCCAGGTTGAGCACGGCGCTTTCGTACTGACCGGCGCGATGGCCGGAGGTCTGCATCGTGGCCGGCAGATCCGGCAGCGCGGCCAGCGCCCATGCCGGCACCGGCTGCTTCGCGCACAGCGCCACGCAGATCTCGCCGCTGTAGCGGTCGACCAGCCGCCGCAGTGGCGCGGTGGCGTGGGCATACTGCGCGGCCAGCGCCGAGTGCATCGACTGTGCCGGCAAGGTGCCGTTGAACGCGGCGTAGCCGGCGCCCCGCAGCACGCTGGTGCAGGCGGTGAGCATCGCCACGTGCACGTCGCTGGAAGGGTCCAGCGAGCGGATGAAGCCGGGATAGTCCAGCGCATCGGGCCAGTCGATGGCCAGCGCCCGCGCCGTGATGCGCAGTCGCGCGATCGCGTGCGGATCGGGCGGCGGCAACGTGCGCAGGATGCCCACCTTGGCCTGCACCATCAGGTAGGCCGCCGCCATGCCAGTCAGCAGCGAAATCTGCTCGTTCCAGTCCTCCACCGCCAGGCGACCGCGGAAGGCCAGCTTCCACTGCCCGTCTTCCACGCTGACTTCCTGTTCCGGCAGCGGCAGGCTCACGCCGCCCCGCGACACCTCGCGCTGCCGGCGCAGTTCGCCGATCTCGCGCAGCACTGCCCACATGGGATCGGCCGCACCGGCGTCGATCTGCCGCTGCACACCGTCGTAGTCGAGCCTGGCCCGACTGCGCACCTTCGCTCGACGCACGTCGACGGCGATGCCTTCGCCGGTGTGATCCAGCTCGATCGTCCACAACAGCGCGGGACGCAGCTGGTCAGGCAGCAGCGAGGCCGCATCCTCGGACAGCACCTTGGGGTGTAGCGGAATCTTGCTCTCCGCCCCGTACAGGGTCTCGCCGCGCCGATGCGCTTCCAGGTCGACCGGATCGCCCGCGCTGACGAAGGCCGCGACATCGGCAATCGCATAGTGCACGCGATAGCCGCCGTCGGTGCGCTCCACATGCATTGCCTGGTCCAGGTCCATCGCACCAGCGGGGTCGATGGTGACCAGGGCGATCTCGCTGCGATCGAGCTCGGGCCAGCGGGGGTTCGCCGCCGCCGCGCTGGCCGCCGCCTCGACCTCGGGCGGAAACGCCGACGGCAGTTTCAGGTCGTCCTGGATGTCGCGCATGCCCTGGGCGAGAGCCGAATCGGCGGATGGCCGGATGTGGATGCGGCGGGTGGTCGACATGGATGACGCTCCTGCGTGGCGGTTTCGACATCGACGGATGAAGTCCGTGACGACGGGCATTCCCCGCAAGATATACCCATGCCCGGCGGGACTACCACGGCGACGATCCAGGGTGTAGAAACGGCAAGTCCCGTCCTGCCCGCGATCGACTCCCATGAGCGACTCCACCCTGATGATCCGTCTGGCCGAAGAAGAGGACGATGACTTCATCCTCGAACAGGTGCCGCGATTCACGGATTTCACGCTGCCGCCGTGGCGACGCCGCCACGAATGCATCGAGGGCATCCGCAATGACCTGCTGCGCCATCTGGAAGACCAGCCACCAAACAGCTACCTGTTCGTGGCCGAGGACACCGATGGCGAACGCGCCGGCTTCATTCACCTGCAGCGCACCACCGACTTCTTCACCGGACGCAGCAACTGCCATGTCTCGGACATCGCGGTGGCGCCGTCGCACGAGGGGCACGGCGTGGGCAAGCTGTTGCTTGCGCATGCCGAGGCCTGGGCCAGCGAACACCAGTGCCAGCTGGTGACGCTGGCGGTGTTTCCGGGCAACGAACGCGCCCGCGCCTTGTACGAAGCGGCTGGCTACGCCACCGACCTGCTGCGGCTGGCCAAGCCGGTGCGCTGAGCACGCATGCGAAGAAGCCGCCCGCAGGCGGCTTCTTCATGATCCGGCGCTGATTGCAGCGATGATCAGTTGGTGGTCTTGCCCGCGGCTTCCTCGGCCTGCTCGCGCACGTCGAGGCGATGGGCGAGGCGATCGATGTTGGACAGCGACAGCAGGTGGGCATAGACCCAGCCGAGCACGCCTTCGCGCAGGAATTCGTGGGTGGTCTTCTCGTCCAGCGCGCGCAGTTTTTCCTCGTTGACCACGAACAGGCCATTGAGGTTGATCGACTTGCCCTGGGCGCCGTCCTTGCCCTGCTTCTGCAGCTGCACGTTGCGCGGCTCCAGCAGCTCATGCTTGTTGAGCTGCTGCATGAACCAGCGCGTGCGCGCCACGTTCTGCTGGAAGTCGCCCAGGAAACCCACGGCATTGGTCAACAGTTCCGTATCGGTGCCGTCTTCCTTGAACAGACGCTCGCCTTCGGTGGTGTTGAAGCCTTCGTACTTCTCGTCGAGGAACACGGTGAAGTCATCGCCTTCCTGGCCGGCCGGCTTCTCGGCCAGCACGAACGGATAGCGACGCACGAATGCGGGGACGTAGGTGTCCGGCGCCCAATGACCTTCGGCGTCGACATAGAGGTTTTCGTTCTGACGCAGGCCCAGCAGGGCGACCGGGCCGGCGTCGGCGACGCTGGAACCGGCAAACACGATCAGCATGTCGCGCGCGGCAAGGCCGAACTCCACGCCGGTCAGCGGCACCGAATGGGCATTCATGGCGAACTTGACGTTCGGCACGACCTTCATGCGCAGATCTTTGTGTTCATTGCGGTTCAGCGGAACCGGATTCTCGTAGAACAGAACTTCAGCCACGTTGTTCACCTCTGCCCATCGCCGTGCCGGGTCACCACCAAGCGCCCCTACCAAACCCGGCGTAGGGTCTGTGTTGACTGACGATCATAACAGTGCTGCGGGCGTCCGGGCGACTGTCCCCGGGAAGGCCCTGACGGAGGCCAAGCATGCGGATTGCAACGAAATTGTTCTATGCTGGCCGCAGACTGGCTGCACGCATTGCCTGAACGATCTTTCGACGCCCCTGGCTGAAGGACGATTTACATGCTGATGGAAGTGCCAAGTCGCGCCGATATCAACGCGACGCGCGTATTGTCGCTGGACGCCGCCGGCCGCATCCTCGACTGGATCAGCTGGCAGGAGGCGGTTTGCCTGTATGTCCGCGATGCGGTGGCCTGGACGCTTGGCGACCCCTGCCTCACCGTCCACGGGGGCCACAATCGGCTGCTGGGGGCGCAAAGCCTGCTGCAACTCCATCCGATCATCGCCAGCACCGGCCGCTGCCGCGAGCACGCGATTGATCCGGCCCCGGCGCTGACCAACACCGCACTGTTCGCCCGCGACCGGCACATCTGCCTGTATTGCGGCGAACATTTCAGCCGCGCCGACCTCACCCGCGACCACGTCATGCCCATCTCCAGGCAGGGCAAGGACGAGTGGGAGAACGTGGTCAGCGCCTGCCTGGCCTGCAACCTGAAGAAGAGCAACCGCACCCCGCAGCAGGCCAACATGCCGTTGCTGGCGGTACCGTACCGGCCGAGCTGGGTCGAACACCTGATCCTGTCCAATCGCAACATCCTGGCCGACCAGATGGAGTTCCTGGTCAGCCGGCTGCCCCGTGACCGGCGTGCCATCGCGGAATACGCCTAGCCTTTCGCCGCGGCTTCACCCTTGGCCTCGCCCTCGCAGGCGCGCGTGGCGCGATTTTCCTTCAGCTCCCGATCGATCTCCCTGACCTCTTCGCAGGCCTCCCCGGCCTCCTCCCGCTTTTCAGCCTGCCGGTCGGCGCCTTCGCGACGGGCCTGCTGCTCGCGCTGGCTGGCCAGCTTGCGATAGTTCTCGCGAATGCGCTCCAGCGTTTCCTCGTCGACATCCTCGAGGTCGAGCAGGCTGTTGTGGGCCGCCGTGGCGCGGATCAGTTCATCCAGCTTGATCTGCAGCGCCGCGCTGTCGCGGTTCTGGCTGTTCTGGATCAGGAACACCATCAGGAAGGTGATGATCGTGGTGCCGGTGTTGATCACCAGCTGCCAGGTGTCGCCAAAATCGAACAAGGGCCCGCTGGCGGCCCAGATCACCACGATCAGCGCGGCGCACAGGAAGGTTGCCGGCCGACCGGAATGGCGGGCGGTGGCTTCCGCAAAACGACGAAAGGACTGCGAGAGACTGGCCATGGAGCGACTTTCCGAAGGGAACCTGACCCAGCATGCAACGCCCGCCGTATGCCGGATGTGCAGGTTTCGGGCCGCTGCCGGGCTGCATTCTTCACGGCTTCGCCCTTGCCCCGCCCCGCCGCTGGGCCAACAATACGCAGATGACCGACCTTTCCCGCTATCCCCATCTGGCCGCGATCGAGGCACCAGCCGATCTGCGCCGCGTACCCGATGACGAGCTGCCCGCCGTCGCCGACGAGCTGCGACAGTTCCTGATCGAGTCGGTCGCCAGTTCCGGCGGTCACTTCGGCGCGGGCCTGGGCGTGGTCGAGCTCACCGTGGCCCTGCACCACGAATTCGATACCCCGAACGATCGCCTGGTATGGGACGTGGGTCATCAGTGCTACCCGCACAAGATCCTCACCGGCCGCCGCGACCGCATCACCACGATCAAGAAGAAGGACGGCCTGGCGCCGTTCCCGCGCCGCGAGGAAAGCGAGTACGACACCTTCGGCGTCGGCCATTCGTCGACCTCGATTTCCGCCGCCCTGGGCATGGCGATCGCCGCGCAGCGCAAGGGCGACCACCGCAAGGTGGTGGCGGTGATCGGCGACGGCGCGATGACCGCCGGCATGGCGTTCGAAGCGCTGAACCACGGTGGCGACGTGGAACCGGACATGCTGGTGGTGTTCAACGACAACGGCATGTCGATCAGCGAGAACGTCGGCGCGATGACCAAGATGATGGCCCGCGCGATGGCGAGCCGCCGCCTGAACCAGCTGCGCGAGCGGGCCAAGCGGGCGATCCCCAAGCAGTCATTCATGGGCCGCTTCTTCAAGCGCTGGGAAGAACATGCCAAGGGCATGTTCGTGCCCTCCACCTTGTTCGAGGAACTGGGCTTCCACTACACCGGACCGATCGACGGCCACAACATGCCGCAGTTGCTGCAGGCGCTGCGCACGGTGAAGAACCTGCCCGGCCCGCAGCTGCTGCACGTGATCACCACCAAGGGCAAGGGCTACGCCCCGGCCGAAGAGGCGCAGATCGAGTACCACGCGGTCGGTCCGTTCGACCCGCAGGCCGGCCTGGTGAAGAAGAACACGCCAGCCAAGCCCACCTATACCGACATCTTCGGCAACTGGCTGTGCGACCAGGCCGCGGCCGACCCGCGCCTGCTGGCGATCACCCCGGCGATGCGCGAAGGTTCCGGCCTGGTGCGGTTCTCGAAGGAGTACCCGGACCGGTACTTCGACGTGGCCATCGCCGAGCAGCATGCGGTGACGCTTGGTGCCGGCATGGCCTGCGAAGGCGCCAAACCCGTCGTGGCGATCTATTCCACCTTCCTGCAGCGCGCCTACGACCAGGCCATCCACGACGTGGCGCTGCAGAACCTCGACGTCACCTTCGCGATCGACCGCGCCGGCGTGGTCGGCCCGGACGGCGCGACGCATTCGGGCAGCTTCGATCTCTCTTTCCTGCGTTGCCTGCCCAACTTCGTGATCATGGCGCCCGCCGACGAAAACGAATGCCGCGCGATGCTTTCCACCGGCTTCCAGTACACCGGCCCCGCCGCGATCCGCTACCCGCGCGGCACCGGCCCCGGCGTCGCCATCAGCGAGCAGCTCGACACCTTGCCGATCGGCAAGGCCGACCTGCGTCGCCGCGGCCACGGCCTGGCCCTGCTCAGTTTCGGCGCGATGCTTCCCGCCGCCAGCACGATCGCCGCCGAGCTCGACGCGACCCTGGTCAACATGCGTTTCGTGAAGCCGCTGGACGAGGCGATGATCGTGGAGCTGGCGAAGACCCACGACGCCTTCGTCACCCTGGAAGACAACGCGGTCGCCGGCGGCGCCGGCTCGGCCGTGGCCGAATGCCTGGCCGCCCACGGCATCACCCAGCCGATCCTGCATCTTGGCCTTCCAGACGTCTATCTGGAACACGGCAGCCGCGAGGAAGTGCTGACGATGGCCGGGCTGGACCTGCCCGGCATCCGCCACGCGATCCATGCGCGCTTCCCGACGCTGTGCGCGGGCAGCATGGCCAGCACCGGCTGACACCGCCTCACGCCGGTCGCCCAATGTGACGTGGCGCACATCGCTGGCCATCGCCGGCGATGCCTTACAGCCCGCGAGCCCCGCCACGATTACGCTGCGTTGAGCTTTGAGGAAAACCTCCAGGGAAGGAGTTGCGATGACGTTGGCCACGTCGATACAGGACTCATGGAACCAGCTCGAGCGCTGGGCAGGCCGCCAGATATCCGGCGCCCGCAATGAAGCCAGACTGATCTCCGCGCGGGCCGATGCCCTGCAGCTTGCCATCACGCTTTCCGAAGGCCTGGCGGTCTATCGCATCCTTCGCGACTTCCAGCACCTCGACCTCGACGCCGTCGTCAACGACATCGTCGCCGTGTTGCGCCAATGCCTGATCGTGATGCTGACCAGCACCGGCGGCGGCGCACTCATCGGCGGCGTCGCCGGCGGCGTGTTCGGCGTGGGCGTCGGCGCCGCCCCGGGAGTCGTCATCGGCGCGGCGGCCGGCGCGCAGATGGGCGAATGGATTCTCATCTTCATGGGGCTCAAGGCACTCAGCGAATACATCGTGCGGGACATGCCCGACGTCGCCCGCGCCTACTGGGACGGCATCCGCCTGGCCTGGTCCGCCGCCTCCCCGTCACCGCTGCCGCAGCAACCCATCCGCGTCGACCGCTTCGCGATCCAGCACGCCGCCGAAAAAATCGCCCGCGCCCACGTCGCCATGTTCGTCCTCCTGCTGATGGGCATCCTCGCCTACCTGGCCAAGGGCCGCGGCGACATGGGCCAACTGGCCGAAGGCGTCCGCAGCAGCCGGATGGGACCGAAGTTCGCCGACTGGATGGTGAGGAATGAGGGGCGGCTGAAGGCGGAGCCGCGGCTAAGAGAACAAACTGCGACGCAGTCAACGCCGTCAGCAGACAAGTGGTCTGATCGCGCAAGAGAAGCTCCCAAAGCAAAACAAGGACCCGCGCAGAGGGCGAGCAAGCCGACCATCAGCGCCAATCCCGAGCCAAGCAATCGCCTGACCGCTGGAAAGGGAAAGCCAATCAAGATGGACGGACATAAAATTTATGACAGCAACTTTCAGCCTTTAAGCACAAATCCCAAAGCTCAATACCGCTTCTCTGATCCCACATTTCGCCAGACCGGAGGGGATGTCTACTTCGGAGACAACGTTGCCACGTCGTATGCAGAAGTTCGCAAAAATATAGCGGGGAAGTCCCTCTATGTCGGTGAACTGAACGTCGACAACGTTCTCGATCTAACCGACCATGAAATGATCAAAATGATGGGCATAGACGGGGCCAGACTCACCGCCCCTGTCAATTCACAAATCGAACAGAAGCTGGTCTACGGATATACGAACAAGATCGCAAACAAGGCTTATACCGCTGGTTATAATGGCATCTTGTACCCAAGCTCAAGAAATGCGACGGGAAAAGCATTGGTTCTTTTTGGTGGAAGATACGATCAAACGGCAATAAGCACCATCATCGACGCAACCATCCCCTGAGTTAATACATGTGAATCTGATGACAAGCATCTCCAAGATCACGGCGGCAGATATATGCGTTGAGCCCGCTCTCATCAAAGGCTGTGAAATACATGGACTCGTCTATTTCACATGGGCAGAAGCGCCCGTCGTTGGTGCTCAGTGTGGACATTGCCACACGATCCTGTGGACAGATCCCCGCGCAGATCGCGTTTTGGGCGAACCGAAGCCCGACAACGTTCCAGATCATGGCGCGGGGTATCGATTGTATTACGAGGATAATCTGAGAAGATTTCTGGGAAGCCTGCCGCCATGTCCGAACTGCGGGAAGCAGGCTTACGATCGCTTTGTAAATAATGTTCAGTGGTGCAGGTTTTCTGACGGCGCCGAAATCCCGGAAGACATTATTCCGGAAAGAATTATTTTGCAGCCGGCCGACTCATGCCTGGTGTGGATCTATCGTCAATAGGACCCACTGGTGACTCACACCTGTCGAATCCATGGAGTTGGGAAGCGCACCGTAGGCACCGCACCCTCCTTCGCAAATTTGTCCTTGGCAATCCGTTGTTGACGCCATGGCGGCAAGGCGGCGGAATTGCTTCGCCTCTATCGTGAACGGAACGTCAGCACTGGCGACGTCGCCCCCCCTGATTCACGCCGTCCCCCCACTGACCCGATCACGCAGCTCCAGATCCTGCGCCGTGAACACGTCGGCATAGCCGGCCAGCTCCAGCAACCTGCGCACCGCTTCACCCTGGTTCCAGCCATGCTCGAACAGCAGCCATCCGCCGGGGCGCAGGTGGTGACGGGCGTCGACGAGGATGCGGCGGATGTCGTCCAGGCCGTCGTCGCCCGAGGCCAGTGCGCTGGCCGGTTCGTGGCGCAGGTCGCCTTGCGCCAGGTGCGGGTCGGCGGCTTCGATGTACGGTGGGTTGGAGACGATCAGCTCGAACTGCTGGCCGGGCAGTGGTGCCAGCCAGTCGCCATGCACGAAGGTGACGTTGTCGAGGTGGTGGCGTTGCGCGTTGCGCCTTGCCACCGCCAGGGCGGCGGCGCTGGCGTCGGTGGCGATCACTCGTGCCTGCGGCCGTTCGCTGGCGATCGCCAGCGCGATCGCGCCGCTGCCGGTGCCCAGGTCGACCACCTCGACGGGCGCCCTGTCGGGCAGTCGTTGCAACGCAAGCTCGACCAGCAGCTCGGTCTCCGGGCGCGGGATCAGGGTCGCCGGGGTCACCTCCAGGTCCAGCGTCCAGAAGCCGCGGCGACCGGTGAGGTAGGCCACCGGTTCGCCGGCTTCGCGCCGCGCGACGAGTTGCTGAAAAGCCGTCTGGACGTCCGTCGCCAGCTCGTCGTCGGCGTGGGTGAACAGCCAGCTGCGCTCCTGCTGCAGCACGTGCAGCAGCAGCAGTTCGGCGTCGGCGCGCTCGCCGAGCCGTGCGGTGGCATCCATCAGCGCATGGCGTACATCAGGCATGCGGCGGCTCCGGATGCTTCGGCGGCAGCTGCGGCGGCGTCACGCCCGGCTTCGGCGGCGGCTTGCGCCAGTAGCCGCCGTGCGTCCATGACTTGAACGCCCACTGCAACCAGCCGATCAGCGCATTGGCCAGCCACAGCGCCCAGATGAGCATCGCCAGCTTGTAGAACCACAACGACACGCTGAGCACGCCACCGCCAGGCAGCACGCCGGCGCTCTGGTCGGCGAACCAGCGCAGGCTTGCGGCAGTCGAGCCGTTGCCGGCCACATGCATGTCGGGCAGGCCGAGCAGTCCCCTGGGCACGGCGGCGACCAACACCAGCAGGGCCAGCACGGTAAGCGCAGCCAGCCCGACCTGCAGCAGGTTGAAACGCGTGGTGTCCGCGTTCTCCGCAGGTGCGTGGCGTGCGCGCAAGCCCAGCAGGATCAGCCACAAGACCACCAGCGCGTAGGCGCTCCAGGCGAACGCGGAAAAGCCCAGCCCCAGCAGCAGCCAGTGGCGGAAGCGCAGCGGCGTCGGCGCGAAACGGGCCAGCAACCAGGCAGCCAGCAGCAGCACGACCAGTTGCGACCAGTACAGTACGGCCGGTCCGGTGGTCGGTCCCCATGTCCACACCACCCAGCGATCCTGCGGCAGCTGCAGGTCGAGATCGATATTGGCCACTGGTGCGTGTAGCGCGAACGTCGGCGTGCGCGTGCGCACGCCGACGCCATGCGGTTCGCGCAGGCGCAACGTGTAGACGTGTTCGCCAGGCAGCAGGGGCAGGCTGAGCTTGCCGTCGCGCACCGCCAGGTTGATGGCTTCGTCGTCGCGGGTCGCTTCCAGCAGTTCGGCGCCGGCAGGCAGGTCGATCACGTGCTCGCCGCCACGGGTGCTGCGCGCGCGCAGTTCCAGCGTGGTTTCGCTGACGCGTTCGCCGGCCCGGCTGGTCACCTGCACGCCGTCGAATGCCAGGCTTTCGCCGGCGATAGCCGCCGGCTTGGCAAAGGTCAACTGCAACTTTTCGCCGGGCAGCGGCTGGAACTGCAGGCCTTCGTCACCGGCGCTGGTGGGTACGCCCTTCGCATCCACATGCCACATCGGCGCAGCAAGGATCTGCCACACCTCGGCACGCTCGCCCAGCGCCGGCGCTTCGAGCGTCAGCGTCGCGGCCTGGTCGAGCCGGCTGCTCCAGTGCACCTCCTGGCTGTTCGCGTTGAACGTGATGCTGATGCGGCCGTCCTTCACCAGCACGTCATCGCCCACCGGGTGCTCGCCCGGCAGCAGCGGCAGCGTGACGCTGAAGCCGCCCTGCTGCGGGGCAACCCGCTCGACCACGTTCTCGACCGTCCAGTCGATGCCCAATTGCAGGCTGCGCGCCACCCGCACGTACGGCGGAAAACTCTGCGCGGGCGGCAAGTCCTTGCCGTCGCTGGCGGAGCGCAGGCGTTGCAAGGCGACGCTGTCGCCCAGCGCCCGCCCCTGGTCGACACCGGCCAGCGACCAGCCCTGCCCATCGAACGCGATGTGTTGCGGACGCAGCGCGAAACGCAGGTTGGCGCTGTCGGTCGACCCGATGCGGTAGCGCAGGCCGACCCGGTGCACGCCGCGATCCAGGCGCAGAAACAATTGATCGCCGATGCGCACGAGCGGCGCATCGGCATGGCCGTCCACGCTGACCTCGAGCAGTTGCAGACCGTCGTCGGCCTGCGGCAACGGAACGGCCACCGCCGCGCCGACGTGCGTCTCCAGCGCCACCGCCAAGGTGTCGCCGGCAGCCTGCAATTGCGCCTGGGCCACGGTGGCGCAGGCCGGCACGCACTTCGGCGCCTCGGTAAGCCTTCCGCGCAGCTGGTTCAGCAGTTGCTGGTCAGGCAGGCTCTGCGCATGCAGACCGACCGGCAGCAGCGCGATGCCCAGCAGCACGACGCCGGCCATGCCCACGCTGCGCCAGCGCTGGCGCAGCGGCACCAGCAGCGGCGGGACCAGCCTGGCCAGCAGGACGGCCAGCAGGCCGACCATCGCCACCCGCAACAGGCGCACCAGCCAAGCCGGCGCAATGATCAGCCGGGTGCTCTGGCTCGTCGTCACCGGGCCGGACCAGCCGAGTTGGTAGTTGTTGCCCTGGTTCCACTGCGGCGTGCCGGCACCGGCCTGGACGATGCTGCGGCTGTCGATGTCGTTGCGCACCGTGGTGGGCCCGCCACTCAGATTCTGCATCGATGAACCCGCCACGGTGACGGCACTCAGCGTTGCGCTTGAGTCGTCGCGCGACACCACACCTGGGGCCAACAGCGCAGTCGAACTCATCTCGCTAACCACTGGCGCTGATGCTGGCGGCGGTGGCAGTGGCGCCACCTGCTGTTTCATCTTCTGCTGCGCTCTCGCATACACCTCTTCCCGCGCCGCCCGTTCGGCGTAACCCGCCGGGGCCATCCGGGCCTGGCTGCCTCCTTCCAGTTGCGGATGCAATGCGTACTGCAATTGCGTCGCCGCGAACGGCAGCGTCCACAAGACCGCCAGCGCGAAGCCGGCCAGCGCGCCGAGGCGCGCCGTGGAGCGCAATCGCCCCTCGGGCAGCGCACGCAGCAACAAGGTCAGCGCCAGGGCGACAGCCAGCGTCCAGCGCGGCGCGCCGCCTTCATGCTGCGCCAGGGCCAGGAAAGCCGCGGCCAGCAGCGCCCACGGCCAGCCGAACAGGCGCCCGGCGAGCAGGGCGATCAGGGCAACCACGAACAGGTCAAGCAAGGTCCATTGCGCCACCCAGGAATCGGGTGAACGGTCCACGCCCGGCGCACCGAGCAGACGGTAGCCGTACGGCAGATGCAAGGTGGCATCGATATCTTCCAGCGGCAGCTGCCAGCCGGAACTGGGAATCACCCCGCCGTGCGCGGGCAGGCGCAGGCCGGCGGCCAGATCAAGCTCCTGCTCGCGCAGCTCGACGCCGCTGCGACCGTGCTCGCCGGTGCTGATCAGCAATGGTTCGCCGGCCTGGCTGGCACGCTGCAACTGCCAGGGCGCCGCCACGTCCAGCCGCTGGTGATGGCGCAGCTCGCCGGTCAGCCGGTCGGCCACGCCGAGGCCGCCACCGTCGAAGTCCAGCCACAATTCGCGCCGCAGATGCAGCTGGTCGCCCGTGCCGCCTTCATCACCACGCGTACCCTGTTCGATCGCCAGGCCCGCGTCGTCATCCAGCACGAACGCCGGCAGGTCGCGCCATTCCCCCGGCACGCCGGCCTGGGCCGCATCGGTGGCATGACCCTCGACCCGGGTACTGCGCAGGTCGGAATCGTCGGCATAGCTCCAGACCTCCTGCCGCGGCCACGGCGTCGGCGGCAACTTCACCGCCACCCTGGCCAGCGGAGCCACGCTGCGCGCGGCGAGCGTGATCGTCCACTGGCCTGGCCGCAGCTGCACGCGCAGTTGGCCGTCGTTCTCCAGCCGGGCCGGCAAGTCGCCGGACAAGGCGGTGGCGACAAAACCCGGCGGCAGCACCGGGCCCAGCGACTGCTCGCGCGCGCTGCCGGTGACATTGAGCTGCAATTGGGTTTGCAGCGTGGCCGGCAGTCCGTCTTCCAGGCGTCGATAGACGCGCAGCGACAGCGCATCGGCGGCACGCTGCGCAGCCGCGGCCTCGCCCAGGGTGAGCTGTTCGCCATTGCGCTCGATGCGGGCTACCGCCGCGCCATCGACGCTCAGCGCCACCAGCCCGATCGCCGCTGGCACGTGCAGCCGTGACGGGCGCGCCACCCATGGCAAGCTGCCGCGCAACTGGTAATCGCCCGGCATCAGCCACAACATCGGCTGGCCGTCACGTTGCAGCACGGTGGCCGGCTGGTTGTTCGCGCTGACCTGTTGCGGCCAGTTCCTCGCATCGCCGGGCAGCGCCACCCAGCTCGGCGCATCCACGTGCACGTCCAGACTGAACCGCCCGCCGTCCTTGCCCGCATCTAGGCTCAGGCGCCCCGGCCAGGCGCATTGACGGCCGCCGACACCCGGCATCTGGCTGGCCATGAACGGACAATCATGCTGCGGCACGTCGTGCAGCACCCAGCCTTGCCAATCGCGCAACGCCGGCGGCACCTCCTGCGCCGGCAATGGCGCCGCCAGCAACAGCCACAGACCCAGCAGACCGAGTATTCGAGCAAGCATGCATTTCTCCCCGTATGCCGAGTGGCCGGCACAGTGTAAGTGGAACACGGGACGACACATCCCGCCCATGGATCCAACGCAACAGCCGGCACAATGGGGTTGTCGCCCGGGCCGGCGACGCGACGCCGTATAGTGGAATGCGCACTGTCCCGCTGCCGCCACGGTGAACCGCATGCCCCTGATCAATCGCCAACTGCGCCTGAAAACCCGTCCCGAAGGCCTGGTCTCGCGCGATGACTTCGACCTGGTCGAACAAGCCGTGCCCGACTTGCAGGACGGCGAGGTGCTGGTGCGCGTGCTGTACCTCTCGATGGACCCGACCAACCGCGTGTGGATGCGCGACATCCCGCAATACCTGCCGCCGGTCGCGATCGGCGAGGTGATGCGCGCGCTCGGCCTGGGCCGCGTGGTCGCCTCGCGCTCGGCACACTACGCCGAAGGCGACCTGGTGCAGGGCGTCACCGGCTGGCAGGACTATCTCGTGCTGCACGAAGACGCCAAAGGCTACGTGCGCCTGCCCGCCGATCCCGGCATCCCGCTGCCGACCCTGCTCGGCGCGGCCGGCATGAGCGGCGTCACCGCCTACTACGGCCTCACCGACATCGCCCCCGTGCAGGCCGGCGAAACCCTGGTCGTCTCCGCCGCCGCCGGCTCGGTCGGCTCCATCGCCGGCCAGATCGGCAGGATCATGGGCGCCCGCGTGGTCGGCATTGCGGGCGGCGCCGACAAATGCCGCCACCTCGTCGACCACCTGGGCTTCGATGCCGCCGTCGACTACAAGTCCGCCGACTTCAAGCAGCAACTCAAGGCCGCGACTCCCGACGGCGTCCACGTGAACTTCGAAAACGTGGGCGGCGAGGTGATGCGCGCGGTGCTGTCACGGATGGTGATCGGCGGCCGCGTGGCCCTGTGCGGCATGATCTCCGGCTACAACAGCGCCGAGCGCCCCGGCGACGACTTCAGCCCCGTCATCATGAAACGCCTCAGCATGCGCGGTTTCCTGGTGCTGGATTACACGAAGACCAGGGAAGCGGTGGGTGCGATCACCGGATGGATTCGCGAGGGGAAGTTGAAGACCGAGGAGACCGTGGCCGAAGGCCTGGAGAATGCACCCATGGTGCTCAACCGGCTGTTCGACGGCAGCCATCGGGGGAAGCTGGTGTTGCGGGTGGCTGCGCAGGCATGAGGTGCTGCTGTTTCGATATCCATACCCGAAGCAATCGCTCGAAAGTTCACACTGACCCGGGTTTTGCGGACATCCCATCCGGGGACATCACCGGTGCGATCCAGCCGCACCGTGACCGCCGCCCCAAGATCCCACCTGGTCAAACACGTCGAGCCACTCCCGTACGGGTGCGGCGGTCGGTCACGGATGCACCTTCTCATGACGCGCCAACATTTCCACGAACTGCGCAATCTTCCTTTCGCGCGTCGCGGCCATTTTGACAGTCTGGATCCGATACAGCACGGCATACCGGTTCCGGCCGTCGAGCGAGTCGAAGAACTCCCGGGCTCGCGGGTTGCCATCCAGGGCAGCCTGAAAGTCGTCCGGCACGGTCGCGGTGCTGGCCGAGTCATACGCGGCGCCCCAGCGCCCATCCTTCCTGGCGCGTTCGACTTCAAGCAAGCCGGCCGGCTCCATCTTTCCCGCTTCGATCAGGGCAAGCGCCTTCGCCTTGTTGATCTTCGACCAGGCACTCTTGCCGGACCGCGGGGTGAACCTCTGGAGCCAGTACTGCTCGTCGTGGGCTTGCTTCTGGCCGTCTATCCAGCCAAAGCAGAGTGCCACCTCGATGGCTTCGTCATAGGACACAGACTGCACGCCCGCCACCTTTTTCGCGAGTTGAAGCCACACGCCAGGGGATTTCCCATGGTTCGCCCCCAGCCACGAGGCCCATTCACGCCGGGTCTTGAAGAGCCGGGTCGGAAGGGTCGCGGGGGAAGAAAGTCGGGAGTTCATGGGCTGTCAATGACCACGTGGCGCGGCCGCCGGCCCACCGCTTCGCCGTCCTGTCGCAGGCCGGCATGGACACGCGGGCTGCCATACGTCTGCCGACTTTCGTCGTGCACCCGACGAATGCGCTCAAGCAACCGCGCATCCTCCCGATCCCGCGTGCTGGTTGGCCGGTCGCGCCACGCGTAGTACCCGCTCGCACTGACACCGTAGAGCCGGCACAGAAGCCTCACCGGGTGCTGCTCTTGCTGGCGGATGAAGGTGAAGATGTCGGCCTTGGACTGGAAGTGAACGCGATCGCTTTTTTTAAAAGGTCATGCTCGACCTTCAGTCGCTCGTAGGCCTTCTTCACCTGGCGCAGCTCCTTGAGCTCCGCCGCCACTTCTTTGTCCACGGCCACACCCTTCGTCATGATCAAACCCTCGCGCGCCTGTTTGCGCCAACGAGACAGCATGAACGGATGGATGTAAAGCGACGCGGCAACGTCACCCACCGCGACGCCAGGTAGCTGGCTCAAACGGACGGCGGTTGCCTTGAACTGATCGGTGTAGCGATAGGTGGTTCGCGGACCTGGCTTGGGCATGTCGTGGACTCCTGAAAAGTTAGTTCAGGGTGTCCACTAAAGCGTAGGAACTGTCCCGTCCGCCTTGAACGAAATGTTAGGCGCTCACCGTGCCCGTTTGATAAGAATAGCGTCTTTGACGCTCGACTCAACGCCAGACCACTGGGTACTTGGCGTAAGAACCAGAGAGCAGCCGTACTCATCTCGTGTAGCGTCAATGATTTGCTGGAACCACTGCAAGTAAGACCACTCCCTTGGTGTGGGAGAGTGGAGGAAACCACCTTGCTCGTCCCAATACACTTCCATTGCTGCGCGGTAGATAAGTGGAAATTTCATGAGCGCCGGCGTCACACAAAGCCGGCCGGTGGCGTCAATTGAAACTTCGGCGATGTTGTCCGATTTCATAGGCCTAACGCCTGAATTAAACCGCGCCGCGAAGCGGCGTCGGCTTGAATGAATTGTTAGACCGCTGGCTCGCCAAGTAGCCAGCGCCCGAGGCGCAGCCAATGCTGGCTCTCAATGGCGGCCAATTCAATAGCATGAATGACAATCATTGCCCCGCCGGCCCAAATATAGACGGGGTGCACACGCTTGTACGCGATCCAGTCACGAGCGATTACGACGAGTAAAACCGAATCTGCAACGAATGAAAAGGTGACAAATGGGTTGGGTACAAAAGGCATGAAATGGCGAAACCTGAGCCATGCCGGACCAAGGATGGAAATTGTAGCCAGCACTAGGAGGCGCTTATGACTTTCAGTATCGCGGCGCAGGAAGATTGCAGCTCCGACGAGCGAGCCGAACAGGATCATCTCAATAAGGATGTTGACGAAATTGCCGATGATTGGACCCTCGGCACCGACCGCCAGATCCCTGCGCGTCGTGAATAGATCAACGAGCACGACGGAAACCATGATTGCAACACACAAAATTGCACCGAACCAACCGATACGACGATGAATTCGGACGTTTTTCGACTGAATAAGGGACGCTTGAACGATGAGGAATGCCAGCCAGCCGAACAGCAGCGCGCCATGAATGCGGATGACAGGTGGTGCGTTGAACTGGCCCCGGGCCACGGGCACGAATAATGTTGTCGAGAACCCGGCGATTGCTATGGCTAAAAACGCCACCGTGAGATAGAGGAAGAATGGACTTCGAGTTGCGCTTCGGTATGCCATGGCTCCCCCAAAAGCATGTCCAGCGGTCTAACGCTTAGTAGACCCCATATCGGGGCATATGCAATGGATGTTCAGCTTTCGAAGGAAACTCGTCAAGCGAGCAGATTGTCCGGTTTGGCAAGGGCTTGCGGGATGACGTGAGCGGCTCGGACGACTGGGGGTGACTTTGCATATCTCACAAATCGAGGTGCTATGTCTTATCTCCCACAATTGATGGTGATAACAGCTGCACGTTCGCAGTGTGCGCAAGCCGCCTTATGAACGAGGTTCGGCGATCTTTTGCGCTCGAACGACACCGCTCAGGTGACTAGGCCATGCGCCACGTGGAAACGTCGGTTCATTTTGGTCCCAGGGAAAGGTGGCTCGGCTGCCGCAGGCAGACGAATGCTCTTGCTTCAAAACTCGAAAATACGAGTCCCGATGAAGTCCGCCTTCACAACGCGAGCCCTCATCCTCAATGACTCGCGCCAGCCGCTCTCTTGCCTGAAAACATGACGCAGACCCCCACGAAGACCAGCAGCACCACCGACGCGGAATAACGACTCAAGGCGAGCCCGCCGGACGCCAGCGGCTTGTCCAGGAAGTCGCCAAGCACAGCCCCCAACGGCCGCGTCAGCACGAAGGCTGTCCAGAACAGCAGCGTGGAGGAGACCCGGGTCCAGAAGTGCGCGCCGGCGACTACCACCAGCAAGCCGCCGAAGATGAGCGCTGCGCCCAGGTAACCCAGGCCGGCGGTGTCCGCCGTCCAGTCGCCGAGCGCGGTGCCCAGCGTCTGCGAGAACATGATCGTGGTCCAGTAGAACATCTCGGATCGGGGCGTGCTCACCGACTCGACCGACACCGTGCCCGTCGTGCGGTGCCACACTGCCAGCGAGGCGAGCAGCAGCACCAGCAGCAGCGTGCTGCCGCCCGCGTAGCCGATGCCCAGGGAGCGGGTCACGAAATCCGCCAGGGTGGTGCCCACCGTGGTGGTGGCGATGATCGCCGCCCAGTACACCCAGGGACGGAAGCGCGTGGCGGCGATCTGCACGCCCACCGCCGCGAAGAACAGCGCGGCGAAGATGGCGGTCGCCACGAGGTAGCCCAGGTTCATCGACATCGACACGGCGTCGCCACCGGTTTCGCCCAGCGTGGTGACGGCGATCTTGATGACCCAGAACAGCAGGGTGACTTCCGGTACCTTGCTAGGTGTCTGGCCGTGGACAGCGTTCATCGGGGCGCCTGCCATGGAAAGTGGTGAAGCCTATACCCATTTGTTTCCGACGCCATTTCAATTTTGCCCGGCTGGCGCGTCTAGGCCTGCAATCGACAGCCGCGGCAAGCGCAAGCGCGCCATGAGTACCCTGATGGACGGTCCGCACAGTTTTATGGAACACCTCTCGCGCCACGACGACCTGCAGTTCGACCCTGCGCCCGCCCATGGCGAGGTGGTGGCGGCGCTGTATCGCGAGCATCACGCTGCGCTGGTGGCCCTGCTGCAGTGCCGGCTGAATTCGCGCAGCGACGCGCAGGAGATCGCGCAGGAGGTCTACGTGAAGTTGCTGACCATGAAGGACCTGGGCCACCTGGAAACGCCGCGGGCGTTCCTGTTCCGCATGGCGATCAACCAGTCGGTGGACTACCTGCGCAAGCGCGTGGTGCGCGCCAACCTGTCGCCCCCGCCCGTCAGCGAGGATCTGCACGCCGCGCCGCTGCCCGAGCAGCACCTGTGGGCCGGCCAGCAATGGAAGAAGGTGCAGGCCGCCCTGCGCGAGTTGCCGGCCAAGTGCAGCCAGGCGTTCGTGCTGCACGTGCTGGAAGGCCGCGAGTTTTCCGCTATCGCCACCGAGATGAAGCTCAGCGAACGGATGGTTCGCTACCACGTCAGCCGGGCCATGGCGCACTGCCGTGAACGCTGTTTTGCAATGGAGACGCCGTAATGGCCACCAATACCGGATTCGACGAGGAAACCACGCGCACGGCGGCGCTGTGGTGGACCCAGTTGCGCGATCCCGAACCGTCCCCGGACCTGCTTGAGCGCTGGGGTGCATGGATGGCGGCTGATCCCAGCAACGCCCAGACCTTCGCCCAGCTCAACGCGCTGGGCGAGCTGGCTGCCGACGCCTCGCCCAGCCAGCGCCAGCAGCTGATCGACGAGTTCGCACCGCGCGCCACGAAGCGGCCGTATCGTCCGCTGGCGGCCGCCGCGGCGGTGGTCGGCGTGGCGCTGCTGGGCGGCTGGTGGATGCTGCGCGGCGGGCCGGATCACTCCCCGCTGCCGCAGCAATACGCCAGCGCGGTGGCCGAGGATCGGGCCATCCAGTTGCCCGATGGCACCGCCATCGAACTCGGTGCGGCCTCCAGCCTGACCACCCGCTATGCGCAGCACCGGCGCGACATCGACCTGCGCGCCGGCGAGGCGTTCTTCACCGTCACGCATGACCGCGAGCGTCCGTTCGTGGTGACGGCCGGCCCCCTGCACATCGAGGATCTCGGCACCGCATTCAACGTGCGGCGTACCGGCCAGCGGGTCAGCGTGACGGTGACCGAAGGACGGGTGCGGCTGTCCCCGGCGAACGGCGCCGCGGACGTTGCGGACCTGCCCTCCGGCCGGCTGGACCTGGTGGCGGGCCAGCGCGCCGAGTACGACCCGGTCAGTGGCGCGCTCAGCGTCAGCACGATTGCACCGGAACACGCGGCGACGTGGCGCCAGCACCGGCTGGAGTTCGTCGACGAACCGCTGTCGACCGTGCTGGCCGACGTCAATCGCTACAGCCGCCAGCCGGTGCAGCTGGCCGATCCGCGCCTGGGCGAACTGAGGTTCACCGGCACCGTCAACACGACTAACATTGGCCGTTGGGTCGATGCCTTGCCGCACGTTTTTCCCGTGCAGGTGAGCGCGTTTGCCGATCACGTGGTGCTTTCGGGCACCGGAAAGCCCTGAGCCGTGAGCGTGGGTGGTGGAAATGTTCGAGGCGAAGGCCCGGCCCGATTTCCACCGGCCACGCTCCTGACCATGGTTCGCACGCACGGTGGGCAGGATGGCGGAATGTAAATGGCGTCGCGGCGACGGGCGCAGGTGTTGCAGATGACGTCCGCGAAGCGGATGCAGCGTGCGTTCGGCGTTGGCCTGGCATGGATCGCGGCGACCGGTTTCGCCGGCGTTGCCGTCGCCTCGGGCGCACCGACACTGAAAGCCGAGCGCACCAGCTTCTCGATACCCTCGCAGCCGCTGGCCGATGCGCTGATGGCGCTGGGACGCCAGGCCGACGTGCAGATACTCGCTTCCAGCAAGGCGATCGCGGGTCGGCGCAGCACCGGCACCTCCGGCAGGTTGAAGGTCGAAGCCGCGCTGGACCACCTGCTGCAGGGCACCGGCCTGGACTACGAGGTGATCGGCAGCCGCACGGTGGTGGTGCACCAGCGCGAGTTCAGCCCGGCGACTTCCTACGCAAGCCCGCTGCGCGGCACCAAGCCGAATGTGCCGATCGTCTCGGTGCTGGATACCGTGCGGGTCTCCGGCCTAGTGCTGGGCGACTGGGGATTCCTGGCCGACAGCACGCGGGGCGCCACCCGCACCGACGCGGAGCTGGCCGACCTGCCGCAGTCGGTGAGCATCGTGACGCGCGACCTGATGGATTCCCGCCAGGCGTTCGAGGTGGCCGACGTGGTGCGCCACGTGGCGGGCGTGGACTATGTGGATGGCTTCGGCGGCCCGCCGCTGTTCCGCATCCGCGGGTTCACCACCGGCAACGGCCTCACCGACGGCATGCCCAACGGCGTGGCGCGCATCGAGGATCTGCCGCCGCTGATCGGCATCGAGCGGGTCGAGGTGTTGAAGGGCCCGGAGACGATCCTCGGCGAGTCGTCGGTGGACAACAATTTCGGCGGCTCGGTGAACATCGTGATGAAGCGGCCGCAGGCCGAACCGGTGCGCCAGCTGACGTTCTCCACCGGCCAGGGCGACGGCAGCCGCCTGGGCGTGGACCTGGCCGGTCCGCTCGACGAGCAGGGCCGCCTCACCTATCGCTGGGTCGCCGCCGGCAATCGCGCCGAGCGCACGGCGCAGGGCTATCGCGGCCAGCGCAGCGGCTACTTCGCGCCCTCCATCGGCTGGCAGGACGACACCACGCGGTGGCTGTTCGGCCTGGAATACGTCGACAACCGCGTGCCGGTTGCGGACCACACGGTGCTGCTCGGGCAGTCGCTGGCCAGCACGTCGCCATTCGACCGCTTGCTGGGCAACCCCGACGACCATGCGCGATTCCGCACGCGGCGTGCGTTCTACATGGTCGAGCAGGCACTGGGCGACGACTGGAGCCTGCGCAGCCGCGGACAGTACGTGAGCCAGCGCAGCAGCGGCCAGGCCTGGGCGTTTTCCGACACCCAGCATTTCGGCCTGAGCGAGGCGCAGGCCAGCAGCTACCGCTATTCCGACGCGTTCTACACCTTGCAGAACGAACTGGCGGCAAGTTTCGAGCAGGGCCTGCTGGTACACGACGTGCTGCTGGGCGTGGACTATGCCCGCACCCACACCGGCAACGGCAACCAGCCCAGCGCGCTGGTCACCGGCGCAGCGGTCAACGCCGACCTGCAGGCGGACGACTTCCTGCCGTTCGCGTCGGCGAAGAACACCGTCGTCGTCCAGACCCGTCCGCTGGGCGGATCGTGGTCGAGCCAGCTCGGGCTGTTCGCGCAGGACCAGGTGTCGATCGGCGAGTCATGGCATGTGCTGGCCACGGTGCGCCACGCCACCTACGAGCTGACGGGTGTGGCGATGCCCGCGCTGCGCCAGTCGAGATGGATACCGAGATTGGGCGTGGTCTATCAGCCGAGCCCCGGCGTGTCGCTTTACGCGTCCAGCAACACCGGTTTCCAGGCCGATGCCCTGCTGGGCGAGGACGGTCGCCCGCTGCCGCCGTCGGTGTCGCACCAGCTCGAGCTCGGCAGCAAGGTCGGCCTGTTCGACCAGCGCGCCAGGCTGACGCTGGCCTGGTACCGCATCCGGCTGGACCACAGCATCAGCCAGGTAGCGCCCGAAGCGCCGCATTTTGCCGTGCCGGGTCCAGGCCAGACCAACACCGGCGTGGAGATCGAATTCGACGGCCAGGTCCTGCCGGGGCTGGATGTCTCGGCCAGCTATACCGGCGCGCGCATCCGCAACCACGACGGCAGTGCTCCGTACGGCGCGCCGCGGCACCAGTGGAACACCTGGGCCAGCTACCGCTTCCAGCGCCCTGCCCTGCAATCCTGGGGCGTGGCCAGCGGCGTGTTCGGGCGCAGCAGCACCAGTGGACGCACCGAGAACGGCGGCTATTTCCGCATGCCGAGCCAGCTCAGCGCGGAGGCGAACCTGAGCTGGTATGCCGATCCCTGGACGCTGACGCTGGGCGTGAAGAATCTTTTCGGAGGCACCTTGTACGCGATCAACGCCGAGTCGTCGTTCGTGCCGGTGCGCCAGGGCCGGCTGGTCCTGTTCAACGGAACCTTCCACTTCTAGCTTCCGCCGCGCGCGCGTCATGGACCGGCAGCCAGCAGGCTGGCGGAAGCGGCCGGATGTTTCTCGCCGCCGCGAAATCGCTGGACCGGCGTCGCCGCGCCTTCGCGCGAGTCCGCGGTTTCCGCGGCGGCAGGCTGCGCTCCGGACGATCGCCGCAACGCGGCCGCGAAGGCGTCACCGGCTTCCCGCCGGAAGGCTTCGCTGCGCTGCTGCTTTTCGCGGCGGCTGCGCGGACCTTCGGCGCACGGCGCGGGAATCAGCGACAACGGCAGCGCATGACAGCCCGCGCCGGCGCTCACGCCGCCCTGTGCCTCCCAGAATGCATCGCCGCTGGCGGCAGCTTCCACGTCCGCACCGTCGGCATCCGCACCCGACTGGCCAACGCAGGCCGCCGCCGTGACGGCGCGAATCCGCTTCAGCCCGTGCAGCGCCGCCAGCTCGCGCACCAGCGACATCAGCAGGTCCTTCGGATGCAGGCCGTGGCTGCCCCGGATGAATTCCCGCGTCGCCTCGAACGGCGCATGCGGACCCGCGCCCCGCAACGCCCCGATGGTGACGCTGTCGCGCCGATCGAAGGTCAGGATGCACGAGGCCAGCACGTCCTTGTCGTCGCTGAGCAGCAACAGGCTCAGCTCGCCCGCGTCGGCGCGCGAAGGCTTGCGCAGGTGCAGGTGCACGTCGGCCGCATCCTCCAGCCGCAGCGTGGTCAGGCGCGCGCCACCACCCAGCACGAGGCGTTCGGCCAGCCATGCGGGAAAGCGCCGCATCACGAAATCGTAGTGCGCATTGACGATGCGACGGCGCGCGGCGGGGTTGAAGTGCGTCGAGATGTAGGGCCGGTGCCAGCGCTCGTACAGCCGCGGATCGGCCTGCGCCGCCCGCCACATCGCCTCGCGCGCATGCAGCGAGCGCAGCCACTGCGTCTGGCGGATGCACAGCCGCAGCCAGCTGGTCATGTGCAGGGCCAGCTGCCAGCGACCGTCACCGGAGGCCTGGCGCAGCGACCAGCGACTGCGCACGGCCTCCATCCACAAGCGGGTCGTCCTGCTGATTTGTTCGATGCGCATCGGTCCGCCTCGTCATGCCGAGTTGACCATAGAGACGCGCGAGCCACCGGTTTTTGAAATGCCGGCGATCAGCAGTCCGCTGCGCGGCGACCGGCGGACCCGATCACTCCGAAATCGCCAGCACGCATTCATCCGCGCCGTAGCTGCGGCAACACACCGGAAAGATCGACAGGCTCCCCGGCGCAATGACCGGTCCCAGCAAGCCTTCGAGGAATCCGCTGAAGAAGCTGCAGCCGGAGTGGCCCTGCTCCGTGCACAGCGGGCTGTCGAGGATGTGCAGCTGCGAACCCTGCTGATCCACTTCCACCAGCGCCCGCAAGGCCGGCGTGCCGATGCGCTCGAGTGCATCGGTCAGGCCCAGGCCACCATCCATCGCGTATTCCCGCGCGAACACCCACGCACCGGCGCGCTGGCCGGCCAGCGCCAGCGAGGATTCGCGTGCACCGTCCGGCACCGAGGCGCTCAGCGCCAGCAGCCTGGGCATCAGTTTCGGATAGTCGTATTCGAGTGACTGCAGCGCCTTGTCGACCGCGCTCTCGTCCGCGTCCAGGGCCACCACGTCGACGAAGGGATTCGCCTCCACCGATGCGACAGGCGGTGGCGCCGGCGCACGCGTGGTAGGCAGGATGAATTCGAAGTCCGGCTCCGCTGGCGCAGGCGGCGCCGACGGAACGGTCTGCACGGCTTCGGCCTGCACGGCTTCGGTCTTCGCGGGCCGGGCCAGGATCGGCGCCACCGCGAAGGGCTCGTCCGTCAGCACTTCTCTCGATGGCGATGCGGCAGGCGAAGCGACGGGCGCCGGTGCAGGCGCCGCCACCTTCGCGACAGGCGTGACCGGCTCGGGCACCGGCGGCGGCAGATAGGTCGCCCGCTTCACCGTGGCGCCGAAATGCGGCTGCTCCTCGCCTTCCACGAACGGCGTGATCCGGAAGCTGACGAAGCGGTCATAACCTTCCAGCGCCGCTTCCAGTTCGCGCTTCTTGCGCGGCGAGCCGCGCACCACCATCGTCAAAAGTGTCCCATGGGGGTCCTGCACCAGACGCTGGCGCTGCAAGGTGAAACCGCTGGCAAGAATGAAACGGCCAACTTCGATGAGCAGGCCTTCGCGACTTTGCGAAAGCCCCTGGATTTCCAGCTCGATCATCAAGCCCCCTGTAGGCGATGCCGATGGAGATGTGGGTTGAAGGACGGCGCCGGTCCCGAACAGGGCCCGGGCGCACATCGGTGCAACGGAGCCATTTTATCGCTGTCCCGCCGCCCGGGGTGTGAACGGATACGGCGGATGGAACATGTCTTGCGGGCACGCGTGGCGTGTGGCGGTGCAAGCACGTATCGTCGCCGCTTCCCCAGCGAAGGTTTGCCATGGCCACGCCGAAACCGTTCCACCATGCTGCCTTTCTGCGCGACCTGGAGCAATTCGTCGCCGGTGGAAGCTCCCCTGCCTCCTGTTCGCCCGAACTTGCCGCGATCCTGCGGACCCCGGGCGTCGATGCCCGGCCCTCACCGGCGGCCAGCCAGCTGGTTCGCCTGCTGCATGCACGCAAGGCCGTGCTGAAGGCAGCGTTCGACACCGGGCAGGTCGCCGACGAATTGCGTCGCCACCAGAAGTTCGCCAGGCCCGGACAGCCGTCGCCGCATATCGTGCAATTGCGCCAGCAACAAGCCGCCGCACGACAGGCTTCCAGCCAGTCGCGACAACTGCTGATCCAGTCCGCCGCCGCCTTCGTGCGCGAGGCCGGCATCGTGCCGCCCGCGCGACTGGCCCTCGAGGTGTTCATCGACGGCTGGATGGAAGCCGGCTTGCCGAAAGAGCCGGGCACGCCAGAGGCGGGCACGCCCGGATAAAAAAGCGCCGCCGGCACGATGCCGTGCCGGCGGCGGATACCTCGTTGCCGCTTAGCGCAGGATGCTGGCCGGGTCCTGCTTCGCCGTCAGCGCACTGCACAGCTGGATCGATTCGCCGGTCTGGGCCAGGCCACGACCGATGCCGGCAGCGTCCTTCTCGCGGGTCTTGAAAAACGCCTGCAGGCGATCGTACTCGGCGGTGGAGCAGCCACCACCGGCGGCCAGCGACGGCAGGCGACCGCCGGAGAAGCTGCCGGTGCGATCGAGGATCTGCTGGTAGTGAGCGGTGAACCAGTTCCACATCGCGTCACGCTGGGCCTGCGTATCGCGACCACCGCGCAACAGCATGCCCATCTCGCCGACCTTGACCGGCTTGGTCAGCGCGAAGTTGCGCACCTGCTCGGCCAGTGCCGGATCTTCCACGCTGGCCAGGCCACCGAGAATGCCGTTGCGCAAGGCCGGGTCGCTGGTCTTGGGCAACTCGGCGATCAGCGCATCGACCGCGCTCTTGCCGTGTTCCTGCACCGCCACGCCCAGCGCATCGCCAAGCAGGTCGGGATCGGCCGCGGCCAGGTTCAGGTGGCCATCCGCCGTCGGCTTCAACGCCGCATCACCCTGCTTGAGCAGGGCCGCACGCACTTCGGGCAACTTGAAATCGAACGCCAGCGAACTGGCCAGGCTGCTGCGCATCAGCGAATCGTCTTCCGGCTCGCCCGCCTTGCGCTGATAGCCGAGCTGCTCCAGTCGCGGCAGGTAGGCGGCCTTTGCCCATGCGGCCAGACGGGCGCGCTGGGCATCGGTGGTGGCGATGCGATGGTAGAGACCGCTGGCCGTGCCCAGTGGCACGGTGGCCACTTCGCGGATCTTCGAGCCGGTCAGCGGCTGCATGGCCGCCAGCACCTGGCCGGCATCCAGATCGCCACGGCGGAAGCTGGCGTTGATCGCATCGGCGTAGGCCAGCTGCTCAGCGTCGCTGAGCGTGCCGACCTGCTTGATCAGGCGGTCGAGCCCGTCCTTGTCGAGGCTGAAGCGGTAGTAGCCGCTGGCGTTCGCGTTCGGCATCACCCAGGTCGACTTGCTGGCGCCGGGCAGCTCCATCGAACCGGTGGCCTGGTCGAGCATGTCGCAGGCGACCTTGCTGCCATCGACGGTGCCGTAGCGCACGCACACCGGCACGCCCCAGATGCGCTTGGCGTCGCCGCTGCTGCCCAGCGGCAGGTAGCGGCTCTGGTTCAGCTGCAGCACGGTCTTGCCATCCTTCTGTTCCAGCTTCGTGGCCACGTAGGGCACGCCGGACTGGTCGAGGAAGCTCTTGAACGCATGCTTGAACGCGTCGCCCTTGTCGGCCGCGGTGGCGATCGCCGAGACCAGGTCGTCGGCGGTGGCGTTGCCGAATTTCTGGCTCTGGATGTACGCCCGCATGCCCTTCTGGTAGGTCTTCTCGCCCACGTAGTTCTCGAACATGGCGATGACGCTGGCACCCTTCTGGTAGGTGATGCCGTCGAACGCGGTCATGATGTCGCCGTTGCCGGAGATCGGCTGACGGATGCTGCGCGCGCTGACCAGGCTGTCGTTGCTCATCGCACCCTGCGCGCCGCGCACGCGGTCGAGGTCAGCGCGGTATTCCGGATGCACCTGCATGGTGACTTTCTGCTGCATCCAGGTCGCGAACGCCTCGTTGAGCCAGATGTCGTTCCACCACGCGGTGGTCACCGTGTCGCCGGTCCACTGGTGCGCCAGCTCATGCGCGTTGACGTTGAACGAGCCCTGCACGTTGCGGGCCGGGGAATCCTTGTCCAGCAGCAGCAGCCAGTCGCGGAACGTCACCAGGCCCGGGTTCTCCATCGCGCCGGCTTCGAAATCCGGCGCCGCCAGCAGGTCGAGCTTGCCGAACGGATAGCCGAAGCCGTAGTAGTTCTCCAGCGCGTGGATGATGCTCGGCGTTTCGCCCAGCACGTGTTCCATGCGATGGCCTTCACCCTTGGCGGCGATGCCGCGCAGCTTCAGCGGTTCGCTGCGGTAGGCGTCGGGCGAGATGTCCGGGCCGTCCACGATGTCCCACGGGCCGACCGCAAACGCGACCAGGTAGGTCGGCAGCGGCTGGGTCTGGGCGAAGGTCACGGTCTTCCAGCCCTTGCCGGCCGGCTGCTCCTTCACCTGCTTGGTATTGGCCACCACGTTCTCGTGGTCAGGCACGGTGATGCTGATGTCGAACGGGGTCTTGAAGCCGGGTTCGTCGAAACCGGGGAAGGCGAAACGCGCGCTGATCGGCTCCATCTGCGTCATCGCATACGGCTGGCCCTTGGCGGTGACCTTGTATAGGCCCTGCAGCTGCTGGTTGAGCGGCGCGCTGTACTCGAACTTCACGGTGAGGTCCTGCGGCTTCAGCATGCTGCCGAAATCCACCCGCACCACACCCGCCTTCGGGTCGACGTTGACGTACTTGCCCGCGTGCGTCTTGCCGGCGGCGTCGGTGATCGTCACCTTCGACACCTTCAGTTCGGCGCCATCCAGCCACAGGTGGTCGGAGGCCTGGTTCAGCTTGACCTTGATCGTGGTGGTGCCGGAAAAGTCCTGCTGCGCCGGATCGACCTTGAACGCCAGCTGGTACGACTGCGGCACCGCCCAGCCCGGCAGGCGACCCTGCGGCGCCTGGTCGGCGGTGGCGGCAAACGCGGCGCCACAACAAGTGGCGAGCGCGGTAAGCAGGAGCGGGCGGACGAGACGGCGCATGGTGGTTTCCCTGGGTTGTGGAGAATCCCCAAGCTAGAGCCGCCATGACCTTCGACCCAGTGCCAGAAGGCATGGCCGGGCATCAGCCTGGCACGGGCCCAAAAAAAACCGGCGATGAAGCGGACTTCATGGCCGGCCGGGGAAGCCCGCGCGCCTGCGGGGGAGAGGGAGGGGACTCCGACGCGCGGGTTGTCACGAGATCAATGGCAGACAGCGTACCGAGCCTTCTTGCATTGCTCCAATTGATTGTTACCATCTCGCCCATAGCTTCTGGCTATTGTCGTACCGGGATGAGCGATGAATCTGCGCGACCTTCAATACCTGGTGGCCCTGGCCGAGCACCGTCATTTCGGGCGTGCCGCGAATGCCTGTTTCGTCAGCCAGCCCACCCTGTCCACCCAGATCAGGAAACTGGAGGACGAGCTGGGCGTGCCGCTGGTCGAGCGCACGCCGCGCAAGGTGTTGCTGACTGAGGTCGGCCGCGACATCGCGATGCGCGCGCGCAACGTGCTCAACGAGATCGAGCAGATCCGCGGCGTGGCCCGGCGCACGCTGGACCCGGAGTCCGGCACGGTGCGGCTCGGCATCTTCCCCACGCTGGGGCCGTACCTGCTGCCGCATGTGCTGCCGCTGGTGCGCAAGGCCTTCCCGCGACTGGAACTGCTGCTGGTCGAGGAGAAGACCGAGACCGTGCTGCGCCTGCTGCACGAGGGCAAGCTCGACGCCGGCATCCTGGCCCTGCCGCTGCACGAGGACAGCCTGCACCAGGAATTCCTGTTCGAGGAACCGTTCCTGCTGGCGGTGTCCGAAGCGCATCCGCTGGCGCACAAGCAGGGCCAGCTGAAGCTGGCCGACCTCACCCACCAGAACCTGCTGTTGCTGGAGGACGGCCACTGCCTGCGCGACCAGGCGCTGGAGGTCTGCCACATGGCCGGCGCGGGTGAACATTCCGGCTTCCGCGCCACCAGCCTGGAAACCCTGCGCCAGATGGTGGCGGCCAACGTGGGCATCACCCTGCTGCCGGTGACCGCGGTGAAGCCGCCGGTGGCGCCGCTGGATAACCTGCACCTGATCGAGTTCCGGGGAACGCCGCCGAGCCGGCGCATCGCGATGGTCTGGCGCAAGAGCTCGGCGATGGACGCCTTCCTGAAGCGCCTCGCCGACGTGCTGCGCGACCTCCCCGCCGACCTGCTGGACGCGCACACCGCGGCGACGCCGCCGGCGGCCAGGGTCTCCGCCGGCTGACGCCGAACGGCCGGACGCAAGCCGGCATCCATCATCCACCGCAAGCAGCCAGCCGACCACGGACACCCTGACGATGCGCAACCTGCTGATCGCCGCCGCGGTGCTGCTGGCCCTGCTGTTCGTGCTGGCGCACCGGCAGCATGCCGCGGTGGAAACCGGGCCGGGCGTGCTGGCCTCCGAGGCGCCGCAGCAGGTCGATCTGGACCACGGCGCACTGCTGCAACGCGACGGCGTCAGCCTGCAGACACGCGCCCACTTCGACATCACCGCACGGGTGCTGTCGCGCAAGGACTATTCGGGCTCCCGCGATGGCGACCTGGTGCCGCTGGACCTGGCGCTGGGCTGGGGCCGCATGTCCGACAGCACCGTGCTGGCCGGCATCGACATCAGCCAGTCCGGGCGCTTCTACTACTGGCACGTGAAGGACTTCCCGATACCGCGCCGCGAGATCGAAACCTCCAGCGCCAACATGCACATGATCCCGGCCGACGAGGACGTGAAGCGCCAGCTGGAGCTGATCCGGCCGGGCCAGGTGGTGCATATCGAAGGCTTCCTGGTCGATGCCAGCCGGGCGGACGGCTGGCACTGGAACACCTCGATGACCCGCGACGACACCGGTGGCGGCGCCTGCGAATTGATCTATGTCGAAAGCGTGACCGTCACTCAGTAGTGCAGCAGGCCGTGCAGCGGCTCGCCGCCCGGCCAGCGCTCGCGCCCGCGCAGCGCGTCCAGTTCGATCACCACGCTGGCGCCGACCAGCTCGGCGCCCAGTTGTGCGACCAGCGCCCGCGCCGCAGCCAGCGTGCCGCCGGTGGCCAGCACGTCGTCGACCAGCAGCACGCGCTCGCCCGGGCGGATCGCGTTGCGCTGCACTTCCAGCCGATCCGTGCCGTACTCCAGCTGGTAGTCCACCGCGATCACCGGCGGCGGCAGCTTGCCAGGCTTGCGCAAGGGCACGAAGCCCGCGCCCAGTTTTTGCGCCAGCGCCGCGCCGAAGATGAAGCCGCGGGCCTCGATCCCGCACACCGCCTGCACGCCGCGGCCCAGCCACGGTTCGGCCAGCGCATCGATGCAGCGGACGAAGCCTGCGGCGTCGGCCAGCAGCGGCGTCACGTCGCGGAACACCACGCCGGCACGCGGAAAGTCGGGCACGGCGCGGATCAGCGCGGCGAGTTCATGCATGTCGTTTCCTCGGGAATTCACGCCGTGAAGCAGAGCTCAGCACGGCAGGGGCAGCGGCTCGCCGGGTAGTTCGTCGTCGCGCATCGCTTCGCGCGCTTCGCTCAGCTGCATCTCGACCCCGGCCACGATGGCCTGGCCGTCGGCCAGCGCGGCCTCGGGCACCATCACCGCGATGTAATCCATCGCCGGCAACTGGCCCACCGCGCCGGTCAGGTACTCGCCGGCGATGAACGCGGGGATGCCGCCGGCTTCCAGCGCATCCTTGACCAGATGGGCATCGAACAGGTTCTCGGCGCGATAGACGATGTGCATGGGCTGCACGCTAACCCGCACGGCAGCGCGGGGCAAGCCGGCCGCCCTGCCCCGATCACGGTGACAGGGTAAACTTGCACGTTTCCACCACCGTCCGTGAGCCACAGCCCGATGTCGACCGATCAGCCCGCCGCCGCACCCGCCCCGTCGCCGGCCGCGGCACCCCAGGATTTCATCCGGCAGATCGTGCGCGACGACCTCGCTTCGGGCAAGCACACGGCGATCCACACCCGCTTCCCGCCGGAGCCGAATGGCTACCTGCACATCGGCCACGCCAAGGCGATCTGCCTGAGCTTCGGCATCGCGAAGGAATTCGGCGGCTGGTGCAACCTGCGCCTGGACGACACCAACCCGGGCAAGGAAGACCCCGAATTCGTCGAGGGCATCAAGGACGACGTGCGCTGGCTCGGTTTCGAATGGCACGAGCTGCGCCACGCCTCGGACTACTTCGAGGTGTTCTACCGGGCGGCGTGCAAGCTGATCACCGACGGCGTGGCCTATGTCGACGACCTCGACGTCGAGCAGATGCGCGCGTACCGCGGCACGCTGACCGAGCCGGGCCGCCATTCGCCGTACCGCGAGCGCTCGGTGGCAGAGAACCTCGACCTGTTCGCGCGCATGCGCGCGGGTGAATTCGCCGACGGCAGCAAGACGCTGCGCGCGAAGATCGACATGGCCTCGGGCAACATCAACATGCGCGATCCGGCGATCTACCGGGTGCGCAAGATCGCCCACCAGAACACCGGCGACGCGTGGCCGATCTACCCGATGTACGACTACGCGCACTGCCTGTCCGACGCGCTGGAAGGCATCACCCATTCGCTGTGCACGCTGGAGTTCGAGGACCACCGCCCGCTCTACGACTGGTTCGTCGACAAGGTCGACCTGCCGAACCATCCGCAGCTGTGGCAGCCGCTGCTCGCCGCTGGCCTGCCGACGCAGCCGGCCAAGCCGCGCCAGATCGAATTCTCCCGGCTCAACCTCAGCTACTGCATCACCAGCAAGCGCAAGCTGGCCCAGCTGGTCAGCGACGGCTTCGTCGACGGCTGGGACGACCCGCGGATGAACACCTTGCGCGGCCTGCGCCGCCGCGGCTTCACCCCGGCAGGACTGCGTCTGCTGATCGAGCGGCTGGGCGTGAGCAAGCAGAACAGCGTGATCGACTACGCCGTGCTCGAAGGCTGCATCCGCGAGGACCTGGACGCCACCGCGGCGCGGCGCATGGCCGTGCTCGATCCGCTGAAGCTGGTGCTGACCAACCTGCCCGAAGGCCATGAGGAAACGCTGGACTTCGCCAACCATCCCAAGGACGAGAGCTTCGGCACCCGCAAGGTGCCGTTCGCCCGCGAGGTGTGGATCGAGCGCGACGATTTCGCCGAGGTGCCGCCGAAAGGCTTCCATCGCCTGAAGCCCGACGGCGAAGTGCGCCTGCGCGGCGTGGGCATCGTGAAGTGCACCGACATCGTCAAGGATGCCGACGGCAACGTGACCGAACTGCACGCCACGCTGGACCCGGAAACCCGCCACGGCCTGCCCGGCGCCGACCGCAAGGTCAAGGGCACGATCCATTGGGTCAGCGCGAAGCATGCGGTGGCCACGGAAGTGCGTCTCTACGACCGCCAGTTCAGCGTGCCCGCGCCGGACCACGAGGAAGACGGCAAGAGCTGGCTCGACCACATCAACCCCGACGCCAAACGCGTGGTGCAGGCGTGGCTGGAGCCGGCCGCGGCCCGTGTCGAGCCCGAACAGCGCTTCCAGTTCGAGCGCCTGGGCTACTTCGTGGCCGACCGCGTCGACCATCGCGCCGAGGCTCCGGTGTTCAACCGCACGGTGACCTTGCGCGACGTCTGGGCCCGGGCCGCCGGCCAGTAAACGGAGAACCGCATGTTGCCCCTGCAAATCCATCTGACCCTGCCGCCGTGGATCGGTGACGTGGCCGATACCAACAGGCGTTACCAGAGCGACGAGGAGCGCGTCGGCCTGGCGATCGAGCTGTCGAGACAGAATGTCGAGCGCGGCGGCGGCGGTCCGTTCGGCGCGGCCGTGTTCAACAATCACAGCGGCCGGCTGGTCGCCGTGGGCGTGAACCGCGTGGTGCCGCAGAGCTGCTCGGTGGCGCACGCGGAAATGATGGTGATCATGATCGCCCAGCAGCGGCTGAGCCGGCATCGGCTGAACGAGGACGGCAGCCACTACGTGCTGGCCACCAGCTCGCAGCCATGCTGCCAGTGCTACGGCGCCAGCGTCTGGGCCGGCATCGACGAACTGCTGATCGGCGCGCGCGCCGAAGACGTGGAAGAGCTGACCGACTTCGACGAAGGCCCGCTGCCGGCCGACTGGATCGGCGAACTCGAGCGCCGCAACATCGCGGTCCGCCGCGACATCCTGCGCGACCAGGCCCGCGAGGTGTTGGCCACTTACGGCGCCAGCGGCACACCGTATTGAGCCGCTGGCGCGCCACGCTGCCGCTGGTGCTGCTGGTGCTGGCCGGCGTCGTGCTGTTCGCCTCCGGCTCGCTGGACCAGTTGACGCCACACCGGCTGCTGGCCAACCAGGCCAGCCTGCATGCGCAGATCGCTGACCACCCGTGGCTGAGCAGGCTGGCCTTCACCGGCCTGCTGACGCTGACCGTGGCCACCGGCATCCCCGGCACCATCGTGGTGATCCTGGCCGGTGGCTTCGCCTTCGGGGTGGTCGACGCCACGCTGTATTCGTCGCTGGGGCTGACCCTGGGGTCGCTGATCCTGTTCCTGGCCAGCCGCTATGCCTTCGGCCCGGGCAGCCGCCAGCCGCCGGCCGTCGTGGCGCGGTTGCACCATGGCTTCGAGCGGCACCCGGTCAGCTACACCCTGTTCCTGCGCTTCATTCCCGTCGTGCCGTTCGGCGCGGTCACCGTGGCGCTGGCCTGGCTGCGCTGCCCGCTGTGGCTGTTCCTGGGCGCCAGCTGGCTGGGCGGCACGATTGCGCTGATCTTCGAAACCTCGATCGGCGCCGGGCTTGGCGACGCGATGAGCCAGAGCGACAGCCTCGGCCTGGGCCTGTTCCTGCACCGCGAGGTGCTGTTGCCGCTGGGCGCGATCGCCCTGCTCGCCCTGCTGCCCCTGCTGATCGAACGCATGACCCGGCGCCGGCGCCAGCGTCGATTCCCGCTGGACTGAAACGGATCGCGGCAGCTGCCAAGCCGCCCCGTTTCGCGCTAGTGTGACACCGGACAACCGGCAGCACCTCGGGCCCGGCATCAATGCCCACCGGTCCGCGACGCGCGATGGGGGACGGGACGGATGGACATGGTGGCTGACTCCTGGCCCAAACGACTGTGGCAACGCCGGTCGTTGATGCAGCGCATGGCCTTCGTGGCCCTGATGCCTGCCCTGATCACCGCCGCCCTGCTGGCGGCCTTCCTGGCCCAACGCCAACTGGTCAACCTGCGCGAGATGGCCCGGAGCAATGCCGACGCCATCGCCACCCAGGCCGCCTCGATCAGCCTGCAGCCGCTGCGCAACATGCAGCTGCGCGAGCTGAGCCGCATCGCCGACTCGGTGGGCGACCTGCCGCATGTCATCCGGGTGCAGATACGAAGCGGCGCCGGCCAGATCCTCGCCGACCACAACGAGCTCGACGGCAACCGCAAGCCGGCGGAAGTCCTCACCGTGGTGCGCGAGATGATCGACCGCGACCAGCCCGGCGGCGTGGCCGAAGGTTCGGTGCGGGTGGACGTCAGCCTGCACCAGGCCATTGCCATGCAGCGTGCCAGCCTGCGTCACGCGCTGATCGCCCTGTTGGTCAGCCTGCTGCTCGCCGGCGTGCTCGCGTGGCAGGCGGCGCGCTGGATCAGTGCGCCATTGCGCCACCTTGCCGGCGCCGTGCATCAGTTGGGGCTCGGCGACCGGCCGGTCGAGGTGCCGGTGACCGACCGCACGGAAATCGGCGAACTGCAACAGGGCTTCAATCATGCCGCCGCCGCGCTGCATGACATACAGAGCGGCATGCGCCAGCAGATCGAACAGGCGACGCGGGAACTGGCGCACAAGAACGCCGCGCTCGAAGCCGCCAGCCTGGCGCGGTCGCGTTTCCTGGCCGCGGCCTCGCATGACCTGCGCCAGCCGCTCTATGCGCTGACACTGTTCTCCTCCGCGCTCAGCGTCGACGAGGACCGGCCGGAACAACTGGACCGCATCGCCCACATCCAGGAATGCGTGCAGTCGCTCGACCACCTGTTCAACGAATTGCTCGACCTGTCGCGACTGGAGACCGGCGCGGTGCAGGTCGAGATCAGCGAGTTCCCGCTGGCCCAGGTGTTTGCCGAAGTCGCCCGGAACTTCGACATGGTCGCCGAGCAGCGCGGGCTGCAGTTGCTCATCCACCCGACCCGGCTGTGGGTCCGCAGCGACCGCACGATGCTGAGCCGCATCCTCAACAACCTGGTCAGCAATGCGCTGCGCTTCACCCATCATGGTGGTGCGCTGATCGGTGCCCGCCGATGCGGTGACGGGCTGGTCCGCATCGAGGTCTGGGACACCGGCAGCGGCATCGCGCCGGAACACCTGCCCAACGTGTTCGACGAGTTCTACCGCATCGACGATCGCGCCGACGCCGGACTGGACGACGGCTCGCAATCGGGCCTCGGACTGGGGCTGGCCACGGTGCAGCGGCTGGCGGTGCGGCTCGACACCGAAGTGCGGGTGCAGTCCCGGCTCGGTCGCGGCAGCGTGTTCCATTTCCGCCTGCCGACCGCCCACGCCAGCCCCGGGGAATCGATGGCGCCCCACGAGATGCCGGTCGACCTGAGCGGCAAGCGGGTGCTGGTGGTGGACGACGATCCGGCCATTCTCTCCGGGGTGCGTTTCCTGCTGCGCAGCTGGGGCTGCGAGGTGGAGGTGGCCGAGGATCGCCTGCAGGCGATGGAGGCCGTCGAGAACTGGCCCGGCCCGCCGGACATCGTGATCAGCGACCTGCAGCTGCGCGGCGGCACCCGCGGCATGGACCTGTTCGCCGCGCTCGACCAGCACTACCAGCGCGACGGCGACACGCCGTTCGCACGACTGCTGGTCACCGGCGAGACCCGCGTCGACCACCTGCGCGACATCATCGCGGCCAACATTCCGCTGCTGTACAAGCCGGTCTCGCCACCCCAGTTGCGCAGCGCGATGATGTCGGCGTGGACCAGCACCCGCGCCGGCCGGTGATCACGATGTCGACGCGCAAAAAAAGAGCGCCCCGCAGGGCGCCCTGAAAACTGGTGGGTCGTCCGGGATTCGAACCCGGGACCAATGGATTAAAAGTCCAGTGCTCTACCAACTGAGCTAACGACCCATCGTTGAAAACTCAAGCGATCAATTTTACGGGCTGCGTGGCAAGGGCACAAGCAAGCGCCCCGCGGCCGGATCACGCATAACGCGTGGGATCGGCCAGCCCGGCCTCGCGAAAGCCCTGGGCGCGCAGGCGGCAGGCGTCGCAATGTCCGCAGGCGCGGCCCTCGTCGTCGGCCTGGTAGCAGCTGACCGTGGCGGAAAAATCCACGCCCAGGCGCTGCCCTTCGCGGGCGATGTCAGCCTTGCTCATGCGCATCAGTGGCGCGTGGACACGGATACCGGCGCCCTCGACGCCAGCCTTGGTCGCCAGATTGGCCAGCTGCTCGAACGCCTCGATGAAGGCCGGGCGGCAATCGGGGTAACCCGAATAGTCGACCGCGTTGACGCCGCACCAGATGTCGCTGGAACCCAGCACCTCGGCCCAGCCCAGCGCGATCGACAGCATGATGGTGTTGCGCGCCGGCACGTAGGTGACCGGGATGGCGCTGGCGTCCGCGGCATCCAGCGGCACGTCGATGTCGGCGGTCAACGCCGAGCCACCGATGCTGCGCAGGTCGATGCCCACCGTCTTGTGCTCGACCGCACCCAGCATGCTGGACACTCGGTCGGACGCCGCCAGTTCCGAATGATGGCGCTGGCCATAGGAGACGCTCAGCGCGTGCACCTGATAGCCCTGTTCACGAGCCATGGCGATGACGACGGCCGAATCCATGCCGCCGGAAACGAGTACGACGGCCTTGCGGGGGGAATTTTCAGACATGGTTTGCATCCACGGGGTACGACCGGTCACCGGCCGGAAAACGCCACCGGCAACACAGGCCGGCGCGCGATGTTCGTTGCAGGGTCCGGCCACCGATGGCCGTTCCCGCTTCCCGCGCCCCGGGCGGGCGCAGAAAACTATCTCCCGGCGGCGTCATTCCACAGCAGCTTGTGCAGCTGCAGCTGGAAGCGCACCGGCAGCCTGTCGGCGATGATCCACTCGGCCAGTTCGCGCGGCTCGACCTTGCCCCAGACCGGCGAGAACAGCACCATGCAGCGATCGGCCAGGCTGTGCTCGGCCAGCACGGCGCATGACCACTCGTAGTCTTCGCGACTGGCGATGACGATCTTGATCTGGTCGTGCGGTAGCAGGTGATCGAGGTTCGACCACAGGTTGCGCGCGCTTTCGCCCGAGCCGGGTGCCTTCAGGTCCATCACCTTGCGCACGCGGGGGTCGACGGCGGAAACGTCCAGCGCGCCCGAGGTCTCCAGCGACACCTCGTAACCGGCATCGCACAGGCGCTGCAGCAGGATCAGGCAGCGCTTCTGCGCCAGCGGCTCGCCGCCGGTGACACAGACGTGCCGCGCGCCATGCGAGGCGACTTCGGCCAGGATCTCGTCGATCCCGTGCCAGTCGCCGCCATGGAACGAATATTCGGTATCGCACCAGACGCAACGCAGCGGGCAGCCGGTGAGGCGCACGAACACGGTGCGCCAGCCGATCGCGTCGGCTTCGCCCTGGATCGAGTGGAAGATTTCGGTGATGCGCAGCCGCTCCGGGACGGCCACGGCAGGCGTCGCCGACGCCTGCTGCGCGTCATGACCACTCATCGCCGCGGGACTCAGTTGCCCGACTGCAGTTGCAGACGCTGCAGACGTTCCTTCGCCAGGCTGGCCGCCTTGGAACCCGGGTACTTCGTGGTGACCTGGGTCAGCGTGGCCCTGGCCTCGTCGCTCTTCTTCAGCTCGAGCTGGCTGTAACCCACCTTGAGCAGGGCGTCGGGCGCCTTGTCACTCTGCGGGAACTGGCTCAGCAGCTGCTGGAACGACTCCAGCGCCACCGGATAGTTGGTGGTGGCGTAGTACGACTCGCCCAGCCAGTACCACGCGTTGGGAACCAGCGGATGATTCGGGAATTGCTGGATGAAGCTGCGAAACTCGCGCGATGCTTCCACGTAATTGCCGCCGCGGATCGCCTTGAACGCCACGTCGTAAGCCGCCTGCGCCGCCGCCGGATCGCCTGCGGCTACAGCCGCGCTGGCTGCGACCGCCGGAGCGTTGCCGGCGGCCGCTGCTGCCGGCACATTCGCGCTGGCGCCTGCAGCGGGGCTGCCCGCGGCCGCGGCCGCTGCCGCCGGGTTGCCGGCGCCGGGCACCGCGCCCGCGCCACCCGACTCCAGACGCCCGAGCCGGGCATCGAGATCGGTGTACTGGGCCTTGTTCTTGTCGTCGAGCGTCTGCAGCTGGTGCTGCAGTTCCTCGACCTGACCCTGCAGTTGCTGCACCTGGGCCTGCAACTGCTGCATCTGGTTGACCATGCCCGTACCGGACTGGTCCTTGTTCTGTGCCTGCTGTTCCAGCCGCGCGACACGATCGGCGAGGCTCAACCGGGAATCCTGCGCGAAAGCCGGGAACGCGAACAGCACGGCGGACGCGATGGCGCCCGCCGTGCTGATCCTGGCTGCAAAGCTGTTAGCCAGTCGCTTCATCATTACTGCGCCGTGTAGACGATCTCGACGCGACGATTCTTGCTCCAGCAATCCTCGTTGTGCTCACGGCAAACCGGCTTTTCCTTGCCATAGCTGATCACTTCCAGCTGGCTGGCCTGGCCGCCACTGGCCTGCAGCGCGTCGGAAACGGCATTGCCACGACGCTCGCCGAGGCCGAGGTTGTACTCGCGGGTGCCGCGCTCGTCGGTGTTGCCTTCCAGACGGATGTGCGACATCGGGCGATCCTGCAGGTACTTGGCGTGGCACGCCATGATCTGCTGGAACTCCGGCTTGATCTCGGTCTTGTCGAAGTCGAAGTACACGACGCGCTGACGCAGGCAGGCATCGGTATCGAGATCGGCGGGGGTGTACTTGCCGTCAGAGACGGGTGCCTGCACGGGAGCAGCCTGCTCCGGAGCCGGCTGCGGTTTGACTTCCTGCTTCTTGGAGCAAGCGGCCGCGCCTACGCAGAGCAGGGCAACCAGGGCGACGCGAACGGTCTTATTCATGGTGACGTTCCTTACGGGTTGAGTTCCGACAAACAATGACGATGGGAATTACGGGACAGCTGACGCCGGTTGACCGGCTGTTATTTTGACACTTGAAAGATCGATGGTGCGTGAGCCTGCACCATCCACCTGACTGGCTCTCGACGCGACAAGCGCCGTCACCGGAAACCGAAACGCGCCTTGCCGGCGCTGTTCGGGCCCAATCCCTGGGCATCATGCTGCCGCACTTTCGCGCAGCAGCATGAAAATATCATCGTTGCCGGTATGGCCCCCAGGCCGGTTCGCGCACGTCGCCATCGGAAAGTACGAGGCGCTGGCGAACCTGACCGTCAGCCGATACGGCGTACAGCACGCCGCGACGTCCTTCGGTAGCGGCATAGAGCAGCATGCTGGCATTCGGAGCAAAACTCGGGGACTCGTCAATCGGGCCCGGCGAGAGGAATCGCACCTGGTCACCCAGGCTGCGATCCATGATGGCAATACGATACACGTTCCCATTGCCCTGCACCATCGCGATCTGCTTGCCGTCATAGCTCACCGAGGCGTTCGCGTTGTTCTGGCCCTGAAAACTGATCCGCTGCGGCGATCCACCGCTGGCCGGGACCTGATAGATCTGCGGCCGGCCGGAACGGTCGGAGGTGAAATAGATGCTCTGGCCGTCCGCCGACCAGACCGGCTCGGTGTCGATCGACAGGCTGTTGGTCAGGCGGGTTTCATGGCGGCTGCCCAGGTCCAGCACGAACAGTTCGAGGTTGCCCACGTAGGACAGCGCCACCGCCAGCTTGCTGCCGTCCGGCGACCACGCCGGCGCACCATTGATGCCGCGGGGGTGCGACTCCACCAGCTGGCGCGAGCCGGTGGTGATGTCCTGCACGTAGATGTTCGAGTTGCCGCTCTCGAACGACACATAGGCCAGCTTCTTGCCGTCCGGCGACCAGGCCGGCGACAGCAGCGACTCGCGCGAACGCGCCACCACCTGCGGGTTGTAGCCGTCCGAATCGGCCACCAGCAGCGAATACGTCGTGTTGTTGCCCAGGCCGACGGCGGTGATATAGGCGATGCGGGTCCAGAAGGCGCCACGCACGCCGGTGATCTTCTCGTAGATCACGTCGGCGATCTGGTGCGCCACGCTGCGCAGGTCACCGGCGGGTGCCGGCGGCATCTGCTGGTGCAGCAGGCTCTGCTGCTTGTTGACGTCCCACAGTTCGTATTCGACCTGGACCATGCCGTTGCCGGCGTCCCTGATGCTGCCGACCACGATGTAGTCCTGCTTGAGCAGGCGCCAAGTCGGGAACTTGATGTCGGCCCCCTTCGACGGGAACTCCACGATGTCGCTCTTGGCCAGCGAACGGAACTTGCCCGAGCGGTTGAAATCGTTGCGCATCACGTCGGCGACATCGGTCGACAGCGGGGCGCCCCCGGCTTGGGCAAAAGGCACCACCACGATCGGGGTGGCGGTCTTGACGCCACCGACGATGTCCACATTCAGCGACTGGGCCGCGGCAGGACCGGCGAACAAGGCCACGGCGGCCAGCAGGATGATGGCGAAGCTTGAGCTGAATTTGCGCATGGGCTTGATCATTGCGGCCTGAATGTGAAGGTAAGGTTGCGTTGGAACACGCTTTCAAAGCCCTTGTACGGCAGGGTCTTGGTGCGCAACACCGCGTTTTCGACCGAACGGCGACCTGCGTCGTCGTACGGACAGCTGGAATCGACGGTGGCACTCATCACGTCGCCACCGGGCGATTGCACGATATGAACCTGACAGGGGAGCGCCGCTATGTTATCCGGCCTTAACCAATTGGGCGTGACCGCATTCTGAATGGCCGCGGCGTATTCGTCGGCCAGATTGCTGTTCTGGCTGTTGTTGCCAGTCTGGCGCTGGTCGGCGGCCGGCAGGTCGGGCTGACCGTCATCCTGGGCGTTCTTGAGGTCCTCCAGCTGCTGCTTCGCCTGCTTTGCCTTGTTGTCCAGCTGCCTGGTCTGGGCCGAGGCCGCATCCATCTTGGCGAACAGCGCGTCGAGCTTCTTCTTTTCCTCAGCCTTCTTCTTCGCCGCCTCGGCATCCAGTTCGGACTGGCGCTGGCGTTCCTTTTCTTCCTGCAACTGCCTGGCGTCTTCGGCCTGCTTGGCGGCGTCCTCGACCACGCGTTCCTGGTCCTTGACGTCGACATGCTTGGGCGGCGGCGGCAGCTGGCTTACCGGCGGGGTCACCGGCGGTGGCGGGGTCGGCGGCGGAATGGTCGGCGGCGGCGGGGTGGAATCGGGCACGGGCTTGGCCTTGACCGCCTTCGGTGGCGGGCTGCCGGTGCGCCCGATCAGGGTTGCCTCGATGATCGGCCCCTGCAGCTCCAGCGGCTTGGCGCAGGCAATCGGGTTCATCCACGCCGGCAGATGCAGCGCGTTGAAGAAATTCTCGTAACTCGAACACGGCAGAACCGCGAGGAACAGAAACCCCACGATGCCGATGTGCAGGATGGCGGAGACTACGACCGCCTTCGGCGTCGCCTTACTTTCGTCCATCGGACGTGCTCTTGCCCTGCACCGGCTGGGCCATCAGGCCGACCTTGGCGACGCCGGCCTGCTGCAGGTCGGCCAGCACCTGGACCACGCCGCCGTAGTGCCCCTGGTCGTCGCCGGCCACCAGCACGTTGACGTCCGGATTGGTGCGCACGAACGCGCCGACCTTGGTCTGCAGTGCCGCCGCGTCCAGCAGCTCCTTCTCGGCGCCGGGCAGGGTCAGGAACAACTGGCCGTCCTGCTTCACCGTGACGATGACCGGGTCCTTCTTCTGCTGCAGCGACTTGGCGTCGGCCTGCGGCAGGTTCACGTCCACGTTGGACTTCATCATCGGCGTGGTGACCATGAAGATGATCAGCAGCACCAGCATCACGTCGATGTAGGGCACCACGTTGATTTCGGATTTGAGCTTGTAGCGCCGCTGACGGCCGGAGGTTCGCATGAGTGCTCTCCGCTCAGGCGACGTCGTCGGTCTGGATCTGCCGCTGCAGCACGGAGGAGAACTCCTCCTGGAACACGTCGTAACGCGAGGCGATGCGCTCGACCTTGGTGGCGTAGCGGTTGTACGCCCACTGCGCCGGGATCGCGGCGAACAGGCCCATGGCGGTGGCGATCAGCGCCTCGGAGATGTGCGGGGCGACCACCGCGATGGTGACGTCCTTCATCTCGCCAAGGCCCTGGAACGCACCCATGATGCCCCATACCGTGCCGAACAGGCCCACGTACGGGCTGATCGAGCCGACGTTGGCGAGGAATTCCAGGTTGCGTTCGAGCAGGCCGATCTCGCGCGTGCCGGCGACCTGCATGGCGCGCTCGGAACCCTCGATCACGCTACGGGTGTCATGCGTCTTGCGCTGGCGCTGGCGGGCGAACTCGCGGAAGCCGGATTCGAAGATGTTCTCGATCCCGCCGGTGCCGCCCTGGCGGCTGCTGACCTCGCGGAACAGCTGGGCCAGGTCGCCGCCGGACCAGAAGCGCTCCTCGAATTCCTCGGCGTTCTCCATCGCCGCCTTGGTCTGCGAATACTTGCGCACGATGATGACCCAGGACAGGAACGAGAACACCAGCAATACCAGCAGCACCAGTTTCACCGGCAGGCTCGAATCCGCGATCAGCGTGAAAATGTTCAGTCCACCGTTCATTGCTTGCAGGTACTCCGCCGGTTCGGCTTGGTTGTTCTTTAAGGAATCAGGTCGGCCGGAATCGGTGCCGGCCGCATGCGCTGGAGATCGACGCAGGCCACCCGCACGCTGGCGCGGATCAGGCAACTGCCGTCCGCCTTCATGATCGTCTGGGTGAACAGGATACTGGCAGCGCGCCGTTCTTTGACGTCGACCGTTACCGTCAGTTCATCATCCAGCAGGGCTGGCTTGAGAAAGTCGATGTGCATGTCGCGCACCATGAAGGCCAGCCCGGTGGCCTGCTTGTACGCCAGCTGGTCCACGCCCAGCGCGCGCATCCACTCGCTGCGGGCGCGCTCCATGAAACGCAGGTAGCCGGCGTGATAGACCACGCCGCCGGCGTCGGTGTCTTCCCAGTAGACCCTGACCTTCCAGCTGAAAGGCAGTTGCGTGGCCTGCTCAGACATCGCCAGCCCCCGCATCGAACAGGTCGGCCGCCTGCGCCTGGCGCGGCGGCGGGGTCAGCCCCAGGTGGCGCCAGCCCTTCGCGCTGACCATGCGGCCGCGGGCGGTGCGCACCAGGTAACCCTGCTGGATCAGGTACGGCTCGACCACGTCTTCCAGCGTGCCGCGGTCCTCGCTCAGCGCGGCGGCCAGCGACTCCACGCCAACCGGCCCGCCGTCGAAATTCTCGATGATCAGGCCGAGCAGGCGCCGGTCCAGTTCGTCGAACCCCTGCGGGTCGATCTTCAGCATGTCCAGCGCGGCCTGCGCCGCGGCCAGGGTGATCTCGCCACCGGCGCGCACCTCGGCGTAATCGCGCACCCGGCGCAGCAGGCGGTTGGCGATGCGCGGCGTGCCGCGCGAGCGGCGGGCGATTTCCTGCGCCCCTTCCGGCGCGCAGCTGATGCCGAGGATTTTCGCCGCCCGGCGCACGATCGCGGTGAGCTCGTCGGTGGTGTAGAACTCCAGCCGCTGCACGATGCCGAAACGGTCGCGCAAGGGCGCGGTGAGCATGCCGGCGCGGGTGGTGGCCCCGATCAGGGTGAATGGCGGCAGGTCCAGCTTGATCGAGCGGGCGGCCGGGCCTTCACCGATCATGATGTCGATCTGGAAGTCTTCCATCGCCGGATAGAGCACTTCCTCGACCACCGGCGACAGGCGGTGGATCTCGTCGACGAACAGCACGTCGTTCGCCTCCAGGTTGGTCAGCAGCGCGGCGAGGTCGCCGGCGCGTTCCAGCACCGGGCCGGAGGTGGAGCGCACGTTGACGCCGAGCTCGTTGGCGATCACGTGGCTCAGTGTGGTCTTGCCCAGGCCAGGCGGGCCGAAGATCAGCACATGGTCCAGCGCCCCGCCCCGCTTCCTGGCCGCCTCGATGTAGATCGACAGCTGTTCGCGCACCGCCTGCTGGCCGAGGTATTCGGTCAGCCGCTTCGGCCGGATGGTGGCTTCCAGCGCCTCGTCGTCGAGCTGGGCGGATGCAGCGATGATGCGGGCTTCGGTCATGCCGCCATTATGGCAGGCGGATGAAACGGAGCGGGAATCACCGGCAGAGGCGGCCCTTCATGCCGGGAACGTGCTTTCCTGCACTTTCCCGGCTCGCCTGACCGGGCGATGCCCGATCAGGCTCCGAATGCCGATCGCAAAAACGATCGGCATTCGTGCGGCCCATCCGTGGGCCGCGGTGGAGATCCAATCCGCTGCGCGGATCAGATCTCCACCTGCGCCCCCAGCTCGATCAGCCGGTTGCCGGGGATCTGGAAGAACGCGGTGGCGGGCAGCGCGTTGCGCGACATGAAGGCGAACAGCTTGTCGCGCCACAGCGCCATGCCGGGACGACGCTCGTCCGCCACGATGCTTTCGCGGGACAGGAAGAAGGTGGTGTCCATCATGTCGAAGGCGAGGCCTTCGCGCGAACATTGCGACAGCGCCTGCGGAATGTTCGGGTCCTCGGCGAAGCCGAAGCGCAGTTCCAGTGCGTAGAAATCGTCGCTTCCGGACGACAGCGCGGTGAGCTGGATGCGCTCGTCGGCCTCGGCCACCGGCGTCTCCAGGATGCCGACGGTGAGCAGCACGTTGCGCTCGTGCAGCACCTTGTTATGCTTCAGGTTGTGCAGCAGGGCATGCGGCACCGCGCTGAGGTTGGCGGTGAGGAACACCGCCGTGCCGGGCACGCGCAGTGGCGGATGCGCAGCCATGTTCTCGATGAACGGCGCCAGCGCCAGGCCGCCCTGCTTGATCTCGCGCACCACCAGCTCGCGGCCGCGGCGCCAGGTGGTCATCACCGCGAACATCAGCAGGCCCAGCACCAGCGGGAACCAGCCGCCCTGCAGGATCTTCAGCGTATTGGCGCCGAAGTAGCTGAGGTCGATCGCCAGCAGGATCAGGCCCAGGCCGATCACCAGCAGCCGGCTCCACTGCCACATGCGGCGGGCCACGATCATCACCAGGACGGTGTCGATCGCCATCGTGCCGGTCACCGCGATGCCATAGGCGCCGGCCAGCGCATTGGACGAGCCGAAGCCGACCACGGTGGCGATCACCGCCACCATCAGGGCGCGGTTGATCCACGGCAGGAAGACCTGCCCGATCGCCTCGCGCGAGGTGTGCACCACCTGCATGCGGGGCAGGAAACCCAGCTGGATCGCCTGCCGGCACACGGTGAAGGCGCCGGAGATCACCGCCTGCGAAGCGATCACCGCCGCCACCGTGGCCAGCGCGATCATCGGATACAGCGCCCACTCCGGCACCGAGTGATAGAACGGATTGGCGATGGTCTCCGGATGCACCAGCAGCAGGCCGCCCTGGCCGTAGTAGTTCAGCAGCAACGCCGGCATCACGAAGAAGAACCACGCGGCACGAATCGGCACCCGGCCGAAGTGGCCCATGTCGGTATACAGCGCCTCGGCGCCAGTCACGCACAGCACCACCGAACCCAGCGCCAGGATCGAGGTCTTGCCATGGGTCATGAAGAACTGCACCGCATGCCATGGATTCAGCGCACGCAGCACTTCCGGTGCCTGGATGATGTTCCACACGCCGATCACCCCCAGCGCCAGGAACCACACCACCATCACCGGCCCGAAGATCGCGCCGACCTTGGCCGTGCCATGCCGCTGCAGCCAGAACAGGCCCAGCAGCACCGCCACCGTCACCGGCACCACGTAGTGCGACAGCGACGGCGCGGCCACCTGCAGGCCCTCGATCGCGGACAACACGGTAATGGATGGCGTGATCACGCCATCGCCGAAGAACAGCGCCGCCCCCAGCAGGGCCATCAGCATCACCGCCCGACGCGTGGCCACGGACTTGCCGCTGGCACGCTGCGCCAGCGTCATCAGCGCCATGATGCCGCCCTCGCCCTTGTTGTCCGCACGCATGACCAGGCTGACGTACTTCACCGCCACCACCATGATCAGCGACCAGGTCACCAGCGACAGGATGCCCAGCACCGTGCTCGGCCGCGGATGCAGGCCGTGCTCGGGCAGGAAGGTCTCGTGCATGGTGTACAGCGGGCTGGTGCCGATGTCGCCGAACACCACGCCGATCGCGCCGAGGATCAGCGTCGACTTGGCGCCACGCACGTGGGCGGTGTCACCGTGGGCCGATGGCTGGGCCGGGTTGTCTGCTTGCGTATTCATTGAAGTCCTGGCGAACTAGCTGCCCAGAGCGGCGCGCAGCGCCTTGCGGATGATGGCTTCGGCCGTATCGCCTTCCGCGGCCACTTTCTGCACCAGGCGGCTGACCTCGGCAGGCTTGTAGCCCAGCTGCTGCAGCGCCACGGTCGCTTCGCCGGCCGCATCGAGCGGTGCGCTGGCGCGCTGCGGCGACACGCCGGGAACGCCGGCCACGCCATCGAGCCGGTCGCGCAGTTCCACCACGATGCGCTCGGCGGTCTTCTTGCCGATGCCGGGGATCTTGGTCAGGGCCACCACGTCACCGGCCTGCACCAGCCGCGCGAAATGGTCGGTGGACACGCCGGACAACACGGACAAGGCGATCTTCGCGCCAATGCCGCTGACCTTGAGCAGGTTGCGGAACAGCGCGCGCTCGGTCTCGTGCAGGAAGCCGTACAGGGTGATGCCGTCTTCCTTCACCGCATGATGGATCAGCAGCACCACTTCCTTGCCCAGGCCCGGCAGGTCGTAGATGGTCGACATCGGCGCCTCGACGTCGTAGCCGACCCCGCCCACGTCGACCAGCAACGACGGCGGCTGCTTGCCGATCAGGGTGCCGCGCAGACGCCCGATCACCGACGTCGCCTCCAGGCGGTGCGCGGGATGCCGACCCGGGCCAGACTGGCCCGGGTGTGTGCGTGCGTGACCGCGATCGCCAGCGCATCGGCGGCGTCGGCCTGCAACGGGCCTTTCAGGCCCAGCAGGACGCCGATCATGTGCTGCACCTGGGTCTTGTCGCCGCGGCCACTGCCGACCACGGACTGCTTCACTTCGGTTGCCGCGTATTCGTGCACCACGATCCCCTGACTGACCACTGCGCAAATGGCGGCGCCACGCGCCTGGCCCAGCTTCAATGCCGAGTCGGGGTTGCGCGCCATGAACACGCGCTCGATCCCGCACTCGGCCGGCCGATGGGTGGCGATGATGTCACACAGCTCGTCAAAGATGCGTTTGAGCCGCAACGGGAAAGTCGCCTCGCCCGCCACCGCAAGCGCGCCGTGGAACACATGGCTCAGCTTGCCCGTGTCGTCCACGTCGATGATGCCCACGCCGGTGCGCTGGCTGCCCGGATCGATACCGATGATCCGGGTGGATCGGGATTCGGTCAAAGCCACGGCTCGCACCTGGCCATCTCGCGGGCGCTGGAACGAGCCACGAAACTCGCCTTGCGCACCAGCGAAACCGGAATCCCGAATCCCGAATCCCGGATTCCAGCGCCTTGCTGCTTCACGTCGGCAGCAGGGCGTTGTGCGACACCTCGCTGACGTCGTCCAGCGAGTCCAGCTTCTCGAGCAGGTCCATCAGCTGTTCCAGCGCCTCTTCCGGCACCTCGACGCGGTTGTTGGGGCGCATCACCACGCCGGCGTGCAGCGCGCTCAGCCCCGCGTCGACCAGCGCCTGCTGCACCGCCTCGAAATTTTCCGGCACACACAGCACGGTGCTTTCGCCGTGCTCGTTGACCACGTCATCGGCGCCGGCTTCCAGCGCTGCTTCCAGCACTTTCTCCTCGGCCGCCTCGTCGCCGCCGGTGGCAAACACCAGCTCGCCGCAACGGGTGAACTGGAACGCCACCGATCCGCTGGTGCCCAGGTTGCCGCCGTGCTTGGTCAGCGCGTAGCGCACGTCGGCCACGGTGCGGGTGGGGTTGTCGGTGAAGCTTTCGATGATCAGCGCGGTGCCGGCCGGGCCGTAGCCCTCGTAGCGCAGTTCCTGCATGTCGGCGCCGCCATCGGCACCGGAGCCGCGCTTGATCGCGCGCTCGATGGTGTCCTTGGTCATGTTGGCCGACAAGGCCTTGTCGATCGCCGCACGCAGGCGCGGGTTGCCGCCAGGGTCTGCCACTCCGGCGCGGGTGGCGACGGTGATTTCGCGGATCAGCTTGGTGAACACCTTGGCGCGCTTGGCGTCTTCGGCGTTCTTGCGACCTTCGATGGACGGACCTCTACCCATGACGATTCCTGCACGACGGCGGTTGGACAAGCCGGGAATTTTACCTGAATTGAACCTGTGTGCCGGATCGCGGGGTGCGGCGTCTCAACGCGGCGCCGGCGGCGAAAACCGCCCGTGGCGCAGGAAACCGGCAGCCAACTGCGCCACTTCGGGCGAAAACAGCAGGCCGGTGTGGTTGGTTTCGACCACGCAATGGTCGGCAAGCCCCGGCAGGCGGGTCTCGTCGACCGCCACGGTGCCATCGTGCTCGCCCTGGAAATGGCCGAGCATGGCGCCCAGTCCCAGCGGCGTGCAGCCGGCGATCATGCCCACCTCGCGCGGGCCATCCCAGCGCTCGAGCCCCTGCTCCAGCAGCTCGCGGTTATGCCCCAGCAGGACCTCGCCACCGCGCCCCCAGCCGGCAAAGCTGCGCGCCGCCGCACTGCCACGCAACGGCGAACCGAGGCAGACGATGCGACCGGACGGCAGTGCGTCGGCGTCATGGCAGGCACGCAACGCGAGCAGCCCGCCCAGGCTGTGTCCGACCAGGTGCACGGCTTGGGCGTCGGCCTCGCCGAGCAAGGCGGTCATGCGCGCATGCAGCCGATCCAGGATGCGCTGCTCGGTGGCCGCCACGCTGAGGTAGTCGAAGCGATGCACGCGAAAGCCGGCCTCCATCAGCCGGCGATGCAGCATGGACAACGCGAAACCGCGCATCCACAGGCCGTGCAGCAGGATCACATGTTCAGACATGGCGAGCGCCGGGAAGAGTGGCCTGGGGACCGGGAATCAAAAACGTGGAAGCAGCCGGCGTGGACAACCGCCTCAAGCCGCCCACGCTCCTAAGCCCGCACCGCCACGTGCAGTTCCTTCAACTGTGCATCGCCGACCGGCGACGGCGCGTCGGTCATCAGATCCTGCGCGCTGGTGGTCTTGGGGAAGGCGATCACGTCGCGGATCGACTCGGTGCCGGCCATCAGCGCGGCGATGCGGTCGATGCCGAAGGCCAGGCCGCCGTGAGGCGGCGCGCCGAACTTCAGCGCCTTGAGCAGGAAGCCGAACTTCGCCTCGGCCTCGTCCGCGCCGATGCCAAGCAGCTCGAACACCGCACTCTGCATGTCCGGCCGGTGGATACGGATCGAACCGCCGCCGATCTCGTTGCCGTTGAGCACCATGTCGTAGCCACGGCTCACCGCGGTGGCGGCGTGGCTCTTCAGGTCGGCGATGTCGTCGATCTTCGGCGCAGTGAACGGATGATGCAGGGCGACGTAGCGCTGCTCTTCCGCGTCGTATTCGAACATCGGGAAGTCGGTGACCCACAGCGGCTTCCAGCTGTCCTCGACCAGGCCGCGGTCCTTGCCCACCTTCAGGCGCACCGCGCCCATGAAGTCGGTGACGGTCTTCCACGCGCCGGCACCGAAGAACACGATGTCGCCGCTCTGCGCGCCAGTGGCTTTCAGCACACCGTCCAGCGCCGCGTCGTCGAGGAACTTCGCCACCGGCGAGTTGATCCCCTCGCGCCCCTTGGCCAGATCCTCGACCTTGAGCCAGGCCAGACCCTTCGCGCCGTAACGCGAGGCGTATTCGGTCAGGCCGTCGATGTCCTTGCGCGACAGCGCGCTGCCGCCGGGCACGCGCAAGGCCGCCACGCGACCGTCCGGAGCACTGGCCGGCTCGGCGAACACCTTGAACTCGATGTGCCTGAGCACGTCGGCCACGTCGACCAGCTCCAGCGCGATGCGCAGGTCCGGCTTGTCCGAACCGAAGCGACGCATCGCCTCCATCCAGGTCATGCGGGGGAACGCGGCGTCCAGTTCCACGCCCTGCACTTCGCGGAACACGTGGCGGATCAGCTCCTCCACGAAATCCTGCACGTCTTTCTCTTCGACGAAGGCGAACTCCAGGTCGAGCTGGGTGAATTCCGGCTGGCGGTCGGCGCGCAGGTCCTCGTCGCGGAAGCAGCGGGCGATCTGATAATAGCGATCGAAACCGGCCATCATCAGGATCTGCTTGAACAGCTGCGGCGACTGCGGCAGCGCGTAGAACTGGCCCGGGTGCACTCGGCTGGGCACCAGGTAGTCGCGTGCGCCTTCGGGGGTGGCCTTGGTCAGGATCGGCGTCTCGATGTCCTGGAAGCCGCGCTCGTCCAGGTAGCGGCGCAGCGTCTGCACCAGCCTGATCCGCTTGCGCATCATCGCCTGCATCTCGGGGCGGCGCAGGTCGAGGTAGCGGTAGGTCATCCGCATGTCTTCGTTGGGATTCTCGTGCAGCGCGAACGGCAGGTCCTTCGCGGCGTTGAGGATCTCCACCGTGTCGGCCAGCAGCTCGACCGTGCCAGTCTTCAACTTGTCGTTGACCGACACGCGCGGGCGGATGGTGCCGGTGACGCGCAGGCAATACTCGTTGCCGATCTCGCCGGCCACGGCAAAGGCCGCGGCGTTGTCGCGGTCGACCACCACCTGCGCCAGGCCCTCGTGGTCGCGCAGGTCGACGAAGGCGACGTGGGCCTGCAGACGAATCTTGTTGACCCAGCCGCACAGGGTGACGGACTGGCCGATCAGCGACTCATCGATGAGGCCGCAGTAATGCGTGCGCATGCGTTGGAACTCCGGCGTCGCCGCGGGGCGACTTCAGGCAGGGGAAAAGACCGCCAAGTTTACCACCGCCGCGCGCCGCGGCGGACTGGTGGCGGACGACCGCCACCAGCCCGGGCCCGCATCACCAGCGGCGATCGACCAGGAACTGGCCGCGGCAACCATGCGCCACCCACACTCCGGCGCGGTTCCAGCCCCAGCTGTAGCCCTCGGTGCAGCGGGCATCGGAGAGCTGACGGCCCAGTCGCACGCTGCCGTTGCGGCCCACGTCGACCTGGCACATCTGGTACTTCTTCTTGTTGCTGTCGCACTGCAGGCTGATCCGGCGATTCCAGTCCGGGCCGGGCTGCCAGCCGCCGTGCTGATGGCCATGTCCCCGACGATCACCGCGGTTGTCACCATAGCCACCGCGTCCCGCCGGACCGAACAGGCCGCGACAACCCCGGTCGACCCACAAGGTGCCGTGGTCCATGCCCCAGCTCTGACCCTCGATGCAGGCGCCCTTGGACTCCTGCTTGTAGAGTTCAACCCGGCGCCACGGCACGGCGCAGCGGGCATAGTGCCCGTCCTTGCTCACGCAGCGCACCGGCGTATCGGACTGCGCACGCACCGGTGGCGCGATCCCGAGCAGGCTGCCCAGCAGTCCTGCGATGACGATTCCACTGGTCCATCCGCTGATTGCGCGCATCAGTCTGGCTCCTCGCTGGCAGTGGCGGCAGCAGGATCGCCGCCGTCCTCGGGCGTCAGCATATCTTGCGACGCCACGCAGGAAACTGCGCGGCCGTTCCGTGGTTCAGCTTCCGCTGCTGCCCGATCCGCCCGCTGCCGGCGCGGGGCTGGCAGCCGGAGCGGGAGCAGCGGCCGCAGTTGCCGGTGCACCGGCAGCAGGCTTGGCTTCGCCCGGTGACGCATCGACCAGGTTGCGCTTCTTGTCGCCGTCCTTCTTGAAGTCAGTCTCGTACCAGCCGCTGCCAGCCAGCCGGAAGGACGGCGCGCTGACCCGCCGGTGCAGGCTCGGGGTGTCGCACGCGGGGCAGACCACCGGATCGGTGTCGGACAACTTCTGCAGGCGGTCGAAACGGTGGCCGCACTGGCTGCATTCGAATTCGTAGATGGGCATGAAGGCTCCGGAAAATCCCGCCGGCATGCGAGCCGGCAACTGGCCATTATCGGCGCTGACCGGCGGATTTCAACGTGCCGGACCGCTCATGGCGACGTGCGCGGCCGGGTAGTAGCCTCGGGACCGCAACCAGGCGCGACCGCCCCGCCATACGCCCGCACGCCGCGATAGATGCAACGGCGATGGACGTATAGACGTCTATACGTCTATTGACGGCCGATCCGTGCACCACTAGTCTGTGGTTGCTGCATCGCAACAACACCTATCCGGAGAACCTCATGAGCAAGCGTCCCCGTACGACCGCGTCGGCATGGCTTCCTGCCGCGGTGTTGCTGGCACTGGCCGGCAATGCCGCGGCGCAGGAAGCACAGGCACCGGCACCCGCCAAGGCCCGCGACCTCAGTGCCGTGATCGTCACCGGCACCCGCGCCGACAACCGCACGGAAAGCAGCTCGCTGACCCCGATCGACGTGGTGTCGGCCAAGGTCCTGCAGCAGACCGGCACCAGCGAGTTGTCCACGGCGCTGGCGCGCATCATTCCCTCGCTGAACTTCCCGCGCCCGGCCGCCGCCGACTCGGCCGATACGCAGCGCCCCGCCCAGTTGCGCGGCCTGTCGCCCGACGAAGTGCTGGTGCTGGTGAACGGCAAGCGCTGGCATCCGGGCGCCATCCTGCTCAACAACGGCGTGATCGGCCGCGGCTCGCAGCCGGTGGATCTGAACACCATCCCGATGTCCGCCATCGACCACATCGAAGTCTTGCGCGACGGTGCGTCCGCCCAGTACGGCTCGGACGCCATCGCCGGCGTCATCAACATCATCCTGAAACAGGGCGCCAAGGGCGGCGACGTGCAGGTCAGCGGCGGTCAGTATTCCGCGGGCGACGGCAGGCAGTGGCAGGGCTCGGCCAACTTCGGCATCCCGCTGGGCGGCGACAAGGGCTGGTTGCGCTTCGCGCTGCAGAGCGGCAAGCAGGATCACACCAATCGTGCCGGGCCGGACAATCGTCCCGGCTTCCCGCAACTGGGCGTGAACTTCCGCCAGGGCGACCCGGACGTGCATGACAACAACCTGCTGCTGAATGCGCAGTACGACATCACCCCGGACGTGCAGCTGTACAGCTTCGGGCACTACGGTCGCCGCCAGAGCACGTCGCCCGCGTTCTTCCGCTACGGCACCAATTCGCCCAAGCCGAACAATGCACTGATCGGCCAGGTGTATCCGGACGGCTTCCTGCCGCTCGAACACGCCGACTCCACCGACACCTCGCTGGTGGCGGGCCTGCGTGGCAAGATCAATGGCTGGCGCTGGGACCTGAGCGGCAACTACGGTCGCAACCGGGTTTCCTACGAAACGCGCAACAGCACCAACTACGCCTACCTCAACGACTTCGGCAGCGCGCCCAGCGTATTCAGTGACGGCATCCTCAGCGCCTCGCAGCAGAGCCTGGATCTCGACGTCGCCAAGGACATCCAGGCAGGCTGGCTGCCCAATTCGCTCACGGTGGCGTTCGGCGCCCAGTATCTGCGACAGACCTACGCCATCGATGCCGGCTCGCTGCCGTCCTGGTACGTGGGCACCTCCGGTGTCTCGGGCGGCGCGCAGGGCTTCGCCGGCTGGCAACCGGCGAACGCGGTCGACGCCTCGCGCCACGACGTGGCCGCCTACCTCGACCTCGAAACCAACCTCACCGACCGGCTTGGTGTCGCCGCCGCCGTGCGGCATGAGCATTACAACGACTTCGGCAACACCACGTCCGGTTCGCTGTCGGGACGCTTCGACTTCACCGACAGCTTCGCCATCCGCGGCAGTGCCTCCACCGGCTTCCGGGCGCCCTCGCTGGGGCAGGAGTATTTCTCGCAGATCTCCTCGCTGTTCTACGGCGCCGGCAGCCTGCCGGGCCTGCCGGCGGGCATCTACAACCGCGGCCTGGTGCCGGTCGGCAGCCAGATCGCCCAGCTGCTGGGCGCCGAAGCGCTGAAGCCGGAGAAGTCCAGGAACTACACCCTGGGCACGGTATGGAGCCCCACCGATGCGCTGACCCTCAGCCTGGACGTGTACCAGATCAACATCCGGAACCGCGTGGCGTTGTCCGGCGCGATCTCGACCACCACGCCCGCGGTGGTCAGCTACTTGGCCGCCAACGGCATCAGCGACCTCGGCTACAGCAGCGTCAACTACTTCACCAACGCGGCGAACACCCGCACCCGCGGCATCGACTTCGTGGGCAGCTACCTGGCCGACCTCGGCAACGCGGGCACCCTGGCCACCACGCTCAGCGCGAACTACAACCAGAACACGGTCACCGACGTGAAGCCCAACCCGGCGGTGCTGGACAACCTGGGCGTCAGCTTCGTCCGCCTGAACCGCCAGGACATCCAGGGGTACCTGGGCAACTCGAGCCCGCGCAGCAAGCTCATCCTCAATGAGCAGTACAACGTCGGCAACTGGGGCGTGACCGGCACGCTGACCCGCTACGGCCGCTACACCAGCTATGTCAGCAGCCTGGCGAGCTACAACCCGAGCGCCACGCCGCCGGTGATCGACCAGACCTTCACGCCCAAGTGGGTGCTCGACCTGGCGGTGAACTACAACCTCCATGACTGGACCTTCACGGTGGGCGCGGACAACGCACTCGACGCCCATCCGGACAGGAACATCGCCAACAACACCAACAACGGCACCCTGCCCTACTCGACCTTTTCGCCGTTCGGCTACAACGGCGCCTACGTCTACGGCAAGGTGCGCTACAGCTGGCAGTGACGGCGAACCATTCCTGGCAATACGCAGCCCCGGCGCGCCCGGGGCTGCGCCCGACTCACCGTTCGCCACCGACTCATTGACCGCCTGGGCCCCACCATCGGGGCACCGCCACCCCGGCAGCTTCCGCAACGCCGGCGCTGTCGTCCCCGCCGCCAGGCATTGACGGTTTTGCCTTACAGCACCTGCCGTCCGCGCTGACAGCCGACCCGACGGCGCCCCGGGATAATCGCCGCACAGGGTGCCGCCCGGCACAGGGGAATGCACCCCGGCAGGGATCGCTTGACAAGGCCAATCCCGCACGACCAGCATCCGGCGTGATCGCGCAACGGCAAACGCCTGCGCCGCCCGCGACACTCGGCAGCCGGAATCCAGGGGGATTGCGGGGGGACTGCACCCTGGCACGACACCACACCTGTACGTTCGCCGCGGCATCGCGCGTCGATCGGACAGGCATCACGCCAATGACTGGAGGGGACTTGATGAAACTCGCAAACCACACGGGCCTGCTGGGCGCAGCGCTGGCCCTGGCATTGACCGCAGGCGGGGCCGCCATGGCCCGCGAAGCGCCGACGATGACCGTCGCCGTGATCGACTTCACCAACCAGACCAGCTCCGCCAGCTGGTGGAACGGCGACGTCGGCAACCAGCTGGCCGACGTGCTCAGCAACGAACTGAGCGCCACCGGCGACTTCAAGGTGATCGAACGACAGAAGATCGACGCCGTGCTCGCCGAGCAGGACCTGGCCGCCTCCTCGCGCATGCGCCCGGGCAGCACGCCGCACACCGGCAACATCACCGGCGCCCAGTACCTGGTCACCGGCAGCGTCGCCGCTTACACCGAAGACACTTCGAAGACGGGCGGCGGCCTCAACATCGCGGGCTTCCGCGTGGGTGGCGGCAAATCCCAGGCCTACGTGGCGATCGATCTGCGGGTGATCGACGCGGAAACTTCCGAAGTGGTGTATTCGCGCACGGTCGAGGGCAACAGCTCCGGCGGCGGGGTCAATCTCAGCGGCTTCACCCACGGCGTCGGCGGTGACTTCGGCCACTCGAAGAAGACGCCGGCCAGCAAGGCCGTGCGCGCGGCGTTGATCGAGGCCACCGATTATCTGGACTGCGTGATGGTCAAGCGCGACGGCTGCGAGGCCCGCTACCAGCAGAAGGAACAGCGCCGCCGCGACAACGACAAGAAGGTGCTAGACCTCGAGTGAGTCCGGGCGACCGCCCCACCGGGGCGGAGGCCGCATCGAGCAAACCACGGGGCCATCCGGCGAGGATGGCCCTGTTTCGTTCAGGCGAACCGGACTGCCGGCGCCGCATCAGGACTTGCGAAACACCAGCTGTCCGCCCTCGGCGGCCACGCCGACCGTATCGCCCGGCTGGAACTGTCCTTCCAGAATCTGCCTGGCCAGCGGATTCTCCAGTTGCTGCTGGATTGCCCGCTTCAGCGGCCGCGCACCGTAGACCGGATCGAAGCCCACGTTGCCGAGCAGGGCCAGTGCGTCGTCCGCGATGTCGAGCTTCAGCTGACGCTCGGCCAGCCGCCGCTCCAGATACTGCAGCTGGATCTTCGCGATGGCGCGGATCTGCGTCTTGTCCAGCGGACGGAACACCACGATCTCGTCCAGCCGGTTGATGAACTCTGGACGGAAATGCGCCTGCACCACACCCATCACCGACGCCTTCATCTGGGTGTACTGCTCCTCCTCGTCGCCGCCATTTTCCGCCGCGTCCTGGATCATCTGCGAACCCAGGTTCGAGGTCATCACGATGACCGTGTTGCGGAAGTCCACGGTGCGGCCCTGGCCATCGGTGAGGCGGCCGTCGTCGAGCACCTGCAGCAGGATGTTGAACACATCCGGGTGCGCCTTCTCCACCTCGTCCAGCAGGATCACGCTGTACGGCCGGCGACGCACCGCCTCGGTGAGGTAACCACCCTCCTCATAGCCGACGTAGCCGGGAGGCGCACCGACCAGGCGCGAGACGGAGTGCTTCTCCATGAATTCGCTCATGTCGATGCGCACCATCGCGTCGGTGGTGTCGAACATGAACTCGGCCAGCGCCTTGCACAGCTCGGTCTTGCCCACGCCGGTCGGGCCGAGGAACAGGAACGAACCGTTCGGGCGGTTCGGATCGGACAGCCCCGCGCGCGAGCGACGGATCGCATCGGCCACCGCGTGCACCGCCTCGTCCTGGCCGACCACGCGCTGGTGCAGTTCGTCCTCCATCTTCAACAGCTTGTCGCGCTCGCCTTCGAGCATCTTGCTGACCGGGATACCGGTCCAGCGCGCCACCACCTCGGCGATTTCCTCGGCGGTGACTTTCGTCTGCACCAGCTTGAAGTCCTGCGTCTCGGCGGCCTGCGCCGCGGCGAGCTGCTTTTCCAGTTCGGGCAGCTTGCCGTACTGGATTTCGCTCATCTTCGCGTAGTCCTGCCGGCGCTGGGCGGACTCCAGCTCCTGGTGTGCCTGCTCGATCTGTTCCTTGACCCGGGTCGTGCCCTGCAGCGACGCCTTTTCGGACTTCCAGATTTCGTTGAGGTCGGAGAACTCGCGCTCGAGCTTGTCGATGTCGGTTTCCAGATCGGCCAGGCGCTGCTTCGACTCGCTGTCCTTTTCCTTCTTCAGCATCTCGCGCTGGATCTTCAGCTGGATCAGCCGGCGCTCCAGCCGATCGAGCTCCTCCGGCTTGGAGTCGATCTCCATGCGGATGCGCGAGGCGGCCTCGTCCATCAGGTCGATCGCCTTGTCCGGCAGCTGGCGATCGGCGATGTAGCGGTGCGACAGCGTAGCCGCGGCGACAATTGCCGGGTCGGTGATTTCCACGCCGTGGTGCACGGCGTAGCGCTCCTTCAACCCGCGCAGGATCGCGATGGTGTCCTCGACACTCGGCTCGCCCACGAACACCTTCTGGAAGCGCCGCTCCAGCGCCGCGTCCTTCTCGATGTACTTGCGGTACTCGTCCAGCGTGGTCGCGCCGATGCAGTGCAGCTCGCCGCGCGCCAGCGCGGGCTTGAGCATGTTGCCCGCATCCATGGCGCCGTCGCCCTTGCCGGCGCCGACCATGGTGTGCAGCTCGTCGATGAACAGGATCACCCGGCCTTCCTGTTTCGACAGGTCGCTGAGCACGGCCTTCAGCCGCTCCTCGAACTCGCCGCGGAACTTGGCGCCGGCGATCAGCGCGCCCATGTCCAGCGCCAGCACGCGGCGGTCGCGCAGGCCCTCGGGCACCTCGCCCTTGATGATGCGCTGGGCCAGACCCTCGACGATCGCGGTCTTGCCCACGCCGGGTTCGCCGATCAGTACCGGGTTATTCTTGGTGCGCCGCTGCAGCACCTGGATGGTGCGGCGGATTTCCTCGTCGCGGCCGATCACCGGATCGAGCTTGTTGCGCTCGGCGCGTTCGGTCAGGTCGATGCAGTATTTCTCCAGCGCCTGGCGCTGCTCCTCGGCGTTCTCGCTCTGCACCTTCTCGCCGCCGCGCAGCTTGTCGATGGCCGCTTCCAGATTCGCCTTGTTCGCACCGGCCGCCTTCAGCGCCGCGCCCAGTTCGCCCTTGTCCTCCAGCGCGGCCAGCACGAACAGCTCGCTGGCGATGAACTGGTCGCCGCGCTGCTGGGCCAGCTTGTCGGTGAGGTTGAGCAGGCGGTTGAGGTCGTTGCCCAGGTTGATGTTGCCTTCCTGCCCGCTGACCCGAGGCAGGCGCTCGAGCATTTCGTTCACCCGCTGCGTGAGCATCGGCACGTTGACCTGGGCCTGGGTCAGCAGCGGCGCCGTGGAGCCGCCCTGCTGGCCCAGCAGCGCCGCCATCACGTGCACCGGTTCAAGCATGTTGTTGTCGCGGCCCACGGCCAGCGATTGCGCGTCGGCCAGCGCCTGCTGGAACCGCGAGGTGAGTTTGTCCATCCGCATGTCGAAGATCCCCGAAGCTGGTTTGGCGGTGCATCCGCCACTGACGCAAAAATGCGGACGGCGAAGCACGATTCAAGCTGGCCCGTCCACGGCGACGGCGTGAGCGGCATGTCCGGCCTTTCACATTCGGCTTGTTACGGTGGATGCGATGTCAACTCCACGCCCCTCCACCGCATCGCCACGCCCCGGCCTGCCGGCTCCCCCGCTGCCCGCTGCCGACGCCCGCTGGGCGCTGCTGTTCGACGTCGACGGCACCTTGCTCGACTTTGCCGACGATCCGCGTTCGGTGCGCGTCAGCTCCGCCTTGCTGGCCCTGCTGCACGAGCTGCATGCGGCAACCGACGGCGCGCTGGCGCTGGTCAGCGGACGCGAACTGGATGATCTCGACCGGCTCTTCGAGCGCCCGCGCTGGGCAGCGATCGGCCTGCACGGGCTGGAGCTGCGCCAGGCCAGCGGCAGCTTCCGCCGCCTCAGCGTGCCGCAGGCCAGCCAGGATCGCATGCACCGCGAGGCACGGGCGCTGGCCGCGCGGTTCGACGGCGTGCAGGTGGAGGACAAGCAGCTGGCGATCGCGCTGCACTGTCGCCGCGCGCCGGCGCAACTGGCCCGCCTGCACGGCGCCGCCGCCGAACTGATCGCGCGGCTGCCCGGCTACGAGTTGCAGCCCGGCCATCAGGTGCTGGAGTTCAAGCCGGCGGGCATGGACAAAGGCCGCGCCGTGCTGGAGCTGCTGCAGCGCGCACCGTTTGCCGGCCGCACCCCGGTCTACCTCGGCGACGACCTCACCGACGAGCACGCCTTCGACGCGGTCAATCGTCGACACGGCATCAGCATCCGCATCGGCGAGCGCGCCCCCAGCGCCGCCCACTTCACCCTGCCCGGCCCGGCTGCCACCGAAGCCTGGCTGACCCGCGTCCTGCACGCACTGACGCACGGAGTCCCTACCCATGCCCGAGTTCCCCACGGAGGCCCTGCACGCCAGCCTTGAGCTTGGCGTGATCGGCAACGGCAGCGTTGCCGCGCTGATCGACCCGCATGCGCGCATCGTGTGGTGCTGCCTGCCGCGCTTCGATGCCGACGCCAGTTTCTGCAGCCTGCTTTCGCCCACCGGCGGGGGCGGCGACTGGGCGATCGAACTGGAGGACTTCGATCACGTCGAGCAGTTCTACCTGGCCAACACCGCGGTGCTGGTGACGCGCCTGTTCGACCGTCACGGCGGCGCCATCGAGATCACCGACTTCGCGCCGCGGCATCGCCTGAACGGCCGCTTCTATCACCCGGAGATGCTGGTGCGCCGGGTCGCGCCCATCGCGGGTTCGCCGCGCATCCGCGTGCGCATGCGCCCGCTGTGCGAGTACGGCGCACGCGCGCCAGCCACCACCGCCGGCAGCAATCACATCCGCTACCTGCTCAGCGACGTGGTGCAGCGCCTCACCATCGACGTCGCGCCGCCGCTGGTCGAACGCCAGCTGCCGTTCGGACTCGACCGACCGGCCCACTTCGTGTTCGGCCCCGACGAAACCGTCGACACGAACGTGGCCGACTTCGTCCATCTGGCGCTGGAACGGACGCTGGACTACTGGCGCGAATGGGCCCGCTACCTGTCGATTCCCTACGAATGGCAGGAGGCGGTGATCCGCGCCGCGATCACCCTGAAGCTCTGCCAGTACGAAGCCACCGGCGCGATCGTGGCGGCGCTGACCACGTCGATACCCGAATCGGCCGGCAGCGCGCGCAACTGGGACTATCGCTACTGCTGGCTGCGCGACGCCGCCTTCACCGTGCGCGCGCTGAATCGCCTCGGCGCGACCCGCACGATGGAGGAGTACATCCGCTACACCTTCAACCTGGTCGCCCAGCTCGCTGAAGGCGAGCTCGGTCCGGTGTTCGGCATCACCTTCGAGAGCGAGCTGCCCGAGCGCCAGGTGGAGACGCTCGCCGGCTACCGCGGCATGGGTCCGGTACGGGTGGGCAACGACGCGTGGCGCCAGCGCCAGAACGATGTCTACGGCTCGGTGGTGCTCGCCTCGACCCAGCTGTTCTTCGACCGCCGGCTGGAACATCGCGGCGACGAAGTGACCTTTCGCCGGCTCGAGCGCATGGGCGAGATGGCGCTGCGCGTGGCCGAACAACCCGATGCCGGACTGTGGGAATACCGCGGGCGCGTGGCCGTCCATACTTACTCGGCAGCGATGTGCTGGGCCGCCTGCGACCGGCTGGCGCACATCGCCACCGAGCTGGGCCTGGACGAGCGCGCACGCTACTGGCACGAGGAGGCAGTGCAACTGCATGGACGCATCGAGGCCCGTGCCTGGAACGGGAAACTCGGTCACTTCGTCGACGCCTACGATGGCGAGCACCTGGACGCCAGCCTGTTGTTGCTGGCCGACATCGGTTTTCTCGAAGCCACCGATCCGCGTTTCGTGGCCACGGTCGACGCGATCGGCCTGGCGCTGGGCCGCGGCGACTACCTGTTCCGCTACATCGCCCCGGACGATTTCGGCGCGCCGGAAACCAGCTTCAACATCTGCACGTTCTGGTACATCGAGGCGCTGGCCGCCACCGGACGCAGGGAACGGGCGCGGGCGCTGTTCGAGCACATGCTGAAACAGCGGAACGCGCTGGGCCTGCTGTCGGAGGACCTTGCCCCGGCCACCGGCGAACACTGGGGCAACTACCCGCAGACCTATTCCCTGGTCGGCCTGATCCAGGCGGCGATGCGCCTGTCGCGGCGCTGGGAGGAGGCCCTGTGATGACGGCGCGCAAGGCCGGCGGCCGGCTGGTGGTGGTTTCCAATCGCGTCGCGCTGCCCCGCCAGGGCGCGCCCGGCGGGCTGGCGTCGGCGTTGCTGGCCGCGCTCGACGAACACGGCGGCCTGTGGTTTGGCTGGAGCGGCAAGGTGGCCGGCGAGACGGCCGCGGAACTGCATCAGCAGCAGGAGGGAAAGATCGACTACGCCACCATCGACCTTTCCCGCACCGACCACGACGACTTCTACACCGGCTTCGCCAACGGCGCGCTGTGGCCGCTGCTGCACTACCGGCCCGACGTGGTCGACTACCGGCGCAGCCATCTGGCCGGCTACCTGCGCGTCAACGAGGTGTTCGCGGAAAAACTGCAGCAGCTGATCAAGCCGGACGACGTCATCTGGGTGCATGACTACCACCTGATCCCGCTCGCCTCGATGCTGCGGCGCCGGGGCGTGCACAACCGCATCGGATTCTTCCTGCACACGCCGCTGCCCGCCGCCGGCCTGCTGATCGCCCTGCCGAATCACCGCGAACTGCTGGAAACCCTGGCCAGCTACGATCTGGTCGGCGTGCACACCCGTCGCGACCTGCGCGCGCTGGAAGACTATTTCCTGCACGAGGCCGGCGCGGTGATGCGCCTGGCCGGGCGCATGCGCATGCCGAACGGCCGCCAGTTCCGCGCCGGCGCGTTCCCGATCAGCATCGACACCCGGGGCATCGCCGACGTGGCGGCCAGGGCAGCCTCGATCCGCGAAATCACCCAGCTGCAACACAGCCTCGAAGGGCGCGCGCTGATCATCGGCGTGGATCGGCTGGATTACTCCAAGGGCCTGCCGCAACGATTCCAGGGTTATGCCCGGCTGCTGGAGCGCCACCCCGAACTGCACCGGCAGGTGACCTTCCTGCAGATCGCGCCACCCTCGCGCGGCGCCGTGCTGGAGTATCGCGCGATCCGCCACGAACTCGAGCGCAGCGCCGGCCACATCAACGGGAAGTACGCCACGCCCGACTGGGCGCCGATCCGCTACATCAACAAGTCGTTTCCGCACCGATTGCTGGCCGGCTATTACCGCAGCGCCCGGGTCGGCCTGGTGACGCCGCTGCGCGACGGCATGAACCTGGTGGCCAAGGAATACGTGGCCTGCCAGGACCCGGCCGATCCCGGCGTGCTGGTGCTGTCCCGCTTCGCCGGCGCCGCGCTGGAGCTGGAAGAAGCCCTGCTGGTGAATCCCGCCGACACCGAGGAAGTCGCCGACGCGCTGGCACTCGCCCTGAAGATGCCGCTGGCCGAGCGTCGCCGCCGCTGGGAGGCGATGATGGACGTGCTGCGCACCAACGACATCACCCTGTGGCGCAGGAATTTTCTGGGCACGCTGCGCGCCTAGGGATCAGCCGCGGTCGAGCCAGACCAGGCTGGCGAAGCGCCCGCTGCGGACGCCGTAGCGACGGTACGAGTAGAACCGCGCATCGGCGAAGGTGTCGAACCCGCCGCCGTGGATGCGTGCCACGCCGGCCGCGGCCAGCCGCTGCCGGGCCAGGCCGGCCAGGTCGCACAGCCAGTGGCCGGGCCGCGTGGCCACGAAGCATCCGGCCGCGGCTGCATCGTGCGCCACGAAGGCGGCGCGCACCTCGGCTCCCACCTCGTACGAGGCAGCACCGATGCACGGTCCCAGCCACGCCAGCAATCGCGACGACGGCGTGATCATCTGGCCCACCGTGGCCTCCAGCACGCCGCCGGCCAGGCCACGCCAGCCCGCGTGAGCGGCACCGATCTCGCCGCCATCATCGGCACAGAACAGCACCGGCAGACAGTCGGCGGTGAGGATCGAAAGCACGGTGCCGGGGATGTGCGAAACCGCCGCGTCCGCCTGGGGTTCGGCCTTGCCGGGCAGTGGCCCCAGCTCGGCCACCTCGCAGCCGTGCACCTGCTGCAACCAGCGCGGCTCGGCCGGCAGGCGCAGCGACTGCAACAAGGCGCTGCGATTGGCGGTCACCGCGTCAAGGGCGTCACCGCTGCGCAAGCCCAGATTGAAGCGATCGAACGGCGGCGCCGAGACGCCGGGGCCAAGCCGGGTGGTGATCGCGGCCCGCACCTGGGGTGGCGCGGGCCAATCAGGGAAGATCCAGCTTTCAGTCATCAGGCCGGGTATCGGGAAACGGGGAGCCACGAAGCATCGCACACTCGTCGCCCGCGTTCCCGCGGCCGGTCAATAGTGCTCCGAACCGTGCTCGGCCAGATCCTCCCGCAAGGCCTCGATCAGCACGCGCTGGTCTGCGGGACGTTCGGCGCTGAAGGACATCTCCTCGCCCGTGGCCGGGTGGATGAAGGACAGCTTCTCGGCGTGCAGTGCCTGCCGCCGAAAGCCGCGCAAGGTGCCGATCAATTCCGCGCTGGCTCCCCTGGGCAGCTTCAGGCCGCCGCCGTAAAGCGGATCGCCGATCAGCGGATGGCCGATGTGCGCCATGTGCACCCGGATCTGGTGGGTGCGACCGGTCTCCAGCTGGCATTGCAGCAGGCTGTGGGCGCGGAAGCGCTCGCGCAGCCGGTAATGGGTGACCGCCCGCTTGCCGTCTTCCTCGTCGCGCACCGCCTGGCGCAGCCGGTCACCCATGCTGCGGCCGATCGGTTCGTCCACCGTGCCGCCGGCCACCATCGTACCCAGCACCACCGCCTCGTACTGGCGTTCCACCTCGTGCCGCGACAACAGGTCGACCAGCGCGGTGTACGTGGGCAGGGTCCTGGCCACCACCATCAGGCCGGAGGTGTCCTTGTCCAGCCGATGCACGATGCCCGCACGGGGCAACTCGGCCAGCTTCGGATCATGGTGCAGCAGGCCGTTGAGCAAGGTCCCCACCGGGTTGCCCGCGCCCGGATGGACGACCAGCCCAGCCGGCTTGTCCAGCACCAGCAGGTGTTCGTCCTCGTGCACGATCGCCAGCGCCATCGCTTCGGGGGCGCTCGACACCTCGTTCTCCAGCTCCACCTCCAGCCGCACCAGCTCGCCGCCGCGCAGCAGCTGCCGCGCGGCCACCTGCGCCCCGTCGAGGCTTACCGCGCCGGACTTGATCCAGCCGCTGAGCCGCGAGCGCGAATAATCGGGGAACATCTCGGCCAAAGCCTGGTCGAACCTGCGTCCCGCCGCGGTCAGCGGGACCTGTGCCTCGTGCCGGATCGTGGTCATGCGGGCATCCGCGGGGGACGACCGGTTTCGGCTATCATGCCTGTTCGCTCAAACATCTGAATTCCTTCCTTATGCGCCCAACAATCGACTCGCCGAAGCTGCCGATGTCCAAAATGACTGTGATGAAATTGCTCGTGCTGCTGGTGGCCGCGATGTCGATGAGCGCATGTTCGATGTTCAAGTCGAAGCAGAACATCGACACGATGCCGCTGGAGGCGCTGTACGACAACGCGCACAACTCGCTGGAAAACGCAGATTACGCCGCAGCCACCAAGGCCTACCAGCGCCTGATCGCCCGCTTCCCGTCCGGTGAGTACAACGAACAGGCCCAGCTGGACCTGGCCTACTCTCAGTACAAGGACAACCAGCCCGATGATGCCCTGTCGACGGTGAACCGCTTCATCAAGACCTATCCGGCCAACAAACACGTCGATTATGCCTATTACCTGCGCGGTCTGATCAATTTCGATCGCACCGGCACCGTGCTGGAGCGCTGGTTCCCCCGCTCGGACAAGGATTCGCGCCGCGACCAGGGCTACAACCTGCAGTCGTTCGACGACTTCTCCGAGCTGTCGCGGCGTTTCCCGGACAGCGCCTACACCGCCGACGCGCGCCAGCGGATGATCTACCTGCGCAACATCCTGGCCCAGTACGAGATCAACGTGGCCGAGTTCTATCTGCGCAACAAGGCGTACGTCGCCTCCGCCGACCGTGCCCAGTACGTGGTCGAGCATTACCAGCAGGCGCCGCAGACCGGCGACGCCCTGGCCATCCTCACCCGCAGCTACCTGGCGCTGGACCAGAAGGCGCTGGCCGAGCAGAGCCGCCAGGTGCTGGCCATGAACTACCCGAATCACCCCTACCTCACCGACGCCAAGTGGCCGCATGCACCGTCCACCCTGCGCAAGATGGTGCCGTTCTCGGGCCATCACTGAGTCGATCGGTGAATGCAGTCAGAAAGCCGGCGAGCGATCGCCGGCTTTTTTTGTGCCCGCTCAATGCCAGCCGGAAGTGATCGGATAACGCCGCTCGCGACCAAACGCGCGGGTGGTCACGCGCGGTCCCGGCGCGGACTGGCGGCGCTTGAACTCGTTCAGCAGCACCAGCCGCACCACCCGGCGCACCGTCTCGGCCGCAAAGCCCTGCGCCACGATCTCCGCCTGCGACTGTTCGCGTTCGATGAAGCGCTCGAGGATCGCGTCCAGTTCGTCGTAGGCCGGCAGCGAATCCTGGTCGGTCTGGTTGTCGCGCAACTCGGCAGAGGGCGGGCGCTCGATGACTGCAGACGGAATCATGTCGCCACGATCCGCGGCGTCTGCCTGCGCATTGCGCCAGCGCGAGAGGCGATACACCACGGTCTTGTAGACATCCTTCAGCGGCGCATAGGCACCGCACATGTCGCCGTACAAGGTCGCGTAGCCGACCGCCATCTCGCTCTTGTTGCCGGTGGCCAGCAGCAGCCGGCCGTGCTTGTTGCTCAGCGCCATCAGCATCACGCCACGGGTGCGCGACTGCAGGTTTTCCTCGGTGGTGTCCGCGGGTTTGCCGGCGAACGCGGGAGTCAACGCGTCGACGAACGAGCGGTAGGTCGGTTCGATGTCGATCACGTGGTAGTCGACGCCGAGTTTCTCCGCCTGGGCGCGCGCACCGTCCAGCGACAACTGCGAGGTGTAGCGCGTGGGCATCATCACCGCGGTGACGCGCTCGGCGCCCAGCGCGTCCACCGCCAGCGCCAGGGTCAGCGCCGAGTCGATGCCGCCGGACAACCCCAGCAGCACGCCGGCAAAGCGGTTCTTGTCGATGTAGTCGCGGGTGCCGCGCACCAGGGCGGCGTACAGCGTGGCCTCCGGTAATTCGTCGACCGCGACCGGCCAGTCCTGCGCCGCGAGCGTGCGCGTGGCCGGATCGAATTCGGCCCACAGCAGCGCATCGACGAAGGCCGGCGCGCGCGCGGCAATCGAACCGTCGCCGTTGACCAGCATCGAACTGCCGTCGTAGACCACCTCGTCCTGGCCGCCGACCAGGTTCAGGTAGACGATCGCGCAGCCGGTTTCCCGCGCCCGTGCCTGCAGCACCGCCTCACGCTCGACCTGCTTGCGTGCATCCCACGGCGAGGCGTTGGTCACCACGATCAGCTCGGCACCCGCAGCGGCAGCCTGCGCGGCCGGCTCGGCTTGCCACACGTCCTCGCAGATCAGCAGGCCGATGCAGGTGCCATCGATCACCGTGGTGAGCGAGGCATGACCCGGGCGGAAGTAACGCTTGTCGTCGAACACGCCGTAATTCGGCAACGCCTGCTTGTGCGCGGTGCACTCGACCCGGCCGTCACGCAACACGCTGGCCGCGTTGAACACCTCGCCCTCGCTGTGCGGATGGCCGACCAGGGCCGCGATGCCATGGGTGGCTGCAGCCAGCGCCGCCAGCTCGCTGTCGCAAGCGGCGAGGAAGCTCGGCCGCAGCAGCAGATCCTCCGGCGGGTAGCCGCTCAGGGTCAGCTCGGGAAACGCCACCAGCGCGGCGCCGCCGGCGCGGGCGAGCGCAATGAGCTCGCCGACCTTGGCGGCATTCGCCGCCACCGCACCGACCGAAAAATCGTGTTGGGCCAGTGCCAGACGCAACTTTGCCATGACGGCGTGCATTCCTTGGGAGTTATCCGGGCAATGGTAATTCAAGAAGGGGAGCGTGCCCCCATCCGCCCTGTCGGGCACCTTCCCCCGCAAGCGGAGGAAGGAAAATGGCCGCGTGCTTCCTTCCCCCGCAACGCGGGGGAAGGTGCCCGACAGGGCGGATGGGGGAAGCGCCCTACCCCAACGCCCCCAGAATCACCTCCAGCACCAGCTCCGTGCGATCAAGCACGTCATGATTCCAGCAGCGCACCACCGTGAATCCGTGCTGCCGCAACCAGTCATCACGCCCGACGTCGGCCACCGAATCCAGGTGCCCAGAGCCATCGACCTCGACCACCAGGTGTTTTTCCAGGCAAGCGAAATCGACGATATATGGACCGAGCGGATGCTGGCGGCGAAACCGGCAGCCGCCCAGCTGTCGCTGCCGCAGGCGCGCCCAGAGATGGTGTTCGGCCGGTGTCATGGCGCGGCGCAGCTGGCGCGCAAAGGTGGTCTTGGCATGGTCGCGCATGCAGGCTCTCGTTCGGCGGTGTTCGAGGGCCCCCAGCTTGGCGAGTACGGTCGGGTTCGGGCAGAGGAGTCTTCCACGGGGAGTGTGGGGTTGTATCGGGAGCTTGTGAGAGCGCCCCCCATCCGCCCTGTCGGGCACCTTCCCCCGCTAGCGGAGGAAGGAAACAACAGCAGCGTCACGATCTCCCTTCCCTCGCTCGCGGGGGAAGGAAACAACAGCAGCACCACGATCTCCCTTCCCCCGCCAGCGGGGGAAGGTGCCCGAAGGGCGGATGGGGGCACGCACCAAAACAAAAGGCCGCGCAATGCGCGGCCTTTCATCAACATCACGCCACCAGGCTTACTTCATCAGCTTCGCGAGCGTCTTGCCCAGGTCGGCGGGTGACTTCACCGTGGTGACGCCGGCCTTCTCCAGCGCGGCGAACTTCGCCGCGGCGGTGCCCTTGCCGCCGGAGATGATCGCACCGGCATGGCCCATGCGCTTGCCGGCCGGGGCCGAAGCGCCGGCGATGAACGAGACCACCGGCTTCTTCACGTACTCGCCGATGAACTCGGCCGCGTCTTCCTCGGCGCTGCCGCCGATCTCGCCGACCATGATGATGCCTTCGGTCTGCGGGTCGTCCTGGAACAGCTTCAGGCAGTCGATGAAGTTGAGGCCGTTGATCGGGTCGCCGCCGATGCCGATCACCGTGCTCTGGCCGAGGCCTTCGTTGGTGGTCTGGAACACCGCTTCATAGGTCAGCGTGCCGGAGCGCGAGACCACGCCGACCCTGCCCTTGCTGTGGATGTGGCCGGGCATGATGCCGATCTTGCATTCGCCGGGGGTGATGATGCCGGGGCAGTTCGGCCCGATCAGCACGATCTCCGGATGTTGCTGCAGCACGTTCTTGACGCGCAACATGTCCAGTACCGGGATGCCTTCGGTGATCGCCACGATGGTCTTGATGCCGGCGTCGATCGCTTCGAGGATCGAGTCGGCCGCGAACGGCGGCGGCACGAAGATCACCGACGCATCGGCGCCGGTCTGCAGCACGGCTTCATCGACCGAGTTGAAGACCGGCAGGCCGATGTGCTCGGAGCCGCCCTTGCCCGGGGTCACGCCGCCGACGACCTGGGTGCCGTAGTCGAGGCACTGCTGTGCGTGGAAGGTGCCCTGCTGGCCGGTGAAGCCCTGCACCAGCACCTTGGTGTTCTTGTTGACGAGTACGCTCATGTTTCGATTGCTCCTCAGGCCTTGGCCGCAGCCACGGCTTTCTGCGCCGCGTCGTTGAGATCGTCCGCCGGCGTGATCGCCAGGCCGGAGTTGGCCAGCAGTTCGCGGCCCTGATCGACATTGGTGCCCTGCAGACGCACCACCACGGGGATCTTCAGGCCCACTTCCTTGACCGCGGCGATGATGCCCTCGGCGATCATGTCGCAGCGGACGATGCCGCCGAAGATGTTGACCAGGATGCAGTTGACCTTGTCCGAGGAGGTGATCAGCTTGAACGCCTCGGTCACGCGTTCCTTGGTGGCGCCGCCGCCCACGTCGAGGAAGTTGGCCGGCTCGCCGCCCGCCAGCTTGATCACGTCCATGGTCGCCATCGCCAGGCCGGCGCCGTTGACCATGCAGCCGATGTTGCCGTCCATCGTCACGTAGTTGAGGTTGCTCTGCTGCGCGGCGGCTTCGGCGGCGTCTTCCTGGGTCAGGTCGCGCATCGCGGCCAGGTTCGGGTGACGGTATTCGGCGTTGTCGTCGGAGTTGACCTTGCCGTCCAGCGCGGCGAGGTTGCCGTCTTCCAGCACGGCCAGCGGGTTCAGCTCGACCAGGGCCAGGTCCTGCTCGTTGAACAGCTTGTACAGGCCCAGCATGATCTTGGTCAGCTGGTTGACCTGCTTGTTGTTGAGGTCCATCGCGAAGCCGAGCTGGCGGCACTGGTACGGCTGCAGCCCTTCGACGAAGTCGACCACGATGGTGTGGATGTCTTCGGGGGTTTCTTTCGCCACCTGCTCGATGTCCACGCCGCCGTGCTTGGAGGCGATGAACGAGACGGCCTTGGAATCACGATCGACCAGGATCGACAGGTACAGCTCGCGGGCAATGTCGGTGGCGTCGGTGACCAGCACCAGGTTCACCGGCAGCGCGCGGCCGGCCGACTGGTAGGTTTCCATGTTGGTGCCCAGCATGCCCTTGGCGGCGGCACGCACGTCGTCGAAGCTGCGGCAGAACTTGACGCCGCCGGACTTGCCGCGGCCGCCGGCGTGGATCTGCGCCTTGACCATCCACTGGGAACCGCCGAGCGCCTTGGCGGCATCGACGGCGGCGTCGGGGGAGTTGGCGACCTTGCCCGGCGGAACGGCGATGCCGTACTGCGCGAACAGTTCTTTGGCCTGGTATTCGTGGAAATTCATTCGATACCTCGAGCGAACGGAAAAACGATGGCGGCCGCACGCGTGTCGCGATGCGTGGGTCAGGAAGGTCGGACGGCGGAGGAGCGCACTGCCGAAGGCAGTGCGCCTGCCGGATGGAACCGGGCATACCGCGCCATGCGGCCGCCCATTTTCGCGGAAGCCGGCCCCGATGGAAAGGCCCGCCTGCCCGAAACGGCCGCGCGGCGCGCTCCCATGCGCTTTCGCAGTGGCTCACAGCGCCGATCAGCCCGTCTATACTCGCCCGGAATCGCCAGGGAATAGCCCAAGTGCCCAACAGCGCCCCGTTCGTCGCCACCCCTGCCGCCACTGCGACGATTCGCCACGAGCTGTCGTTCCTCAACGCGTTCCGGGTAGTACAGGCGCTGGTCTACGCGGGCCTGGCCTTCAGCCCGCCCGGGCTGGGCTGGCCGCAACTGAATGCCCCCGACCTCGCCCATGGCATGGTCACGCTGTATCTGGTGTTCGCCCTGGTCATGCTGTTGTTGAACCGGCGCAGCATGCCCCACGCGCTGATCGTGGTGGGTGCGACGCTGGTGGTGGACATCGCCGTGGCGGTGATGGCGATCGCCGCCATGCACGATGCCCGCATCGGCATCGCGATGATGCTGGCGGTGAACCTCAGTGCCGGCGCCCTGATTCTGCCGCTGCGGCTGTCCAGCTTCTTCGCCGCGCTGGCCACGCTGGGCATTCTGGGCCACACCTTTTTCGGCGATTCGGCGAGCAATCCCGGCGACCGGGACCTGCTGGAGGCGGGACTGTTCGGCCTGGCCTATTTCGCCACCACCAGCCTGTGCAACGTGCTGGGCCGCCAGTTGCGCGCCACCGAGGCGCTGGCCGAGCAGCGCAGTACCGACCTGGCCAACCTGGCCCAGGTCAACGAACTGATCATCCGGCGCATGAAGACCGGCGTGCTGCTGGTGGACGATGCCAACCGCATCCACCAGATCAACGAGTCCGCCTGGATGCTGATGGGCAACCCCGGCGCCGACCAGCGCGACCTGGGCCAGCTGGCGCCGGAACTGTCGCGCCGCCTGTACCACTGGATGACCTCGGGCAAGCTGGACGAGACCGCCACCCAGCTTGCCGACGGCGTGCCCGAGGTGGTGCCGCGCTTCACCCGGCTGGCGCCGAACGACGACTCGCACGTGCTGATCTTCCTCGACGACACCTCGCTGCTGTCGCGCCGCGCCGAGGAGCTCACGCTGACTTCGCTGGGCCGGCTGTCCGCCTCGATCGCGCACGAGATCCGCAACCCGCTGGCGGCGATCCGCTACTCGGCGCAGCTGCTGGCCGAATCGGACAGCATGGACGCCACCGACCAGCGCATGGTCGAGATCATCAACAACCACTGCATCCGGCTCAACGAGATCATCGAGAACATCCTGCAGCTGTCGCGCCGCGAGCGCTCGCGCCCGGAAACGCTGGACCTGGGCCACTGGGCCCAGGCCTTCGTCGAGGAGTACGTGCAGGGCAACGACCTGGGCGCCGATTCGCTGCGGGCGATCGCCAGCAGCGGCACGCCGGTGGCTGCGGTGGCCGACCCGCAGCAGTTGCAGCAGGTGGTGTGGAACCTGGTGCAGAACGCGCTGCGCTACGGCCGCCTGCCCGGCGAGCCGGCGCGGGTGATGGTGGTGACCCGCCAGGGCGAGCACGGCGTGCCGATCCTGGAAGTGATCGACCGCGGCCCCGGCATCGCGCCCAAGGTGGCCGCGCAGATCTTCGAGCCGTTCTACACCACCCACGAATACGGCACCGGGCTGGGCCTGTATCTCGCGCGACAGATGAGTGATGCGAACCAGGCGGCGCTGGAGTACGTGCGGGTGGCCGGTGGCGGCAGCTGCTTCCGGCTGGTGCTGACGCCGCCGGCACGCAGTCCGGCGGAAACCAGCGAGGCGGTGCAGACCGCCACGCGTTGACCTTTTGGCCCGCCCTAGTACCCTTCAACAGCCTGCTTCGGGAAACATGGACCTCCTATGACCGCACAGACCGTACTGGTCATCGACGATGAACGCGACATTCGCGAGCTGCTGACGATCACGCTGGGCCGCATGGACCTGCAGGTCGATGCAGTGGGTACGGTCGGTGATGCACGCCGCGCCCTGGCCGAGCGCACGTACGATCTCTGCTTCACCGACATGCGCCTGCCCGACGGCAACGGACAGGAAGTGATCGAGCTGATCGCCAGCGAACATCCGGACATGCCGGTGGCGATGATCACCGCCTACGGCAACGTCGACGCCGCGGTCAACGCACTGAAGGCTGGCGCCTTCGACTTCGTCTCCAAGCCGGTCGACATCCAGATGCTGCGCGGACTGGTCCGCACCGCCCTGCGCCTGGCCGAGGAAAAACGCAACGGCGGCGCGACTGCCACTCCCGGCGATGGCGGCAACCGGCTGATCGGCGATTCGGCGGCGATGCAGCAGGTGCGCGCCACCATCGGCAAGCTGGCACGCAACCAGGCGCCGGTGTACATCGCCGGCGAATCCGGCGTGGGCAAGGAACTGGTCGCCCGGCTGATTCACGAGCAGGGTCCCCGCGCCAGTGGACCGTTCGTGCCGGTCAACTGCGGCGCGATTCCGTCCGAGCTGATGGAAAGTGAATTCTTCGGCCATCGCAAGGGCAGCTTCACCGGCGCCGGTGCCGACAAGGAAGGCCTGTTCCAGGCCGCCCAGGGCGGCACGCTGTTCCTCGACGAAGTGGCCGAGCTGCCGCTGCACATGCAGGTGAAACTGCTGCGCGCGATCCAGGAAAAGGCGGTACGCCCGATCGGCGGCCGCGACGAGATTCCGGTCGACGTGCGCATCCTCTCGGCCACCCACAAGAACCTGGGCCAGCTGGTCGAGCAGGGCCAGTTCCGCCAGGACCTGTTCTACCGCATCAACGTGATCGAACTGCGCGTGCCGCCGCTGCGCGAGCGCCGTGGCGACGTGCCGCAACTGTCGGCCTTCATCCTCAAGGCGCTGGCCGGCAAGAGCGGCGAACCGGTGGGCCAGCTGGCGCCGGCCGCACGCGATGCACTGGCGGCCTATGACTTCCCCGGCAACGTGCGCGAGCTGGAGAACGTGCTCGAACGCGCGATGGCGATGTGCGACGGCAACACCATCGAGGCGGTCGACCTGATGCTGCCCCAGCGCAGCGCCCGCGTCGGCACCGAGCAACTGGCCGGCGCCACGGCGACGGCGCCCGCCACGGCTGCTGCCGCCGCGGGTGCGGACGGCGGCCTGGACGACTACATCAGCAATCTCGAGCGCACCGCGATCGTCAAGGCGCTGGAAGAATCCCGTTACAACAAGACCGCGGCCGCCCGCAAACTCGGCATCACCTTCCGCGCCCTGCGCTACAAGCTGAAGAAGCTGGGCATCGACTGAAGGCTTGAGCCCGCGCGAGGGCTCGCGCGCTGCGTGACGCGCGGGTTCACTCCGCAAACGCTTCCGCAACCGTCGCTCGCGGGCACGGAAAGCGCGATCGGCCGCGCGTTCAACCGTTGCCGGAAATCACCGCATTCAGCGCCTTGCGCAAACTGCGCAACAATACCTGGGTGGTCACCGGTTTCTCGACCATGTGCAGGTGTTGCAGCGGCGGCAATTCCTGCAGGTCCGGCACCGCGCCCGGACGGGTCAGCAGGATCACCGCGCCGGCATAGCCCTGCTCGATCAGCGCCGACAGCGTGCGCACGCCGGTGAACAGGTTCATGTCCGCGTCCAGCACCACCAGGTCGGGCAGGCCGCCGGCCTCGATCCACTGCAGTGCCGCCGTACCGCTCTGGCTGGCGTGCGCCTGGTAACCATAGGCGTCCAGCGTGTCGGCCAGCAGGGACAACTGACCGGCCTCCTCCACCACCACCAGCACCCGCTCGGCCGCACCTTCCAGATCGTCGTCGCCGTCAGCCCCGAGCGCGTCGGAGCCCATTTCCTCCAGCGGGATGTACAGGTCGAAGCGGGTGCCGCGACCCGGCTCGCTCTCCACCCGCATCACGCCGCCGTGGCTGCCCACGATGCGCTTGCATGACAGCAGCCCCAGGCCGGTGCCGGTTTCCTTGGTGGTGAAGAACGGCTCGAACATGTGTTCCAGCACCGCCGGCTCCATGCCGGGGCCGTCGTCCTTCACGCTGATGCACAGGTAGCGTCCATTGCGCGGCTGCTCCTCCGGCAGGAAGAAGTCATCGTCCAGCGTGGTCTGCGACGTCTCGATGTGCAGCTTGCCGCCGTCGGGCATCGCCTGGATCGCATTCAGGCAAAGGTTGAGCAGGCATTGCTGCAGCTCGGTGTGATTACCCTCGAACGACAGTTCCGGGTCGTCGATGACCAGCTCCATCGCCACGCTGCGTGGCACGCTGCCCTGCATCAGCAGGTCGAACGCGCTGAACAGGGGGCCCAGTTTCACCTGCTCCGCGCGACGGGCGCCGCGGGCGAACGACAGCATCGAGTGCACCATGTCCAGCCCGCGCCGCCCGCAATCGCGCACCAGCTTGCCCAGTCGTGCCAGGCGCGGGTCGTCCTGGTAGTCCTGCAGGCTGTCGCCGGCCAGCAGCAAGGGTTGCAACAGGTTGCGCAGGTCGTGGCTGAGGCCACCGGCGAGCATCGCCAGGCTCTCGAAGCGCTGCGCCCGGATCAGCTCCGACTCGGCGCGGCGATTGGCCCGGTGCGCCTCCGCCTCGTCCAGCGCCCGCCGCACCGCACTCGCCAGTCGCGCCGGATTCTGCTTCAGGATGTAATCCGTCGCGCCGTTGCGCAACGCGCCGATCGCCGCTTCCTCGCCCAGCGTGGCCGAGACGAAGATGAAGGGAATGTGCTCGTCGCGTCCCCGCAACAGCTCCAGCGCACGCATGCCGGAAAACCCGGGCATGCTCAGATCGGATAGCACGATGTCCGGGTGGAATTCTTCCAGCGCCGCAAGATAGCGCTTCTCGTCGTCGACCAGGCGCACCTCGTAGGCGATCGCGTCCGCATCAAGCTCGGCCAGCACCAGCTCGGCATCGAGTTCGCTGTCCTCGACCTGCAGGATGCGCACGGTCGGCATGTTTCGCAGCTGCCGGTTTGGCATGGTGTTCCTCGTTCCTTGTCCTTGGTGCTGTCCGTTCAGTCGTTTTCCGGCGCCTGGTTGAGCAAGGCCCAGAACTGGCCAAGCGTGCGCACCGCATCGAAAAACTGGTCGACGTCGACCGGCTTGATCACGTAGGCGTTCGCGCCGAGGTCCCAGCTGCGGGCCAGGTCGCTTTCCTCGCGCGACGAGGACAGGATCACCACGGGGATGCGCCGCATCCGCTCATCGGCGCGCATCGCGGTCAGCACGTCCAGTCCGTTCATCCGGGGCATCTTGATGTCCAGCAGCACCACCGCCGGGTTGCCGGGTTCACGCCCGGCCCACGCGCCCCGCTGGAACAGGTAGTCCATGCATTCGACGCCGTCCTCGACGTGCACCACCGGGTTGGCCAGGTGCGCCTCGCCCAGCGCATCCATCGCCATCTCGGCGTCCGCCATGCTGTCTTCGACCAGAAGAATGGTACGCAGGTCTTTCTTGTTCATGCTTCGCTCTCGATGCTTGCGCCAGCCGCGTCGGTGGCCGGCAGGGAAAAATGAAAATGGGCGCCCTGACCCGGTTCGGCCTCGGCCCAGACCCGGCCACCGTGACGGGCCACGATGCGCCGCACGTTGGCCAGCCCGATGCCGTTGCCGGGAAACTCCGAGGCGCGATGCAGGCGCTGGAACACGCCAAACAGCTTGTCCGCGTACTGCATGTCGAAGCCTGCGCCGTTGTCGCTCACGGTAAATTCGTAATTGCCGTGGCGCCCCTGCCGCACGCTCACCTCGATCTTCGCCAGCTCGCATTGTCCGGTGTATTTCACCGCGTTGCCGAGCAGGTTCTGCCATACGGTGCGCAACATGTTCTCGTCGCCGATCACCATCGGCAGCGGCGCGATCGTCCACGCGATGCGGCGCCCCTCGGCGCCCGTCTCGGCCAGCGCGCGGGCCTCGTCGACCAGCGACTGCATGTCCACTCCCTGCAGCCGCAAGGCGCCCCGGCCGAGTCGCGAGAACACCAGCAGGTCGTCGATCAGCAGCGCCATGCGCTGCGCCGAGTCGCCGATGACAGCCAGATAATGCGCCGACTTGTCGTCGATGCGTTCGCCCAGTTGCTGCTCCAGCTTGCGCGCAAAGCCGGCGATATGACGCAGCGGCGCGCGCAGGTCGTGGGAAACCGAATAGCTGAACGCCTCCAGCTCGCGGTTGACGTCGGAAATCTGGCTCACCTTGCCCTCGAGCTGGCGGTTGAGCTCGTTCACCTGGTGCTCGGCCAGCGCACGAGTGGTGACATCGCTGACCGTCAGCAGCAGCGCCGGCACGTCGCTGTCCTGCTGCTGCAGGCGCCGCGCGTTGATCACCACGTTCCGCTCCATGCCGCCGGCGGTGCGCTGGACCATGTCGTAGTCCCACAGTTCGCGGTCACGCAACAGCACGTCGTTCAGGCGCTGCAGCAGCACGCTGTCGTTCCATGCACCGTCGCCGATCTCGGCCAGCGGCACGGCTCTTCCTGCCGGGTCCATTCCATACAGCTCGCCGAACGCATTGTTGACCAGCAGCGACTTGAGGTTGTCGTCGAACAGCGCGATCGGTTCGCGCACGGCCTGGAAGATCATCCGCGAGCGTTGCACGGCGCGCCCTTCGCGACTCTCCGCCAGCCGGCGCTGGCCGATCTGCCGCTCCGACATCATCACGATCACGGCGAGCAGGAACAGCTGCGCCAGCGCGGTCAACGCAAGCACCACGCCACCGTCCGTGGCCTTCTCCCGCGCGGCGGCCTCGCGACTGGCAAGCAGGCCGTCTTCCGTATGCACGATTTCGTCGATTTCCGCGCTGATGCCGAACAGATCGCCCGCATTGCGCAACGACTGTCGCGCGCCGTCGGTATCGCCGCGGGCAATTCTCGTCCGGGCCTCCTTCATCAGGACGATGCGACCGGTCAATGCATTGTCCAGCGCGCCGATGCGAGTCTGTTGATCCGGGTTGTCCCGGGTCAGCGCCCGCAACTGGCGGATCAATGCGGGAATCTGCTGATCGGCGACTATCGCACGCTGTTGCGTCTGCTGGTCGGCGTCGCCCGCCAGCAGGCGGTAGCTGGCGCTCTCGCCATCGCGTGCCAGATAGGCCAGCTGATAGGTCACCGCCTTGATCTCGCTGGAATGGGCGACCCATGCAGCCGCCCGCTGCGTCTCCTGGATGCTGGTCCGGGTCACCACATAGGGCAGTGCCACGATGACCATCACGGCCAGCAGCAGGCCGACCGTGCGCCAGCGCGGAAGTACATTTTTTTTCATCCGGCCAGCCACCTCGATCAAGCCACCACCGCTGGGCATTCTGGCCATTCTTGCATGTTTGCACGCTGACCAGAGCACCGTCGCGGCGCCCTGACGTGCTTCACATTGTCACGACAATCAGTGTGTTGCCGACCACGACGAGGCGGGCTGCGCCTGCATGGTGAAGTGCAATTCGCCACCGGCCACGATCTGGCCGTGACGCAACATCGGCCGATCCAGCGGCTTGCCGTTCAGCGTCACCGAGCCCACGTACGGATGCGCGTCATCCAGCGGCGCGGCGGTGATCGTGAACGTGCGGCCGCCGTCCAGGTGAATCGCCGCGCGCGCCACGAACGGCCGGCCGAGCGCGTACTGATCGCTGCCCGGCGCGACCGGGTAAAAGCCCAGCGCGGTGAACACGTACCAGGCCGACATCTGGCCCAGGTCATCGTTGCCGGAGAGCCCGTCCGGCCGCGCCGCGTACTGGCTGTCCATGATCTGCTTCAGCCGCTGCTGGGTTTTCCAGGGCGCGCCGGCGTAGTCGTACAGATAGGCGATGTGATGGCTGGGTTCGTTGCCATGGGCATACCAGCCGATCAGGCCGGTGATGTCCTCGACGTGCTTGAAGTGGGCCGGGTCGACCTTGGCGTCGAACAGCGCATCGAGCTTGTCCACGAACTTCGCCTCGCCGCCCATCGCGGCGACCAGGCCCGGCACGTCCTGTGGCACGTACCACGAATACTGCCAGGCATTGCCTTCGGTGAAGTCGCTGCCATAGCCCGCCGCCGTGGGATCGAACGGCTCGCGGAACGTGCCGTCGGCGAGCCGGGCACGCATGAAGCCGGTCTTCGGGTCCCACGCGTTCTTCCAGTTGCCGGCGCGCTTCGCGAAGGTGGCCGCGATATCGGTCTTGCCCATCGCCTTCGCCATCTGCGCCAGCGACCAGTCGTCGTAGGCGTACTCCAGCGTCTTCGAGGCGCCTTCGGGTTCCTTGTCGATCGGCACGTAGCCGAGCTTCATGTAGTCGGCGAGATCCCCGTACGGCGCGTAGGTGGCGCTGGCCACCATCGCCTGCAGCGCCTTGTCCGCATCGAAGCCCCGCACGCCCTTGATGTACGCGTCGGCGATCACCGGCACCGCGTGGTAGCCGATCATGCACCAGGTCTCCAGGCCCTGGTACGCCCACACCGGCAGGATGCCGAACGGGCTGGCCTCGCGCGCGGCGATCAGCGAACGGATGAAGTCGGTGCTGCGCTGGGGATTGAGCAGGACCATCAGCGGCTGCTGCGCCCGATAGACATCCCACAGCGACCAGGTCGAGTAGAACTCGTAGCCGTCCGCCTTGTGCACGGCGTGGTCGGGGCCGCGATAGTCGCCGTTGACGTCCATGCTCAACGTGGGCGACAGCATCGCGTGATACAGCGCGGTGTAGAACTGCGTGCGGGCGGTCTTCGGCGCGTCGATGTCGACCACCGCCAGTGCATTGTCCCACGCGGCCGTGGCCTCGGCGCGACGGGCGTCGAAGTCCCAGCCGGCGCCGTCATGGTCGAGGTTGCCGATCGCGTTCGCCTCGCTCACCGTGGAGATCGCCACCTTCACTTCCAGCGGCTGCTTCAGCTTGCCGAAATCGAACACGCCGACCAGGGCGCGGCCGTTCTGCGCGTCGTGATCCGCGGCGTGGTTGCCCGGGCCGACGAAGCCCTTGTAGGTCACGTCGGTCTCGCGGTTCAACAACTCGCGCGAGGTCATCGGCTGCGAGAAGCGCATGGCGAAACACAGCTCGCGTCCCGGCGCCCAGCCGCGGGTGGTGCGGCAGCCGGTGACGGTGCCGTCGTCATGCACGCGCAGGCTGGACCACAGCACCTTGCCGGCGTAGTCGTAGATGCTCGGGCGCAGGTCCAGCAGTACGTGCGCCGGCTTGCCGGTCGGGAAGGTGTAACGATGCCAGCCGATCCGGCGCCCCGCGGTGAGTTCGGCGCGCACGCCGTAATCGCTCAGGGTCACCGCGTAGTAGCCGGCCTGCACCACTTCGCTGTCGTGCGAGAAGCGCGAGCGGTAGCCGCTGCCGGGTTTGGCCGGATCGCCCGGCTCCAGCCGCACCTCGCCGGCGATCGGCATCACCAGCACGTCGCCCAGGTCCGAATGGCCGGAACCGGAAAAGTGCGTGTGCGAAAAACCCATGATGCTGCTGTCGCCGTACTGGTAGCCGGCGGCCCATTTGTACGCATGCTTGAAATCCGGCATCGCGGTGTCCGGCGACAGCTGGATCATCCCGAACGGCACCGTGGCGCCGGGAAAAGTGTGGCCGTCGCCGCCCGTGCCGATGCGTGGATCGACCGCCGCCGCATGGCCTTGCACGGCATGCGCGCTGGCGGGTGCGAGGGCGGCGATGCCGAACGCGGCACCGAGCAGAGAGGGAAGCACAGCGCGCAAGCGGACGGTCATCTGATCTACCTTTGGAACGATTCAAGTCCGCACGCTATCATCCGGCAAGGGACATGGCATGCTGCGCTGCGACGTGCCGAACTGCTGCGATAAGCTAAATTTGGATCGTTCTAATGAGGCAAACTGCATGTCGAGTCATAGCCCGATCGGGCGCAAGGTCACCCTGAACGACATCGCCGCCGGCTGCGACGTATCGCGCGCCACGGTCTCGCTGGTGCTGCGCGGCAGCCCGCTGGTGAACAAGCACACCCGCGCCCGGGTCGAGGAAGAACTGCGCCGGCAGGGCTACGTCTACAACCGCGCCGCCGCCAACCTGCGCCGCCGCACCTCGACCAGCATCGCGCTGGTGCTGAACGACCTGGCCAACCCGTTCTTCGCCGAATTCGCCGCCGGCGTGGACGAGGCGCTGGCCGCCGCCGGCTTCGTCACCCTGCTCGGCTGCACCGGCGAATCGATCGCGCGCGAGCAGGCCGTGCTCGGTTCGCTGCTGGAACACGGCCCGGCCGGCATCATCCTGTCGCCGGCCGAGCACAGCAAGGCGCCGGATGTGCTGGCCGTGGTCGGACGGCGTGCACCGATGCTGCTGTTCAACCGCGAACTGGGCGGCACCCTGCCCGAGTTCGCGCACTGGGATCAGCTGATGCTGGACAACCAGCACGGCGCCCGCCTCGCCACCGAACACCTGATTGCCCGCGGCCACCGGCGCATCGCGTTCTTCGGCGGCCACCACGACTCCAGTTCGTGCCGGCAGCGCCATGCCGGTTACGCCGAGGCGATGCACACCGCGGGACTGCGCACCGAACCGTACTGGCGCGTCGAATGCGCGCCGACCCGGCTCGATGCCGCCCACCGGACCGAAGCCCTGTTCGCCGGCACGCTCGCACCGACCGCGGCGGTCTGCTACAACGACGCGGTCGCGCTGGGCCTGATGCTCGGCCTCAACCAGCGCGGGCTGCGCCCGGGCCACGACTTCGCGTTGACCGGCTTCGACGACATCGCCGAGGCGGCACTCGGCATGCCGCCGTTGACCACCTTGTCGGCTGCGCCGCACGAACGCGGCAAGCAGGCCGCACAATTGGTGCTGCAACGACTGCAGCAACCGCAGGCCGCCAGCCGCCGCACCGTCGCACCGGTGCGGCTGATGGTGCGCGAAAGCAGCTGCCCACCACCCGCCGCCTGACCCATCCGCTCATTCGCACAGGGGAATTCCATGGCCTTCGCTCAAGCTCCGTCACCGACGCCCGGCACACCGGCACACGGCGAGCGCTACACCGACTATCCGATGGCGCTGGGCGTGCTCACCACCATCTTCTTCATGTGGGGCTTCCTCACTTGCCTCAACGACATCCTGATCCCGCATCTGAAGTCGGTGTTCCAGCTCGGCTACTTCCAGGCGATGCTGGTGCAGTTCACCTTCTTCGGCGCGTACTTCCTGATGGCGTTGCCGGCCGGATGGATGGTCGCCGCGCTGGGCTACAAGAAGGGCATCGTGGCGGGGCTGGCGATTGCCGGCGTGGGCGCGCTGGGCTTCTGGCCCGCCGCCACGCTGCAGCTGTATCCCGCCTTCCTCGCCGCGCTGTTCGTGCTGGCCACCGGCATCACCGTGCTGCAGGTGGCGGCCAATCCCTACGTGGCGCTGCTGGGGCCGGAGCGCACCAGTTCCAGCCGGCTGACCCTGGCCCAGGCACTGAACTCGTTCGGCACCTTCCTGGCGCCGCTGTTCGGCGGCATGCTGATTCTTTCCAGCGTGGTGAAGAGTCCGGCCGAACTGGCCGCGTTGCCGCCGGCGGAACACCTGGCCTACCAGGCACAACAGGCGCAGGCCGTGCAGGGTCCGTACATCGGCCTGGCCGTGGTGCTGTTCCTGCTGGCCGTCTTCGTCTGGCTGTTCCGCCTGCCCGCGCTGAGCGAGGCCACCGACAAGGGCGACCACGACCGCCACAGCTTCGCCGAGGTGTTGCGCCACCCGCACGTGCTGTTCGGCGTGCTGGGCATCTTCTTCTACGTGGGCGCCGAGGTTTCGATCGGCAGCTTCATGGTGAACTACCTGTCGCTGCCCGAGATCGGCCACGTCAGCGAGCAGCAGGCCGCGAAGTACGTGTCGTACTACTGGCTGGGCGCGATGATCGGCCGTTTCATCGGCTCGGCGCTGATGGCGAAGTTCTCGCCGCGCAAGCTGCTGGCCGGCTTCGCCGCGATCAATGCGCTGCTGGTGCTGACCACCATGCTCACCTCGGGTGACGTTGCGATGGTCAGCATCATCGCGATCGGCCTGTTCAACTCGATCATGTTCCCGACCATCTTCGCGCTCGGCATCGAGCGGCTGGGGTCGATGACCAGCAAGGCCTCCAGCCTGCTGATCATGGCCATCGTCGGCGGCGCGATCATCCCGCCGCTGCAGGGCCTGCTCGCCGACCACATCGGCCTGCAGCACGCGTTCTTCCTGCCGCTGCTGTGCTACCTGTACATCGTGTTCTATGGCCTGAGCGGCTCGCGCATCCGGGGCCTGCCCGCCGACGCCTCGCAAAGGGGGTCGTGAGTGGCCTTCCATCCCATCCTGTGCTTCGGCGAGGCGCTGATCGACCTGCACGCCGACGGCTTCGACAACCACGGCTTCGCCGTCCGCTTCGTGCCGTTCGCGGGCGGTGCGCCGGCCAATGTCGCGGTCGCCGCGGCGCGTCTCGGCGGCGCCGCCCGTTTCGCCGGCATGCTGGGGCGCGACCGCTTCGGCGATTTCCTACTGGACAGCCTGCAGCAGGCCAGTGTCGGCACCGACGACATCGTGCGCACCGATGCGGCGAACAGCGCGCTGGCCTTCGTCACCCTTGACGCCCGCGGCGAACGCAGCTTCAGCTTCTACCGCGACAACTCGGCCGACCTGCTGTTCCGGCCGGCGCATTTCCGCGCCGACACGTTCCGCGACGTCGCCGTGTTCCACGTCTGCTCGAACAGCATGACCGACCCCGCCCTGGCCGGAACCACCCGTGAAGGCATGCAGCGCGCGCACGGCGTCGGCGCCCTGGTCAGCTTCGACCTCAACCTGCGCCCGGCGCTGTGGCCGCGCGACATCGATCCCCGCCCGCTGCTGTGGCCCGCGCTGCACCTGGCCGACGTGGTGAAGCTGTCGGCCGAGGAATTCGCCTGGCTGGCGGTCGACGGCGAACAGGCCGCGCTGGACCGCCTGTGGCTGGGCCGCACCCGGCTGGTGGTGGTGACCGATGGCGGGCAGCCGCTGCGCTGGTTCCATCCGGACGCCGAGGGCGAGCTGCCGTGCTACCCGGTCGAGGTGGTCGACAGCACCGCCGCCGGCGATGCCTTCGTCGGCGGCCTGCTGTGCTGCCTGGCCGAACTCGAAGCGGGCGCCGAACGACTCGATCACCTGGTGACCGAGCTGCCGCGCCTGCACGCGATGTTGCGCTTCGCCGCCGCCTGCGGCGCGCTGACCGTCACCCGCCAGGGTTCGTTCGCCGCGATGCCGCGGGGCGACGAGGTGCTGGCCTTCATGGAACAGCAGGCATGAACAGCAGTCCCGATTTTCCTTCCGCCGATTTCCGTTCCGCCGGGTTCCTGCGCGGACACATCGCGCAGACGATGGCGTTCTATCACCCTCGCGCGATCGACCCGCAAGGCGGCTTCTTCCACTACTTCCGCGACGACGGCACGATCTACGATCGCAGCCACCGGCACCTGGTCAGCAGCACCCGCTTCGTCTTCAACTACGCGATGGCGGCGATCGAGTTCGGCGACGACGCGGCGCTTCGAGGCGAGTACCTCGACGCCGCCCGCCACGGCCTGCGCTACCTGCGCGAGGTGCATCGCGATCCGGCCAGCGGCGGCTATGCCTGGACCATCCGCGACGGCCAGCCGGAAGACCGCACCAACCATGCCTACGGCGTCGCCTTCGTGCTGCTCGCCTGCGCCAGCGCGGTGAAAGCCGGCATCGACGAAGCCGCCGCCTGGATGGACGAGACCTGGAACCTGCTGGAACAGCGCTACTGGGATGCCGACGCCGGGTTGTACCGCGACGAGGCCGATGCCGACTGGCACTTCAGCGACTACCGCGGCCAGAACGCGAACATGCACATGTGCGAGGCGATGCTGGCCGCCTACCAGGCCAGCCGCGAGCCACGCTACCTCGACCGCGCGCACACCCTCGCCGATCACATGACCCGTCGCCAGGCGGCGCTGGCCGGCGGCCTGGTGTGGGAACACTACGACCGCGACTGGGCCATCGACTGGGACTACCACCGCGACGACCCGAAGCACCTGTTTCGCCCGTGGGGCTTCCAGCCCGGCCACCAGACCGAATGGGCCAAGCTGCTGCTGATCATGGAGCCGCTGCTGCGCGAACGCGGTGCCGCGCCGGACTGGATGCTGCCCACCGCGCAGCACCTGTTCGACACCGCGCTGGCCCGCGCCTGGGACAACGCATACGGCGGCATCTGCTACGGCTTCGCGCCGGACGGCAGCGTCTGCGACGACGACAAGTATTTCTGGGTGCAGGCCGAATCGCTGGCCGCCGCCGCCCTGCTGCACGAGCGCAGCGGGCTGGTTGTCCATGACGACTGGTACGTGAAGCTGTGGGCCTACGCGTGGCAGCATTTCGTCGATCACCGCCACGGTGCCTGGTACCGCATCCTCACCCGCGACAACCGCAAGTACGACGACGAAAAGAGTCCCGCCGGCAAGACCGACTACCACACGATGGGCGCCTGCCACGAACTGCTGGCGCTGATCCGTCGCGGTGGCCAGCCGTAAGGCGTCTTCCCTTCCCCAAAGGCTTCGCATGAACAACCTCACGCTCACTCTGGCCGCCACCTTCGCCGCGCTTTCGCTGGCGCCCGCCTTCGCCGCCGACACCGCGCCTGCGCGCTTCGATCCCGCGCAGACGTTCGCGCCGTACAGCTACCCGCAACCGGCCACCGCCTACCGCTCCGCCAGCGGCAAGCCTGGCCCGATGTACTGGCAGAACCGCGCCGACTACCGGATCAAGGCCACGCTCGATCCCGCCACCCGGCTGCTGAGCGGCAGCGAGGTGATCAGCTACACCAACCACAGCCCCGACGCGCTCGACGTGCTGTGGCTGCAACTGGACCAGAACCGCTATCGCAAGGACGCCCGTGGCGCGTTCACCAGCAAGTTCCCCACCGAGTTCACCGACGGCTACAGGATCAGCTCGGTCGAAGTCGAAGACGCGCAGGGCCACACGCAGCCGGTGAAGTGGATCGTCTCCGACACCCGCATGCAGGTGCAGCTGCCGACCGCGCTTAAAGCAAGGGACGGCCAGCTGAAACTGCACATCGCCTGGAGCTTCACCGTGCCCGGCGAGTTCGGCGGGCGGATGGACGTCAACCCCAGCAAGAACGGCGAGATCTTCGAGATCGCCCAGTGGTATCCGCGCATGGCCGTCTACGACGACCTGCGCGGGTGGGACACGGCGCCCTACCTCAACAGCGAGTTCTATCTGGAATACGGCGATTTCGACTACGCGATCACCGTGCCGTGGGACATGATCGTGGCCGGCTCCGGCGAACTGCTGAACCCGCAGGACGTGCTGACCAGGACCGAACAGCAGCGACTGGAACAGGCGCGCCGCAGCGACAAGACCGTGATGATTCGCAGCGCGGACGAAGTCACCCAGCCGTCCAGCCGTCCAAAGCAGAGCGGCACGCTGACCTGGCACTTCGCCATGCACGACACCCGCGACGTGGCGTTCGGTGCCTCCAAGGCCTTCGTGTGGGACGCGGCGCGAATCAACCTGCCCGAAGGCAAGAGCGCGCTGGCGATGTCGGTCTATCCGGCCGAAAGCGGCGGCGACGCCGCCTGGGGCCGCGCCACCGAATACCTCAAGGCCTCCACCGAATACTTCTCGAAACAGTGGTATCCGTACCCCTGGCCGGTGGCGATCAACGAAGCCGGCACCGCCGGCGGGATGGAGTATCCCGGCATCACCTTCGACCACAAGCTGGCCAAGGGCCGCAGCCTGCACATGGTGATCGCCCACGAGATCGGGCACATCTGGTTCCCGATGATCGTGGGCAGCAACGAGCGCCGCGATGCGTGGATGGACGAAGGCTTCAACACCTTCATCGACGTCTACGAGGCCGACGCGTTCAACCACGGCGAATACGCGCCCAAGCGCGACGGCGAATACGCGCCGGGCAAGGGCAACCCGGCCGACGAGATCGCCAAGGTGCTGCAGGACCAGGACGCCCCGCCGCTGCTGCTGGGCGCCGACATGGTGCCGGAGAAATACCGCCACCCGATCAGCTACTTCAAGGGCGCCTTCGGCCTGGTGCTGCTGCGCGAGCAGATCATCGGCCCGGAACGCTTCGACCCTGCCTTCCGCCGCTACATCGCCACCTGGGCCTACAAGCACCCCAGCCCGTCCGACTTCTTCCGCTTCATGGAAAGCGAGACCGGCGAAGACCTCGGCTGGTTCTGGCGCGGCTGGTTCGAACACAACTGGCAGCTCGACCTGGCCGTGCAGAAAGCCGCCTACACCGACGGCGACTACCGCAAGGGCGTCGACGTCACCGTGGCCAACCTGGATCAGCTGGTCATGCCCGCCACCCTGCAACTGGTCTACGACGACGGCAGCAAACAGGACGTGAGCGTGCCGGTGGAAACCTGGCAACAACACCGCAGCTACGTGGTCCACGTGGATGGCACGCGCAAGCTGAAGTCGGTCACGATCGATCCTGCGCGGGCGTTGCCTGACGGCAATCGCGGCAACAACAGTTTCGCGATGCCTTGAGCGCAGCCATGGTGTCGGGGACAGTTTTAATGGTCCCTGACAACTTTTCCGCTAAAAGCGCCAAGAGCTTTGAAGGGCTTTAGAGCAAGGGCTTTCGTCCGCCTTCGGAGGGCGAGGTACTTCTCTTTTGCCTGTCCACATACGCGCAGGAGCGCGTATGAACAGCGAAGCTGGCCCGAAGGGCGAAGGGCAGGACGCGCGGAGTCAAATAGAAGTCCCCAAGAGAAAACGACACCCGCTTGTGGTCGGGAACCTCGGCGTCGACCTCGCGCGAGCCCTGGTAGACCTGCAACGTCCCGGCGGTGTGCTCTGTCGCAACATTCAGCTGCAATAGTGTTCTGCAGCAGCCGGGCACCTTTCCCTGCGGGCGAAAATGAATCGGCGTTCGCAACACGCGCCGCACCTCATCCATCAAACGCGGCGCCGAAGGGCCGCTGACCATACGGTTTATTCCTGCGTTTGCGGGGTCATAAGACATAGCACTTCACTTTGCGAGATATGCAAAGCCCATCCTGACCCAGCCAGATCACAGGCGGCAGGCGGCAAACCCCCGCCACGCCGTAGGATTTGCCTACTTGACGCGCCCCGGATCAAAGCTGAACATCCATTGCATATGCCCCGATATGGGGTCTAATAAGCGTTAGGCGTCGTCATACAAATTCAGGGAAGACCATGCTTGGAAGCAATCGCAAGCGCGTGCAGCAGCTCACCGGGCCGGAGATCTGGGCGTTCATAGTCGCAAGGGTTCTAATCGGCTTCGCGGTTGGCGTCTTCGCAGTGGCTTACTTCCCTCGCATCGCCAGGCACCTTGCTTGGCCTGCGCTTATCCTCGGGGCGTTGCTGTTCGTGGTTGCCGCAAAAGGTCTGCTTCGCCGCGGCGCCTAACAGTTCGTTCAAGGCGGACGCCGTACCGGCGCCGCTTAACTCAAGCGTTAGCCGTTCATCAACAGGGGAAAGCCATGGCACATGAAGTACGGGTCAAGATTGACACTGCAGTCGTTGCGCACAAAGATTTTGAGGTAGTGGTTCGCTCCGACGACGGAAAGCTCGGCACGCTACTCATCAGCAAAGGAAACATCGAGTGGCTTCCAAAGGGTAACTCGGTAAACAAGCGCCGCCTGTCTTGGGCAAAATTCGCCGAGTTCATGGAAGAGCACGGAAAGCCGGCAAAGGCCAAGTAACTCGGGGCCGGCTAACAGTTCGTTCAAGGCGGACGGCTGCGCCGCCGCTTAACTCTAGCGTTAGCCTTCAAGGAGAGACATCGTGCCCGACGTAATTCCTGGATCATGGCGAGGAGTCGTCAATCGATATCATCAAAGTCCCGCTGAGGTTCAGGCTTACTTCGAGAGCTTGCCAAGTCTCCTTGAGGAATACGAGTGGGAGGTTTCTCTCGGCTTTATCTTTATTCGAGTCGAAAAGGCACTAAATACTATGCTCTACTGCGGCGCACGCAAACTGCATCGTGCCAATGCGGAAATCGCGCGCAACTTCGTTGATTCCCACCACATGACTCGCAAAGAATTCCGCCGACTTTTCGCGAATATATTTGGCCGAGACATCCCGGCAGAAACCACTGCAATCCTTGCTGAGGCCGAGAAGGTTCGTGACAAGGTGATTCATGGCAAGATCGTAGGCGAAGCAGATTTTCGCAAAGCCACTGTCCGTGTCATCGAGTACGCAGAGGCCATGAATGATCTTGTTCATGAGATCGCTGCGTTCAAGCCTTTCACTATTGATCTTCGTGGTTTTGTGGGTCGCGGAGAAGCCTTAGATAAATCGACTACAAAGTGGCTAATGAGGGGGCTCGGCTTTCTAGCTAAGCAGCCAAGCGAAGCAGAGGCCTAGCCTAATGGCGTTGCAGGCTAACAACTCGTTCAAGGCGGACGGCTTCGCCGCCGCTTAACTCAAGCGTTAGGTGCCACGTGGGCGCACTGTCGAAATTTCGAAAATGGGCCAACCGCGATGATGGTCGGCTTTTCCAGATCGACAACGAATCTATCGGCGCCACCACGGTGGTCGGCGTTCTCGTTTTCATAGGTGCGCTAATTCTTTGGCAACTTCACTCACAGGTAGGCATCAGTGGCGGGTGGGCTATCGTCGTGGGTGTTGCGGGTCTAGCTCTACTCTTTGCGGGTGGCACGTCAGGCGGCAGCGGCGGTGGCACCTAACCAGTCATCCAAGCGGACGGCTGCGCCGCCGCTTAATTCCAGCGTTAGGTGCGGCGGTAGCTCATGCGCAAACTGGCAGCAATAGCATTTGCACTACTAGCAGTGGCGGCTACGGCGAGCCAACCGCAGATCAACGAGAGTGCTATCGAGGTTTACTATCGCTCGTTTGACAAGACTTCCATCGTCAACCTGGATGCGGAAGCATTGATTGGCGCTCACGATCGCCATTTGTTCATCAGCAAGCGTAGCCAAGTAAAGGCGCTACTCAGCGCGCTCGGGCAACCCTGCAACTCGGCCCCACCCTGGCAAGCTCAAGATCTTCGCCTGCTCATTCTTGTTCGTGGTGCGCATCCTTGGCGCTGGGAGGCATCAAGCTTCGCGTACCGGGACGACCGCACTGGTGCCACTTGCCTTCTTTCCTCATCACAGCAGTCCCATCTGCTGGCACTATTGGATCTAGAAAGGTAGCGGCGTGTCGGCCGCACCTAACCACTCGTCCAAGCGGACGCGCGAAAAGCCGCGCGCCGCTTAACTCCAGCGTTAGCCGGTAGCTCGTGGTGGTTCTTCGTTGCACGTGTTTCGCCCAGCTTCGCGCTGGCTTGTCGTCCGTCGCCGCAGCGGCTTTTCATGCGGCGTCATCGCAAGCCTCAGCTTTCAGAGCTGGTTGTTTTGGGGTAGCCGGTTGCTCAAGCTGCGCGCTCGTCGTGGCAGTCGTTGACGCCCGAGCAAGCAGCGTCGCAACCGTCTAACTCCTCGTCCAAGCGGACGGCGTACCGCCGCCGCTTAACTCAGGCGTTAGACCGCAATGACACAAACTAACTCACGCATTTGGAATATCTTGTGGTGGTCCTATTTCGCCCTGTTAGCCATCGCTACGATTTCGTCATGGTTTCGCGTTCACTCTTTGCCTGACGCGCTGTTGGCTGTGTTCGGAGGTTTCGGACTTGTAGGTCTTTGGGGTTACCTGCGCCGGGTCAACATAGGTTGGCCCAAATTTTGGGTCGCGTATTTCATACTATTCGCAACGTACGCTCTCTACAGCATTGGCCTAATTGCATGGCTCGCTTGGCAGGCGCATGCGGTAACGTACTACTACGTAGCCATTGGTGCGGCCTTGCTTGTCACACCTCAAGGCTTGGCGCTGTGGCGTTATGGATTTCGTAGCGGCTCACTCTGGCGGGCCGCGTAGGCTGCGGTCTAACATTTCGTTCAAGGCGGACGGCTTCGCCGCCGCTTAACTCAAGCGTTAGGCCTTCAGTGAGCATCGCGGAACTCCAATCCAAATCTGCCTCACCGAGCGAGCTTGTGCTGCCACTCGCAGCGGCTATCGAAGCGCTACAACTCTTGGAGCAAGCGGGCGTTGTGGTTGTCGGCTGGGAGGGTTGGCTGCACTACCCAGATGGCAAGCTCGGGCATTCAATGAAGCACCAAGGCACTGCATTCACTTCCCAACTGACTCAAGCCGAAATGTATGCTTGGTTCCGTAGCACCATGCACAGGTCTCAAGCTGAGCATCACAATCATCCAGAGGCATCTGGCAGTGAGCTTCTTTTCTGCATCACGGTACAGGCCTAACCCATCATCCAAGCGGACGCGCGAAAAGCCGCGCGCCGCTTAACTCCAGCGTTAGACCGCAGGAAGATCATGCAGAGGCTCGTAAAGATTTCATTTGTCTTCGCTGACTTGTGCGCTTGGCTGCTAGTGGCGATCTTCCTGTTCGGCGCCATTGCCTGGCCGGTCATCGGACCTGTTCACGCGCGCATGGCTCATCTACCAATCACCACATTTTCCATCGTTGGCACTTGCATCATGTGGCTTGCCACCGCTGCAGGGGCCTATGCTATTACCCGGCGGCAAGTCCTTGGTCTTACTCTTATCCAAATTCCCTCCGCGGTCTGGCTAGTTTCAGGACTTTTTGTATTTGCGCTAACCTTCACGGTTGTAGCGGCAGTAATTTTTGGTACGCCATTTCTGCTTGCCTTTCTTCAAGCACGCTCGGCCCCAGCGTCCGGGTCAGCGGTCTAACAACTCGTTCAAGGCGGACGGCTACGCCGCCGCTTAACTCCAGCGTTAGGCCGCATAGGAAATATGGTCGATAAGTCAGACATGCTTTCGCTCCACCAGCAGCACACTGCCAGCCAAGATAAGTACGCGTTCTTTTTGCTGGCGGCTGCAGGCGCGGCGATCGGGTTTGCCGTACAAAAGACAGATGGGCTCTTTCTGTCTTGGTCTCTGTGGCCAGTTGGTGTCGCTGTTCTCTGCTGGGGCGTCAGTTTCTATGCCGGGTGCAAACGCATAACCTGGGTGCAAACCTCCATGTCAGCGAACTACACGAGGTTACAACTTCAACACGGCAGCCACGCCGAGCAACCGCCTCATCCTGAGCTTGTCGAGGCCGCTATAAGAGGCGTTACCACAGCTTTCAATAAGAATCTTAGTTGGGCGCGCTTCTACTCGCGGCTTCAGTTCTACACACTCATCGCAGGCGCCATCTTCTTCATCGTGTGGCGGCTCATCGTCATGGCGGCTGCGGCGTATGCGGTCTAACATCTCATTCGAGGCGGACGGCTACGCCGCCGCTCAATTCCAGCGTTAGGCCGCGATGGACACTTGGGAGCCAACATCCGCAAAAGAATTGGAGGCCCTCATTGTTCGGGAGTTGGCCAAGTGCACACCTGAGCAACGAGAGTTTTTCTCTCGCATCAGGATTCCGCTTCGTGCGGTTCCTATCCCTCGTTTCGGTCAAGTCGAGAGCATCTTTGTGGTCGCTCAACAAGGTGATGTCGTGGTGTACTACGAAGACGTCGAAGAGGGTTTCAATCTGTCTACATTGGCACACGACGGATCAATAGAATCACCAGGTTACGAGCAGTGGGAGCTAAGGCATGTGCTCTATCGCTTGGCGCCCTAACAATTCATTCAAGCCGACACCGCTCCGCGGTGCGGCTTAATTCAGGCGTTAGGCTCTATGAAGCACGAAATGTTTGCGTTGGTGCTTGCCGCAATAGCGCTGTCCTGCACAGCGCAAAGCATCCCTCGCGCACCAGACTGGCAGAAAAACCTCCACTTCGTGGGCGAGAATTACCCACACCGAGACAACATTCGCGTACTCCTTGGGCAGCCAGATAGCGTGCAAGGCGTAGTGGTCAGCAGTCCAGACCATTACGCTCCTTTCCAGCCACTTGCCTGTGCGCACGTGCCGCTAGGCACACAACTAGAGTTATGGCGCTACAACGAGAGTCAATTTAGCTATTTTCTCTACTTTGAGGGCAACTCTATGGTCTGCTTCACAACGGACCCAGGGCTGCCTAACAGATCGTCCAAGCGGACGCGCGAAAAGCCGCGCGCCGCTTAACTCCAGCGTTAGGCCCTCCATGGAAGAATTCCGAGTACGTCCTGGCTTTGGCGCCCCGAACCTCATGCTCATCGAGTTCCGTGGTGACCACAGAGCTGAAGGCTTCCCGCCTGTTCTCAATCTACTGGAAGGTCAGCTAGCTGAGTTCTCATGTACTGGAAGCTGCCCGGCGCCGGATGACTTTCTTTGGGAGTGCGTCTATGCCGGTGGCGCTTTCGAAGTGTCCGATGACTGGGGCGGGCTCTTTGTCATTCCCACTCTCAACAACGACCGGGTCGTTGCAGATGTATCCTCGGCCCTAGAAGCATCAGGGCAGTTCCGCCGCGCTGCGGAGCAAGCCTAACATCTCGTTCAAGGCGGACGGCTTCGCCGCCGCTTAACTCCAGCGTTAGGCCTCACAACAAAATGACCAGGCTCCGCAAAATACCTTCTCTGGCGGTGACATTCGTATGGCGCTTATTTCTGGTCTGCATGCTGCTGGGGCTTTACGCATGCGGAAGCGCGCACGACCGGAACGTTTTCGGCCGTCCAGAAGACGATCACCTCATGAATCATTGTATGACTGACAATGGCATCAACGTAGCCTTGTATGTCAATACAGGTGGGGGTGCCGCAGTTGGAACAACGTATTCTGTAACGGTTGAGCACAAGCCCGATCTTGCCGAGCGTCAAATCTTGTACTCGGACTACAATCCAGAATTTTCTGCCCTTAAGTGCAAGCCGCGAGGCTTCGAACTGGTAACGTCGGATGGCACGTTGACTTTCAATAGTGGTGAATTGGATGCTCTTCGCGCGGAACCACGAGATCTCAGCGAGCAAGACCGGAAGTGACGCCTAACATTTCGTTCAAGGCGGACGGCTTTGCTGCCGCTCAACTCCAGCGTTAGAGCTCACAATGAATGCTTGCCGTATATTGGCTGCATCTTTTTTCACATCGCTGCTTGCTGGTTGCTATGCAGCTCACGGTGACGCCCAGTCGAGCCTCAACCACTGGAACACTTTACTTTCCAAAGAGGTGCCTGCCGGTTCGTCAAAAGCAACAGTCGTCGCCTTCTTCTCGGCTCATGGGTTGGAGCACAGCTATTCACCACCGAGACTAAAGGGACGTGGCTAATTAAATTTGCACAGAGATCAGTGTCCGACGCGCCTGTGGGCTGCAAACCCAGGCAGACGTTCGACGCCGACCCAATGCACGGTCGGGTACTGCGTGACTGATCGCCCGGGATCGACCGCACAGCGCCTGTCCATGACTCATACCAGCCTTTCGTGCGGGCGCCCACGCTCGCCATGCGTTTGCGGCTCAGCGCTGCGCGGGCCAGCCTTCGTGGAAACCGTGGCGACCAAGTCGCCGTCGATGCTCAGGCACTGGTCGGCGATCGTCGCCACGCTGGCCCGGTGCGATACCACGATGAGTATCGTACGGGGCAATCGGCGCTTCATCGCGGCCAGCACGCGGATCTCGGAGGCGGCGTCGAGCGCGCTGGTGGCTTCGTCGAGCACGGCCAGGAACGGCTGGCGCAGGATCACCTGGGCCAAGAGCAGGCGCTGCAGTTCGCCGCCGGACAATCGGCTCGACGCGCTGTGCAGCGTGGTGTCCAGTCCATCCGGTGAATCGGCCAGCCGCTTGTCGAGGCCGACATCCAGCAGCGCGGCCTGCATCCTCTCGTCGCTGGCTTCCGGCGCGGCCCAGTGCAGGCATTCGCGCACCGAGTATTGCCACGGACGCACGCTCTGGCTGACATAGGCGCCATGCCGCACCAGCTCGCGGTATTCGCCGAAGCCGATGGAATGTCCGTCGACCCGTGCCGCGAAAATCCCGGGCAGGCTCATGCCGGCCAGCACGTCGACCAGGCTGCTCTTGCCGATGCCGGAGTCGCCGGAAACCAGGGTCAGCTCGCCGGGCGCCAGGCGCAGGTGGCGGACATCGACAGCGGCCAGTGGCGGCGCCAGCTGCATCCGTTCGATGTGCAACGCTGTCCGATCCGCCGGCGCCGATGCCGCCGAAGAACGCACCGCCTCCAGGCTCATGTAGCGCTGCCACAGCTCGAACGCGGGCGCAGCCGAACGCAATTGCTGGAAGCTCTGCCGGGTCGACACCAGGTACGGCAGCAGTCGCCCCAGCAGCAGGCAGGCCGCGGTCAGCGCGGCCTGATCGACCCCGCGCCAGCGGTAGGCCAGCACGAAGACTGCCGCGATCCCGACCGCCGCCAACAGCTCCAGCAGCAGCCGCCCGTTGGCGACGAGTTCCAGCTGGCGTCGGTAGCCGTGGCCAAGCTGGGCGGAGATCGCGCCGTAGCTGTGCTTCTCGGCATCCTCGCGCTGGAACGAGCGCACGTGGCGCAGCCGTCGCGGGAAGTCCTCGCTGTGCCAGAACAGGCGCGTCATGTCGGCGACATACTGGCGACCGACCCGCGACTGTTCGCGACCGAACGCGCGCGAGGCGATCACGCCGAACACGGCAAACAGTGGCGTCGCCAGCATCAGCGGCGGACAGACCCAGAACGCCGCCGCCAGACTGACCAGCGAAGTGACGCCGGCCACCAGCAGTTGCTGCAGGGCGCTGAAACCCTGGGTGATGATTTCGACGTTGTAGGTGAGCACGTTGGCGATCTCGGCCGAGGTCGAATCGGCCAGCGCATCCAGCCGCGCGTCGAGCAGGCGCGCGTGCACCTGGCGGCGCCGGGTCATGCCGTAACGTGCGGTCAGGCGGGCGCCCAGGCGGGCGGTCGACCAGCGCAGCACGGCGAAGGCGAACGTGGCCGCCGCGAAGATCGCCGCCTGCCACTCCACGCCGCCGCGCGCGGCAAACACGCCGCCGGCGAACGTCAGCGCATGACCTGGCTGCACCAGCGGCACCAGCAGCACGGCCGCGAGGCTGCCGGCCAGCGCGCTGGCCAGCGACAGCAGCACGTAGGCCGCGGTTTCCACCGTGTCGACGCGCGTGAACGTGCGTACCAGCGACCGCAGCATGTCGTAGCTGCGGTCGCGCGCCGGCCGTGCTTCGGCAGACCGCTTCATGCGGGTGCGCCGACGGCAGGCAGCAGTTGGCGCAAGGCATCGACCGAAGAACGCGGATGGCGCCCGCGACGCAGTTCGTGCACGCCTTGCGCGATCAGCTGCTGCTCGAAACGATGCCAGCCGGGCTGGCCGGACGCATACGGCTGATCCGCGCGCAGTCGTGCGGCGATCTCGCGGGCGGGAATCGGCGTGAGCAGGGCGGCGGGATCGTCGGCCAGCTGGCTGGACACGAACACCGCGCCGGCCAGCGCCAGCGGCTGTGGCGCCAGCCGGCCACGGGCCTGCCTCAGGTCGGCCTCGAATTTCTCGACGCCGCTGCGGCGGCGGATGACTGGCGCGCTCGCCACCCAGCGGCGGCTGCGCTCGTCATCGACGAACCGCAGCGCATCGGCCTGCACGTGCAGGAAGTTGGCGACGCCGGTGGCCAGCATGCGTTCGGGCTGCACGAAGACGGCATCCTCGGCGAGGAAGTCCAGGCCGAGCAGCAGACTGTGCAGAGCCAGCGTCGACTTGCCCGCGCCGCTCGCGCCCAGCAGCAGGACGCCACGCCCGTCGCGGCCGACGCAGGCGCCATGCAGCGGCACCAGCCCCAGTCCACGCGTGGCCAGGGTGAACACCGCGAACTCGATGAGCTCGTAGCGCAGGTGGTAGGGGTGCAGCAGCATGTCGTCCGAGGCCACCACCAGCGCCTGCCGCTGCGCGGGGTCCAGCACCACGTAGTTCGCGGCGTCCATCACGCCGCAGATCAGGCCCGCGCCGGACTGCACCTGCACCGGCGGGGGTTCGGCCGTGGGTGATGGAGCCGGCCGCGATACCAGGCGCAGCTCGATGCGGAACGCCGCATCGGCCACCGGCAACCGCTGCGACGGCAAACCCGCGTAGGCGGCATCGACCAGGGCGAGCAGCGCCTCGCTGCCGCTCTTGAAGCGGAAACGGCCGCCCAGGATCTGTCGCTCCACGCAGGACACGGGGCCGCGCCGCTCCTCGAACGGGTCGGCAGGGATTTCGTGGACACCGGCGCAGGGAGTCAAGGTCATCGTCTCGATCAGGGTCCTGGTGGCGCGCCATGGCGAGGCCGAGGCGCCGCACGTAGCGGGCGTCTTCCTGCTGAGTGTCGCCGCGGGCGGCAAAGGTTGTGCCTGCACACCCCTGCGGACTTTTTTGCCGCGCGGGGCAACCGAAGCGGCGCGCTGGCGCACTCACCGGCAGCCAGCGCGGAAGCGGGAGCCGACGCGGCCCATGGCTGCCGTTGCTTCCCACGATGATCGAGGCCTCCAGCAGATGCTCAAGATTCAGGTCGGCCACTCCTACTTCCTGGCTTACGACCCGAAGCAGTGGGAGCGCGGCAAGCCTTATCCGCCGCTCGCCACGATCCAGGTCGCCGCCCTGCTGCGGCAGATGGGGCACCAGGTCGCGCTGTTCGACGCGATGCTGGCCACGGGCGTGGAGGACTACCAGGCCGCGCTGCAGAGCACGCGGCCGGATGTGGTGGTCCTCTACGAGGACAATTTCAACTATCTGACCAAGATGTGCCTGGGCCGCATGCGCGAGGCGGCCTGCCAGATGATCGCCGAGGCCCGTGCCGACGGCGCGCGGGTGATCGTCGCCGGCTCCGACGCATCCGACCACCCGGACGCCTTCCTGGCGGCGGGCGCGGATGCCGTGCTGATCGGCGAAGGCATCGCGGCCCTGATCGAACTGGTCGGGCGGCTGCAGCGCGACCCGGCCATCGACACGCCGCGCTGGGTCGCGGGCATCGCCGGCGTGGCCACGCTGAGCAACGGGCAGACACAGCTGACCCGCGTGGGCGTGCTGCCGCCGGACCCGCGGCTGGTCGGCCATCCCGCCTGGGACCTGGTCGACGTCGAACGCTACCGCGCGATGTGGCTCGAACGGCACGGTTACTTCAGCCTCAACATGGCGGCCTCGCGCGGCTGCCCGTTCCGCTGCAACTGGTGCGCCAAGCCGATCTGGGGCAACCACTACAACCAGCGCAGCGCCAGCGACGTGGCGGCGGAAATGACCTACCTGAAACGGACATTCCAGCCCGACCACATCTGGCTGGCGGACGACATCTTCGGCTTCCGCGTCGACTGGGTCGGCGAATTCGCCGCGCACCTGGCCGACGCCGATGGCTCGGTGCCGTTCACCATCCAGACCCGCGCCGACCTGATCAGCGAGCGGATGGCCGCGGCGCTGGAACACGCCGGCTGCGCCGAGGCGTGGATCGGCGCGGAGAGCGGCAGCCAGCGCGTGCTGGATGCGATGAACAAGGGCACCCGCGTGGCCGACCTCATCGCCGCCCGCGCGCGGCTGGGCGAACACGGCATCCGGGTGGGCTTCTTCATCCAGCTCGGCTATCAGGGCGAACAACTCGTCGACTTGCTGGCGACCCGCGAGCTGATCACGCAGGCCGTGCCGGACGACATCGGCGTCAGCGTGTCGTATCCGTTGCCGGGCACGAAATTCTACGAACAGGTGAAGGCCCAGCTCGGCGCGAAGACGCATTGGCAGGACAGCGGCGACCTGGCCATGATGTTCCGCGGCGCCTACGACTCGGACTTCTATCGTCACGTGCGCGACCTGCTGCACGAGCAGGTCGTGTTGCAGCAGTCGAAAGCCGCCCAATCGCCGCAGCAGCATCGTGAAGCCCGCGCGGCGTTCGAGGCGCGATGGGTCGCGCTGATCGCCGACGAGCGCGCGCACCGCAGCGAAGACGCCACCGCCCCAGCGCCCGCGACGACGCCCGACCATGCCGAACCGGCCCGCCATGCTGCCACCGCTCAACATCGTTAGGGCGGGCCTGCGCCGCACCACCGAGGCGCTCGCCGTGGAGCTGGCGCTGTCGCGGCCGGGCGGCGTCACGCCGCCGTGGAGCGAACTCGAATGGCAGCTGGCCGCGGCGGTTGCCGCCGCGCACGGCGTGTCGCCGCTGCTCAGCCAGTGCTCGACCTGGCAGTGCCCGTCGTGGCGCCGGTTCCTCGACAGCCAGCGCGAGCATGTCGAACTGCGCCATCGGCGCATCGGCACCCTGCTGCAACGCATCGACGCCGCCGCGCGCGCCGCCGGGCTGGCCGTCGTGCCGTTGAAGGGTTCCGCCCTGCATGCGCTGGGACTCTACGCGCCGGGCGAACGACCGATGGCGGACATCGACCTGCTGGTGCGCGAAAGCGATGCCGCGGCGACGATCGCCCTGCTGCAGGAGCTCGGCTACGTGGAGTCGTTCGTGCAGTGGAAGCACCGCGTGTTCAAGCCGGCCGAGGGCGCGCCCGTTCCCGGGCTGGGCGAACACCGCGACACGCCGGTCAACATCGAGCTGCACACGCGCATCCAGGAGCGGCTGCCGGTCTCCACCGTCGACATCACCGGGCAGACCTATCCGCGCGTGCCGCAAGCGGGCTTGAACGACTACCCGTCGACCGGTGCACTGATGAGCCACCTGCTGCTGCACGCGGCGGGCAACATCTGCGGTCGCAGCCTGCGCCTGCTGCACCTGCATGACATCTCGCTGCTGGCCACGCGGATGGTCGCCGCTGACTGGGACGTCCTGTGGGAAGCCGCCGAGCCGCCCTGGTGGGCGCTGCCGCCGCTGCGGCTGGTGGCGCGCTACTACAGGAACGCGGTGCCCGACGCGGTATTCGCCCGGCTCGAACGCGACTGCCCGCGCCTGCTGCGCACGGTCTCGCGGCGCCAGACCCTGACCCGGGTGTCGTGCTCGGAGCTGTGGCTGCATGCGCTGCCCGGCATCGAGTGGTCGCGCTCCGTGGGTGAAGTCGGGCGCTACGTCAGGAACCGGCTGCGACCGACGGAGGAAGCGATCCGGGAACGGGCCGACATGGTGCGGACCCAGTTGTGGCTGCAGGACCAGAGCTGGGTCACTACGAACCATCTGCGGCGCATCCTGACCTGGCTGACCCGGCCGGTGCCGCGGATGGACACCTTGTACGCGGTGCGCGCGGCGCTGGACTCCGCGGCGCCGGCGCCCTAGGCGCGACCCGCCCATGACCGGAAAGCGAGCCGCGACGGATGCACGACGGTGGGACATCCGGCTGCGCTGTCCCCGTTGCGGCAACGCCATCGACACGCCGGACTGTGCGAACTGCGGATTTTCCATCGCGATGGACGATGGCATCGCCCACGCGCTGCTGCCGGAATCGGCCGCGCGCCTGGCCCGCTTCATCGCGGATTACGAGCGAATCAGGACGTCGGAAGGTCGCGGCAGCGAAAGCGAGGCGTTCTACCTCGCCCTGCCCTACCGCGATACCACGGCAAGGGATCGCGACCAGTGGCGGATGCGTGCGCGCAGCTACGACTACATCGTGCGGCATCTGCTGGCAGGCAGTCGCGTGCTCGACCTCGGTGCGGGCAACGGCTGGATGAGTTATCGCCTGGCACTGGCCGGGTATCAGCCGGTCGCGGTCGACCTGCTCACCAACGATCGTGATGGGCTGGGCGCGGCCCGCCATTACCGGACGCGGCTGCGGACACTGTTCCCGCGCTTCCGGGCCGAGATGCGCCACCTGCCGTTCGCCGACGCGCAGTTCGACGTCGCGGTGTTCAACGCCTCCTTCCACTACGCCGAAGACGCCGAGGCCTGCCTGCGCGAAGCGCTGCGCTGCGTGAAGGTCGGCGGCATGCTGATCATCGCCGACACGCCGTGGTACGCCCGCGACGAAAGCGGCCGGCAGATGCTGGCCGAGCGTCGCGAATTCTTCCTGCGCCGTCATGGCGTCGCGGCGGACGCGATCGCCAGCCTCGGCTACCTCACCGACGAGCGTCTGCGCCACATGGCGGACGCGCTGTCGATCCGCTGGGAAGTGCATCGCCCGTGGTACGGCCCGCGCTGGGCGCTGCGCCCGCTCATCGCGAAACTTCGCGGCCGCCGCGAGCCATCAAGGTTTCGGCTCTACGTCGCCCGCAAACCGGGCTGATGCCCGCGCGTCCGTGCACAGGTGGCGGTACAGCGCCTCGAACAGTCGCCCGGTGCAGTCGGCGTCCTCCGCCAGCGCCCGGTGCTGCGCGGCCCCGGCCATGCGCTGGCGCCGCGGTTCGTCGGCAAGCAGCGCCCCGATCGCATCGGCCAGCGCGCCCGCGTCACCGATGGGCACGCTGCACGCTGCCGCGGGCGACCACTCCACGAAGTGCCCGACCGCCGTGCCCACCGCCGGCACGCCGGCCACCGCGGCCTCCAGCAACACCAGCGGGCCGGTCTCGTGCAGCGACGACATCACCAGCAGGTCGGCCGCCTCCATCAGCGGACGCAGTTCGCGTTGCGTCCGGAATCCGAGAAATTCGACGCAGTGTTTCAGTCCAAACTGTTCGGCCAGCCGTTGCATCTCGCCCTGCAAGGTGTCCACGCCGACGATCTCCATGCGGAACGCCAGCCCGGCGTTGCGAAGAACGGCCAGTGCGCGCAGCAGGGTCGGCTGATCCTTCACCCGGTTGAGGCTGGCGACGTGGATCAGCCGCGCCGGCCCGCCGCGCCGCGCGCGCGGTGCGAGCGGCGGCCACGCCTGCAGATCGACGCCGAGCGGCGCGCGTTGCGCCTCGATGCCGAGCGCCCGCAGTGCGTCGATGATCGGCGCGCTGGCGGCCGTGACGACATCGGCGACGCGCAGCACGCAGGCCTCGCGCAGGCGTCCCTTCCATTTTCGGCGTCCGCCGTAGTCGATCGCGTGCAGCGCGACCAGCTCGCCGCCGGCGACATGCACCAGGCTGGGCAGCCGCAACAGTCTGGCCGCGGCCACCGCGACCAGGCTGCACGAACCGGAGAAGATCGCCTGGACCACGTCGAACGGCGCGCGGCGATGCTCGGCGCGGATCGCCGCGATCGCGCGCCACCGGGTCCAGCCGCTGCCGATGTTGTGGATGTTCGCGCCGGCGAGTTCCCAGCGACCCGGCGCAGCTTCCTGGTGCAGCGCGAAGACATGCACCTCGTGCGTGCGCGCCAGCCGTTCGATCAGCGCCAGCAAGGCCGGAATCACCCGGACCTCGCCGCTGCGATCCACCCCGCCCGGCAGCACCAGGGCGAGTTTCACGACGCGCTCCGGCGCCGCTCGGCGTGGACTTGCGCATAGGCGTCGGCCCATTGCCGGCCCACCGCGGCGAACGACAGCGCGGCGTCGAAATGCGCGCGCACCTGCGCTGGCGATGGCCGGCTGGCGGCGGCAGCGACCAGCGCTTCGGCCAGTTGCGCCGCATCACCACAGGGCCACAAGTGGCCGACGCCACTGCCGCCGAGCAGCGCGCGGAAGGAGGGAATATCCGTGACCACCGGCGTGACGCCGCAGGCCAGCGCTTCGAGCACGGCGTAGCCGCAGCTCTCGGCGCGGCTGCCCGAGACAAACAGATCCGCCGCGCGCATCAGCCCCTCGACCTGCGCGTGCGCCACCTTGCCCAGCAGATGCACGCGTTGGGCAAGTTGCGGATCGCGCGCGATGCGCGCCTGCACCTCGCCGAGCAGCGGCGCGCTGCCGAAGGCGCACCACAACTGCAGGCCGGGCAGTTGTCGCGCCGCCAGCGACACGCCGTCGAGCACGCTCAACGGGTCCTTGCCGGGATTCAGGTGGCCCACCCACAGCACGCAGGGATCACCACGAAGACCTGTCTGTGCGCGCGCATCGGCGCGACTGCCCAGGCTGAAGCGGCTGCTGGATTCGGGTATCGCGAAGTGCCGTGTATGCGGCCCGAACAGCCCGGCCCGGGTGAACGGTCGGGCCAGCTCGGGCGCGGTGAAGGCCACGCCGGCCAGCGCCGCATACCAGCGTCGCCACGGCGAACGGCGCCACCAGTGCGGCGGCCGATCGGCGTGGTCCTGCAGGATGATCGGCAGCCGCGGCAGGCATTGCGCAATGGCAAAGGCATCCTCGGCGAAACCCAGGCTGTGCCCGTGCAGCACGTCGGCGTCGATGTCGCCGAGCAGGCTGGCGAAACGGCGGCCCCGGTTGGTCGCCGTTTCCAGTCCACGGATGTCGACGAAGTGATAGTCGATGCCGTTGCGGGTGATCAGCTCTTCCCGCGCCGCCGCCTGAACCACCGACACCCGGGTGCCGGCGCTGGCCGCCGCCTCGGCGACGTCCACCAGCGAGTGCCACTGCTCAAGCACCTGGTTCGGCGCGAGGTCCTCGGGGGCCGGCAGGAAGTTGAGCTGCGCGACGTGCAGGGCCGCCATCGCTACGCGCCGGTGATTTGCGGCGTGCGCAGTTGCACGAAGCGATTGGCGATGTTGAGTTCCCACGGATGGTTGTAGCGCCGATGGCGATAACGCCACGACGCCATCGCGCTCAGGCTGCGCTTGGCCCAGTGGGGTGAACGCACATCCTGCACGGTGGGATAGCGACAGCGCAGCACGGTGACGAAGTCGTAGATGCGCTGGCGCAGCTTGTCGCTGAGCCACGGCGCATCGGCATGGCAGGCGTAGTCCACCCAGCGACGTTGCGTCCATTCGTCCGGCGTGGAGGGAAACACCACCGGCTCGCCGTGAAGGTCGAGCAGGGGCGCGGCAGGATGCTTGCCGCGCTCCTTCTCGTGCTTGCTGCCCTCCGGCAGCGGCGTGTAGATGTAGGTGATGATTTCCGAGGCGGGATTGATCCGTTTCAGTTCGCGGATGAACTCGAAGGTCAGTTCGGTTTCCTCTTCGGTGTTCACCGGCGGCGCCAGCATGAAGGAGAACTCGGGGATCACGCCGTGGCGCTGACACAGCTCGGCCACCGCCAGGGTCTGGTCCGGCCGCGTGCCCTTGCGGATTTCCTTGAGCATCGCGCCGCTCGGTGATTCGGCGCCGATGTAGGCCATGCGCAACCTGCTCTTGCGCACCAGTTCCCAGGTGCTTTCGGAAAGCTTGAGCAGGGCATCGGCGCGTGCGAAACACCACCAGGGCATTTCGAGCCGGGCCATGATCTCGAGCAGCGGGATCATGTCCTGTTCGCGGTCGAAGAAGTTGTGGTCGTAGAACAGGATGGAATCGGCACCGAGTTCGTACTTGAGGTAATTCAGTTCGCGCTCCAGCCGATCCGCCGGCGGCAGCGAGGTCGCACCGCCGAACATCGCCGCCACGCCGCAGAACGTGCAGCGGAAGCGACAACCGATCGAGGCCTGGTGCACGGCGGTACGCCGGCCGAGAAAGGTGCTTGCCAGATACTTGTCCGGGTCGCCCAGCTTTTCATACGGCAGCACCAGCGCGGCATCGCCGTGCCGGAAGCTGCGATTGGGGTTGTGCACGACCTCGCCATCGCGGCGCCAGGACAAGCCACCGATCCTGGCCAGCGCCTCGTCGCCGCCGCCGCGGGCCAGCGCCGAGACCAGCTCGACCAGGCTTTCCTCGCCCTGCCCGCGCACCGCGTAGTCCACATAGGGCGCAGCCAGCGTGGTGTCGGTATACAGCGTGGGGAAGTAGCCGCCCCAGATGATCGACATCGACGGATGATGCTCGCGGATCGCCTTCGACACGGCGATCGCCGGCGCCAGCTGCGGGCCGCCCATGATGCCGATGCCGATGGCGTCGTAATGCTGTTTCCCGGCGGCGGCCAGGGTCGCGTTCACCAGGTCCCGATCGATGTTGCCGTCCACGATGTGGCTGTCGCCGAAGCGATCCAGTGCCGCGGCCAGGTTCAGCAGCGACAGCGGAAAGCGCGGACGCGTGGTGACCGTCGGGTTGACCAGCAATGTACTGGGGCGATTAGGCATGGGGCGATCAGGCATGGGGCGATGAGTCATCGGACGTCTCGGGTATTCAAACCGGCCGCCGCAGCCGGAACACCAGCGCCACGGGAACCTCCAGCGCGGCGCGGTCGAAGCGCGCCGTGGCGGGGATGTCGGCCGGATCGAGCATCGGCTCCAGCACCTGCTCGATGCGCAGCCCGAGCGCGGCGCAGGCCGCGTGCCAGTGGCTGTACAGGTGCTGGGTGTGCTGCACGGCGTAGTGCCGGCCGTCCGACTTGAAATCGCGCAACCAGCCCAGCGCGTGCCCGATCGGATGCACGTCGCTGCACAACAGCGTGCCGCCGGGCCGGGTTACCCGGCACAGCTCGGCCAGCGCTCGCTGCAGATCGTCGAGATGGCCGACGACCAGGCCGCAGAGGGTCAGGTTCGCTCGCGCGTCCGGCACGGGCAGCGCCGCCAGGCTGCCCTGGATCAGGTCGACGTCCGCGGCGGCCTGCAACGCGGCCAGCTCCGCGTCGGCGCGCGCGAGCATCGGCGCCGACAGGTCCACGCCGATCACGCGCGCCGCGCCGCGGCGCAGCGCGTGCAGCATGTAGCGCCCGCTGCCGCAGCCGACATCGAGCACGGCCGCTCCATGCAGCGTGTCCGGCATCAGCGCGAGCATGGCGCGCTCCTCCGCCCGCATCACCGGGTTGTGGGCGCGGGCAGGATAGCTGGATGCCCACAGCGCATACGCCTCGGCCGGCATCAGCATCGAAGGACGCGGCCGCATGGCTAGCCGGCCTCCATGACGAGGTCGCGCGCGCGGTGGGCGGCAGCCAGTTCGAGGCCGGGTTCGAGCGCCACCAGCGCCGCTTCGGCCAGCGGTTTGGCCAGCAGTTTCGGCTTGCCGTCCAGCGTCACCGGCACGGTTTCCATGCCGGCGACGTCGAACCATTCGGCGAAATCCGGATCGGCGATGCGCGGCACGCCGTGGCGCACCACCGCACGGATCTCGCTGCGCCCGAGGCCGACCAGGCCGCAGCGTTCGTCGCCGCCGCGATCCTCGACGATCACCAGGTCCGCCGGCGTTCCCGCTGCCAGGCTGCCGCTCGAAGGCAAGCGCAGGATGCGCGCGGCGTGGCTGGTGACCAGGCCGAGCAACTGGTCGGGACTCAGCTCGCCGCGAACGGCGATGCCGCGCATTTCGTCGAGCAGGTCGCGGGCGCCGCTGAGCCGCGAGTCGCTGCCCAGTGCAAGCCGGCCCGCCGCGCACAGCCGTCGCGGGTCCAGCGAGCGGCCGAGCAGGTTGCGATTGCTGGTCGGACACCAGACCACCGCCGCGTCGCGCTCGATCACCCGGTCGATGTCCTGCTCGCCCAGGCCGACGCCGTGGACCAGCACGCTGTTCGCCGCCAGGCAGCCCATCTCGTCGAGCCGGGCCAGCTCCGCCTGCGCGATCGCGTCGGTGCCCTCGGCCAGGTGGATCAGCCAGGGTCGGTCGGCGGGCGTGGCGGCGAAGCTCGGTTGCACCGGCGGACCGTAATCGGGCCAGCCCAGCGCGTAGCTCCAGCCGTAGTTGCGCAACAGCGTCACCGGAAAATTCGACTCGTCCAGCACCGGATGCCAGGGATCGTGATGCACCACGCAGGTGCTGCCGGCGAGCAGGTTCTTCAGCGCGCCGTGGCGCAGTCGCAAGGCCTTCGGTACCTGCAGCGCGGCAACCACCGCGGGCTCCGCGAAATGCTCACGGAAGGCGGCGATCCAGGCATAGCTGTTGGGGAACGGCGCGCTGGATGGCAGCGGCGGCACCGCGTTGACGTGCAGATGTTCGTGCGCGTTGATCAGGCCGGGAAAGACCAGGTGGTCGCGCAGGTCGATCCGGTACGCCCGCGCCGCCAGCGAGGAACCGATCCGTCCGGCGCGGATCGGCAGCGGCACGCGCGAGCTGGCCTGTGCCGTGACCGAGACGGCCCGGCACAGGCTGACGTCCATCGCGGCCTGCAGGAAGTCCATGCGCTCAGCGCCGCCGCATCACGATCAGGAAATGGTCGCCCATGTCGCGCAGCAGCGGCAGCGCGCCCAGGCGGTCGTCGAGCCGGCCCAGCCGTTCGTACCAGCGGCGCCGGCGACGGTAGTAGTCCACCAGGTACGGCGGCGGCATGAACAGGCTCAGCGCGCGATAGCCCTCCAGCGAAAAGTGTTCGGCAAACGCGCGATAGAACTCGCGCGGCAGGTAGTAGCGGGTCCAGATCGTGTGACGGTTCATGCCCACCGCCGTCGCGCCCCGCGCGGCGCGCACGCCGGCACGCCGGAAGCGGCCGCGCAGAGCGTAGTGCCCCAGCTCCCACGGACAGATCCGGCCCATCACCGAAAACACCAGGCTGCCGCCGGGGCGCAGCAGGCGCGCGCATTCGGCCGCGACGGCGGCGAGATCCGGTACGCAGTTCAGCGGGCCGAAGTTCGAGTAGATGCCGTCGAACTCGCCCTCGAGCCGATCGAGCTGCTGCACGCCCAGATGCATGGCCGTGACGCGCGACTGCAGCGCCGCTGCCGCCGCCCGTGCCCGCGCCCGCTCGACCATCAGCGGCGACCAGTCGGTGGCGACGACGTGAAAGCCGCGCCGGGCGAATTCGAGCGCGTCGATGCCTGTGCCGCAGCCCAGGTCGAGCAGGCGGGCGCCGGGCTTCACCTCGCTGTGCACGACATCCCACAACGTCGTGCGCATGCGCTGGATCAGTTCGTTGTTGCCGCGCGGTCCGTCGTAGTCGGCGGCGACACTGTCGAACGCGCGCTGCGTGTCGAGCAGTTGCGCCTCGTCCAGCGGCGCGCGCCGCGGAGGATGGCGGACGCTGCCGGCAGGTGCCTCGCGCCGCCCTGTTTCCAGCTTGTGCCATCCGCGCATATCGAACCCACTCCGTTCCACCGTGATGCAGCCGTCCATTCGCCACGCCATCCGCGCACCCGTCACGGAGCGGTCCCGGCAACTTCATGGAGCTGATCCGTGAGTGCCGGCCAGCGCCGTTTTGGTTGAATGGCGCCGGCGCCGGATGCATCGCCTGCGTCAGGCGGGCCGCCGCCTTCGTGCCATGACCACGGTCACGAAGGCGCCCAGGAACAGGCCCAGCAGGAGGCCGATGCCCCAGGTCAGTTCGGGATTGGGAAACGCCTGCTTGTCGGGCACGTAGGCCGGCCACATCATCGACGTGCTGTAGGTGTAGGTGGGCCCGAGACGTTCCAGCAGATCGATCCGCCCTGCCCGCAGGCCGCGGATCTCTTCGCTCTTGTTGGCCAGCAGCAGGCTGGCCAGCATCGGGTTCTGCACGTCCTTGCTGTCCGCCCCGCCCTGGTTTCCCGGCATCGCCGCCTGCCGGTAGCGGGCCTGGTCGGCCAGCGCCGTCTGCAGGTCGGCCTCGAGCTGGCTGAGGCGCGCCCGCGCCGCCTTCAACGGCACCTCCTCGAGTTGCCGATGGACCTCGCTCAGCCGGGCGACCGTCGCGTTGGCCAGTTCGATCGCCTGCTGGCGCGAATACGCCCGCACCGTGAGGCGGATCAGCGGGCCGGCATAGGGCATCGGCTCCAGCTTCAGGCTGTTGCGATAGAGCCTGGCCACCGGCGAGGTGTCGGCGTAGCCGGCGCTTTTCAGGATCTCGTTTTCGAACGGCACCCGTTCCAGCCGCTCGATCACCCGCAGCAGCGGCTCGACCTTCGGGTCCTGGCCGGACATGACCTGCCCGACCTGGCCGATCTGGATCCACGCGGTCGCCTGCCATTGCCGCTTCACCGTGTGCGCGAAGACGTAGGTGCAGGCCAGGGTCAGCAGCAGCACCCCGACGAACCACATCCAGCCACGGGTGAAGATCCGCCACAGATCGATCAGATAGATTTCGTCTTGTTCCATGGTTCTGCGCTCAGCGGGAAGAGGAAGGGAGAAAGGTGTGCGCGGCCGTCGCGGGCACCGGTTCGGGCGACCGCCGGTTCGGCAGCCACGCGGCGAAAACCTGCAGGACCAGGCACAGGCCGATGAAGCCGGCGTTCGTCCACGTGTAAGCCTGCGGCGCGAACGGCGCCATCACGCAGACGTAGGAAACCCGCAGGAAGATCAGCAGGGAAAACAGCGGCACCGTGGGCCGCAGGCGCTGCACGCTCCACAGCAGCATCGCGTACAGCCCCACGATGGAAACCACCGCGCCGAACGGGCCGAGCGCCATCAGGAACGGGAAGAACTCCGTGCCCACGTTGATGTTCGACGCATCCAGCGGGATCGTCGTGCCGGCCGTCGCGACCGAACCGCTCAGCGGCACGACCTGGTGGATCAGGAAGTCGGCGTTGAGGTAACCCTTGGCCAGGATCGCGCTGAAGTTGTAAGGCCCGGCGCTGACGTAGAGCAGCAGCCACTTGATCCCTTCCGGCGCCGCGCGGTACATCGCGCCGAACGGCAGGGTGACGTGATCCAGCGGCCCCGAGCGCAGCATGCCGAGAACCGAGAAGACGCTGACGCCGACGAAGCCCAGCAGGCCGACGGCCTTCCACGGCAGGGGCCTGGCCTCGTCCCGCCGCAGCATGATCAGCAGCGCAAACGCGAACACCGTGGCGAACACCCGGTTGCGATCGATCACCAGCACCGGGAACAGGAAGCCGACGGCGATCAGCGTGTTGCGCAGCCAGCGGTTCCTCGCGCACAGCAGCCCGATCGGCGGCAGCACCCAGCACATGTCCGACACGTGCCGGATGTGTTCATGGCCGCCTTCCATCACCGCGTAGGCCGACGGATTATTGAACAGCGGGATCGGGAACAACGCCAGGTCGAGCAGGCAGAAGGCGGCGACCAGCCCGGCCAAGGCCAGCGCCACGAAGGCATCGCGCGTGCCGCCGTAGCGGCGGGCGCGGAACCGCGCGGCCGGCGGAATCCTGACCCCCGCCTGCACGTCGAACAGCAGGATCGCCGCGGCCATCACCGCCAGCAGCAGCACGCCCGGCAGGTAGTCGAGCGGAAGCTCGTAGGTGAACAGCGTCACCGCGCAGGCCAGCAGCAGCGGCAGCGCGAGATACGCCGAGGGCAGGCACACCAGGCGTTTCATGTCGCCTCCGCGCGGTGGTTCGCCGAGGGCGACGCCAGCCTCGACATCGCGGCCAGCCAGGCATACGCCAGCAGGTGCGCGGCCATCGGCAACGGCTGCCGCTGGAGGAACGAGATCTTGGCCCCGATGTAGTGCGACTGGGCCTGCAGCAGGGTCTTGTACGGTTCGTCGAACAGGCAGGCCCGGCGCTGCGCCACCTGCCGCGACTCGGCCAGGTTGGCGATCCGGGTCGCGGTGTGTCGCGTCTTGCTCAGGTTTGCCCCGTGGATGCGGTAGGCGCAGACGCTGACGTCGATGAAGCCCAGCGCATCCGCTGCGGCCAGGCGCAGGAACAGGTCCCAGTCCTCGATGCGCAGGCCTTCGCTCCAGCGGTCGACGGTGTCCAGCGCGCTTCGTCGCATCAGCGCCACCGGCCCGCCGATGGCCCAGTGGCTGATGATGGCGCGGCGGATGCCGTCATCGGATCGATACAGCCGCTTGTCGGCACGGTGCAGCACGCGCATGCCGCTGTCGTGCATCCGGTTGCCATGCTGGTCGACGACGACCGAGTCACCGATCACCGCGCCCTTGTCCGGATGCGCCAGCAGGTAGCGCATCTGGGCGTCGAGTCCGCCGGGCAGCAGGTAGTCGTCGCTGGCGCCCGGGCGCAGGAAGTCGCCGTTGGCGCGCGCCGCCAGTTCGTTCAGCGTCGCCGCGATGCCGCGGTTCTCCCGTCGCACGTACTCGATCGGGATGTCCATGCAATGCATCGCCACCCAGTCGGCGATGCGCTCGGCGGTGCGGTCGGTGGAGCCGTCGTCGATGACGATGAGCTCCTTGGCCGGATACGGATCTTCCAGCACGCTGTCCAGGCAGCGCTGCACGAAGCGCTCGTGGTTGAACGCCGGTATCAACACGGACACCAGCGGCATCGCCGCCACGTCCCCCGGCACGTCGCCGTCCATCATCGCAGACCTCCCAGGTAGCGCCGGGCCACCAGCAGGTTGAAGCCCAGATACAGCAGGTAGTTGAGCGCGAACGCATACATCGCACCGACCAGGCCGAAGCGCGCGGCAAGCACCCAGACCAGCACGACATAGCTGGCGGCGAACACGCATTCGGAAACGACGAACAGCTTCGTCATCGCCTTGGCCAGCATCAGGTAGGAAAGGATGAAGGAGGCGATCTTGATCACGTCGCCGACCAGCTGCGGCCCGTACAGCGCGTTGGCGGCGGCGAAGTCCGGCGTGAACAGCAGCCGCGTCACCCATTCCCGTGCCGCGTAGACCACCGCCGCCAGCACGACGACCGCCGGCAGCAGGATGCGGCAGGCGGTGCGCAGTTCGGCCAGCAGGGCCGCGCGCTCGTGCGTCGACGCCAGCCTGGGCAGGTAGTGGATGTTGATCGCCGTGGTGAAGAACAGCAGGTAGGCGTCCGACACCTTGCTCACGGCCTGCCAGTAGCCGACCGGCTCCCAGCCGAACTGCAGCGCCAGGTGATCGCGCACCGCGATGTTGACCAGCGGCGGCAGCAGGGCGGAGCTGAGCGTCATCACCGAGAACGTGGCCAGCCGCAAGCTCATCTCGCGGTCGTAGCGCAGCCGCAGCATGCCGCGGCGGAAGTACGAGCTGCGCCACCACGCCGGCAGGCCCACCAGCAGCCACGACAACTGGCCCAGCACCAGCGCCAGCAGCGCACCATCCAGGTGCTGCCAGCGCGCCAGCCAGACCATCATCACGATGCCGATGAGCGAGCCGCTGACCTGGATGAAGGCCAGCCGGCGCACGTCCATGAAGCCGTTGACCACCGCAAGGACGTAGTTGAGCAGCGCAATGCCGAGCTGCGCGACGGCGAGCACGCGGATCAGCCCGGCGTACTGCGGATCGCCCAGCAGCCATGTCGCGAGCTGCCGGCTGAGCAGCAGCGCCACGCCACCCATCAGGCAGGACGCGCAGAACGCGTAGCACAGCGCGGCGGACAGCAGGCGCGACAGCCGCTGCGGATCGTCGCGGTACTCGGCGACATGTTTCACGATGGCCGCGCCGATGCCGCCGCCGGCCAGCACCGCCAGCAGCGACATCAGGCTCATGAACTGGCCGAGCTTGCCCACGCCCTCGGGCCCGGCGAACCACGCCACCAGCTTGATTGCCACCAGCCCGGCGAGCAGCCGCGCCGCGGTGGCGATGCTGGTGTAGAAACCGGTGCGGACGATGTTCATGCGCCGCGCCCGAACGCGTTGCAGGCGTCGATCACGCGATCCACGTCGTCATCGCGCAAGGTCGGTCCCATCGGCAGGCTCAGCACTTCCCCGCACAGCCGCTCGGTCAGCGGCAGGTGGACGTGCTGCAACGACGGGTACGCAGGCTGCCGATGCACCGGCACCGGATAGTGCACCAGGGTCTGGATGCCCCGCGCGCGCAGATGCCGCTGCAACGCATCGCGCTGCGCGCAGCGCAGCACGAACAGGTGCCAGGCGTGCTGTTCCCCGCGAACCACGTGCGGCAGCCGGATCTGCGGATGGTGGATGCCATCGCGATAGCGACGCGCCACGTGGCGGCGCCACGCCACATCCGCATCGAGATGCTTCAGCTTCACCCGCAGCATGGCCGCCTGCATTTCGTCGAGTCGTGAGTTCACGCCCTGGTAGAGGTGGCGGTATTTCACGTCGGAGCCGTAGTTGCGCAGCGCCGCGATCCGTCGCGCCAGCGCGTCGTCGTCGGTCACCACCGCGCCGCCGTCGCCCAGCGCGCCAAGGTTCTTGGCCGGGAAGAAGCTGAAGGCCGCGGCATCGCCGAACGCGCCGGCCCGGCAGCCGTCGCGCATCGCGCCATGGGCCTGCGCCGCATCCTCGATCAGCAGCAGCCCGTGCTGCCTGGCCAGCGCCTGCAGCGCCGGCATGTCGGCCAGCTGGCCATACAGATGCACCGCCATGATCGCCCGCGTGCGCGGACCGATCGCCGCTGCCACGCAGGCCGGATCGATATTGAACGTCGCCGCGTCCGGCTCCACCGGCACCGGCACCAGCCGGTTCTCGCTGATCGCCAGGAAGCTGGCGATGAAGGTGTTGCCGGGCACGATGACCTCGTCGCCCTCGGCGAGCAGGCCGAGTTCCCGGTAGCCGCGCAGGATCAGCGACAACGCATCCAGCCCGTTGCCCGCGCCCACGGCATGGCGCACGCCGCACCAGGCGGCGAACTCCCGCTCGAACGCCGCCAGCTCCTCGCCCAGCACATACCAGCCCGAATCGATGACGCGCGCCGCCGCGGCCTTCAGCTCGTCGGCGTAACGCGCGTTGACCTCACCGAGATCCAGGAACGGTACGTCGACCCGGCGGGTATCCGCGATGGCGTCCATCACAGCGGCCACTCGTAGACATCGTGGACGATGGCGCGCGCGCCGAAATATTCCTTCTGCGTGACCAACCCGCCGTTGAGCACGGTGCCGGCCTGCTCGGTGGAGACACCGAAGGAAAAGTGATGCCGGTCCGCATACGTGTCGCCGATCAGCGCGGCGAGCAGGAAGCTGAGCGCATCGAGCGGCCGCCCCTGCTCCGAGGCGGCCAGATACTGGGTGTGCACCACGCGGCCAAAGTCGTAGACCAGGGCGCCGGCCAGCAGCACGCCGTTCCTGCGCGCCTCGTGCAGCACGATCTGCCCGGGGAAGCGCGCCTGCAGCAGGCGCAGCTCCTCCAGGCTGTGGGTCGGTGCGACGTGGTGCCTTTCCAGCACCTTCACCAGCAAGGCGTGGAAGTCGGCCGGGTCGGCGCCGACCTGCAGGTCGATGCCCGCCCGCGACGCCTTCCTGACCGAACGCCGGCGCGCCTCGGTAAACCGGAACGGCTCCTGCAGGGCGATCACCGACGACAGGTCGCGACGGATCAGCCGCGCGCCCATGCGTTGCAGGGCGTACAGATCCTCCTCGGCCGGATACGCATGGAACACATGGGGCACCGCCTTGTAGACGAGGCGCTCCACGCCGAGCGCTCGATAGTGCCCGGCGATCTGCCCGAACACGGCCAGCGTCGCTTCGGCGCGCAGGGCCTGGCTGCTGATCAGCCCGGCGTAGGTGAGGCCGCCGTGGCTGGTCGCCAGCTTGCCCGCGAGGTTCGCCGGGAACACCGCCACGACTTCGCCATCGCGCTCGACCAGCACGGAGGCGTCGACGAAGCGGTCGGCGTGATAGTCCATGTAGCCGCGCCGATGCAGCAGGTTGCCGTTGCGCGAGCGCGCCACCAGCGCATCCCAGGCGCTCGCGTCGGTAGGCGCATAGGGCCTGATGGTGAGCATCACGCGCCACCCTCGACGGGGGACAGGCGCGCCTCGGCCACGCCGAAGCCGTCCACGCCCATGTCGTTGCCGTTGTAGAACATCAGCAGCTTGTCGCGCTGGCGGATCAGCGCGGGATAGCAGAGGGTGCGCGAGTCCCAGCCGCTGGCAGAAAGCGTCAGCCCCAGCGACTCGTCATGGCGTTCCCAGTGGATGCCGTCGTCGCTGCAGGCCACGCCGGGAAAGTATTCGCCGGTGAGGTTGCCCCGGGTGAAGTACATGAGGTATCTGCCGCCAATCCGATAGACGCGCGGCCGACCGATGCGATACTCGCTGCCGCGCGGCAGCAGGCAGACCTGGTCTTCGCGGGGCATGACGCGTAGATCATCCGTCTCCGCATGGCGAATGTGGTAACGCGGAAACGGCTGGCCGCCGATGGTTTCCCAGTCGTCGCCCACGGCATACCACAGCCGCCAGCGACCGTTCTCGTGGAGGGCCGCATGCACCGCACCGATGGTGCTGCGACCGGGCGCCCGATCCAGGATCGGCGTTTCCTGCACGCGCCGAAAGTGATCGCCGCCGTCGGTCGAGACAGCCAGGCCGGTGAAGGCCAGGAACTTGGCCCGCGCCACGCGCTGGAAGCCGACGTAGAACATGTGCAGGCCGCCCGGCGCGTCGACCACGTCGCCCAGGATCATCCCGTTGTCGTCGAAGCAGCCGGGGCGGCCGATGTCGAGCACCGGTTCGGCACCGACCCGCACGATCGTCGCCGGATCGTCCGCCCGCACGTCGACGTGGCCGATGCGACTGACGCCTTCGTCGTCGCGAAACCCCGCGTAGACGCGGATGGTCTCGTCGTCGAGGCGATACGGCGTGGGCGTGAGCGCGGAGTGGCGCATCCAGCCGCCCACGCCCTGTCGCGCGGTTTCGAACACAAGCCCCTTTTTCCTCCACGCGTACATGCGCGCTCAGAGCTTCACGTCGAAGCTGGACTTGTCCGGCACGGCGCGCGCGGGCGAGCCCACGTAGATCCGCCCCGGCTCGGTATCGCGCGTCACCAGCGCACCGGCGCCGATCACGTTGTCGGACGCCACCCTGACGTGGTCGTTGAAGGTGCTGTTCACGCCGATGAAGCTGTTCGCGCCGATCTCGCAATAGCCGGAAATGACCGCGTGCGAAGCGATGAACACGTTGTCGTTCACCACCGTGCGATGGCCCACGTGGTTGCCGCTCCACAGGATGCAGTTGTTGCCGACGCGCACGAACGGCTGGATCACGTTGCCTTCGAAGATGAAGCTGTTCTCGCCCACCTCGGCGTTGCGCCACACGAAGGCGCGCGTGCTGACATAGGTGGCGAGCCGATAGCCGCGGCGCTTCATGTCGAGGTAGAGGCGGGTGCGCAGGCGGTTGAGCTGGCTGGAGGGGACGGCGACAAACACGTCCACCTCGGCCGGCGGGTAATCCGCCTCGAGTGTTTCGAAGGCCACCACGGGACGCCCTGCCAGCGCCGGCTGCGCCAGGTAGTCGCGCTCGACACTGAAGGCCACCACGTCGTGGTCGCTGTCGTGCTCGAAGTATTCGCAGGCGATCTCCGCGAACTCGCCCGCGCCGATGAGGACTAGCGGCCTTGGCATGCCGTCATGCCCTCCAGCTGCGCGGCGCCGTTGACCTCGCGCTGGAAGTCGCCGTAGTCGGTGATGTAGTCGTCCGGGTCGTACGGATGGTCGGCCAGCACCATCAGCACGCAGTCGTCGCTGAAGTCGTACAGCTCGCGCCACACCATGCTGCCCAGCAGCAGGCCACGCGCGGGGTCGTCCAGCACGACCTCCGCCACGCCGTTGCCATCGTCCAGCAGGAAGGTCACCGATCCGCGTACCGCCACCGCCAGCTGGTTGAGGTGGCGATGCGCGTGCCGGCCACGATGCACGTCGCGCCCGGTGGCGAAGATGTAGTACACGCGGCGGATCGCGAACGGCACGTTGCCGTCCTGCTCCAGCGCGACGAGCATGCCCCGGCTGTCGCCATGTTTGTGCAACTGGACACACTGGATTTCCATGTTTCAGGCCCGGCTGCAAATCATGGGATGACGACTTACATCGCTGAGTGCCGCCTGGCCGGACAAAGGTTGCGTGGTGCATCGAAGGCGCGAACGACGACGCCTTGCCGACGCCGGCGCAACCTTTCGCGGCCGGCTCGGCACTTACCCGCATTCCTGCAGCGCGGCTGGCATGACCGGAGCGCCGGCGCTGACGGGCACATGACGCTTCGTTCATCGCCGTCCGATCACGACAAGGAAATCCCATGCTGCCTTTCCTGAACCGACCTGCGAACCGCCGTCCCCTGAACCCGTGGCTGTTGCGCGGCCTCGCGCTGTTGCTGCTGGTCGCCGGCAACAGCGCGCAGGCGACTCCCTCGTTTGCCCGGCAGACCGGCTACGTCTGCGCGGTCTGCCACGCCAGCGCCTACGGCGGCGGCGACAACGGCCCGGCGCTGACGCCGACCGGCATGCGCTTCAAGATCAACGGCTACACCGAGGCGAACATCCCCGGTGCACTGCCGCTGGCCGCGCAGCTCACGCTGGCGCATACCAACCCTGCCCGCGGCGAGGACCGGACCCGGCTGACGGAAGCCGACATCTACCTGGCCGGACGACTGACCGATCATGTCGGCGGCTTCGTCAAGATCGAGACCGACAATGTCGGCGGCGGCAAGTACAACACCAAGCTGAGCAACCTCGACCTGCGCTTCGTCGCCAAGTCGCTCAAGCTCGGCGGCAAGGACCTGACGCTCGGCGTGAGCGTCAACAACAACCCGGCCTTCAACGATCCGCTCGCCGTCCTGCCAGCCGCTTCGACGCTGGGCCCGCCGGGAGTCACCGGCACCCTGCTGAATCTTTCCAGCCCCGCCGCACCGGCCAACCACGTGATCGGCGCCACGGTCTACGGCCTGTATGACTCGAACTGGTATGGCGAAGTCGGCACCTACAACTCGCTGCAGCCGTCGGTGCAGGATCGCCTGGGCTATTCCCTCGGCAGCGACCCGGGCAGGCTCAGCGACACCGGGTATTTCCGCTTTGCCTACATGAAGGAATTCAAGACCCAGTTCTTCTCCGCCGGCGTGGTCGGCTTGTCGACCCGCCGCCAGCGTCCGCGCCTGGGGCCGGCCGACGACATCACCGACCTGGGTTACGACCTGAGTTACCAGTACCTGGGCAACCGGCAACACATCGTGCAGCTCAGCTACGTGAACATCTTCGAGAAGCGCGATTACGGCAGCACGCCGCCCAGTCCGGTGGTGCCGGGCCTGCTGGCGCTGTCGCACGGCGACGCCCGCGACCAGATCGCCACCGCCATCTATACCTTCAAGCAGAGCTACGGCATCGCCGTGTCCCACATGGTCAGCACGGGCTCGCGCGATCCCGCCCGTTACATCCCGTATGGCAGCCCGGACACCACCAGCAATCTCGTCAGCGTGTTCTGGGTGCCTTTCGGCAAGGAGTCCTTCAACTCGCTGGCCAATCTGAGGATCTACGGCACCTGGTTCCGCTTCAGCCGGTTCAACGGCGCCGGCACGAACATCTTCGGTGCGCCGCCCGGAGCGCCGGCGACCAACGCCAGGGACCTGGACGCCTTCACGATTTCCGTGAGCGCGGCGTTCTGAAGGGCGCGGGCGACACCGGCGGGACATCCATCGCTCGCAAATCGGTTATAAGGCAGGCATGCCCCGGTGGTGCGGCAAGACCACCGGAGGCAACCCCGCCCGGTCGAGCGACTGACGAGACGATGTGGTTCAAACGCATGCAGCCCGATGCTCCTGCTGCCACGCGCCGCGACCACGCGCGTTCGCGGCACGGCCCTGCCGTCAGCGGCTCCGCCCGCAGCCGGGCGGGTCTGCTTGTCCTGGCCATCGTCGGCTGCCACCCCGCGCCGGCGCATGCCGGGTCGTCCGCCACGAACGGCACGGTCGCGCTCAGTTCGCAGCTGGTCGACCGCGGCCTGGCGATCACGCCGGCCACGCCCATCATCCAGGCGGCCGTTTCGTGGGCGTCGCCGGCGGGCTGGTCATTGGGCCTGTCCGGCAGTACCGAACTGCGCTCGCCACGACGCATCACCCAGAGCCTGCTGCAGGGGTCGCGCTCCTGGTCGCTTTCCGGCGACTGGCAGATGCAGGCCAGCGTGCTCTACTACCGCCACTCCGGCGACGCCCGTTCGACCGCCTACGACCGCGGGGAGGCGGGGATCAACTGGCTCTACCGCGACACCCTGACCTTCGGCGTGTCGGCCATCCGCCTCATCGGCGCGGGCGACCGCCGGACGCGTGCGGCCGCCGACCTCGATGTCCACTGGCCGCTGACGGAGCACCTGTTCCTTTCCGGCGGCGCCGGCGTGGCGCACGCTCCGCCGGTGCGTTACAGCTATAGCCGCTACCGGCACTACCGCTACCACGATCGCGAAGGCTTCTACCGCTACGGCCATGTCGGCCTGATGTGGGTTGACGGGCCATGGCGGGTCGAACTTGATCGCGTCGCCACGGACCTGGAGTCGTCGCGCTCGACGCCGGACCCCGGCGCATCGCCGTGGATGGCCACCATCTCGCGATCCTTTTGATGCGACGGCAACCTTTTGGGGCTGAAACGTCACCTACGCACTGACCGACCGGGGTCCGACCGCAAGCTGCGAAGCCATGAACGACGCTGATACCGATGCCGACACCGCCGACCGCATGCTGCTCCAGCGCATGGCGGCGGGTGACCGCGCCGCGCTGGCGGTGCTCTACCGCGGCTACCACGGCAGGTTGTGCCGCTTCCTGTCCCGTCTGACGCGGCGCGCCGATGTCATCGAGGAAGTCATCAACGACTGCTTCTGGATCGCCTGGCAGAAAGCGGACAACTTCCACGGCGACTCGCGGGTTTCCACCTGGATCATGGGCATCGCCTACCGCTGCGGCCTGAAGGCCCTGCGCCAGCATGGCGACGAACCGGTCGCGGACGACGCCGTACCGGAAGACCGCGTCCCCGCCCACAACCCGGATGAGGACCGCGAGCTGCGCGACTGGCTGGGCAAGGGACTCGTCCACCTGTCGGTCGACCAGCGCGTCGTGATCGAACTGGTCTACGGCGTGGGACACTCGCTGGACGAGGTGGCCGCCATCATGCAGTGCCCGGTCGGCACGGTGAAGGCGCGGCTGTTCCATGCGCGCGTGAAGTTGCGCAACGTGTTGCCCTCCCTGGCTGGCGACTCGCCGATACGTGAAGAGAGCGTGCCATGATGTTCCAGACAAATTCCGGCCGGGACTGCGCCCGCGCCTGGGAAGCCATGCCCTGGGTACTGCAGGGCAGCGCCCCGCAGGAACAGGGTGAATCACTGATGAGCCACCTGGTGCATTGCGAGGCGTGCCGCACCGAGTTTGCGCGGCAGAGCCGGCTGCAGCTGGCGCTGTCGCTGCCCTCGGACATTCCGCTGGACGCCAACGTGGGACTGAAGCACCTGCTGGGTCGCCTGGATGCGCCCGCCCCGCTGGAAGCGCCCGCCCGCTCGCGCACCGCAGGCTGGCTGACCCGCGCCCTGGTCGCCGCCGTGCTGGTCCAGGCGATCGGCCTCGGTGCGCTGGGCATGCGACTGTGGTCCGAAGACGCCAGCCCCCGCTACCGCACGCTCAGCGAATCGCCCGTGCCCGGCACGCCGGGCTCGATCGCAGCGGGCTCCATCCACGTCGTGCCCGACGCCGGCATGAAGCTCGCCGACTGGGATGCGTTGCTGCATGCCCTTGGCCTGCAGGTGGTCGCCGGTCCCAATGAGGTCGGCGCCTATACGGTCGTGCCGCGAGGCCCGAACTCGACCCGGCAGCACGTGCTGCAGCAGCTGCGCGCCACCCGCGGCATCCGCCTGGCCGAACCGGTGACCACCACGCCATGAAATGCGGCGTCCTGGTCCTCGCTGCCGCGATGGCCCTGAGTGCCTGCGCGCGCCTGCCGTCGGTGGCGTCGGCCGGCGATCACGCCGCTCCGGGCCGCGCCACGCTGGCCAGCGTGTCTACCATGGACAGCCAGCGCGACATCGTGCTGGCGGTGGCCAATCCGCTGGCGCCGCCTGCCACGCACGCGGGTTCCAGCCTGCTCGGTTACCTGCCATCGGCGAACTACGGGATCGGCCAGCGGGCGGCATCGACCCTCGCGGCGCTGAAGAAGATCTATGGCTGGCAGGAGGTGACCGGCTGGCCGATCAAGGCGCTGGACGTGTACTGCATCGTGCTGACGCCGCCCCCCGGCATGTCCCGCGACACGCTGCTCAAGGCGCTGGCCGCGGACGCCCGGGTGCGACTCGCCCAGCCGCTGCAAAGCTATTCGACCTACGCCGACCCGCCGCCACCGGATGCCCGTCGATACAACGATCCCTACGCCGACCTGCAGCGCGGCTTCGTCGAGACCGATGCCGCCGTTGCGCACAACCTCAGCCGCGGCGACGGGGTTCGTGTCGCGATCATCGATACCGGCGCCGACCTGGCCCACCCCGACCTGCAGGGGCGCATCGGCGACACGCAGAACCTGGTCGACGCGGACCGCACGGCGTTCGACCGCGACAACCACGGCACCGAAGTCGCCGGGGTGATCGCCGCCACCGCCGACAACCACCGGGGCATCGTGGGGATCGCGCCCGGCGCGGTACTGAGCGTCTACAAGGCCTGCTGGTATCCGCCGGTGCCCGGCGCGGGCGCCCGCTGCAACACCTTCACCCTGGCCAAGGCGCTGGCGGCGGTAATCGACACCGATACGCGCATCATCAACCTGAGCCTGGGCGGCCCCGCCGATCCCCTGCTCGACGAATTGCTGAGCCGTCTGCTCGAGCAGGGCCGCATCGTGATCACGGCGATGCCGCCGGACGGCAACGTCGGCGGATTTCCCGACCGCGCGACGGGCGTCATCGTGGTGCGCACCAGCCGTGCGACGGAGGCGCCGCCCGGCGTGCTGAGCGCCCCGGGCAGCGACATCCTCACCACCCAACCCGGCGGCGGCTACGACTTCACCTCCGGCTCGTCGATGGCGGCGGCACATGTCAGCGGCATCACCGCCCTGCTGCTGGCGATGGCCCCCGCGCTGGATGCACGTTCGGTCCACGACCTGCTGCTGCAGAGCAGCCGCGTTTCCGACGGCATGCTCCAGGTGAATGCGGCGGCGGCCATGGCGCGCCTGCGCGAGAGGCGGAAAGCCGGCCGCTGACCCGGACCGCCACATCAGCGAGGCCGTGATCTTGCGCCCCGCGCGTCGTGTCGCCTGCGGGCATCTTCGCCGGCACCCACGGATGGACACCACGGCTCAGCCGCTGCGTATTTCCCTGTCGTTCGAACGTTCCGCCTGCTGCTCGGGCCGCGCCTTTTCGCCGCGGGCGGCGGACAGTCCGTGGGTGAGTTCGGCGCCCATCAGCACGATGGTCGAGGCGTAGTAGACCCAGGTGAGCAACACCACCAGCGCGCCCGCCGGCCCGTAGGCGCCGCCCACGCTGGCGTGGCGGATGTACAGGTCGATCGCGTACTTGCCGGCGATGAACAGCACGGTGGTCAGCAAGGCGCCGCGCCAGGCATCCGCCCACGCGATGCGCGCATCGGGCAGGACGCGATACATCGCGCCGAACGCCGCGATGAACACCAGCAGCGAAATCACCTGCTCGGCGATGCTCCAGATCCACGAATCCGTCGGCACGAAGAAGCGGATCAGCGTGCTGACCACGAACGACACGATCAGCAGGAAGGTGACGCCGACCAGCAGCGCGATCGCCCGGGCGCGCGCCCACAACCAGGCGGTGATGGCCTTGCCGGGGCGAGCCTGGACATCCCAGATGACGTTGAGCGCGCCCTGCAACTGGGCGAAAACCACCGAGGCACTGAACAGCGTGATCAGCAGGCCCACCACCCCGGCGACGTTGCCCAGCGTCGGCCTGGACTTCGCGTTCTGCAGCACCAGGGTGATCGCGCCGGCGGCCTTTGCGCCCAGTATCCCGGCCAGCCCGTCGGTCAGCTGTTGCTGCCACTCCGGCCGCAACGCGGCCAGCAGCCACAGCAACAACACGATCAGCGGTGCGAACGACAGCGCGGAGTAAAACGCGATGGCCGCCGCACGGGTCAGCAGCGCGTCGTCGCCGATCCCTCCGATCGTCTTGCGCAGGATGCTGGCCAGTCGCGACAGCTGCATGGACTTCCCCGGTGGTTGACCGTTGGCGGCGCGTCTACGCAGAGCGCTTCTTCTTCAGCACGCTGAAGGAGCCGTCGCTTTCCAGGTACATCGCCCTGACCTCGTCGAGCCGCTCGACGTCGGACAGCCGCAACTGCGCTTCGATCTCCTGCTCGGTGAGGTTTTCGCGGCGCATGTTGCCGCGCTGCAGGCGACCGTGGCGGATCATGAGCACCGGCGGTGCGTCGGTCAGCCGCGAGATCAGCGCGTAACGGCAACCCAGGTAATCCAGCAGATAGTTCCAGCAGACCAGGGTGGCGATCAGGGTCGCGCCGTCGGCCACCGTCTGGCCGTCGCCGATCATGGCGTTCTGCGCCGCGTCGCCCAGCAGCACCACGAACAGGATGTCCGCGATCCCGGCCGATCCCGCGTTGCGGCGCAGGACGAAGCGGAAGATCACGAACAGGAACCAGTACATCAGGCTGCCCCGGACCAGTATCTCCAGGGGCGACATGCTGAACGCGAGAAAGGACATGTTCATCGGTCTGTCCACGGATGGACGCGAGTTCGTGCGGCCCCACGCGGGCATCCGGCGGCGACGGTCACGGCCGGAAACATGAAGCGGATGCCGGCGGGCATCGACGGATCAACCCGCACCCGTCTTGCGGCGGGACTCGCTGTCGATGTCCTGCTGGTCTTCGCGGACCTCGCGGTCGCGCTCTTTCTGGTTGGGGGCGTCCTTCTTCGCGACATCGTCGTCGTTGCGATCGCCGTCGCCATGCCTGCGGTTTCGAACCGGCTCGACCATGTCTGCGCTCTCCTGTCGAAAGCTGCACCTTGCACGCGGTCGCATCAAGAAAGGGTGACCACAAACCGCCCCCCAATCCGGTACCCGGCACCACCCGTCTTCATCATCGAACCACGGCCGGCGCGGTAGCGTCATCACCCATCGATGACTTGTGGAAGCTCCATGGCCAGACTGCGCATCGGCATTTCCGGCTGGCGCTACGCGCCATGGCGTGGAAGGTTCTATCCGCAGGACCTGCCGCAGCGACTGGAACTCCACTACGCCTCACGCCAGCTCGACACCATCGAGATCAACGGTTCGTTCTATTCGCTGCAGCGCCCCGACAGCTGGCGCAGCTGGTATCGCGACACGCCGCCCGGTTTCGTCTTCGCCGTGAAGGCGCCACGCTTCATTACCCACGTGCGCCGGCTGCGTGAGGTGGACAAGCCCCTGGCCAATTTCTTTGCCTCCGGTGTGCTGGAGCTGCGCCAGAAACTGGGACCGCTGCTGTGGCAGTTTCCGCCGAACCTGAAATACGACCACGGGCTGTTCGATGCCTTCCTGGCCTCGCTGCCGCGCGACAGCCAGTCCGCCCTGCGACTGGCCAGGCAACACGACCATCACGCCCGCTTCGTCGGCGACCTCTCGCCACGACGCAATCACTGCCTTCGGCACGCCATCGAAACGCCACGACAGCTTCAGCAATCCGGCCTTCATCGCCCTGTTGCGCAGGCATCGCGTGGCCCTGGTGGTCTCCGACGCGGCCACGACGTGGCCCCAGCTGCATGACCTGACCGGAGGCTTCGTCTACATGCGCATGCATGGCGACCAGGTCCTCTATTCCAGCGGCTATTCCGATGCCGCACTGGACGGATGGGCCCGACGCATCCGCGCATGGATGAGTGGCGGGCAGTCCGCCGACGACGGCCATCGCGCCAGCAGCATGCCCCCGCCGCCGCGGAAGTCGCGCGACGTGTACTGCTACTTCGACAACGACGCCAAGGTGAAGGCGCCGTTCGACGCGATGAAGCTGCGCCGGCGCCTGCGGGCCTGACAGTCGCCTTCAGCGCACCGTGAAGCGCTCGCCGTACTTGTCGGCGTGGGCGATCAGATAGGCGTTGAAGAACTCCTGGTCGCTGTAGCCTTCGCCCCGTATCCGCTCCAACAGGTCCGGGTCCATCTGGGAACGGATTTGTGCCAGGTCGTGACGGCGTCCTTCATGGACGATGCCATGACCCTTGGCGGCGTCCGTCGCCTCGACCTCGGGCACCTTCGCCGGCACGAAGGGCGAAACCGGATCGCTGGCCGGGAAGGTTTCTTCCAGCGCCTCGTCCTGGTTGTCGCTTTCCCTGGCCTTGCGTTGCGCACGCATGGCCGGCGTTTCCGGCGCGGCCGGGGTGTCCTTGCAATCGGGATGTGCCGGATCTTTGCGGTCATGACTGGACATGGGCGTCTCTGCTGCGGGAGGGGATCGCAGCGTGCCGGCCGGGCGGTTAAATCCCGATGTGCGTTCTGTCTAGAGCATGTGCCGACGAATCCGCGCAAAGGGAAAGCTCGGCGGGCGTGACGCCGTCTGCGCAAACCTTGCACGACCCATTCACCGGTGGGTGGGCATTGTCGGTTTTCCCCCAACCGGAGCTCCCCATGGACGCGATCACCCTGCTCAAGAACGACCACGATGCGGTGGAAAAGCTGCTCGACGAACTGGCGCAAAGCACACCCCGCGGCGTCAAGAAGCGCACCGAACTGCTGGAGAAGATCCGGGTGGAGCTGAAGGCCCACACCACCATCGAGGAAGAGATCTTCTACCCCGCGTTCAAGGCCCGCGGCGACCAGTCCGATGATGACAAGATGTACTTCGAGGCGCTGGAGGAACACCGGGCCGCCGGTGACCTGGTGCTGCCCGATCTGCTGGCCACGCCCGTGGGCAACGAGAAGTTCTCCGGACGCGCCAAGGTGCTCAAGGAGCTGGTGACCCACCACGCGGACGAGGAAGAGAAGGAGATGTTCCCCCGCGCGAAGAAGTTGCTCGACAAGGCGACCCTGGCTTCGCTCGGCGAAACGATGGCGATGCGCAAGGCCGAACTGGTCAAGCAGTTGAAGTCGGATCGGGGATGAACCCTTCCCACCGCGTCTGATGGATCGCGTGGTGCCGTCGATGGCCTTCAGCACCGTTCGTCCGCTTTCCCCTGGCTACCCGACGACCCGATGACCGCGCCGATGACCGCAGCGGCGCGAACCCATCGCGCAATTCCGCCCGGCATGATCAGCATTCCGTTTTCCTCGGGAAGGCTTACACTCGTCAGGAAATGCACGAGCGCTGGGGCCGGGGATGATGTCGTTCGAAAAAGGAAAGCGGATCCTCGTGGTCGAGGACGATCCCGTCGTTGCCATGGTGGTGGAAGACAGCTTGCGCGACATGGGGTTGGAGGTGTTCGTCGACCTCTCGCTCATCGACGCGCTGGGCGACATCGAGAGCACCGACTTCGATGCGGCGCTGCTCGACGTGGGGGTTGCGTGGCGAGACCGCGCATCCGGTGATGCTCGCGCTGCAGCAGCGGAGCGTGCCATTCATGGTGATGTCGGGCGGCGACCTGCAGGCACTGGCGGTGGAGTTCCCCGGCGTCCGGATGATGTCGAAGCCGCTGGACATGAAGTCGCTGTGCACGGCCGTGCAGGATCTGCTGGCCTGATCCGCTGGGTGGCCGTCGGCGTTTAGCTGACTGACGGCCCATGCGATTCAGAGCAGACCCCTGTCCGGGAATCCCCCAGCATCCTGCGCAGCCGGCTGGCCAGCGCCTCGACGGTGAACGGCTTGGTGATCAGCTCCATCCCCGCGGCAAACCCTTCGGATGCCGAGGCGTCGGACGCGTAGCCGGTCATCAGCAGGACTTTGAGGTCGGGCCGCAGGGCCCGCGACGCATCGGCCAGGGCCCGACCGTTCATGCCGGGCAGGCCGATGTCGGAAATCAGCAGGTGGACGTCTTCGCAGGACCTCAGCGCGGCCAGCCCTGCTTCGCCGTCGGCGGCCTCCAGCACCATGTAGCCCAGTTGATGCAGCACCTCGACCACCACGTGGCGCACCACTTCTTCATCCTCCACCACCAGCACGATCTCGCCATGGCCGGGCGTGGCCGGCGCGTGCCGTGTCGCCGGTGAGGTTTCCTGCCCGGCCTCGTCCAGGTGATACGGCAGATACAGCACCACGGTGCTGCCCTGGCCCGGCGTACTGCGGATGTCGCAGTAGCCGTTTGACTGCCGCGCAAACCCGTACACCATCGACAGGCCCAGTCCCGTACCCTGGCCCACCGCCTTGGTGGTGAAGAAGGGCTCGAACGCGCGGTCGATCACCTCGGGACTCATGCCGGCGCCGGTGTCGACGACCTCGATGCAGATGTAGCGGTCGCTGTTCACTTCGTGCCACTGGCGCGTCTTGACGTCATCGACGGTCACGTTGCGCGAGCGGATGATCAGCCGGCCACCCTCGGGCATCGCGTCGCGGGCATTGATCGACAGGTTCAGTACGGCGCTTTCGAGCTGGTTGGGGTCGCACAGCGTCGGCCAGAGGTCGGGCGCCAGATCGAATTCCAGGCCGATCTGTTCACCCAGAGTGCGTTGCAGCAGGTCGGCCATCGACAGCATCAGCGGATTGGCCTGTACGGGTCGCGGGTCCAGTGGCTGGCGGCGCGAAAAGGCCAGCAGCCGATGGGTCATTGCCGCCGCGCGGTTGGCCGAGTTCAACGCGCCATCGACGAAACGCGTCACCTCGCCCGTCCTGCCCGCATCCACCCGCAGCTGGATCAGGTCGAGCGAACCGATGATCCCCTGCAGAAGATTGTTGAAGTCGTGGGCAAGCCCGCCGGTCAGCTGGCCCACCGCCTCCATCTTCTGCGCCTGGCGCAGTTGCGCCTCGATCAGCACCTTCTCGCTGAGGTCGCGGATGAAGATGTTGGTGCGGTAGCCCTGGTGCAGGGACAGCGAGCTGACGCTGATCTCCACCGGAATCCTGCGACCATCACGACTGACCATCTCGATCGGCCGCACGGCCGCGCCCGAGGCACCCCGCGCGGACGGCGAGCGCAGGCTGTCCTCGAAACGCTGGCGGTCCGGCTCCGCCACCACCAGGGCGGACAGCGGCTGGCCGATGGCCTGTTCCCGCTGCCAGCCGAACAGGCTTTCCGCGCGCGGATTCCAGCGGACGATCAGGCCGCCCTCGTCCAGTTGCGCGAAGCCGTCGAGCGCGGTGTCGATCACGCCGCGAGCCAGGTATTCGCTTTCCACCAGCGCCGTCTCGGCCTGCATCCGCTCGGTGACGTCGCGGGTGATCTTGGCAAAACCGATCAGCCTGCCGCCGTCGTGGATCGGATCGACCACCACGTTGGCCCAGAAGCGGCTGCCATCCTTGCGCACGCGCCACCCTTCCGCGTTGTAGCGTCCTTCGCGGCGGGCGGTCTCCAGGGCGGCCGCCGGCATGCCCCTGGCACAATCCTCGGGCGTGTAGAAGCGGGAGAAATGCGTGCCGATGACCTCCTCGGCGGTGTATCCCTTGATGCGTTCGGCGCCGGCGTTCCAGTTGGTGATCACGCCCTGCGGATCGAGCATGTAGATCGCGTAGTCGATCACGCTGCCCACCAGCAGGGCGAAATTGCGCTCGCTGCGATGCAGGTTCATCGACGTCGTTTCCGCCACCCGGATGCGTTCGGACACGCGCTGTTCCAGCCGGGCGTTGCGCCCCTGCAGGGCTTGCTCGGCTTCCTTTTGTCCGGTGACGTCGAGCAGCATGTTCACGCCGCCGCTGAGGCTGCCGTCGTCATCGAACAGCGGCGTGGGGTAAGTCGCCAGCGTGAGCCGGCTGCCATCGGACCGTTCGGCCACCACCATCTCGCCGTGCAACGGCCGTGCCTCGCGGAGCGCGATGGCCATCGGATACTGCTCTTGAGGCAGCGGCGTGCCGTCCAGTCCGGAAAGCTTCCACGAGGCCGCCCAGTTCTCGCCCAGCGAGGGGCGCCATCCGGCGAGATCGATCGCCGCCTCGTTGAAGAAGGTGAGCCTGCCTGCGGCATCGGTGGTGTAGACCGCCACCGGCAGGGCCTGCAGCACCTGGCCGGAAAACTGCTCGCGCTTGCGGATCGTCCGGCTCAGCTGCTCCTGCCCGGAGACGTCGACAGTGAAGCAGCGCGAGTGGACGAACTGGCCATCGGCAAAGCGGCCGCTGGAGCTGATCTGCACGTGCCGCACGCGACCGTCCGCACCCACCAGCCGGGCCGGATACCGGTCCACCGATTCACCCGCGCGAACCCGTTCGAGCAGCCGGGCCAGGTGGTCGCCGTCGGCATCGAACTCGCCCAGCTTGTGGCCCACGTATTCGTCGCGCCGGTAGCCAAGCAGGTCCAGTTCCGTCCGGTTCGCGCGCAGTATCGTGCCGTCCGCCGCGACCAGGCGCAGCCCCACCGCGCCGTTCTCGAAAAGGTCCTCCGCATCGTCGCTGGCGCGAGCCAGCTGGAAGCACTTCAGCAGAACGCCGGAAGGAAGCTCGCCGCCCATCACGGCCGACACGCTGAGCGAAGCGCGCAGTCGCTCGCCGGCGGCGGCTTCCAGCACGATGTCGATGTCATCCGCAGCATCGCTGGCCTGTGCTGCATGCGGCGATGCCCCGGCCGCGGTCCACAACGCGTGGTCGCTGCCGCCGATCCGCAGGGCATCACCCCACAGCCGGGCGGCCTTCGCATTGCAGGCAAGCACCACGCCGCTGCCATCGCACAGATAGGCAGGCATCGGCATCGCCTCCAGCAATGCCTGGAAAGATCCGGTGAAATCCCCGCCCGCGGCAACCGTCCCAGCCATTCGGATAACCCCATGCCCATGTTTCATGCTTGTCGATCCGATTCGAAGACTCACCCACGGCGTGGTGTCGCCGGGTCGCGCGAGGCATTCACGACCCTCTCACGCGGCGTCTTCAATCTTCGATCTTCAACTATAACGCCCGCCCTTCGCGCCCCGCCAAGCATGCTGCCGTGACTGTTCACACGATGTGTCGACCCGAGCTGTTGATCGGCTGCGCCGGCTGGTCGATCCCTGCCGCCCACGCCGATCGCTTCCCCGCGGGAAGCAGCCATCTCGAACGCTATGCGCAGCGCTTCAACTGCGTGGAGATCAATTCGTCGTTCTATCGCCCGCATCGACCGGCCACATGGCGTCGCTGGGCGGCCAGCGTGCCGCGGGATTTCCGTTTCGCGGTGAAGATGCCCCGCACCATCAGCCATGAAGCCCGCCTGCGCCACGCCGAACCGGCATTGCGGGATTTTCTGGCTCAGGTCGATGAGCTCGGCGTGAAGCTGGGTTGCCTGCTGCTGCAATTGCCGCCAAGCCTCGTCTACAAGCCGCTGGAGGTGCTGCCGTTCCTCGATCAGCTGAGGCGCCTGCACGCAGGCCCGGTGGCCTGCGAGCCGCGGCATCCGTCGTGGTTCCATCCTGCCGTGAGCCGCGCCTTGCGCGAACGCGGCGTCGCGCGGGTGGCCGCCGATCCCGCCCGGCACCCTCGCGCTGCCGTGCCGGCGGGCGATCGCCGTCTGCAGTATTTCCGTCTGCACGGCTCGCCGCGGATCTATTACGACGCGTATTCCGAAGCGGCCCTGCGCCGGATCGAGCGCCGCCTGCGACGCCCCGACCCGGAGCCTGCCCGGCACTGGTGCATCTTCGACAACACGGCACTGGGTCACGCGGTAGCCAACGCGCTGGAGCTGAGGTCGCGACTGGGCGATGCCACGGACGTGAGCACGTCCGCGCGTGTACCGGACGTGCGATAGAAGAAAGCCACAGGAAGTGGTTTTCTTCACAGGCTCCGGGCGCTTCACCTTTCCTGCTCGTTGCCCGTTGCACGATGGCCATCCTCATGTGCGGAAGCATCGATGCCGGAAGGTCCTTCCATCGTCATCCTGCGCGAACAGTCAGCCGCGTTCGCCGGGCGCACCATCCGGCGCGCCACCGGCAACGCGAAGATCGACCTGCAGCGCCTGCCCGGTCGCCGGGTGCTGGCCTTGCGCAGCTTCGGCAAGCAGTTCCTCGTCGAGCTGTCCGGCGAGCTGAACGTGCGCGTCCACCTGCTGATGTTCGGCAGCTACCGCATCGACGAAGAACGGGACATCGCGCCGCGACTCGGCCTGGGTTTCGACGAGGGTGAGCTGAACTTCTACAACTGCTCGGTGCGTCTGCTGGAGGGCAGGCTCGACGAGTTGTACGACTGGCGCGGTGACGTGATGTCGGAGCACTGGGACCCGAAACTGGCCAGGGCGAAGCTGCGCGCCATGCCGCACACCCTGGTGTGCGACGCCCTGCTCGACCAGACCGTGTTCGCCGGCGTCGGCAACATCATCAAGAACGAGGTGCTGTTCCGCATCCGCGTCCACCCGCTTTCCACCATCGGCGCGCTGTCGCCGTACAAGCTGGCCCAGCTGGTGGAGCAGGCCCGCGTCTACGCGTTCGAATTCCTGGCCTGGAAAAAGGCCTTCGTGCTGGCCAGGCACTGGCTGGTGCACAACCGCGGGCGTTGCCCGCGCCACGACATTCCGCTGCAGCGCGCGTACCTGGGCAAGACCCATCGGCGCAGCTTCTTCTGCCTGCGCTGCCAGAAGCTGTACACGGACGACTGACCGGTGCCCGCGTCCGGCTCGCACAAGGTGGTCCTTGTCGCCCTGGGCGGCAACCTGATGATCGCGATCGCCAAGTTCGTGGCTGCCGGAATCACCGGCAGCTCGGCGATGCTCAGCGAAGGCGTGCATTCGCTGGTCGACACGGTCAACGAATTGCTGCTCCTCTACGGCTTGCGCCGCGCGGCGCGGCCAGCGGATCGCACCCACCCGTTCGGCTATGGCAGGGAGCTGTATTTCTGGAGTTTCATCGTGGCCCTGCTGGTGCTGGCGATGGGCGCGGGCGTGTCGTTCTACGAGGGCGTGATGCACATCCGCCAGCCCGAACCGGTCGCACGGCCGTTGATGAATTACCTGGTGCTGGCGGTGTCGTTCGTGTTCGAAGGCAGCTCGTGGTGGGTGGCGCTGCGCGAGTTCCGCGCGCGCAAGGGCAGGCTGGGTTATTTCGAGGCGTTCCGCCTCAGCAAGGACCCCGCCACGTTCACCGTGCTGCTGGAGGACAGCGCGGCCTTGCTGGGTCTGCTGGTGGCGCTGGCCGGGCTGGTCAGCGCGCAACTGCTCGCCCAGCCCGTGCTGGATGGCGTCGCCTCGATCGGCATTGCCGCCGTGCTGTCGCTGTCGGCGCTGCTGCTGGCCCGCGAGACCAAGGGACTGCTGATCGGCGAACCCGCCCATCCGGTGGTGGGCGAGGCGATTCTCGCCATCGCGGCGGGCGACGCCGGCGTGCGTTGCGCCAACGGCGTGCTGACCGTGCAGATGGGGCCGAGCCAGGTGGTCGCCACGCTGAGCGCCGAGTTCGAGGATGCGCTGACCACGCCGCAGATCGAGGCCTGCATCAACCGCATCGAGAAGCAGGCCAAGCAGGCCCACCCGGAAATCGTCTCGCTGTTCATCAAGCCGCAGACCGCCGAAACCTGGCGCGCGCGGCGCCACATGATCGAGGCCGAAGGCCGGCACCGGGTCCCGTGAAGCAGCACCACGCCGATAGCGCCGACGCACGCCTTGCCGTTTCTTCACGCTGTCTGGCGCCATCGCGGCGGTAGCCTCGTGCACCCGTGGCCTGCAGGAGTCGGTTCGATGAATTCGCTGATGCACTTGTCCATGCCATGGTGGCATTTCGCGCTGCGTGGCGCGGCGGTCTATCTCATCCTGCTGTGCCTGCTGCGCCTGGCCGGCAAGCGCTCGTTCGGCGAGATGTCGGCTTTCGACGTGGTAGTGCTGATCCTCGTCGGCGGAACGATGCGCACTTCCATCATCGGTTCGGATACCTCCTTCCTCGGCGGCATCATCGCGGTGGCCAGCATCCTGGCGGTCGATCGCGGCCTGGCCTGGATCTGCACGCGCAGCGCCCCGCTCAATCGCCTGGTCGAAGGCTGGCCGTCCATCCTTGCCCGCAACGGCCAGCGCAGCCCGGAAGCCCTGCGCCGCTGCAATTTGCCCGAAGCGGCGTTCGAACGGGCACTGCATGCTGCGGGGCTGGAGAACGAAGCCACCGTCATCACCGCGCGACTCGAACCCAATGGGCGGATCACCCTGATCCGCGAGCACCAGTCGTGATCACCGGAATAGCGAGCACGCCGCCATGGCGCAACTGAGCCTGTTCGACCGTGGCCCGCAACGGCTGCTGGACGACGCCAGCGGTCGCATCGTGCTCACCCCGGAGCTGGTGGATGGGGAGACTGCGGGGCGCTGGTTCGAGCAACTGCAGACCGGCGTGCAGTGGAAGGGCGGGACGCGACTGATGTACGAGCGCGAGGTGGACGTACCGCGCCTGCGAGCCCATTTCCGGCTGAACGATCCCGCACTGCCCAAGGCGCTGCAGGAGGCTCGCGACGTGACGACCGCCGCGGTCGGCGCGCCGTTCGACAGCGTGGGACTCAACCTCTATCGCGATGAACGCGACAGCGTCGCGCCGCACAACGACAAGCTGGCCGACCTGATGCGCGGCGAGCCGATCGCCCTGCTCTCGCTGGGCGCCACGCGCCGCCTGACCGTGCGGGCCAGGCAGCCGCCGCGCCGGGTGCTGCACATCGACCTGGAAGCCGGCAGCCTGCTGGTGATGAGCTGGGACACCCAACTGCACTATGACCACGCGATTCCCAAGCAGCGCACGCCGGTGGGTCCGCGCATCAGCCTGGCTTTCCGCGTGCGCGGCGAGCACCTCGCGTGAGGCGCCATCCGCCAGCGCCCGCGTCTAGCGTTCTCCTTGCTTCGCGCGTTCGCCTTGCTTCGCGGCTGGTTGCTTCGTGGCCGGGCGCCGCCGCGGGATGCGGCGCGAGGCGTCCGGGTCCGCTGCGTCGGGCAGGTGTTTCTGCCATTCGAGCGGCTCGGGAATCGGTGGATGACGGCCGTCCAGCACCGGCGGCACCGAGGACGGCGAATGGCTGCATGTGGGGTCGGCTTTCATGTCGATACTCCGCGTGGCAAGGTTTCGAAACCATCGATGCGCGGCCGCGGCGGAACAGCGCCCGGAGCGCGGGGACCGGATCACGCACGGGTGGGCGGTTGCGGCGGATCGGCCGGTGGATCAGGCGGCGGCACTTCGGGCTCGGCCGGGGCCTGGGGCGAGGGTTCGCTGGGATCGGGATAGGTGGGCGGCGGCGGATCGGGCGGCCGGTACTCGGGATCGCCTGGTGTGTTGGCGGCCACGGCTGCGGCTGGACGGTATGGATGCATGACCGGTCTCCCGTGCGAGGTGCTGCCGATCCTCGCCTCTTGCGCGCCCAGCCCGCGTGATATTCATGCAATGCCTTCGTGAGTGCCGTCGCCCGGGCCGGCCTCGCGGCTGGATCGAAACTCGGGCATCCGCCACGAGGACTCGCCGATGACTCCGCTGAACAAACTGCTGCGACGCGAACTGGCGATCGACGATCGCCGTTACACGCTGAGCATCGATCCCGCCGGGCTGAAGCTGGTGGAAAAGGGACACCGCAAGGGCGTGACGCTCGCCTGGAAGGATCTGCTCAACGGGGACGCCGCGCTCGCGGCGGCGCTGAAGGCGTCGCTGTCGTAGCGGCGGCTTGCTCTTCGCGCCCGCGTTTGCCGCGAATTTCATGGCGGGGAAGACATGCTCGTGCAGCACCCTCGAACGGCCGCTCCATGAACCTGCTTGGCTGGACCGCATCCATCGGATTCCTCCTGTTGCTGATGTCGCTGGCGTCGGGCTGGATCAGGCATCTGCCGGTGACCACCTTCAGCCTGTACCTCGCCGCCGGCATCGTGGCCGGCCCCTGGTGCCTGAAGCTGCTGGACATCGAGCTCACCGCGCACGCGCACGGCATCGCCCGGCTGACCGAGATCGCGCTGGTGGTGTCGTTGTTCATGACCGGGCTGAAGCTGCGCCTGGGCTTTTCCGATCCATCCTGGCGCACCGCCGCGCGACTGGCCTTGCCCGCGATGGTGCTGACCGTGGCAGGCGTAGGCGTGGTGGCGCACTGGCTGTTCGCGCTGCCGTGGCCACTGGCCATGCTGACTGGCGCGATCCTCGCGCCCACCGATCCGGTGCTGGCCAGCATGGTCGCGGTGGACGACGCCAGCGATCGCGATCGCCTGCGCCTCGCGCTGTCCGGAGAGGCCGGCCTGAACGACGGCACCGCCCTGCCCTTCGTGGTGCTGGCCTTGCTGTTGCTGGGCGGCCATGGCTCGGCCAGCGCGCTGGGAAAATGGCTGGGTCAGGACTTCGCCTGGCCGCTGGCCGGTGGCCTGGGCATCGGTTTCGCGCTGGGCTGGCTCATCGGCTGGATCGGCGTACGGATGAAGACCGCCAGCGCGGACGTCACGCCGAACGATGTTCTGGCGCTGGCCCTGATGGCGCTTTCGTATGCCGCGGCCACGGCGCTGTCGGCCTCGGGTTTCCTGGCCGCCTTCGCCGCGGGACTCGGCCTGCGCCATGTGGAGCTGCACGTGGTCAGGCGCCATCCGCATCCGGACCTGGGCAAGGACGACGGTCGCGGGACGGCAATCCATCCGCCAGCCGAAGTGCTCATCGATCCCCGCAGCCGCAATCCGGAGCAGGCACGCAAGCCGGTGGCGTCGATGGGCATGGTGCTCTCGGACGCGCTGTCCTTCGGCGATACGCTCGAGCGCCTGATCGCCGCCGCGCTGGTCTTCCTGCTCGGCGCCGCGTTCGCCAACCACTGGCACCCGGCCGCCACGCTGCTGGCGCTGCTGCTGTTTGCCGTGGTGCGACCGCTGGCGATCTGGCTGGCAACGATCGGTTCGCAGATCCCCCGTTCGCGACGCCTGCTGATCGGATGGATCGGCATCCGTGGCATCGGCAGCCTGAACTACCTGGCCTACGCCGCCACACATGGCCTGAGTCCGGCAGCGACATCGGTGGTGGCGGAATTCGTGATCACCACGGTGGTGCTGAGCATCGTCCTGCATGGCATCACCACGCCGCCGCTGATGGCGTGGCGGCAAGCCGGCATGCATGGGCGTTGCGCATCGACGTCTTCCGTGAACATCTCGCGCGAGTCCTGAACGCGGGTGTTTCATCCACGTTCCGGCGACGCTTTGATTGCGATGCAATCTTCATGCGGGCTTGACAATCAGGGGTCAGCTCCATGCTCGCCAGCCGGGTTCTTCTGGTCGAAGACGACGCCGACATTCGCGAGCTCGCTGTGCTGTTGCTGGATCACGCCGCCTGCGAGGTGATCGTGGCGGCAGCCGGACGTCGGCGTCCTGATGAGCGACATGCACCTGGGTCGCGGCCAGATGGAAACTTCGTTCATCCGCACGCTGCGCGACGATGGCCTGCGCAGGTCCATCGTGCCCACCTCGGCCAACAGTGAGCCTTCGCCGAAGCGCGCGAGCTGAACGCGACATCCTGCCCAAGCCCTGCGGTCGACAGACTCTGCTGTCGGTGGTCGCCATGGCCAGCGCCAGTGGTATTCGAGGCTCCGCCCGTCATCGTCATTGCACGCAGGCATCACGCCCGCTTCCCGTGGCAAGCGGTTTCATCAACGCTCCCCATGCAAACGAGGAAGCCCATCATGTTGATGCGACCCTTCATGCGAGCGGCGGCTGGCCTGCTGCTGTGCGGCCTTGCCTTCGCCGCCTGCGCACAGTCCGGCCGCGACAAGACCCCACTGGTTGCCAACGCCGCGGACAGCAAGTTCATGACAAGCGCCGCCAGCGATGGCATGGCCGAAGTCGCGATGGGGCAGCTTGCGCTGGAAAAGTCCTCCCAGGCCAGCGTGAAACAGCTGGCCCAACGCATCGTGGACGACCACACCATGGCCAATGACAAGCTACGGGCGTTGGCGCAGGCCAAACAGGTCGCCCTGCCCGCGGCGCCGGGCGACGAGGCGCAACAATCGGCCAGCGCCACGAAGGCGCTCGACGCGAAGAAGTTCGACAAGGCATGGGCCGCGACGATGGTCAAGGATCATCAGAAAGCCGTTGCGCTGTTCACCGCCGAAGCCCGGCGAACGCAGGACCCCGAGGTGCGCGCGTTTGCCCAGGCCACCCTGCCCACGCTGAAGACGCACCTGGAGCTGGCGCGTCAGCTGCAGGATCAGCTGGACATGCCTGCCGCACGGGACGATGCGATGAGACACCGCGCCGCCATGGACGCCAGCTTCGACCACACTCGCCCGGCTGGCGCCACCACGGCCGCCACGCCCGCGGCGGCCGGCTCGACATCAACCGGGAGCCACTGAATGAACACGACCGACAAGCAGCGTTGCGCCCATCCCGCCTGCACCTGTGCGATTCCCGCCGGTGACGCCTATTGCAGCGAACACTGCCGCAAGCGGGTGGAATCGCCCACCTCCGACCAGTCCTCGGGCTGCCAATGCGGCCACGCCGAATGCCGGGGCAACCAGGCGACGCCGTCGGCTCAGCGCGAGCCGAAGTAGTCGGCGCTGCGATACCAGTCCAGCACTTCGACGGGCACCAACACGGACAGATCCATGCCGAGCGCCGCGCAGGTGTCCAGCGTATCGCGCAGCGCAGCGGCGCCGCGGCTGCTGCCCGCCATGGCCGGCGCGTTGAAGTATTCGTACTCCAGCGCATCGAGCATGCGCGCGGACCAGCCGAACAGCGCTTCGGCGCGTTCGTCCAGGCGCGCCCGCAGCCACGTGGCCAGCGGCGCGTGCAAGGTGTAGCCCTGCTCGTCGCGCAGCCGGTGCGCCAGCGCCTCGGCTTCGGGCGCGATGCCGCGAAACCATTCGGTATGCCCCGCCGCGGCCTGGCGCACCACCAGCGGCGCCGGCGCCCGCTGTTCGGCGAACGTGGTGATGAACAGGCGCTCGACCTGGCGGGCCTCGCGCAGGCGTTCGGTGTCGATCAGCAGGCCGCGATCCAGGTCGAAGAACTCGAAGAAGCGCCGATGCAGGGTGCGGAAGCGCTCCAGCGGATCGCGCGAGTAGCCGACCTTGAGGATGTCCTCGTGGCGGCACGGCAGCACGTAGACGAAGGTGCGTCCGCGGCTGACATGACGGGTGGGAGGCGCTTCATCTTCCAAGGGATGTCCTGCTCGCGCGTTCATCGGAGCGTGACAACGCCCGCCCTAGTCTCGGTCGTCATCCCCCAGGCTGCAAGGCAACGATCATGGAAAAACGCGGCGAATCCGCAGCGTCCGGACTCAGCGCATTCGGCATGAACTGCACGCTCAAGCGCGGTCCGAAAACCTCCTCGACCCAGAAAATCCTCGACCAGGTCCTGCAGGGCCTGCACTCGTTCGGCGTCGACATATCCGATACCCGCGTCGTCGATCACGACGTCAAGCCGGGCGTGAAAACCGACGAAGGCGACGGCGACGCGTGGCCTGCACTGCGCCGCAAGGTGCTGGATGCCAACATCCTGGTGCTCGCCACGCCGATCTGGATGGGCCAGCCTTCCAGCGTGGCCAAGCGCGTGCTGGAACGGATGGACGCGTTCCTTGGCGAAATCGATGAACAGGGGCGCTATCCCACCTTCGGCCGCGTCGCGGTGGTCGCCGTGGTGGGCAACGAGGACGGCGCGCATCACGTGACCGCAGAGCTCTACCAGGCGCTGGCCGACGTGGGCTTCACGATCCCCGGGGGCAGCTCCGCCTACTGGGTCGGCGAGGCGATGGGCAGCGTCAACTACGTCGATCTCGAGAAGACGCCGCCGAAACTCGCCGACACGATCCGCACGCTGGCCTGCAATGCCGCGCATCTGGCGGGCTTGTTGAAGCAACATCCCTACCCGGCACCGTGACGGCTTTGGCGCGCGGCAGCGGCGGCGTTGCTCAGGTGGCATCCGACGGGGAATGACCCGTGTTGGCGTGACCCGTATAAGCGGCCATGTCTGCGTCCCTGCCCGCTTTCACGGGCGGGTCTTTCGGCCGGTCCGGGGGCGTGAGCTCCTGTCCGTCATCGCCTTCCCTGCGCTGCCGCCCCGTGAGCTGGTCCGCCCCGCCCAGGGTATCCCTGCTGTTGCCGGTGTCCGCAGCGCCGGCCTGCGGCAGATTCGTGTTGCCCATGGTGTTTCTCCGTGCGACTGAAAACCAGGGCAAACAGTATGGCGCTCCCGTCGTTGCCGAAGCGTGCATGTCGAGGGTGCATCTGCCGGATGGATCGACGCGTCGTCGGCATGCCCGCACGAACGCTCAACCTGCCTTGCGGGTTGCCGCGCGCTTTTTGGCAGGCGTTTTTTTAGCGGCGGACTTCTTCCCTGCCGTCGACTTGCCCGCCGGCTTGTCCGTGCTCTTGCCGCGGGCGGTTTTGCCGGCGGATTTCGCCGCGGTCTTCTTCGCGGGCGTGCGCTTGTTGCTTGCCAGGCTCTTCTGCAGCAGCGACATGAAGTCGACCACGTTGGTGGTGGCGTTCTCCGGCATGTCGGCTTCGTCTTCCGATTCGGTGGTCACCACACCCTTCGACTTCATCCGCTTCTCGATCACCTTGCGCAGGCGGTCGCGGAATTCGTCGCGGTACTCGGCCGGATTCCACTCGTCGCTCATCGATTCGATCAGCTGTTCGGCCATCTGGATCTCCCTGGGCGAGATCCGGTATTGCGACGCGGCGCCTTCGGGAATCTTGTAATCCTCCGCGTCGACCAGCTCCTGCGGATAGCGCAGCAGCATCAGCACCAGCGCATTGCCGCGCGGCATCACCGCGGAAAGATATTCGCGGGTGCGGATCACCACCCGCGCGATGCCGATGCGGCCGGTGCGCTTGAGCACTTCGCGCAGCAGCACGTAGCCCTTCTCCGCCTTCTTGCCGGGCACCAGGAAGTACGGCTTCTCGAAATACTCGGGGCCGATCGAATCGGCCTCGACGAAGGCCTTCACGTCGACCACCTCGCGTCCGTCGGCGGCGGCGGACTTGATGTCCTCCGGCTCCAGCACGACGTAGCTTCCCTTGGCGTATTCGAAGGCCTTGACGATCTCCTTCCACGGCACCTCTTCGCCGGTTTCGGCATTGACGCGCTCGTAGCGCACCGGCGTGTTGCTGCGGCTGTCCAGCATGCGGAAATGCAGGTCGACGCTGCGCTCGCCGGACATCAGCGACACGGGGACGTTGAGCAGGCCGAACGAAAGGGTTCCGGTCCAGATGGGACGTGCCATGCGGGCGCTCTCCGGCGAGGGTTGGTTGGACCAGAACGCCGGCGCGTCGCGTTCCCACGCCGACGGCGGCACAACCTGGCGTTGAGCGCGGACTATCGCGGGGCGCGCGTGGACGCGCTGTCAAATGCGCCCTGACCCTTGCTTCACCTGTGGCGTACGCCGTAGCCGCTAGCGTGGTTTCCGTCCCCACGCAACGGAGTACCGAACCATGGCAGCAACCACGCGCACCGCCAAGGCGGCCAGGGCGACGGTGGAGCGCCAGCGCGCGATCCAGGCCGCGACCGATCGCGACGACCAGCGCAAGAAGGCGTCCAGAGGTCCGGCGTCGAAGAAGTCGGCTCCGCAAAAGCCGACGGCCACAACGAAGAAGCCGGCAAACCCGCTGCCGCGGCAGCACCAGAAAAAGCCCGGCAGCGAGCAGGACCTCGACCCGCGCCCCCAGTTCATGGCGCCCAACTACGCCGGCTCGGGCAAGCTGGCCGGCATGTCCGCCCTGATCACCGGCGGCGACTCCGGCATCGGGCGGGCGGTGGCGGTGCTGTTCGCCCGCGAAGGCGCTGACGTGGCCATCGTCTACCTGAGCGAGCATGCCGATGCCGAGGAAACCCGCGACTATGTCGAGGGCGAAGGCCAGCGCTGCCTGCTGATTCCGGGCGACGTCAGGGACCCGGCGTTCTGCCGTAAGGCGGTGGCGAAGACGGTGAAGGCGTTCGGCAAGCTGTCCGTGCTGGTCAACAACGCCGCCTTCCAGGAACATGCCGATTCGATCGAGGACATCACCGACGCGCATTTCGACGAGACCCTGCGCACCAATCTGTACGGCTATTTCCAGATGGCCAGGGCCGCCTCGCCGCACCTGGGCAGCGGCTGCTCGATCATCAACACCGGCTCGGAGACCGGGCTGTTCGGCAATGACAAGCTGCTCGACTATTCGATGACCAAGGGCGGCATCCATGCGTTCACCAGGGCGCTGGCCTCGAACATGGTGTCGCGCGGCATCCGGGTGAACGCCGTCGCGCCCGGCCCGGTGTGGACGCCGCTGAATCCCGCCGACCAGCCCGCCGAACGCGTGCGCGAGTTCGGCAAGTCCAGCGCGATGGGTCGCCCCGCACAACCGGAGGAACTCGCCCCCGCCTACGTCTTTCTCGCCGCGCCCTCGTGCGCCAGCTACATCTCCGGCGCGGTGCTGCCGGTGATGGGCGGACCGACCAGCTGATCCGGAGCGATCATGGGCAACCTGCGGGATTACCAGCGCAAGCGTGACTTTTCGAAGACGCGCGAACCGGCCGACAACGCAGCGGGCAAGGCCAACGGCCGGGCCATCTTCGTGGTGCAACTGCATCACGCCAGCCGCCGCCATTTCGATTTCCGCCTGCAGGTCGGCGATACGCTGAAGAGCTGGGCGGTGCCCAAGGGTCCGAGCTACGACCCCGAGGTGAAACGCCTGGCGGTGGAGGTGGAGGATCACCCGATTTCCTACGCGGGTTTCGAGGGCGACATCGAACACGGCTACGGCAAGGGCCACGTCGACCAGTTCGATCTGGGCGTGTGGACCACCGAGGGCGACGCCGAGGCGCAGTTGCTGAAGGGTCACCTGCGCTTCGAGCTGTTCGGCAAGCGGCTCAAGGGTGGCTGGCACCTGGTGCGCAGCGGGCGCAAGGAGCGCCAGCCCGCGTGGTTCCTGATCAAGGCGAAAGACGCGTTCGCCGGCGACGTGGAAGCGGACGACCTGCTCGATGCGAAGATGACCCGCAGCACCCGTGCCGCCTCGAAAACGCCGGCCACCCGGGCAGCCGCGAAGAAGTCCACCGCGCGCAGGAAGGCCGTGCCGAAAGGAAAGAAGGTGCCGCGACTGCGCCTGGCCAGGGCCGCCGCCGCGCTGGACGGCGCGCGACCGGCTACGCCCGGCGCGGAATCCTTCAAGCCCGAGCTGGCGCGCCTGCGCGAGTTTCCGCCCGAGGGCGAGCACTGGCTGCACGAGGTGAAGTGGGACGGCTACCGCATCCTTGCCGCGATCGCCGACGGCGAGGTGAAGCTGTGGTCGCGCAATGCGCTGGCGTGGAACGATCGCCTGCCCGACATCGTGCAGGCGCTGGAATCACTGGGGCTGCAATCCGCCCGGCTCGACGGCGAACTGATCGCGCTCGATCCGCGCGGGCACAGCGACTTCAACGGCCTGCAGGCGACGCTGTCCGGCGAGGCGCAGTTGCCGCTGGTCTACATGCTGTTCGACCTGCCCTACCTCGAAGGCAGCGACCTGTCGCGGGTAAGCCTGCTGGAGCGCAAGGAGCTGCTGCAGCAGCTGCTGGCCCACGCACCGAAACACCTGGCCTTCAGCAGCCATGCGATCGGTGACGGCGAAGGCGCGTTCCGGATGGCCACCGAGCAGCAGCTGGAAGGGATCATCTCCAAGCGCGTGGATTCAGCTTACCGGCCCGGCCGCGGCGACGACTGGCTGAAGATCAAGCGGCTGGAAAGCGACGAGTTCGCGGTGGTCGGCTACACGCCGCCCAAGGGCAGCCGCAGCGGTTTCGGCTCGCTGCTGCTGGCCAGGCCCGACCCGTCGGTGAAGGACGGCTGGGTGTACGTGGGCCGCGTGGGCACCGGCTTCAGCGACGAACAACTGCGGCAACTGGGCAAGACGCTTGCCGACAAGGGCAGCAGGAAGCCCACCGTGAAACTCGCCGCGATCGACCCGTTGCTGCGCGACGCGCACTGGGTCGAGCCGAAGGCCGTGGCCGAGGTGTATTACCGCGGCATCGGCAACAAGAACCTGTTGCGCCAACCGAGCCTGAAAACCATGCGTACCGACAAGACCGCCGCCGACCTGACCGACTCCGACCGCACCGCTTCCGCGCCCGCCGCCAGGACGTCCACTCGTCGCAAGCGCGCCAGGGCCGCCGACATCACCATCACCCACCCCGATCGCGTGGTGTATCCCGAGGACGGCATCACCAAGCAGGAAGTGGCCGACTACTACGCCAGCGTGATGACATGGTTCCTGCCCGGCGTGGTGGATCGGCCCACCTCGGTGATCCGTTGCCCGGAAGGCACCGAGAAAGCCTGCTTCTTCCAGAAGCACATGATCCAGGGACTGAAGCACGTGGGCAGCGCGAAGCTGAAGGAAGAGTCCGGCGCCCAGGCCACCTACATCTATCCGCGTGATGCCGATTCGGTGATCGAACTGGTGCAGTTCGGCGCGCTGGAATTCCATCCCTGGGGCGCGACCATCGCGCAGCCGGACAAGGCCGACCGCGTGGTGTTCGATCTCGACCCCGGCGAGGACGTGGCCTGGGATCGCGTGGTGGCCGCCGCGCGGCTGGTGCACAAGCTGCTGGCGCAACTGGGGCTGGAATCGTTCCTGCGCACCACCGGCGGCAAGGGCCTGCACGTGGTGGTGCCGCTCAACCCCGGTTGTCCATGGCCGCAGGCAAAGGGCTTCGCCCAGGCCTTCGCCAGCTCGCTGGCGCAGGCCCATCCGCTGGAGTTCATCGCCACCGCCAGCAAGGCGCGGCGGGGCGGCCTGATCTACATCGACTACCTGCGCAACAGCCGCGGCGCCACCAGCGTGGCCTCGTACTCGCTGCGCGCGCGAACCGGCGCGCCGGTGGCGATGCCGCTGCGCTGGAACGAACTGGGCAAGCTGAAAAGCGGCCATGACTTCGACATCCACTCCACGCCGAAACGGCTGGCGCGCCTGCGCAGCGATCCGTGGGAAGGCATCGACGAGCTGCGGCAGAACCTCGACGAGGTGATGGACAAGCTCGGCTGAATCCCGCCTTCGGCCATGGCCTTAGGCGGTGGCGCCCAGCGCGTCGATGATGGCGTCGGCGAAGGCCGGAATGTCACCGGGCTTGCGGCTGGTGATCAGCTGGCCATCGCGCACGACTTCGCTGTCCTGCCAGTGCGCGCCGGCATTTTCCAGATCCTTGCGCAGCGAAGGCCACGAGGTGACCTGGCGGTTCCTGACCAGGCCGGCGTCGATCAGCGTCCACGGCCCATGGCAGATCGCCGCCACCGGCTTGCCCGCGTCGTCGAAGGCCTTGATCAGGGCGATGGCGGCCGGTTCCAGCCGCAGCTTGTCCGGGTTCATCACGCCGCCGGGCAGCACGATGGCGTCGTACGGTTCGGGCGTGGCGTCTTTCAGCGCCACGTCCACGGCCACCTGCTCGCCCCAGTCGCCCTTGCTCCAGCCCTTGATCCGGCTGGCGCCGCCGGGCGCGATCACGTCGGTCTGCGCGCCGGCCTGTTCCAGCAGGCGCTTCGGCTCGGTCAGTTCGGACTGCTCGAAGCCGTCGGTGGCGAGGATGGCGATGCGGCGACCGGTGAGATTGAAAGACATGACGTGCTCCATGATCGAAAGCCGCAGCATGTTCGACGGGCCGTACAGTCGACGTCGCCTTGCCGTGAGCAGCACGTGACCGGTGCAGGCGCCGAGCGCGTTGACAGCCCATGCACCGGTGGCCTGCGATGGTGCGGACGCGCCGCGGCGACCGTGGCGCGGAAGCTTCGCATCCCCAACCTGCACGGGCACAGCGACATGTCGATCTCACTGCCGATGCGGTTCCGCTCGTGATTGCGCTGGCAAAACCCGTCGGGCACGTGCCCACGGGCCGCCTGGCGACCTTGCGCCGCAAGGCGGCGGATTGCCGCGACTGTCCGTTGTGGCGCCATGCCACGCAGACCGTGTTCGGCCAGGAGCCGGCCCGCGCGCCAGCCATGCTGATCGGCGAACAGCCCGGCGCACAGGAGGACCTGGCCGGCGCACCGTTCGTGGGGCCGGCAGGGCAACTGCTCGACCGGGCGATGGCCGAGGCGGGGCTCGATCGCCGGGCGCTCTATCTCACCAACACCGTCAAGCATTTCAAGTACGAGCTGCGCGGCAAGGCGCGCCTGCACAAGCGCGCGAACGCCGCCGAGCAGGCCGCATGTCGCCAATGGCTGGCGGCGGAACTGGACCGGGTGCAGCCGCGCCTGGTCGTGGGCCTGGGCGCGATGGCGGCGCAGACGCTGTTCGGCAATGCGTTCCGCATCAGCACGCAGCGGGGGCAATGGCGCGACCTGGCCTCGCCGGTGCGCGGACTGGCCACCTGGCATCCGTCGGCGGTGCTGCGGATGCCGCGCGAGGAGCGCCGCCACGCGGCCTACCTCGAGCTGGTCGCCGACCTGCACCAGCTGGCGCTGGCCCTGGCCGCGCTGGCCCGGCAAACCGGAGCGACGCGATGAACCGCCGGCGAGTGGCCTTGCGGGTGTTGCTGCTGGGCCTGATCGCGGTGCTGGCCGCCGGGTTCTACCTGGCCATCACCCACCAGGAGGCGCGTCCGGACGATCGTTCGCCGACGAGCGCCAGCCCGCAGCCCTGAGCCGCCAACGGCGCGGCATCAACGCGTCGACCGTGTGAGCCCCTGCTGGAAGCCGAAGCTAACCGGCACGCAGGAAACGCAGCACCCGCTGCTCCAGCTGGCGCGGATGCGCCGCGACGGCCGGCGGAATCGCCCGCTGCAGGCTGCCGTCCAGCCACCCTTCCAGTACGCGCGGATGGATGTAGGAACCGCGGCACACGGCCGGCGTATTGCCCAGGATCGCCGCGACTTCGGCGACCGCTTTCGCCAGTGCGCTGCGGCGCGCCTGCTCGCCACCCTTGCGCGGCAGCGGCGTGCCGGCGAGGATGCGCGCCGCGTGCACGGTGCCGCCCCAGGTGCGGAAATCCTTGGCGCTGAATTCATGCTCCTGGCCATTGCTGCAGGCCGCATGGAGGTAGTCGTTGACCATCCCCGAATCCACCGGCTGGTGCCGGCCATCGTCATCGATGTACTGGAACAGTCGCTGCCCGGGCAGTTGCTGCACGCGGCGCACGATCCGCACCAGTCGTCGGTCGCCCAGCTCCACCTCGCGCTCCTGCCCGCTCTTGCCCCGGAACGCGAAGCGCAGCCGCCCGCGCTGCGCGCGCACGTGGCGCGTGCGCAAGGTGGTGAGCCCGTAGCTGCGGTTGTCGCGGGTGTAGCAGTCGTTGCCGATGCGGATCAGGGTATCGTCGAGCAGGCGCACCAGCAGGGCCAGCAGCTTGTCGCGAGGCAGGCCGTCCAGGGCCAGATCCCGCCGCACGCGCCGGCGCAACGCGGGCAGCACCTTGCCGAAGGCCATGATCCGGTCGAACTTGCCCAGGTCGCGGTACTCGCGCCAGCGCGGGTGATAGCGATACTGCTTGCGCCCGCGGGCGTCGTAGCCGGTGGCCTGCAGGTGGCCGCGCGGATGGCTGCAGATCCACACGCGGGTATACGCCGGCGGTATCGCCAGCGCGCGGATGCGCGCCAGCTCGTCGCGATCCGTCACCGGACGGCCATCCGCATCGCGGTAACTGAAACCCTTGCCCCGCCGTCGCCGGCTCAGGCCCGGCTGCGCATCGCTGACATGGACCAGACCCATCGCACGCGTTTCGATTCGCGGGTCGGGAGCGTTCGCATGCGCAGGATCTTTGGCCATTCGCGCCGAGTATGCGCAGGCCGGGTCAACGACAGGTGAGCCGCGCCGCGCAAAGAAAAAGCCCATGCAGTGCATGGGCTTTCCGGCTTGCCGCAGGGTGGCGCGGATCAGAACGGAATTTCGTCGTCCGCAAAGCCGCTGTCGGCCGGAGCCGGCGCCTGCCGGGACTGGTTGCCGTAGTTGTCGCCGCCGCGCGACTGCGACTGGCCGCCACCGTAGTTGCCGCCGCCCTGGCGCTGGCCGCCGCCGCTCTGCGGACGCTCGCGCTGGTAGCCACCGCCACCACCGCCGCCGCCACCTTCGTTGCTGCCCAGCATCTGCATCTCGCTGGCGATGATGTCGGTGAAGTATTTCTCGACGCCATCCTTGCCGGTGAACTTGTCGGTGCGGATCGAGCCTTCGATGTAGACCTGGCGACCCTTCTTCAGGTACTCGGCGGCGATTTCGCCGAGGCGGCCGAAGATCTTGATCCGGTGCCACTCGGTGCGTTCCTGCTTCTCGCCGGACTGCTTGTCGGTCCAGGACTCGGAGGTGGCTAGGCTGAAGCTGCAGATGCTGGTACCGCTGCCGGTGCTGCGCAGTTCCGGGTCCGAGCCCAGGTTGCCGACCAGAATGACCTTGTTGATGCCACGTGCCATGGGTGTGTCCTCGGTTGAGCCGGCCGCAAATTTTTCGATGGGTTGCGGGCGGAGTGATGAAACTGGCTGGCCATGATACCTGCGCCGCGGGACGAATCCACCGCCCCGGCCCGGAAATCCGTACGCCAGCGCCGGGGCGGGCTGTCTGCCCCGGGCGGAGGTTCAGGCCGGCAGATCGGCCGTCTGCGGGTCAGCCATCCCGGACGGCGGCGGCAGCCGCTCGATGCCGTAGCCGGCCGCGTCCCAGGCCTCCAGCCCGCCCAGCAGCGGACGTACCCGCCGGTAGCCCTGGCCGATCAGCACCTTGGCCACGCGGGCGGCGGAGACCTCGTTGGGGCAATTGCAGTAGACCACCAGCTCGTGGTCGAACGGGATGTCGTTCACGCTGCGGTCGATGCCGTGCTCGTCCAGCAGCAGGGCGCCGGGCAGCATCCGGGTATCGAGCAGGCGCGAGCCCGGCGCCCGCACGTCCAGCACCACCGGCGCCCGGGCAGACTGCATCGCCTGATGCAGTTCGTCCACCGAGATGCGCGCCATGCGCAGCGTGCGCAGCAACTGCCGGCGCTGCCACCAGCGCGCCAGCACGTACAGCGCCAGCAGCACCAGCATCGCCTCCAGCGCCAGCGTGCCGGCGTTGGCGATCGCGGCCAGCAGGTCGTCGATCTGGGCCGCGAACGCATAGCCCAGCCCGATCGCCACCGCGGCCCAAAGCGCCGAGCCGACGCCGTCGAACAGCAGGAACCTGGAAAGCGGCAGGCCCATCGCACCGGTCAGCGGCGGCGCCACCGTGGCCAGCCCGGGAACGAACTTGGCGATCAGCAGGATCTGCCCGCGCCAGCGCTGGAAGTGCAGCTCGGAGCGCTCCACGCAGGAATCGGGCGACAGCGAAATGCGGCACAGCAGGCGCATCACGCCGCCGCCGTAACGCCGCCCCGCGGCAAACCACACCGCGTCGCTGAGCAGCGCGGCGGCCACCGCGACCGACAACACCGCAGCCACGCTCATCTGCCCGCCGGCCACCAGCGCACCGGCCACCACCAGGGTCGGCACCGCCGGCAGCGGCGCGCCCAGTTGGGTCACCAGCACATTGAGGAACACCAGCAGCACGCCGTATTGCGCCATCAGCGCGATGATTTCATGAGCCATCGGAGCGGTACTCCATGCAGCGAAGTCGCCGTGGCAACATCATTGGGCCGCCGATCCGCCATTGCAAACCCGGCGCGGGCCGAACGCCGGCGGTGCCGGGATGGGCGCTACGCGGGTTGGGCTTCGCCTGCGGCCTGGCGGCCCATCCGGCGCGCGCCGGCGATCACCAGCGGCAGCCACAGCACGGTAAACGCCGCGGCGCAGACGAACACGCCATCCGGCCCGAGCCGGCCCAGTGCCATGCCGCCCAGGGTGCCGCCCACGAAGGCGCCGATGAACTGGCTGGTCGAGTACGCGCCCATCGCGGCGCCGCGCAAATGCTCCGGCGCCAGCCGCGAGACCAGGCTGGGCAGCGCGGCCTCCAGCAGGTTGAAGGCGGAGAAGAACACCGCGGCGGCCACGCCGAACGCGGCCAGGTGGCTGCCCGAGAACGCGAAACCCAGCAGGGCCAGCCCGATCGCCACCACGCAGACCATCACGATGCGCAGGCTCTGCGCCACCTCGCGCATGTGGTGCAGGCTCGCGCCCATCACGAAGGCCGCCACCGTCATCACCGGCAGGTACAGCTCCCAGTGCCGGCTCACCGGCAGGTGCAAGGTGTTCGCCAGCAGCAGCGGCAGGCCCACGAAGCTGGCGGTCAGCAGCGCGTGCAGGAAGAACACCGAGCCGTTCAGCACCAGCATGCGGCCATCGCGCAGCATCGCCAGCACGGCGCCGAAGCCCGCCGCGGCGGGTGCCCGCGCACGTTCCGGCGTGGGCACGATCAGCCACAGCAGGATCAGCGACAACAGGGCCAGGATCGAAGTGGCGCCGAACAGGCCAGGCAGCCCGGCGATCGCCTCCAGCGGCGGGCCCAGGATCAGCGCCAGCAGGAAGGCCAGCCCGATCGACACGCCGATGATGCCCATCGCCTTGCCGCGGTTCTCCTCGGCGGTGAGGTCGGCCACCAGCGCGATGCCGGCGCCCGCCACCGCACCCATGCCCTGCACCGCGCGACCGATCACGATGCCGGTGAGCGTGTGCGACATCGCCGCGATCAGCCCGCCGATGGCGAACAGGATCAGGCCCAGGGTGATCGCCGGCTTGCGTCCGATGCGGTCGGACAGCAGCCCCAGCGGGATCTGCAGCAGCACCTGGCCGATGCCGTAGACGCCCAGCGCCAGGCCGATCATGAAGCCGGTGGAGCCGGGCATCGTCTTCGCGTACAGCGAGAACACCGGCATGATCAGGAACAGCCCGAACAGGCGCAGGCTGATCACGCAGGCCAGGGTCAGCGCGCTGCGCAATTCGGGACGCGAGAGTTTGCTCACCGGAAGTCGGACATCGAGAAAGTCATGTCCGGCATTATAAGGGGAGGCCTTGTCACCCGTTTGCGGCGACATGTCGCGGCGCAGGTTCCTGCAGCCCGTATAATCGCGGTCTACGCCGCTGTGATGCCTCCATGAATTCGATGCCCGCCGACGCTCCCCGACCCGCCGACTTCGCCCAGGTGCGCGACCTCGCCGCCGCCGACATGCAGCGGGTCGACGCGTTGATCCGCCAGCGGCTGTCCTCCGACGTGGTGCTGATCAACCAGATCGCCGACCACATCATCGCCTCCGGCGGCAAGCGGCTGCGCCCGATGCTGCACGTGCTGGCCGCCGGCGCTGCCGGCTACCGCGGCGAGCACCACACCAAGCTCGCCGCGATCATCGAGTTCATCCACACCTCCACCCTGCTGCACGACGACGTGGTCGACGAATCCGACCTGCGCCGCGGCCGCAAGACCGCCAACGCGCTGTGGGGCAACGCCGCCAGCGTGCTGGTCGGCGACTTCCTGTACTCGCGCTCGTTCCAGCTGATGGTGGAACTGGACGACATGCGCATCATGCGCATCCTTGCCGACACCACCAACACCATCGCCGAAGGCGAAGTGCTGCAGTTGCTCAACATCGGCAACGCCGACGTCAGCGAGGCGGCGTATCTCGCCGTGATCGAACGCAAGACCGCCGTGCTGTTCGCCGCCGCCACCGAACTGGGCGGCATCCTCGGCGGCCTGCCGGAAAACCAGATCGCCGCGCTGCGCCGCTACGGCATGGAACTGGGCTACGCCTTCCAGATCGCCGACGACCTGCTCGACTACACCAGCGACGCCGGCACCCTGGGCAAGAACATCGGCGACGACCTCGCCGAAGGCAAGCCGACCCTGCCGCTGATCTACGCACTGGAGAAAGCCAGCCCGGAACAGGCGCAATCGCTGCGCCACGCGATCGAACACGGCGGCCTCGATTCGCTGGACCGCATCATCGCCGCCATCGGCGAATCGGGTGCGCTGGAGCGCACCCGCGAGCGCGCCCTGCAGCATGCCGATGCCGCGCGCGACGCGCTGGCCATCCTCGCGCCTTCGGCGCACCGCGACGCGCTGGCCACCCTGGCCGACTACTCGGTGCAGCGCACGTTCTGAGTCGCCATCGGGGCGCTGCGCGTTTGCACGATGCCTGTTCGTGCGGACGCACATTTGCGCGTCCACATGTCTGTCCGCACATCTGTGGGAACCCATATCCATACTCCCCACTCCGGCGAAGGTCGGCATCGTGCTTGCTGTTGGGGTGACGCTTTTGCCTGCCCTTGTGCATCAGAGCAAAAGCTTTCGTCCTCCTTCGGAGGGCGAGTTACTTCTCTTTTGCTTGTCCAAAAGAGAAGTAACCAAGAGAAAACGACACCCCGCTTGGCGCTTGTTGGGCATCCTGCCCAACAAGTCCGTGAGCCGGGGCCGGGCTTTTCGAGCGGGCTCCTG
>NZ_JBDGIQ010000006.1:0-235952 GCF_057657335.1 Rhodanobacter sp. Soil_C_14 | reverse complement strand
GGTGAGAACTTGTTTGGCTTGTTCATGGCTCCATCTTCTCAAGAGTTGGAGCCTCCTCAAAACCCGGGGCGGTTCAGTCCGGGTTTGACGGACACCTTTGAACGGGAAAGGGCAAAAGGGGGCAAAAGGGGTCAGAGACATTATCCGACGAGGAGTGGTGGTCTGAGCTGATGATGGGGCTTGGTTCGGGCTGCGAGGATGGGGCTGGTCAGAAGATGGCGGGAGGCCGTCATGCCACGTCAGCGCCGTCTGGACTTGCCCGGGGTTCCGCAACACGTCATCCAGCGCGGGAACAATCGCCAGCCGTGCTTCCTGCGCGTGCAGGACTACCGGTGCTACCTGAGTCAGCTCGGTGAGGCAGCCCTGGCACACGGTTGTCGAGTCCACGCCTATGTATTGATGACCAACCACGTGTACCTGCTGATGACGCCGGAGGTGACCGGTGCAGTCGCTCGAACGATGCAAGCTCTCGGTCGCCGCTATGTGGGTTACTTCAATGCGACCTATCGGCGCAGCGGCACGCTTTGGGAGGGGCGCTACAAGTCCTGCCTGATCGACAGCGAGCGCTACCTGCTCACTTGCTACCGCTACATCGAGCTCAACCCCGTGCGCGCCGCGATGGTGGAGGCGCCGAGCGACTATGCCTGGTCAAGCTACCGCGCCAACGCGGAGGGCGTGACCGACCGTCTCGTTCACCCGCACGACGCGTATGCTCAGTTGGGTGCGACAGTTGATGAGCGCTGCGCTGCCTATCGTGCCTTGTTTCTTGAAGCGATCGGGGAGGATCGAATGAGCGAGACTCGCGCTTACGTCCAACAGCAGCGCGCCCTGGGAACCAGCCGGTTTCAAGACGCCATTGAGGCAGAACTGCGACGCGTCGCGACGATAAGGCCGCGAGGCTGGCCGCCAGGAAAGCCCCGAGCTTCCGGGACCGGTCGTGAATAATGTCTCTGACCCTTTTGCCGACCCTTTTGCCGCCTTTTGCCCACCCCTTTTGCCCTCCCGGTCAGTGCACACTGATCGCCCGTTTTATCCTTTTATGCCTGGATTCAGTGACGCCATGAAATTTTTTTCAATCAAATTCATATGTCTGGGGATATTGCTTTTCCCGTCGCTTCTGATGGCTGATACAGATGGGACCAAGCAGATCAAGACAATGACTGTCGTGACGGAAGATAGCGACAGGCTTTTTATGGACATTCCCGGGGGGTCGGCTGCAGAAAATGGCTTATTCATCTCATGATGCTTGTTGGGTCATTGGCCCGAGTCAGCTTGACTTGCATGGAGGGCGCCTAAGCCTGGTGGGATTTCAGCTCACCTATAATTCGAGTGATTCCAAGTCGGATCAGGATGAGGTTACCCTGTATGTTCCAATGATTTTCGGGGGCTCGGACGGCACTGACCTGGGTTATCTTGAGGCAAAATTTCATTCCAATGGTTACGCTGACATCGACATATGGCGTGAAAAGATCAGCGCAACAGCGCTTGATCATTTCACCATAAGAAAATCTGAACACAAAGATCAGTGCAGTTCCTGACAGCGAACTGGCCAAAAACAGGGGTGGCAAGAGAGCACTGGCGGCAGGGTTTTGCACCGTGGCCGGGTGCAGTTCTGGCCGCAATTAGGGAACGAACATCCCGGCCCGGGGAAAACCAAGAGCCAGCTCACTCTTACCCCTTTTGATCTCAAGGAGCATAGCATGTTAAAGAGTCAATTTAAGAGCCTATTTTTCGTCATTTTCTTTATATTTTCCATATCACTTGGCAATGCTGCGATGGCAAGTGGCTCTATGCCTGTAGAGCAGCTTAAGGAGGCGATAGTAAAGATACGCATGAGCGAGCCGTCGACAGCTGCCCGGACAGCTGCTGCGGAGCATCTTGCGGAATTGACGCGCGAAACAAACCCCCAAGAAGTTGATGATAAGACCGTGGCCGACATAATGTCACTTATGGATACCTCTGACGATTCTGTGCGTTATTGGGTGGCTAGATCTTTGGGTAATCTTGGGGTGCGAGCAAAAATAGCGGCTCCCAAGCTTCAAAAAATATTGATTGAGGTGGATTGTATCCAAGGTAGTTTAACTTCGGCATCAGGCATTCGATTTGCATTGGCTCAAATGGGCGCCCCCTCCCCGCCCGCCGCATGCTTTGGAACATTTGACTCCAGATCCAAGTAAGAAAAGCAGAGGTCACCATTTCGCCACCCGAGTCAATAGGCGCGCAAAAGCCCGTCTCCGAAGCAGACTCGGGGTTAGGTCTTGTCTTGTTTTGCCACATTGCCAGGCGCAGGCTGCCCGTATGTCCCGCTCACTTCGCATTGAGTTTGCTGGCGCGCTGTATCACGTGATGGCGCGAGGTGATGCGCGCGCAGCGATCTTTCTGGACGAGGAGGATCGGCAGGCGTTCTGTACAGGGCTGGCGCACACAGGCGAGCGCGTCGAGTGGCGGCTATGGGACTATTGCTTGATGGACAACCACGAGCACCTGCTGGTCGAGACGCTGCAGCCGACACTTTCGCGAGGGATGCGCGAGGTCAACGGGATGCGCGAGGTCAACGGCGTCTATACGCAGGCATTCAACCGCACGGTCATGTGCTGCAGGGACGTTACAAGGCCGTGCTCGTCGACAAGGATCGCTATCTGCGGGAGTTGTCGCGCTATATCGTGCTGAATCCGGAACGTGCTCATCTGTGCGAGACCGCCGGTGACTGGCCGTGGAGCAGCTATCGCGCGGTGATGGGAAAGCTGCTGCACTGTAGACGCTGGCGGTGGCAGAGACCTTGGCAATGTTTTCGGAAGATCGAAAGCAGCAACAACTATGTGGAGATGAGCCTGTGCTTATATCGACGGTTTTTGCGGCGCTTCTGTTTTGGCAGGATATATTTCCTGGCGCGAATCCCGTCGGTGAATTGCCACGCGTCAACCAGTGTGTTAAAGATTCTTGTGAGCTAAGCAGTGCTCAGTTTCTTGCAGCAAGCGATGCACTGAAAAGGTTTAACAACAGCTTCTCGGGCACTGCAAAGTCTATAGTCGTGCATGGTCTCAATTCGATAGAGGTCACGGTATTTTTTCACAATGGTTCATTAGATGTGGCGCGGACATATATTTACAGTTCGGAGCTTGATCTAATAAGAGAGTATCCAAACAGATAGAGGTTCTCTCTCCAATCAAAGGGGACAATCAGAGGAGACCCAAGCATGACTAACCGTGTTGCTTGAGTCGGCTCGATGATCCAGCGCAAGCGCCAGGTTGTCGGGCAATCCCCTACCGTACCCCGAAGACCATCAGTGAACATCCCGGCCTGCGTTGCGCGACGTCAAGATGCTTCGCGCGGGCGGGACGGTGACCATTCCACGCCTTGCCCTGGCCCGCCTGGAAACGGGTTGCCGCCGACCCAGCCTTGCCGCACGCGGCACTCGTCGTCGAGCACGACCAGGTCGGCGCGATGGCCCGCTGCGATGCGGCCGTGGCTTTCGCCGAGGCCGAGGAAATCCGCCGGATAGGTGCTGGCCATGCGCGCCGCCTCGTCCAGCGGCAGGCCGAGCAGGTGCACCGCGTTGCGCACGGCCGTGGCCATGTCCAGCGCGGAGCCGGCCAGCACGCCCTGGGCGGTCTGGCAGATGCCGTCCTTCGCGGTGATGGTCTCGCCGTTGAGCACGTAGTCGGGACTGTCCGAACCCACCGGCGGCATCGCGTCGGTGACCAGCAGCATCTTGCCGCGCGGCTTGGCGGCGATCGCCACGCGCAGGCTGGCCGGGTGCACGTGGTGGCCGTCGACGATGATGCCGCACCAGCTGTCTGCGTCATCCAGCGCCGCGCCGACCACGCCGGGCTCGCGGCTGCCGAACGGGGTCATTGCGTTGAACAGGTGGGTGAAGCCGCGCACGCCCGCATCCAGCGCGGCGCGGGTGGTGGCGTAGTCGGCGGCGGTGTGCCCGGCGCAGACCACCAGGCCGGCGTCGACCAGGGCGCCGATGCTGGCCAGCGGCACCTGGTCGGGCGCCAGCGTGATCAGCCGCACGCCCCGATGCGGCGCGCACAGCAGCGCCATCTCGTCGCTGCCGGGCGCGTGGAAATACTTCGCGTCGTGCACGCCCTTGCGCGCCGGCGCCAGGTACGGGCCTTCCAGGTGGATGCCCAGCACGCCGGGCACGCCTTCGGCCAGCGCCTGCTCCACCGCCGCCACCGCTTCGCGCATCACCTCGACGCGGTCGCTGATCAGCGTGGGCAGGAAGCCTGTGGTGCCGAACCGGCGATGCGCCGCGCCGATCCGGCGCAGGGTTTCCACCGTGGGCGCCTCGTTGAACAGCACGCCACCGCCGCCATTGACCTGTACGTCGATGAAACCCGGCAGCAGCGTCGCGCCGTCAAGATCGTGCTGCTGCGCCTCGCGCACGCGGGGATCGGCGGGCGGCAGCAGGTCGACGATGCGTTCGCCATCGAGCAGCACGGCAAGATCGTCGCGCCAGCCGTCGGGGGTGAGTACGTGGGCGTTGGTGAGGGCGATGGTCATGGGCATGGGCGAGGAGTGAGTGGGAGGAGTGAGGAGTGAGTGAGAGAGCAAAGCCAGAGCAAGGGTCGGAGCGGAGCCAAGGCACTCATTCGGCCTCGCCACTGCTTTCTCTCACTCCTCCCCCCTCACTCCTGGCTCCTAGACTGTCTCGGTGACCTTGTTGAGGTGCGGCGGCACGTCGGGATTGAAGCCGCGGCGCAGCGACAGTTCACTGGCCGCCCGATAGAAGCTCTGGATGATCAATAACGGCGTGAGCATGGCCGGCAGGCCCGTCGCCACCGGCAGCATCCCCGCGCCGTGCAGGCCCGGCGCGGCCACCAGCACCTGGGCGCCGCGGCCACGGAACTCGCGCGCCACGGCCAGCGTGCTGTCCAGCGTGTCGTCGTCCTGGGCGAAACACAGCACCGGGAAGTCGGGGCCGACCAGGGCCATTGGCCCATGCTTCACCTCGGCCGCGCTGAACGCCTCGGCGTGCAGGCCGCAGGTTTCCTTGAACTTCAGCGCCGCCTCCAGCGCGATGCCGAGGCCGTAGCCGCGGCCCACCACGAACAGGTTGTGGGCACCGGCGAGCGCGTCGCACAGCGGCGACCAGTCCGCGCTCCAGTTGTCACGCAAGGCCTGCGGCAACCGCTGCAGTGCGTCGCCGAGTTCCGCGTCGTCCAGCCAGCGCGCGCACAGGTGCAGCACGGCGGCCAGCGCGGCGATGTAGCTCTTGGTCGCGGCCACGCTGCGCTCGGGTCCTGCATGCAGCGGGATCACCGTGTCGGCCAGCGCCGCCAGCGGCGAATCCTCGACATTGACCAGCGCCACCACGCGCGCGCCGGCCCGTTTCGCGGCCTCGGCGTTGCGCAGCAGGTCCGGACTCTTGCCCGACTGCGAGATGGCCAGGAACAACGCGCCCTGCCATTGCTGCTCGGCCGCGTACACCGAGGTCACCGACGGCGACGCCGAGGCGGTGGCGATGCCCAGCCGCGTCTCGAACACGTACTTGGCATAAGCCGCGGCATGATCGGAACTGCCGCGCGCGCAGGTCACGATGAAGCGCGGCGGCTCGGCACGCAGCGCGGCGGCCAGCGCGGCGACCACCGCTTCGTTGGCGGCGAACTGGCGCGCGACCACGTCGGCCGATTCGTGCGCTTCGGAGTACATCAAGGTGTCGCGGGCGGCCATGGGCGTCCTTCAGTCGGTCTGCAGTTCGGCGACGAAGTCGTAGATGTCGCCGCGATACCAGGAACAGGTGAACTCGACCACGCGGCCGTCGTCGAGGAAGCTGCGCCGTTCGATGCTGAGGCCGGCACTGCCCACGCTGACGTGCAGCAGCCTCGCCTGTTGCGCATTCAGCGAGACCGCGCGCAGCCGTTGCAGGGCGCGGCGCGGGCGCGCGTCGAGTTTCTCCAGTGCCTCGTACAGCGAGTCGTGCACCAGCAACGGATCGGGCAGCACGCTGGCCGGCACCACGCTGCGTTCGATCGCCAGCGGCTCGTCCTGGCCATAACGCACGCGATGCAGGCGCACCACCAGCGAGCCGGGCGACAGGTTCATCGCCATCGCCTCTTCCGGGGTGACCTCGCCGATGCCGCGCTCGAAGAATTCCGAACGCGGGCGCAACCCACGTTCGCGCAGGTCCTCGGTGAAACTGGTCAGCCGCGACATCGGCTTGACGATGCGTTCGGCGATGAAGGTGCCGGCGCCGTGGCGTTGCGTGAGCAGGCCTTCCTCGACCAGGCCGGCGATCGCCTTGCGCACGGTCACCCGCGACAGCTTCAGCACCTGCGACAGGTCGCGCTCGCTGGGCAGCGCCTGGCCCGGCTCGATGTCGCGGTGCTCGACGATGTTGCGGATCGCCCGGCGCAGGCGCAGATAGGCCAGCGGCTGGTGCGTGGCCGGATCCTGGCAGATCCGGCGGTATTCGTTGGCCAAGGCGATTTCCATCCGGTAAAGATACCAATGGCAAACCACTGACCGCAAGGCCGGACCGGCAACCGGTCGTTTCAGATGCAACCGATCGCGCCGCACCGGCCTGCCTGCCGGATCAAATGAATTCGTATGCAGCCCCGTAGTCGTTCTGGTATTTCACTGGTACTATCGACCCTCCTTCGGGCAAGACGCGCCATTCGGCCTTGCCCGCCAGCCGGCATCGTTCGAGGTGACTGCGTGACTGCTTCTACCCAATCGGTTGATCCGTTCGACCTGGTGATCTTCGGCGGCACCGGCGACCTCGCCCTGCGCAAGTTGCTGCCCGCACTTTTCCACCGCTTCCTCGATGGCCAGATCCCCGGCAGCAGCCGCATCGTCGGCGTCGCCCGCGAGACGCTGGACGACGCGGGCTACCGCGCCCAGCTGCGCGAGGCGCTGATCGGCATCTGCGATGCGCGCCAGCTCGACGTATTCCTGCAGCAGGTGTTCTACCGCCCGCTGGATGCGCGCAAGGACGAGGGCTGGGACGACTTCGCCGCCTTCATCGGCAGCGAACCGGAACATGTCAGGGTTTTCTACCTGTCGACCTCGCCCGAGCTTTTTGTCGACATCTGCACCCGGCTCGGCCACTACAAGCTCAACGAAGGCGCCTCGCGGGTGGTGCTGGAAAAACCGATCGGCCGCGACCTGGCCAGCGCGAACCAGATCAACGACGCGGTCGGCAAGGTGTTCAGCGAATCGCAGACCTTCCGCATCGACCACTACCTGGGCAAGGAGACCGTGCAGAACCTGCTGGTGCTGCGCTTCGGCAACGCGCTGTTCGAGCCGCTGTGGAACGCCGGGCACATCGACCACGTGCAGATCACCGTGGCCGAAACGCTGGGCGTGGGCCACCGCGGCTCCTACTACGACCGCGCCGGCGCACTGCGCGACATGGTGCAGAACCACATGCTCCAGCTGCTGTGCATGGTCGCGATGGAGCCGCCCTCGTCGCTGGCGCCCGATGCGGTGCGCGACGAGAAGCTGAAAGTGCTGCATTCGCTGAAACCCATCGACGAAAGCAACGTCAGCCAGCTCACCGTGCGCGGCCAGTACCGCGCCGGCGTGGCCGACGGCGCCAGCGTGCCGGGCTATCCGGAGGAGCTGGGCAACAACAAGTCCAACACCGAGACCTTCGTGGCGCTGAAGGCGGAGATCGCCAACTGGCGCTGGGCCGGCGTGCCGTTCTACCTGCGCACCGGCAAGCGGCTGCCCAGCCGGGTGTCGGAAATCGCGGTCACCTTCAAGCCGGTGCCGCATTCGATCTTCGGCGGCGACGCCGGCACGCTGGCGCAGAACCGGCTGGTGCTGCGGCTGCAGCCGGACGAAGGCGTGAAACTGTGGCTGACCATCAAGCACCCCGGCCCCGGTGGCCTGCGCCTGCGCCACGTGCCGCTGGACATGAGCTTCGCCGAGGCCTTCGGCGTGCAGCAGCCGGACGCGTACGAACGCCTGCTGCTGGACGTGGTGCGCGGCAACCCGACCCTGTTCATGCGTCGCGACGAAGTGGAAGCGGCATGGCACTGGGCCGGTCCGATCCTGGCCGCCTGGGCCGACAGCGGCGAGCCGCCGCGGCCGTATACCGCAGGCAGCTGGGGGCCGAGCGCCGCGGTGGCGCTGATCGAACGCGACGGCCGCACATGGAACGAAGACGGTGAGTAAGTCGTCCTCGCGCCGCACGATTCACCCCGCCATGCCGACGCGTGACACAGACTGCAGCCTCCTTCCCGACGCGAAGCGCGCCGGCAGCCGCTGACTGCCCACGGCGCCACCATTCCTCATGACTCCATCACTCAACGTCACCACCCACAGCTTCACCGACTGCCGCGTCCAGGCCACCGCGCTGGCCGAACGCATCGCCGAGCGCCTGCGCGCGGGGCTGGCCGAACGCGGCCACGCCGTGCTGGCGGTATCGGGCGGCAGCACGCCGAAGCAGTTGTTTGAACAGCTTTCACGCGAGCAGCTCGACTGGAGCCGGGTGCAGGTCACCCTGGTCGACGAGCGCTGGGTGCCCGATACCGACGAACGCTCCAACGCGCGACTGGTGCAGTCGCTGTTGTTGCAGCACGCCGCCGCCGCCGCGTCCTTCGTTCCGCTGTACACCGGCGATGCCAGCCCCGAAGCGGGACTGGCCACCGCCAGCGCACGGATCGGGGCGCTGCCGCTGCCGTTCGACGCCGTGGTGCTGGGCATGGGCGACGACGGCCACACCGCCTCGTTCTTCCCCGGCGGCGACCATCTGGCCGAGGCGCTCGATCCCGATGGATCGGCGCCGGTGCTGCCGATGCATGCCGCAGGTGCGGGCGAGCCACGCATCACGCTGACCCTGCCGACCCTGCTGCAGACACGGGCGCTGTACCTGCTGGTGACCGGCGAGAAGAAGCGCGACCTGCTGGCCGACGCACGCCTCGGCATCGGTGCAGCACGGGACTATCCGGTGCGCGCAGTGCTGACCCAGCAGCGCGTATCGGTGGCGGTGTACTGGTGCCCTTGATGGCGAGAAGTGAGTGGAGAGGAGTGAGAAAAGAGAGAGAGCCGGAGCCAGAGCTCCTGTCCCATGCCTTGGCACTGCTTTCTCTCACTTCTCACTCCTCGTCTCTCGTTTCTCGCTCCTCCCCACTCACTTCCGGATTTGAATCATGACCACGCTGCATCCCGTCATCGCCGAAGTCACCGAACGCCTGCGTGAGCGCAGTCGCGAGACGCGCGCGGCGTATCTGAAGCGCATCGACGCGATCGACCGCAGCGGGCCACAGCGCGAGCATCTTTCATGCGGCAACCTTGCACACGGCTTCGCCGCCTGCGGTACGGACGACAAGGCCGCGCTGCGCAGCGGCCGGCGCGCCAACCTCGCGATCGTCACCGCGTACAACGACATGCTCTCGGCGCACCAGCCGTACGAGCGCTATCCCGCGCTGATCCGCCAGATCGCCCGCGACGCCGGCTTCACCGCCCAGGTCGCCGGCGGCGTGCCGGCGATGTGCGACGGCATCACCCAGGGCCAGCCCGGCATGCAGCTGTCGCTGTTCTCGCGCGACGTGGTGGCGCTGGCCACCGCGGTGGCGCTGTCGCACGACATGTTCGACGGCGCGCTGTTCCTCGGCATCTGCGACAAGATCGTGCCGGGCCTGCTGATCGGCGCGCTCTCCTTCGGCCACCTGGCCGGCGCCTTCGTGCCGTCGGGGCCGATGCCCAGCGGCATCCCGAACGAGCAGAAATCGAAGGTGCGCCAGGCCTATGCCGACGGCAAGGCGAGCAAGGCCGAGCTGCTCGAAGCCGAAGCCGCCTCGTACCACACCGCCGGCACCTGCACCTTCTACGGCACCGCCAACTCCAACCAGATGCTGATGGAGATCATGGGCCTGCACCTGCCCGGCGCCAGCTTCACCGCACCGGACACGCCGCTGCGCGACGCGCTCACCGCCGAGATCGTGCGCCGCGTCGCCGCGCACAGTGCATTGGGTGACGCCTTCCTGCCGCTGGGCCACATCATCGACGAGCGCGCGATCATCAACGGCGTGATCGGCCTGCACGCCACCGGCGGCTCGACCAACCATCTGCTGCACCTGGTGGCGATCGCGCACGCGGCCGGCATCCAGTTGCGCTGGGACGATTTCGACGCGCTGTCCGGCGTGGTCCCGCTGCTGGCCCGCGTCTACCCGAACGGCTACGCCGACGTGAACCAGTTCCACGACGCCGGCGGCATGGCCTTCCTGATTGACCAGCTGCTGGGCGCCGGCCTGCTGCATGGCAACGTGCAGACCATCTTCGGCACCGGCCTGGACGGCTACGCGCAAATCCCGCAACTCGACGAGGCCGGCGCGCTGCACTGGGCGCCGGTGGCCAAGCAGAGCGGCAATCGCGGCGTGCTGCGCGGCATCGACGAACCGTTCCGCGCCGACGGCGGCCTGCGCATGCTCGAAGGCAACCTCGGCCGCGCGGTGATCAAGGTGTCCTCGGTGCCGGACGACCGCCTGCTGATCGAGGCGCCGGCGATCGTGTTCGACGACCAGGACGACGTGGCCGGCGCCTTCAAGCGCGGCGAACTCAACCGCGACTTCGTGGCGGTGGTGCGCTTCCAGGGCCCGCGCGCGAACGGCATGCCCGAACTGCACAAGCTCACTCCCACGCTGGCCTTGCTGCAGGACCGCGGCCACCGCATCGCCCTGCTCACCGACGGCCGCATGTCCGGCGCCTCCGGCCGCGTGCCGGCGGCGATCCACGTCACCCCCGAGGCGGTGGCCGGCGGCAACATCGCGAAGATCCGCGACGGCGACATGATCCGGTTGGACGCGGCGAATGGACGTCTGGACGTCTTGATGGAAGCGCACGAACTGGACGCCCGCCTGCCGCACGTGGCCGACCTGTCGCGCGAACACAGCGGCATGGGCCGCGAACTGTTCGGCCTGTTCCGCCAGGCCGCCGCCAACGCCGACCTCGGCGCCGGCGTGCTGTGAACCTTTGCCCCCTCCCCTGCTAGCAGGGGAGGGTTGGGGTGGGGTCGCTCTTGATCTTCCCCGCCACCTCGGACAACCCCCTCCCGACCTCCCCCTGCGCGCAGGGGGAGGAGCCAAGACAACCGGAGCTTTCCGTGACCACCTCCATCGAACAAAAGCAGCAGCAAGTCGAATCCCTGATGCGACTGGCGCCGGTGATCCCGGTGGTGATCATCGACGACGCCCGCCACGCCGTGCCGATGGCGCGCGCGCTGGTCGCCGGTGGCATCCCGACGATCGAGGTCACCCTGCGCACGCCCGCCGCGCTGGACGCGATCCGCGCGATCGCCGCCGAAGTGGAAGGTGCGGTGGTCGGCTGCGGCACCGCGCTGACCGCGCGTGACCTCGAGGCTGCGCGTCAGGCCGGCGCCCGCTTCGCCGTGTCGCCGGGCACCTCGCCGCGGCTGCTCGACGCGGCCGACGACAGCGAGCTGCCGCTGCTGCCCGGTGTGGCCACCGCCAGCGAGGCGATGGCCCTGCTCGAGCGCGGTTATCGCCACCTGAAGTTCTTCCCCGCGGTGCCGGCCGGCGGCCATAAGCTGCTCGGCGCCTGGGCCAGCCCGCTGCCGCAGATCCGCTTCTGCCCCACCGGCGGCATCAGCCTGGCCAGCGCGCCGGAGTTCCTGCGCCTGCCCAACGTGATCTGCGTCGGCGGCTCCTGGCTCACCCCGGCGGACAAGCTCGCTGCGGGCGACTGGCCCGGGATCGAGCAACTGGCCCGCGAGGCCGCCGCGCTGTCCTGAGCGCCCGTCCTGAGCGCCCGTCCCGGGCTCCGGACCGGTTAAGGTGGGCCGTACCCGGCGCGGCCCACGCGCACCTGTTCGACCAGGACTTCATCGCGTGAATCTCGGACCACTCGCTCTTTCCTCCGGCCTGCTGGCCTTGCTGTTCGGCGTGATCGCCGCGCTGGCCACGGCCGGCTTCCTGCATCGGCGTGGCTACGCCGACACCGGCAACCCGCTGTTCCTGATCCTCGGCCTTGGCCTACTCGGCGCGCGGCTGGCCTATGTGGCCGGCTGGTGGCCGCAGTACGCGCAGCAACCGCTGAGCATCCTGAACATCCGCGATCACGGCTTCGATCCGCTCGCGGGCACGCTGGGCGTGATCGTGGCCGCGCTGCTGGTCGGCTGGCGCCGGCCATCGCTGCGGCGTCCGCTGGCCGCCAGTGTGGCCATCGGCATCGCGGCCACGGGCTTCGCCGGCCTGCTCGCCTACAAGCTCACCGCGCAGGCGCAGGCGCCGCTGCCCACGCTGCAGCTCGGCGATCTCGACGGGCGCGCGGTGGATGTCGAAAGCCTGCGCGGCCAGCCCACGGTGATCAACCTGTGGGCCACCTGGTGCGGCCCCTGCCGGCGCGAGATGCCGGTGCTGGCCGAGGCGCAACGCACGATGCCGCAGGTGCGTTTCGTGTTTGCCGACCAGGGCGAGTCCGCGGCCACGGTGAGGCAGTTCCTGCAGGCGCAGCAACTGACGCTGCAACACGTGCTGACCGACGAGAACCTGCAGCTGTCGAACTACTACAACGTGCGCGGCTATCCGACCACCTTGTTCATCGATGCCCGCGGCCGGCTGCGCGACACGCACATGGGCGAACTGTCGCCGGCGACCCTGGCCGATCGCCTGCAACGCATCGAGGCGGATATGCCGCCGTCCCCCGCGGGACGCTGATGGAACGGTCGCACGCACCGGCGCCCGCCACGCTCGGCCGCATTGCGCTGGCCGGGCTGTTGTTCTTCATCCTGGTTGCCGTGGCGGTGCAACTGCTGCGCGGCGACCTGGACTGGCGGGATGCGCCGCTCAGCTTCTACCTGCTGGATGCGTACGGCCACTGGCTGCAGGCCGCCTACGTCGTGCTGGCCATCGCGCTGTACGCGCTGGGCGCGGGCTATTACCGGGCGCTCGACGCGCGCCAGCGCAGCGCGGCGCCGTGGCTGCTGTTCACCGCTGCCGGCCTCGGCCTGTGCGTGACGGCGCTGGCGCACAGCAACCTGCCCGGCCGTGCGCCCACGCTGGAAGGCTTCGTGCACGGCGTGGCGGCGCAGGCGGCCTTCCTGTGCGTCACCGTGGCGGCGCTGCTGCAGTCGTGGCGGCTGCGCGTCGATCCACGCTGGCGCCGGCGGTTCGCGCCGGCCTTCGGGCTGGCGCTGGCGGGCTTCGCCGCGATCTGGGTGGATGCGCTGTGGCATGGCATGCCGCGCGGGCTGGAGCAGCGGCTGGTGATCGCGCTGATCCTGGCGTGGCTGCTGCTGGCCGCCGGCTGGCTGTGCCGTGGTCGGACGGCAGCCGCCCGCGAATTCCCGCTGTAACCCTCAGCCGGCCAACTCGCTTTCCAGTCGCGCCATCACCGCGTCGGTGACGCGGGCGCAGCGCTGGCCCATGAACGGGAAGGCTTCGCCCATGGTGGTGGCCAGCTGATCGTGCAACGCGGCGCGCAGCAGGCGCCGGGCGCGATGCAGCCGGGTCTTCACGGTCTCCGGCTTGATCGCCAGCAGGGTCGCGGTTTCCTCCACCGAACACTCTTCCACGTCGCGCATCATGTACACGGTGCGGAACGCCGGCGGCAGTGCGTCGATGGCGTGTTCGAGCAGGCGGCGGATCTGCGCGCGGGCGGCGGACACGGCCGGATCCTCGCTGCCGAACTTCGACGGAAACTGGATGATCTGGTGGCTGTCGTCGGGCGCCGCGTCGACCTGCTCCAGGCCCACCATGGTGTGGCGCTTGCGCAGCCGGCCGCGCGCCTCGTTCAGCACGATGCTGGTCAGCCAGGTCAGCAGGGTCGAGTCGCCGCGGAACGAATCCAGCTTGTGATAGGCACGCATATACGATTCCTGCAGCACGTCTTCCGCTTCCGAGTCTTCGCCGAGCACGGCGCGCGCCACGCGGAACAGCCGCTGGTTGCAGCGCTGCATGATGTGGCGGAACGCCTCGCGATGGCCGGCGCGAACCTGCGCCACCAGCGCGTGGTCGTCCAGCGCGGCGTAATCGATGGATGCGAGATGGGCATGGGCTGACATGGTTTTCTCCTTTTACACCGATCCGATGCGGCAGGGCGCTCCGGGGTTCCCGTTCAGCCGGCCAGCGCCGCCAGGATTTCCCGCCGCCGCGGCTCCCGGGCGAATTCGCCGAGCAGGCGCCGGGTCTGCATCGACACCCCGTGCGCGCGCACCCCGCGCGATGACAGGCAGGCGTGGCTGGCCTCGACGATCACCGCCACGCCCCGCGGCTGCAGCACCCGGGCCAGGGTATCGGCGATCTCCGCGGTCAGCCGCTCCTGGATCTGCAGACGGCGACCCAGCGCCTCGACCAGCCGCGCCAGCTTGGAAATACCCACCACGCGCCGGCTCGGCAGGTAGGCGATGTGCACCACGCCGGTGATCGCCGCCATGTGATGCTCGCAGGTCGACTGCAGCGGAATGTCACGCAGGATCACCACCTCGTCATAACCACCGACCTCGCCGAAGGTGCGGCTGAGCAGTTCGGCCGGATCCTGCCGGTAGCCGGCGAACCATTCCTCGTACGCCCGCACCACGCGGGCGGGCGTGGCCAGCAGGCCTTCGCGGGCGGGGTCGTCGCCGGCCCAGCGGATCAGCGTGCGGACGGCGGCCTCGGCCTCGGCGCGGGTGGGGCGCGGGCAATCCGCGATCGGCAACGGCGCAGCGGCGGCGGGCGTGGGGTTCTGATCCAGTTCGAGCATGCAGGCGGTATCGGTGGGATGACAGCTGATCCGATGCAGGCGCCCCGCGCGAGGTTCCCGCGGCGTCCGCCTCGCCGGCCGGAACCTGTGCCCCGCTGCTGCATCTCATGGGCACCGGCAGCAATGCCGGCCCCTTCTTCACGGAGCATTCGTCATGACCAAGTCCTTGTTCGCCCTCGTCCTCACCCTCGGCCTGGGCAGTTTCGCCAGCGCATACGCCGCGCAGGCACCGGCCGCAGCGCCCGCGATCAACGACGCGCAGATCGCCCACATCGCCTATACCGCCGGCGTGATCGATGTCACCGCGGCGAAGCAGGCGCTGCAGAAGTCGCACAACAAGGCGGTGCGCGCGTTCGCCGAGGAAATGGCCCGCGACCATGCCGCGGTCAACGACCAGGCGCTGGCGCTGGTGAAGAAGCTGGGCGTGACCCCGCAGGACAACCCGACCAGCCAGTCGCTGGCCGGCAACGCCGCGGCCGAGCAGAAGAAGCTGGCCGCGCTCAGTGGCAGCGCCTACGACAAGGCCTATGCCGCCAACGAAGTGGCTTACCACAAGGCGGTCAACGCGGCCCTGCAGGACACCCTGATCCCATCGGCGCAGAACGCGGAGCTGAAGTCGCTGCTGGAAACCGGGCTGAAGCTTTTCCAGTCGCACCAGATGCATGCCGAGCATCTCGCGCAGAGCCTGAAGTAGGGAGAGCGCGATGCTGCGCATGACGACACTGCTGTGCGGCCTGTGGCTGCTGGCCGTCGCCTCGCTACCTGTCGCCACGGCCGCCGGTGCGCCGGCGTCCGCGGCGCATGCCCCGCGGGTGCACGTGATCATGATCGACAAGATGCAGTACGGCCCGGTGCCGACCGACGTACGCGCCGGCGACATCATCGAATGGACCAATCATGACATCCTCGAACACAGCGTCACCGCGCGCGACGGCAGCGTCGATCTCGACCTGAAGGCGGGCGCCAGCGGACGCTTCACCGTCACCGCCGGCAGCCACACATACTTCTGCAAGTTCCACCCCACCATGACCGCCACCCTGCTGGTCAGGTAATGGCGGTCAGGTAATCCGGCGGCAAACTCGCTCCCCCCGAGGCTGCAGGCCCGCACTGGCCGCCTGCGGCGTCGCCGGTTTCCCGGCCATGACACGCGCCCCACCCCGGCCTGTCGTGGCCGGATTCTTTTCGCGACTCAGCCGCCCGGCGGAGTGCGGGTCAGCTCCACGCCATCGACCACCATCTTCCAGGCGCCCTGGTCCTGATGCGGCGGCACCGACACCACGAAGGTGGTCTTGATCGGGCCGACGCCGACCACGAAGTTGTCGCCTTCGAACCTCTGCAGCGGACCATTGACCGAGGTGCTGCTGCCGTCCTGCATGCGCTTGTACTGGACGTTGCCGCCCGCGGTGATCAGCAAGGCCATCTTCTGCGCCCGCCAGTAGCCGGCGTAGGCCGCCTTCTCCGGCGGCAGCGGCTTGGCGCAGGCGGCCAGCAGCAGACAACACGACACGAGCACACCCATCCCCTTGTTGCGCATGTTTCCCCCATGCAGGGCATTCGCCCCGCGCTGCGTGATCAGGCCACTTCCCGCCAGTTGAAATACTTTCGGTCAGCGATGCGCAGCAGGTCAAGGTCTTCGCTGGTATCGCCATAGGCGTAGACGCAGTCGAAATCGCCGCGGTTGTACCGCTCCAGCACCCGGCGCGGCTTCTCCGCACCCACGCACTGGCGGCCACGATAATGGCCGCTGTAGCGGCCGTCGACCCGCTCCAGCTCCGAACAGATCAGCGCCAGTCCGTGCTGCTCGCACCAGTGCCGCAGGTAGACGTCGAGCGCGCCGGACACCACCACGACCACGTCGCCCTGGGCCTTGTGCCAGGCGATGCGCTCCATCGCCTGTGCGCGCAGCACGCCCGGCAGCACTTCGCGCGCAAACCGTTCCCCGGCCTGGTCCAGCCGCGCCAGCGGTTCGTCGCGAAAGCCGAAGCGCACCACCTGCGAGCGGATGACGTTGCTGGAGACCAGCCCCAGCTTGTAGCCGATCACCACCGGCGCCAGCAGCACCCTGCCGGCAGCCAGCCGCCGCGGGGTCACCGCGAAGTGCATGAAGTCGGAAAACATTTCGCGGCGGGTGATCGTTCCGTCGAAATCGAACAGGGCAAGATTCATGCGTCGATGCATCCTTTCGGCCAGAACAGCATGCGCGACGTTGACGAGGCGTCCTTGCTGAATCGTCAGACCTGCTCAGGTGGAAGAAAAGTACCTATCAACGCAAGAACGAAAAACAGGACGCCAATGATCACCGCAACAATGTTCCAACCACTGAAGTTTCGATTCGGGTCGTGGCCTGGTGCGGCTTGGCTGTTGATCGCGTTTATTGCTTGTTGCACGGGGAGCATGAACAAGACGGCGAAGAACGTCACTAGCCAATACGGGTCCGGCAGTCTCCAAAGTATCGTCAGAACGATCCATCCCGCAGCCAGTGCACCGGCTGCGATCGAACCGGTACCGGTCTTCTCGGCCTGGTCGCGGACCTTCTCAAACAGTGAATAGCAAAAAAACACGCCAAACAATGACCGCATCACCGGGATGATATCCGAGCTCTCGCGACGCTTGATCAGCTGCCAGTTTTTATAGAACCAGTAAATCTCATAGAGTCCGAACGTGCATATTGAAAGTACGAGAAGCTTGGTCACGGAAACGGGGAAGAAGAAGATTTCCGTCGATTGCTCGATCTCTCCCAACGGAGTTGCTGGAGCCTGATACGGGTTATGCACTTTGATTTCCCTGTAGTGTGTCTTGCGGACCAGGCGCTTGCTCGCCATCGAAAGTGGGACGCCGCGCGGGCGCGCGCGGCCCAAGCCAGCCACGCACCGGCGTACGGCGACGCACGATCAATGCGTTTGCGCACCACCCTTCACCGGCTTCACATACGTCTCGAACAATTCGTCGATGCGGCGGTACTCGTCATGCCACGAATCGGCGTGGACGAAGCCGTGGCGCTCCATCGGGTACAGCGAGATCCAGAAGTTCTTCTTGTGCAGTTCGATCAGGCGCTGGTACAGGCGGATCGAGTCCTCGGCCAGCACGTTGTCGTCGATCAGGCCGTGCTGGATCAGCAGCGGATCGCGCAGGTTGTCGGCATACTCGATCGGCGAGCTGGTCTTGAACGCCTCCGGATCGAGCTGCGGGTCGTTGAGGATGTCCGAGGTGTACTCGTGGTTGTACAGCGTCCAGTCGCTGACCGGGCGCAGCGCCGCACCCGCCGCGAATTCGCCAGGCGCGCGCAGCAGGGCCATCTCGGTCATGAAGCCGCCGTAGCTGCCACCGTAGATGCCCACGCGTTCGGGATCGACGTGGTGGTTCTGCACCAGCCAGGCCTTGCCGTCCAGCAGGTCTTCCAGTTCGGGATGGCCCATCTGGCGATAGATCGCGGTGCGCCACGCGCGGCCGTAGCCCTCGGAGGCGCGGTAGTCCATGTCCAGCACCACGTAGCCCTGCTGCACCAGCAGGTTGTGGAACATCTGCTCGCGGAAGTAGTTCGACCACGACAGCGTGACGTTCTGCAGGTAGCCCGCGCCATGCACGAAGATCACCGCGGGCTTCGAGGCGGCGCTCTCGTCGGCCGGACCGTAATACTTCGCGTAGATGCTGCCGGCGCCGTGGCTGGACTTCACCTCGACGATCTTCGGCGCGATCCAGGCGCGGGCGGTGAACGCCGGCTTCATGGTGTCGGTCAGCTCGCGCGGCGCGCCGCCCGCGGACGGCTGGACGGCCAATTGCGACAGCACGTAGGGCGAGGAATGCAGCACGGCCAGCCGGGTGCCGTCGGGCGACAGCGCGAAGTCGTCCATGCCCTGGTAATTCGTGACGCGCTCCAGTTGCCCGCCCGCGGAGGGCACGCGGTAGACGTCGTAGCTGTACGGCGCGACCTGGTTGGCGCGCACGTAGAACCAGCGGCCGTCCTCGCTCAGCTGCGGATGACTGGTTTCGAACGAGCCGCTGGTCAGCGCCCTGGGCTTGCCGTCCAGCGCCTTGGTGTAGAGATGCGAGTAGCCGTCCTGCTCGCTCAGGTACCACAGCGTGCGGCCGTCCTTCAGCCAGCCGAAATCGTTGAAGTTCCAGTTGATCCAGGCGGGGTCGGTGAGCCGCTGCTGGTTCACCAGCGCGTGTTTCGCAAAATCGACGCTGGCGATCCAGCGGTCCTTGTTGTCGATCGCGCGCAACTGGATGGCGAGGTTGCGGCCATCGTCGCTCCACACGACGCCGCCGCCACCGCCGTCGTCGGCGCTGGAGATGATGCGCACGGCGCGCACGGCGGGCGCCTTCAGCGCCCTGGCCTGGTCGTCCTTGCCGGCCTTCTGCAACGCGGCGATGGCCTTTGCGCGCAAGTCTTTCAGGGGATCGTCCTTGATGCCCGGCAACGTGTCGCTGGCCAGCGGCCACGAGCGGTGACTGGCCAGGTCGAGCAGCAGCAGCGACTGCGGCGCCGGATCGTTGCGACCCACGTAGACGCGGGTCTCCTGCTGCTCGGCATAGCCGGAGTCGGTGACGTAGTGGGTGAGTTCGGGCGCCTTGCCCGCCTCGTGGTCTTTCGGCATGGTGACCAGCAGCAGCCAGCGGCCATCCGGCGACAGCTCGCTGTCGACCAGGCTGACCTGGTCGCCGAGGAAGAACGGCGCCGGCACCCGGCCCGGATCGGCGGCGGCCAGCGTCTTCTCCTGTTCATGGCGGGCCTGCCGTTCGTTCCTGATGTCGCGCAAGGTCTTGAACAATTCCAGCTGGCGCGCGCCCAGCGCATCGGGCTGCTTTACCTGCGGATCGTCGACGAACTTCAGCACCGCCGCGGGCGCGGTGACGCCGCTGGCCAGGTCGTGGCTGTACCAGTCGTTGCCGTCGCGGAACTGCAGCGCGCGGCCATCGGCCGAGAAGCGCGGCGCGGATTCATCCTGCGGCGTGCGGGTGACCTGGCTGCGCCGGCCACTGGCCAGGTCGACCATGAAGACGTCGCCATGCAGGACGAACGCCGCGTGCCGGTGCTCGCGATCGAACACCGCCGGGCCGTCCGCCTGCGCCAGTGCCGCCGGGTCCAGCTTCACGCCCGGGCCACCCGCCGGATCGACGCGGTACAGATCGCGCAGCTGGCTGCCGTCGCGCTTCAGCGAGTAGTAGACATGCCGACCATCCACGCTCCAGTACGGCGACTCCACCGCCTGGCCGATCCAGTCGGGGTTGGCCATGATGGTTTCGAGGTCGAGCGGCGTCGACGCCGGTGCGGCGGCCACTGCCAGCGGCGCGACGGTCAAGGCAACGAGAGCGGCAAGCAGCAGTCGACGCATGGATTCCTCCCGGACAAAAAGCCAGCATAGCCGAGCCGACACGCCGAAGCCGGAGCACCGTGCCAAAGGTCAGGGATCGCCGGCCTGGCGCCCATTGCACATGCCTGCCGGGGAACGCGGTACTGGTACAAAGCTCGCCGCCAGCCGATGATGTGCCGCTGCCGACGCGCGGTCGCGGCGCTCACAGGGGGACGTGGCATGAAACATTTCTTGATCGGTGCAGCCTTGCTGCTGGCCTGCGCCCAAACGGTGCACGCCGCCGAACGGCGCGAACAGACTTACCAGGTTGGCGCCGACGTGGATGCCACGGGGCACGTCATCGCCACCCAGATCGAGCCGGACGTGCCGCCATCAATCGCCGGTGTGCTGACTTCCGCGCTCAGGCAATGGCAATTCGTATCGGCCAAGCGCAATGGTCAACCGGTGCCTGCACACACGTTCATCTCCGCAAGGCTGCTGGCGTCGCCAAACGCAAGTGGCCAGTACAGCTTGCACGTCATCTACGCGGGCAACGGCCCGAAGTTCGACCGGGCCGGGTGGAAAGCGCGATATCCCCGGGACGCGGTGCAAAGGCGCCAGGCTGCATTCGTTTTCATCGACGCTACCGTGCAACCTGACGGTCGCCTGGCCGACATCACGGTAGACAGCCAGTTTGCCGAATGGCCGGTGGCCCGGTCATTCAAGGATGCCGCACTGAAGGCCGCCAGGAGCTGGCATTTCACTCCGGAACAGGTCGACGGCCAGCCGGTTGCGACGCAAGTGCGCGTACCGATGAACTTCACTTTCCGCGACCAGATACTCACTCCGGAACAAATCAGGATCCTGCGCGAAGCCGCAAGCAAGGAAGCCGCGGTGGCGAATGCCGAGGCTGATCAACTCGGCATCCCGCTGCCATCGGAGCAGGAGATTGCGCTGGACAGCCCGCTGCAACCGCATGCCGTCGCCACTATCATCAGCGCCCCCTGACCTACCGAGCACCGCATGACCCTGCCCGCCGTCGAACACGAAACCGCCGCCCATCCCACCCACAGCATCATCTGGCTGCACGGGCTGGGCGCGGACGGCCATGACTTCGCGCCGATCGTGCCGGAGCTGGTCGATCCGGCATGGCCGGCGCTGCGCTTCGTGTTTCCCCATGCGCCGGTGCGGCCGGTGACGATCAACAACGGCATGTCGATGCGGGCCTGGTACGACATCACCGGCTTCGACCTCACCTCGCGCCAGGACGAGGCCGGCATCCGCGCCTCGGTCGCCGCCACCGAGGCGCTGATCGCCCGCGAGCACGAGCGCGGCGTGCCTGCCGAGCGGATCATCCTGGCCGGCTTTTCGCAGGGCGGTGCGATCGCGCTTTCGGCGGGCGTCCGCCATGCGCAGAAACTGGCCGGCATCGTGGCGCTGTCCACCTACCTGCCGATCTCCGCCACGGTGGCCAGCGAGCGCCATGCGGCGAACGCCGCCACGCCGATCTTCTGGGGCCACGGCACCGCCGATCCGGTGGTCGTGCTGCAGCGGGGCAGCGACTCGCGCAACGCGCTGCAGGCGCTGGGCTACCCGGTGGACTGGCACACCTATCCGATGGCCCACGCGGTCTGCGCCGAGGAGATCGGCGACCTGCGTCACTGGCTCGGCCAGCGGCTGGCCTAAGCCGGCGTTGGCTGCGGCATACTTGCCGCATGCGCGAATCCACGCCCAGCCGCAAGCCTCGCGGCCCCGCCGAACAAAGCCCGCTGCCGGACTTCTGCCGGCTGCCGGCGCTGTTCGCGATGTTCGTGGTCGGCGCGCTGACGGTGACCGTGATGTGGCTGGCCGGCGACGACCCGCGCGTCTGGTCGGCGTACAGCGTCAGCATGCTGTTCGTGACCTGGCTGGTGCTGGTGGTCGGCGTGCTGCTGTGCAAGTTGCGACCGGCGCTGCAACTCCTGCCCGGCCACCTGCCGTATGTCGGCGTGTGGTTGCTGATCATGCTGATCGTGCTGCTGGCCAGCCTGGTCGCGCACTGGTTCGACGGCGCCCTGCAGATGCGGCTGATCAAGAGCAGCACGCTGGCCTATACCCGCGACAACCTGGTGATCGCGGCCCTGCTCGGCGCCGCGATGCTGCGCTACTTCTACGTGCTGGCGCAGTGGCAGGTGCGGCTGGCCGCGGTGACGCGGGCCCAGGTGGAGGCGTTGCAGGCGCGCATCCGCCCGCACTTCCTGTTCAACAGCATGAATACCGTGGCCGCCCTGATCCGGGTCGATCCGGCCGCCGCCGAACGCACGGTGGAAGACCTGTCCGAACTGTTCCGCGCCGCGCTGGGCCAGCACGACAGCGCCGACGGCACGCTGGGCGAGGAGCTGGCCCTGGTCGAGCGCTATCTGGCGATCGAACAGCTGCGGCTCGGCCCGCGGCTGCGGGTGACCCGCGAACTCGATGACCTGCCGGCCGACTTCCCGCTGCCGCGGCTGCTGCTGCAGCCGCTGGTGGAGAACGCCGTGCGCCACGGCATCCAGCCGCTGCGCGAAGGTGGCGAGGTGATCCTGCGTGGACAGCGCGAAGGCCGCGGCGTGCGCATCGAGATCATCAATCCGTTGCCGGCCACGCCCGCGGTCGGCGGCAACGGCCACGGCCTGGACAATGTGCGGCGCCGCGTGGGCTGGCGCTACGGGCCGCAGGCCCGCGTGGTGGCGGAGCCCCGTGGCGATCGCTTCGTGGTGCTGCTGCAGCTTCCCGGAGGCCCGGCATGACCCGCGTCCTGATCGTCGACGACGAACCGCTGGCGCGGGCGCGCCTGGCCGCCCTGCTGGGCGAATGGGGCGGCGTCGAGATCGTCGGCAACGTGGCCGATGGCGAGGCGGCGCTGACCGCCATCGGCGAACTGCAGCCGGATGTGCTGTTGCTGGACATCAACATGCCCGGCATCGACGGCGTAGGCGTGGCGCAGCGCCTGGCCGGCCGCAGCCGGCCCCAGGTGATCTTCTGCACCGCCTACGAAGCGCACGCGCTGAAGGCCTTCGACCTGGGCGCCGCGGATTACCTGCTGAAACCGGTGCGGCTGGAGCGCCTGCGCGAAGCACTGCAGCGCGCGCAACGGCGCTTGGCCGATGCGCCCCGCGAAGCCGTCGCCTGGCTGCACGGTCGCCACGGCAGCGAACAGGTGCGCATCGCGCTGGACGAAGTGACCTGCCTGCTGGCCGACGAGAAATACGTGGTGGTCCATCATCGCCGCGGCGAACTGCTGATCGAGGAATCGCTGCGCCAGCTGGAAGAGGCCTACCCCGAACAACTGGTGCGCCTGCATCGCAACTGCCTGGTGCCGCCGGCGCGGCTGCTGGGCCTGAAGACCCTCGCCGACGGCCGCGTGCTGGCCCGGCTGGATGGCACCGAACTGGCGCCGGAAATCAGCCGGCGCAACCTGCCCGCGGTACGCAAGCTGCTGCGGCCGCTGTAGGCACACGACAACGCGTTCCCGCCGGAACGCGTCAACGCAAGGAGTCGCGCATGTGGGTGTTGGGGCGGTTGGCCTTTACCTTCTTCCTGGTCTTCAGCGCCGGCTGGGCGGTCTTTCCCGGCGGCTTCGGCACCCTGCACTTCCGCGAGGCACACCCCGGGCTGGCCGGACAGCTGGCCCGCCTGTGCTGGTGGTTTCTGCTGCTGGTGCATCCGCTGGCGCTGTACCGGGTGTGGAGCGGTGACGTCGTCGGCTACTGGCTTGCCGCGCTCGTGGCGATGCACGTGTTGTTCTTTTTGATCTTCGTGCGCGACGTCGGTACGCGGTGACGGTCGTGCTGCTGCGCGGCCCCGGGTCGCCACGCTTCGTGCACGGCGCTCGTGCTGGAATGATCGGCATGTCCACGCTGCGGGGAACATCGCGATGAGCCATGCCTTCAAGGTCGGCGACCACGTCCGCTGGAATTCCGAAGCCGGCCACGTCAGCGGAAAGATCATCAAGGTGCACACGCGCGACACGGATTACAAAGGCCACATGCGCCGTTGCAGCGAAGCCGATCCGCAGTACGAGATCAAGAGCGACAAGACCGACCACATCGCGATGCATAAAGGCGCGGCGCTACACAGGATCGACTGAGCGATGCCCGCCGTTCCCGCCACGATCTGGTCCATCGGGCACTCCACCCGCACGCTGGAGGAGTTCCTCGGCCTGCTCGACAAATACCGGATCGAGGCGATCGCCGACGTGCGCCGCTTCCCCGGTTCGCGCCGCCATCCGCACTTCGCCAGCGAGGCGCTGGCCCGGTCGCTGCCCGCGCACGGCATCGCCTACCAGTGGATTCCCAGACTCGGCGGCCGCCGCAAGGTGCAGCCGGGCTCGCCGAACACGGCGTGGCGCAACACCTCGTTCCAGGGCTACGCCGACTACACCGCCAGCGAGGAATTCGCCGACGGCCTGGCCGAACTGCTGCAACTGGCCGCCGGCAAGCGCACCGCCATGATGTGCGCCGAGGTGGTCTGGTGGCGCTGCCACCGCTCGATCGTGTCGGACGTGCTGAAACTGCGCGGCATCGAGGTCATCCACATCATCGACGCCAGCCACGCCACCGAACATCCGTACACGTCGCCCGCCCACATCGTCGACGGCCGGCTCAGCTACGCGCCCGCGCAGGGCGAACTGCTGTAGCGGTCCCGCGTCAGCGCAGCGGCTCTTCCGCCGTGTCGCCGCTGCACTTGATCGGCGCGCCCGTATTGCCGATCGCCTGGGTGAAGCTGGACCCCTTGCGATTGATCACGACGCCGTCCGCGCACTGCTGATCCGGCCCCAGCCGGTAGCTGGCCTTGATCCGCTGCGCTTCCTGCCGCTGCCGTTCCTCGCGCTGCAACTGTTCGGCGTGGTATTGCGCGGCATCCTCGCTGACCTGCCGATAGGTATTGGCCAGGTCCTCGCGCTGGCGCTGCAGGGTGGCCGCCAGCTGGGCGCTGCGCTGCTGCGCCTGCGCCCTGGCCTGCTGCGCCTCCAGCTCGGCATTGCGGGCGACGTCCATGGTCAGCTCGTCGGCGTGGCGCGCGGCCAGATACAGCGAGACCCCATGCCACGCCAGCGCAGCAGCGACGACCGCCGCCACCGCACCTCCCACCTTCCAAGACAACGGCACGGCCATCACGTCCAACCCCCAGCAAGACAGTCGAAAACCCCGGACGATCCCGCGTGCGCCAGCGCCTTCGCGGATCGGTCGGGCGAGTCTAACAGGGAGTTTCCGGCCGTCTTGCCGCCGTGCGTCACAAGTCATCCACGCCTTGCTCCCTCCCCTGCATGCAGGGGAGGGCCGGGGAGGGGTTCGCTCTTGATCTTCGCTTCAGAACGGCGGCAACTTGCTGTCGATGCGGCGTTCAGAGCAAAAGCTTTCGTCCTCCTGACGGAGGGCGAGTCCCTTTCTCTTGAGTGGCCAAGAGAAAGGAACCAAAGAGAAGGCCACCCCGCTTCCGCGCCTCGCAGGCATCGGGCAACCGCTCCTGCGTTGCCTCAACTCCGGCATCCATGCCGTCGCCTGCCCGAAAAGTCCGCGTGCGGGTTGCGGGGTTTGTCGACAGGGCATCCATCGGGCAACTGCTCCTGCGTTGCCTCAACTCGGGCATCCATGCCCTCGCCATGGCGCACACTCGGTGCGCAACCGCGTTGCGGTTGCGAAAGCCGCAGAGCCAAGGACAAAAGATCCGCTGCGAGCGGGACTATTCAATACCGCGAATGTCTCAGTTCGGCCAGGAGCGGAGATTGCTCATCTTGGAAGGCGGCCCGATCTAGGTGGCGTCTATGAACTAGCAGGGCCGATCGTTCGCCCGATGTTCAAACACATTTAGCATTAAGACGGTCTGGGAAGAAGCACAAAGCCATAGGCGTCTGTTCGCCGCCGACCAGCCTCAGGCCTGGTTGAATAGCGATCGCTGCTTTCCGTCACGCGCGGAGGGGTTCGTAGATTGAATCGCCCGCAGTGTTTTCAGCACCCGCTCTGCCTGAAAAGCTGGCGCTGTTTTCCTTATCGCCGCAAGCAGCCCCGTCGTCTCCAGCATATCTGCTGGCCTGATGGCGCGCTCCCCAGATTGGACGAAAGGTCCATCGGACTCGGTCAGCAATCGATCTTCCGGAATGAAGCGAATGAGTGGATGCACTTTCTCATTCCGCATCATTTCCATGTTTACCGAGAAGTAGCACCCCTGCTCGAGTGCACGATGCGCTTGGGACTTCGTCCCCGTGAACCAATGCAGTACCGGAATACAGGTTGGGTTCCGCAGGTTCTCCTCGAGAGACCTAAGCACCCAGGCAATCGAACGCACGCTATGGATGCTCAGGATCTTGCCACCCTGTTCGCTACAGGCTTGGAGGATCCGGTCAAATACACGCCGCTGCTGCTGAAAGCTTGCATAGAACCGGGGACTGGCATCCAAGCCTACCTCTCCGACATAGTCGGTGCACTTGAGCAGTCTCTCGAACAACGGCAACTCGTTTGACCGCTCCGCCACAAGCTGCGGATGCAGTCCTAACCCAACCATGACGTAAGGAGAACCGAGCGCGCGGTCGACATTGCGAGCAAACGCCTTCGGAGTCGTCGTCACTCCAAGGGTCGCTATCCTCTGCATATCGCACTCGCGAATGACTCCGAGATGATCTTGATACAAATCCAAGTGGCAATGGAAGTCGACCCAACTTGGTGATGCAGGAATCATGTTAGTTAGTCCGAAGGCTTTGCCTCGACGTACTCGAGAAGGTCAGCGACCTCCTCCAGCCCATTCCGATACACGCCTTCATAGTTCCCCCAATCACCCGGAAAGTCTATTAACGGCCCGGGCTTGTGGATATCAAATCGCGCTCGCCCTGGCTTGTTCCGAAGTCGTGAGATTGCCACTTGGAACGACCTCACGTGTTCGCCTTCCGCCGTCCGGCTATCGAGTTGGGCGTCTTCCAGCTCCTCGAGTTGGTACTCGGTGTCGTCCTCACCGAAGCCGCGCTTCAACGCGGCTCGCCTGATTAAACAGGGAACGCAATAGCCACAGTTCTTGGGCTGTCGCCGCTCCTCATCTGGGGAGAATCTGGCCTTCGCAGGCGACGAACACGAGATGGTCTCCTTGGCATGTTCGCGCAGGAAACCTTGATCCTCGCACTTCTCGACCATCTCGCCTTTGGTCATGTGTCGATAGCTGTTGTGCAGACTACCCCCAAGCCCGAGCTTCCGCAGAAGCTCGTCGAAACGGGACATGTAAAACGGATGAGTTGTCCTAGTGCTGAGCGACCCTAGGCGCAACGGATCTAGGGGCACATTCAGTGAGATGAGGCCATTCTCCGGCACGTGGATCGTCACATTGTCTCCAATGGAATCCGCGGCAAGCGCCGCCAAAGCGAAGAACAGGAAGGAACGTGCGCGAAGTGTGTTCTCCGCCCAGCTGCCGTCGACTGATCCAGCAGCAAATCCAACCCTCGCGCGGACAGAATAGAAGAGCACATTGTCGAACCGCTTCTCCAAAGCCTCCAAGCAGACATCTTGGTGCTTGCTAGTGACGCTGTCCCAGTAGTGGCTGACAAGGAGGACGTTCCTTCCCTCCGCAAGAAGATCGATTGCCCCAATGAAACTGTCCAGCCCGCCAGAGAAAAGGCATACGTCGGTGGGGCGCTCTGCGAGAGTCTGAGTCAGCGGTTCGAGGAGTTGTGCCGCACTCGGCGATCTCGGCCGAAAGGTCATTGTCCATAAATCCCCAGTAAGGAAATTCAGGGTCTTTTCCAGGAGCGACGTTACATCGCGCCAAAGCACGAAGTCACTGACTGGGAGGCAAACTTCCAACTCCCTCGTCCATCCATCTTGCCCGTCAACACCCCTTTCGACCCGCGTATCTGCCGCGCTTATTGCGGCCGCCAGCAAAGCCAAGTCGAGAGAGCGTTCCGAAGGCTGGAGACCCAGCCGCTCCAGCTTGGTCAGAACGCCACCCAGCTGATGGTCGATCGCCGCGAATCCTTCGAAAGCGAACTCGGTGGCATGCGAATTCTCGAGCCGCATCGCGACCGCCTGCGTGTCATCGGCTCCTATCCTGAAAATGATTGATTGCCTGCTCATTCCACATCTCCTGCTGTCGCCGAAACAAGTTCGAACGCAGCCTCGTAGAGCCGCTCGACGACGCCCTTCACCTGTTCGTCTGTCTTCTCCGCAAGTCCATCGAAGTGCTGACCGAGGTGTCCGCGGACGCAGCCAGAAATGAAATCGCGCAGCTGCTCCTGGATCTGCTCGACACCGTAGACAGTTTCTGGAAGATCGATCGCGTGTGAACCGATATCGGCGATCACGCGACCTTCGATGGTATGGATGACGAAGTCTTGGAAGAACTCGGACAACTGATCCCGTGTCATTTCCTCGAAAGTCTCCGCTCCCGTATCGGCCAGGTCAGCAATTGCGTCGAGCATTGCCTGTCTTGCGATCGCCTCGTCGATCCGTCCACCGGGCGGGCAGATGGTTTCGAGCATGGCGACGAATACATCCGCAGCCGGCCTGCCAGCAAGATGCTGCAAATTGAGCTTCTGCAGAGTTGCGGTCGCGCCTTGCCGGTCAATATCGCGCATGACCTGCAATAACCGGGATCCGACGCCCCGGGAGGTGCCCATCCGCTGAGCCGCCTTGCGCGCGGACCCCGTTCCGGTGCGGACATACTGCGAAATCGACCTGCGTAGGGCATCCGAACCACCACCCCGGACGAATCGCGTGAAGTTGCCCTTTGCGGTGCTGAGTCGGCCCGCCGATGATGCATCCGGGGCGGCAGCGGGCACGCTTGGTGCTGACGGTGCGCCAGCAGTCTCTGTGTCACCGCCGGATGCAGCTGCGGGTGCGGCCGCACCTGATGCGACGTCGTCAACCCAACTAGGGACAAGCCCGCTCGGTGCACCACCGTATCCTTTCGATGTCCCCATGGCTTACTTTTCCTCCAACTTCGCAATGGCGCCCGCAGCCGCCTTGAGATTCGAACTATCTGTCTGCTCAGCCCAAGCCTTCAAGAGATCCTTGTAGTCACCTGAGACTGCGGGATCCTTGAACGCATTCCCGAAGGTTGCCGGTGCCCAAGCACCCAGCTTGGATGCGGGAAGTTCTCTCGCGAATTCGAATAGCCTCCGCTCCAGCTCCGGGCGGACCTTCACCAACTCCACTAGACCTCGAGCGCCCGCGGGTTCCTTCGCAAACGACTCCTCCTGAAGAATGCGCATTCGCACAGAATCGAAGAGCTCCTCGATAGAAGCAGCTGTTAGCTCGCCTGCCTCCTTTGCAGCGGCTTTTGCTTGGATAGCACCAGCCATTAGGCCGTCAGCGATCTGATCGAGTCGACTCGCACTACCGGAGCCACCGAAAAGGATTCGTTTGTCGCGAGTTACGAATACGTACGGTCGAAGATCGATATCAGACAAACGAGGTTCGAGAGACGCCCATGTCTTGATCCAGTCGATCTTTAGCCAGTCCTCAATATCAATCTGAACCTTGGGTTTCTTCGGTTTGGACCGCAGGAGCGTGCCTGCTTTTAGAGGTTCGGACGGCGGTTCGTCGGTTGCAATGGTCGCGGCGACATTCTCCTCGAGGCTCTTGATGCGCAGCGAATGTCCATCTGGCGCGGAACTCGCTTCTCGCGCGATCTCGTCGAAAAAATCCAGCTTGAATCGCTCTGCGAGCATCAGCTTGGCGAGCACAGGAGCTGTTACCTGCGCCCCAAAACCGCGAGCTTCGCTAATCTCCCTGCGCAACAGCATCGAGTTCAGGAACCGCTTGATCTGTCGCGGATTCCCCTTTGTTCCCTCGGCCAGCATCGACGTGATTTGATTTGCTAAGACCAGCGCTTGGCTGACACTTGGATCGTCGCTTCCAAGAGCATCTGTCAATGTTCTCAACGAAATTCCTTTGCTCAGCCAAGGCTTCCGCATGTCCTCACGGGCTTTGTCGAGCAGCTTTTTGAATCCGTCGTTGTCCGCTCCGAATTCCGCCTCCACCAAAAGTAGGGTGATGTACGTTCGCGTCTCAGCTACGCCGAGAGCAGGAATACGGAACGGGACTTGGATCAGTTTTTCTAAATAGTTTCGCGCATAACTGACCGGACCCGCGGAAGGGGGAAGATCAGGGAAGTGCTCCCTGACGGCATATTCAATCATCATCTCGTCCGCACCAATGACGAAAGCGGTGCGATCGACGAATAGGAAGAGTCGGATTGCCTCAAGTGTGCCAATCGCGGTCGCGGGCAAGCATCGGTCGAGATCATCGACCATCACCACCAATTGCCTGACCTCTGCCGCGTCGAGGAGCTCCAAGAATTCCTTGCGAAAAGCATGGATGTGTGCGGGGACGCTGTCTTCCTTAGCCTTCTTGAGAAAGCTGGATGCATCTTCCACAAATCCCTCAATCTCCTCGCGCGAGAGTTCGCTGGCACTTTTACCCAACGCGGCCTTGGCCGCACCGATGAGGTCTCCGACTTGGCTAAGCGTTGGGATTCCCGTCGCAAGTGTGAACGCGAGGCCCCCCGCTTTCTTAGCTACCTTCAGCCAGTCGACCCGCTTCATCAGCTTCTTCGCGGCATCAAGGACTTTTTGTGAATTCGGCCTGGCCCGCTTTAACTCCTCAATGATCGTCTCAAGGACTACCGTCTTAGCGTCCTCGAATCCCTCGAATGCCCAGCCGTTGAACCAGATGCATAAGACGCCGTCATTTTCTTCCAAGGCGACCTGCGCCATCTTGAGGACACTTGATTTTCCCGCACCCCAGTCTCCATGTACGCCGATGGTGACCGGCACCCCAGGGGATTTCTCGATGAGCTTTACGACGGTCTTGGCGATCGTCTCGTACTGCAACATGTCCGTCGCAGTTTCCTGGTCACTGATGAACATCCTTCCCCCTGCTACTCGCGAATTCCTTTTACTTAGACGGCCGCATTATCCCAACCGGATCGTACTCCGCATCGCCGAACATGATCGGAAGACGGGCTGGGCGAAACCATCCACCTCGCACTCCCGAACATCTGCACAGACCATCTCAACTAACGCGAACCACCTCGACGGACTTTACAACAGGTTCAGTTCGCCGTTCGTAGTCATGCAAGGCGTCAAATCCAGCGCCTGAATGAGTGGTCCGCAGCTCCGATGGCAGCCTCGCGTGGCATGTGGCGCCATCTGACCAGAATCAGCCTCATAAGCATGCAGGCAGCCGCACGATGAAGTAACGTCGCCTGGTCGAACCATATCTGGCGACGTTTCCGATAGTCAGAAGGAACGGCATGACAATCGAACAAGGGCGCGAGTTGCTAGCACAAGCGAAGGAGCGCCTTCGGTCGCGTCGCGCCCTCGGGTTCTTCGATATTGCCTTTCAAGAACTCAATCGCGAACCCCGGGACGGACTGGACTGGTACGAACGCCTACCTCATCTCTGGTTTCTTGTTGCCAAGTGGGCGTTGGCTAGCTGGCGCCCTCGGGACGACCGATCGGATCCCGATCAAGAGGACATCCGCTTCGTTTTCGAGACAACATGGGATGCCATGGGCCACTTGCACGTGGTCAACGAGCTTCCAACGGTTTTCATGCGGCGGATGGTGTTGCAACAAATCTGGTTCCAGCGCAAATTTGATAGTAGCGCCCTCGCACGGGAATACCGCATCCTCGGAGAGATGATGGCGGAATCGCCCATTGCCGATCAGTTCATTCAAACTTTTGGCTTGTCGCCCGCCCAGTTCATCGTGCAACTTGCACACATGGCGGCTGATACAGGGGACCTGCTGAGCTTGGAAGCAATGTCGGGGCAACGACCCCATTCGCCTCGCAACCCTGAGCATTGGCTCATCGTTCAAGCGCACTACAGCCGTTCTGTGCCGGACCTTCATCACGAGCTAAGCGAACTGGAGGCGCGGGGCACGCCGGCGGAGGTTGAAGTCTGCGAGCAATCACCGTTAATCCGTACACCCTTCCTTCTGTCACGTCAGGGTCCAGTGTGCATACACCACAAGCTATTGTTTCAAACCCTGACGACCACCGTGTTCGATCTCACTAGGTCATTGGGCGCCCGTCCGTTCATGAACATCTTCGGTCCAGCGTTCGAAAACTACGTGGCGGAAGTTCTTGGCGACCTCAACGGGCATGTAATCCGCGAAGCCGAGTTACGGACGCGGCTGGATGGCGAAGGAAGTGTGGTCGACTTCGCCCTAGTGTTTGACGACGCGTTGGTATTGATTGACGCTAAGGGAATCGAAGGCCACTACGAAGAGCTCTACCACAACATGCCCGCCGTCCTCGCTGAGCGGCTGAAGACTTCGATACTTAGGGCGGTAGGCCAGGCGGTGGGAACTGTTGCTCGCCTCCCCTGCGATCTTCGCCGAGCAGAGACCTATTTCGTGTGTGTCACATTCAAGCAACTGGTAGTTACAGATGGTGTGGCATTGAGGGAACTCACGACAGGAACGCAAGAATGGAATCACGCGCGGTGGGGTTCAGGCGTGCTAACGCCAGGACAGATGTTATTCGTCAGCATCTACGAATTCGAATCTATGGTCGCGTTGGCCACCGCCAGGCAGGTCTCGCTAAGTCAAGTGGTCAGGGAAATCGTTCTCGCCAATGCCTGCCATGAGACCCGAAAGGCGCTCGTTGAGCAGCATGTGATTGGGCAAGGAGTAGCGCTCGTGGCTCCGACGTGTGTCCAAGAGGCTGCCAACCGTTTGTACACCTGAGGCAAGGTATTACTGACTCAGGTCAGTTTGGCATCAACGTGGACGTCCGCTTCGGGTCGCAAGCGGACATGCCGCCCGGCCCTAGCGAGACCATCGCTGACAATACTGACGGGCTTCGGGGCATTCAACCTTGAGGTACGGCAGTTCGGCGCCCGTACCTATCCACACGAAGCGATACTCGCTCTGGGATGAATACAGGAGTCGCTTGCGGAAAAAGCTCTCCTTGCCGCGTTCGGCCACATCAGCATCCATCCGTGCAGCCCAAGCCTCGATATCTTTCTCGTCCGGCGGGACAAAGATGCGATCGTCGCGGACTATCATGGTGAGGTCATGAACGTAACTGCACGGGCCCTCCATGCCGAAAACAAATCCGGGAATACGTTGGGCGACTGCTCGCGCGAACCCAAAGGTGTCCAAGATGCGTATACCCGCATCCCTCCGCCACAGATCCGCCATTGCATCGCTCTCGACAGCGCTACTACACAGCACATAGTTTGCTGCACCGTTGGTGGCCACAACCACGCCATGCTGATTGGGTCCCGTAACTTCCTGATAGGTTCGCTCCTCGTGCGGATCGCCGGCTTGCTCGTCTTCGTATGTCCGAAATGTAGCGAACGAGGTAAGCCGGAGCTTGCCGTCAGTGAAAAACTCATTGACGTACTGAGCTTCCAGGTAACGAACGACAGCAGGCGTTCGAATGTGCCACGGCTGTGGGATAGGAATGATTAACTGACTCATGAGTCTCCTTTCCCCTATGATAATGAATTGCCATTTTCCGGCGACCAGTATCATTTTCTGACGTCCGCTTCGGATCGAAGACGGACGTCAGCATTTAGTCACCTAGAGACCTTTTGGTGCCGGGCCAGCGCCGTAGACAACCCAAGGCTCTTGAGGTGCTTTCGCATGCAAAGTATGGAAGCAGTTGCCGAACACGTCCCGATATTCGAGCACGATCACCCAGCCCGTGCCGGCAGCTAAGGTGAAATCGCTTTCGTTGAACGTGTCAGAAAGCGTAAATGGCAATGTCATCGGATGTTGCGCATCCCCTCGGCTCTCTCCAGCAGCAAGTGGAGCCAGTTCACGACTACCGCCGTAATTCTCGCGGCCCATAAATTGCATTTGCAATTGCACATTGAGCGCGGGACCAACCCCGACGTTGTTGAGAGCGCATTGAATGAGGAAGCTGTATTCGCTCTTTGACGGTGTGGTAGTTGCTCTCGGACTGAGCAAGTGCGAACGACTTGGCGGATCAATACCATCGAACGGCATCAGCACCAAAATTGGACGAGCATCATCTCGACGTTGATTCTTGTTCTGGCGGATCACCCAGTAGGTGAAAACAGACATCGCGACGGTGCCGATCGCTGTCGCCGCATCCCAAAACATCGTCCAGTTCACAAAGTAGCCTCCACCCGTTGTTCAGTGTCGCACTCGCGGAGATCGTGCCAGCAAGTCGAGATGTCCGCTATGGGTCGAAAGCCGACTTCCGAGGCCCGATCCTGCATCATCTCATCTTCGAGGAATGACGAAGCATCTGTTCGTAGCTCCGGCTTTGCGCTGCGGCTTTTGCTCTGCTCCAGCTCTTCTGAAGTGTGCGGGCCACGATGGCCCGCTGCTCTACCCGGGGCCCCTCTGCAGCGGCGGGCGGGCGGAGGATCAGCCCGCAGGGTGGTCGGCATGGATGCCGACCAGTTTGGCGTCAGTCCATGGATGGACTGTCGACAAACCCCGGAGCCCGGCCGCGAACCTTGCGGACAGGATGTTCGCAAGGCGCGGAAGCGGGGTGTCGTTTTCTCTTGGGTACTTCTCTTTTGGACAAGCAAAAGAGAAGTACCTCGCCCTCCGAAGGAGGACGAAAGCTCTTGCTCTGAATGTCGGCAAGGCGCGAAGAACCAAAAGAAAGATCAAGAGCTGACCCCACCCCAACCCTCCCCTGCGAGCAGGGGAGGGAGCACGGCCGGCAGGGAGGGAGCGCGGCCGGCGGGGAGGGAGCGCGGCCGGCGGGGGAGGGAGCAAATCCGGTTACTCCTTCTTGATCGCGTGCCCGCCAAATTCATTGCGCAGCGAGGCCAGCAGCTTGTCGGTGAACGAGTCGTCGTCGCGGGAGCGGAAGCGCTCCATCAGCGACAGGGTGATCACCGGGGCGGACACGTTGAGTTCCAGCGCCGCGTTCACCGTCCAGCGACCTTCGCCGGAATCCACCACGTAGGGCGCGATGCCCTGCATGGTCGGGTTCTTGCTCAGCGCGTCGGTGGCCAGCTCCAGCAGCCATGAGCGCACCACGCTGCCGTCGCGCCAGATGTTGCCGATCTGCGCCAGGTCCAGGCCGAATTCCTCCTTGTGCTTGAGGATCGAGAAGCCTTCGGCGTAGGCCTGCATCAGGCCGTATTCGATGCCGTTGTGGACCATCTTGGTGAAGTGGCCGGAACCGACCGGGCCGACGCGGCCCCAGCCCTTGTCCTTGCCCGGCGCCAGTGTCTCGAAGATCGGCTTCAGGCCATCGACGACCTGCTCGTCGCCGCCGACCATCATGCTGTAGCCCTCGGCCAGTCCCCACACGCCGCCGCTGGTGCCGCAGTCGACGTAGTTGACGCCCTTGTCCTTGCACTTGGCCGCGTGGCCCAGCGAATCCTTGTAGTTGGAATTGCCGCCGTCGATCATCGTGTCGCCCTTGTCCAGCAGGGCCAGCAAGGCGTCGACGGTGTCGTCGGTGATCTTGCCCGAGGGCACCATCAGCCACAGCACGCGGGGCGCGGGCAGCGCCTGCACCAGCGCCTTCAGCGACTCGGCCGCGCCGCCGCCGTGGCCTTCGAGGCCCTTGCGCGCATCGGCGTTGGGGTCGAAGCCGGTCACCTGGTGGCCACCCTGGATGAGTCGCTGGGCCATGTTGGCGCCCATCTTGCCGAGGCCGATCATGCCGAGTTGCATGGGAGAGTCCTTGCGTCAGTGGAGTAAGGGAAAGCAGTGTAGGCGCTGGCGGGGAAAGCCGGCGTGACCGACATCAGCGCGGCCGCGCCAGCCAGTGCTTGAGGCGCGCCACCACGTGCGCGCTCAGCCGCGTCTGGTTGTATGCCCTGGCCGCCAGCCGGATCGCCGAGGTGCGGGTGGGATAGGCGTGGATCACCTTCGCCAGCGTGCGCATGCCCACGCCGGCCACCATCGCCAGGGTGACCTGGCTGATCATGTCGCCGGCGTCGCGCGCCACGATGGTGGCGCCGAGGATGCGGTCGCTGCCGTCGCGCACGTGGATCTTCACGAAGCCGCCCTGCTCGCTGTCGGTCATCGCCCGGTCGACCTGATGCATCGGCACGGTGAAGGTCTTCACCGGGATGCCCCGCGCATTTGCCTCGCGCACGTACATGCCGACGTGGGCGATCTCCGGGTCGGTGTACGTGCACCACGGCACCACCAGCTCGCTCAACTTTTCGCAGCCGCCGAGCACGGCGTTGCGGATCGCGACGCGCGCGGATTCCTCGGCGGTGTCGGTGTACTTTTCGTCGAGGCAGACGTCGCCCGCGGCGTGGATGCGCGGGTTCGCGGTGCGCAGCTGGTCGTCGACCCGGATACCGGCGACTTCGTCATACACGACGCCGGCCTTTTCCAGCGCCAGCCCCTGCACGTTGGGCAGGCGCCCCACGCCGGTCAGGATGGCGTCGACGCGGATCGTGCTGTGGTAATCGTCGCTGACCAGGTCGACCACCTTCTCGTCGCCGTCGCTGCGGACGGCGACCGCCAGGGTGTTCAGCCGCACTTCGATGCCGTCGCGGGCGAACGCGTCGGACAGCGTCTGCGCCGCGTCGCGTTCCTCGCGTTCGAGGAACAGCGGCAGCTTCTGCACGATGGTGACCCGCGAGCCCAGCCGCTGGAACGCCTGCGCCAGTTCGCAGCCGAGCGGACCGCCGCCGATCACCAGCAGCCGCGGCGGCAGTTCGGCCAGCTCGAAGATGGTGGTGTTGGTGAGGAAGCCGGCCTGCTTCAGCCCCGGCACGTCGGGGATGTCCGGGCGCGCGCCGGTGGCGATCAGCGCCTTGTCGAACCGCAGCGGCTGGTCGTTGACGGTGAGGCTGTCCGGTCCGCTGAACTGCGCGCTGCCGAAGAACACGTCCACCCCGCTGGCCGCCAGCAGGCGCACCGAGGTGGTGTTGGTGAGGTGGCTGCGGATGCGCCGCAGGCGCTCCATCACGGCGCTGAAGTCGACCCGGATATCGGCCGGCACCTCGGCGCCGTAGCGGGCGGCGTCGCGCATTTCCGCGTACACCGCGGCGGTGCGCAGCAAGGCCTTGGACGGCACGCAGCCGGTGTTGAAGCAGGTGCCGCCGATCTCGTGGCGCTCGACCAGCGCCACGCGGAGGCCCAGCGCCGCCGCCTCGCGGGCCGCGGCCAGGCCGGCGGGCCCGGCGCCGATGATCACCAGCTGGTACGGCGCGGCGGGCTCGGGGTTGTTCCACGACGCGGGGCGCACCGCGGCCAGGCGCTTGCGTTCCCACGCGTCCACCGGCGTGCTGACGCTGGCGTCGAATTTCGTGCTCATGCCGCGGCCTCCGCTGTCGGCGCATCCAGCCAGCCGCCGCTGAAGCCGGCCTTGCGCAAGCCGTCGACCAGCGGCTGGCAACGGCACAACGTACGCCAGATGCCGCCGCTGCGGTGGTTCTCGATCATCATGAAGATGACGCCCTGGTCCAGCCCGTACTGACCGGGCGACACCCACGGCCGTCCGTTTGCATCGACCAGGCTGGCGTTGAAGCTGGTGGCCAGGCGGTCGCCATCGAGGATCTCCGGGCAGCGCAGCAGCATGTTGCGCAGTGCGGACAGCGCCAGCTCCGGCGCAAACGCCACCGAGGCCAGCACCGCCGGCGGCGACAAGGTGCCGTCGTCCGGGCCGTAGGGCACGCCGCGCGCCGCGTAGCCGAACAGGCGACGGCGTTCGTTGTTGACATCGGGGCGTTCGTCGGTGGGGCCGTCGCAGGCGGACAGGCCCCAGCAGTTGCGGTCGTAACCGGCGAATTCGTGGGGGTTGAGTTCGGCGTAGCAGCGCTGCACGTTGATCGCGCGCCGGGTGTTCTCGAAATAGTCGGACTGCTTTTCGCGCATGAAGCCGTCGCGGATGCCGCGCAGGTCGATCCAGGCGTGCGAGAACTGGTGCACGAACAGCGGGCCGGCATACAGGAAATCCTGGTCGTACAGGTTCTCCCACTGGTAGGTGGACTCCCAGCCCGCGTAGCAATCCGGCGACACCGGATGGGTGGGCGAGCCCAGCGCCAGCGCGTACAGCACGATCGCCTCGCTGTAGCCTTCCCAGCCGTAGTGCAGGTAGCCGCACTCCGGCTTCCAGCCCTGGCGGATGGTGCCCGCGTCGTCCTGCGCCCAGCGCCAGTCGACGCGGCGATACAGCGTGTCGGCCAGCGTGCGCAGTTCGGTTTCGGCGGCGTTGTCCGCCTGGAACCAGGTGGCCGCGGTGAGCATGCCGGCGATCAGCAAGGCGCTGTCGATCATCGACAGCTCCGACTGCCACACGCGCCGGCCCTGGTGGATGTCGAGGAAGTGATAGTAGAAGCCCTTGTAGCCGGTGGCGGTGGGGCTGCCACTCTGGTCGCTGTCGTGGAAGAAGCGCAGCGCCAGCAGGCAGCGCTGCACCGCCTCCTCGCGATCCATCCAGCCGCGCTCGACCGCCAGCGGATACACCGACAGGGCAAAGCCGACCACGGCGATGCTGACCGGCGAGTTGTCGCGCGAGGTATCGGGCACCAGTCCGTTGCGGGGATTCATCAGCTCCACGAAATAGCCCAGCGCCGCACGCTGCAGGCGCTCCAGCAGGGCGTCGTCGGGAAGCGAGCACAGCGGCGGCATCGGTGGCATCCAGCGGGTCCCTGTAGTTCGTTGATGGCAGGACGGGCGCGCCACGCGCGCTGCATCGGCCGGCCATCGGGCAAGGCTTGGGACAGCCGCACCCGGCATTCGTGCCCGGTGCCGCGGCGCGGCCATCCATCCGCCAGTCTGCGCAGGCGACTGCATGGATGGCGTGTAAGAGCGCTGCTTTCACGCGATGTTTCCCCGCCGTCGCCGTAGGCTGGGTGGAGATCGCGGCGCGCAAGGCTCGCGACGATCGCGTCAGGAGTCCACGCCCGCCATGTCTTCCGATTTCCCCGCTTCCTCCGCTGCCGATGCCGGCAGCACGGCGCTGCCGCTGCTCTCCAACGGCAAGCTGAGCAGCATGCTGGACCGCCACGGCGCCGGCTTCGTCCGCTGGCGCGGCCTGGCGGTGACGCGCTGGCGCGAGGATGCGGTGACCGATCCCTGGGGCAGCTTCCTGCTCTTGCGCGACGAGGAGGACGGCGCGGTGTGGGGCGCCACCACGCAGCCGCTGGGCGAGACGGCGACGAACGACGCAGCCGGGTACGACGCCGGACGCCTCGTGTTCGGCCAGCGACACGGCGACATCGAGAGCTCGCTGGAAATTGCGGTGGCGCCCGATGCCGACATCGAATTGCGCCGGCTCACGGTCACCCATCACGGCGATCGAACGCGGCACCTGTCGCTGACCAGCTACGCCGAACTGGTGCTGGGCCCGATCGGCGACGACAACGCCCACCCCGCCTTTTCCAAGATGTTCGTGCAGACCGAATGGGACGACGAACGCGGGCTGCTGCTGGCGACACGCCGCCGGCGCAGCGACAGCCAGGCCCAGGTGTGGGCGTCGCAGGCGCTGCAGGTCGAGGGCGCGGCCCACATCACCACCACGCACGAAACCGATCGCGCCCGCTTCCTGGGCCGCTGCCGCACGTTGCGCAACGCGATGGCGATGCAGCCCGGGGCGAAACTTTCCGGCAGCACCGGCTGCGTGCTCGATCCGGTGTTCGCCCTGCGCCACGGGTTCACCCTGGCCGCGGGCGGCAGCATCCACCTGTTGCTGTGGACGCAACTGGCCGATACCCGCGACGGCGCCGCGGAGCTGCGCGCGCGCCTCGACGATGCCGACGCGGCCACGCAGTTGTTCGCCGCCGCGGCCCGGCACGCGCAGGAGGAACGCCAGCGCTTCGGCATCGATGCGGCACGTGACCGCCAGTTTGCGCAGTGGCGACAGGCCTTGCTGGTCAGCGACGCCAGCCAGCGCGCCCGTGCCGACCAGCGCGAGCGCGGCCAGGGCGGGCCGCCCACGCTGTGGGGCGCCAGCATCTCGGGCGATCGGCCGATCGCCCTGCTGTTCCTGCGCGCTCCCGCGGATGTCCCGCAGCTGGACGAGTTGCTGCTGGCCCAGCGCTGGTGGCAAGCCCATCAGCTGGCGACGGACGTGGTGGTGCTCGATCAGCTGGGCGCCGACGCCGGCACGCAGCGCGACGAACTCAGCCAGCGCGTCGATCGGCAACGGCAGCACTTGAAGGAACCGGACGACGCGCCCAAGGCCGAACTGTTCTGCCTGCGCGACGACCAGATCGGCGACACCTTGCGCAACGGCCTGCTGACCGTGGCGCGGCTGGTGCTGAACAACCCGGTCGCGGCGTCACCTTCGCCGCCGCCGGAAACCGCTTCCCGGCCTTCCCCGATCATCGCCAGCGCCACGGCGATCGACTTCGACGACGCTGCCGCGGCACCCGAATTCGCCAACGGCCACGGCGGCTTCGTGGCGAACGGCCGCGCCTACCGGATCGAGCTGGATGCGGCACGCCCCACGCCGGCGCCGTGGAGCAACGTGATCGCGAACCCGGCCTTCGGCTTCCTGGTCACCGCCGAGGGCGGCGGCTACGCGTGGTCAGGCAACAGCCAGCAGAATCCGCTGACGCCGTGGCCGAACGATCCGGTCAGCGACATGCCGCACGAGGCGATCTACCTGCGCGACGCGGACGACGGCGCGCTGTGGACGGCCACCGCGTTGCCGATCCGCGTCGATGGCGCCCGCTGCACCACGACCCACGGCAAGGGCTGGACGCGCTTCCGCAACGACGCGCATGGCGTCGCGCTGGAGCTCGTCCAGTGCGTGCCGGTCGACGACACGATCAAGCTGTCGCGCCTGCGCCTGTGCAACCGCTCCGCCCGCAAGCGGCGACTGGCGATCACCGGCTACGTCGAATGGGCGCTGGGCCCCAACGGCAGCACGCCGGCCCCGTTCGTGGTGACCTCGCGCGACGACGACACCGGCGCGCTGTTCGCCCGCAATCGCTGGCGCGCGGATTTCGGCGAGCGCGTGGCGTTTTTCGACATGGGCGGTATGCAGCAGTCGATCAGTGGCGACCGCGCGCATTTCCTGGGCGCGCTGGGCAGCCTCGCCAACCCGGCCGCGTTGCAGGACGAGGCGCCGCTGGACGGACGCGTGGGCGCCGGCCTGGACCCCTGCGGTGCGCTGCAGACCCGCATCGAACTGCCGCCGGGCAGGTCGCTGGAGCTGCACTTCCTGCTCGGCGAAGGTGGCGATGCCGCGGCGGCGCAGGCGCTGGTCGCGAAGTATCGCGGCATCGACATCGATGAGGTGCTGGACGAAGTCGCCGCGCGCTGGAACGGCGTGCTCGACACCGTGCAGGTAAGCACGCCGGAACGAAGCATGGATCTGCTGCTCAACGACTGGGCGCTGTACCAGGTCACCGCCTGCCGGCTGTGGGCGCGCACCGCCTACTACCAGGCCAGCGGCGCGTACGGCTTCCGCGACCAGTTGCAGGACGTGATGGCGCTGTGCGTGACGCGGCCCGACCTGGCCCGCGAACACCTGCTGCGCGCCGCCGGCCGCCAGTTTGCCGAAGGCGACGTGCAGCACTGGTGGCTACCGCCGAAGGGCCAGGGCATCCGCACAAAGATCCGCGACGACCGCGTCTGGCTGGGCTACGTCACGATGCACTACGTCGAGGTCAGCGGCGACTCCGCGGTGCTCGACGAGGTGCTGCCCTTCCTCAGCGGCCAAGCCATTCCCGACGACGCCACCGACGCGTTCTTCCAGCCCGGCGTCTCGGACGAAACCGCCACCGTGTACGAGCACTGCGCGCGGGCGATCGACACCAGCCTGACCCGGGGCGCCCACGGCCTGCCGCTGATCGGCACCGGCGACTGGAACGACGGCATGAACGCGGTGGGCGCCAAGGGACGTGGCGAAAGCAGCTGGCTGGGCTGGTTCCTGCTCGACACGATCGCCCGGCTGGCGCCGGTGGCCGAACAACGTCACGAGCACGAACGCGCGCAACACTGGCGTGATTACGCCGCTGCGCTGCGTGACGCGCTGGAACGGGCGTGGGACGGCGCGTGGTATCGCCGCGGCTACTACGACGACGGCGCGCCGCTGGGTTCGGCGCAGGACGCGCAATGCCAGATCGACACCATCGCCCAGTCATGGAGCGTGATCGCCGGCCACGACAATCGTGACCACGCGGCCCAGGCGATGGCCTCGGTCGACCGCCTGCTGGTCGATCATCCCCATCAACTCGCGCGATTGTTCACCCCGCCATTCGATCAGGACGGCAAGAAAGACCCCGGCTATATCAAGGGCTATCCACCCGGCGTGCGCGAGAACGGCGGCCAATACACGCACGGCGCGACCTGGTCGGTGTTCGCCTGGGCCGGGCTGGGCGACGGCGATCGCGCCGGTGATCAGTTCAAATTGCTCAATCCGCTCAGCCACGGCGACAGCGCCGCGGCGATTGCGCGTTACAAGGTGGAACCGTATGTCGTTTGTGCGGACGTCTATTCGGTGACACCACACATCGGCCGCGGCGGCTGGACCTGGTACACCGGCTCGGCCGCGTGGCTGTATCGGGCGGGGCTGGAAGCAGTGCTGGGCTTCCACCTGCATGGCGATCAGTTGCGTATCGAGCCATGCATTCCGAAAGCATGGCCCGGCTTCCGGATCAGCTATCGCCATCGTGGGACGATCCACGAGATCGAAGTGCGCAATCCGGACCATGTCTGTCGCGGCGTGTCGCGGATTGAAATGGACGGCCAAACGCTGGATGCGGCCGAGCCCATTGCGCTGGCGACCGACGGCGCGGCGCATCGGCTGTGCGTTACCCTGGGACGGGTGGCCGCGTAGGCGCCGGCACCGGGCGAGCGGGCCCGTTCTGGATTCGGCTCAGCGCCGCCGCGTACGCGAAGCCCCCAGTTTGCGGGTCAGCGTATTGCGGCCCACGCCCAGCGCCTGCGCGGCGTTCTGCCGATGGCCTTCGTGCGCCTGCAGCGCGGCCTGCAGCAGGATCTGGTCGAGCGCCTCGCGGGCGCGGGCGTGAATGTCCGCCTCGCCGTCGGCCAGCGCCTGCGTGGCCCACTCGCGCAGCGCGTCGGTCCATTCGCCGCCACGGCTGGCGCCTTCCGTCGTGCCCAGGTCGGCCGGCAGGATTTCGCTGCCAGGCGCGATCACCGCCAGCCGGCGACACAGGTTTTCCAGCTCGCGCACGTTGCCCGGGTAGTCGCGCTGGGCGACCTGTTTCAGGGCCGCCTTCGAGAAGCGCTTCGGCGGCAGCTTCAACTCCTGCGCGGTGGCGGCCAGGAAGTGCTGGGCCAGCAGCGCGATGTCGCCGCGACGGGTGCGCAGCGGCGGCAGTTCGATGCGCACCACGTCGAGCCGATGCATCAGGTCGGCGCGGAACGCCCCGGCGGCGACACGCGCCGCGAGATCCTGATGCGTGGCCGCGACGATGCGCACGTTGCAGCGGATCAGCTCGCGCCCGCCCACGCGGTAGAACTCGCCACCGGCAAGCACGCGCAAGAGTCTGGTTTGCAGGACCAGCGGCATGTCGCCGATCTCGTCGAGGAACAGCGTGCCGCCCTCGGCCTGCTCGAAGCGGCCGGCGACACGACGGGTCGCGCCAGTGAACGCGCCGGCCTCGTGGCCGAACAGTTCGCTCTCCAGCAGCTCGCTGGGAATCGCCGCGGTATTCAACGCCACGAAGGCCTGGTCGCGGCGCGCGCTTTCCTCATGCAGCGCGCGGGCCACCAGTTCCTTGCCGGTGCCGGTTTCGCCGGTGACCAGCACGTTGAGGTCGCTGGCGGCGACGCGGCCGATCAGCCGGAACACCTCGCGCATCGGCGCGCTCTCGCCCAGCAACGCATGACCGGGCGCAAGCGTGTGGGTGGCGGCCGCGGTGGGCGCTGCCACGCTGGCCAGCGCGCGCTGCACCGAAGCCACCGCGTGATCGAGGTCGAACGGCTTGGCCAGGTAGTCGACCGCACCGGCGCGATAGGCCGCCGCCGTGGTGGCCACGTCGGTGTACGCGCTCATCACGATCACCGGACCGATGCCTTGCGCCTGCAGTTCGCCGAGCAGGCTCAGGCCGTCCTCGCCCGGCATGCGCACGTCGGTGAGCAGCAGCGCGGGACGCGCCGTCTGCAGCGCCGCGCGCACCGCGGCCACCTCGCCGAACTCGCGTACTGCCAGGCCCGCGTCGCGCAAGGCCTCGGCCAGCACGAAGCGCACGCCGCGGTCGTCGTCGAGGATCCAGATGTCTTTTGTCATGGCTTTACTCCGCCGCAGCTTTGCTCCTCCCCCTGCGTGCAGGGGGAGGTTGGGAGGGGGTTGCTCGGGCGGGCGGGGAAGATCAAGGGCCGACCCCACCCCAACCCTCCCCTGCTGCGCAGGGGAGGGAGCGGAGCGCGTGCGCGCGGGTCAGTCATGGGCGCGCTCCAGCGGCAGGTACAACGAGAACACGGTGTGGCCGGGGCGGCTGGCGCAGCGCAGTTCGCCGCCGTGTTCGTGGGCGATCTCGCGCGACAGCGCCAGGCCCAGGCCGGTGCCGTCGGCGCGGCCGGAGACCAGCGGCTGGAACAGGGTGTCGCGCAGCGCGGCGGGCACGCCGGCGCCGTCGTCGATCACGTCCACGCGCAAGGCCATGCGCAGCATCCGCTCGCCCACGCGCAGGCCGTGTTCGATCCGCGTACGCAGGGTCAGCGTCTGCGCGCCGGCTTCCATCGCGTTGCGGGCCAGGTTCAGCAGCAGCTGTTGCAGGCGATCGGCGTCGCCCAGCAGATCGGGCACGCTGGGGTCGTAGTCGTGACACAGCCGGGGCGGTGCGGGTTCCGCCTGCAACAGATCGCACAGGCGTTCCAGCAAGCGATGGATGTTGACCGGGCCGAGCTGGGGCGCGCCGTCGTGATGCAGCAGGCGATTGGCCAGCACGCCGAGCCGGTCGGCCTCGTCGATGATCAGGCCGGCCAGCGCACGCAGATCGTCGCTGTCGACCCGCCGCTGCAGCAGCTGCGCCGCACCGCGCAGGCCGGCCAGCGGATTCTTCACCTCGTGGGCGAAACCGCGCAGGGTCGCCGACAGCGGCGAACTGCTCGCCGGGGGTTCGGCCAGCGCATGCACTTCCAGCAGCAGGCCGTCGTCGAACGGCTGCAGGGCGATGTCCGCCCGGATCTCGCGCCCGTTGGTCGCGGTCAGCGGTACGCCGCGGCACTGCGTCGGCCGCTGCTCGGCCAGCACCCTGGCTGCCTGCGCCAGGGCTTCCGGCGCCTCGCCCAGCAACACGTCGAGTGGCTGCCCCAGCGGACTGCGCAAGCCCAGTTCCAGCCATTCGGTCAGCGCCGGATTGACCCAGCGCAGGCGCAGCTCCGCATCGACCAGCACCAGCCCGGTCGCCATCTGCTCCGCCCATGTCCGCCACGCCGGTTCGTTCATTGCACCATCATGGACAATGTTCCGATTTGGTGCAATGCCATTGATCAGGGCGTGCCGCCCTCACCTGCGAAGGATCACCGTGGAGTAGCTTTCAACGATCGACCAAGGAACCCGGGCCATGAACGAGAAACCGACGACACCTGCCACCGAATCCCTGCCGGGCAACCTGCAGGACCTGCTGCCGCAACTGGAAGCGCTGTACACCGACATCCACGCGCACCCCGAACTCTCGATGCAGGAGACCCGCACCGCGGGCCTGGCCGCCGAACAGCTGCGCAAGGCCGGTTATGAAGTGACCACCGGCATCGGCAAGACCGGCGTGGTCGGCCTGTTGCGCAACGGCGACGGACCGGTGGTGATGCTGCGCGCGGACATGGATGCGCTGCCCGTCGAGGAAGCGACCGGCGCGGCATACGCGAGCAAGCTCACGGCGACGGACCACGAAGGCAACACCGTGCCGGTGATGCACGCCTGCGGCCACGACATGCATGTCGCCTGGCTGGTCGGCGCCAGCACCTTGATGGCACAGACGCGGGACACGTGGCGCGGCACCTTGATGGCGGTGTTCCAGCCCGCGGAAGAGACCGCCGAAGGCGCCCAGGCGATGATCGACGACGGCCTGTTCCAGCGCTTTCCCAAGCCCGCCGTGGTGCTCGGCCAGCACGTGATGGTCGGCCCGGCCGGCGCGATCGGCGGGCGCAAGGGCGTGATCACCTCGGCCGCCGACAGCCTGCAGATCCGCCTGTTCGGCCGCGGCGCGCACGGTTCGATGCCGCAGGCCAGCATCGATCCGGTGGTGATGGCCGCGGCCACCGTGCTGCGGCTGCAGACCATCGTGGCGCGCGAGCTCGCGCCGACTGAGGCGGCGGTGCTCACCATCGGCTCGCTGCAGGCCGGCACCAAGGAAAACGTGATCCCCGACGAGGCGGTGATCAAGCTCAACGTGCGCACCTTCGACGAGGGCGTGCGCACGCGCGTGCTGGCCGCGATCACCCGCATCGTCAACGCCGAGGCAGCTGCGTCGGGCGCGCCGCGACCACCGGAGATCACCCCGCTGGACAACTACTCGCTGGTGAGCAACGACGAGGCGGCGACCACCACGGTGGCCGAGGCTTTCCGCCGCCAGTTTGGCGCCGAACGCGTCCACCAGACCGGGCCGACCTCGGCCAGTGAGGACTTCGGTTCGTTCGGCGCCGAGTGGGGCGTGCCCTCGGTGTTCTGGTTCGTCGGCGGCACCGACCCGGAAACCTACGCGAAGGCGAAGGCGGAAAATCGCCTCAACGAGATCCCCACCAACCACAACCCCCGCTTCCTGCCGGTACTGCATCCGACCCTGGAAACCGGCGTGCAGACGCTGATGGTGGCCGCGCGGGCGTGGTTGGCGAACGGCGCCGGCGACTGATCCCTGCGGCGGACGACTCAGCCGAACTGCACGCTCAGCATCGAGATCGAGCCGCCATCCATGCCTTCGACCGGGAAGCTCACCGCGTCGCTTTCGTCGCTGGCGCCGAGCACGTACAGCAACGGCAGGTAGTGGTCCGGCGTGGGGATGGACAGTTCGGCATCGCGGCCCAGCGCGGGGTAATCCACCAGCGCGTGATGGTCACCCTGCAGCATCAGCTCGCGCGCCTTCGCCTCGAAGCGCAGCGCCCAGTCGAACGGCTCGGCCGGATGCCGGCCCCAGGCATAGGCGTGCAGGTTGTGCACCACGTCGCCGCTGCCGATCAGCAGGATGCCCTCGTCACGCAGCGGTCGCAGCAATCGGCCCAGGCCGTAGTGGAACGCCGGCGGCTGCGACTCGTCGATGGACAGCTGAACCACCGGCACGTCGGCATCGGGATAGACGTGGCGCAGCACCGACCAGGTGCCGTGGTCCAGCCCCCATGAGCGGTCCTCCTCCACGTCCAGCGGCTGCAGCAGTTCGCGCACGCGATGCACCAGGTCGAGGTCGCCCGGCGCCGGATATTGCACCTCGAACAGCTCGCGCGGGAAGCCGCCGAAATCGTGGATCGTGCGCGGCCTGGCCATCGCGGTGAGCAGGGTGGCCGGCAGGTACCAGTGCGCCGACACCGACAGCACCGCGCGCGGGCGCGGCAGGCGCTGGCCGATCGCGGCCCAGCCGCGGCTCCAGTCGTTCTCGTGCAGCGCGTTCATCGGATTGCCGTGGCCGAAGAAGATGGTCGGCATCCGGGGCGAACTATTCCGGTCTGGCATTGCGGCGTCCATCTGTGTCCGTCATCCACGCATTGCTTACATTGGCGGCGTTAGTCTCGCGTGATCATCGACGCGGCGCCATCGGCAAACCGCGCATGGCCGGCACAGGAAAACCATCATGAACATCGTCTTGCTTGGCGTCAGCGGACGCGTCGGCTCGCGCCTGCTGACCGAACTGCTGCGCCGTGGCCATCGCGTCACCGGCATCGCCCGCGACACCGGCAAGCTGGCCGGCCAGCCGGGTCTGGTGTTGAAGAACGCCGACGCCGGCCAGCCCGCGCAACTGGCGCCGCTGCTGGCCGGCCACGACGCGGTGATCAGTGCGCTGAAGTTCGCCACCACCGACGCGGCAGCGTTGCTCGCCACGGTAAAACAGGCTGGGGTCACGCGGCTGCTGGTAGTCGGCGGCGCCGCCACGCTGGAGGTGGCGCCGGGCCACATGCTGCTCGACGCGCCCGGCTTTCCCGCGGCCTATCGGCCGGAGGCCGAAGGCGGCCGCCGCTTCCTCGATGCCTTGCGCAGCGAGCACGAACTGGACTGGACCTTCCTATCGCCGTCGGCCGAGTTCGTCCCCGGCGAGCGCACCGGCAAGTTCCGCCTCGGTACCGACCAGTTGCTCAGCGATGCGAACGGCAAGAGCTGGATCTCGATGGAGGACTATGCGATCGCCCTCGTCGATGAACTGGAAACCCCGAAGCACTCGCGGCGACGCTTCACGGTGGGCTACTGACCGTTCGACGCCGCCATCGCGAGGCTCGGTCGGCCAGTCGCGGGCAGCCACTCGTTTCCAAAAATAAAACGGGCGCCGCAGCGCCCGCTTTTTTCGACACTCGTCAGCCTCGCTCAGAGCGAGTAGTACATCTGGAATTCCAGCGGATGGGTGCTGGCGCGGTACTTGGTGACTTCCTTCATCTTCACCTCGATGTAGGCGTCGATGAAGTCGTCGGTGAACACGCCGCCGGCTTTCAGGAACTCGCGATCCTTGTCCAGCGCTTCCAGCGCGGCGTCGAGGCTGGAGCAGACCTGAGGGATGTTCTTCTCCTCTTCCGGCGGCAGGTCGTAGAGGTCCTTGTCGGCCGGTGCGCCCGGGTCGATCTTGTTGATGATGCCGTCCAGGCCGGCCATCATCAGCGCGGTGAACACCAGGTAGCCGGAGTTCATCGGATCGGGGAAACGCACCTCGATGCGGCGGCCCTTGGGGCTGGCCACGTACGGGATGCGGCAGCTCGCCGAGCGGTTGCGCGCCGAGTACGCCAGCATCACCGGCGCCTCGAAACCCGGCACCAGGCGCTTGTAGCTGTTGGTGGTGGAGTTGGCGAACGCGTTGATCGCGCGGGCGTGCTTGAAGATGCCGCCGATGTACCACAGCGCGGTCTGCGACAGGCCGCCGTAGAGATCGCCCGCGAACAGGTTCTCGCCGTTCTTCGCCAGCGACTGGTGCACGTGCATACCCGAGCCGTTGTCGCCGACCAGCGGCTTGGGCATGAAGGTGACGGTCTTGCCGTTCTGGTGCGCCACGTTCTTGATGACGTACTTCATCGTCATCAGCTCGTCGGCCTTCTTCACCAGCGTGTTGAACTTCACGCCGATCTCGCATTGGCCCGCGTTCGCCACTTCGTGGTGATGCACTTCGACGGTCTGGCCTAGCGATTCGAGCACCTTGCACATGTCGGCGCGCAGGTCGCCCAGCGAGTCGACCGGGCTGACCGGGAAGTAGCCGCCCTTCACGCCCGGGCGATGGCCGGTGTTGCTGCCCTCGTACTTGTAGCGCGACGACCACGCCGCTTCCTCGGAACCGATCTCGTAGAACACGCGGCCCGGGTCGTTCTGCCAACGCACCGAATCGAAGATGAAGAACTCGGGCTCCGGGCCGAAGAACGCGGTGTCGGCGATGCCGGTGGATTTCAGGAACGCCTCGCCGCGCTTGGCGATCGAGCGCGGGTCGCGGCCGTAGGCCTGCATCGTCGACGGCTCCAGCACGTCGCAATGCAGGATCAGCTGCACGTGCGCGCTGAACGGATCGAGGTGGGCGGTGTCCGGATCGGGCAGCAGGATCATGTCCGACTCGTTGATGCCCTTCCAGCCGGTGATCGAGGAACCATCGAACATCTTGCCGTCCTCGAACGTCGACTCGTCGATCGCGTGGGCCGGGAAGGTGACGTGGTGGTGCACGCCGAGCATGTCGGCGAAACGGAAGTCGACGAACTCGACCTCGTGTTCCTGGATCAGGTCGAGCACTTTGTTGGCGGACATGGAGCAACCTCGGCGATGGATGATGGACGGATTTGAGCAAGCCCCGTGCCAATGGCCGGAATCCTTGCGGGACAAGGCCTGGCGGGCTTTCCTGTTATTCCGGGCACACCCGGATGCAGCGTATTGGTGCAATGGCTTTGGGCTGTTGCACCAATACTGACACTCATCCGGGCCGGCCGGCCAGCTCAGACATCGTAGGCGCTTTCGCCGTGGGTGGTGATGTCCAGCCCCTCGCGCTCGGCATCGCCGGGGACGCGCAGGCCGAACACGGCCTTGACCGCGAACCAGGCCAGTACCGAGACCAGCCCGCTCCACGCCACGGTGATGACCACGCCCAGCGCCTGCACGCCGAGCTGGTGGGCGATCGAGAAGCCCTCCGCGCCGGTGCCGCCCAGCGCCGGCGCGGTGAACACGCCGGTCAGCAGCGCGCCCACGATGCCGCCGATGCCGTGCACGCCGAACACGTCCAGCGCGTCATCCGCCCGCAACAGGCGCTTCAGGCCGGTGACGCCCCACACGCAGCAGACACTGGCCAGCGCCCCGATCACGATCGCACCCATCGGACCCACCGTGCCGCAGGCCGGCGTGATGCCGACCAGGCCGGCCACCGCGCCGGAGGCGCCGCCGACCATCGAGGCGTGGCCGCGCATGATCGCCTCCACCGCCAGCCACGCCAGCACCGCCGCCGCCGCGGCCAGCAAGGTGTTGATGAAGGCCAGCGCCGCACCCGCGTTCGCCTCCAGGTTGGAACCGGCGTTGAAGCCGAACCAGCCCACCCACAGCAGCGCCGCGCCGATCATGGTGAAGGTCACGTTGTGCGGCTTCATCGGCTCGCGGCCGAAACCCAGCCGCGGGCCGACCAGGTACGCGCCGACCAGACCGGCCACGCCCGCGTTGATGTGCACCACCGTGCCGCCGGCAAAATCCAGCGCGCCCTTCGCAAACAGATAGCCGTCCGGCCCGTACCAGACCATGTGCGCGATCGGCAGGTAGGCGAAGGTGAACCAGAGCGCCGCGAACAGCAGCACCGCGCGAAAGCGCATGCGTTCGGCGAACGAGCCCACGATCAGCGCACCGGTGATGCCGGCGAAGGTGGCCTGGAACGCCACGAACACGTATTCCGGCAACGCCACGCCCGCGCTGAAGGTGGCGGCCAGCGTGTCCTTCGTGACGCCGTGCAGGAACAGCTTGTCGAAGTTGCCGATCAGCGGGCCGCCGCCGCTGAACGCGAGGCTGTAGCCGTAGGCCACCCACAACAGCAGCAGCAGCGAGAACACCGTCATCACCTGCATCAGCACCGACAGCACGTTCTTCGAACGCACCAGGCCGCCGTAGAACAGCGCCAGCCCCGGCACGGTCATCAGCAGGACCAGCAAGGTGGAGGTGAGCATCCACGCCACGTCGCCCTTGTCGACTACCGGCACGGCGGCCTCGGCATGCAGCATCGGGGCGAGCAGGGCCAGCACCAGGCCCGCGGCGAGGGCGCGGGGGAACTTGATCTCTTTCATGGAAAACCTCACGCGGTGCGGGTCAGAGGGCATCGGCGTCGAGCTCGCCGGTGCGGATGCGGATCACCTGGTCGACGCCGGTGACGAAGACCTTGCCGTCGCCGACGTTGCCGGTGCGCGCGGCCTGCTGGATTTCTTCCAGCACGGCGTCGAGCAGTTCGTCGGGCACCACCACCTCGACCTTGAGCTTGGGCAGGAAATCGACGACATACTCGGCGCCCCGATACAGCTCGGTGTGGCCCTTCTGGCGGCCGAAGCCGCGGACCTCGGTCACCGTGATGCCCGACACGCCGGCGCGCGCCAGCGCATCGCGGACCTCGTCGAGCTTGTACGGGCGGATGATGCTGGTGATCAGTTTCATGGACAGCTCCGGGTGGAGGGATTCAGAACGACCGGGCCAGGCTCAGCACCGTGGTGGCGCGGCCCAGGTAGTGGCCGCGTGCGTTGGTGTAGACCGAGCGGCGTGCATTGGTGTCGCTGTAGGCCAGCGCCAGCGACCAGTGGCCGGCGAAATTGCGCGTCACGCCCAGCTTCCAGTCGCTGTACGAGGCGCCGGGCACGTTCTGCACCTGCTGGTGGCCGGCATGCGCGTTGAGCTGCCAGCCCGGCGCGAACTCCTGGTTCCACGACAGGTCCACGTAGCCGCTGTGCTCGCTGTCGGCATAGCCGAACAGGTTGGTGAGTGCGTGGGAGTACTTCAGCGACAGGCTTTTCCAGGCGAGCGCGGCGTACAGCTCGCTGGTGTTCGGCAGGGTGTAGCCCGCCGGGTAGCTGCCCGGGTACTGGTAGCGGTACGCACCGAGGTCGACGCTCCAGTCACCGCCGAGATTGCCGCGCCAGCCGCCGTAGAGATCCAGCTCCACGCTGCTGGACACCGGCGCGGCCGTGGTCGAGCCATCGGACAGCCAACTCACATTGCTGCCCCAGCCACCGACGTACCAGCCGCTGGCGTGATCGAACTCCGCGCCCGCCTGCAGCGCAGGCTTGCGGTCGGTCTGCGAGACGCCGCGGAACAGGTAGTCGCTGACCACGCCGGCATTGCCGACCCACTGGCTGGCCGGCGCCTCGCCGGCCGCTGCCGGCGCCATGGCCGACGCCATGCACGACGCGGCGAAGAACCGCACTGCCATTCCGTATCGCTTCATGAACTCATCCCCTTGCGCTGGTGGCTTGCGGCAGATGGACGTCCAGACGTCCATCCATCTTCATCAGGTCGCGCTGCGCATGACCCTCAAGCCGCTTCAGCAAGCCGCGTGCCAGCGGGCGCAGGCCTTGCTGCAGCCCGATCCCGGCTGCAGCCGGGCCGCCGCCATGGAGCATTCGCACCAGTCGCACGCGCGGCCCCGCGGGCTTTGCACCGTTCCAGTGCGCGGTGCATTCGATGCCGATGCCCCCCCTGGTCGCACGCCACCGCGGGGGCAAAACCCGTAAGCTATGGCGCCTGCTGCCGGCCGGCACACTCCATCCACGCAACGGACTTACCCGTGATCGATCTGCTCCACGTCATCCTGCTCGGCATCATCGAAGGCATCACCGAATTCCTGCCGATCTCCTCGACCGGCCACCTGCTGATCGCGGAGAAGTTCGGGCTGGGCGCCCGCTCGGACCTGTTCAACATCGGCATCCAGGCCGGCGCGATCCTGGCGGTGACGCTGATCTACTGGAAGCGCATCTGGCAGCTGCTGACGCAATGGCGCGATCCGCTCAACCGCGACTACCTGCTGAAGCTGGCCGTCGCCTTCGCGATCACCGCCGTGCTCGGCTTCATTGCGGTGAAGCTGGGTTTCAAGCTGCCGGAGAAGGTGACCCCGATCGCGTGGGCGCTGGTGGTCGGCGGCCTGTGGATGATCGCCGCCGAACGGCTGGCCGCGCGCCAGCCCGACCGCAGCGAGGTGACCTGGCGCGTGGCGATCCTGGTCGGCATCGCGCAGATGATCGCCGGCATCTTCCCCGGCACCTCGCGTTCGGCGGCGACGATTTTCGCGGCGATGCTGTTCGGCACCAGCAATCGCGCGGCGGCCACCGAGTTCGCCTTCCTGGTCGGCATTCCCACCATGTACGCGGCCACCGGCTACGAGTTGCTGAAGGTGGTGAAGGGCGGCGGCGCCGCGCACGAAGATTGGACTGCCCTGGCCGTGGGCTTCGCGGTCTCGGCGATCGTGGCGTTCGTCGCGGTGAAGTGGCTGCTCGGCTACATCCGCAGCCACACCTTCACCCCGTTCGCGATCTACCGCATCGCGTTCGGCGTGGCCTTGCTGTTGCTGGTACCCGCCGGAGCCTGAGGCCCCGGCGCGATCGTTCCTACGCCGCTTCGACCAGCGCTTCCCTGCGCAGCGGCTTCGGCATGGCCTTCGGCGCTCCGACCGTGCACTGGTTGGTGCGGTCGAACAGCTCGCGCACCCATTCGATGAAGGCCTGCACCCGGGCGGACAGGTGCTTCTTCTGCGGATAGACGATCCACACCGGCTTGCCGGTGGAGGTGGTGTCGGTCATCACCAGTTCGAGCATGCCCTTGTCGAGCAGGCAGGCCGCCATCATCCGCGGCGTCTGGGTGATGCCCATGCCGGCCGCCACCGCCTGCAGCACCGATTCGCCGTCGTTGATCAACATGTGCGCGTCGATGTCCACGCTCATCTGTCCACCCGGCGTGTCGAACTGCCACTGGCGCGGGCGGCCGTTCGGGTAGACGTAGTTGATGCAGCGGTGGTCCTTCAGGTCCTCGATGCTGCGCGGCGCGCCGTGTTTGCGCAGATACTCGGGCGAGGCGCACACGACGTTGCTGAGGTAGCCGATCTTGCGTGCGATCAGGCTGGAATCCTCCAGCTCGCCGACACGGATCGCGCAATCCAGGCCCTCGCCATTGAGATCCGCCGGCGAGTCGCTCATCAACAGCTCCAGCCGGATGTCCGGGTAGCGCTGCTCGAACTCGGTCAGCCGCGGGATCACCGCGGCGCGGCCTACCGACAACGAGATGCCCACCCGCAGCTTGCCGGTCGGCTTGCTGTTGGCAAAGTTCAGCGCCTCGGTGGCTTCGGCCAGATCAGCGAGGATCTCCTTGCAACGTGCGTGGAACGAGGCCCCATCGTCGGTCAGGCGCAGGGACCGGGTGGAGCGGAACAGCAGCCGCGCGCCAAGCTGGGTTTCCAGCCGGGAAACCGCCCGGCTGACGCCGGAAGGGGTCATGCCCAGCTGGCTGGCGGCGGCGGCGAAACTCTTGGCCTCGACCACGCGGACGAAGGTCGAAATGGCGGAAAAGTCTTCCATTGTTTCAGTTCCTCGTCGATTCGTGACTCTGGCGCACGAGTGTAATGCGCAAGAAACGGATTTTCTATACCGGAAAGTACACCTATTCTCTCGACCCTCGCCGGGAATCCCCTGCCCGGCAACCAAGGTGTTGGGAGCGCAAGATGAAAAAACAATGGATGCTGGTCCCCCTGATCGCGGTCACCGTGCTGGGCAGCTGGGTGCTGCTCCACGGCACCGACAGCCAGGCACAAACCCCCGCCGGCGGTCCGCCGCCCGAAGTCACCGTGGCCCAGGCGCTGACCCGCAAGGTCAGTGACAGCGCCGACTTCACCGGCCGGCTGGAAGCAGTCAACACGGTGCAGGTGCAGCCGCGGGTCGGCGGCTTCGTCGAGTCGGTGCACTTCCAGGAAGGTGCACTGGTGCGCAAGGGCGACGTGCTGTTCCAGCTCGACGCCCGCCCGTACCAGGCCGAGGTCGACCGGCTGGTCGCCAACCAGGCGCAGGCGAAGGCCGAACTGAACCTGGCGCAGACCAACCAGCGCCGCGCCGAAATGCTGCTGGCCCAACACGCGATCGCGAAGCAGGAAGCCGATCGTCAGGACACCACCGCGCAAAGCGCGCGGGCCCAGTTCGGTGCGGCGACCGCCGCGCTGGCCGCGGCACGGCTGAACCTGGACTTCACCAAGGTGCGTTCGCCGATCGACGGCCGCGTCAGCAACGCCCGCGTCACTCCCGGCAACCTGGTCACCAGCAACGACGTGCTGACCAGCGTGGTCTCGGTGAACCCGGTCTATGTCTACTTCGACGTCGACGAGCAGACCTGGCTGAAGCTCGACCACCTGCGCGCCGACGCGAAGCAGGCCGGCCACAACGCGCGGATCGAGGCGGCGATGGGCCTGGCCGACGAATCCGGTTACCCGCATGAGGGTCGCCTCGACTTCGTCGACAACCAGTTGCACACCGGCTCCGGCACGATGCGCCTGCGCGCGGTGTTCGACAACGCCGACGGCCTGTACACGCCCGGCCTGTACGCCCGCGTGCAGCTGCAGAGCGGCCAGGCGAAGCCGCGCGTGCTGGTGGATGACCGTGCCATCGGCACCGACCTCGGCAACCAGTTCGTCTACGTGGTCGACAAGGAACACAAGGTGCAATACCGCAAGGTGGACACCGGTGCCTTGTTCCACGGCCTGCGCGTGATCGACAGCGGCGTGCAGCCGAGCGACCTGGTGGTGGTCAACGGCCTGCAGCGCGTGCGCCCCGGCGTCGAGGTGAATCCGCAGAAGGTGGCGATGAGCTACCGGCTGGAAGCGGCGGACAAGGCGCTGGTCGAGCGTGGCAACGTGCCTTCGACCAATGACGCTCGCACCGCGCAAACCAACACGACCCCAGCATCGGGTCGCCCGCAAGGTTGAACTCCCTCCCCTGCGTGCAGCAGGGGAGGGTTGGGGAGGGGTGAAGTCCCTCCAGTCCGCCACAGAGCAAAAGCGTTACCCCCTCCCCACCTCCCCCTGCTGTGCAGGGGGAGGAGCAAAAGAAAGACCGAAGCCGCGAACCGGCTTCGTCGAGGACTCTTTGCATGAAAAACATCGCCCAATTCTTCGTCGACCGGCCGATCATGGCCGCCGTGCTGTCGTTGCTGTTCGTGATCACCGGCTCCATCGCGGTGTTCCAGCTGCCGATCAGCGAGTACCCCGAAGTGGTGCCGCCCACCGTCGTGGTGCGTGCCGCCTATCCCGGTGCGAACCCCAAAGTGATCGCCGAAACCGTCGCCACGCCACTGGAGGAACAGATCAACGGCGTGGAGGGCATGCTGTACACCTCCTCGCAGGCGACCAGTGACGGCGCGCTCACCCTGACCGTGACGTTCGCGCTCGGCACCGACCTCAACACCGCCCAGGTCGACGTGCAGAACCGCGTGGCGCAGGCGCTGCCGAAGCTGCCGGAGGAAGTGCAGCGACTCGGCGTGACCACGCAGAAGAGTTCGCCCGACCTCACCATGGTGGTGCATCTCACCTCGCCCGACCAGCGTTACGACATGCTGTACCTGTCGAACTACGCGCGCCTGCACGTGAAGGACGTGCTGGGCCGGCTCGACGGCGTCGGCGACGTGCAGATCTTCGGCGCCGGCGAATACTCGATGCGCGTGTGGCTGGACCCGCAGAAGCTGGCGCAGCGCTCGCTCACCACCGGCGACGTGATCAACGCGATCCGCGAGCAGAACGTGCAGGTTGCCGCCGGTGCGTTGAATGCGCCGCCCGGTCCGTCCAACTCGGCGTTCCAGCTCAACATCAACACCCGCGGCCGGCTGGTCAGCGAGGACGACTTCCGCAACATCATCGTGCGCACCGACGCGAACGGTGGCGTCACGCATCTGAGCGATGTCGCCAAGATCGACCTGGGCTCGAACAACTACGCGCTGCGCAGCCTGCTCGACAACAAGCCCGCGGTGGCGCTGCCGATCTTCGCGCGGCCCGGCTCCAACGCGATCCAGATCTCCGATGAAGTACGCGCGACGATGGCGCAGCTGAAGAAGGATTTCCCGCAGGGTGTCGACTACTCGATCGTCTACGACCCGACCGTGTTCGTGCGCGGCTCGATCGAGGCGGTGGCGCACACGCTGCTGGAAGCGATCCTGCTGGTGGTACTGGTGGTGATCCTGTTCCTGCAGACCTGGCGCGCCTCGATCATCCCGCTGGTGGCGGTGCCGGTGTCGTTGATCGGCACGTTCGCGATCATGTACCTGGCCGGTTTCTCGCTCAACGCCTTGAGTCTGTTCGGACTGGTGCTGGCGATCGGCATCGTGGTCGATGACGCGATCGTGGTGGTGGAGAATGTGGAACGGCATATCGAACTGGGCGAGTCGCCACGAAACGCGACGCGCAAGGCAATGCACGAAGTCACTGGCCCGATCGTGGCCACCGCGCTGGTGCTGTGCGCGGTGTTCATCCCGACCGCCTTCGTCAGCGGCCTGACCGGCCAGTTCTACCGCCAGTTCGCGCTGACCATCGCGATCTCCACGGTGATCTCCGCGTTCAACTCGCTGACCCTGAGCCCGGCGCTGGCCGCCGTGCTGCTGAAAGGCCACGACGCACCGAAGGACCGCCTCACGGTCTGGATCGACCGCGCATTCGGCTGGCTGTTCCGTCCGTTCAACCGCGTCTTCCATCGCGGTTCGGAGCGCTACGTCGGTGGCGTCAAGCGCATCGTCGGCAAGGGCAAGCTGGCGCTGGTGATCTACGCGGGCCTGATCGCGCTGACCTGGTTCGGCTTCTCGCACGTGCCGACCGGTTTCGTGCCGGGCCAGGACAAGCAATACCTGGTGGCGTTCGCGCAGCTGCCCGACGCGGCCTCGCTCGACCGTTCCGAGGACGTGATCCAGCGCATGGGTGCGATCGCGCTGAAGCAGCCGGGCGTGGAACACGCCGTGGCCTTCCCCGGCCTGTCGATCAACGGCTTCACCAACTCGACCAACTCCGGCATCGTGTTCGTCACGCTGAAACCGTTCGAGGAACGCCGCAGCGCGGATCTTTCCGCCGGCGCGATCGCCGGTGCGCTGAACCAGAAGTTCGCCTCGATCCAGGACGCCTACATCGCGGTGTTCCCGCCGCCGCCGGTGATGGGCCTTGGCACGATCGGCGGCTTCCGCCTGCAGTTGGAGGACCGCAGCGACCGCGGCTTCGACGAGCTGTACAAGCAGACGCAGAACCTGATCGCCGCTAGTCGGAAAGATCCAGCGCTCGCCGGCCTGTTCTCCAGCTTCCAGGTCAGCGTGCCGCAGGTGGACGCCGACGTGAACCGCGAGAAGGCCAAGGCCGAAGGCGTCAACCTGGGCGACGTGTACCAGACCATGCAGGCCTACATGGGCTCGCTCTACGTCAACGACTTCAACCGTTTCGGCCGCACCTACCAGGTCAATGTTTCGGCCGACCCGGCGTTCCGCCATACACCGCAGGACATCCTGCAGCTGAAGACGCGCAACGCGCAGGGCCAGATGGTGCCGCTGGGTTCGTTCGTCACCGTGCAGCAGGGTGCCGGCCCGGATCGCGTGCAGCATTACAACGGCTACCCGACCGCCGAGATCAACGGCGGCCCGGCGCCGGGCTTCAGCTCGGGCCAGGCGCAGGCGGCGATGGAAAAACTGGCGAAGGACAACCTGCCGAACGGCATCAGCTTCGAGTGGACCGAGCTGACCTACCAGCAGATCCTTGCCGGCAACACCGCGATCCTGGTGTTCCCCCTGTGCGTGCTGCTGGTGTTCCTGGTGCTGTCGTCGCTGTACGAGAGCTGGTCGCTGCCGCTGGCGGTGATCCTGATCGTGCCGATGGTGCTGCTGTCCGCGATCGCCGGCGTGTGGCTGTCGGGTGGCGACAACAACATTTTCACCCAGATCGGATTGATCGTGCTGGTCGGACTGGCATGCAAGAACGCGATCCTGATCGTGGAGTTCGCCCGCGAACGCCAGCATGAAGGCATGAGCCGCCACGAGGCGGTGCTGGAAGCGGCGAAGCTGCGACTGCGCCCGATCCTGATGACCTCGTTCGCCTTCATCATGGGCGTGGTGCCGCTGGTGACCTCGCATGGCGCCGGTGCCGAGATGCGTCACGCGATGGGCGTGGCGGTGTTCTCCGGCATGCTGGGCGTCACCATCTTCGGGCTGATCTACACGCCGCTGTTCTACGTACTGATTCGCGCCCTGGTCGAACGCCGCGAGGCGCGCGCGGCCGAACGCGCCGCCGCGCATGCGCTGCCGGCGCTGGAGAACCACTGATGAAACCGCTACTGAAAATCGCCGCGCTCAGCGCGGCCCTGATCCTCGCTGGCTGTGCCAGCGTGGGTCCCAACTACCACGCCGAGAAGATTGCCGCACCGCAACTGCAGGGCCTCGACGCCGCGCAGGAAAACAACGCGGCGTTCCAGGCCACGTGGTGGAAGCAGTTCAACGATCCGACGCTGGATGCCCTGATCCAGCACGCCGCGGAGAACAACCTCGACCTGCGCATCGCGGTGGCGCGGTTGCAGGAATCGCGGGCGCTGCTCAGCGGCGCCAAGTCCGACCGCCTGCCGACCATCGACACCGGCGTGAACTACACCCGCAGCCGCGGCCAGCAACCGGGCTTCAGCGACCAGCGCAGCACCACCACGACCTACCAGGCCGGCTTCGACGCGTCGTGGGAGCTGGACCTGTTCGGCGGCGTGCGTCGCTCGGTGGAAGCGGCCGGCGCCGATCTCGGCGCCAGCGAGGCCGCGTTGCACGATGCCCAGGTCAGCCTGCTGGCCGAGGTCGCGCGCAATTATTTCGAACTGCGCGGCAGCCAGCTGCGGCTGGACATCGCCCGCCGCGACATCGACAACCAGCGCCAGACCGTGCACCTCACCGAGGTGCGCCAGCAGGTCGGCACCGGTGCGGAACAGGACGTGGCCAGCGCCAAGGCCAGGCTCAGCGCGGTGCAGGCGCAACTGCCGCTGCTGCAGACCCAGGCCAGCGCCAGCGAATACCGCCTCGCCGTGCTGCTGGGCGAGCGCCCGGGCGAGCTGGACATCGACGTGTCGCCGAAGAGCTTCACGCCGATCGCCGCGACCTTGCCGATCGGCGACGCCGGCGACGTGCTGTCGCGCCGTCCGGACGTCCAGATGGCCGAACGCGAATACGCCGCCGCCACCGCGCGGATCGGCGTGGCCAAGGCGGATTTCTTCCCGCACATCTCGCTGGGCGGCTTCCTCGGCTTCCTGTCCGGGCGCAGCAACGACTTCGGCAGCCCGTCGACGCGGGCCTGGTCGCTGGCGCCCAGCATCAGCTGGTCAGGCCTCAACGTGCAGCGCGTGCGCGCCAACCTGCACGCCAGCGAAGCACGCGCCGACGCGGCGCAGGCGAACTACCAGCGCAGCGTGCTGGAGGCGATCGAGGACATCGACAACGCGGTCACCGGCTTCAACCAGCAGCGCATCCGCGTCGACCACCTGATTGAGCAGGCCACGCAGAGCAAACGCGCGGCCGACCTGGCCCGCGTGCGCTACCAGGAAGGCGCCACCGGCTTCCTCGAACTGCTCGACGCCGAGCGCACCGAGCTCGCCGCCGAGGACGACCTGGCCCAGGCCGAGGCGGCGATCAACACCCGTGCGGTGGCCTTGTACAAGTCGCTGGGCGGCGGCTGGCAGGCCTGCGGCGACGAGCAGTGTAGCGCCGTGGCCAAGGGCGACGCGGCCCCATGAGCCGGCCCGCCCGACGCGTCCCGACGGCGCCCGCGACCACGCCGGTCTACCGCGTGGCGCTGGTCAGCGGCGCCAATCGCGGCCTGGGTTTCGAGGTCGCACGCCAGCTCAGCGAGCGCGGCATGACCGTGCTGCTGGGCGCGCGCGATCTCGACAAGGGCCTGCATGCGGCGCGCAAGCTGGCCGGCGCAGCCGGCGAGGTGATCGCGGTGCAGCTCGACGTCACCCAGCAGGATCAGATCGACACGCTGGCGCGCTGGATCGAGATCACCTATGGCCGGCTCGACGTGCTGGTCAACAACGCTGGCGCCCACTATGACCCCGCGGTGCGACCGGCCACCGCCGACATTGCCGCGGCGCGCGACGCGATGGACATCCATCTGTTCGGCAGCTGGCGGCTGTCCAGCGCGATGCTGCCGCTGATGCGCCGGCACGGTTACGGCCGCATCGTCAACGTCTCCAGCGGCTGCGGCGCCAGCACCGCCGACAGCGCCAACTGCCCGGCCTATCGGGTCTCCAAGTCGGCGCTGAATGCGTACACGCGGGTGCTGGCGAACGAACTCGACGGCAGCGGCATCCAGGTCAACGCGGTCTGCCCCGGCTGGGTCGCCACCGACATGGGCGGCCCGGGCGGACGCCCCGTCGCCGACGGCGCAGCGGGCATCGTCTGGGCCGCCTGCCTGCCCGCGCCACTCACCGGCGGCTTCTATCGCGACCGCCAGCGCATCGCCTGGTGAGGCCGGGCACGTCGACTTCCCTGCTCCCGCTGCCGCAGCCATCCATGGCCACTACCGCGTAGGCCTGCTTGCGCGGACGGAGTAGGCCCGAGGTTCGATGCCTGTCCCGCCGTTCGTCCGCAGGTGCGCAGGACCGAAGTCGAACGGCATCGACCCTCCACGCTCGATGAAGCGGCGACGCACTCCACCGGTGAGCAGCTTCCATCTTCAGCGGGCAGACTCCCTGCGCTAGCCGGCAGCCGGCGCGCTGTGCTGGGAATACAGCGCGTGCCAGCGCCCGTCCACGTAGACGAAGACGTCGGACGAACGCACACCGCTGGCCGCGCCCTGCTTCGGGTCGTGGAAGGTGAGGATCGCGGTGTCGCCGTGGATCACCACGTCCTGGCCCGACGGGTGCGTCTTCAGCCACGCCTCGACCTTGCGCCGCTCCTCGTCGTTGCCGCGGCTCCTGGCGGCGTGCGCCATGATCGCGGCTTTCGCATGCACCGAGCCGTCGGCACTGATCGAGCGGTACTCGGGCAGCAGCAGGTCGTCGAGCCAGACGGTGTCGCCCCCGAGCTCGGCTTCCAGCCAGTGCTGGTCGACCGCGATCACCGCTGCCCTCGAATGTTCTGCCTCTGCGCTGCCTGTCGCGGTGGCGACGGTCGCCGCTATGGTCCAGTCCACGGCCAGCGCCAGCACGGCGGTGCACGCCACGGCCACGGAAAACCTGCGTTGTTTGTGCATTGCTGCGACCCTCTTTGCGCGGACGACATGCCGCCAGGCCAATGTGTGGCGCGTGCGCGCGTGCCGCATCGTCGCGGTGACGAAGGCGCGTCATGCGGTGACAGGCGGATGCAGCGAGGCACCCGGCGGTCATGACATTGCACGGAACGCCGCCCGTACCGCCGCCGTACCGCTTGTCATCGCCAAGGCGCCGGTCGTCACGGTATCGGCGACAACGACATCGGCCACTGTCACCCTGCACGACTCCGGCGGTGGCGTCACGACGAGGAACCGAGCGTAGCCATGAAACCTCCCCTTGCGACAAACGCCTGGCTGGCCCTGGTGCTGATCGCGGCCTGCGCCATCGCCTCCCGCGCACACGGCGCTCCGGTTGGCGATGGGCTGGACCTGACGATTCCGCTACCGCCCACACCGGTGCGCGTGGAAGGTCATGGGCAGCTCGACTATGAGGTGTTGCTGGCCAATCGCTCCGACAAGCGCATCACGCTCGAGGAATTTGTCGTGCGCGACGGGCGCGACGGACGGCCCATCGCGAAACTGTCGGGCAAGACGCTGGATCAGCACATCGCTCGCTTCGGCGCGGTGCCAGCGCCCTCGTCGGATCCGGAATCTTCGCTGCCAGTCGCGGGAACATTGATCGAGCCCGGCCAGCAGGTGGTGCTGTTCATCGATGTTTCCCTGCCGGGACACCAGGGCATCGATGCCCTCCGTCACCGCGTGAGCTATCGCGTTGCCGGGGCAAACGGCACATCTCTGGCCAGCGGCGCTCCACTGGCATTGCCGCGGACCAGACCATCGCTGCTGGCGCCACCGCTGCGCGGCGGGCCGTGGGTCGCGATCCACGACGCGGACTGGCCGCGCGGCCACCGGCGCGTGTTCTACCGCGTCGACGGCCACGCCCGCCTACCCGGCCGCTTCGCCATCGACTGGGTGAAGCTGGACGAACACGGCCGCTTCGCCACCGGCGACGCCGACCTGGCGCAGGCATGGTACGGCCACGGCGCCGACGTGCTGGCGGTAGCGGATGCACGCGTGGCGGCGGTGCGAGACGGCATGGACGAACCGTCGCGCATCTCGCAGCGCACTCATCCCGCCCCCGAGGACGATGCGGGCAACTACGTGGCCCTGCAGCTTGCCGACGGCCGCTACGCGTTCTACGAGCACCTGCGCAAGGACAGCATCCGCGTCGCGGTGGGCGAGCGCGTGCGTACGGGCCAGGTCATCGCCGCGCTGGGCTTCTCCGGCGAATCCACCGGCCCGCACCTGCACTTTCACGTCGCCGACGCGAGCTCTCCGCTGGGCGGCGAAGGCCTGCCGTTCGAAATTCGCAGGTTCGAACGGCTGGGCCGCTACGACGACATCGCCCGGCTGGGCAAGCCGTGGCGGCCCGCCGACGGCGACATCGTCCGGCACCACGAATGGCCCGGCAGCAACACGGTGGTGAGGTTCGCTGATGATCCGGCGCCTGACAGCGGACGATGAATCCCGCCGACTCCACGGCACCAGCACCCCGCAGGTCACCGCGGCGATGCCGCTGTCATCGCGACGCGCGATAGGGCGCGCTGCACGCGTCGATCGTCCAGCACTGTTCCATCCCGCGCCACGGCGGCACACTGCCGTTCTGACGTGTCACCCATCGACTGACGCGCGGGAGCATCGCATGAGGCACGAGTCCACCCATTGGAAGAAACACGCGCTGGCGTTCGCCTTCTGGACCGGGCTGGCGCTGTCCTATGCGCTGAGCGGCGGGCTGTCCTCGATCAGCGAGGGCTATCCGCCGAGCTGGCTGCGCGCGCTCAGCTGGAACCTTTCCAACTTCTGGTTGTGGATGGCGCTGGTGCCGCTGGTCGCCTGGCTGGGGCGGCATACCGCCACGCACGGCTGGCGCCGCTTCCTCGCCGTGCAGGTGCCGGCCAGCCTGGGCGTGGCGCTGCTGCAACTGCTCGCCCACCTGGTGCTGTTCTGGAACCTCAGCGGCCCGGGCCGGATGGAGGTGCACACGCTGGGCGCGTACATCCGTATGGAGTTCGCCTACAGTTTCCACCTGGCCGTGCTCACCTACTGGGTGATCCTGGTGGTGCTGCGCGGGATGGAATCGCGCCGCCACCTGCGCGACGAGCGGCTGCGCCGCACGCAGCTGGAAACCCAGCTGGCGCAGGCGCAGTTGCAGGCGCTGCGCATGCAGCTGCAGCCGCACTTCCTGTTCAACACGCTCAATGCGATCTCCGCGCTGGCGCTGGCCGACCCGCTGCAGGCGCGGCTGATGATCGCCCGCTTGAGCGACTTCCTGCGGCTCACCCTGGAGGAGCGCCACGCGCCGCAGGTGCCGCTGTCGCGCGAGCTGGAATTCCTCACCTGCTACCTCGGCATCCAGCAGGTGCGTTTCCAGGACCGGCTCAGCACCGAGCTCGACGTGGACGACGACACGCTGGCCGCCGCGGTGCCGAACCTGATCCTGCAACCGCTGGTGGAGAACGCGTTGCGCCACGGCCTGCAGGACAAGCCCGGCGCCGGCGTCCTGCGCATTTCCACCCGCCGCGACGGCGACCACCTGCAACTGCGCGTCGACGACGACGGCCTCGGCCTGCCGCCGGCGGGCACGGCCGAAGGCATCGGCCTGGGCAATACGCGCTCGCGCCTGCGCATGCTGTTCGGCGACGCGGCGCAGCTCGAGCTCAGCGCGATCCCCGGCGGCGGCACCCGCGCCGAAGTGCGCCTGCCCTACGTCGAGCACGCCGCATGAGCACGCCGCGCCTGCGCACCGTGCTGGTCGACGACGAAGTGCTGGCGCGCCTCGCCTTGCGCCAGGCGCTGGCCAGCCACGACGAAGTGGAAATCGTCGGCGAATGCGGCAACGCCGCCGAAGCGATGCAGGCCGTGCGCGTGCTGCGCCCGGACCTGCTGTTCCTCGACATCCAGATGCCCGGCATGGACGGCTTCGAGCTGCTCGACGAACTCGCCCCCGACCGCCTGCCGCTGGTGGTGTTCGCCACCGCCTTCGCCGAACACGCGCTGCGCGCGTTCGACGCGATGGCGCTCGATTACGTGCTCAAGCCGATCGAACAAGCCCGCTTCGACCAGGCCATGGCCCGCGTCAACCAGCACTGGCAAGGCCTGCACGCCACCGCCGGCCCGGCACTCGAAAGCGCGGCCACCGGGGGCTACGCCCAACGCCTCAGCGTGCGCCACGGCGAACACATCCGCGTGCTCGCCGTCGACGACATCGACTGGATCCGCGCCGACGGCAACTACCTGCACATCCACGTCGGCCCCGTCCGCTACCTGCACCGCGACACCTTGCGCCACGTGCTGGCGCAACTCGACCCCGCGCAATTCCTGCGCATCCACCGCGGCACCCTGGTCAACCTGGCGCGGGTTCGCGAGGTGCATCCGATGTTCAAGGGTGGGGCGGAAGTGGTGCTGCATGACGGGACGCGGCTGGATCTGAGTCGACGGTTCCGGGCCGGGGCGCGGTCGGTGTTGGGGTTGCGCTGAGCCGTGGATTCGCCGTGCATCAAGCGAGGAACCCTTAGGCACGGGCACGCAAACTTCGCAGGAGAGGCTTCCCTCGCGATGCCTTTTGGCTGCGCCGGGAGGCGCTGCATGACATCCGATATGACATCCTCCGTGATGACTTCGACTACCGAGGTGATGGAAGTGATGGTATGGAAACTCCAAAGCGGCTCCGTCAATGACTATGCGCCATTGGTCTCTGCCAGCGACAAGGACATCGCATCAGGAATGTTCGACACCTCCGGCGCCAGCCTCTCCTGGTCAAGAAAGCCCAAGGTCGAAGTGTTCATCGAGCCTGGAAAGAAGAAGCCCAAGCCGCTGGCGGACGTCAGTGCGCTGACTCCCGGCGCGTTGGTCATGAACAACAAGGCGAAGCTCGTGCTCGAACCCTTCCTGTCGCGCTTCGGGCAGTTCCTGGAGATGGACTGCGCGGGCGAGCCGCGTTGGTTCTACAACGTGACCAACCTCATTCCCTGCATCGACGAGGCTCGCTCGGCCAAGCGCCCGAGCGGCTCGATCGCGAAAGAAGGATTCTTCGATGACAAGATCCCGATCGACGCGGCCGTGTTCAAGGACCCGCTGACCGCGGCGGCTGTTCTCTATGTCAACGAAGCGGGCAAGGCTGCGCTGGAAGCCATCATTACCAAAGCTGCGATCGTGGGCATGGCCCTTGTCCAACTCGGCCCACCGCCCAAGAAGCCTCGTCCGAGATTCTGAGCGGAACGGCACCTGCAACCCTGAGCGGGCGCCGCTGCATCCTCTCGCCCCCTTCTTCGCCGTTTTCCCTTCGGCTTTCATGGACGACGGGACATTGTCTCTCAGGCGGCGCGAACCTCGATGTCCACCTGCAGGCTTCGGCGCAACACATCGAAGATGGCGGCCAGGTTGTCCATGCTCGGGTTGCCGGTGGCGGACAACATGCGATGCAGGCTCTTGCTCGGGCGCTCGGTGGCCGACGCCAGCCCTTCGAAGCCCACGGTGGCGTTGACCAGGTCGCGCAGAACCACCCGCGCCATCGCCGGATCGCCATTGAGGAACAACGACCCGGCCTCGTCCAGCAAGGCCCGCGCAAACGCCGGCTCGCGCCGCACGCGCTCCACCACGGTCTGCTTGAAGTCTCTCGTCAATGGCATGCCATCACCTCGCCTTGCTTGAACGCGACTTGCGCGCCCGATACTCGTCGTTCAATTGCTTCGCTCGCTTGATGTCGCCTTTCTGGCTGGCCTTGGTGCCGCCGGTAAACAGCAGGATCAATTTGTCTCCATCCCGCGTCAGATAAATTCGATAGCCCGGGCCCCAGTCGATGCGGTATTCGCCGATGCCATCGAACCACTTCACGCTGGCGGTATTGCCCATCTCCATCCGCAACACCGCGATAGCCACCTTGGCCGCCGCCTGCACGTGCAAGCTGTCGAACCAGTCCCGATAGGGAATGCGGCCGTTCTCGGCGATGTATTCCTCGACTTTCCATGTCATGGCTTATGGTAACATTCATGTTACTTAAATCAACCAGCTTGGTTGCGGTCTTACCGGCGAGGCCTGGAGGGTGAGGCTCGATCTGCGAGAGCGCGGTCAGGTCACTTAGTCCAAGCTCGAAGTGAACCTGACCCTGTTAGTTCCGTGACCCTGTTAGTTCCGACCCTGTTAGTTCCGGGCCGCCAAGCCTTTTCTCGACACGCCGAGTAATTTGCCCGGGCTGTACCGCCTCCCTCGACATGCGACCAGGTCGGCGCACCGGCGGCTATCTGCAGCGCCAGAATGTGTGTCGCGCACCGCCAGAGCGAAGAGTTTTCGTCCTCCTTCGGAGGCCGAGTTACTTTCTCTTTGCGTGGCCAAAGAGAAAGATAACCAAAGAGAAAGGCCACCCCGCTTGGCGCTTGCCGGGCATCCTGCCCGGCAAGTCCGCGAGCCGGGGCCGGGCTTTTCGACAGGGCATCCTGCCCTGACGAAAAGGAGTCGACATCCCTGTCGACTCCCGCTTCGCGGCCTGTCGTCCCCGACTCACCGCCGCACAGGGGCCCCGGTAGAGCAGCGGGCTTTCCTGCCCGCACTCGGTGCGCAACCACTACGCGGTTGCGAGAACCAGCGGCGCTTGGCGCTGGATAAATACTTTGCCTGGGGGTGTGCGCCTGCTACCGGCGAAGAACGGAAGCTAGAAAGTGCACTCTGCGCCTGAGGTTCATCCACTCAGGCCAAATATGGGGAAGCAGGATTGATCAACGTTCTTAACAAGAAAGATTAGACGTCAAGAGGCTTCGACGTCGACGATATGCTCGCTCCATCAGCACTCACAGCAACCTTCTTAACCGGCGGCATGAGCGGGACCTCAGCGGGCGGCAGAGAAGCAGCGCGAAGCGTGGAGAAAACGTGCTCTCTCCAAAATGGCCACGCAACATGTGCTGCGTTCGCAGCAACGAAATGGGCAAGATCTTGGTCTGTGTAATCCTTGCAGACAACGACAAAGTCGACCGCAAAAGCTGCCTCAATCGTGTAATACACGAGCGGGCTCGGAGGCTCACCATCCTCGGCGTGCTCAAGTTCTCCAACTGCTCCTGAATTGGCCGCAATTTCGGGCAACTCGGCCTGCAACCCAAGCGGTTTCGTCAATCGCAGTCCGCAGTTCACAATCGCTTTCAAACGCTCCTCGTTCGACTTGGTCATATCGAACGCGTGCGTGACCCATCGACGCGTCTCAACCACGGAACTATCATCTGTGATCTGCAACGCCTCGATGTCATCGTTCGTAGAGAAAGTCGCTCTATCAAGACGAATGGTTGATAGTCGAAAGCATTTGATCGGGTCGAATGTCATCGACCTTACCCCGCGGCCGCGAGTTGTGGCGCCCAATCCCGCGAAGCTAGTTGCTGCGTCTCCTCAAATCGAGCAGGACGAAGCACCAACAATTCTGCAAATGGTGCGGTCTCCTGTTCGGTCCACGACTGGTCATAAATATCAGCATCACTACCAGTAGCACGTACGGAGAATCCCACCCGGCTGAGCAGCCAAGCAAAATAAGACGGACACTGAACAGCGCCTCGCAACGAAATATCCAAAGCCTCACTCTGGATAACTTCGCCGCGCTCATACTTTGAGAAGCAATTTACTCCACCGCCAAAAACGGTCGCCGCTTCGGACTGCTTCAATTTCAGCAGCTCTCTGAAGGCGCGAATTTCATCGCCGGAAAGCAAGCCGCGTTCACGGCGCTTGGCATCCGAAAATTTCTTCCTTGCCTCGACGACGGTCGCTTGGTTGCGCCGAATTTGTGCGGGATCGTAAGTCCTCTCGCCACATTGATCGCATTGCCACGCCGCCAAGCCTACAACTGGTATCTCCTGACCGCGATGCGGTACAAGCCTTGAAAAGGCTGACAGTTTCAGCTGCCCGACTTCACATATGGGGCAGACATTTTTATCGCTCATCTTTTTTCCGTCCCTGTGGATGGAAGGAGCAAATAAACAGATTCAGGCGATCACCCAAGACCTTGAACTTGATGTACAGCTCAACGTGGCGCCCTTTTGGCGTCCGATACGGTTTGAGGTAAACATCGTGCCAAGTGAGACGGCTCCCATACTGGATCGACTCATGGAAATCTCCCTCGACCAAGCTTCCAAGGCATGCACACACTTCTTCCACAGAGAGACCAAGCTCGTCTGTGTCGTCACACACCCTATCGCCTGCATATCGCACCTTCTCGTCGATCGCATAGCGTCGCACTTCATCCAGACTGTACGCGGGGACAAGTCGCCGGCCCGTGACGTCTTCGTTAACCATTATGGTTAGTGGCCTCCGCCGCCGTCAATAGGCGCGTATGCCTTACTGACGGCATATGCCCTGTGGCTGATTGCCACATGCCGATCGGTGTTCCTAGTTCACACATTTGCCCCTGCCCACGAGTCCTCGGCCTAGAGGGGGAAGATATCAGATCATCGGAGACCTCCTCCCAGCGAAAACCGGGTGATCTCAGAATGCACTTTCGAGCTGAGATGAAATTTCCATCCAAAGCCGAAAACTGTTGGCTCTCGCAACCGCGCAGCGGTTGCGTACCGAGTGCGGGCCAGGATGGCCCGCTGCTCTACCCGGGGCCCCTGTGCGGCGGTGAGGCGGGGTCGACAGGCCGCGCAGCGGGCATCGGCATGGATGCCGATGCCTTTTCGCCAGCACATGGATGTGCTGTCGAAAAGCCCGGCCCCGGCTCACAGACTTGCCGCCCATGGATGGGCGGCAAGCGCCAAGCGGGGTGGCCTTTCTCTTTGGTTATCTTTCTCTTTGGCCATGCAAAGAGAAAGTAACTCGGCCTCCGAAGGAGGACGAAAGCTCTTGCTCTACGCGCAAGCTTCGCTGCATGCGTACCAACTGAAGTGCGATGCCTGCCTTCGCAGGCATGACGGAGTGAGGGTGCGAGGCTTGTCGGCATGAACGATGCGAGCGGGCCGTTCGGGAGTGAGCGCTGGAGCGGCAAGAGCATCGCGCGCCCGCATACCAACGGGCTTGGCGTGCAGCGCGAAGATTCCGCGGCGAAGCGGAGCCGATTGTCCCGCGCTGACAACCGCTGGTCACAGCGGCTCTCCGCTCATCACAAAGCGGCGGCGATGCGCTGGCGCCGCTGCGCAGACTCGACCGCACATCATCGCGCCGAGGAATACGCATGGCCCACCGCTCGCTCACCCTGCTCGCCAGCAGCCTCGTCGCGCTGGGAATTTTCGGCACGACTGCAACCCGCGCCGCCAGCGTGACTTCCCCCTCGCCGGAAATCTTCGCGCCCGGCGCGATCTCCGGCCCTTCCGGCGTGGATTGCCTGACCTTCGCGCCGGACGGCAACACCGTCTACTTCGACCAGCAGGCGCGCTGGAACGGTTTCATCATGGAAGCGCATCGCGTGGGCAATGGCTGGTCGACGCCGCGGATCGCCTCGTTCTCCGGGCAATGGCAGGACCACGATCCGGCGATGGCGCCGGACGGTTCGTTCCTGGTGTACACCTCCAACCGCGCCGCGATGACCGGTGGGGCGGCGCTGCATGGCGGCCAGCTGTGGCGGGTGGACCGCCACGGCAATGGCTGGGGCGAGCCGCAGCGATTGCCCGACGCGGTGAACGTAGGCACCAGCGTGTACGCCCCCAGCGTGGCGGCGAACGGCGACGTGTACTACCAGCGGCGCGACGAGGCCACCCGCGAGTTCCATCTCTACCGCACGGCCTGGCGCGATGGCCGCTACCAGGCACCGCAGCGCCTCGCGCTGGGTGATCCGGCCGCACACGAACTCGATCCGGCGGTGGCGCCGGACCAGTCGTTCATCGTGTTCGACGCGAACTACGCGGGCAAGGACAAACCCGACCGGCTGTACATCGCCTTCCGCGACGGCGCGGGCTGGGGCACGCCGATCGACCTGGGCGATGCGGTGAACCGCTACGAGCCCTGGGGTTCGCACCTCGGCCCGGACGCCCGCACGCTGTACTTCACCAGCAACTACACGGCGAAGGTGAGCTACCCGCGCACGGGCGCGCAGGCGCGGGACGACCTGGCGCGGATGCGCGCGTGGGACAACGGCAACGATCACATCTGGAAAATGTCGCTGGCACCGTGGCTCGACGCGCCGCGCTCGCGCGAAGCCGCGGCACGCCCCCATCACTCGACCGGGAACAGCCATGACGCCACGTAACCTCGCCTTCTTCGCCAGCCTCGCACTCGCATTCGCATCACCACTCGCCTGCGCCGGCGCGCTGCTGGGGGCAGGGGTGATCTCCACCGGCCTGCAGGAAACCTCGGTCGCGCTGACGCCGGACGGAAACACGCTGTACTTCATGCGCTCGGATTTCGCCGAAGCCGACGACACCATCATGGTCTCGCATCGCGCGGGCGATCGCTGGTCGACGCCGCGGGTCGCCGGGTTCTCCGGCGAGTGGCACGACTCCGAGCCGACGCTGTCGCCCGATGGCCGGCGCCTGTACTTCGTCTCCAACCGGCCGCTGCGGCCGGGCGGCACGCCGGTGACGGCGACGATGAACGGGCGCAGCTTTCCCGGCACGAACCTGTGGTTCGTCGAACGGCAGGCCGCTGGTGGATGGGCCGCGCCGGTGCATGTCGACGGCGCGCTCAACGACGGGGCGATGATCTACAACCCGTCGGTGGCGGCCAACGGCGACGTCTATTTCTCGGCGCATCGCGCGGATTCCGGCAAGGCCTACCAGATCTACGTGGCGCGCGATCACGGCCATGCCATGCCGGAGCAGGTGCCGCTGGGCGATCCCGCGAACAACCGCATGGACCCCGCGGTGGACCCGGCCGGGCGCTTCCTGCTGTACGCGGGCAACGAAGGCGATGCGCTGGGCAGCGCGGATATCTACATCGTGTTCCGCCAGCCGGATGGTGGCTGGAGCAAGCCGGAGCATCTGGGCGGCGACGTCAACAGCCGCACGCTGGAAAACGCGCCGTCGCTGGGGCCGGCGTTCGGCGAACTGTTCGTGTCGAGCGCGCGCCGCGACGAGGTGCATTTTCCGAAGCCCCGCGACGACGACGCCTCGCTGCAGCGGCGGCTGCAGTCGCCGCTGAACGGCTCGCGCAATCTCTGGCGCTTCGACATTTCCGACGTGCTGCGCGCGCATGGCATCGCGCACTGACCATCCATCGCGCCCGAGTCGATGGACGACCGTCGACAGCGCCCACTCCCTGGAGTCCGTCATGACCCGCCGCTTCCGCGCCGCCCGCCATCTCGCCTTGTGCGTTTCGATGTCTTGCCTGGGTATCTCATGGGTCCATGCCGAACCCGCCACGAACTTCCTGCACCCCGAGCTCAAGGTGGGCGAACACTTGTCCGACGTGTTCGCCAAGACCGTCTCGACCCGGGGCTCGGGGTTCGAGGAAAAGGTCGACCGCATCAGCGGCACCGCCGACTACGTGGTGACCGGCGTCACGGCGAAGGCCTTCGTCTTCGACGAGGACGATCGTTACGACGGCCATCCGGCCAACGGACCGGTGCACGACATCGAGATCCTTCGCGACGGGATCACCAACTGCCATGCGGGCAAGTGCCGCGTCAACGACCAGACCAGCGGCGTGATCTTCAATCTCTTGCTGTGGGGCAAGGCGCCGGAGCAGCTCCGCGCCGGCGTGAGCTGGGACGTCGCCATCGCCAAGCCCTGGGAAATCGGCCCGGCCGGAACGGAACAGGTGCGCGTGCTGCGTGCCGATCCGCACGACGGGGTCGTCACGCTGACCCGCACCGGCAGCGGCGAAGGCCCGTCGTCCGACGACCAGTCGCGCGAGAAAAGAGGCAAGCCGATGCAGATCACCACCACCGCCGGCAAGACGATCGAGGTGTCGGTGATCCCGGGCAAGGCCAGCTGGAGCGGCTATACGACGATCCGCCGGGGCATCATCGTCAGCGACGTGATCATGGTGCAGCGGCACGTGACGCTGGTATCCGCAAGCGGCGACAGGTTCGAAGGCGAGCAGCGCTCCTACACCTTGCTCAACCTGTCGCGGGATGACCTCTGACGGACACGACGCGGATCGCGCTCAGCGTTGCACGATGTGGGCGAACCACTCCCAGCCGCGCACGCGTTCGGTGATCAGCTTGGTGCAGGTCAGCATCGGCACGGCCAGCAGGGCGCCGGGGATGCCCCACAGCCAGCCCCAGACGAGCAGCCACAGCAGGATCGCGATGGGACTCAGCCGCATGCTGGCGCCCTGGATCAGCGGCGTGATCAGGTTGCCTTCCACCGCGGTGATGCCGGCGAAGGTCAGCACCGGCAGGAACACTTCGAGGCTGGCGTCGTTGGCGTACAGCATGCACACCACCGCCAGCAAGGTGGTGGTGACGATCGCGCCCACATAGGGAATGAAGTTGGCGAACATCGCCACCGCGCCCCACAGCAGCGGGTCGGGCACCTTGTACAGCCACAGCATGCCGGCGGTGATCGCGCCGAGGCTGGCGTTGATCAGCAATGCGGTGAGCAGGTAGCGCGAGATCTCGGTCTGGATGCCGCGCACGATCGTCACCGCGTGTCGCTTGTAGGCGAAGCTGGGGGTGATCTCCACCAGCCGACGCAGCATCGAATCGCCGTAGATCAGGAAGAAGAACACCAGCAGCAGCACGCTGAGCACGGCCGCCAGCACCTTCGGCGCGGTCGAGACCACGTCCCAGGCGCTGATCGAGATCGGCGCGGACTGCGGCACGGCCGCGCGGGTACTGGAACCGCTGACCAGGGTCTGGGTGGCACGGTTGGCTGCCTCCAGCGGCTTGGTGAAGCTGCGCAGCTTCGGCACGAAACTCCGGATCGCGGTGGGCGCGCCGTGGAACCAGCCGATGGCCGGCTGGGCCAGCAGGCCGACGCCGCTGCCGATGCCGGTGATCAGGCCGATCATCAGCACCATCGCGGTAAGCCAACGGGGGATGCGCACACGGGCGCCGAAGGCCACGATGGGATTCAGCGCCAGGCCGATGAAGGCGGCCAGCACCAGCGGGATCAGCAAGGCCTTGGTCAGCGTGATGGTGTACAGCAGGGCCAGCAGCAGCAAGGCGTTGAAGACCAGGCGGATCGCACGCAGGTGGCGGCGTATGCCCAGCACCGGGTTGCGTCGCCGCAGCGGGGTGTCCGGGCCGGGCGGCGGTTCGAGCTCTTCGGCGACCGCGACCTCGGCGACGACGCCAACGGCGGTGCCGGGCGCCAGCGTCGGCAGTGGTTCGGGTTCGCTCATGCTCATGCCTGTTCGCCGGGCTCGGCGATGTCCGCCGCGGCGTGCTTCGCCATGCTGACCTCGGCGAAGTCGGCCACCAGCCGGGTGCCCTGCGCCACCACTTCGGCCAGGCCGCCGCTCAACAGCGAGCCGAATCCCGGCACGCGCAGCGGATGCACGTCCAGCGTCCCCAGCACCACGCCGGCGCCGGCGGCCACGCCCACCGTGGTCAACGGGTTTTCGCGGCCGCGGGCGAGCAGCCGCGCGGCCGGCGCGGCGAGTTCATGCCGCGCGAGCCGCATGCGCAGCTGGGCAGATTTCACTTTGGCCAGGCGGTCGAACAGGCTCATGGCGTTCCCCCATCACGCTGCCCGGAAGGTGCGGTCGGCTTGTCCGCGTCCTCGTGCAGCGTTTCGCGCATCATCGCACCCCATTCGCTGCGTGTGGCGGGCAGGCTCATCCAGTGCATGCAGCGGCGGAACAGGATGATCGCGCCGAGCAGGAACAGCAGCTGCAGCACGGCCAGCCCCAACAGCGCCCAGAACCACGAACCCCACCACGCGGCCAGCGCCACCCCGACCAGGCCCAGCAGGGTCAGGCCAAGCCCCACGCCCGCGACGGTGGCCGCCAGCGCGGCCAGCAGCATCCACGAAACGGCGCTGCGCGCCAGCCCCAGTTCGGCGGCCAGCAAGGCCAGCTGGGCGCCGAACAGATGCCGGATCGCGCGCCCGAACTGGCCCAGTTCGGCCAGCAGACCAGACGACAGCGGCGCCGGGTCCGGCGCCGCTGTCGCATGAGTCGATGCACCGTCGCCGCTCACGGGATCGGTCTGGTCCGGATGGCTCACCGCCGCAGGATGCGGCCGAGCAGCCAGCCGGCGCCCAGCGCGATGGCCACCGACTGCACCGGCTTCTCGCGCACGTAGTCACGCGCCTGCTCCAGCCAGGCATCGGCGCGGTCCATCGTCTGGTCATACACCTCGCGGCTGCGCTCGCTGACCTCGGCGGCCTTGTCGCTGGCCTTGTGCGCCGCGCCGGCCGCCTTGTCGGTGGCGCGGTGCAGGCCTTCCTCGACGTGGTCGGCGGCACGCTCGACGCTGTCCTTGGTGCTGGCGACGGCGGCCGACGTGGCCTGCTTGATCCGCTCGGCGCGCTCGTCGATGCGATCGCCGGCCGGCTGGTCGTTGCTGCTGACTTGATTGTTCATTGCTTGGCTCCGGAAAGACTCAGTATGGCGCGCCCACGTGGCGATCGGCAGGGGTCAACTGGCGCGGCGGAAGAACGCGATGATCGCCAGGATCAGGAAGATCACGAACAGGATCTTGGCGATGCCGGCAGCGGCGCCGGCGATGCCGCCGAAACCGAGCACGGCGGCGATGATGGCGATGACCAGGAAGACCAGGGCGTAGTGAAGCATGGGGGAATCCTCGTATGGGGGAAGACGTGCCCGCGGTGCAACCGCGTGCAGCCATTCACCCATAGCCCGTGCCTTGCCGGTGTGAAGAGAAAACGGGCGGGCATGCACGCGGCGCCGACGTTCAGCGCCGCGACAGTTCAGCCAGCCACGTCCGGGTTGAGCGTGCAGGTGCCGACCAGCTCGGCCTGCTCCAGCACGTGGCCCGCCATCGCCGCGCGCAGCTCGGCCAGCGAAAAGCCGGTGACCAGCGGCAACGCCGCCACGTCCAGCGCGTATACGGTGAAGTGGTAGTGGTGCAGCAACGCGTCGTTCCACGGCGGGCACGGGCCGTCGTAGCCGAGGTATTCGCCGCCCATGTCGGCATCGCCGCCGAACCAGCCGGTGAAATCGTTCACGCCCTGCACGCTGCCGGGCGGGCCGAACGGTTCGCGCTTGCCGCGCGGGGTGATCCCGTCGCTGCACGCACCGGCGGCAAGCTCGCCGCACTCGGCCGGGATGTTGGCCATCAGCCAGTGCACGAACTCCACCCGCGGCAGGTCCGCGGGCACGGTACGACCGGGCTGGTTCACGTCGTCGCCGCGGCTGGGCACGTCCGGGTCGATGCAGGTGAGCACGAACGAACGGGTGGCCGACGGCGCGTTCTTCCAAGCCAGATGCGGGCTGTGGTTGTCGGACAGCGCGAACGGATCGGCGCGCTTGCCAAAGGTGAAGGTGGCCGGAATCGGCTGGTTGTTTTCGAAGTTGTCGCTGCGTAGTTGCATGGTGTGTGTCCACCTGGTTGGGTGTGGAGTGCGCTTCCTGCCGGCGCACGAATGACGAGCGTGATGCGAAACTCAGGGCTTGTACGTCACCCGATACACCGCGCCCGCCAGGTCGTCGCTGACCAGCACGCTGCCGTCGGCCAGCGGCTGCACGTCGGCCGGGCGGCCCCAGGCGCTTTCGTCCTGTTCGAAGCCGGTGATCAGCGGTGCGTACGACAGCACCTTGTTGCCCTTCAGGCGCACCGTCATCACCCGGTAGCCGGATTTCCGCGTGCGGTTCCACGAGCCGTGTTCGGCCACGATGATCGCGCCCTTGTAGCTGGCCGGGAACTGGTTGCCGTCGTAGAAGCGCATGCCGAGCGAGGCCACGTGCGCACCGAGTTTCAGCACCGGCGGCACGTAATCCTTGCAGCTCCTGCCCTTGCCGAAGTCCGGATCGAGCGTGTCGCCCTGGTGGCAGTACGGGTAGCCGAAGTGCTGGCCGGTCGCCGTGATTTCGTTCAGCTCGTCGCTGGGGATGTCGTCGCCGAGCAGGTCGCGGCCGTTGTCGGTGAACCACAGGCGGCCGCTGCCCGGCTGCCAGTCGAAACCGACCGTGTTGCGGATGCCGCGGGCCACGTCTTCCCAGCCGCCGCCGTCGGGATTCATGCGGATCAGCTTGCCGTGGTCCGGCGCCGGATCGCAGATGTTGCAGGGCGCGCCGATCGGCACGTACAGCTTGCCGTCGGGACCGAAGGCGAGGAACTTGCCGCCGTGATGGGTCTCGGTGGGCAGCTTGTCGGTGACCAGCTCGGGCTTCGGTGGCGCGTCCAGGTGCTGCTCGATGTCACGCAGCACGAGGATGCGGCTCACCGCCGACACGTACAGGTCGCCGTCGTGGAAGGCCACGCCCATCGGCAGCTGCAGGCCGCTGGCGATGACCCGCACCTGTTCGGCCACGCCGTCGCCGTCCTTGTCGGTGAGCGCATAGACCTTGCCCGCGCCGGTGGAACCGACGAACACGGTGCCGTTGGCGCCCACCGCCATTTCGCGGGCGTTCGGCACCTGGTCGGCATACAGCGCGATGTGAAAGCCCTTCGGCAGGACCAGCTTGTCCAGCTTCGTCGCCGCCAGCGCGGGCAACGACGAGCCGAGCAGCAACAACGACAGCAGCAGGCGCATGGCGGCGCTCCTTCGGTGGACGGAAGGCCAGCGTATATCGCCGCGCGTGAAGCCAGAAGCGTCGACGCTCTGTAAACTTGTCCTCTTCGAGGGGGACACATGAGCGAATTGCAGGATCTCACCACGCTGGTGCGCGCGGCCACGCCATTGCTGGTGATCGAGACGGTGGACGAGCAGCGGGTGATCGAGTGCTTTCGCCACGTGATCGCCCAGGCGCTGCATCCGCTGTGGCGCTGGACGCTGACCGACGGGCTGACCCGGCTCGATTTCGCGCAGAACGATGGCGATATCGCGCCGGATGCCACCGCCACGCTCGACGCGATCCGCGCCCAGGGCGAGCGCGGCATCTACCTGATGTTCGACTTCCACAGCCTGCTGCGCTACGCGATGAGCCTGCGCCAGTTGCGCGAGATCGTGCAGCGCCAGCGGTCGGCCGCGCACACCATCGTGCTGGTCGGCGCCAAGGTGGAGCTGCCCGAGGAGCTGGAGGCGCTGGCCTTGCGGGTGCCGCTGTCGTTGCCCGACATCAAGGAGCTGGCCGGCATCCTGCGCGCCGAGGCGGTGGCCTGGCAGCGCGAGCAGAACCGCAAGATCGAGGTGGACAACGACGCCGCGCGCACCATCGTGCGCAACCTGCTGGGGCTGTCCGCGCCGGATGCGCGGCGCATCGTGCGCAAGCTGATCTACGCCGACGGCGCACTGGGGGCGAGCGACCTGCCGGTGCTGATGCAGTCCAAGTTCGACCTGCTCAACCGCTCCGGCCTGCTGCACTACGAGTACGCCACCGCCAGCTTCGCCGATATCGCCGGGGTCAGCCGCGTGCGCGAATGGGTGCAGCGCCGGCGCGCGGTGTTCCTCGCCGCCACGCCCGATCCCGCGCTCGACCCGCCCAAGGGCGTGCTGCTGCTCGGCGTGCAGGGTTGCGGCAAGAGCCTGGCGGCGAAGGCGATCGCCGGCGGCTTCGGCGTGCCGCTGGTGCGGCTGGATTTCGGCACGCTGTACAACAAGTACCAGGGCGAGACCGAAAAGAACCTGCGCGAGGCGCTGGCCAGCACCGAGCTGCTGTCACCGTGCGTGCTGTGGATCGACGAGATCGAGAAAGGCCTGGCCGGCGGCGGCGATGACGGCGGCGTGTCGCGTCGCGTGCTCGGCTACCTGCTGACCTGGATGGCCGAACGCAAGGCCAAGGTGTTCGTCGTCGCCACCGCCAACGCGGTGCACGAGCTGCCCGCCGAGCTGCTGCGCAAGGGCCGCTTCGACGAGATCTTCTTCGTCGACCTGCCCGTCGCGGCGGTGCGCGAACAGATCTTCGCCATGCACCTGGCCCGCCGCAAGCTCGACCCGGCCAGCTTCGAGCTGCCCGCGCTGGCGGCGGCGAGCGAAGGCTTTTCCGGCGCGGAAATCGAACAGACCATCGTCAGCGCACTGTACGACGCGGCCGGCAACGGCACGCCGCCGGACCAGCCGACCCTGCTCCATGCCCTCAGGCAGACCCGTCCGCTGTCGGTCCTGATGCGCGAACAGGTGGACGCGCTGCGGGCCTGGGCGCAGGGGCGTTGCGTGGCGGCGGACTGAGGCCCGGCCTCCGTCCTGCAGGTCGCGCACGGCGCTTTCGGGACCGGCCTTGCCGCATGCAGTCGTTTCGTTCCCGCCACGCCGTTTCCCGCTGCCACCGAGGCCATGACATGGACGCCGCCGACCTGCAGAAACTGGTGACCGTGCGCATGCCGTACGGCAAGTACCAGGGCCGGCTGATCGCGGACCTGCCCGGTGCCTACCTGGCCTGGTTTGCCCGCGAAGGCTTCCCGCCCGGTCAGCTGGGCCGGTTGCTGGCCCTGATGCTGGAGCTCGATCACAACGGCCTGGGCCACCTGCTCGATCCACTGCGCACGCGCTGACGAATCATCGTATGCTGCGCCGCTGCCGGTCATGGCAGCCTGCCCCCCAGCGCCGCCCGACCAGGCATGCACCGGAACGGCCACTTCGCTGCTTCGCGCACTCCGGGCGTTCGATGTCTTCCCCCTTCTGTTTCGATGCCGCCGCCAGCGCGCTGGCGGTCGATGGCTGGTGCATGCTGCCCGGCCTGCTGGATGACGCGCAGACGCGTGCGCTGGGGCTCGAATGCGCCGCGCTGCACGATGCCCGGCAACTGCTGCCCGCCCGCACCGGCATCGGCCGCACGACATCGTCGCTGCGTGGCGACAGCATCCACTGGTTTGCCACGGATGCCCTGACCGGGCCGCAGCGGGTTTTCACCGACCGCATGGACGCGTTGCGCCAGAGGCTGGGGCGCGAACTGATGCTGAGCCTGGTCGATTGCGAATCGCACTACGCGATGTACCGCCCCGGCGCGGGCTACGCGCGGCACCTGGATCGCCTGCGCGGCAGCGACACCCGGGTCATCTCGGCGGTGTTCTATCTCAACCAGAGCTGGCTGGACACGGACGGTGGCGCGCTGCGCCTGTATCTGGACGACGGCAGCCATCGCGACATCCTCCCCCGCGCGGGCGAGCTGCTGCTGTTCCTGTCCGGCCGGTTCGAGCACGAGGTGTTGCCGGCCGCGCGCGACCGCATGAGCATCGCCAGCTGGATGCGTCAGCGCGCCGTGGGCGCGGATGCCTGAGCCGGCGCCAGGCCTTCGGCCGGCGTTCCGGCGTCGGCGATCGCGTTGAAGCGGCCGGCAATGTAGTCGTCCGAAAAGCTGGTCATGCCCCAGTCGCGGATGAAGCCGCAGTGGCCGCCGTACTCGGCGATGTCCAGTTCGATGTTCGGCGGCAGTTCGAGCTTTTCGAAGCTGCCCACCGGGATCACCGGATCATCGCGCGAGGTCAGGATGGTGGCGGGAATCTGCATCGCCTGCATCGCGTCGCCGGCCACCGAATAGCCGTCCAGATACTGTTGCAGCGACTTGAAGTCGGTGTGGCGCAGCACCAGCGACTCGGTCAGCCCGCGCAGGTGCTGCTTCAACTCGGACATCTCGAAGAACTGGTGCTCGGGAAACGCCCGCTGCTTGGCCAGCAGCGAGTGGCGCCACTTGCGCATGAAGTAGGCCTGGTAGAACCACGGCGCCGATTCCTCCAGCGCGAACAACCCCGCACCCGGATCGATGATCGGGCAGACCGCCAGCACGTAACTCAGCGGAATGCCCAGCAGCGAGGTCTGCATCGCGGCGCGCAGCGCGAAGTTGCCGCCCAGCGAGAAGCCGGCCAGCGCCATCGGCCGGGCCGGGTAGCGCCGGGCGATGTCACCCAGCGCGTGCACCACTTCGTCGAGCCGGCAGGAGTGGAACAGCGCCTCGTTGAGCCCGTGGCTGTCGCCATGGTCGCGGAAGTTGAGGCGGAAGATGTCCCAGCCATCGGCCAGCAGGCGACTGCCGGTCTGCAGCACGTAGGTGGAGTCGACACTGCCTTCCCAGCCATGAAACAGCACGGCGAGTCCGCGCGGCTGCGGACGGGTCTTCTGCGCGGTGTAGGCACCGGTCAGGCGCACGCCGCCACCGCCATCGACCACCACCGGCTCGGCGCCCTGCAGCACGGTCTTCGCCGCGCGCGGCAGCAGCAGCCGGCGCACGCCGCTGGACGACAGCATGGTCTGGATATGACCGCTGCGCAGCGGCCAGGGTGGACGGAAATCCTTTCCGTAAAGCAGGCTCATTCCTGGCGGTCTTCCAGTGCGGAGGCGATGCGTTCGCGTGACAGCTCGGCCATGCGGCGGCGCGCATCGGGGGTGGCGGGCACCGGCGCCAGGAAGTGGATCTCGGCATCCATCGGCGCCTCGCCCAGCAGGCGCACGATGTTGCCGAAGAAGCTCTCGTCTTCGCGGAAGCCGGCATCGACCACCCGCCGGCCGCCACGGGCAAAGCGCAGCGCCACCGGCTGCACCGTCACTTCGGCGTCGAGCGCGGCCTGGAAGATGCGCGCGTGGAACACTTTCAGCACGCCGTGGTAACCGGTACCCCCTTCCGGGAACACCGCCACCGAACGCCCGGCGCGCAGGCGCTCGACCATGGCCTGCATCACCGTCGCCAGCGAATGGTTGTTGCCGCGGCGGTGGAAGATGGTGCCGCCGTTGGCGGCCAGCCAGCCGATCAGCGGCCAGCCGGCGATCTCCGCCTTGGCCACGAAGCAGGCCGCGCGCTGGCTGTGCAGCATGATGATGTCGAGCCACGAGGTGTGGTTGGCGACGAACAGCACGGGGTCGCGCAGCGCCTCGCCGAAGCGCCGGGCGCGCATGCCGAGGATGCGCAGCAGGGTCACCGACCACAGCCGGATCATCCGGTGCGCGAACGGCTCGCGCCCGTTCTTCATGACGGCCTGCTGGTTCCAGCTGAGCAGCAGCGCGCAGAGCAGGATGCCCAGCACGACGTGCAACACCACCAGCGGCACGCGCCACAGGTAGCGCAGCGGGCGCAGCAGGTCGCGTTCGGGCACGGAGGTGGTGTCGATGCTCATCAGCTGCCCAGTTTAACGTTAGTTCCGCGCCGCCGCAGGCCCCGATCGCTCCAGCTGCGCCAGCGGCAGCGAGGGCGAACGCTTCACCGTGCGCAGCACGAAGCTCGAATTGACATCGCCGACCCCGCTGGCGTTCAACAGATGGTCGAGCAGGAAGCGCGAGAAGTCCTTGAGGTCGGCCACGTAAACGTGCAGCAGGTAGTCCATGTCGCCAGTCAGCGCATGGCAGGCGACCACTTCGTCCCAGCCGCTGACGCGCTCGACGAAACCCTCGATCGCCGCGCTCTCGTGGCGAGTCAGCTGGACCCGCACGAAGGCCTGCAGGCCCAGTCCCACCGCCTGCGGATCGATCTGGGCGGCGTAGCCGGTGATCACCTGGTCCGCCTCCAGCCGCTGCAGCCGGCGCAGGCAGGCCGACGGCGACAGGCTGACCCGCTCGGCCAGTTCGGCATTGGTGATGCGGCCTTCGCTCTGCAGCACGGCGAGCATGCGCAGATCGGTGCGATCCAGCGACATCATGCAATGATCTCCTTTCCTTTACGCAGTTGACGCAAGAATAGTTCATTCTCGACCCGTAATCGGACAATAAGGCAAGCCTGCTGCGGGCGATCCACCGTATCCTTGAGATCGCCTGACCCACCCGGAACCGCGCCCATGGACACTCCTCGCAAAGTCGAACACCAGCAGACCGACCGCGGTTACGTGCCGGTCTATGCCACCGGCGTGGTCGAACAGCCGTGGGACAGCTACAGCGCGACCGACCATGAAGTCTGGGACACGCTGTTCAAGCGCCAGCGCGAACTGCTGCCCGGCCGCGCCTGCCGGGAATTCCTCGACGGCGTAGAGCGCTTTGGCCTGGGCGATGGCGGCATCCCGAAATTTGCCGAGTTGAACAAGGTGCTCGGCGCCGCCACCGGCTGGGAGCTGGTCGCGGTGGAGGGCCTGCTGCCGGACGAGGTGTTCTTCGACCACCTGGCCCATCGCCGTTTCCCGGTCAGCTGGTGGATCAGGAAACCCGACCAGCTCGACTACCTCAGCGAGCCGGACCTGTTCCACGACATGTTCGGCCACGTGCCGCTGCTGCTGAACCCGGTGTTCGCCGACTACATGCAGGCCTACGGCCGCGGCGGCATGAAGGCGTTCGCGATCGGCCCCGAAGCGCTGATGAACCTGACCCGGCTGTACTGGTACACGGTGGAGTTCGGCCTGATCAACACCGGCGACGGCCTGCGCATCTACGGCGCCGGCATCGTCAGCTCCAAGGGCGAGTCGATCTATTCGCTCGATTCGCCCTCGCCCAACCGCATCGGCTTCGGCCTGGAACGCGTGATGAGCACGCGCTACCGCATCGACACCTACCAGCAGACCTACTTCGTGATCGACAGCTTCGAGCAGCTGTTCGAAGCCACCCATCCGGACTTCACGCCGATCTACGCGAAGCTGCGCGAATCGCCCGCGCACGCCGCCGGCGACGTGCTCGACGAGGACCGCGTGTTCACCCGTGGCGACCGCGTGGGCTGGGCGACCAACGCGGACACCTGATTCGCCGGATCAGCGCAACGTGGCGTCCAGCCACGGTCCCACCACGCCGGTCCACAGCGCATAGCCCTGCCGGTTCATGTGCAGCCCGTCGGCGATGAACCAACGCGATTGCGGCTGGCCGTCGCTGCCCAGCATCGGCGTGAACACGTCCAGGTAGCTGACGCCCGGCTGGCGGGCGGCATAGGCGCGTACCAGCGCATTCGCCTCGCGGATCTTCGGCAGCAACACCGTGCGCGCCACGCTGGGCTTGATGGCGATGAAGGCGATCGGGACATCGGCGTCGTACGAGCGCGCCTTGCGCACGAAGGCGGCGAAGTCGTCGCGCACATGGGCCGGGCTGTCGCCGTCGGCCAGGTCGTTGTCGCCCGCATACATCACGATCGCGCGCGGATGGTACGGCGCCACGATGCGGTCCGCGAAGAAGGTGGCATCGTCGATCTCCGAACCGCCAAAGCCGCGGTTGAGCGTGCGCACCTGCGGGAAATCCGTCGCCAGCGAGCGCCACATGCGGATCGACGAACTGCCGATGAACAACACCGCGCCCGCCGCCGGTGGCTGCGCCCGATCCGCGGCCTGGAACGCAGCGATATCCCGGTTCCACTGCGCATGATCGTTTTCCCGGTTGTCGCGTGCTGCGGCCAGCAGCGGGCACAGCAGCAGGATCCACAGCAGATGACGCATGCACTTCATCGTTCGCTCCGTCGTGGTCATGCCGGCTGCAGACTAAGATGCTGCCTGCAGACAGCGGGAAACGCCGTTCCCGAGCGTAGCGCAACGACGGCGAGGGTGATTTCACGGTTGCCGCTCATGGAGCGTCCCCGCGACGGCGCGACTTCACCATGCCGTGCTTGCGCAACAGCGCGCGCAGTTGGTGATAGCTGAGTCCGAGCAGTGGCGCTGCCTCGACCTGGCTGTGGCGGGCTTCCACGAGCGCGCGCTGGACCAGGTCCACTTCCAGGCGCGCCATCTCGGTCTTGATGTCGCAGTGAAGCCGGATCGATTTCTTTTCCGGCGCCGCCACCTCGACGGCTTCCGGCACGGCCTCGACCGCTGGCCGGAACGCGGAAGCGAAGGGATCGAAAACGATGGCGTCGACCGGATCGTCGGCCGGCGTGCGATGCACCGACCGCTCGACCACGTTCTTCAGCTCGCGCACATTGCCCGGCCACGGGTAGCGGATCAACGCGGCGCGGGCGGATTCGCTGAAACCGGCGAACAGGTCCCGGCCCAGCTCGCGACTGATGTTGAGCGCGAAGTGCTCGGCCAGTTGCAGGATGTCACCGGTGCGTGCGCGCAGCGGTGGCACCGTCAGCACGTCGAAGGCCAGGCGGTCGAGCAGGTCCGCGCGAAACGTTCCGGCGCGCACGGCGGCGGGCAAGTCGCCATTGGTCGCGCCCACGATGCGCGCGTCCACGGTCAGCGTCTCGTTGCCGCCGACGCGTTCGAACTGGCCGTACTCGACCGCGCGCAGGATCTTTTCCTGCACGCGCAGGGAAACCGTGGCCAGCTCGTCGAGGAACAGCGTGCCGCCGTGGGCCTGCTCGAAACGGCCGATGTGGCGGCGGCTGGCGCCGGTGAACGCGCCCGCCTCATGGCCGAACAACTCGGTTTCGAGCAGGGCTTCGGTCAGGGTCGCGCAGTTGAGCTTCACCAGCGGCGCCTCCCAGCGCGGCGACAGGTAATGCAGTCGCGCCGCGATCAGCTCCTTGCCGGTGCCGCGCTCGCCGATGACCAGCACCGGCTTGTTCACCGCCGCCACCCGCGAGACGTGTTCCAGCAAATCGAGGAATGCCGTCGACTCGCCCAGCATGGCGGTGATTTCGGTATCCGATGGCCGCGGATCTGGCATGGGAAATCAACTCGCAGAAGGGCAATGGCCGAATGGCTCATCCAACCCTATATTGGTCAATTCAACCATAAATCGGTTTGTCCAACCGCCGCGAGCGACACGCCTCCACGGCCGCAAGGAGGCAACCGTAGACCAATCAATGACTTGAGAGCACGCCGGTATTTGGCACGACCCGTGCTCTGGATACTTCGTGGCCCTTCACCATCATGAGGCAAGCAGACATGGGCGTTTTTTCGAGAATGAGCGACATCATCAACTCCAACATCAACGCGATGCTGGACAAGGCCGAGGAACCGGAAAAGGTGGTGCGGCTGATCATCCAGGAGATGGAAGACACGCTGGTGGAAGTGCGCTCCGCCGCGGCGCGCGCGATCGCCGACCGCAAGGAACTGGAGCGGCGCGTGGAACACGCCCAGCGCGAGTCCGACGAGTGGCAGCGTCGGGCCGAGCTGGCCATCACCAAGGGGCGCGACGATCTGGCCAAGGCCGCGCTGGCCGAAAAGAAGCACATGGACGCGGCGCGTGAATCGCTCCAGCGCCAGTGCCACGAGGTCGAACTGGGCCTGGCCAAGCTCAACGACGACATCGCCGCGCTGCAGGTCAAGCTGGCCGATGCCAAGCATCGGCAGAAATCCTTCGAATTGCGCCACCACACGGCGGCCAACCGCCTGAAGGCGCGCAGCCGCACCCACGACGAGCGGATCAACAACGCGCTGGGTCGCTTCGAGCACTACGAGCGCAAGCTGGAACACATGGAAGGCCGGGTCGAAGCCTACGACCTGGGCAAGCAGCGCGATCTCGACCGCGAATTCGCGGAGCTGGAAACCAACGACCACGTCGAGGCCGAACTGGCGGCGCTGAAGGAACGCCTGAGCTCGGCGAAGCCGGCGAACAAGGAATAACGAGGCACCGCCCGATGGAAGCGGCGTGACAACGCCGGAAGCCATCCGGATACCCAAACACCCCACTGGAGAGACAAGGCATGAACGCTACACGGGACGGAGATCGTCGACGCCCGCTCCATCGCGATTCGGAACGCGGCCTGGTCCTCGGCGTATGCACCGGCATCGCCGAAAGCTTCGACTGGCCGGTATGGCTGACCCGCGCCGGCGCGCTGGCGCTGGCCTGGTGCTTCCCGGTGTCCGCCGTGGTGGCCTACGTCGTCGCCGCGCTGGTCATGCCGGAGCGACCGCTGCGTTACTGCGGCGACGGCGACGAGCGCAGCTACTGGCAATCGACGCGTCACCGGAGCTGAGCCATGGCACGCGACGACTACGGGCGCGCGCAGCGCTTCCATCGCGATCCCCGCCACGGCAGGCTCATCGGCGTGTGCGCGGGCGTGGCGGACGAGCTCGGCTGCAACGTCACCCTGGTCCGGATCGTCGCGGTCATCGCGCTGTTCTGGTTCGGCGTGGTGACGCTGGCGGTGTATCTCGTTCTCGGCTTCCTGCTGCCCGCCAGGACGGACATGCGGCACGATGTCGACGAGGCGTACTGGGGCAGCGTGAGGTACCCGGCGGGCGACGGCTTCCGCGAGCGACGCCATCGCCGGCGCGAGCTGGACAGCAACTTGCAGCACATGGAAGGCTACGTCACTTCGCCTCGACGCGATCTCGACCGCCAATTTCGCGATCTGGAACACTAGGAATCAACGATGGACCACGGTCAATTTTTCATACTGAGCATCATCATCGTCGTCTTCGGCGCGCGCATCGTCCGCGACCACCTGCGCTTCAAGCAGGTCCAGCCGCGCGAGGACCCGCAATACCAGGCGCGCATGGACACGCTGGAGCAGCGCGTGAGGACGCTGGAACGCATCGTGACCGACAAGGGCTACGACCTCAAACGGGAATTCGAGAAGCTGTAGACGCGAGCAAGGCCGCGGCGCGACCGGGGGAAACGGCAGGTCGCCTTCGGCACCCGCCCCGGAAGCCGATCGTGCCCACTCCGCGACGATCGGCGCTGTTACGACTTGTTCGGCCCGGACCGCTTGAGCTCGCTCACCTCCAGCACCTGGGCGATGCGGGTGCCGTCCCAGCGGTAGACCAGGTGCCTGGCCTGCACGCAGGGCGCGACCACGTCGGGGAAGAACGCCGCGATGCATTCGCCGCCGGCATGCCGGGCGCTGTCGAAAACGATGCCGGGCGAACCGGCATCGCGCAGCCTGCGTGCCAGCGCCACGCTGGCCACGTAACTGTCGGCCGCCTGTTCCGCCGGCCAGCCACCGCGCAGGTCGTGCAGCTTGCTGTCCACGCTGGTGCGATAGCAGCGCATCTGCATTTCGCACGGCGGTTCGCTGGTCGCGGCCATGAACTGCTCGCGGTGATACACCGTTTCCTCGACCGCGGTGGCCACGCTGTGCGCCGCGTAGAACACGCCCCACGTGCCATCGGAGAAGCGGCTGCCTTCCGGATTCAGATGGGTGAACGCCGCCATCACCGGCGTCGAACCCGGGCCGCTGACCCGATGCGCCTTCGGCACCAGCTTCAGCGCGTCGATCTCCTCGCGCAGGCGCGGATTGGTCAATGCCTCGATCGCGAACACCGCGTCCATGTCGGCCGGGTCGGCAATGCGGTCGTACACCCCGACCGGCGGGAAGCGGCTGGGCACGATGCGATACGCCTGGCTCCAGCGGACGCGTTTGAGGGGCGGCAACTCGTTTGGCATCAGGGTTCCTGGAAGTGCTTCCTTGCCTGCAGGGAGAGGCGCAAAGCGTGCGGCATCGCCGTCTCGCTCGCCGCGACGCCCGTCACCGCTTCAGCCGCGCTGCGCGTCCAGATACTGCCGCACCACGTACAGGTCGGCGACATTGCCCGACAGCATGCGTTCCAGCGCGGAGTGGCCGCCGAACAGCGACGCCGTATTCGGCTTGTGCAGCCAGGCGTCGGCCTGGGCCGGTTCGGGAAACAGGATCTGCAGCGACTTCCAGATCCCGAGCAGGTAGCTGATCCGCTCGATGGTGTCGCGTCCCGGGGCACCATCCTGCTGGCGCTTCCACTTGTAGAAGGTCGATTCCGGCGGATCGCCGAGCAGCTTGCGCTGATCGGCGATGCGCAGCTTCCAGTGTTCGGCGAGACGGAAGAACGCGCGCAACGCCGGACCACCGAGGTCCGCGTCAGGAGTGTTTTCAGGCAGCGACTGGGCCAGCACGGTCACTCTCCTTGTAAAGTTGACATGCAATTTACTCTACAAGGGAAGCTTTGGTCAATGTTTGACCAGTGCCGGCTCACGGTCCCGACGGCTGCTCCTTCGCCTTTGCGGCACAGTCGCAGCCGTAATCCGGCTCCGGACCGCCGGCGGCGATGAAACGGTCGATGCGCTGTTCCAGCACCGGCAATGGCACCGAGCCGGTGGACAGCACGGTGTCGTGGAAATGGCGGATGTCGAACTTCGCGCCGAGCGCCTGCTCCGCCTTCGCGCGCAGCTCGCGGATCTTCAGGTAGCCCAGTTCGTACGACAGCGCCTGGCCGGGCCAGCTGATGTAGCGGTCGACTTCGTTGGCGATCTCGCGAGCGGACAACGCGGTGTTGACGGTGAGGTAGTCGATCGCCTGCTGCCGGCTCCAGCCCAGGTGATGGATGCCGGTGTCGACCACCAGCCGGCAGGCCCGCCACATCTGGTAGGTGAGGTAACCGAAACGCTGGTACGGGGTCTTGTAGATGCCCATCTCGTTGCCGAGATATTCCGAATAGAGGCCCCAGCCCTCGCCGTAGGCGGAGATGTAGCTGTTGCGGCGGAACGCGGGCTGGCCGTGCTGCTCGTCGGCCAGCTCCAGCTGCAGCGCGTGGCCCGGATAGGACTCATGCAGGGTCAGTGCGGGCATGTTGTACAGCGGCCGCGACGGCAGGTCATAGGTGTTGACCATGTATTCGTCCGGGCCACCGCGACCGGAGGTGTAGTACGGCGCGATGTCGGCCGGCACCGGCACGATGGTGAAGCGCTGGCGCGGCAGGTGCCCGAAGTATCTGGCCATCTGGCCGTCCACTTCCTTGGCCACCCAGGCGCTGCGCATCAGCAACTCTTCGGGCGATTTTGCGTAGAACTGCGGGTCGCTGCGCAGGAACTGCAGAAAGTCGGCGAAGCTGCCCTTGAAGCCGGTGTCCTTGATGACCTCCAGCATTTGCGCGTGGATCTGCGCCACCTGGTCGAGGCCGGTCTGGTGGATCTGGTCGGGATCGAGGTCGAGCGTGGTGTATTCGCGGATCTGCTGCCGGTAGAACGCCTTGCCATCGGGCAACGCTTCGGCCGCCAACGTGGTGCGCGCCTGCGGCACGTATTCGTCGCGGAAGAAGCGCAGCAATTTGCCGTAGGCGGGGATCACCTCATCGCGAATGCGCTGCAGCGCCTGGCCGCGCAACGCCTGCGCCTGGTCGGCCGGGAACGTGGCCGGCAACTGCTTGAACGGCGCGTAGAAGCTGCTCTGGGTGGGGTCCTTCAGCCCGGCCACCGCGGCGATCGACACATCGCGCCCATCGAGCACCTCGCGCGGCACCGAGAAGCCTCGTTTCAGGCCGGCGCGCATGTTCGCGATCTGCTGGTCGAAATACGCCGGCAGTTGGCCCAGCCGATCGAGGTATCGGCCGTAGTCGTCCGCCGTGCGCAAGCGGCCGCCACCCAGCTGGTAACCGATATCCGACCAGAATGCCGAATCGCTGTTGAATGGCATCTGCCAGTTCTTGAAGCGCTGGTTGGCGACGAAGTTGCCGATCTGCTGGCGGTAGATGGCGAAATTCACCTGCTCGGCGGGCGACAGTGCGGTCGGGTCAATGCCGTCCAGTTGCCTGAGCACGCTCTGCCAATGATCCAGTCGTCGTTGTTGGCTGGCCGCGTCCACGGTGTCCAGCCGTCCATTGTTGGGCTGAGCCTCGCCCGAGGCGCTGATGCCGGCCTGCCCGGTGCGCCAGGCCCACTCCGCCTTGTAGATGGCTGCAAACTGGTCGTCCATGGTCCCGGCGTGCGCCAGCGGCGCCAGCAACGACACAACAACACAGAGGGTGGCCAGTACGTGTTTCACGATTCGTCTCCCGGGTAAGGCGTGCGGCGTGGGTGGCCGTCAAGCCAGGGCAAGTGGTTCTTCCTTGTGCCGTCGGCCGGGCATCTGGGCATTGGCCAACACGCGGTAGTCGCGCGGAGCCATGCCGGCCGTGGCCCTGAACTGCCGGGTAAAGGCGCTCTGGTCACTGAAGCCGCAAGCCTGGCCAATGCGAGCGATGCTTTCGTTGCCACGTAGCAGATGCATCGCCATCTGCATGCGCAGACGGGTCAGCACCTGTTGCGGCGTCAGCTGGAACACCTTGCGAAAATAACGGTGCAGCTGCGATGACGAATAGCCGGTGATATCGAGCAGCGTCTGCATGCGCACGGTTTCCGCGTAATGCAGGTTCAGATGGTTCAACGCCAGCCGCAGCTTCTCGTAGCGCGGCCCTCGGCTCTCCGGCTGCCCGAGGTCGCGCGAAATGCCGATCACGCCGACGATTTCGCCATCGATGATCAACGGTCGCTTGCAGGTCAGGCACCAGCCCGGCGTGCGGTCGGGAAAGATATGCACTTCCAGCAGGTTCTCGATCACGTCGCCGGCCAGAACCCGGTCGTCCTGACGTCCATAGGCGGCACTGAGGCCACTGGGGTAGACCTCGCCCACGCGCTTGCCGATGACATCGCTGCGCAACTTCAGGCCGAGCCGCCGCAACATGGTGAGGTTGACGTGCGTATATCGCCCGCCGCGGTCCTTGATGAAAAACAGGACGTCCGGGACCGAGTCGAACAGCGCCTCCAGGCAAGCCGGCTCGACGCTCGACGGAAGCTCGGACGTGAGCGGGAGCGTGATGACGCCACCCCGAGGTGCCTGCTGGCGGCGTTTCTGGCTGGATGGCGCGGACGGGAAATTCACCGCGCGCGCCATGGCTTTTACGTGCATGTTTTGTTGTATCGGCAAACGCCGGCGCGAGTCAACCGCCAGCAACTCCGGCGACCGCGCCGCAGGCTCTGCCATGCATCGCGTGGCGTCATCGTGTCGGCTTTCAGAACTTGTAACGCAGGTACAGGAAGGTCGCCCGCGGTGCCTGCCAGCCGTTGATCGCCCTGAAGTACGTATTGGGCGCCGGCGTGCCGCTGCTGTCGAACGATCCCTGGTCCGCCACCATGTAACGGCTGGTGACGACGCGACGATTGGTGACATTGGTGACACGCAAGTCGAGACTGAGCTCGCCGGCCTGGCCCAGGTCCAGGTCGTAGCCGAGATTCAGGTCCAGCCGCATGTAGGTCGGCGCGCGCCAAGTGCTGCCTACCGGCGACAGCTTGCCGCCGCAATAATGGGTGACCGCGCCATAGCCCGACACGACCGTATTGCTCTGGTCCGGGTACACGCCCAGGCAGCTGAAGGCGGCACCGGTGTTGGCGCTGAACACCGCACCCATGTTCAGCCCGGTTTTCCAGTAATAGACGCCGGAAAGCACCAGGTTGTTGCGGATGTCGGCCGCCAGGTTGCCGCCGAAGCCGTCGGTGAATTCCTTGAAGATGTAGTTGCCACTGGTGCCCGGTTGCGGCGTGGTGGTCTGGCTGAGGTTGGTGTAGCCGTCGTTGTTGCCGTAAAGGTGGCCCCAGCTGTAGCTGGCGCTGAGGAAGTACGGCTCGGCATCGGACTTCGCATGGTTGAGTTCCAGCGTCATGCCGTAATAAGTCCGCCGCGCCTTGGGCATCTGCAGATAGCTGTCGGGAATGGTGATGTTGGACGAGGTGCCGGTGCCGTCCAGGTCGTCGCGCAACACGATCGACCGGCCGGGATTGAACTCGATGCAACCGCCGGCCAGGCCCGGATAATTCGGATGTCCGTTCGCGCGCACGTAATCGGTGATGACGCCGGAGGTATCGCAGGTCTGATCGATGATATTGGTCAGGATGTGCGCATCCGCCCGCGCCAGCACCGACCATGACGGCCCGAGCTGCTGTTGCGCGTAGACCTGGAACTCGTTCTGCTTGGTGTTTTCGATATTGCGGCTGGCCAGGGTTTCCAGCGAGGGCGCCGGGCGGCTGTAGTCGAACGGCTGCCCCAATTGCACCGCGCCGATCGGCTGGTGGGTTTGCGGGTCGATGCCGGTATACGAGTAATAGGTGTATTTGTAGGTATACGGCGAGGCGATGAGGTAGTTCAGGTTGGACGGCATCGGCAGCGTGTAGCGGCCGGCATTCGCGCCGATTTTCAGCGAGCTGTCGCCATGTACGTCCCAGGCCAGGCCCAGCCGCGGCGAGACCACGTTCATGCGCAGGAAGGACTGGCCATCGGCGGCCATGTTGCTCATCTGGTCCAGTCGCGCACCGCCGGCCACCACCAGGTTGTTCGTCGCCTGCCAGGTATCGGAAACGTAATAGCCCTTCTGCACCGAATCGAAGGTACCGCCGGTGGCGTATTCGGTGGTGTAGAGCATCTTGCCGTCGGCCGGCACGTAGACGCCGTTGCCGTAGTAGTAGCCCGGGTAATCGGGTTCATAGTCGTATGACCAGTTGCCGTTCGGATTGGTCGCCGGCTGGTAGTGGTAGATGTTCTTGTATTTTTCGCCGCCGAAGGTCAATTCGTGGTCGCCCAGCGTCCACACGAAGTCGCCCTTGAAGCCGCGTTTGGCGTAGTAATAGTTGTACTGCGCGTAGAGGTCGTTGGAGCCGCCGCTGAGCTGGGTGGTGACGCCGGTGCTGCCGTCGTAGAACGACACGTACGGGTTGTCGCTGTTCTCACTGCTGCCCACATAGTTGAAGCGCATGCTGCCGGCCATCAGGCGCATGCTGAGGTTGTCGCTGATGCGCCAGTGGTAGTTGCCGATCAGCAGCTTCTGGCGCGAATCCAGGCCCGACCAGGCCGGCGCACCGTACGCGGACGACGGCTCGTACGGCGTGGCCATGGCGTAGGCGTTGTACGAGGACAAGGTCTGGGTCTTGTAACCGGCCACGTTCAGCGACTGGTCGTTGGTGATGTTCCAGGTCACGTTCAACAGCAGGTTTTTGGTACGCGACGAATTGCTTGAACGCTCGGTGGCGCTGTACGTGGTCGACCGGGATGGCGGCGAGTCGCCGAACATGGCGAAGTAAAACAGACGGTCCTTGACCAGCGCACCCGACGCCCACAGGAAATGGCTCGCCGACGCGCCCGAGCTGTTGTCGGACTGGTACAGATAGTGCTGTCCTGCCGAATTGAACGAGTCCTTGCTTGCCGGGTTCAGCAGACTGGAGCTTGGCGGCGTGAAATTCAGCGTGTAACCGGCATGGAAGTCGTTGCTGCCCTGGCGCAAGGTGGCCGAGGTTACCGCGCCGGTGGTGCTGGTCCATTCGAGGCTGCTGCTGCCGGGCACGAACTGGGTGCTCTCGACCGCCTCTTGCGGAAACACGATGGCACCGGCACCGGTGATGTCGTAAGACGTATCGAATTCGTTGAAGTAGTAGCGGTTCTCGGTGGGGCTGGCGCCGCCGACCTGCGGATACGACGAGCCGCGCACGCCGGCGTTGACGCTTGAGCTGATGTTGGCGATCGCGTAGATGCTGGTCTGCGACACCGGCAGGTCATGCATCAGGTCCGCACTGTAGATCTGCGACAGCTGTGGCGTGCTGACGTCGATCGGCGTGATGACCGTAGCCAACGCCCGGGCATTGACGCTCACGCCCTGCAGGTTGGTGACATCGTCCGCAACCGACGGGACGGTGGCCGACGTATTGGGCTGGACCCGCACCGTGTATTCGCCCAAGGTCTGACCGTTCTGCAAAACGCGCACCCCATAGTCGCCGGGCGCGAGGTAGTCCAGGCTGTAGCGGCCCTGATCGACGGTGACAGTGTTGGCATAGCCGGTCGCTGCGCGCGTCACCTCGACCGTGACTCCGGTTGCTGCGGGGGCGCTGCCATGCAGGCCGCCGGTGATCGACTGCGCCTGCACCTGGCTGCCGCAACCCAGTGCCAGAATCACCGCCGCCGTCAGCAGGTGACGACGAAGCGGCCGTATCGCCGCGCGCCGCCAGGCCGAGCCGGCAACCTCCTTTCCGGTCACTTTGCGAAAATGATCTGACATGAGTTTCCCCGTTCTGGCTGGTTGTACAGCGCGATGGAAGCGGCCCCCCCCACTGCCAAGGCGCGATGATAGTGGCGATCATGGGCTGGCCCCAGGGCGCTGTCTTGAAGCAATCGTGCACAGGCAGTGCAAAGATCAGCACAATGCGCCGCCATCTGCATCCGGTCCCGGATTCAGTATTGCGTTCGGACTTCTGGCGTTCCGTCGGATCAGATTCCGGGTATGGCGTGCGCTTCGACTCCGCTTGCCTGTCGCAAGCTACGCTCAGCGCGAACGGAATTTGCAGGTGGGTGGCGGCGGCGATCAGCATCGCAGGGCGGGCAGTGCCCGCCCTGCGCCTGGTCTTCTATCGTTTGCGCCAGATCAGGCCCCGGGATGGCTCAGCCCAGGTCCGGCTCACCGACACCGACCGCGCGCAGATAGGCGGCCAGATTGCGCTGGTCGGATTCAATGAAAACCTCGCCGCTGGCCGCGCTCTCGGCGATCCGGTCCGGGCGGAAATTGCGGAAATCGCCGCGCATGCGGCACCACGCACCCAGGGTCCACTTGCCGCCCCAGAACGACAGGCACAGCGGCTCGATCTCGCGGGTGCTGGGGTTGCCGCCTTCGTCGCGATAGGCCATCCGCAGCACCTGGTTGCCGACGATGGCCGCGTGCAGCTGATCGAGCAGGGCGGCGAAATCGTCGCGATACTGGTCGCGCCACACCGGGGCGAAGATGCGCGTGCGACTGGCGCGCTCGCGCAGTTCCGGCGGCAGCACCGCCTCGATCTTCAGCAGCGCCGTCTGCGCGTTTTCCGCCAGCCGGGTGCCGGCGAATGCACGCACGAAGCGCGAGCCGACCACCAGAGCCTCGAGTTCGCTGGCGTTGAACATCAGCGGCGGGATGTCCGAACCCTTGCGCAGGACGTAGCCGACCCCGGCCTCGCCCTCGATCGGCACGCCGGACAACTGCAAGTCGGCGACATCGCGATAGACCGTGCGCAGCGACACGCCCAGCGTCTGCGCCAGCGATCGCGCCTGCAGTGCGGTACGTCGACCGCGCAGCGCGTGAATGATGAGGAATAGCCGGTCCGCTCGACGCATTCGCACATCATCCCCGGGAACGATGACGGCGAACAGCGTCGAACGTCACGACTCATCGCATCACGCGCCCTGGGCGGCCGCCAGTTCGGCATCCAGCGCGGCGGCACGCTGCACGCCAGGCCGTGCCAGCAAGCGGTCGATGTAGGCCCGGATCACCGGCAGCTCGGGCACCAGCTTGAACATCGTGGTCCAGTTCAACGCGGTGCCCCACAACACGTCCGCCGCACTGAAGCGCTCGCCCAGCAGGTACGGTCCCTTTTCCAGCTGGTCGACCACGGTCTTCAGCATGGTGTCGTAGTCGCCGTAGCCGCAGGTCGACGTCGACGCCGGCTCGCGCTGCAGCGATCTGTCGGTCACCGCCGGTTCGAAGCACGAACCGTAGAACACCAGCCAGCGCAGGTACGGGCCGCGCAGCGGATCACCGATCGGCGGCGCCAGCCCGGCTTCGGCATACAGGTCGGCCAGGTAGATGAACACCGCCGGCTGCTCGGTGACCAGGGCACCGTCGTGATGGATCGCCGGCACCTTGCCCATCGGGTTGATCGCCAGATACGCCGGCTGCCGCTGTTCACCGGCCTTCAGGCTGAGCACGTGCAACTCGTAGTCGGCAGCCAGTTCCTCGAGCAGGGCGCGGGTACCGGCGGAGCGGCTTTGTGGCGAATGAAAGAAGCTGACGCGTGGCTCGCTCATCGTGGTTTCCTGGCGAACGGGTGGAAAGTTTCAGAGATGCCGCGTTTCGGCCGGTGCGGACATCCAGTTGTTGTGGCGACCGTCGGAGAAGCGCAGCGGCGCCTCGATCAACTCCTGCGGTTCGACGTCATCGAGGCAGGCCAGGCTGATCGATACGTAGTCGCCGCCGATTTCCGCGATATGGCCGCGGCCGAACGAGCGCACGCCGCAATGCCGGCAGAACAGGTGGTGGGCGCTGCGGGTGTTGAACTGATAGTCCGACAATGCGTCCTCGCCGCTCAGCAACCGGAAGGCCGCGGGCTTGACGATCACGCCCCACTGCCGCGTCTTGGTGCAGATCGAGCAGTTGCAACGCCCGGTGCCGGCGGCGAGATCGATGTCGGCTTCATAGCGCACCGCGCCGCAATGGCAACTTCCGTGATAAGTCCTGATCATCATTTGCTCCGGTGATGGAATGTGTGGGTCAGTGCGGCGAGCAGCGCGCGTTGGCGCCGCGGCGTCGCGCCACTGGCTCCGGTCGGGTTCGCTTTCGGCAAGCGGTATTGGCCGTCCAGCAGCAGGCCATTGAGGTACAGCGGACGATAGGCCATCAGGGTGCGTTGCAGGATCTTGTTCATCGCGACCTCCTCATGCCGCCATGGCTTCGCCGACGCACCAGGGCGGCAGCTGCGCGTGCTTGAACAGGCGATACCAGTGATCGCGATCGGTGGGGCCGTACAGGTCGAGCGTGCGGATCACCTCGCGGGCGAATTCCACGCTGCCCAGGTGGCTGGCACTGATCACGCCGCCGTCGCTGACCGCGAGCACCTCGGCGTCGTATTGCTCCGCGCCAGCATAGGTGGGCACCTGCGCGGCGATCTGCCCCGACCAGTTGCCGGTGTGACGGCAATCGTCGAGCAGGCCGGCGCGGGCCAGCGCCAGCATGCCGCTGTCGATGCCCGCCACCACCGCGCCGGCCGCGTGCAACTGGCGCATCGCCGCCACCGCCGGCGCGCCCTCGCCACGCTGCCACAGATGGCCGCCGGGCACGATCAGCATCGCGGCGCGCGCGTCGTCCAGCTGATCCAGCGTCAGCTCCGGCTGCACGCACAGCCCACCCATCGAGGTGACCTGGGCGCGGCTGAAGCCCACCGTCTGCACCTCCCAGTCGCCGGGGCGGCGGATTTCGCACAGGGCCAGCGCCGCCTGCCAGTCGGCAAAACCCTCGAACACCAGGAAATAAACCGTATCGCGCATGTCTTGGTCCTCCGCCTTGGAGGGACAGCTTGCCGGGGGGCTGCTGCCAACGTGTTGTCAGCAGGGCGGGGAACAAAAGCGGGATCGCCAGGCTTCACGCTCCCGGGCGCTGCTCTTCTCCGTTTCCCCGTTCCCCGCTCAAAACAAATGCGACAATGCCCGTCCCCCACGCCATGGACCCGACATGAAGCCTGTCTCACTGATCCAGTTCCTGATCGAGGAACGCCGCGCCGGCCACATCAATGCCGAACTTTCGCTGCTGATCGAAGTGGTCGCGCGCGCCTGCAAGCGCATCGCGGTGGCCACCGGCAAGGGCGCGCTGGGCGGCGTGCTGGGCGAGGCCGGCACGGGCAACATCCAGGGCGAGGCGCAGAAGAAGCTGGACGTGATCTCCAACGAGATCCTGCTGGAAGCCAATGCCTGGGGCGGCCATCTCGCCGCCTGCGCTTCGGAAGAGATGGAAGACCCGCAGCAGATTCCGGACGGCTATCCCAAGGGCCAGCACCTGCTGCTGTTCGATCCGCTGGATGGCTCGTCGAACATCGACGTGAACATTTCGGTCGGCACGATCTTCTCGGTGCTGCGCTGCCCGGACGGCGTGACCGAGCCGAAGGCCGAGCACTTCCTGCAGCCGGGCACCACCCAGCTCGCCGCCGGCTACGTGGTGTACGGCCCGGCCACCGTGCTGGTGCTGACCTTCGGCCACGGCACCCACGAATTCACGCTGGATCGCGAGGTGGGCAGCTTCGTCCTCAGCCGGCGCGCCATCCGCATTCCGGAGCAGGCCACCGAGTTCGCCATCAACATGTCCAACCAGCGCCACTGGCAGCCGCCGATGCAGCGTTACGTGGGCGAACTGCTGGCCGGCAAGACCGGGCCGCGCGGCAAGGACTTCAACATGCGCTGGGTCGCCTCGATGGTGGCCGACGTGCACCGCATCGTGACCCGCGGTGGCGTGTTCTATTACCCGCTGGACGCGAAGATCGAGAAGCAGGGCGGCAAGCTGCGCATCATGTACGAGGCCAACCCGATGGCGTTCATCATCGAGCAGGCCGGCGGCGCGGCGACCACTGGTCGCCAGCGCATCATGGAGATCCAGCCCACCGGCCTGCACCAGCGCGTGCCGGTGTTCCTCGGTTCGAAGGAAGAAGTCGAACTGGCCACGCGCTACCACCAGGAAGCCGACGCCGCCCAAGGCTGACCTTCTTGCTCCCTCCCCTGCTTGCAGGGGAGGGGCAACCTCCAACCTCCCCCCGCCAGCAGGGGGAGGAGCAGATCAGAATCTTCCGACACCGATGCCCATGCCCTTCCGCCGTTTGCTGCCACTGTTCGCCACGCTCCTGCTCGGTGCCTGCACGCACGCCAGCAAACCCGCGCCGGTGGTCGCCCCGCCGGTGGCGCCGGTGAAGCTGAAGATCGGCCTCGCGCTCGGCGGTGGCGCGGCCAAGGGCTTCGCCCACATCGGCGTGATCAAGATGCTGGAGGCCAGCGGCATCCATCCGGACGTGGTCGCCGGCACCAGTGCGGGCAGCGTGGTCGGCGCGCTGTACGCCAGCGGCATGGACGCGTTCGCGCTGCAGCAGACCGCATTCGGTCTCGACGAGGCGAAGATCCGCGACGTGCGGCTGTTCTCCGGCGGCCTGGTGCAGGGCCAGGCGCTGCAGGATTACGTCAACCAGCTGGTGCACAAGCAGCCGATCGAACAGTTGAAGATGCCGTTCGCCGCTGTTTCGACCGAACTGGAAACGGGCACGCGCACGGTGTTCGTGCGCGGCAACACCGGCCGCGCGGTGCGCGCATCGTCCAGCATTCCCGGCGTGTTCGAGCCGGTGGAGATCCACGGCAAGCACTACGTCGACGGCGGCGTGGTCAGCCCGATCCCGGTCGACGCGGCGCGCCAGCTCGGCGCCGATTTCGTGATCGCGGTGGACATCTCCGCCGCGCCCGACGGCAGCAACCCGCAGGACATGATGGGCATCGTGGGCCAGTCGATCGACATCATGGGGCGGCAACTGGCGGCGCAGGAAAGCGCGCGCGCCGAGGTGGTGATCCGGCCCGACCTGCGCGGCATCGGCCCGACCGATTTCGAGCAGAAGAACCAGGCCATCCTGGCCGGCGAGAAGGCCGCGCTGGCGGCGATCCCCGACATCCGGGCAAAGCTGGCCGCCATGGCCGCGGCGCGCCAGGCCGCCGGCAGCAACGCTGCGCAGCACTGATCCGGTCGCCATGCCGTCCTGCACTTGGCGTGCGTGGCACCGGGTTGTAGCTTCGGGATTCCCCACGCCGGAATCCCTCCCATGCCGAAACGCTCACGCCTGATCGTCCCGCTGTCGCTGCTCACTCTCGCGCTGGCACCGCAAGCCTTCGCCGCCACGGCCGAGGTCGATCCGCGCATCGAGCAGGTGTTGAGCGAACTGGGCAAGGCGCAGTCGATCCAGGCCACCGCGATCTCGCCGGATGGCAAGCAGCTCGCCTGGGTGATCCAGCGCGACGGCAAGCCGGCGATCGAGGTGGCGAATGCCGACGGCAGCCATGCGCGCCGGGTGACCGCCGCCGCGCGGTCCGGCAGCTGCGCCGAATCCGGCATCGCCTGGGCGCCCGATTCGCACCATCTCGCCTTCGTCTCCAACTGCAACGTCGACCTCACCAGCACCAAGGTGATGCAGAACGCCATCTACCTGGCCGACACCACCGGCCACGACGCGCCGGCGCGGCTGGCCGAGCTGAAGGGTTACGTGCGCGCGCTGCAGTGGACCGATGACGGCAAGTCGCTCGGCTTCCTCTACGTGGCTGGCGCCACCCGCCACGCCAGCGCCACCGCCGCGGCCAAACCGGCCGCCGGCGAGATCGGCGTGACCGGGGTGGAAGTGCAGCGCGTGGCCAGCCTCGACGTGGCCAGCGGCACGCTGCGCGAGCTGACGCCGGCCAACATGTACGCGTACGAGTTCGACTGGTCACCGGACGGCTCGCGCATCGCCTATACCGCCGCGCTGCCGCCGGGCGACAACAACTGGTGGATCGCGAAGCTCTACGTGCAACCCGCTCAGGTGGACGCCACCGCAACCGTGCTGGTCGATCCGGCCGACGCCGCCAGCGGCTCGCTGCAGCATCTTCAGATCGCGCTGCCGTGCTGGTCGCCGGATGCCTCGCGGATCGCCTTCATCGGCGGCCTGATGAGCGACCAGGGCGCCACCGGCGGCGACATCTACGCGGTGCCCGCCGCCGGCGGTGCGCTGGTCAACCTCACGCCCGGCATCAAGGTCACGCCGAACTGGCTGCTCTGGACCTCGCCGCAGTCGATGCTGGTCAGCCAGGTCAGCAACGGCCAGAGCCAGCTGGCCGACTACGCGATATCCGCCACGGGCGCGCAGCAGCAGCGCGTGCACTTCACCGTGCCGGCCAGCATCAGCGACGGCAGCGCCTCAATGGCGATGTCGCTGTCCGCCGATCTCAAGCACGTCGCCTTCCTGCAGAGCTCGTACGCCCGCGCCACCGAGGTGCACGCCGGCGCGCTGGGCAAGGCGGCGCCGCCGGCGGTGACCTCGTTCAACGCCGCGCTGAAACCGGCCTGGGGCAAGGCCGAATCGGTGGAGTGGAACAACGAGGGCTTCCACGTGCAGGGCTGGCTGCTGTACCCGGCCCACTACGATCCTAAGAAGACCTATCCGATGGTGGTGGTGGTGCACGGCGGCCCGGCCAGTGCGGTGATCCCGCGCTGGCCCGGCGTGGGTTACGGTGCCGCCCCGCTGTCCGCGCTGGGTTATTTCGTGTTCCAGCCGAATCCGCGCGGCAGCTTCGGCCAGGGCGAAAAATACGTGCAGGCCAACCGCAAGGACTTCGGTTACGGCGACCTGCGCGACATCCTCGCCGGGGTCGATGCAGTGGAGAAGAAGTTTCCGGTGGACGACCAGCGGCTCGGCCTCACCGGCTGGAGCTACGGCGGTTTCATGAGCATGTTCGCGCCGACCCAGACCCAGCGCTTCCGCGCCGTGGTGGCCGGCGCCGGCATCTCGAACTGGCAGAGCTATTACGGCCAGAACCTGATCGACCAGTGGATGCCGCCGTTCTTCGGCGCCAGCGTCTACGACGACCCGGCCGTCTACGCGAAAAGCTCGGCGATCAACTTCATCAAGCAGGTGAAGACGCCGATGCTGATCGTGGTCGGCGACCGCGACGCCGAATGCCCGGCGCCGCAATCGTTCGAGATGTGGCATGCGCTGCGCGCGCAGGACGTGCCGACCTCACTGGTGGTGTACCCGAACGAAGGCCACCACTTCGTCGACCCCGCCCACCAGCGCGACGTGCTGCAGCGGGCACTGGGCTGGTTCGACAAGTACCTGCCGGCCAGCCGCTGAACCGAACGGCATGAGCCGACCAGCATGAACCGACTGACATGAAAAGAGCGGGCCGATCGGCCCGCTCTTTCTTTGTCACGCCTCGCCGTCAATGCTCGGGCGGGTCCTTGCTGCGGGTCTTGGTGACTGCGCCCAGGATGCCCGCGCCGACCAGCACGACCGCGCCGCCGATGATCCACTGGTTGGGCACGTGCAGCAGCGTGGCGATGTAGACCAGACCGCCGATGACGACGATCATGCCGATCAGGTAGAGCGCGAACGAGGACATCGGTGCCTCCCTGGTGCAGGTCGCCGCGGCGTACACGCCTCGACGAATGGCCGCATTGCAGCCGATCGGACTTCATCGGCGCGTGAAGAAGGCTTGAGGCGCTCCCCGGCAAGAGGCAGGCCACCGGCCGACCAGGTCGGAAGTCATTGTTGACAGGCTCCATGTGTATTGCTGTACTGATACACATGGATGCCTCCCTGCTCACCGTTCAACCGACCGCCAGCGAGCCGATCTATCGGCAGATCGTCGAACAGCTGCGCCGGCTGATTGCCGGGGGCCAGCTCGCCCATGGTGAACTGCTGCCGTCGGTGCGCGACGTCGCCGGCTTCCATGCGATCAACCCGATGACCGTGTCGCGCGCCTACGGCATTGCCGAAAGCGAGGGCCTGGTGGAGCGCCTGCGCGGCAAGGGCATGGCGGTGATCGCCACGCGCAAGGCCGCGCAAAGCGAAAGCCAACGGCTGGCCCTGCTCGAACCGCAATTGCAGGCATTGGCGCGCCATGCCCACGAACTCGAACTGCCCGCCGCGCCGGTGCTGCGGCGCCTGACCAAACTGCTGGGAGAATGAAATGAACGCGATGCCGAGTGAAACGGAATCCACCATCGCCCTGCTCGCGGTGTGCGGCCTGGTCCACAGCTACGAAGGCAGCAATGCGCTGAACGGCGTCGACCTGGCGCTGGAACCGGGCAGCGTGCTCGGCCTGATCGGCCGCAACGGCGCCGGCAAGTCGACCCTGATCCGCATCATGCTGGGCCTGCTCGAACCGATGGCCGGGGTCGCGACGGTATTCGGCGAACCGGCGCTGGCACTCGGCGACGACGCCAAGTCGCGCATCGCCTATGTGCCGCAGCAGCCCGAGGCGCTGGCCTGGCTCACCGCGGAACAGATGCTCGACTTCGTCGGCCGTTTCTACCCGCGCTGGGACAAGACCTTCGTCAGGAACACGCTGGAACGCTGGCAGATCCAGCCGAACCGGCTGCTGGCGAAGCTGTCGCCGGGCGAACGCCAGCGTGTCGACCTGATCCGCGCGCTGGCTTCGCAACCGGAACTGCTGGTGCTGGACGAACCGGCCGCGGCGCTCGACCCGGTCGCCCGCCGCGAACTGCTGCGCGAGGTGGCGCTGCGCGCCGGCGAGTCCGGCACCACCGTGCTGTTCTCCACCCATATCGTGTCGGACCTGGAACGCGTGGCCTCGGAAGTGGCGTTCCTGCATCGGGGCAAGTTGCTGATGCGCTGCAGTGTCGATGAGACCAAGGAACGCTACGGCCGCTTGTGGCTGCCGGCACGGATGAGCGCGGCGGCACCGGCCGATTGCCTCAGCCGCCGCCGCCACGACGACGGCAGCCTCAGCCTGGTGGTCGAGCGCGACACCGACGGCCACTGGCCGGAAGCTGCCAGCCTGGCCGGCGCGCGCGTCGATGCGCTGGGTCTGGAGGACTTGTTCGTGGAGATCGCCGAATGAACATCCAGCTGTTGTTGCAGATCCCCTGGCGTTCGGCGCATCGCTCGTTGCGCTGGTCGGCGGTCGCGATGTTCGTGCTGTGCAGCGCTGGCGCGCTTGCCGTCGGCCTGTTCGCCGGCAAACCCGGCGAGTGGGACGGCGCGGTGGCGTTGTATGGCGCCGGCCTGTTCTACTTGTGGGCCTTTTTCCTGCCGCTCGGCCTGTTGCTGGCGATCGACGCCAGGCAGATGCGCGTGCCCGGTGTGCAACCGCAGATCGCTGCCAGCCTGGCGACGTACGGCGTGCTGGGTATCGCCGTGCCAGTGGCCGCACTGGCCTTGTCGGGCCTGCCCGTGTTCGCACCCACGGTGCTGCTGGCCCTGCTCGGCGTCGGCGGACTGGCGTTCGCGCTGATGCCGCGTTACCTGGCGGTGCTGATCGGCATGACGCCCGCACTGGTCAATACGCTGTGGCGCCGCTTCGACCTGCCCGGCCTGAATGACCCGCGCTTCACCGATGCTGCCCTGGTGCTCGCCGTGTTCCTGCTGCTCGTCTGTGCCTGGCGCTGGCGACAGCTGCTGCATGCCGGCAGCAGCCAGCCGCAAGGCTGGACTTCGCCGATGGTGCTGCAGTTCCGCAGCGGCAGCTGGGGCTACTGGAACCACATCGGCGACCAGCGCCAGCTGCGCCAGCGGCCGGACTGGCTGCAGCCGACCGTCGATCTCGACGGCGCCGGCCCCGCGACCCCGCGCAAGGCGCTGCGAGTGGCGCTGGGCGGCTGGTACTTGCCGCAAACCGCGCGCAGCTACGCCAGGCAGCTCGGCCTGTTGCTCGGCATCATCGCGCTGCCGTTGCTGGCCATCATCCTGCTCAACCAGCTGGGACGGCACGACGAGGCGGTCGCCGGCCTGGTGAAAGGCAGCCTGATCGGCAGCCTTGCCTCGCTCTGCATGATCGCCGGGCCGATGATCTGTGCGTTGAGCCTGTTGTGGCTGCGCAAGCGCTGGCAAATGGCGAGCGGCGAGCTTTCCCTGCTGGCGCTGTTGCCGGGCATGGGCGATGCCGGGCACGCCAGGCAGCTGCTGGTGCGCACCGGTTTGGGCCTGCCGCTGCGCCTGCATGCGTTGCTGATGCTGCTGATCGGCGTGGTCATGCTGTGCTGGAGCAGCCATGCCGCGATGCTGTCCTTCCTGCTGCTGGCCCAGCTCGGCGCGACGGCGGTCACCGCGGCCACCTTGCTCAACCTGTTGGGTGGCCGCGCCCTGACCGTCTGGAGCGCAGGGCTGCTGCTGGCCGTCTCGTTCGTGCTGACCGCGCTGAGTCTGGTGCTGCCCGCACTGGCCTGGGGCCGCGATCCCGTCGCCGGGATCGCGCCATGGTTACCGCTATTGGTGGCGGGCTGGCTGCTGCTCGGTGCGGCGATGGCCTGGCTGGGCCGACGCGGCTGGCACGGACTGATGCGTCGGCCGCATCCCTTCCTGGCGGGCTGACGCACTGCCTGACCTTTCCAGCACTTGCCGGAGAACCTCCATGAGCGACCAGAAAGATTCGTCAAAACCGCCACGACATCGTGGTGTCGGCATGGCGACCGGCATCGCGCTGGGCGTGGCGATCGGCATTGCCCTGGACAAGCTGGCCCTGGGCATCGCCATCGGCGTCGCGCTCGGTGCCGCATGGGAAGGCACGCGTCCGAAGCAGAAATAGGTTCGCCGCGACCCCGCGCGCGGGTCAGAACAGTTCGCCCTGCGGCGACGGCTTGCGCGGCGGCACGAAGCGCGAGGTATCGAGTTGCAGCTCGCGGGCACGGCCGAAGCCGTGCCGGCGGCAGGCCAGCTCGAAGCGGCGGCGCAGCAGATCGGCGAACACGCCCTGCCCGCGCATGCGGGTGGCGAAGTCGCTGTCGTAGTCGCGGCCGCCGTTCATCTGCTGCACCAGGCTCATCACGTGTTCGGCGCGCTGCGGCGCATGCAGCGCCAGCCATTCGCGGAACAGCGATTTCAGTTCGTGCGGCAGGCGCAGCGTGGTGTAACCGGCGCTGCGCGCGCCGGCATCAAAGGCCTGCGCCAGCACCGCTTCCATGTCCTTGTCGTTCAACGCGGGGATGATCGGCGCCACCAGCACGCCGACCGGCACGCCGGCCTCGGCCAGGTTGCGGATCGCCTTGATCCGCCGATGCGGCGCGCTGGCGCGCGGTTCGAGTTTCGCGGCGAGATGGTTGTCCAGCGAATTGACCGAGACGAGGACCTGCACCAGTCCTTCGCGCGCCATCGGCGCCAGGATGTCGAGGTCGCGCTCGACCAGCGCGTTCTTGGTCACGATGGTGCACGGGTGATGGCATTCGGCCAGCAGCTCCAGCGCGGCGCGGGTCAACCGCCAGCGCTTCTCGATCGGCTGGTAGGGGTCGGTGTTGCTGCCGATGTTGATCGGGCTGATCGCGTAGCCGGGCTTGCCCAGTTCCGCCCGCAGCATCTCGGCCAGGTTGCCCTTGGCGCGGATCTTCGTCTCGAAGTCGAGACCCGGCGACAGGTTGAGATAGCTGTGCGAGGGCCGCGCGAAGCAGTAGATGCAGCCGTGCTCGCAGCCGCGATACGGATTGATCGCCTGACTGAAGGCGATGTCCGGCGAGTCGTTGCGGCTGATCACGCTGCGCGCGCGCTCGTCGGTGACTTCCGTGCGCGGGCGCGGCGCATCCTCGTCCAGCAGCGCACCCTGCCAGCCGTCATCCTCGGCCTGGTGGCGGACGTGTTCGAAGCGGCCTTCGGGATTCGACGCGGCGCCGCGCCCCTTGTGCGCACGCGGGGCACAGGGTGAGTCGGGTGGTGATGGCGAGCTCATCCGGGCAGTGTGGCGTGCCGGAATCTCAATCGTGGCGACACCGCGTCAAGCTGTGATTCCACGCGCGCCCGGCGCGCATGGGCGGCGCTATGATCTGCCCGTCCGTCGCCGTGGGAGCGACGCTCCATCCACTTGCCGGGTCGTGCCCATGCGCTGGTTGCTGCTTATTTCCACCGTATTCGCCTTCGTGCTCTGCTTCACCCGCCACAGTGCCGGCGCGTGGGGTTTCTGGATGCTGGTCGGACTGCTCGGGGTGTTCGCCAGCACGCTGGCCTTCGTCCACGCCCGCATCGCCGGCAACACACGGGAAGCCAGCTTGTCCGAGTACGACCTCAAGCGTCTGCGCGAGGGCAAGCCGCCACTCCGGCATGAGCGTCCTTGACGCCGGTCAGGGCCCCAGCTCGGCCGCCATCGCGTCGCGCATCAGGTATTTCTGGATCTTGCCGGTCACCGTCATCGGGAAGGTGTCGACGAAGCGCACGTAGTGCGGCACCTTGTAATAGGCGAGGTGATGGCGGCAGTAGTCCTGGATCTCCGCCACGCTGGCGCTGACGCCGTCGCGCAGGATAATCCACGCGCACACCTGCTCGCCGAATTTCGGGTCGGGCACGCCGAACACCTGCACGTCGCGGATCTTCGGATGGCCGTAGAGGAACTCCTCGATCTCGCGCGGGTACACGTTCTCGCCGCCCCGGATGATCATGTCCTTGAGCCGGCCGACGATGCTGCAATAGCCGTCCGCGTCGATCACCGCCAGGTCGCCGGTATGCATCCAGCGCGCCTCGTCGATCACCTCGGCGGTGCGCGCGGGCTCGTCCCAGTAACCCAGCATCACCGAATAGCCCCGCGTGCACAGCTCGCCGGTGGTGCCGCGCGGCACCACCTGGCCGGCCTCGTCGACCAGTTTCACTTCCAGCTGCGGATGGATTCGCCCCACGCTGTCGACGCGGCGTTCCAGCGGATCGTCGGGCACGGTCTGGAAGCTCACCGGGCTGGTTTCGGTCATGCCGTAGGCGATGGTGACGTCGGCCATGTGCATCTCGCCGACCACCCGGCGCATCACCTCGATGGGACAGGGCGAGCCGGCCATGATGCCGGTGCGCAGCGAGCTCAGGTCGAATTCGCCAAAGCGCGGATGCTCCAGCTCGGCGATGAACATGGTGGGCACGCCGTGCAGGCCGGTGCATCGTTCCTCGGCCACGCATTGCAAGGTGGTCAGCGCGTCGAAGCCCTCGCCGGGGATCACCATGCAGGCGCCATGGGTGACGCAGGCCAGGTTGCCCAGCACCATGCCGAAGCAGTGATAGAACGGCACCGGGATGCACAACCGGTCCTGCTCGGTCAGGCGCATTGCCTCGCCGATGAACCAGCCGTTGTTGACGATGTTGTGGTGGGTCAGGGTGGCGCCCTTGGGCGCGCCGGTGGTGCCGGAGGTGAACTGGATGTTCACCGCGTCGTCGAAGTTGAGCGCCGCTTCGCGCACGCGCAACAGCGCACGCGCCGCCTCGTCGCCGAGTGCGGCCAGCTGCGCCCAGCGGCGGGTACCGGGCTGGTCCTGCTCGTCCAGCAGGATCACCTCGCGCAACGCGGGCAACCTGGCTGCCTGCAACTGGCCCGGTGCCGCCGTCGCCAGTTCCGGCGCCAGCTCGGTGAGCATCGCCAGGTATTGCGAGGTCTTGAAGCGGCGCGGCAGCACCAGTGCGCGGCAGGCCACCTTGTTCAGCGAGTACTCCAGCTCGTGCGCGCGGTACGCCGGATTGATGTTGACCAGGATCAGCCCGGCCTTCGGCGCGGCAAACTGCAGCACGACCCACTCGGCCCGGTTCGGCGCCCAGATGCCGATGCGCTCGCCCCGCTCCAGGCCCAGCGCCAGCAGGCCCGCCGCGACACGTTCCACCTCGGCATGGAATGCCCGATAGTCCAGGCGCAGGTCCTGCGCGCGCGCGACCAGCGCCGGTCGCTGCGGGTATTTCGCCGCCACCCGATCGAGCAGGCCACCGACGGTTTCGCCCAGCAGCGGCTGCAGGCTGGCGCCATGCACGTAACTCGGTGTGGCTGTGGTCATCGGCTGGTTCCCGGTGGCGTCACCGCTGAATGCTGAGCGCCAGCATACCCCGGCCCACAGCCGTCACGACCGCTGCACACGCGAGCGCAGACGCTGCGGCGGCGTGGCCCGGCATGCGGCCACCGTCGACTCTTTCGCTCGAACCAGGAGTTCATGATGACGCTTACCGCCCTGCTCATCTTCTTGTTGATAGGTGCCATCGCCGGCTGGCTGGCCGGGTTGATCGTGCGCGGTTTCGGCTTCGGCCTGCTTGGCAACATCGTGGTCGGCATCATCGGCGCGTTCCTGGCCGGCTGGCTGCTGCCGACGCTCGGTGTCGGCTTCAGCCTGGGCAATCCGATCGTCACCAGCATCGTCTACGCGATGATCGGTGCGATCGTGCTGCTGGTGATCATTGGACTGATCAAGCGCGCCTGACGCGCTTCGCAACGAAGAACGCAGCGGCTCCCGCCGCTGCGTTCTTCGTGCCGCGCCCGCATGGCTCAGGCGGTGATGTCGACATCCTTGGTTTCGCGCACGAACAGCATGCCGATCACGAAGGTCATCAGCGCGATCACCACCGGATACCACAGGCCCGCGTAGATGTTGCCGGTGAGCGCCACGATGCCGAACGACACCGAGGGCAGGAAGCCGCCGAACCAGCCGTTGCCGATGTGGTACGGCAGACTCATCGAGGTGTAGCGGATCTTGGTCGGGAACATTTCCACCAGCCACGCCGCGATCGGGCCGTAGACCATGGTCACGTACAGCACCAGCAGGAACAGCAGGAACACCAGCATCGGGTAATTGCTGCGTGCCGGATCGGCCTTGGCCGGGTAGCCGGCCTGGTCCAGCGCCGCGCCGAGGCTGGCCGCGAACGCCTTGCCCTGGGCCGCGAAGTCGGCCTTGGCCAGCGTGCTGCCCTCGAACGCATCGATGCTGGCGCTGCCCACCGTGACCTTTGCCACCGCGCCCGCCGGGGCGGCCTGGTTGTCGTACGGCACGCCGCGCTTGGCCAACGTGCTCTTGGCGATGTCGCAGGAGCTGGTGAAGGTGGAGGTGCCGGTGAGGTTGATCTGCAGGTGGCAGTTGGCCGGGTCGGCATGCACGGTGACCGGCGCCGTGGTGCGGGCCGCCTCGATGCCGGGATTGCCGTAGTGGGTGATCGCCTTGAAGATCGGGAAGTAGGTCAGCGCGGCCAGCAGGCAGCCGGCGAGCACCACCGGCTTGCGGCCGATCTTGTCCGACAGCCAGCCGAACACCACGAAGAACGGCGTGCCGATCAGCAGCGCGGCCGCGATCAGCAACTGGGTGGTGGTCGAATCGATCTTCAGCGTGCTGCCGAGGAAATACATCGCGTAGAACTGGCCGCAATACCACACCACGGCCTGGCCGGCGGTGGCGCCCAGCAGGGCCAGGATCACCAGCTTCAGGTTGCCCCAGCGGGCGAACGATTCGGTCAGCGGCGCCTTCGAGGTCTTGCCCTCTTCCTTCATCTGCTGGAACACCGGCGACTCGGCCAGCTGCAGGCGGATGTACACCGACACCGCCAGCAGCAGGGAGGAGATCAGGAACGGGATGCGCCAGCCCCAGTCCTCGAACTTGTCGCCCATCATCCATTTGCAGCCCAGGATCACCAGCAGCGACAGGAACAGGCCGAAGGTGGCGGTGATCTGGATGAAGCTGGTGTACAGGCCGCGCTTGCCCGGCGGTGCATGTTCGGCCACGTAGGTGGCCGCGCCGCCGTACTCGCCGCCCAGCGCCAGGCCCTGCAGCATGCGCAGCAGGATCAGGATCACCGGCGCCGCCACGCCGATCGAGCCGTAGCTGGGCAGCAGGCCCACGAAGAACGTGGACAGGCCCATGATCACGATGGTGATCAGGAAGGTGTATTTGCGCCCGACCAGGTCGCCGACCCGGCCGAACACCAGCGCACCGAACGGGCGCACGGCGAAGCCGGCGGCGAACGCCAGCAGGGCGAACACCAGCTGGCTGGCCTCGTTGAGCCCGGAGAAGAACTGCTTGCCGATGATCACGGCCAGCGAGCCGTACAGGTAGAAGTCGTACCACTCGAACACGGTACCCAGGCTGGACGCCAGGATGACCCGCTTGTGGCTGACATCGAGCGCGGCGCGCCCGTCGATCGCGGTGGTGGCCATGGATGTTTCCCCTCTCAGGATAGTGGGATGCCGCTCTCCGCCAGGGTGGAAGAGAAGTCGACCGATGCGGTCCCCCGGCAAGCCCCGGACCGCACCCCGTCATCCCCCCGCAAGGCGGGAGGCTGTGCGGCGATGCCAGGCATCGCCGGTGAAATCAGAAGCGGTACAGCGCGTTGAGGCTGACCTGGTTGCCGCTGGTGGTCTTGTGGTCGGTGCCGTTGCTGGTCGAATCCAGCTTGTCGTGCAGCCACTCCATGCCCAGCTCGTAGGAACCGGCCGCGTACTGCAGGCTCAACGCGGTCTGCCGATTGCGCAGCAGGCCGGTGGCGCCGTTGCCCATCCAGTCGACCACGTCGTTCCGGTCCGGCTTGTTGTAGGCGTAGAACGCGTACAGGCTCCAGTTCGGCGTGAAGCTGTAACCGGCCTGGGCATAGCCGCCGGTTTCCTGGATGTCGCCGAACTGCGACATCGCGCCGAAGATCTGGCCCAGGCCCTTGCCGCTGTACGCCGCGCCCTTGAAGGTCCACGGGCCGGGCTTCCACTGTCCGCCGAGCTCGTAGCCCACGCTGGTGACCTCGGACTTCACCGGCGTCGGCGCGGTGCCGCCCACGCCGCGCAGGTCGACCTTGCTGTAATGCGCCGCGAAGTAGGCCAGCCAGTTCTTGTCCTGCACGTGCAGGCGCGCCTCGAGCTGCGGCCGGAAGCCGGCGCTGCCCGCGGTCAGGTAATTGACGTTGTTGCCCGGGCCGCTCCAGTTGCCCTCGAACACGCCCACGTCGAGCCGCCACTGCGCACCGGTGCTGCCGTGGTTCAAGTCCTGCATCACCACCAGCCCGGGGAAGCGCCAGCCGATCACGCCCGAGCCATAGCCCAGCGGGAATGCGATATGCGCCAGCGAGGTGGCCGAGTTGTCGATCGGGAACATCAGGTCCCATTGCTGGCCGATGCGCACCGTGGTGCCACTCTCGGGGTTGGTCAGGTCCATGTAGGCCTGGCGCAGGCGCGGCGTCGGCTGCTGCTGGCTGTAGGCACCGGTGCCGTTGAAGCCGCCGAAGAAGTCCATCTCGATGCGACCGCCGCCGCTCCAGTTGCCGGCGAACTTGGCGCCCTTGAAGTCGAGCCAGAAACGCGTGTTGCGCACGTCGACGCCACTGAGCGAGCCGGTCGACCCCGGCGTCGGATACAGCGCGTTCTGGCCGTTGCCGTAGGAAAAGCTCTTGTTCTGGCTGAAGGCGCTGGCGCTGATGAAACCATGCAGGGCCACCGACACGCCGGGCGCGCTGCTGAACACCGGCGTCGCCGGCGCGGCAGCGACCTGCTGCACCGGGGCGGGCGCGGGAGCAGGCGCGGCCTTCTGCGCCTGCACCATCGCCTTGAGTTCGTTCAACTGTTGTTCGAGCTGGGCCACCCGTTGTTCGAGTTGCTGTTCGCGCGTGTCGCTTTGCGCGTGGCCGGCGAGCGGAAGCATCAGCGCACATGCCATGCTCAGGGCAAGCGCGTTGCGGCGATTGGTGTGTCGCGTAGTCATGCGTGCGTCTCCCCAGGTCGATGACAGGCCGAGCATGGCCATGCTGCAGCGCGCGCGACTATTCGCCATTGGTCGAAGTTCGACCAAAGTCGAGCGCGCCCGGCGCCGCAGGCCCCGGCTTGATCGGGCTACACTCGAAGTCCGTGCTGCGCCGGGCGCTGACGCCAGGCGCGCGAATCCCGTCGCCACTGGTGACGCCGCCAGCAGGAGCCAGCCATGTCCAAGCTTTATCCGGTCGACCCGTCGTTTGCCGCCGCAGCGCGTTTGCGCCACGACGACTACACCAGGCTGTATGCCGAGTCGGTCGGCGACCCGGAGGGCTTCTGGGGTCGCATCGGCCAGCGGCTGGACTGGATCAAGCCGCCGACGAAGATCAAGGATGTGTCGTTCGATCCGAAGGATCTGCACATCCGCTGGTACGAGGACGGCGAGCTCAACGTCAGCGCGAACTGCCTCGACCGCCACCTGGCCGAGCGCGGCGACAAGGTGGCAATCATCTTCGAGGGCGACGATCCGGCCAACTCGCGCAAGATCACCTACCGCGAGCTGCACGCCGAAGTGTGCAAGTTCGCCAACACGCTGAAGAACCTTGGCGTGGTCAAGGGCGACCGCATTGCGATCTACCTGCCAATGATTCCCGAGGCCGCGGTGGCGATGCTGGCCTGTGCCCGGCTGGGCGCGATCCACTCGGTGGTGTTCGGCGGCTTCTCGCCCGACTCGCTGGCCGGGCGCATCGTGGACTCGCAGGCCAAGGTGGTGATCACCGCGGACGAGGGCCTGCGCGCGGGCAAGCACATTCCGCTCAAGGTCAACGTGGACGCCGCACTCGAACGCCCCGGCACCAACAGCGTGGAAACCGTGATCGTGGTGCGCCACACCGGCAGCGCGGTACACATGCAGTCGCCGCGTGACCGTTATTGGCACACCTTGATGGAAGGCCAGAGCGCCGACTGCCCGGCCACCCCGGTCGAGGCCGAGCATCCGCTGTTCGTGCTGTACACCTCCGGCTCCACCGGCAAGCCGAAGGGCGTGCAGCACAGCACCGGCGGCTACCTGGTATTCATCAGCTACACCCACGAGCAGGTGTTCGACCTGCGCGAGAACGACGTCTACTGGTGCACCGCCGACGTCGGCTGGGTCACCGGCCACAGCTACGTGGTGTACGGCCCGCTGTGCAACGGCGCCACCACGGTGATGTTCGAAGGCGTGCCGAATTACCCCGACTTCAGCCGCTTCTGGCAGGTGATCGACAAGCACCAGGTCACCCTGTTCTACACCGCACCCACCGCGATCCGCGCGCTGATGCGCGAGGGCGAGGCGCCGGTGAAAAAGACCTCGCGCGCGTCCTTGCGCCTGCTCGGCTCGGTCGGCGAACCGATCAATCCCGAAGCGTGGGAGTGGTACCACCGCGTGGTCGGCGACGAGCGCTGCCCGATCGTCGACACCTGGTGGCAGACCGAGACCGGCGGCATCCTGATCTCGCCGCTGCCCGGCGCGATCGCCACCAAGCCGGGCTCCGCCACCTTGCCGTTCTTCGGCATCAAGCCGGCCATCGTCAACGCCGATGGCGAAGTGAAAGAGGGCGTGGCCGAAGGCAACCTGTTGATCACCGACTCCTGGCCCGGCCAGGTGCGCACCATCTACGGCGACCACCAGCGCTTCATCGAAACCTATTTCAGCGCCTATCCCGGCAACTATTTCACCGGCGACGGCGCGCGCCGCGACGAAGACGGCTACTACTGGATCACCGGCCGCGTCGACGACGTGATCAACGTCTCCGGCCATCGCCTGGGCACCGCCGAGGTGGAGAGCGCGCTGGTCTCGCACCCCAAGGTGGCCGAAGCCGCCGTGGTCGGTTGCCCGCACGAGATCAAGGGCCAGGGTATCTACGCCTACGTCACCCTGGTCGCCGGCGAGACCGGCAGCGACGAACTGCGCAAGGAGCTGATCGCCTGGGTACGCAAGGAGATCGGCCCGATCGCCACGCCCGACTACCTGCAGTGGGCGCCCGGCCTGCCGAAGACCCGCTCGGGCAAGATCATGCGTCGCATCCTGCGCAAGATCGGCGAGAACCTGCCCGACCAGCTCGGCGACATCACCACGCTGGCCGACCCGGGCGTGGTGAAGAACCTGGTCGACGAGCGGTTGATCAAGTGAAGCAGGAGTGAGTGGTGAGAAGCGAGAAGTGAGAGAAGGCCGGCCAGCTCGACGTTCTCTCTCGTTTCTCACTCCTCACCTCTCACTACTCGCCTTATGACTGACATCCTGATCGCCGACGACCATCCGCTGTTCCGCGACGCGTTGCAGCGCGCGGTGCTGGCGGCCGTGCCGCAGGCGCGGGTGCACAGTGCGGACAGCGTGCATGGGCTGCTCGGGCTGATCGAGCAATTCCCCGACGCCGAGCTGCTGCTGCTCGACCTGCACATGCCCGGCGCGCGGGGCTATTCGGCGCTGGCGCACATCCGCGGGCAGTATCCGGGACTGCCGATCATGGTGGTGTCCGGCCATGAAGAGGCCCAGGTGGCGCGGCGCGCGCTGGCCCACGGTGCGTCGGCCTATGTGCCCAAGTCCACCGCGGGCGAGGACATCGTGGCGGCGATCCGCGCCGTGCTCGATGGCGATGTCTGGCTGCCGCACGCCCTGCTGGGCGGTTCCGACGAACTGCGACCCGACGAAGCCGCCGCCGCAGCCCAGATCGCCACGCTGACTCCGCAGCAGTTCCGGGTGATGACGATGATCGCCGAGGGCCTGCTGAACAAGCAGATCGCCTGGGAGCTCGGCGTCTCCGAGGCCACCGTGAAGGCCCACATGACCGCGATCATGCGCAAGCTCGGGGTCAGCAACCGCACCCAGGTCGCGCTGGCCGCCAGCCAGCTGGCGGTGGACCAGGAAGCGATGCCGGTGCTGCCGCCCGAGGAAGACTGAGCGGGCCGCGGACAGCCGCCGCCCGTTGGTCGATACGTCGTGGTGAATGGCCGTCCATCCCTATAGACGTCCAATTGCGAAAAACCCCTTGCGCTTTTGCTGCATCGCACTATAGTCGAAAGGCAGCCATGCCCGTGGAGGGGAGTCAATGGATCAGCCGCAGGCCCAGGGTCTGTACGACCCGCGCAACGAACACGACGCCTGCGGCGTGGGCTTTGTCGCCCATATCAAGGGCCGCAAAAGCCACGCAATCATCGAGCAGGGCCTGCTGATCCTGCGCAATCTCGATCATCGCGGCGCGGTCGGCGCCGATGCGCTGATGGGCGATGGCGCCGGCATCCTGATCCAGATTCCCGACCAGTTCTATCGCGAGGAAATGGCCGTCCATAACGTCGTGCTGCCGCCACCGGGCGAGTACGGCGTGGGCATGGTGTTCCTGCCGCGCGAGCAGGCGTCGCGACTGGCCTGCCAGCAGGAACTCGAACGCGCGGTGCGAGCCGAGGGCCAGCAGGTGCTGGGCTGGCGCGACGTGCGGGTGGACGCCACGATGCCGATGTCGCCCACCGTGCGCGGACGCGAGCCGGTGATCCGGCAGATCTTCATCGGCCGCGGCCCGGACGTGATGGTGCCCGACGCGCTGGAGCGCAAGCTGTACGTGATCCGCAAGACCTCCAGCCACGCGATCCGCGCGCTGGGCCTGAAGTACGGCAAGGAATACTTCGTGCCGTCGATGTCCACCCGCACCGTGGTCTACAAGGGCCTGCTGCTGGCCGACCAGGTCGGCCAGTATTACCTCGACCTGGCCGACCCGCGCACGGTGTCGGCGCTGGCGATGGTGCACCAGCGCTTCTCCACCAACACCTTCCCGGCGTGGGAGCTGGCCCATCCGTACCGGATGATCGCGCACAACGGCGAGATCAACACGGTCAAGGGCAACGTCAACTGGATCAACGCGCGCACCGGCGCGATCTCCTCGGCGGTGCTCGGCGACGACCTGGCCAAGCTGTGGCCGCTGATCTACCCCGGCCAGTCCGACACCGCCTCGTTCGACAACTGCCTCGAACTGCTGACGATGGCCGGCTACCCGCTGTCGCACGCGATGATGATGATGATTCCCGAGGCGTGGGAACGGCACACCCTGATGGACGACAACCATCGCGCGTTCTACGAGTACCACGCCGCGATGATGGAGCCGTGGGATGGCCCGGCCGCGATCACCTTCACCGACGGCCGCCAGGTCGGCGCCACGCTGGATCGCAACGGCCTGCGCCCGGCGCGCTACCTGATCACCGACGACGACCTGGTGATCCTGGCCTCCGAGGCCGGCGTGCTGCCGGTGGCCGAGTCGCGCATCGTGAAGAAGTGGCGGCTGCAGCCGGGCAAGATGCTGCTGATCGACATGGAAGCCGGGCGGATCATCGACGACCAGGAACTGAAGGACCAGCTCGCCAACGCCAAGCCGTACAAGCAGTGGATCGAGCACATCCGGATCAAGCTGGACGCGTTGCCCGAGCCCCGCGCCGAGGCGCGCCTGGGCGACGACCTGCTCGATCGCCAGCAGGCGTTCGGCTACACCCAGGAAGACCTGAAATTCCAGCTGCTGCCGATGGCGCTGGACGGCCAGGAAGCGATCGGCGCGATGGGCAACGACGCACCGCTGGCGGTGCTGTCCGATCGCGACAAGTCGCTGTACAGCTATTTCCGCCAGTTGTTCGCCCAGGTCACCAACCCCTCGATCGACCCGATCCGCGAACAGCTGGTGATGTCGCTGGTGTCCTTCATCGGGCCCAAGCCGAACCTGCTGGACATCAACAACATCAACCCGCCGCTGCGACTGGAAGTGCAGCAGCCGGTGCTGGATTTCGCCGAGATGGCGAAGATCCGCAAGATCGGCCGCTACTCCAAGGGCAAGTTCCGCAGCTTCGAACTGGACATCACCTACCCCGCCGCGTGGGGCAAGCAAGGCATCGAGGCGCGCCTGGCCTCGCTGTGCGCGCAGGCGGTGGATGCGATCGGCCAGGGCCACAACATCCTGGTGGTGTCCGACCGCCACGCCGACCGCGAGCGCGTGGCGATCCCGGCCCTCCTGGCCACCTCGGCCGTCCATTTGCACCTGGTCAACCGCGGCCTGCGCACCAGCACCGGCCTGGTGGTGGAGACCGGCTCGGCGCGCGAGGTGCATCACTTCGCCCTGCTCGCCGGCTACGGCGCCGAGGCGATCCACCCCTACCTGGCGATGGAGGTGCTGGCGCAGCAGTTCGCCGCCAGCCCGGGCGGGATCAGCGCCGACAAGGCGATCCACAACTACATCAAGGCGATCGACAAGGGCTTGCAGAAGGTGATGTCCAAGATGGGCATCTCGACCTACATGTCCTACACCGGCGCGCAGATCTTCGAGGCGGTGGGTCTCAGCCGCGAGCTGGTCGATGGCTACTTCACCGGCACCACCTCGAACATCGAGGGCATCGGCCTGTTCGAGGTGGCCGAGGAGGCCTTGCGCCAGCACCGGGCGGCCTGGGGCGACGACCCGCTGCTGGCCGACGCGCTCGACGTGGGCGGCGAGTACGCCTGGCGCACGCGCGGCGACGAACACATGTGGACGCCGGACTCGATCGCCAAGCTGCAGCACGCGACGCGCGCCAACAACGCGGGCACGTACAAGGAATACGCCCAGCTGATCAACGACCAGACGCGCCGTCACATGACGCTGCGGGGGCTGTTCGAATTCCGGTTCGACGCCGCGACTGCCATTCCGATCGAGGAAGTGGAACCGGCGCAGGAAATCGTCAAGCGCTTCGCCACCGGCGCGATGTCGCTGGGCTCGATCTCCACCGAGGCGCACGCCACGCTGGCGGTGGCGATGAACCGGATCGGCGGCAAGTCCAACACCGGCGAAGGCGGCGAGGACGAGGCGCGCTACCGCGACGAATTGCGCGGCATCGCGATCCAGTCCGGCGACACCCTGGCCAGCGTGATCGGCGCGCAGCACATCGAAAGCGACATCGCGCTGGAAGCCGGCGATTCGCTGCGCTCGCGGATCAAGCAGGTGGCCTCGGGCCGCTTCGGCGTCACCGCGGCGTACCTGGTCTCGGCCGACCAGATCCAGATCAAGGTATCGCAGGGCGCCAAGCCCGGCGAGGGCGGCCAGCTACCCGGCCACAAGGTGTCCGAATACATCGCGCGGCTGCGCTTTTCGGTGCCCGGCGTGGGCCTGATCTCGCCGCCGCCGCACCACGACATCTATTCGATCGAGGATCTGGCCCAACTGATCCACGACCTGAAGAACTGCAATCCGCAGGCCTCGATCTCGGTGAAGCTGGTGTCCGAGATCGGCGTGGGCACGGTCGCCGCGGGCGTGGCCAAGTCCAAGGCCGACCACGTGGTGATCGCCGGTCACGACGGCGGCACCGGCGCCTCGCCATGGTCGTCGATCAGGCACGCCGGCACGCCCTGGGAATTGGGCCTGGCCGAGACCCAGCAGACCCTGGTGCTGAACCGGTTGCGCGGACGCATCCGGGTGCAGGCGGACGGCCAGATGAAGACCGGCCGCGACGTGGTGATCGGTGCGTTGCTGGGCGCCGACGAGTTCGGCTTCGCCACCGCGCCACTGGTGGTGGAAGGCTGCATCATGATGCGCAAATGCCACCTCAACACCTGCCCGGTCGGCGTGGCCACGCAGGACCCGGTGCTGCGCCGAAAGTTTGCCGGCAAGCCGGAACACGTGGTGAATTTCTTCTTCTTCGTCGCCGAGGAAGCGCGCCGGATCATGGCCCAGCTGGGCGTCCGCCGCTTCGACGACCTGGTCGGCCGCGCCGACCTGCTCGACGTGCGCCAGGGCATCGCGCACTGGAAGGCGCGCGGGCTGGATTTCTCGCGGGTGTTCCATCGCCCCGAGGTGCCCGCCGAGGTCGCCCGCCGCCACGTGGAATCGCAGGACCACGGCCTGGAGAAGGGCGGCAAGGCTCTCGACCACGTGCTGATCGAGAAGGCCCGCGCCGCGCTGGAACAGGGCGAGAAGACCAGCTTCATGCTCGGCGTGCGCAACGTGAACCGCACCGTGGGCACCATGCTGTCCGGCGAAGTGGCGCGGCGCTACGGCCACGCCGGCCTGCCCGACGACACCATCCACGTGCAGTTGTCCGGCGTCGCCGGGCAGAGTTTCGGCGCGTTCCTGGCCCGCGGCATCACCCTCGACCTGGTCGGCGAAGGCAACGACTACGTGGGCAAGGGCCTGTCCGGCGGCCGCATCATCGTGCGCTCGCCGAACGACTTCCACGGCTTCGGCCCGGAGCACATCATCGCGGGCAACACCGTGCTGTACGGCGCCACCGAGGGCGAGGCGCATTTCAACGGCGTCGCCGGCGAACGCTTCGCCGTGCGCAATTCCGGCGCCAGCGCGGTGGTCGAAGGCGTCGGCGACCACGGCTGCGAGTACATGACCGGCGGCACCGTGGTGGTGCTGGGCGATACCGGGCGCAACTTCGCCGCGGGAATGTCCGGCGGCGTGGCCTACGTGTACGACCCGCGCGGCGCGTTCGAGCGCAAGTGCAACCTCGCCATGGTGGCGCTGGAGCCGGTGCTTGCCGGCGTGGAGCAGGAGGTCCGCGTGCCGCCGCATCAATGGCATGCCGTTTCGCGCGGTGCGCCGCGCGCCACCGACGAGGCGATCTTGCGCCAGTTGATCGAGGCGCATTTCCGCCACACCGGCAGCTTCCGCGCCAAGGACATCCTGCACGACTGGCAAAGCGCCCGCGCGCGCTTCGTCAAGGTGATGCCACACGAATACCGGCGCGCACTGGGCGATGCGAACGCCGCGCCCGCAACGGCATCCACCGCGAAGGCCACGGCCTGAGACCAGGGGAAGACAGATGGGCAAGATCACCGGCTTTCTCGACTATCCGCGGCTCAGCGAAACCAGCGAGGCGCCCGCACAGCGCAAGAAGCACTGGCGCGAGTTCATCCGCCATCTGGGCGACGCCGACGCGTCGACCCAGGCCGCGCGCTGCATGGATTGCGGCATTCCGTTCTGCCACAACGGCTGCCCCGTCAACAACCTGATCCCCGACTTCAACGAGCTGGTCCACCAGCAGGACTGGCGGCGCGCGCTCGAAGTGCTGCACTCGACCAACAACTTCCCCGAGTTCACCGGGCGGATCTGCCCGGCGCCGTGCGAGTCGGCGTGCACGCTGAACATCAACAGCGAGGCGGTGGGCATCAAGTCGATCGAGCACAAGATCATCGACAAGGGCTGGGAAGAAGGCTGGGTCACCGCGCAACCGGCGGCGCGGCCCAGCGGCAGGAGCGTCGCCGTGGTCGGCTCCGGTCCGGCCGGACTCGCCGCCGCGCAGCAGCTGGCGCGGGCGGGACATGCGGTGACGGTGTTCGAGAAGAACGACCGCATCGGCGGCCTGCTGCGCTATGGCATCCCGGATTTCAAGCTGGACAAGATGCTGATCGATCGCCGCGTGGAGCAGTTGCGCGGCGAAGGCGTACAGTTCCGCACCGGCGTTTTCGTGGGCGATGCCGCCGCGGGAAGGGCCGGCGAGACGATCACGCCCGATCAGCTGAAGCAGGATTTCGACGCGGTGGTGATCGCCGGCGGCGCCGAGACGCCGCGCGACCTGCCGGTACCCGGGCGCGAACTGAACGGCGTGCATTTCGCGATGGACTTCCTGCCGCAGCAGAACAAGGTGGTCGCCGGCGACCGGCTCGACCGGCAGATCCTGGCCACCGCGAAGAACGTGGTGGTGATCGGCGGCGGCGACACCGGCTCGGATTGCGTGGGTACCTCCAATCGCCACGGTGCCGCGTCGGTGACCCAGTTCGAGCTGCTGCCGCAACCGCCGGTGCAGGAGAACAAGCCGCTGGTGTGGCCGTACTGGCCGATTCGCCTGCGCACTTCGAGCTCGCACGAGGAAGGCTGCCAGCGCGACTGGGCGGTGGCCACCAAGTGTTTCAACGACGACGGCGCGGGCAACGTGCGCAGCCTCACCGCGGTGCGGCTGGAGTGGAAGGACGGCCGGATGACCGAGATCGCCGGCAGCGAGTTCGAGGTGCCCGCCGGGCTGGTGCTGCTGGCGATGGGTTTCGTCTCGCCGCTGCAGCATGTGCTGGACGCGTTCGGCGTGGAGAAGGACGCCCGCGGCAACGCCAGGGCCGGCACCGACGACTACCGCACCAGCGTCGACCAGGTGTTCGCCGCCGGCGACATGCGGCGCGGGCAGTCGCTGGTGGTGTGGGCGATTCGCGAAGGCCGCCAGTGCGCTCGTGCGGTCGACGAGTACCTGATGGGCAGTTCGCTGCTGCCGCGCTGAGCTGGCTGAACTGTGCTGGCTGAGCTAGTGCTGGCTGGGCTAGTGCTGGCCGCGCAGCGGCGCAGCCAGCAGCGCGCGCAGGGCCGCCGGCTTCACCGGCTTGTGCAACAGCGGGTAACCCAGCGCCCGTGCCCGCTGCTTCAGCTCGCTGCTGCCGTCGGCGGTGATGATCGCCGCCGGCGGCATCTGCACCACCGCGTCGCGCAGTTGCTGCAGGGCCTGCAGGCCATCGACATCGTTGGCCAGGTGGTAGTCGGCGAGGATCAGGTCGATCGGACCACGCCGCAGTTCCGCCCGCGCCTGGTCCACGTCGACCGCGGTGCGGCAGTCGATGCCCCAGCGCCCGAGCAACGCGCGCATGCCGTCGAGGATCGACTCGTCGTTGTCCAGGCACAGCACGGTCAGCGGCAGCTGCGTGTCCGGGCCGCTGCGCGCCACGCGCCGACGCCGCATCGGCACGCTTTCATTGCGTGGCACGCTCACCGCGAAACGGCTGCCATGCTGCACGCGTGAGTCGAGGTCCAGGCGATGGCCGAGAATGCCGGCCAGCCGGTCGCAGATCGACAGGCCCAGGCCCAGCCCCTTCTCGCCCCACGGCGACGGCTGCTCCAGGCGCTGGAACTCGTCGAAGATCCGCGCCCGCTGCTCCGGCGGAATCCCCGGTCCGGTGTCCCACACCTCGATGCGCACCTGGTCGCCGAGCCGGCGCGCACCCAGCAGCACGCCGCCGTGGCGCGTGTAGCGCAAGGCATTGGACAGGAAGTTCTGCAGGATCCGCCGCAACAGCTGGGGATCGCTGCGCACGGCCAGTCGCGTCGGCGCCACGCGCAGGCGCAGGTCACGCTGTTCGGCCACCACGGCGAACTGCGCCTTCAGCGAATCGAACAGGTCGGCCAGCGCAAAGCCCGATACGTCGGGACGATAGCTGCCGGTGTCCAGGCGCGAGGTGTCGAGCAGTGCGTCCAGCAGGTCCTCGGCCGCGCGGAACGAGGCATCGATGCGTTCGGCCAGCTGTTCGGCCTCGCTGTCCAGCCCCGGATGCTGGCGCAGCGCCGAGGTGAACAACCGCGCGGCGTTCAACGGCTGCAGCAGGTCGTGGCTGGCGGCGGCGAGGAAGCGCGTCTTGGAAATGTTCGCCGCCTCGGCCGCACGACGCGCCTGGGCGGTGGCCACCAGCGCTTCGGACAGTTCGGCGGTGCGCTGCTCCACGCGCAGCTCCAGCGTCTCGTTGGCTTCCATCAGCGCCTGCTCGGCGTTCTTGTAGGCGGTCACGTCGGTATAGGTGGTCACGTAGCCGCCGCCGGGCAGGGCGCGGCCGTGCATCTCGATCACCGTGCCGTCCGGCCGGATGCGCTGGAACAGGTGCGAGGAGCCGGCGCGCATGTAGTCGATGCGTTTGGCCACATGGCCGTCCACTTCGCCGGGACCGCACTCGCCCAGCTCGGCGTTCCAGCGGATCAGCTCGGCCACCGGCACGCCGACGTGGACCATGCCGTCGGGATAGTCGAACAGCTCCAGGTAGCGCCGGTTCCATGCCACCAGGCGCATGCTGGCGTCGACCACGCTGATGCCCTGCGAAACGTTTTCCAGCGTGGTGGACAGCAGTTCGCGGTTGAAGCGCAGTTCCTGCGAGGCTTCGTCCAGCAGCGCCATCGACTCGGCCAGGTCCAGCCCGCTGCCGGAGAGCGCGCTGATCAGGATGCGCCGCGCATTCGCCGCGCCGACAGCCGAGGCGAGCAGGCGTTCGGTGAACTGGATCAGCGCGCGATCCGCGGCGGCGCCGGGCAGCAGCGGCTTGTCCAGGCGGTGGCCGTACTCCTCGAACGCGCGCGCGCTGCTGCGCTCGCCGACGATGCGTTCGGCGATCGTGCGCAGGTCGGCCACCACCACGCGGCCACGCCAGTCGCCCGCGCCGCTGCGACTGGCCGGATCGGCATCCATGAACACCGCCGCGTGCAGGCGCTCTTCCAGGCTGGGCCGGAAGCGCAGCGAGACGAACACCAGGCAGCCCACGTTGACCAGCAACGACCAGAACGTGCCGTGCATCACCGGTTCCCAGCCGCTGAGGTGGAACAGCGCCTGCGGACGCAGCCAGTCCCAGCCCAACGGCCCCTGCTGCAGCCACTGGTCCGAGCGGATCAGCGCCGGCAGCAGCAGGGTGTAGACCCATACGATGAAGCCGCCGGCCAGGCCCACCACCACGCCACGACGGCTGGCGCCGCGCCAGTACATCGCGGCGACCAGGGCCGGGGCAAACTGCGCCACCGCGGCGAACGCCAGCAGGCCGGTGGCGGCCAGGTTCTCCGCATTGGCGGCGACGCGGTAGTACGCGTAGGCCATCGCCGCCAGCAGGACGATCGCGATTCGCCGCACGCCCAGCACCAGCTGCGACAGGTCGCTGCGATGTTCCAGCCGCAGGCGGCGGAAGCGCAGCAGGGCCGGCATCACCAGGTCGTTGCTGATCATCGTGGACAATGCCACCGCCGCCACGATCACCATGCCGGTGGCGGCCGAGAATCCGCCCACGAAAGCCAGCAGGGCCATGCCCCGATCGCCGTGCGACAACGGCAGGGTCAGCACCCACGCGTCAGCCGCGCCGTCGCGCACCAGCGGCATGTGCGCGCCGGCCGCCACGATCGGCAGCACCGCGAGGCTGACGATCACCAGGTACAGCGGCACCATCCAGCGCGCGCGGCTGAGATCGCTGGCGTCCTCGCATTCGACCATGCCGATCTGGAACTGGCGCGGCAGGCAGAACATCGCGCAGAAGGCCAGCATCGTCTGGGCCATGAAGCCCGGGCTCAGTCCGTGACTCAGCTGGGCCATCGGCGGCTGCACGGTGCCGAGCAGGCCGGGGCCACGCCACAGCGCGTAGCCCGCCAGCGCCACGAAGGCGAACAGCTTGATCAGCGATTCCAGCGCGATCGCCAGCATCAGGCCATGGTGGTGCTCGGTCGCATCGATGCTGCGCGTGCCGAACAGGATCGCGAACAGGGCCAGCAGCACGGCACACCACATCGCGCTGTCGATCCCGCCCGCCTTCATCGCACCAAACGCCGCGCCGCCCAGCACGCCGTACGACATTGCCACGGCCTTGAACTGCAGCGCGATATACGGCACCACCGCGATCACCGCGATCACCGCGACCAGCGCCGCCAGCCCGTGCGACTTGCCGAAGCGTGCACCGATGAAGTCGGCGATCGACGTGATGTTGCGCTGCCTGACCACTTGCACCAGCCGGCGCAGCAGGCCGAAACCGAACACGTACAGCAGGATCGGGCCCAGATAGATCGGCAGATAGGCCAGGCCGTCGCGCGCGGCCGTGCCCACGGCGCCGTAGAACGTCCACGACGAACAATAGACGGCCAGCGCCAGGCTGTAGACGATCGGGCGCAGGCGCGGCTGACGCGGATACAGCGGTCGCCGGTCGCCCGCGTAGGCCACCACGAACAGCAGTCCCACGTAGAGCAGCGACACCAGCAGCAGCAACCAGCCCTGGATCAAGCCAATCTCCCCCAGCAGATGGGCGGCGCGGCGGGCGATCCGCGCTTGTGCCCCGGCGGGCCGGACGGCACCATGCCCTGATGATCGCCCCGCCCGAACTCGTGCTTGCCAACGTAGCAGAGGCCCTGCGCGATGACGAGATTCATGTGTGGCGAGTGCACTACCGACAGGCGCTGGGACGGAAGCCGCTGCGCGCGGTGCTTGCCGCCTATCTCGATGTCAGTCTGGAACGGGTGGCGCTGGTGGATGGCGAGCATGGGCGTCCCGCGCTGGGCGCGTTCCACGATCAGTCGCTGGGCTTCAACTGGTCGCACAGCGGTGATCAGGCGCTGATCGCGGTGGGGCGGCACGTGGCGCCCGGGATCGACCTCGAGCGCGCGCGACCGCGCCAGCGCAGTCTGGAGATTGCCCGGCGCTTCTTCAGCGCCGACGAAGCGGCGGCCCTGGCGGCGTTGCCGGCGGCGGCGCGCGACGCGGCCTTTCTGGAGCTGTGGACGGCCAAGGAGGCCGTGGTGAAGGCGCTGGGACGCGGCATCGCGTTCGGGCTCGACCGCTTCAGCGTCACCAGCGATGCCGGACAGCTGCGCCTGCGACACCTTCAAGGTGACGACGTCGACGCCTGGCAACTGCGCCGGCTCGAGCTGGACACCGGCCTGGTCGCGGCACTGGCGTGGCGCGGGGACGAGCGCCGGATACGGTTCGGGGCGCTTGCCAGCAGCGAGTGATCGGCGCACTGTTTCCGGTCGATCGACAGCCGCGTAGCGGTCGTCGGCCGCCTCGCCCGATCGTCCTTGCGATAGCCTTTCATCCCCAGCGGATTGCCGGAACGCCATGACCCTGCTCAGCGTCAACCTCAACAAGATCGCCGTGCTGCGCAATTCGCGCGGCGGCGACGAACCGGACATCTGCCGTGCCGCGCAAACCTGCATCGACGCGGGCTGCGGCGGCATTACCGTCCATCCCCGGCCCGATCAGCGCCATGTGCGCCCACACGACGTGCGGGCGCTCGCCGCGATGCTGCGCGGACGGGTCGAATACAACATCGAAGGCAACCCGTTTGCCGGCGCGCGGGGAGACTATCCGGGCCTGGTCGAACTGGCCCGCGAAGTGCGTCCCACCCAGGTGACCCTGGTTCCCGATGGCGATGGCCAGATCACCTCCGATCACGGCTTCGACCTGCGCCGGGACATTGCGCAGCTGCGCCCGCTGGTGGGCGAGTTGTGCGATCTCGGTTGCCGGGTCAGCCTGTTCGTCGACGCCGGCAGCCAGGATTTCGACCTGGCCGCGGTGATCGGGGTACAGCGCATCGAGATCTACACCGGGCCCTACGCCCAGGCTTTTGCCGACGGCCAGCCCGCCACGGTGCTGGCCGCTTGTGCGGACACCGCGCGGCGCGCGCAACAGGCCGGGCTGGCCGTGAACGCGGGGCACGATCTCAGCCAGGCGAACCTGGGCACCTTCCGCGCCGCGATTCCCGGCCTGGCCGAGGTGTCCATCGGACACGCACTGATTGGCGAGGCCTTGTACGAGGGACTTGGCACCACCGTGCGCAACTACCTGCAGATCCTGCGCTGACACCGTTCCGACAAACCGTCACACCAACAAAAACCCCCGCACGGGGCGGGGGTCTTGTCTGTTGCATGCTGCCGAGGCAGCCCGATCAGAAGTCTTCGGTGAAGCCGATCTTGACCAGGTTGTAGCTCTTCGCATCCGCCAGCACGCGGGCCACGTGCTCGTAGGCCACGCCGTCGGCTGCCGCGATCTGGATCTCCGGCTGATTGCTCTGCTGCGCGATCACCGCCAGCTGGGCTTTCAGGCCGAGTTCGTCGACCGGGGTGTCATTCCAATACAGCGCACCGGCCTGATCGATCTTCAGATGAATCGGATCGAGCGGATTGGTCGGCGGCGGATTGTTCACGTTCGGCTGCGGCAGGTCGACCTGGATCTTGTGGGCCAGCACCGGCGCCGTGATCATGAAGATGATCAGCAGGACCAGCATCACGTCGACCAGCGGCGTGACGTTGATCTCCGACATCGGACCTGTTGTCTTGGTAGTGAAAGCCATCTCAGGTCACCCCTTCGGCGCGTCAGTGGTCATGAAGGCGACATGCACCATGCCGGAATCCTTCGTGTCGCCGATGATCTTCTTCACGATCTTGAACTCGGTGCCCTTGTCCGCGCGGATCTGCAGCTCCGGCTGGGGCGACTTCTGGGCGTTCACCGCCAGAAGCGACCTCAGCTCGGCTTCCGTGACCGCATGGTCATTGAAGTACATGCTGCCGTCCTGCTTGACCGCCAGATCCAGGGGCGGAACCACCATTTCCGGTTCCTTGGTCTTTGGATTGGCGGTAGGCAGGTCGATCGTGATGGAGTGCGACATCAGTGGCGCGGTGATCATGAAGATGATCAGCAGAACCAGCATCACGTCGACCAGCGGCGTGACGTTGATTTCCGACATCGGACCGCCGGAATTGCCTCCAGTGCTCATCGCCATGGGTCAATCCCTCACTTCGAGCTGTCGACGCGCGAACCGGTAGCGAAGAAGTCGTGCAGGTCGTGTGCGAATTCGTCGAAGCGGGCGTAGGTCAGGCGGTTCGAGCGGCTGAAGAAGTTGTACGCGAACAGCGCCGGGATAGCGGCGAACAGACCGAAGGCGGTCATGATCAGCGCCTCACCGACCGGGCCGGCCACGGCGTTCATCGAGGCGTTGCCCGAAGCGGCGATGCGGATCAGCGCGTGGTAGATGCCCCACACCGTACCGAGCAGACCGACGAACGGAGCCGCCGAACCGACGGTGGCGAGCAGGGTCATGCCGCCTTCCAGACGCAGGCTCTCGCGAGCCACGGCCTGACGCAGGGCGCGATCGATGAACTCCGAACGGCTCAGCGACTCGGCCAGACGACCGGTGGTGCCGGCAGCCGCGGTGGCCTGCTGGTGATGGGCAACCGCCGAGGCAGCGTCCAGCGCAATCTTCGAGAACGGCTCGCTGCGCGGCTGCGCCTCGAGTTCGCGGATCGCGTCCTGGGTGGAGCCGTTGCCCCAGAAGCCGTCGATGACCTTGTCGGCGCGAGCGCGGACGGTGGCATTGCGGATGCCGTTGGCGATGATGAAGTACCACGACAGGAACGACATCACGACCAGGGTCACGAAGACGACCCAGCCGAGCCAGTCGAAGTTCTGGATCAGGTTGTCGAAGCCCATCTGTTTCATGGCTTCGGCGTTGGTATTGCCACCCATGGCCTGTGCGGCATCGGTCGTTGCAGGAGTCTGTAGGAACATAACGCTACCCTAGGGAAGTCAAGCGTGAACTGTAACTGTAAACCGGGGTAAGCCGGTTACAGCTGGTTGAGATTGAAGTTGACGGGAACGCGTGCGTACCCCTCGACTTTTTGTCCATTTCGAATCGTTGGATTGAAGCGCCAACGACGTGCCGCATCCATCGCTGCACGGTCAAGTTCATGGTAACCGCTGGACCGATCGATCTTGATGTCCTTCGGCGAACCATCCACGCCCACCAGGATCATCAGCACCACCGTACCTTCATGCCGCTGGCGGATCGCCTGCGGCGGGTACTTTGGCTGCAGACGACTGTTGTAGCTGAGGTCCGAACTGGCCGTGATGTCCGACGGCGGCGCCGGTGGAGCAGGCGGCGCAGGCGGCGGCGCCGGGGTCGCGTTCGCCGAGACTTCTTCCACCGGAGGTGGCGGAGTCGGCGGCGGCGGCGTCGGTGGCGGCACAACCTGCTTGATGACCTTCGGTGGCGGCTGCTTCGGCGGCTCCGGCGGCGGCGGCGGTGGCGGCGGTGGCGGCGGCGGCGGTTCGATGAAGTTCACCTGGACGATGCGTTCCTTCTCCTTGTGGTTCTGATGCGGTGGCGCCATGGGCGCCACGATCAACAGGAACGCAAACGCGTGCAGCCCAATAGCTACAGCCAATGCCCAGGTGCGCTTCCAACTGAATGGCTCGCGCCCGATTTCTTCGTTACTTGAGGCCATCTGTCACTAGTCTGGAGCTGATCAATCGGAAGAGAACGTTGCCGCAGGGCTTGGCCCGGATCCGTCTGATGCCTGGACGGAGCCGGAGAGAACTTGCCACTGGGGAGACGCAGGGGAAGGTTTCAACGTTACAACAGCACATGGCTTTTGTATAGCGCTGCGGGGCGGATTGACGGCCATTCCATCCCGCAGCTTGCCATGATCTTTCTGCTTTCAGCCGGCACCGGCCTTCTGCAACCAGGCCTTGGCCTTCGCGGCGGTTTCCGGATCCTGCGCGGCCTTTTTCATGGCAGCGACAGCAGCGGGTTTGTTCTTCATGCCGCGTTCGCTTTCGGCCAGGATCATGTAGGCCTTGCCCTTCTCCTTGACGCCCTTGTCGATGGCGGTCTGGACCATGGTCTTGGCCTGCTTGTACTTGCTTTCGCTGAGCATCAGGCGGCTGGCCCGAAGCGCGGGCTCGCCGTCGCCGGCGAGCGGCTGGGCTTTCGTGTAATAGCCGACGGCCTTGTCGATCTTGTTGCCGATCTCGGCGGCCTGACCGAGCAGCACGTACGTCTCTGCCGTCGGCTTGACCACACCCTTGCTCATGCCCTCTTCGAGGACCTGGGTGGCCTTGGCGGCGTTCGGGGCGGGATCGGAGCTTTCCTGACCGGTGATCAGGTACAGCTTGGCCAGGTTCACATAGTGTGATTCCTTGGTCAGCGTACCGGCCGCACGAGCCTTCTCCATCAACTGGATCGCTTCCGGGTACTTGTGCGCCTGCATCAGCACAGCCACGGCATTGTTCAGCGCATTGGGGTCGTTTGGATTCGAATTGAGCTGACTGGTCGCCAGTGCGGCGGCCTTGTCGTCTTGGCCGGATTCGGCGTAGCTGGCCATCAGGATCTGATCCCAGTTCGGCTCGGCCTTGGTGGTCAGCGACTTGGCCTTGGTGATCGCGGCGATCGCTTCGGGATACTTGGCGAGACGGTAATACGCGCTGCCCTCGAGCGCGTAGGAATCGGCGGTTTCCTTCTTGCCATCGGTGCGCCATTTGGCGACGGTGTCGAGTGCAGCCTGGTACTGCTCGTCAGCCAGCTGGAACTGGGCGAGCATGTATTGCAGCTGGAAGTAGGTGTCGTTCGGCAGCACGCCGATGGCCAACGAGCGCTGCAGCAGGCTGATCGCTCCCTTGACGTCACCGTCATTGTAGGCGAGGTTGGCCAAGCCCTGGAGGGCCAGCGACTGCGCGTACTTGCTCTTGCTGCCATCGATGATCGGCTGCAGGATCTGCTGAGCCTTGGCCTTGTCGCCCGCGTTGACCGCGTCCAGACCCTCGTTGAGGTTCTTCTGGTCCTTTGCGCTGGTCAGGTCGAGCTTCGGCTCCTTGCGACTGGTGTCGGGATAGAGCACTTCCTTCTTCGGCGTATCGTCGTGCTTGCGCGCCAGTACCGGGCTGCTGGCAAGGCCGAGCAACAATGCCGCACTCGCCAGCATGGTCAATCCACGGACATGCTTCATGGTGATCCTCGTTTTGTCTGCGCGTATCGATCGAGTGACGCGGGGGAACTATGGAGATTAACCCGAGCCGGCGTGCGATAACAAGCTGCAACGCCGCATGAAAGCTTGTTGAAAATCAACCACTTGGCGACGACTCGTGCATACTCTGGCGAATGGTCAGATGTCGAGATTGGCCACCTTCAGCGCGTTGGCCTCGATGAAGTCGCGACGCGGCTCCACGGCTTCGCCCATCAGCATCGAGAACATCTGGTCGGCGGCGATCGCGTCCTCGATGCCCACCTGCAGCATGCGCCGGGTTTCCGGATTCACGGTGGTGTCCCACAGCTGTTCGGGATTCATTTCGCCCAGACCCTTGAAGCGCTGGATGCTGCGGCCCTTCTTGGCCTCGTCCAGCAGCCAGTTGCGTGCTTCCAGGAAGCTCAGCACGCCACGCGAGGCGTTGCCACGACGTACGACGGCTTCGGGCTGGATCATGCCGGCGATCTGCTGGCTCATCGCCAGGATCGGCCGGAATTCGTTGCTGCTGAAGAACGGCTGCGGCAACAGCCAGGTATGGGTCAGCCCGTGCTGTTCCCTGACCACCTCGATCGCGGCCACCTGCTCGCCCTGCGCCGGGCGCAACGCCATGCGGTAGTGCGGTTTGCCCAGGCCACTGGCGGCCAGCCGCCCGGCGGCGCCATCAAGCCATGCCTGCATGGCGGCTTCATCGGCCCAGAGCTCGGCATGGATCGGTGGGTGTTCAAGCAGCGCGTTGAACACCGCCGCATCGAAGCGATGCGCCAGCTTGGCGATCTGATCCAGTGCGTGCTGATAGCCTCGCAACAGCCTTTCCAGGGCCTCGCCGGTGATCGGCGGCGCATCCGGGCTGTAGGTCAGCGAAGCGTTGTCGACCGCGCTGGAGATCAGGTAGTCGTTCAGCGCCGCGTCGTCCTTGATGTAGAGCTCCTGTTTGCCCTGCTTCACCTTGTACAGCGGCGGCAGGCCGATATAGACGTGCCCGCGCTCGATCAGCTCCGGCATCTGGCGATAGAAGAAGGTCAGCAGCAAGGTGCGGATGTGCGAGCCGTCGACGTCGGCGTCGGTCATCAGGATGATGCGGTGGTAGCGCAGCTTGTCCGGGTTGTAATCGTCCTTGCCGATACCCGTGCCCAGCGCGGTGATCAGGGTGCCGACTTCGGCGGAGGACAGCATCTTGTCGAAGCGCGCCTTCTCGACGTTGAGGATCTTGCCCTTCAGTGGCAGCACGGCCTGGGTCTTGCGGTTGCGGCCCTGTTTGGCGGAGCCGCCGGCGGAGTCACCCTCGACCAGGAACAGTTCGCACAGCGCCGGATCTTTTTCCTGGCAGTCGGCCAGCTTGCCGGGCAGGCCGGCGATGTCCAGCGCGCCCTTGCGGCGAGTCATCTCACGCGCCTTGCGCGCAGCCTCGCGGGCACGCGCGGCATCGACCGCCTTGGAGGCGATCGCCTTTGCCTCGTTCGGGTGTTCCAGCAGGAACTCGCTCAACTTCTCGTTGACCGCCTGCTCCACGGCGGTCTTCACCTCGGAGGAAACCAGCTTGTCCTTGGTCTGCGAGGAAAACTTCGGATCGGGCACCTTCACCGACAGCACCGCGATCATGCCCTCACGCATGTCGTCGCCGGACAGCGCCACCTTGGCGTTCCTGGCCAGGCCTTCCTTCTCGATGTAGTTCTGCAGCGAGCGGGTCAGCGCGGCGCGGAAACCGGTGAGGTGGGTACCGCCATCACGTTGCGGAATGTTGTTGGTGAAGCAGAACATCGTCTCCTGATAGGAGTCGGTCCACTGCATCGCGAGGTCGACGACGATGCCGTCCTGCTCGGAGAGGAGGCTGATCACGTTCGGGTGCAGCGCAGTCTTCAGCTGCGCCAGGTGCTGCACGAACGAGCGGATGCCGCCCTCGTACGCGAACGTGTCCGCTCGCCCTTCCCCGCGTTCGTCCTTCAGATCGATGGTCACGCCCGAGTTGAGGAAGGCCAGTTCGCGCAGGCGCTTGGCCAGAATCTCGTAATGGAAATCGATGTTGTTGGTGAAGGTGGCCGGACTGGGAAGAAAACGCACCACGGTACCGCGCCGGGTCGAAGGGGCGACTTCCTTCAACGGGTACAGCGGTTCGCCGAGCGCGTACTCCTGCAGATATTCGAAACCGTCGCGATAGATCGTCAGCCACAGGTGATCGCTCAGTGCGTTCACCACCGAGACGCCCACACCATGCAGACCGCCCGAGACCTTGTACGAGTTCGCGTCGAACTTGCCGCCGGCGTGCAGCACGGTCATCACGACTTCGGCGGTGGAGCGACCTTCCTCCGGGTGGATGTCGACCGGAATGCCGCGGCCGTTGTCGCTGACGCTGACCGAGCCGTCTTCAAGAATGGTGACCACCACCTTGTCGCAGTAACCCGCGAGCGCTTCGTCGATCGCATTGTCGACCACCTCGAACACCATGTGATGCAGGCCAGTGCCGTCATCGGTGTCGCCGATGTACATGCCCGGGCGCTTGCGCACCGCTTCCAGGCCCTTGAGGACCTTGATGTTGCTTGAGTCGTAGTGCGATTCGTTCGTGGATTCGTTCATGCGGTGACCGTTTCCTGGCGCCAGCTACCCGCCCGACGCGGCGCCGTAAAGGCCGGACAGGGTTATGCGATCCGTGGGGATGCAACCTTTCGATTATAGCAGGCGGGACAGCTCGCCTTGTTCCACGTGGAACACCCGGGCGGGCAGACCCTGCATCGCTGCCGGCAGCTCGGTACCCGTCAGCAGAATCTGGGCGCTGGCCCCCATCAATTGTCCGATGACCGCGCGTTGATGGGCCTGGTCGAGTTCCGAAGCCAGATCATCCAGACAGACAATGGGCCAGTCGCCGTGATGCTCCGCGTAGAGTTCGGCTTGAGCCAGCATGCAGGCCAATGCGACCAGCTTGCCCTGGCCGCGCGACAGGTGCTCGCGCAGCGGGGCATGCTCGAACGCCAGCGTCCAGTCTGCGCGGTGGACTCCCATCGTGGTGTGCCCACGAGCGACGTCCCTCTCCCGATGGACGCGCAACTGTGAGGCCAGGTCCTGATCTTCCGCCCACCCCCGGCGATAGCGCAGCTCCAGTGCGCCCAGCTCACCCAGCAGTCCTTCCATGCTTCGGGCCAGCCTGGGTCGCAACAGATCGAGATACGCCTGCCGTTGCAGGTCGATCTGCTGCCCCGTCTGGGCCAGCTCGGCTTCCCAGGGCAGGAAGAGTGCGTCAGTGGCCAGCGGGTAGCTGCGCAGCAGGCTGTTCCGTTGTTTCAGAGCCCGCTGATAACGGCGCCAGGTCGACAGGAACTGATGTTCCACGTGGAACACGCCCCAGTCGAGATAGCGGCGGCGTTCCTCAGCACCCCCGGAGATGAGTGCGTGCGAACCGGGATCAAAACAGACCACGGCACACTCCCGAACGAGTTCGCCCAACGGAGCGTTGAGTCCGTCGATCCGCCCTTCCCAGCGGGATCCCGTCCGCCCCAAGCCGAGCCGCGCGAGTCGGCCATCCGCATGGCGCAGTTCGGCGAAGATGGACAGTCCCGATGCCCCTCGCTGCAACAAGGCATCCTTCGCGCCGCTACGAAAGGAGCGGCCGTGGGACAGCAGGAACACCGCTTCCAGCACGCTGGTCTTGCCCGCGCCGTTGTCGCCGGTAAAGACATTGATGCCGGGGTCCAGCGCCACGGCTGCCTCGCCGAAGCAGCGCAGGCCGGCAATGCGCAGCTGTTCGATGTTCATGCGTAGCCACGCCGCAAACAGCAACGCCGGAGTTCCTCGCGGATACCCCGGCGCTTCGACTTCCTGCCCCAGCTCCTGAAAACCATGCCGTGGCCGTCAGAGCCGCAGCGGCATGATCACGTGACGGGCGTGCTCGTTGTCGTGTTCCTGCACCAGACAGCTGGACTGCGCATCTCGCAGGCTCAAGCGGGCCTGGTCACCACGCAACGCCGCCAGCGCATCCAGCAGGTATCCCACGTTGAAACCCACGGCCAGATCCGACACGTGCGTATCAGCCTCCACTTCCTCGACCGCCTCTTCCTGCTCGGGGTTGTGCGCAACGATGCGCAGCTTGCCCGGCGACAGTTCCAGGCGAACGCCGCGGTACTTCTCGTTCGAGAGAATGGCTGCACGCTGCAGGGCGCCGCGCAGCACCTCACGATCCAGCGTGGCGGTCTTGTCGGCGCCCAGCGGAATCACCGCCTCGTAGTCCGGGAAACGTCCGTCGATCAGCTTGGAGGTGAAGACCACCTCACCGCGACGTACGCGCAGATGATTGCGACCGAACTCCAGCTCGACCTCGCCGTCGCCGGTCTCGAGCAGGCCGACCAGTTCGTTGACGCCCTTGCGCGGAATGATGATCTGCCGGCGGGTGCTCACCGAACTTTGCAGCTCGGTTTCCTTCATGGCCAGTCGATGACCGTCGGTGGCCACGCACCGCAACGTGTGTTCCTGCAGATCCAGCAGCATGCCATTGAGGTAATAGCGCACGTCCTGGTTTGCCATCGCGAATGCCGTGCGTTCCATCAGGTCCCGCAGGACATCTTCCGGAAGGCTGACCTTCTCAACCAGTTCGATCTGGTCGACGGTGGGGAATTCGCTGGCTGGCAAGGTGGTCAGCGTGAAGCGGCTGCGTCCGGCATTCAGCGCCACGCGGTCGCCGTTCAACTTCAGGTCGATGCGGGCGCCGTCCGGCAGGGCGCGCACGATGTCGAACAGCTTACGCGCGGGAATGGTGATCTCGCCGTCGGCCAGATTCTCCGCATCTGCCGTGGCCACCATCTCGACTTCGAGATCGGTGCCGGTAAGGGACAGCTTGCCGTCGCCGACCTTGACCAGAAGGTTGGCCAGAACCGGCAGGGTCTGCCGCCGTTCGACCACGCCGACAACCTGTTGCAGCGGCTTGAGCAGGGCTTCTCGTTGGATGCTGAATTGCATGGCTGTGCTTCCCCTATACCTGCTGTTCTATCTTTAAAAGAAGTTAGTAGTGGTTGTTGGTGCGGTGTATAACTTTTATATCTCAAAAACCACAGACAAATCAAAAAGTTGTCGCGTTTCCACACTGTGTCCTGAGAGGCGGGTTGCCGGTGCGTGATTTGTGGATAAGTCTAGCGGCCAATCCATCCACCCATTATCCACAACCTGCGCGCCCGCTTATCCATAGCTTTCGCTGATTTCCGCCTCAACCGGTCAGTGTTCGAATCAGTTGTTCCCAGTCCTGCCGTATCCGCGGGTCCGTCTCGATGAACTTGCGGATCGTCTTGCACGCGTGCATGACCGTGGTGTGGTCCCGCCCACCGAAGGCCTCGCCGATCTCCGGCAGGCTGTGTTCGGTCAGTTCCTTGGACAGCGTCATCGCGATCTGGCGCGGACGTGCCAGGGAACGGACGCGACGCTTGGACAGCAGGTCCTGCAGCCGGACGTTGAAATACTCGGCGGTGATTTTCTGGATGTTCGGGATGGTGACCGCCTGCGCATGGGTGGCCAGCAGGTCGCGCAGGGTCTCCTCGGCGAAGTCGGTGGTGATCGGCTTGCCGTAGAAATTCGCCCGTGCCGCCAGCGTGTTCAACGCGCCTTCGAGGTCGCGCACGTTGGAACGGATGCGTTTGGCCAGCAGCATCGCCACGTTCTCGTCGACCGCCACGCCCTTCTCGTGCGCCTTGGCCAGCAGGATCGCCGCCCGCGTTTCGAAATCCGGCGGTTCGATCGCCACGCTCAAGCCCCAGCCCAGCCGCGACTTCAGCCGGGGCTCCAGCTTGTCCACTTCCTTCGGATAGCGGTCGCAGGTGAGGATGATCTGCTGCTTGGATTCGAACAAGGCATTGAATGTATGGAAGAATTCTTCCTGCGTGGTGTCCTTGCCGGCGAAGAACTGGATGTCGTCGATCAGCAGGGCGTCGACCGAGCGGAAGCGCTGCTTGAACTGGTCCATGCTCTTGGCACGCAAGGCCTCGATCATCGAACCGACGAACTGCTCGGAACGCAGGTACAGCACCTTGCAGTCGGGATTGTGCTCGCGCATCAGGTTGCCGGCGGCGTGCATCAGGTGGGTCTTGCCCAGGCCGGTGCCGCCGTACAGCAGCAGCGGGTTGTAGGCTCGACCCGGGTTGGTCGCCACCTGCATCGCCGCGGCCTTGCCGAGCTGGTTCGACTTGCCCTCGACGAAGGTTTCGAAGGTGTAGTGGGGGTCCAGATTGTGGAGATGCGGGGTTGCCGGCGCCGCCGCAGGGCGCGGCGCAGGGGCGGCTGCCGGTTTGCTGACCGGGGCTGGGCGGATCGAGCTGGAACCCACTTCCAGCCGCACGGCGCAGGGTTTGCCCGCAAGTTGCGCCAGCACGGTTTCGATCTGCTCCAGATAGCGTCCGCGAACCGTTTCCAGGGTGTACGAATTGGGCGCGAACAGCTGCAGGCCATGGCCATCTTCACGCGCCTGCAACGGCATCAGCCAGGTGTGCAGGTCTTCGGCGCTCAGATCGCCCTCCAGGCGCTCAAGGCAGCGCCGCCACAGATCACTCATGAATGAAATCAACCACTGCTTTGAAGCGCTGCTGCGCGGGGTGATGGGCTAGTCTAACAGCTGCCTCCACAGGCAGACCGCACGGATATCCACATGGATGTCCACAGCTTGCGCCGGGCAGGCATTTGACAGCCGTGACAAATCCCCGCCATACTTTCCAACCTTTTTATCCATATTCCCTTCGGAGTAAGCCATGAAGCGGACCTTCCAGCCCAGCAAGCTCAAGCGCGCGCGCACCCACGGTTTCCGTGCCCGTATGGCCACCGCCGACGGTCGCAAGATCCTCAATGCCCGTCGCGCCAAGGGCCGCAAGCGCCTGATCCCGTAATCAGGCCTGGCGTGATGTCCAGCGCCGGGCTGCCGCGCGACGCGCGGTTACGTCGGCCGGGTGACTTCGCCGCCTTGCGGACAAGCAGCGGACGCGCAGGCGGCCGCTGTTTTCATATGCGTTTTCGCGAAAACGAGCTCGGCCATGCCCGCCTGGGTCTGGCGATCTCCAAGCGCGTTTCCAAGCGGGCGGTCGAACGCAACCGGATCAAGCGGCTGTTGCGCGAATCGTTCCGTCGCGTGCGCCACCAGCTTCCTCCGGTGGACATGATGGTGATGGCGCGCGAACAGGCCGCCGGTGTGCCGGGGCCGCAGTTGCTCACCGAACTGGATGGGCTGTGGAAAAAGCTGCTGGCCAGCCAGACCGCATCGTCCGGGCCATTGAAGCGCGCCGGCGACACCACCACAATCGAGCGTTGACCTCCTTCTTACTGTCTCCGCGGCGTTGACAAGTGTCGTGGCGTTACCCGGATCTGCTACGCGATGAATCAAACGCGCACCTTCCTCTTGTTCGCCCTGGTCGCCGTGGCCTACTTCCTGTTCATGGCCTGGCAGAAGGACTACGCACCCAGGCCGCCGCAGAACACCGTGACGGCCACCGCGGCGCCGAGCAGCGATGCCAGCGTGCCGGGCGCGATCCCCGGCTCGACTGCAACCGTTGTGGCCAGCCCCGCCGTCGGCAACGTGGCCAATGCCCCGGCTCCCGCCGCTGCACAGCTGATCACGGTGCAGACCGACGTGTTGAAGCTCAGCGTGGACAGCCGCGGAGGTAGCCTGGTGCACGCCGACTTGCTGGCCTACCCGAACGCGCCACGCACGCACAAGAATCCCAACCCGCCGCCGACGGTGCTGCTGTCCAGCGACGATGCGCACTACTCGGTCGCCCAGAATGGCCTGGTCAGCAGCAGCGATGCCGCACCGGCGGACCAGCCGAACCACCTGGCGCTGTTCCACAGCGACAAGACCTCGTACGTCTTGGCCGATGGCCAGGACGAGCTGAAGGTCGACCTCGTCTGGCAGGACGCCGCGGGGCTCAAGGTCACCAAGACCTATACGTTCAAGCGCGGCAGCTACGTGATCGGCGTCAGCCAGCGCATCGACAACGGCGCCGCCACGCCGTGGCAGGGCAACGCCTACCAGCAACTGCTGCGCGTCGAGCCGCCGAAGGCCAGCAACTGGCTGGCGAACTATTCCAATCCGGAACAGCGCAGCTTCCAGGGCGCGGCCTGGTTCACCGGCGAGAAGTTCGAAAAGCTGCCGTTCAAGGACTTCGCCGAACCGAAGGACCAGCTCAACGCGCAGATCAAGGGCGGCTGGGCGGCGATGCTGCGTCTGTACTTCGTCACCGCCTGGATTCCGCCGGCCGGCCAGACCGAGCACTACCTCACCGACACGATCAATCCGAACAGTGCCCATCCGCGCTTCCTGATCCGCACCGTGGGTCCCGCCATCAGCGTGGCGCCGGGCCAGACTGCCACCAGCGAATCGCGCCTGTACGTGGGCCCGAATCGCCAGGGCACGATGGACGCGATCGCGCCGGGTCTTGATCTCACCATCGACTACGGCATGTTCAAGATCATCGCCGTGCCGATGCACTGGGTGCTGTCGCAATTCCACGCCATCACCAAGAACTGGGGCGTGGCGATCATCCTGCTGGTGCTGCTGATCAAGGGCCTGAGCTGGAAGCTCACCGCCATCCAGTACCGCTCCAGCGCCCGCATGCGCAAGCTGCAGCCGCGTGTCCAGGCGCTCAAGGAGCGCTATGGCGACGACAAGCAGAAAATGCAGACGGCGATGATGGAGCTGTACAAGAAGGAGAAGGTCAACCCGATGGGCGGCTGCCTGCCGGTGCTGATCACCATGCCGGTGTTCTACGGCCTGTACTTCGTGCTCGAGTACAGCCTGGAACTGCATCATTCGCCGTTCCTGTGGATCCCCGACCTCAGCGCGCCCGATCCGTGGTACATCCTGCCGATCATCTACGCGGTCGTGATGCTGGGCACGCAGGTGCTGAACCCGGTCGCCGCGGGCATGGACCCGACCCAGGCGAAGATGATGAAGGTGATGCCGCTGCTGTTCACCGTGATGTTCGCCTTCTTCCCCGCCGGCCTGTGCCTGTACTACGCCGTCAACGGCATCGTCGGCCTCGGCCAGCAGTGGTGGATCACCCATCACATCGATCGCGAGGAAGTGGTCAAGCCCAAGGCGGCCTGATCTCGCGCCGAACGGCAACCGACAGCCGCGACCGGGCAACCGTCGCGGCTGTGTCGTTTCTGGTCGAAAGGGCATCACACCTTGCGCCTCCGACCCAATCCGGAAACGCCCTGTAAAGTTGAATCCATGACAGCCGAAACCGCCGACACCATCGCCGCCATCGCCAGCGCCCCCGGCGCGGCCGGCGTCGGCGTGGTCCGGGTCTCCGGTCCCGCCGTCCCGGGCATCGCGCAAGCCCTGCTCGGCCGCCCGCCGCAACCGCGTCACGCCCACTTCGCCGCGTTCCGCGACGGTGCCGGCGAACTGATCGACCGCGGCCTGCTGCTGCATTTCCCCGCGCCCGCCTCGTACACCGGCGAGCACGTGCTGGAACTGCAAGGCCACGGCAGCGCGGTGCTGCTCGACCTGCTGCTGCGCCGCGTCTGCGAACTCGGCGCACGGCTGGCCCGCCCCGGCGAATTCACCGAGCGCGCCTTCTTGAACGGCAAGCTCGACCTGGCCCAGGCCGAAGCCGTGGCCGACCTGATCGCCGCCCGCTCGCAAGCCGGCGCCCGCGCCGCGCTGCAGTCGATGGAAGGCGTGTTCTCGCGCAAGGTCGGGGCACTGCTGCAATCGCTGATCGCCCTGCGCGTACACATCGAGGCGGCGATCGACTTCCCCGAAGAGGAAATCGACTTCCTCGCCGACCCGGCGATCACCGCGCGACTGGAAAACCTGCGCACCGAACACGCCGAACTCCTGCGCGAAGCGCAACGCGGCCTGCGTTTGAACGACGGCCTCAGGGTCGCCATCGTGGGCCGCCCCAACGCCGGCAAGTCCAGCCTGCTCAACGCGCTGGCCGGCAGCGACCGCGCCATCGTCACCCCCATCGCCGGCACCACCCGCGACGTGCTGCGCGAATCGTTGAGCTTCGACGGCATCGCGCTGGAACTGGCCGACACCGCCGGCTTGCGCGACACCGACGACGAAGTCGAACGCGAAGGCGTGCGCCGTGCCCACGGCGAACTGCAGCGCGCCGACGTGGCCTTGCTGGTGACCACCCACAGCGGCTATGCCGAGGACCTGGCTCTTTTCGAAGGCGTACCTGCCGGCGTCGAGCGCATCGTGCTGATCAACAAGATCGACCTGGACCATCTGCCCGCGCGACACGACCAGTGCGAAGGCATGCACTGGCTGTGGGCGTCAGCCAAGACCGGCGAAGGCCTCGATACCTTGCGCGAGCATCTCAAGTTGCTGGCCGGCGCAGGCAGCGGCGAAGGCGCCTTCAGCGCCAGGCGCCGCCACGTGCTCGCCCTGCAGCAAGTCGCCATCCACCTCGACCAGACCGCCCACGCGCTGAGCACCACCCGCGCCGGCGAACTCGCCGCCGAGGAACTGCGCCAGGCCCAGCACGCGCTGGGTGAAATCACCGGCGACTACAGCAGCGATGACCTGCTTGGCGCGATCTTTTCGAGCTTCTGCATCGGCAAGTAGTGTGTTGTCCGTACAGGTTTATGATGATCCGCGACTTTTATAAGAATGGCTCCATATAGCCATTCTTAGGATATACATGTCCACAGTCGTCCATTGAATAGCTGGGACAGCCAGTGTATTTTGGGTCCACTGGCGGGGCACCATTACGGGCGTCACTGCTTTAACAGGCTGGTGGACCCTTGTGCCAAAGTTTACAGACCTCTTTTTGAAAGGCTTGCAGCCTAGGGCGAGTCGGTACGTGGAGACCGAGGGAAACGGCTTCTACGTTGAAGTCATGCCTTCTGGCGCGAAATCTTTCCGGTACCGATACAGGCTCGATGGCCAACGTGAGAAGGTGACGATCGGTAGCTACCCTTCCATGACCTTGAAGATCGCTCGCATCCGGCATTCGGAAATGCTCGATCAGGTCAATATGGGTCAGTCACCCGCTCGGGCCAAACAAGAAAGTCGATTACAGACTGCAGCTGGCCTCGACCCACAAGACACATTTGGGCATCTGGCAGAAAAGTGGATCGAACAGGTACTTAAGCCAGCGAATAAGAATTCTCGGCAAGATGAGATCTACGTTCGGCGTGACATCGTTCCGAAAATTGGGAGCAAGCGGCCCGAAGCGATCACCACGCAGGATGTATGGAGCTGCGTAGAGGCTGTGAAAGCACGTGGCCATGGGCAGGCGGCACGTCGTGTGCGGAGTGTTCTCAAGCGAGTCTTCGACTATGCGATGAGCCATGGTCTTACACAAACCAACCCTGCCAGCGCGGTTAGGCCGACTCACATCGCCCTGACAAAAGCACGGTCTCGCGTGCTGAGCCTACAAGAAATCCCCAGCTGGCTACACGCCATTGAGACGAGCAGCATTGCGAGGTCGACAAAACTAGCTCTCCGATTCCTTCTGTTGGTTCCTGCTCGAAAGGGTGAGCTTATCTCTGCGAAGTGGAGCGACGTAGACTTCGCGGCCGGCACATGGGATATCCCAGAGCACGCAAGCAAGAACAGCGCTCCACTTCGCCACAAACTCCCTGATCAAGCTGTGGCAGTCCTACGCGAGCTGAAGGAGCTGTCCATGGATAGTCAGTGGCTGCTTCCGTCATCACGCGGTCTTGGGAAAAATCATATTTCGAGCTCGACAATGAACACGGCGATACGAGGAATTTCTGGGCTTCCTCAAGGAGTCGTCATACATGACCTAAGGCGAACTGTTCGTACGTATCTGTCAGAACTTGGTGTGACGCCACATGTAGCCGAACTGTGCCTCAATCATCGCCCTGCTGGTGTGAGAGGCGTGTATGACCGAGCAGAGCTCATAGAGCAACGCTACGCAGCACTGCAGAAATGGGAAAGCTACCTTCAGAATCTGATGCTAGGTGGAGACGCTGCCGCCCATGCTCCCAAGATTCCGGATCAGTTTGGTGAGGTACTTCTGCAGGTTAAGGCAGACCCTGCGCTGAGACGATATCTGCTAAGCGCGTTGCTTGAGCAGTCTCCTACGTAAGCATTGGACCACTCTGAGCTTCGCGACTGCGCTCGCCATATCGACGATGGCGAATAGACCTACGGAAAGTTCGAATGCTCGTGGTCTGACATATTGATAGCGTAGTTCGTCATGTCTCGTAACAAGGTTCCAGCTTCTTCTGCCGGCACTCCCCTTTCCTCAAGCTCTCTAGACTTCTCGAAGAGGCTGCTAATCAACTCTGGTATGAAGAGAAGCATGATCGGGTGTTGCTTTCCTTCGACAGACTCTGCGGCCAATATGCGCGAAAAAACGATATCGAAATAGCGCTCAGACGAAGTCTGTAGTGACTCGGGTAAGAGGAGTGCTCGACCAGCGGGGGTTCCTAGCAACCGAGATTGAAGTTCGAACTCTCGATCTTCTGCAGAAACTTCTGTCTCAATCCCGCTCTCGTTCCCGTGTAGCGTCTCAGTCCACTCACCAAGCTCAGTCAGCTCTGTAATGGTGGACTCAAGCGTCTTAAAAACTGTGCTCCCATCAATCTCATAGGGACGCAGAGCTGAAAGCAACAAGTGCTCAGCTGCTTGGCTTAATGACGTCCTGCGATGGCGGGCAACCATTTCCAGCCCAAAAAGAATTGTGGATCTCAAGTTCAAGGTTAGGCGTTGGAGCTTCTCCTCTGTACGTGGAGGCCTGCCGCCCTTGTTCTTGGTGTCGTTCATCTTTCTTCCCCGGCCTTGCTGGGCGTGAGTATTGCACGCTGATTGTAAATTGTGTATAAATGTGACGTGTACGTTGTGTATGAAGAAACACCTGTCACCACGCGCGGACTCCGTTTTCCAGCGAAATACTAGATATCGTGTTTCTATGCGGCACGTATCACAATATGTGGTTAAATGCAGTTTAATCGACCAAAAAAAAGCCCCGCAGATGCGGAGCTTCTTAAAAGGAGGTGACGCTTTACAACTATACCGGCAGCAGTGTGGCCTTCAACCGCACAAATGCCAGCAGGCCCGGTAGCAATGAGCTGATTAGGCTGCTCATTGCTATAGCGAAGGGCTCGTTGAAAGGATGACCACCGAAGGTAGTTGCACAGTATAGCAACACGACGGCTCCTGTAAACGCTTTTCTTCGCACGGTGTGACGCCTCTAACACTATGAGGTGTCATATGAGCATCGGTCCCAAGACTGTGTTCGTGACTGCCTACGTGCGCTTCCGGCGTGGCCGGCTTGAGTACGTTTGTCAGCACTTTCGTTCAATGCCGTGCTAACGATCGTTAGCTGGTAGGCGGAACATGGGAGGGTCGCTCGGAGAATTCCGAGCGACCCGCGAGGATCTAGCTCTATGGCACTTTCTTCTAGAAGTGAATCATTCCCATTAGGAGAGGTTTCATGAGTACCACGAAGAAAACTGTTGAACACGGCCGCAGCGCGGTGAGCGGCCGATATGTGACTGAGGCGTACGCCAAGGCGCATCCCAATACGACGACTGTCGAACGGCGACCTGCGCCGAAGCCTGTTAAGAAGCCAGCGGGTAAACGCTAGTCGTAAGCGCAAGTAGCCGAAACGGCCGGGCATAAGCCCGGCCGTTTCATTATGTATACCTTCTGATACCGCCCCTCAGGCCTACCAAAAGTCCTATCAAAATGATACAATCTCAACCTATAGGAGATTTGATATGGGTGAGATCGTAGGCTATGCACGTGTCAGCACTGCCGGCCAGTCGTTGGATGTGCAGCAAGACAAACTGAAGCAGTTCGGCTGTACGCGAGTCTTCGCCGAAAAACGATCCGGCAGACAGGCAGAAGGTCGAGCCGAGCTACAGGCATGCCTTCAATTCCTGCGGGATGGTGATGTTCTGGTCATCACTCGGCTTGATCGCATGGCACGGTCTGTCCTCGATCTGGCCAAGATTGCCGATCAGCTGAAGAGCAAAAGCGTCGCGCTCAAGGTGCTGGATCAGGCCTTGGATACGTCCACATCCGAGGGCAAGCTAATGTTCTCTTTGCTTGGCGCTTTCGCAGAATTCGAATGCGATATCCGTGCAGAACGCCAAAACGACGGTATCGTAAAAGCCAAGGAGAAAGGTGTCGTGTTTGGTCGCAAGCGTGCACTGACGCTTGAGCAGTGCCAGCGTATCCGCACCCTACGCGATGAGGAAAAGTTTTCCATGCCGCAGATAGCTGAAAGGTTCAATGTTGGGGTAGCGACCGCGTATAGGGCTCTGAAGTCCACGTAAGGAGATACTGGTGAAAACACCACCACAGAATTTGCTTCATGCCTAACTTTTCGGATCGTCTTGGCCTGTCACTCGCTGATGTGGAAATTACGGTGCGTAACGACGCGCCAGAGGAGCTGCGCGGCGTCCTTGTCGATCTAGCCTATCGCTCCGGATATGCACCTGAGACCTTGCGCAGTCTCGTTTGTCGAGTGTTGTTCAAGAGGCCAGATAGCTCGAATTGGTCTCCCTTCCCCAATATAGATCGCGAAGTTCGCGGCCTACTCGACGAATGCATATGGTGGGATGTCTACAACATCATCGAAGCGATCGCCAACGACCTGTCGAGTAATAACGCTTTTGCGAATTCCGTATTTGGCCGGCGAGGTGACGACGCTTTTGCAGATGAACTCAACCGATACTTCAGGCGCGTAGGCATTGGCTGGCAGCTGATCAACGGCATCTTGGAGATGCGCGGTACCGAAATATTCGAAACATCGGTGCGAGACACCGCAGCTTTGCTAGAGAGTGCGGGAAAGATGACTGCGGCTACTGAATTGCATGAAGCAATTACGGACCTGTCGCGCCGCCCAACGCCTGAAATTACCGGCGCGATCCAGCACGCTCTTGCAGCACTGGAATGCCTCGCGCGCGATGTAGGTCATTCCAAGGATACGTTAGGCTCACTGCTTCAGCGACATCCAGAAATGTTTCCAACTCCGTTGGGTAGCGTCGTTGACAAGGCATGGGGCTGGGCTTCGAACAATGGACGACACCTTCAAGAAGGGCAACCTCCAAGCTTTGAGGAGGCGGAGCTGATGGTCGGTCTTAGCGGTGCACTCTGTCGTTACCTGAAGCACAAGTTGGCATGATGCTCGCGTGCAGCGATCCAAGACGGGATACACCTTCATTTGATGGCGTCATCATCATGTGAAGTCGAAGAAATCAGCAAGCAACAAGCCATTTTTTTCTCTTTTGCGTCCGTCGATGCACATCACCTCCACCGTGGGTATCGCCAATAGCTCATCTGTAAGGTCACGGCCGGGCAAAAAATTGCTGATGGTCTCCCCATGCCTGTTCGGCGACAGAAACACTACTCTGATTCTCTCCGGTTCGAAGGCTTTCACAAACGACGTCACGGACTGAACTACGTCTGGCATCTTCTTAAAGGCATCAGGTTGAAATGGGCCTGCGTAGCACCATCGGCCACTTCCCATTTTCGTGCGAGCCTTAGCCTGAAATTCCGCAGGGCTTTCGTCGTATTCGTGTGGTGATGTCAGCCGCAGATAGAGTCGACGTTCGTTGCTAAGGTTGTAGGTCTCAGTCAGCCGACGTTGTTCAGATGACGGTGGCGGAATGCCGTTGCTACCCAGCCTTCGGTCGAGAAACATCGAGCGAAGTGTTGTGCTCTTTCCAGAGTCTTGAGGAGCGACAACAAAGAGCGCACGTTCAACGAAAAGCGTCATGCCTGCTCCAAATATTACAATGGCTCGAAAGTGTATCTGTTGGCCGAGTGCAACGCTTCCTCTGACGCAGATGCAGTCATAACGACGAAGCTATCAGTCCGTTGTCCGTCTGGTCGAAGAAAGCAGGTCTAGCCTTCAAAAAGCTCCTCGGAGACCTGCCGAAATCATCTTGGATGGCTGAGTGACGCTCGCTTAGAGATTGGCTATAGACGCTGTCCTATGAACTTTAAAAAAGTGGTCGAAGGAATGGCTAAACTTGCAACGAGGGTCCGCAGATTCAAGGTATCATCCCGCTGAGGCGCAGTGATCGCACGTACTCTGGCAAAGCCATGAACTCCGCATGGTCGATCAGAAGACGCGTAAGGATCAAATCCTCCGCTACGTGAACATCAAATGCGCGCTTGAGCTGTGCTTGGGTCAGCGGGCGATCCACCTGTTCACCAGCAGCTTCCGCAAGTTGTATGGCGGTCTCTGTTACATGTGCTGACAGAGTCATCGCTTGGACACGGAACGTCAGATCATCATCGGTGAGTTCTGTCATTTCGGGACCTCAGATCAGGTGATGGAAAACGATATCGTAAGCATGCGAAGGGGCAGCATCTCTGGCGTCAGTACCCATGCCGTTCGGATCTAACTCTTTCCTTCCTAACGTCGCGATCGTCTGCAATGCTCTTCGTGCGGTGCTTCTCCCAAGCTTCCTGACTGTAGAAGATGGAATTCTTCTTGATCCACTTAATCGTCGCCGTGATGAGACATTCGGCGATGATCCACCATGCAACAAGGTAGACGCCAAGAGCTATCCATCCGAAGTTGCCTTGGACGTACCAACATGACCCAGCGAAGAAGATGAAGAGCAGGCCGGCTCCGCCCAAGGTGTACAAGGCGTAGGCTGTTAGCAGTTCTCCAAGTAGCTTGCTCATTGGTCGCGTCCGAAGTCGAATAACATGGTGTGACTGAAGGTTCTCTGTGGAAGGCTCAAGTTGGTCATAGGCCCGTTGGCATGAGATCGCAGGGGTAATCACGGCTGCCATCTACGACCACGCCACCCTTGATGATCTCGACGTGATGAATTGGCGAAGGATTGGAAGTCACCTTAGATGCGATGTCCGCCGCATCTGCAGGCGAAACAGATGGGCCAGCGGCTTGGATCATCCATTCACAAATTCTGGCCACTGTGCTGTTAGGCAGCTCTTCAGCATTGCTCCTCGGAACATTCAGGGAGTACTGCCCGCTTTTTTTTGCGGTGATGTAGTGCCATCTCGAACTAGCCAGATCGAGCGTATTGAAGCCACGGTTCGGAGAGATGCTAACAATCTGATATGCAGGATCGGCCAGCTTGTTGTAGCGATGTGCAAACTCTTTCCCGTCCATTGGATACGAGCTGTCGCCGGCGCTTGCCGTGCTAGCACTGCCTTGAGACTGCGCATCTGTGGTTGCAGCTGCTGATGCATGACTCCCCGCAAACTCTCCACTAGAAGCGTTTTCGTTACCGCACCCGGTGAGCACGATCAGCACGAGGCTGAGCGCTGCGATACCGCAGCCAAGCTTCTTAGGAATGATCGTCACGCTGCTTCCCCCTGTGGAATGTTTGAACTGGCTACCGACTGAGCTTCACGTAAGCCATACCCGCAATAGTCTATTATAACCTAGCCTATTTTGGACTATTCCAAAACGGTCTCTAGCGTTCCTTGTCAGTTCAGCGACTCGGCAACGCCATGGCTGCATCAACGCATCATGAGGACTACCAGCTGCTGCTCAAGCTGCTGAAGGAAACCCGTCAAGAAAAATCTGTGCCACAGACTGAGTTAGCTCAACGGCTAGGCTCGACCCAAACCTTCATCTCCAAGGTTGAGCGAGGGGAGCGCAGGCTGGATGTTGTTGAACTGGTCGAGATCTTTGAAGCTCTCGATGTATCACCCGAGGTATGGATGAAGAAATTTCTTCAGCATCGGATGACAGCGCACAAGAAGCGTGCTGTGAAGCGAAAGATTTCGGTCTAGTAGCATGCGCAAGGTATGCTTCCGCTGACCTCAAGTTGTAGAAATGATCGTTGCCAGAACGGCTCAGAACCCTTGTGGTGTAAGGGTTTCCGAGCTTCCAAAATTCAAGCTCTACAGTGTACGCATTGGAGTGGCTACGACCGAAGCGTCGATGTGTAAAAGCCCTTTTCCGTCCAGATAGAAGAGGCGTTCCTGATACTCCCAGCCGGGCATCCATGCCTCTTTAAGGATGTATCCGTATACGCCTGTCGTCTCGAACAGCTGTACATCAGTACCGTTCACGCTGACGAGCTTCCTTGTGCTCTTATAGTTCAATGATCGGGCCGATGCTTCCCACGCCTGAGTAACCTCATGCAGTGCGATGGCTGGATCCTTGTCGAAGCTAGGATGATCATGCAGCAGGAAGTGAAAGTGGCACGTTCCCTTGTCCTTGATCGCATGTCCATCGTGGGTGCGCTTTAGGATACTTGCATGCTCCAAGGTCGCCCTACCTGTAAGGCAAGTGAGGCCTTGCTTTGACCAATTTCGTCCCAGCAACTTTCGATTGAAGCGCTTCACGTGTTCTGACGCGAAAGCTATTCCCGCACGATCTGTAAGCGCGTACTGAAAGGTCAATGTAGCGAAGAATCTGTACGGCCAGCCTTGGTCAATGAAGTCGATGTATTTCAGTATCTTAGGATGTTGGTTCTCAAATATTTTGTAATTCTTGTACATGTTTGTTGATTCCTATTTTTGGGTATAGCTATCCAATCTGATCGAGGGATTTCGAGCAGTTCAGGGGAAATTGTTTGATGGATGATGGAACGATCACGTTGAGCAATCGCACCACTCATGTGCACTATTTAGAGCTTCCGCAATCCTGTGTCAGGATCGCGGGTGCATGTCGGCCAGACGATCGCTGCGGCCGAAATTTGCTCTCGTCGCTATTCGTGGTCGAAACCGCACACGGATAAGCAATCAACATTTGCCATAAAGTCTGCGAGCACCGATGCTTGTTCGTCATCATCAGAGCCGTGGTCCTTCACCAAGATAAATTTGGTCAAAGGGCATACAACCTGATCTATCAACTTTGTTAGGTCTAAAGACTCACCAAGTGCGGTGACGTAAGCCTCAAGAACCGTCTCATACGCTGTTGACGTGTCAGATCTGAAACATGGGTGGTCTTCGAAAAGCAAAAGTACTTGCGGTGCTGCCGACGTGGCATCCAAGCCAAATATCGCGATGCCATCCACGTCACGTGAACTTTCTGGAATACAAAGTTCTCGAAGATGCCCTCGCATGCGTGTAGCAAGCTCAGCAGCGGTTCTTCCAATGGTTACCGGGCTCACATGTTCATTGAAATTAAGACCGATCGCGACGCGATAGGGACTTTCGCTTGACAAGCAGTTCGGAATGACTGATTCACGTAGGAATGCTTGCTGGTTTGTGTCTGTTACGTTCATTAAGAATTTCCTTAAATTTAATTGATAGCTTCTCCCCGGCTGGACCGATTCCAGCGGTAGATATACTTATCGGATGTAAACGCTGTCAGGAATCTGAGCAGCGGCGTTGCTTAGTACGTTGCCAGCGTCAATGAGCGGTTCTGATCCTCGCAGCCATCCACGTCGTGACCTCTGACTCAAGCCACGCCACCGTTCTGCCGCATAGTGGGAAGGATTGCGGGAACTGCCCTTGCTTCATGAGTGCGTAGATATGAGATCTGGAAATTCCCACCCGGTGCATGACGTGCGGAAAGCGTAGGAATCGTTGTTCAGTGCAGATTTCGTAGTTCATAGATCACCTTTTTGGTTGAGTTTTGGCGAATGCCGGCTAGGACTGCTGTCCAGCTACAAGTGTCTCCCGGATCGCCAATTACTCAACTGTTTTAAAATAATAGTTCAGTAAATATAAGATTTCAGCGGGACTTGCTTACGCTCTGTTTGGGTACAGCTAGCCTTCCCTCTGCCGCATTGCGCGCGAGAGTTTTTAATAAGCAAAGAAGGCTGCTGAAGGCATGCTCTGTGGTCGAGCCGCGATCAAAGGATTGAGCAAATTAGAAAATAAACGGGGGCTAAACGGGCTGCGGTGGTGCACAGTGCTCCCGCTGCCTATCACTGACTTCTAAGTTGCAGGCTACTCAGGTTGGGTCCACGGGCGGGACCACCGTAGTAATTGACTTAAGAGAAAAGGCTTTAGATAGCCATATTTCACCTAAGATAACCTTCTGCATCGGCAAGTAAGCCGCCACGCCGCTCTTCAGAAACGCCCTGCCTCGGCTATGCTTCGCCGGACATGGATGACGACCGAAGGGAACCGGCAGACACATGACCACCGCGTTGACTCGAGACCAGGTGCTGGCCCTGGCACCGGACAGCGCCTCGGCAAAAGCGGCCGGCGGTTTGCTCGGCGACGGTCAGTGGCCGAGCCTGGGGGTCGACGGCGAGGCGTTGTGGGGCGAGTGCAAGGGCAGCGGCGCCAGGCCGTACCAGACCCAGGTCGATCTCTCCGCGCTGGTCACGCGCTGCTCCTGTCCCAGCCGCAAGTTTCCCTGCAAGCACGCGCTGGCCTTGCTGCTGATGCATGCGCAGGGCCAGCCGCGACTGGCCACGCCGAGCGCGCCGCCGACCTGGGTCAGCGAATGGCTGGCCTCGCGTCGCGACAAGGCGGCGAAGAAGGAACAGGCGGCCGAGCAGCCGCCCGCCGATCCGCAGAAGGCCGCCGCGACGGCGGCAAAACGCGAGGCCGCGCGCTGGAAGCGCATCGAGGACGGCAGCGTCGAATTGCAGCGCTGGATGGCCGACCAGTTCCGCCACGGCCTGGCTCGCTTCGGCGAGGCGCAGCGCAAGGACGGCGCGGCGATGGCGGCGCGGATGGTCGACGCCCAGGCCCCCGGCCTGGCCCAGCGGCTGGGTGAGGCGCTGGACGCCCTCGCCGGCGGCCGCCACGAGGAAGCGATCGAGCGCTTCGGCCTGCTGCAGTTGCTGGTCGACGGCGTCGCCCGCCGCGACACGCTGGCCCCGCCCCGACTGGCCGACCTGCGCAGCGCGCTGGGCTGGCCGCACGACAGGGACGAGGTGCTGGCCAGCGGCGAGGTGATCACCGATCACTGGCTGGTGCTGGGTCAGCGGGTGCAAAGCGACGACGAGCAGCTCAGCGAGCGGCACATCTGGTTGCGTGGCCGCGACAGCGGCCGCCATGCCTTGCTGCTGGATTACGCGTATCAGGGCCGTGGCTGGGAAGGCGCGTGGAGCAATGGTTGCAGCTATCCGGCCAGCTTGCGCTTCTATCCCGGCAGCGTGCCGTTGCGGGCGATCGCGGGGGAGCAGGGCAGCGGCGTGGCGCAAGCCTGGCCGGTGGTCGACGCGGACGAGGCGATCGATCAGGCCTCGCATGCGCTGGCCGGCAATCCGTGGCTTCCTGCCGTGCCGATGCTGTTGGCCGACGCTACGCCGCTGCGGCAGGACGAACAGTGGCTGCTGCATACCCGAGCCGGCACGTTTCCGCTGCGCACCGACCTGGCCAACGGCTGGTCGCTGCTCGCGTTCAGCGGCGGACATCCGCTGCAGTTGATGGGCGAGTGGGATGGCCGGCGTCTGCATGTGCTCGCTGCGCGCGCGTCGACGGGTGCGACGTGGGCGCTGGAGACGCGCGGATGAATGGCTGGTTGAAGGCCGCCCTGCTCGGCATCGAAGCCAGTGCGCCGATGCCTGCCGACGGGGAGATCGGCGCGTTGATGGCGACGCTCGCCGCCCAGGGCGATGATCCGGCGCAAGGTTACTGCCGCGTCGCCGGCGTACTGGCGGCTTGCCGTCTCGCGGCGCTGAGCCTGCCGCCGCCGGTGATCTTGCCGACCGCGGCCACTGCCGATGCGCAGGCGCTGACGGACGATCATCCCGCCTGCGCCGCGCTGGTCTCGGCCTTCGCCGATGGCCCGTTGCGCCTGCAGTACGAGGCCTGCCTCCGGCTGGCGGAGATCGATGCGCACTTGCCCGCGGCGCTGCTGCCGTCAGCGTTACAGGCTGGCCAGCGGCAGCAAGTTCTGCGTGCGGCGCTGTTGCCGCGGCTCGGCGCGCGCGGACAGTGGCTGGCCGCGTGCAATCCGGACTGGCGTTACGCCGCTTCCTCTGGCGAAAGCGCGCCAGCGGCGAACGACGAGGAACAGCAGTGGCAGCAAGGCAGCATCGAGCAGCGATCGCAGTATTTCCGCGCCCTGCGCAGCCGTGATCCGGTGGCGGCGAACGCCCTGCTGCAGGCGCAACTGGGCGAACTGGCGGCGAAGGAGCGCGCGGCGCTGGTCGAGCTGCTGGCGATCGGCCTGCAGGCGGACGATGCCGCCCTGCTCGAAAGCCTGCTGAAGGATCGCAGCCGCGAGGTGCGCTACCTCGCCGCCCGCCTGCTGGCCCTGCTGCCTGATGCCGCCCACGCGCGACGCCTGCGCGCATGGACGGCTGAACTGGTGACATCCAGACGCGGCATGCTCGGCCGCAGCTGGCAGTGCGAAGCGCCCGCGGCGGCCGACCCGGAATGGGCCGGCGCCGCGATCGAGCCCAGCCGGCCGCAGCACGAGACGCTGGGCGAACGTGCCTGGTGGCTGTACCAGCTGGTGCGGCAGGTGCCGCTGGCGTGGTGGTGCGAACACACCGGGATGCGCGCGGCGGAACTGCTGGCCTGGGCCGCCAGGTCGGACTGGGCCGAGGCGCTGCAGCGCGGCTGGCGCGAACGCGTCAGCGCGGCGGACCCCGAATGGATCGAGGCGATGCTGGCCTCTAACGCGCCGATCTTCCGCCACGGCATGTCCGACCTGCTGGCGCTGCTGCCGATGGCGCAACGCGAGCGGCACTGGCCGCGGAACCTCGCCGAACTGCAACAGGCCGGCCTGCTCGGCCCGATCATCGGCGCGTGCGCCCCGGACGAAACGCTGTCCGCCGGTTATTCCGCCGCGCTGCTGCCCAGCCTGCACGCCTTGCTGGAAGGCGATGCATTGCGCCAGGACTACGGCTTGCGCGCCGTGCTGCTCGAGCTGGCCACCCTGCTGCATCCCGACAGCCTGCCGGCGCTGCGCCTGCCGCCGCGCCGCGGCGACGAGACCCCGGCGCTGGCCGAATGCCTGACCGATTTCCAGCGCATCGTCGCGGTGCGCCGCGCGCTGCACGATTCCCTTGCCCGATCCACGCGTTCCACGGAGCTTCGATGAGCACAGCCGTCCTGCGTCAACATGCCGAGGTCCAATTCGCCGAAGAGCTCGACCAGCTGAGGAAGGTCGACACGCGGCAGCGTCCCGGCAACTGGCTGATGTCGCCGTGGGCGGTGGTCACCTACCTGGTCGGCGGCCGGCTCGACAACGGCTTCGAGGTGAGCGCGAAGTACATCGGCAGTCGGCGCCTGATGGAGATCGCCGTGGCCACCCTGGCCACCGATCGCGCGCTGCTGCTGTTCGGCGTGCCCGGCACGGCCAAGTCGTGGGTGTCCGAGCACCTCGCCGCCGCGATCAGCGGCGATTCCACCTTGCTGGTGCAAGGCACCGCCGGCACCAGCGAGGAGCAGATCCGCTACGGCTGGAACTACGCGCAACTGCTGGCGAACGGCCCCAGCGAAGCGGCACTGGTGCCCAGCCCGCTGATGCAGGCGATGAAGCTGGGCAAGATCGCGCGCATCGAGGAGCTCACCCGCATCCCGGCCGACGTGCAGGACGCGCTGATCACCGTGCTGTCCGAGAAGACCTTGCCGATTCCCGAGCTGGCCTCGGAAGTGCAGGCCACCCGCGGCTTCAGCGTGATCGCCACCGCGAACAACCGCGACAAGGGCGTCAACGAACTGTCCAGCGCGCTGAAGCGCCGCTTCAACACGGTGATCCTGCCGGTGCCGGCCAGCGAGGAAGAAGAGGTGTCGATCGTGGTCAAGCGCGTGGCCGAACTCGGCCAGGCGCTGCAGCTGCCGGCCGAGCCACCGGCGCTGAAGGAAGTGACGCGGATCGTGCGGATCTTCCGCGAGCTGCGCAACGGCCAGACCGAGGACGGCAAGGCCAAACTGAAATCGCCCAGCGCCACGCTGTCCACCGCCGAGGCGATCTCGGTGATCAACAACGGCATGGCGCTGGCCGGCCACTTCGGCGACGGCGTATTGCGCCCGGCCGACATGGCCGCCGGCATGATCGGCGCGGTGGTGAAAGACCCGGTGCAGGACCAGGTGGTGTGGACCGAATACCTGGAAACCGTGGTGAAGGAACGCAGCGAATGGAAGGACCTGTACCGTGCCTTCCGCGAACAGGCGTGAGCTTTCGATGACCGACGCGGTCACCCTGTTCGGCATCCGCCACCACGGCCCGGGCTGCGCGCGCAGCCTGCGCCGTGCGCTGGAAACGCTGCAGCCGGACTGCGTGCTGATCGAAGGCCCGGCCGGCAGCGAGCCGTTGCTGACGCACCTGGCCGATGCAGCGATGCAGCCGCCGGTGGCGCTGCTCTCGCACGCCGTCGACGATCCGCAGCTGGCGGTGTTCCATCCCTACGCCGAATTCTCGCCCGAGTGGCAGGCGCTGCAATGGGCGGCACAGGCCGCGGTGCCGGTGCAGTTCATCGACGTGCCGGCCGGGATCAGCCTGGCCTGGCAGCAGCAGGCGCGCCGTGCGGAGGAAGTGGCCGCCGACGTCGACGAAGCGCCGTCCGATGAAGAAGCGGTCGTCGACGAAACCACGGCCAACCTGCCGCACGATCCGCTCGACTGGCTGGCCCACGCCGCCGGCTACGACGACGGCGAGAGCTGGTGGAACCACATGGTCGAGGAACGCGGCGACGGCGAAGGGCTGTTCGAGGCGATCGCCGCCGCGATGACCGAACTGCGCACGCACGCGCCGCAGCGTCTGCGCGGCGACGAGGCGCAGGAAGCGATCCGTGAGGCACACATGCGCAGCCTGCTGCGCGATGCGCGCAAGGCCGGCCACGCGCGCATCGCGGTGGTCTGCGGCGCGTGGCATGTGCCGGCGCTTGCCGCCAGCGTCACCGCGGCGGCCGACAAGGCCGTGCTCAAGGGCGTCGACAAGCTCAAGGCGCAGACCACCTGGGTGCCGTGGACGTATCGCCACCTGGCTCGCCGCAGCGGCTACGCCGCCGGCATCGCCGCGCCGGGCTGGTACGACCACCTGTGGCGCCAGCCCGCCGCCGGCAGCCGCGCGATCGGCTGGTTCGCGCGGGTGGCGCGGCTGCTGCGCGAACACGAGCTGGATTGCTCCAGCGCCCACCTGATCGAGGCCAGCCGTCTGGCCGATACCCTGGCCGCGCTGCGCGAGCGTCCTGCGCCCGGGCTGGACGAACTCAACGAAGCTACCCGCAGCGTGATCTGCATGGGCGACGACGCGCCGATGCGGCTGATCGCCGAACGGCTGATGTTCGGCGACGCGCTCGGCAGCGTGCCGTCCGCGGTGCCCACCGTGCCCTTGCAGCGCGACCTGGAAGCCCAGCAGAAACGCCTGCGCCTGAAGCCCGAGGCGCTGAGCCGCACGCTCGATCTGGATCTGCGCAACGACAACGACCGCCAGCGCAGCCAGCTGCTGCACCGGCTGGCCCTGCTCGGCATCGAGTGGGGCCGGCTCGGCGCGGTCGGCCGTTCCAGTCGCGGCACCTTCCACGAGGTGTGGCAGCTGGCGTGGGAGCCGTCGTTCGCGGTCGAGCTGATCGTGGCCAGTCGCTACGGCCACACCCTGGCGCTGGCTGCCGCGGCGCGCGCGCTGGAGCAGGCGCGCGCGGCGAACCGGCTGTCCGAGCTGGCCTCGCTGATCGATCGCGTGCTGCTGGCGAACCTGCCCGACGCGGTCGAGCAGGTCGCCGCCGAGCTGCAGGCGCGTGCCGCCACCGATGCCGATCCGCTGGCCCTGCTCGGCGCCCTACCCGCGCTGGCCAACGTGTACCGCTACGGCAACGTGCGCCAGACCGACGTGGCCCAGGTCGCGCAACTGTTCGACAGCATGCTGCTGCGTGCCAGCCTCGGCCTGCCGCTGGCGCTGGCGGATCTGGACGACGAACCGGCGGCGCAGGCGCGCGAGCAGATCCTCGCCGCCGATCGCGCCGTCGAGCTGCGCCAGGGCGAATCGCAGCAGCAAGCCTGGCAACGCGCCCTGCACATCGTGGCCCACGCGGACAGCGGCACGCCGCTGCTGCGCGGCCTGTGCTGCCGCCTGCTGCTCGATGCCGCGGTGCTGCCGCTGGACGAGGTGCGCCGGCAGCTGTCGCAACAGCTGTCGCCCGGTGCCGAACCCTTGCCCGCCGCGCAATGGCTGGACGGTTTCCTCAACCGCAACGCCACCGTGCTGCTGCACAGCGACGCGTTGTGGGCCCTGATCGACGAATGGATCGCCGGCCTCGGCGAGGAGCATTTCGTGCGCGTGCTGCCGCTGGTGCGGCGCAGCTTCGCCGCATTCGCGGCTGCCGACCGGCGCGACCTGGGCCTGCGCGTGCAGCGGCCGGCCGGCGCCTCGCGTGCCGCCGTCACCGAACTGGCGTGGGACGAAAACCGCGCGCGGCGCGCCCTGCCGATGCTGCGCGAACTGCTGGGAGTGGCCGATGGCTGAGCACGACGACACCTTGCCTTCCACCAGCCGCGCCGAACGCTGGCGGCTGGTGCTGGGCAGCGACGCCGCCGATAGCTGCGGCACGCTCGACGGTGCGCTGGGCCAGATGGATGCGGCGCTGGCCGCGCTGTACGAACCCGACGGCAAGCACGGCCTGCAGCGGCGCGGCGGTCGCGGCGGCTCCGCGCCGAACGTGGCGCGCTGGCTCGGCGACATCCGCAAATACTTTCCCGCCTCGGTGGTGCAGGTGATGCAGCGCGATGCGCTGGAGCGGCTGGACATGCGCCAGATGCTGCTGGAAAAGGAGATGCTCGAAAGCATCCAGCCCGACGTGCACATGGTGGCCAACCTGATCTCGCTGTCGCAGGTGATCCCGGCCGGCACCAGGGAAACCGCGCGACTGGTGGTGCGCCAGGTGGTCGACGCACTGCTGCGCAAGCTGGAGGAGCCGATGCGCTCGGCGGTCAGCGGCGCACTCGACCGTGCCCGCCGCAACCGCCGTCCGCGGCATGCCGAGATCGACTGGCACCGCACCATCCGCGCCAACCTGCGGCACTGGCAGCCCAGCCATCGCACGATCATCCCGCAGACCCTGGTCGGCTTCGGCCGCAAGGCGCGCAAGCCGCAGCGCGAGGTGATCCTGTGCATCGACCAGAGCGGCTCGATGGCCGCCTCGGTGGTGTACTCCAGCATCTTCGGCGCGGTGCTCGCCTCGCTGCCGGCGGTGTCGACGCGGCTGGTGGTGTTCGACACCAGCGTGGTCGACATGAGCGAGCAGCTCGACGATCCGGTCGACCTGCTGTTCGGCGTGCAGCTCGGCGGCGGCACCGACATCCACCGCGCGGTGAGCTACAGCCAGTCGCTGATCCGCGAACCGCACAACGCGATCCTGGTGCTGATCTCCGACCTCTACGAAGGCGGCGTGGAAGAACGCCTGCTGGCCCGCGCCCGCGAACTGGTCGACGCCGGCGTGCAGTTCATCACCCTGCTCGCGCTGAGCGACGAAGGCCGCCCGTCCTACGACAAGGCCCTCGCCCCCAAACTCGCCGCCCTCGGCGTGCCCTCCTTCGCCTGCACCCCCGACGCCTTCCCCGGCCTGATGGCCGCCGCGATCCGCCGCGACGACATCGGCCAATGGGCCGCGACCCAGGGACTGGTGTCCACGCGCGGACAGGAGTGAGCCGGAGCGTTCCGCTCAGCTGGCCGCGAGCACGCGCAGTGCCGTGGCGACACGCCGGTGCGGACTGCCTTCCAGCAGGGTGAACGGCACGCCGCGCGTAGCCAGTTCCCTCAGGTATTCGTCGTGCTGTTGCCGCCGGAACGCGTCGCCCCGCCGCGTGCCGTCCTGCACGAAGGGGAAGTCGGGGGCGCACAGGAAGACGTGGTCGTAGTGGCGGGTGGCGAGGCGCTCGAGTTCGGGGTCGGCGCGGCCGAACAGATCGCGGCTGTACAGCAAGGTGGTGAGCGGGCTGGTGTCGCAGAACAGCCAGCGGCGGGCGTGGGCGGCGTGTTGGCGTTCGTGCGCGAGCTGGGTTTGAGCGATGTGCAGCAGATCGTCGTAGACCAGGGCGCCACCCTGCTCCACCCAGCGCTGGCGGCCGTATTCGGGCACCCAGGCGGTGTCGAGGCGTTCGGCGAGGGCTTGCGCCAGCGCAGTCTTGCCGCTGGATTCGCCGCCGAGCAGGCAGGCCCGTTGCACGAAGTCGGCGTAGACCGCGGGCGACAGGTGTTCGCGATGGGCGTGCGGATCGCGGCGGAGCACGCTGCCGGAAATCGGGATGGCGTGGCGTTCGCGATCCACGCAGACGTGTCGAACCTCGGCGTGTCGTGGATCGCGTCGCTGGCGGAAATACGTGGTCAACGCGGCGGCGAAGCCGTCGCCGTAATCCTCGCTGGTGAACACGGCATCGACGCTGCAGTCGAGCACGCGATCGCACAGCCAGCCGACGAAGTCGCGGTGCGTGGCGTCCGCGTCGTCGTTGTGCGGCAGCGTGGCGGGACCGGGTCCGTGGTGCGCGGCGGCGAGTGCGGCGAAGCGTTCGACGTCGAGCACCAGCCGCCGCGTTTGCGGGAAGCGATCGGCCAGCCAGCGCTCGCGCGCGTCGGCGTCGCAGCGGTCGAACGCGGGTCGGGTATAGCTGATCACCAGCACCTCGTCGCATTGCGCCAGCGCGGCGTCGATCACCAGTTCGTGGCCGCGATGCAGCGGGCAGAACTTGCCGACCACCAGGCCGCGACGATACCGCTCGCTCATGCCGCAGCTGCCGGTTCGGCCCCGCGCAGGTGCAGCCAGTGCCGCCACGACACGACGGCGTTGATCCAGTACACCGCGTACAGCACCGAGGTGAGGTACAGGCCGCGGCTGGCGTACAGCGGCACCGCGATGGAGTTGACCAGCAGCCAGAACGGCCAGCTCTGCACATGGCGGCGCATCATCAGCAACTGCGCCACGATGCTGAAGGCCAGCACGGTGGAGTCGAGGAACGGCGCATAGGCGTCGGTGAAGCGATGCAGCAGCATGCCGTAGCCGAGCGCACCCAGCGTGCCGTAGACGAGCTGCCACAACAGCCGGCGCATCGGCAAATCCGTGACCGGCAGCGCCTCGCCATGGCTGCCATGCAGCCACTGCCACCAGCCCACCACGCTGGTGACCACGAAGAACGCCTGCAGCACCGTATCGGCGTATAGACGGCTTTCCAGGAACACGAAGGCGAACAGGCTGCAGCCGACGATGCCGGTCCACCAGGTATGCACACTGTTGCGCCCGGCCAGCAGGATCGAGGCGCCGGTAATCAGGTTGGCGGCGATTTCCAGCAGGTTCATCGGGCGTCGTCCAAGTCGGAGCTGTACTGCATGATCTTGTCGTCCTCCTCGATGGCGTGGAGGCTCAGCGGCAGTTCGCCGAGCAGGGCGCGCAGCGCCAGCCGGGCGTCGTCGTCGCAGCTTGATTGCGCAGGCAGCCGCAAGGCCAGTGCGCCGTCCGCTTGCTGGTGCAGGCCGTAATGGGCCAGCGGCAGATGGCCCAGCGCGTGGCTGACGTCGATGTTGTTGAGCCAGCGGCCGTCGGCGTGGCGAAAGCGCACCGGTGCGCGACCGGCCAGTTCGCGCAGCACCGGGTCGGCGGCGGTGTGCGCGAGGGCGGCGTGGTCGCCGGTGCGATAGCGCAGCAGCGGCAGGCAGAAGTTGAAGCCGCCGCTGACGGTGATCTCGCCGCGCTGGCCTTCGGCTACCGGTCGCCCGGCGGGATCGAGAATCTCCACGTACAGCCGGTCCTGCAGCAGCACGTGGCCGCCGGCCGCGGCATCGAACACGGCAATCGGGCCGACCTCGTTCATCGAATAGATGTCCAGCACCGGGCAGGCGAAGCGTTGTTCCAGTTCGGCGCGCAGGCCGGCGGTCAGCGTCATCGAGACGTTCAGCAACGCGCGCGGCTGCATCCGGGTCGGCAGGCGCAGCAGCTCGGCGAAGGAGATCGGATCGCCGGCCACGATTTCCGGCGCCATCGCGTCGAGATAGCGGGCGCGGTCGGCGGGATCGCGCCAGTCGTCCGGATGCAGGTTGATCTTGGCCAGCCCCGATTCGTCCATCGTCGGCGTCACCGAGGCATAGGTGAAGCACTTGCGCTGGTGGCCGAGCAGGATCACGCCGACCTGGTCGCGGCCGTGCCGCGGCACGATGCCGAAGCGGCGCAGCGCGCGCTTGTGGAAGGCCAGGTAGCGGCCGGCCACTTGCGGATGTGAGGGGATCAGCAGCGGGTGGCCGGTGGTGCCGGTGGTGTGGAAATTGATCAGCCGGTCCAGCGGCAGCGGATCGGGCACGAAGCGGGTGATGTCGGCCGACAGTTCGGCGCGCGAAATCGTCGGCAGCTGCCGGAAGTCGCGCGGCGGCGAACCCAGCGCGCGGTAGTACGGCACCTCGTCAAACACGCGCTGCACGAAGGCGTCGAGCCATGCCGGCGTTCCCGTCGCTGGCCAGCCTGGCGAGGCCGCCAGCGTGTGTTGTTCGAATTCACCCAGCGCCGCCACGTCGTCGAGGGTCAGGCGATTGCCGCTGCAGTTGCGGAAGATCGGCGCGCTCGGGTGCTCGCGCAGCCGTTGCAGCATGCGCCGGCCGGCGTCGGTGAGCGTGGGGTAGCGGTCGGCGTCGCTCGCTTCGGTCACTCGCGCGTCCACTTGTCGGCGGACTCCTCGGCGGCCTTCTTCGCCAGCGCCTCGCGGATCGCGCGGGCGCGCTCTTCTGCGGCGCGACTGGCGGCGAGCAGGCGTTGGCGTTCGGTGCCGCTGATGCGCGACAGCCGGTCGCTGGCCTGGGCTTCGGTCTCGCCGGCCGGGCGATAGCCGAGGTGGGCCAGCAGCACGCGGGCGAGTTCTTCGCGACGGTCCGGGTCCTGCACGAAGCGCGGTGCGGGCGTGGCGGCAGCCAGTTCGGCGAGGTCGCCGTCCAGCCGCGTCAGCAAGGCCTCGCCGCTGCAGCCGGCGCCGAGGAACCAGTCGTCGGCGAGCAGCCAGCAGCCGATCTGCACCAGGGCGAGGCGGTTGCGATCGGCACGGGCGTCGTTCGAGACGAAGCGTAGCAGCACGTCGCGCCCGGCCCGGGCGCCGTGCATGCGCAGCAGGTCGTGCACCAGTGCAGGCACGGCCACGCTGCCGCCTTCTCCGATGCGCGGCTCGTCGAGGAAGTCCGGCGGCGTTTCCGCCAGCCGGCGGGTCAGGGTTTCCAGCAGCGGGCCTTCACGTTGCACGCTCATACCTCGAACTTGGCGAATACATGGTTGGCGCGGCAGTCGGCGCAGGCCGGGGCAGCGTGTTGCCTGCGCGCGACGCGCCAGTGCGGCGACAGCGCCTGCAGGTCGTCGATCGTGCGCAGCTCGTCCACGTGCAGGCCGTAGTCGTCGACGCTGAAACTGCACGGGGCGATGCGGCCGCGTTCGTCGATGAACAGGAAGTCCTCGCCCGGCGCGCAGTCGCCGACAGCCACGGCGCGATCGTGCGCGTTGGCTTCGATGCGCTGCAGATAGTGCGCGCTGCCGGCCAGCCGCGTACCGTGACGAAGCAACCGTTGGCGCAAGCCCGGCAGCAGCTCGCCCAGCTCGGCCACGTCCTGCGGGCGCAGCCGGTGGGCGGGGAAGAACTCGGGGCGGTCGCGGCCGCCCAGCGGATTGAAGCTGATCTCGTCCACGCCCCAGCCGGCCAGCGTCTCGCACAGCTCGGCGAACGACGCCACGTTCTGCCGCATCAGCACGGTGTTCATGCGCAGCTTCAGCGGCGCGCCGCTGTCGTCGCGTTCGGCGACCAGGGCGAGGATGCTTTCGCGCAGGCGCTGCCAGCCACCGGGCCAGCCGCGCATGGCGTCATGGAAATCGGCCGGGCCGTCGATGCTGACGGTGAGCTCGGCGAAGTGTTGCAGCAACCGCCGGCGCACCGCGGCCTGCTGCAGCGTGCTGCCGTTGGTGGTGGCGCTGATCGCCAGCCCGGCTTCGTGCAGCATTCGCGACAGCCGCCACAGCGGCGGCCACAGCAGCGGTTCGCCGCCGAGCCAGCTCCACAGCACGCGCTGGCCGGTGGCCTGCCGGTATTCGCCAAACAAGCGGCCGAGGCGCTCGACCGTGGCCGCATCGATCTCGTGGCGCGGGCCGGGGCGGCGACGGTCGTAGGCGCAGAAGCCGCAGCCGAGGTTGCAGCGCTCGCTGACCCGCCACAGCACGATCATCGCGGCGCCTCCCCGGCGTAATGCTTGCGGGCGAAGGCGCGGGCGAACGCGACCAGCTGCTCCATCGCGGTTACCGCGTGGATGTCCCAACCCTGTTCGTCGCGGGCGCGGATCAGGTCGGCGGCCCAATGGCCATACTTCGCGTCGGTCCAGCGCGGCGGCAGGTTCAGTGCCATGGTGCCGCCGGCGCCGCCGCGGGCGAGTGCGTCGGCGGCGACCTGCCAGCCGCTGTTGCCGCGTTCGTCCGGTTCGAACATCGTGGTGATGCCGTCGTCGGAGATCTGCAGAATGTGCACCGGCCGTGCGTGCTTGCCGCGGCTGGCGTAGGTGTCGCGCAGGCGATGGATCGGGAAGCAGGTGGCGCCGCCGTAGAAGCCGGTGAGTACGCGCAGGATCGCGTCCTCGTCGCGGACGAAGCCGTCGGTGGCGGTGACCTCGTGCTTGCCGCTCCACAGCGTGGCCTGCACGCGTGAGCCGGCGCGCAGCGCGGACAGCGCGATGATGCTGCCGGCCAGGGTGAGAAACGAGGTGCGCTGCTGCGGGTTCGGCATCGAGCCGGAGCTGTCCACGTAGATGTCCAGGTCCACCGGCACGCGCTCGCGCTCGCGCGCCGGTGCGTTGCCGTAGACGCGGCGCACGGTGGTGAGGCCGGGGATCACCTGTGGCGACTGCAGGGTGCTTTGCAGCCAGTCGATCTCGTCCAGTGGATCGCCGATCTGCCACGGCTCCAGCCCTTCCAGCTGCGGTTCGGGCGAGGCGGGCGACAGCCGCACCGGGAACGGCACCAGGTCGGCCAGCGCGCGTTCGCGGTAGTAGCGCACCGCGATCTCGTGATCGGTCAGGGTGATGCCGGCGGCGCGCAGCAGTTCGCCGTATTCGAACGGCTCGCGCGCCTGGCCTTTCGACTGCTGCGTGTTCGGCAATGGTGCCGCGGGCGGCGCGGCGTCGCCGGTGATGCCGGGGTCGCGGCCGGGGTGGATCGCGCCGTCGATTTCGTCCGCCTCCACATCGAGCACGCCGCTGGGATCGCAGTCGGCGGCAGCTTGGGCGGTGTCGTGCAGGAAGCCGATCGCGCCGTGGCGCTGGTCGCTTTCGACCAGGTACGGCAGCAGCAAGGTGGCGAAGCGGCCGGCGCCGTCCAGCCAGTCGCCGGCGTAGACGCGCACCAGCCGGGCGCCCAGCCAGGCATCGCCGTAGGTGGCGTCGTCATCGGCACCGCCGAGGCTGCCGCGATCGAGCTGCCACAGATTTTCGTAGATGCCCATGTACAGCGCCCACAGCGGATCGTGCGTGGGCGTGGCGGCGGCCAGCTTGCGGTAGATGTCGGCCATGCGCAGGCCGGCCTGGCGTTGCAGGCGGTCGTTGATGAACAGGTCGGTGTAGAGGTTGGCGACCATCGGCGCGTGTCGTTCCAGCGTGGGCAGCGCGCGACGGATGCGCGCCAGCAGGCGGAACTGGTCGGTGGCCGTGGCCGGCGCCAGCACGTGGTGGCCGATCTCGTGGGCGAGGATCTCCAGCGCGTAGTCGTCCAGCGCCAGCGCGCGTACCTGCTGCAGGTCCACCACTACGCGCTGGTCGGCCAGCCGGATCATCGCGAAGCTGCCGCTGAGGCCTTCGCCGGCGGCGTCGACGCGGCTTTCGCACAAGCGCGGGTCGCGCAGGCGGGTGTATTTGCTCCAGGTGGCCAGCGCGACGGGCCAGCCGGCGCGCCAGCGTTCGAGCAGGTTGGTGGCGGCCGCCGGTGTGTTCACGCGCTATTCGCCGGGTGGACATCGTGTAGGGCGGGCACTGCCCGCCGGCTTGTCCGTGCGTCGCGGCGAAGAGCGGCGGGCAGTGCCCGCCCTACGAAGGCCGTGTGCGTGACTTCCGGTTTCATGGGCGCGGGAACAGCGCGATCGCGTGGGTGTACGGCGAGCTCAGCGCCAGCGTGTGCACGTCGGCCACCGCGAGCAGCGAGTCGCGCGGCCAGCCCAGCGCGGCGATGTGTTGTGGCGGCGCGGTCACCTGGCTCGTCGATGCCGCCTCGAATTCCGCCGCGCTGGCCGGTAGCAGCACGGCGCCGTGGCGGTCGGCGAGCAGCAGCCGGTGGCGATCCGCGCTGCGCACCATGAAGCCTTCGTCGGCGGCGCGTAGTTCCGGCGGTTGCGCGAAGTGGCCGCCGAAGCCGCTGAAGGCGCCGATCTGCACGCCGCTTGTCGGCACCTGCTGCGCGCCGTGCCAAGGATCGGCCAGCAGCGCGTCGCGCAGCGCGGGCCAGTCGCTGGCCGGGTCGGCGTCCAGCGCGGCCAGCGCCAGTGCGGGCGGCAGGATGTTCGCGGCGGTCAGCGCACCGCGTCGGTAGTGCGCCATGCCGGCACGCCAGGCCAGCAGCTGGCCGAGCGCGCGCAGTTGCGTCAGCTCGGCCACCTCGCCGGCCAGCGCGGTCATCCATTGCAGCCAGTCGGCCACGCGCACCTGCGGCCACTGTCCCAGCTGGATGACCGCATTGCCCAGCGCGCCGAGCACCGCCTGCGGTTGCGCGGCGAGCAGGCCGGCGTGGCGCGGCGCCAGTTCCAGCCACACCCGATCGACCCACGGCTGGCGCGCGCCGGGGCCGGCCAGGCCTTGCGCCACCAGATCGAGCGCCATGTCGTAGCCGGCGATCGTCACCGCATGGACGCGTTCGGGCGCGACCGCATCGACGGCCTGCACCACGCGATCGAGCGCGCTGCCGACGAAGCCGGCGAAGGCCGCGTCGTCGAAACCGGGGTGGCGGTGGCGAACTTCAGCCGCGCGCGCATTGAAGCGGCTGCGGCCGGCCGCGAGTGCACGGGCCAGCGGTGCGCTGACGGCCATCAGGAAGCCCGCAGCCAGTTCAGGTAGTTGGTGTAGCGCTGGTGCAGGTACTTCAGTTTCAGCAGGTCGTCGTACAAGGGGCCGTAGAGCTTGCGGCCGGCGGCGCGCTGTTCCACCAGGTGCTCGATCTTCGACAGCCGCGCCCGCGTCTCGCGCTCGCCCAGTCCATCCAGGCCCTTGGCAAATTCGGCGGACAGCTCGCCGACCGGGTCGTTGCGGTCCAGGTCCAGCCGGTCGTATTCGGCGTTGGAGAGGTCGAACAGGTGGCGCAGCCAGCTCAGCCGGTCGCTGCGGAAGGCGGCGTGTTCGGGCAGCGCGAAGAACGGCGCGTCGAGGTCGGGCTGCAGCTTGTCGTGCAGCACGAACGGCAGCACCTGGCGCAGGTCCTCCAGCTCGATCGCCGGGTTGCCGCGGAACCACGCCATCGCCTTGGCGTACACCAGCAAGGTCATCAGGTTGCGCACCGACAGGCCGTTGCGGGTCTGGCAACCGAGGTCCTTGAGCCGGTCGCGGCCGTTGTCGGCGGCGGTGAGCTGGTGCCATTCCGCGCCGGACAGCCGTGCGGTGTCCTTGGTCATGTACTCGAACTGGCTGCCCGCGGTTTCCATCAGCTCGAACTGGCTGCTGAAGAACTCCAGTCGCCGGCGCAGTTCTTCGGGCACCGTCACTGCGAGGATCTGCTTGCCGGCCGCGTCGATGTCGGCGGCGCTGAAGACGATCTCCGGCGGCATCATTTCTTCTGGCCGCAAGCCCGACTCGATCCGCAGCAGCAGCTCGTCGAGGAAGCGCGGGTTGAACGACAGCGCCTGCACGATCACGTCGATGCGATCGCGCAGCGCCTCGATCACCTGGTAGGTGCCGCCGCCTTGGTCGTCGTTGGCGGTGAGGTACCAAGCCGATTCCGGGCACTCGTAGACGTGGTTGAGCATCTCCGCGTAGTTGTCGCCCATCACCGTGAGCAGGGCGCTCTGGGTGCGGGTGGGGATGCGGTTGTATTCGTCGATGATCTTCACCCGCATGCCCAGCCAGCTGCGCCAGGCGATGCGGATGTCCTCCATGCTCTGCGCGCCGGCCAGGTCGGCCGGCAGCGGATTGCCAAGCAGGTCGGCCAGGGTCATCTGCGGGTGGCCGTGCTGCATCGCGCGACGCACGTCCTTGACCGAATAGCCGGCCAGCACGCCCATCAGGATCGCGCTGGCGGTCTTGCCGCGGCCGGGGCCGCCCACGAACAGGCATTTGCGGCGGGTGGCGAAGGTCAGCAGCGGCAGCAGGATGAAGCTCGAGTAGCTTTGCGCCGAGGGCAGGTTCAGCGTGCGCTTGCTGTCGCCGATGGTGAACGCCGCGGCGGCGCCGTCGTTGTACTCGATGTCGTAGTGCGGACTGATCACCGCGTTGTTGACGATCCAGAAGTAGGCTTGGCGCAGCTTTTCGTCGAGCGGGAGCGCCGTGGCGGCGGTCTCCTCGCCAGCATCCAGCGGTCCCTCGTACAGGCTGGCGACATCGAACTCGCGTGTCGTGGCCGGCACGGCACGCGGATTGGTGGGCGCCTTGGAGACGCGCTGGAAGAGCTTGAAGCCGGACATGCGGACCCCTGTGTCATGCCACGGCGGCAACGTTGCCGTCCTTGGCCTCGGCGCGAATTCTGGCGCATGCGGCGGGTTCTGGCCAACGACGCAGGGCGCGGAAGCGCGTCGGTGTCGCAGCGCGCCGACGGGTCGGCGCGTGGTTCAGCCCGGCAGTGTGTCCAGCTCCTGCAGCCGCGGCATGCCACCCTGCGCGCCCAGCTTCGTCACCGACAGCGCGGCGGCGGCGCAGGCCTTGCGTACGGCGGCGGGGAGGCCATCTTTCAGGAACACCGCCAATGCCGCGTTGAAGGTGTCGCCCGCGCCGGTGCTGTCGACCACGTCGACCTTGAAGCCGGCTTGGTGCAGCGGTTCGCCCTGCTCGCGATACCACGCGCCTTCGCCGCCGCGGGTGAGCACGACCGGGCATGGGGCGCGTTGCATCAGCGCCTTGAAGTCCTCGGCGGGATCGGCGCCGAGTAGGATCGCCAGCTCGTGCTGGTTCGGCGTGACGTAGCGGGCCAGCTTCAGCCAGTCGACGGGCAGCGGTTGCGCGGGCGCGGGGTTGAGGATCACCGGCACGCCGAGACGGTGGCCCAGGCGCACGGTGGTCTCGACGGTTTCCAGCGGGATCTCCATCTGCACCAGCACGGCGTCGGCGCGTTCGATCAGCGAACGGGCGGCTTCGACCTGGGTGGGCGTGACGCGGCTGTTGGCGGCGGGCACCACGATGATCTGGTTTTCGCCGTCGGCGACGGTGATCGAGGCGGTGCCGCTGGCGCTGTCGTCGAGGCGGGCGACGTGGGTGAGGTCGACGTGTTCGGCGGCGAGGCCCGCGTGCAGCTGGTCGCCGAAGGCGTCGCGACCGAGCGCGCCGACCAGGGCTACTTCCGCGCCCAGTCGTGCGGCGGCCACGGCCTGGTTGGCGCCCTTGCCGCCGGGCACGGTGAGGAAGCGTTCGCCCAGGATGGTCTCGCCCGGGCCGACGAAGCGCGGCGCCTGAGTGACCAGGTCCATGTTGATGCTGCCGACGACGACGATGCGTGTCATGCCTCTAGCCCCTTGCGCAGGTTTCACGGTGGAGGGGAGAGCTTAGCTGCTGCGGGCGGTGGGGCGGGCTTGGGCGGGGGCGAAGAGCGACCCACCCCCGGCCCTCCCCTGCAAGCAGGGGAGGGAGAAGAGCTGAATGTCAGGGGGACGGAACGCGACCGATGCCGGTGTCGCCGCCGGGCAGCAGGTCGGGGGCGGGGCCGGCCACGGCCAGCAGGGATTGCGCGTAGGCATCCTCGATGCTGACGGTGGAGACTTCGTCCCAGCTGAAGAACGAGGGCTCGCGCATCCATTCCGCGTCGGGGCTCAGTTCCTGCATGTTGAAGCCGTCTTCCTCGACGTCGATCAGGCGGCCGATGTAGCAGACTTCCGATTCGTCCTCGCTGTCCACGTGCACGCCGATCACCGGTGCCTGGGCGCCGGCGGCCTGGATCACTTCGCGGATGTTGTCCAGCGGGAAGCCGCGCGGCGGGCGCGGCTGGATGTGTTTCAGGGCCAGCGCCTTGGCGAAGAACACGTGGTGCTTGTCCGGCGCCTCCAGTTCGGAGATGTCGCGGTGGCGCATCACGTACATGCCGTCGTAGGTGATGCCGTCGCCGACCACCCACAGCAGGAAGAACTCGCGCCCGACGCCACCCACGTAACCGCAGAAGCTGCCGTGCTCCAGCCCTTCGCGCCACAACCGGATCAGGGTCTGGTTCTGCTGCGCCTCGCGCAACTGGGCGCGCTGGCCGGTGCCTTTCAATTCGATAACGTTATTCACGGCGTCCATTTTAGCAGAGCAGCCTGAGCGGCTTGTTAGTACCCCAAAGCTAGAGGATGTAGCGGCTGAGGTCTTCGTTCTGGACCAGGCTTCCGAGGTTTTTGTCTACATGTTCGGCGTCGATCAGGTATTTTTCGCCGGATTTGTCCGCGGCCTCGAAGGAAATCTTCTCCAGCAGCCGTTCCATCACGGTGTGCAGCCGGCGGGCGCCGATGTTCTCGGTACGCTCGTTCACCTGGAAGGCCACCTCGGCCAGCCGGTCGATGCCGGCATCGGTGAACTCGATGCCCACCCCTTCGGTGCCCAGCAGGGCCACGTACTGCTTGGTCAGCGCGTTGTGCGGTTCGCGCAGGATGCGCTTGAAGTCGTCCACCGAAAGCGCGGACAGCTCGACCCGGATCGGCAACCGACCCTGCAGCTCGGGGATCAGGTCGGACGGCTTGGCCAGCGAGAACGCGCCGGAGGCGATGAACAGCATGTGGTCGGTCTTGATCGGGCCGTACTTGGTCGACACGGTGGAGCCTTCCACCAGCGGCAGCAGGTCGCGCTGCACACCCTCGCGGCTGACCCCGGCGTGGCCGTGGTCGCTGCGCTGGGCCACCTTGTCGATCTCGTCGATGAAGACAATGCCGTTCTGCTCGGCGTTTTCCATCGCCTGGGCGCGGATCTCCTCGTCGTTAAGCAGCTTCCCGGCTTCCTCGTCGATCAGCAGCGGCCGCGCCAGCTTGATCGCCAGCTTGCGGCTCTGCGTCTTGGCGCCGCCGATGTTCTGGAACATCTGGCGCAGCTGCGCACCCATCTCCTCCATGCCCGGCGGCGACATGATTTCCACGCCCACGTTCATGGCGAAATCCAGCTCGATCTCGCGCTCGTCCAGCACGCCTTCGCGCAACTGCTTGCGCAGCTTCTGGCGAGTGTCGCTTTCGATGGCGGGCTCGGGCGTGGCGTCGTGGCTCCAGTCGGTGGGCTGGGACTGCCGGCGCGGCAGCAGTGCGTCGAGGATGCGATCCTCGGCGCGGTCCTCGGCCTGCGAGCGCACGCGCTTGACTGCCTGCTCGCGGGTCAGCTTGTAGGCGCCGTCGGCCAGGTCACGGATGATCGACTCGACATCCTTGCCCACGTAACCCACCTCGGTGAACTTGGTCGCCTCGACTTTCACGAACGGCGCGTTCGCCAGCGTGGCCAGGCGTCGCGCGATCTCGGTCTTGCCCACGCCGGTGGGGCCGATCATCAGGATGTTCTTGGGGGTGATCTCGTTGCGCATCTCGGCCGGCAACTGCATGCGCCGCCAGCGGCTGCGCAGCGCCACCGCCACGGCGCGCTTGGCGTCGTGCTGGCCGATGATGTAGCGGTCGAGTTCGTTGACGATTTCGCGGGGGGTCAGTTCGGACATGGGCTTTACTCAAAGGAACGGGGGAACAGGGAACGGGGAACGGGGAACGGGGAACAGCGGTCGGCGGTTTGCCGTTCCTCGTTCCCTGTTCCCCGTTCCCGCCTCAAAGCTCTTCGATACTGACGTTGTGATTGGTGTAGATGCAGATGTCGCCGGCGATCTTCAGCGCCTTCTCGACGATGGTTCGGGCATCCAGTTCGGTGTTTTCCAGCAGGGCCATCGCCGCGGATTGGGCGAACGGTCCGCCCGAACCGATCGCGATCAGGCCGTGTTCGGGCTCGACCACGTCGCCGTTGCCGGAAATCAGCAGCGAGGTTTCCTTGTCGGCCACCGCCAGCATCGCCTCGAGCTTGCCGAAGCGGCGGTCGGTGCGCCATTCCTTGGCCATCTCCACCGCGGCGCGGGTGAGGTTGTTGTTGTGTTTTTCCAGCTTCTGCTCGAACAGTTCGAACAGGGTGAATGCATCGGCCGTCGCGCCGGCGAAGCCGGCCACCACCTCGCCGGCCTTGCCGAGCCGGCGCACCTTGCGCGCGTTGCCCTTCATCACCGTGTTGCCAAGGGTGACCTGGCCATCGCTGCCGATCACGACGCGGCCGTCGCGCCGCACGCAGACGATGGTGGTGGCGTGGAACGATTCCATGAGAGCTCCGCAAGAGGATGTCTGAGCGGAAGAGATGGGGCCGCGGGCGGCGGGCTTCAATGCGCGGGCCAGGAGTGAGTGAAGAGGAGGGAGAAGCGAGAGAAAGCCGGGCTCGTGGTCTGCTCTCTCTCATTCCTCACTCCTCTCCACTCACTCCTCTCTTTTCGCCCTTCGCTTCACCCGTGCTCGCGGATGCGCCGCGTCGTAGACCTTCGCCAGATGCTGGAAATCCAGATGGGTGTAGATCTGGGTGGTGGCGATGTCGGCGTGGCCGAGCAGCTCCTGCACGGCGCGCAGGTCGCCGGAGGATTCCAGCATGTGGCTGGCGAAGGTGTGGCGCAGCAGGTGCGGGTGGATGTGCTTCGGGATGCCCTGTTGCAGCGCCAGCTTGTTCATGCGCAGCTGGATCGTGCGGGGGTTGATCGGTGCGCCGCCGCGGCCGCGGAACACCGGACCATCAGCCGGCATGCCCTGCTCCGCGCCGAGTGCGCGCAGCGCCGTCACGGCGTGACGGCCGACCGGCACGATGCGGGTCTTGCCGCCCTTGCCCAGCACGCGGACCTCGCCATCGTCGAGGTTGAGGTCGAGCCAGCGCAGGCCGACCAGTTCGGACAGGCGCAGGCCACTGGAATAGAACAGTTCCAGCATCGCGCGGTCGCGCACGGCGAGCTGGCCGCCGCTGTCGGTCTCGACCAGGGCGGTGGCCTCGTCGACGTCGAGCACCTGGGGCAGCTTGCGGCGCACCTTGGGGCCGCGCACGCCGAGCAGCGGATCGTTCGCCAGCTGGCCTTCGCGGGTGAGCTGGCGGAACAGGCTGCGGCAGGACGACAGCAGGCGTTGCAGGCTCTTCGGCGCCAGCCCGTCGCGATGCTCGCCGGCGATGAAGGTGCGCATCCGATTCGCATCCAGCGCGTCAAACGAGGCCAGCCGTTGCGCCTGCATGAAGCGCAGCAGCTTGGCCAGGTCGCGCCGGTAGCCGGCGATCGTGTGCGGCGAAGCGTGGCGTTCTTCGGCGAGGCGGCCGAGCCAGCGTTCGACCTGTTGTTCGGGCGTCATCGCCGGCTCAGGAGACGTCCCGTGAGCGCGCTAGCGCCGCGGTGATGGTGGCCGAGATCATCTTCAGAAACAGCGTGCCCATGCCTGGCTGGAAGCGGTCCGGGTCGGCGCTGCCGATGGCCAGGATGCCGCAGTCGCCCAGCCGCATCATCGCCACCGAATGGATCTGCGGGGCATCGACGCCGAACAGGCGCACGAGTTTTTCGCTCGCCAGCCGACCGGACACGGGTTCGTTCTTGTGCAGGAACTCGCTGAACTCAGGCAGTGCGCTGGCGCCTTCGGGAATCTGCTGCATCCAGTCGGTGCGCGGCAACTGGGGCTCGTCGCCAAACAGCAGCAGGCGCACCTGTTCGGTGTGGAAATCCGCGGACAGCCTGGCGATGACCGTGCGCACGGTGACCTCCATGGTGTTCGCCCGCAGCAGGGCCACGGTCAGCGCATGGACACGCTCCATCAGCTTTTCGTTCTCGGCGGCGATGGCGACCAGCTCGGCCAGCTGGCGTTCCAGTTCCGCGTTCTTGTCGCGCAGGCTCTGCAGCTGATAGACCGCCAGCGAGGCCACCGCGCCCTCGGGGCGCGGCATGGTCAGCTTGGCCGCCAGCTCGGGATACTCGCTGAGAAACTCCGGATGGCGCTTCAGGTAAGCGGCGACCACCCGGGCCTGGGTGGCATCGTCGAGCAGGGTTGCGGTCATGCGCGGAGTTCCTCGAACCGTTCCGGGGCACGCGCAGAATGCGTGCCGCCTGGCGCGAGTGTGCGATGGACCGGGGCGCGCTTCAACCGCCCCGGTCGCCGTCGACCGCGGGAACCGGCCATTCGCCCTCGAACACGAAGGCGGCCGGACCGGTCATCCACAGCGGATGGCCGGGGCCGGCCCAATCGATCCGCAACTTGCCGCCGGGCAGTGCGACGCTCACCGAGTCGCCCACCTCGCCGCGCTGGTGCAGCACCGCCATCGCGGCACAGGCGCCGGTGCCGCAGGCGCGCGTCCAGCCGGCGCCGCGTTCGTGCACGCGCAGGCGCAGTTGCGTGCGGTCCAGCTGCAGGACGAAGCCGGCGTTGGCGCCTTCGGCAAACCGCGGATGGCTGGTCAGCAGCGGGCCGAGCTGCTCCAGCGCCGGGTCGGCCAGATCGGCCACGCTCACCACCGCGTGGGGATTGCCCATCGACACCGCGCCAAACTCGACGGCTCGATCACCCGCGAAGATCTCGTAGCGATCCGCCCTCGCCTCGGCCGACAATGGAATGCGCCCGGGTTCGAACCGTGGCTCGCCCATGTCCACGGTCACCTCGTGGGCGTCCAGCAGGCGCACCGTCACCGGCCCGGACGGGCTTTCGATCATCACCTGCTCGCCGAGCGCCAGCGCGCCGGCGCGATGCAGCCACGCCGCCACGCAACGCACGCCGTTGCCGCACTGGCCCGACGGCGAACCATCGGCGTTCCAGATGCCGTAGTAGAACGCGCAGGACGGATCGCGCGCGGGCTCGACGCTCAGCAACTGGTCGAAACCGACGCCGACATGGCGATCGCCCAGCGCACGGATCTGTTCCGGGTTCAGCGGAAACGGATGCTGCCGGCAATCCAGCACGACGAAGTCGTTGCCGATGCCGTGCATCTTGGAGAAGTGCAGCCGCATCAGGTCACGCCGCTCAGTGCGGCTGGCTGGCCGGTGCAACCGCTGCCGGGGCCGGCGCGGTGGAAGCGGCGGCGGGATGGCTCGGCAGCACCAGCGGGCCCTTGTTGCCACAGCCGGCAAGCAGGGCGAGGACGAGGCAGCAGGCCAGCAGCGAAAGGGTACGGGACATGGCGGGGTTTCCTGTGGATTCGCGCAGTATAGCGAGGCCGGCCGCCCTGCTTCGCGGGCGCCGGTTATCATGCCGACGCAGGTCGCCGGCCGCGGCGACGAGGATGAACACGATGGACTGGGCCACCCTGCTGCGCTTGCCGACGACCATGCTGCTGGTGCTGGCCGCCGTGCTTGCACTGGTCACCCTGGTGCAACTGGTGGCCGTGCGTCAGCGCCTGCAGCGCGGTCGTCGACTGGCGGCCAGCTGGCGCGCGCTGCTTTGCCTGACCTGCTTCGCGCTGACCCTGCTGCTGGCTGGCGCCGGCTATGCCTTGCGCGGCTACCGCCTGCTCGGCGAGGAGGCGCCGGTGGTGGAGATCGACGCGCGGATCCTGTCGCCGCAGCGCTGGGACGTCACCCTCAACTGGCCGGACGGCAGCACGCGCCAGGTGCAACTGGCGGGAGACCAGTGGCGCATCGAGGCGGTGGTGCTGAAATGGAAACTGCCGGCCCTGCTGGCCGGCGTGCCGCCGCTGTACCGGCTCGACCGCCTGTCCGGCCGCTACGACGATGCGGCGCAGGAAATGAACGCACCGCGCACGGTGATCGGCTTCGGCGAGAACGGCGGCTTCGATCTGCTCGACCTCAAGAAGCAGTACCCGCGCTGGCTGCCCGAAGTGGACACGGTCTACGGCAGCGGCGCGTTCCTGCCGCTGGTTGACCAGGGTCACTACACGGTGAGCCTGATGCGCACCGGCGCGTTGGTGGCGCGGCCGGACGAAGCGACCGAGCGGCGCATCGGGCAGCCACTGGGTGACTGAACGAGCTGGCGCTCAGTCCAGCGATTTCTCGTAGCGCCACGCATCCGCGCCGTCCTGGTAGTAGCGCTCGTAGCGGCCGATGCGCCGGAATCCCGCGCGCTCGTACAGGCCGATCGCGGCGGCGTTGTCGGTGCGCACTTCCAGTCGCAGCGCGTGGCAGCCACGGTGCCGGCAGGCGTTCACCGCCGCTTCGAGCAACGCCGCACCGACGCCCTGGCCGCGTGCCTCGGGCCGGGTCGCCAGCGAATAGAGCCGGCCCACGCTGCTGCGCTTGCGGAAGAACAGCACGCCACTGCCGAGCAGAGGCCGGGGATGGCCGGTGGCGACCAGGACCACGGCGCTGTCGCTGTCCAGGTGGCGACGATACTGCGCGCGGCTGAGCCGGTCGCTGCTGAAGCTACGCTGTTCCAGGGCGACCAGCTCATCCAGGTCGGACGAGGCGGCGCGGCGTACGCGCGTGCCGGTGGGAACGGGCAGCATGTCGGCGGATTCCGCCACGACGCGGCGCGCGTAGTCGGATGATGGTTGGGGAGTATGGGTCGGCACGCGCGGACTCTAGCAGCCGGCGGGCCCGAAGGTGCGCCTCGCAGTGCAGTCGTGCCGTTTAGTCACGCTTCAGCGCCTGCCCTTGTGCGGCGTGGTTGCTGTGCCAAACTGCGCGCCTTGCACGTACCGCCCTGCCCACGCAGGCCTGTCCGCCGTCGCCGCATCGCCTGAGTGGTGTCATGACCCGTCTGGTCATCGTTGTCGAAAAAGCCTCCGACTGGGGCTCGTACTACCCGTCCGTCGATGTCATGAGCGCGATGGACTACCTGCGCACGCCGGTCGGCGGCGACGACGAACGCACCCACGTGATCAACCTGTGCCGCAGTTACAAATATCTGGGCACCGGTTATTACGTGTCGCTGCTGGCCGAGGCGCGCGGACACAAGGTGATGCCGTCGGTGCGCACGGTGAACGACCTGCGCCGGCGCTCGCTGTACGGCCTGGACATCGAAGACCTCAACCAGAAGCTCACCCACTTCCTGCCCGCCGGCGGCCGCGACACCACCGACTTCGGCATCTTGGTCTACTTCGGCGAGACCGCCTACCCGGCGCTGCAGGACCTTGCCCGGCAGGTGTTCGAAATGTTCCCCTGCCCGCTGCTGCGCATCGAGTTCGAACGCGATCGCGTGTGGCAGGTCAGCTCGATCAAGCCGGTGGGCCTGCACACGCTGGATGACGCCCAGGAAGACGCCTTCGCCGAGGAGCTCGACCGCTTCTCGCGCAAGTTGTGGCGCAAGCCACGCGCACGCCGGCAGTTCCGCTACGACCTCGCGATGCTGGTCGATCCCAAGGAAAAGATGCCGCCGTCGAACAAGAAGGCGTTGAAGGCCTTCATCGACGCGGGCAAGGAACTCGGCATCGAGGTCGACCCGATCGGCAAGAACGACTACCAGCGGCTGGCCGAATATGACGGTCTGTTCATCCGCGAGACCACTGCCTCGGACAACCACACCTACCGCTTCGCCCATCGCGCGGAGAAGGAAGGCATGGTGGTGATCGACGACCCCAGCTCGATCCTGCGCTGCACCAACAAGATCTACCTCAACGACCTGATGGTCTCGCGCAAGCTCGCTGTCCCTCGTACGGAAATTCTCTACCGCGACGACAGCAAGGGCATGAAGGAAGTCGTCGCCAAGCTGGGCTTCCCGCTGGTGCTGAAGATTCCCGACGGCTCGTTCTCGCGGGGCGTGGTCAAGGTCGAGGACGAGGCGGCGCTGGCCGCCGCGGCCAGCGGCCTGTTCCAGCACAGCGCGCTGCTGCTGGCGCAGGAATACGTCTATACCGAATTCGACTGGCGCATCGGCGTGCTCAACCGCGAGCCGCTGTACGCCTGCAAGTACTACATGTCGCGCGGCCACTGGCAGATCTACAACCACGGCGCCAAGGGCACCGCGAAGTCCGGCGGCTTCGAGACGATTGCGGTGAAGGACGCGCCGGCCGAGGTGGTCAAGCTGGCGCTGAAGGCCACCCAGCCGATCGGCGATGGCCTCTACGGCGTCGACCTGAAGCAGGTCGGCAGCAAGCCGGTGGTGATCGAGGTCAACGACAATCCGTCGATCGATGCCGGCGTCGAGGACGCCCATCTCGGCGACGAGTTGTACTCGCGCATCATGCAGGAGTTCCTGCGCCGGATGGAGCGCAAGCGCCAGGGCGGCAGCGCGCGCTGAGAGGTTGTGAGTTTTCAACCTCTCAGGTCGGCCATGGATGGCCGAGCATGAAGCAGTCATGCAAGTGACTGTTTCATGTGAGCGAGTCCGGGCGTGTACCGGACTCGCGATAGAAGAAAACCACAGGAAGTGGCTTTCTTCACAGGCGCTGAGCGCAGGACGATCGTCTCGTGCAGAGGGTGGGTCGGGGCCGATGGCGCCTCGACGGTTCCCGCGATGTTCCGTGCGCAACGGGTGGGTTCAGGCAGACGCGCTTCGTCAGCGGGACGACGCTGACGCGATTTCCTTCCTGGTGAGGTTGCAACGCAGCGTGTCGTCGCTGCCGTCTTCGTAATCCTGGCGCGAACGATAGCCCGTGGCATTCCAGTATTCCGGATGTTCGGCATCCCGCTCCAGCGAAATCACCGCGAAGGCGCAGGCGGAACCCGGCTTCAACAGGAAGACCCTGCGCGTCGCGCCGCCAACGGCGGGCTGGTCGAGAACGTCGTAGGATGCTTTTGCACAGCTTGCGAACGGGGTGTGCCACGCGATGATCTTGGCCTGCACCAACAGGACGCCCCGACATTGCCGGCCGCTTCCCTCGAACTGGCCAGTCAGCATGCCATCGCCCGCGTTGGCGCAACCGACCAGCAGGATCAGGCCCGCCAGCACGGCCATCCTGCGTCGGATCACGGCCGGCATGGCGGAACGTTCCCCTGCTGGATGACCGACAGGGCGAAATCCAGCTTTTTTGCGTAGGCCGCGTCACCACCGCCGTTGTAATACATGGCGACGTTTGCCGTGGTGGCAGCCCGCCACCCTGTGATGACCGTTTGGCGGGAGGCCTTTTGATATTTCAGAACCTGGCCTGGGTGCAGCACACGCACCCCGGGGTTCAATGCCTGCATGACCGCAACCGTGCTTCCGTGCGCATGCGCCAGCTTGTCGAAGCTGTCGCCAGCTTTCACGGTCAGCTGGTGGATCGTGTTGTCCTTGTCGAGCACGTCCTTCACCTCGAACCTTGCGAGTTTCAGCAGCAGATAGCCCACGCCCGCGCGAATGTTGTAAAGCGGCGTCGTGCGCACGTCCTTCCTGGTCAGCGGCTGCTTCCAGGCCGGAAGAATCAGGCCCGACGCCGGCGCTCCCGACAGCAGCTGATCCAGCCCTGGATCATTGAACATGCCGATCTGCATCGGGTTCGACTTCCACAAGCTTGCCGCCGCGCCAGTTTCCGTCCACGCCATGGCCTTGATCAACCGCCAGTCGAGCGGGACGTAGCCCGAGCTCGGTTTCAGGTGTGTGTTGAACTCCCCGACGGTTCTCCTGATGTCGGCGTCGTATTCGGCCCACTTCGTATCGCAGCGGGCACGACGAATCGTGTCCTGCCACTTCTGGAAACCAGACTTCGCATGGGGCGGTCCCGCCATCTGCGCCTCTCCTCCGTCAAATCCGGGCGCCGAGCCGGTGCCGGATACCGGCCACGTCGGGCCACCCTGCGGCGTTGAACGCCAACGTCGAGGGTAGCGCTGGAGCTGCTGCGGGAATCCCGAAAAATGCGTAGGCAGATACCGACTCGCCAGCTACCCTGCAAAGGACCCGCCGGACAATCCGCCAGCGTCAAATGGCGCGGCGGATCGCGCGTTGCTGCGGTCGGCACAATGCCAGCACCTGCCGCGGCAGCGTCGGCTCCAGCACCAGCACCACCATCAGTGGCGCACCGCCCAGCCAGAACGCCGGCGTCCAGCCGAGCAGCTCCGTATGAGCTGGCACCAGCATGCTCAGAAGCAACAAGGTTCCGCCCAGCAACCAGAGCACGGCGGCGCCGAGCAGGCGCAGGTGGCGCGGCGAGGGCAGGACGGGCATGCGCATGGGAGTTCTCCTCGGACAGGTTGTCCGCAAGTTGCCGGAACGCCATCTCATCACCTGCGACTTCGCTTCCCCAAAAATCCGGCTTGTAGAATGGTTGCCAGACATCCTGCGGGGAATCGCATGCCCATCGCCCAGTTCGCCGTATTCGGCCATCCGATCAGTCATTCGCTGTCACCGCGCATCCACCAGGCGTTCGCGCAACAGTTCGGCATCGAACTGGAATACCGCGCGATCGACGCGGCACCAGCCGATTTCGCCGATGCAGTGCGGCGGTTTTTTGCCACCGGCGGCCGCGGCGCCAACGTCACCCTGCCGCACAAGGCCGCCGCCTTCGCGCTGGCTGACCAGCGCAGCGCGGCCGCCACCCGCGCCGGCAGCGCGAACGTGCTGACCCGGCTGCCTGACGGCCAGCTGGCGGCGCACAACACCGATGGTGCGGGCGTGGTGCGCGACATCACCGAACGCCACGACCTGGACCTGCGCGGCCATACCGCGCTGCTGCTGGGCGCGGGCGGCGCCGCGCATGGCGTGGCGTGGAACCTGCTGGATGCCGGCGTGGAAACGCTGACCATCGTCAACCGTTCGCCCGAGGCGGCCGACGTGCTGGCCGACGCGATCGGCGACCCGGCGCGTGCGCACACGCGCTACTGGGACGACCTGGCCAATATCGGCAGCTACGACCTGATCGTCAACGCGACCTCGGCCGGCGTGCTGGGCGTGGCGCTGCAACTGCCGTTTTCGCTGATCGGCGCGCGTGCGCTGTGCTACGACCTGTCCTATGGCCCCGCCGCCGGCAGCTTCTTGGCCTGGGCGAAGGCGGCGCGCGCGCGCTATGCGGTCGACGGCCTCGGCATGCTGGTGGAAACCGCGGCCGACGCGTTCGAGTTGTGGCATGGCCGGCGCCCCGAGACCGAACCGGTCTATCAGTCCCTGCGTCAGCAAGCCGCGTGAGTTCGGCGATTTGCCGCATCGGTTGCGGCGCCTGCTGCATCGCGCCGTCGATCTCCTCGCCGATCCCCGGCATGCCGCACGGCAAGCCGGCCGGCGTGCGCTGCGTGCAGCTCACCGACGACAATCGCTGCGCGATCTTCGGCCAGCCCGAGCGCCCGGCGGTGTGCAGCAGCCTGCGTGCCGAACCGGCGATGTGCGGTACGGATCGCGCCCATGCGCTGGCGTGGCTGGCGCGACTGGAAGCGGCCACGGCGACGACGTGAAGCGCCGCGCCACATGACTGCAACAAAGCGCCGCCAAGATACCGCCACCCGCCGGGAGCGCGTCGACGACGGAAGCTCCAGCGCGCGGCCATCGCTTGTGCAGCAGGTGTCATGTCCCGCTTTCTTTCCGCCGTATCGCATCGATACGCGCTTGTTCTTGTCTCATTGCTGGTGCTGGTCGCGGCCGCCGCGATTTTCTGGCATGGCCAGGCGGTGAATGCCACGATCGACGACACCGCGTTGTCGGCTGGCGAGGTGAACGAGGCATCGACCGACGATGCGCAGAGCGGCAGCGCCATCCTGCTCGGGCTGGCCCGCGACGCGATGCGGGACGGCCGGCTGGTGGCGCCAGCCGGCAGCAACGCGTTCGAGTTCTACCTCAGCGTGCTGCAGCTGGAGCCAGAAAACCGGACCGCCCACGAGGCCCTGCGCGAATCGTTCGTGCGCGCCTCGGAAGAGATCGAACGCACCATCAACCGGAAAGACCTCGAAGAGGCTCGGCGCGAGATCGACCTGCTGCGCGAGTTCGACAGCAACAACTTCACGCTGGCCCTGCTTGGCGGCAAGCTTTCCGCCGCGCGCAACATCATGACGAAGCAGCACGAGGCGGAGGCGGAGCGCATCCGCCAGGCAAGGGGCGCGGGAAGCTGAACCGGCATGGGTGTCAACGCAGCAACGGTCCCGCCTTCCGCAGCAGCAAGGCGACCAGTTCCGGCTGCATGAACGCGTAGTGGTCGGGGATGTCGAGGCAGACCACCTTCTTGCCGCGCAACCGGCGGCGATGGCGCGCCTGCAGGCGCTGCCGATGGGCCGCCTCCATCACCACGATGAGTTCGGCCCAGTCCAGCTGTTCGGCGCTGAGCAGCGTTTCGGCATCGTCGGCGAGACCGGCCGAATCCACCTCGAGTTCCGGCCACGCGCCGAACACCTGTTCGGCGGTGGGACTGCGCAACCGGTTGCGGCTGCACAGGAACAACACGCGCCGTGCGCTCATTCGGCTCCGGCCAGGTAGCGGTCCTTCAGCCGCACGTAGTGGTCGGCCGAATAATGCAGCTGCTCGATCTGCCGGTCGCTGAGCAGGCGCACGAACCGCGCCGGATTGCCCAGCCACAGTTCGCGCTCGCCGACCACCTTGCCCGGCGCCACCAGGCTGCCGGCGCCTACGAAGCCGTATTTGTGGACGACCGCGCCGTCCATCACGGTGGCGTGCATGCCGATCATGCAGTAGTCGCCGATGGTGCAGGCGTGCACCACGGCGGCGTGGCCGATGGTGACGCCGGCGCCGATCAGGCAGGGAAAGCCCGGACCGTACGGACCGGCGTGGGCCACATGCACCACGCTGCCGTCCTGGATGCTGGTCCTTGCGCCGACGCGGATGTGGTGGACGTCGCCGCGCAGCACCGTGCCGGGCCAGATCGAGACATCGTCGCCGAGCACTACGTCACCGATCACGCTGGCGGCCGGGTCGACGTAGACGCGTTGGCCGAGGGTGGGCGTGACGCCCTGGAAGCTGCGCAAGGAGTTCATCCGGGCATTCTAGCGGCGCGGGCCGCGTCGTCACGTCGCCGCGCTTGATTTCGCCCGTCCCGGTCGCCACGCTGGCGCATCGCAAAGGAGCGTTCATGAGTCACGACAACCCCCTGCTGGCTGACGACACCCTGCCGGCGTTCTCGCAGATCCGTCCCGAACACGTGCTGCCGGCCGTCGAGTCCCTTCTGGCCGACTACCGCGCCGGCATCGACGCCTTGCTGGCGCCCGCGGCGCCGCGTGACTTCGCCACGGTGATGCTGACCCAGGAAAGGCTGGAACAACGCCTGGCGCGCGCCTGGGCGCCGGTGTCCCATCTGCATTCCGTCGCCGACAGCGAGGCGCTGCGCGAGGTCTACGCGCCGGCCGAGGAAAAGCTCACCGATCACGCGATCGAACTGGGCCAGAACCGCGAGCTGTACGCCGCGGTGCAGGCGCTGGCCGATGCGGCAGACTTTCCGTCGCTGCCGCGGCCGGAGCGTGCGCTGGTCGAGCACGCCTTGCGGGATTTCCGCCTGTCCGGCGTGGCGCTCGAAGAGCCGGCGCGCTCGCGTTTCCGCGAGATCGGCGTCGAGCTCAGCAAGCTTTCGACCGAATTTTCCAACGCCGTGCTCGATGCCAGCGAGGCGTGGCACGAACACGTCACCGACGAGCGTGATCTCGCCGGCATTCCTGACTCCGGTCGCGCAGTGCTGCTCCAGTACGCCGAAGACCAGCAGCTGGATGGCTACCTGGTCACCCTGAAGCAGCCCAGCGTGCAGGCGGTGCTGACCTACGCCGACAACCGCGGCCTGCGCGAACGGGTGTACTGGGCGTACCAGACGCGCGCCTCGGACCAGGGCCCGAACGCGGGCAAGTTCGACAACAGCGCGCGCATCGAGCAGATCATGGCGCTGCGCCACGAGGCGGCCGGGCTGCTGGGCTTCGCCAACGCCGCCGAGGAGTCGCTGGCGACCAAGATGGCCGGCTCGCCGGCCGAGGTGCTGGAATTCCTGCACGACCTGGCCGCCCGGGCCAAGCCGGTGGCGCAACAGGAACTGGCCACCTTGCGCGCCTTCGCCCGCGAGGAATTGCAGCTCGACAACCTCGAACCGTGGGACGTCGGCTATGCGTCGGAGAAGCTGCGCCAGCGCGAGTACGCACTGGACGAGGAACAACTGAAGCCGTACTTCCCCTTGCCGGCGGTGATCGACGGACTGTTCGGCCTCACCGAAAGGCTCTACGGCATCACCCTCGCCGCGCGCGATGGTGTCGATGTGTGGCATCCGGACGTGCGCTATTACGACGTGCGTGATGCCGACGGCCAGGTGTTCGCCGGCGCCTATGTCGACCTGTACGCGCGCAACGGCAAGCGCGGCGGCGCGTGGATGGACGTCTGCCGCGCCCGCTTCGACGACGGCGACCGGAAGCAACGGCCGGTGGCTTTCCTCACCTGCAATTTCGCGCCGCCGACCGAGGGTAAGCCGGCCCTGCTCACCCACGACGACGTGCTGACCCTGTTCCACGAATTCGGCCACGGCCTGCACCACTTGCTGACCGGGATCGAGCTGCCCTCGATCGGCGGCATCGATGGCGTCGAATGGGACGCGGTGGAGCTGCCCAGTCAGTTCATGGAGAACTTCGGCTGGAACCGCGAGGCGCTGGACCTGTTCGCGAAGCATTACGAGACCGGCGAACGCCTGCCGGACGCCTTGTTCGACCGCATGCTGGCCGCGCGCCACTTCCACGCCGGCCTGTTCCTGGTGCGCCAGCTGGAATTCGCCCTGTTCGATTTCCTGCTGCACCTGGAGTACGAGCCGACGCAGGGCGCGCGCACGCTGGCGGTGCTGGAGCAGGTCCGCAAGCAGGTGGCCGTGCTGCATCCGCCGGCCTGGCAGCGTTTTCCGCACGGCTTCAGCCACATCTTCGCCGGCGGTTACGCCGCCGGTTACTACAGCTATCTGTGGGCCGAACTGCTCAGCGCCGATGCGTTCGGCGAGTTCGAGGAGCATGGCGTCATCGATCGCGCCACCGGCGAACGCTTCCGCGCCGAGTTCCTGTCGGTGGGCGCCAGCCGGCCGGCGCTGGAAAGCTTCATCGCCTTCCGTGGCCGCAAGCCGGAACCCGAGGCGCTGCTGCGCAGCCACGGGCTGGCCTGATCGACGCAACGCCGCGGCCACCGCCGCGGCGTTGTCCGGGCAAGGCCAAACGCCGGGCAAGAAAAAACCCGCCGAAGCGGGTTTCTTCAAGATCGCTCAATTCCCGGGGGAATCAGGCAACCTGGACTTCCTCAGCCTGCAGGCCTTTCTGGCCCTTGGTGACGACGAACGTGACGCGCTGGCCTTCCTGCAGGGACTTGAAGCCCGTGCCCTGGATCGCGCGGAAATGCACGAACAGGTCGTCACCGCTTTCCGGGGTGATGAAGCCAAAACCCTTGGCGTCGTTGAACCACTTGACTGTACCGCTCTGACGATCCGACATGTAACATTACCTTTGAAGCATGGATGATTTGCGGCCCTGGCGACGTGCGCCGAACCGCAATAGAAGCAAGGGGTCGCCTTTACGCGGTACTCTTGCTCGACCAGCATACACCGTATTTCGGCGGTTTGGTGGGTTTTTCAGGCAAACATCCCCGAACCCGCGTTCCCGTTCATCGAAACCGCCCCTTTTTCCCCGAAACCGCGTCGTGGCGCGCTTGGCGCTCGCCCGCGCTGCCTCGTGCCGGCGCTTCCCCTTACAATGACCCGATGAAAATCGCCTCGTGGAACGTCAATTCGCTGAAAGTGCGCCTGCCGCACCTGACCCAGTGGCTGGCCGACGCGCAGCCGGACGTGGTGGCGCTGCAGGAAACCAAGCTGGAAGACGCGAAGTTTCCGGTCGACGAGCTGGCCGCCGCCGGCTACCGGGCGGTGTATTCCGGCCAGAAGACCTACAACGGGGTGGCGATCCTGGCCCGCGAGGAACCCGCCGACATCGTCACCGATATTCCCGGCCTGGATGATCCGCAGCGGCGCATCCTGGCGGCGACCGTCGGCGGCCTGCGGGTGGTCGACCTGTACGTGGTCAACGGCAAGGCGGTCGGCGACGAAAAATACGCCTACAAGCTGGACTGGATGGCCCGGGTACGCGAGTTCCTGGCCCGCGAACACGAGCGGTACCCGAACCTGGTGGTGCTGGGCGATTTCAACATCTGCCCGGACGATCGCGACGTCTACGATCCGGTGGCCTGGGGCGAGGACATCCTCTGCTCGCCGCCGGAACGCGCCGCGCTGAAGGCGATCACCGACCTCGGCCTGCACGACAGCTTCCGCCTGTTCCAGCCCGAGCCCGGTCACTTCAGCTGGTGGGACTATCGGCAGGCGGCATTCCGCCGCAACATGGGCCTGCGCATCGATCTGATCCTGATCGGCGAGGCGTTGAAATCCGCTGCCACGGCGGCAGCGATCGACCGCGAACCGCGACGCTGGGAACGCCCTTCCGATCACACGCCGGTGACGCTGGAACTGGATATATGAACGACATGACGAAAGCCGAATGGCCCAGCTCGCTGGACGACAACGAACTGGAAGAACTGGACCGCTACCTGCGCGCGCACACCGGCGAAGGCGACCTGCTGCTGGATGGCGTCCACGGCCTGCTCAGCGCACTGGCGGTGGGCCCGCTGCTGGTGCTGCCCGACGAATGGCTGCATGAAGTGCTGCACGAGCCGTTCACCGACGAGGACGAGGGCAATCGCGTGCTGGCCCTGCTGGCCAAGCTCAACGATTCGATCAGCGCCGAACTCGACGTCGATGCCTACGAGCCGATCCTGGGCGAGGTGGAGATGGAAGGCGGCCCGATGCTGTCGGCCGCGGGCTGGTGCGAGGGCTTCAGCCGCGGCATCGACCTGCGCGCTGCGCTGTGGGAAAACCGCCTGGCCGAAGACCCGCAACTGATGGAACTGCTGGGCCCGGTGATGGCGCTGGCCGTCGACGAAGGCATCCTCAGCGCCGACACCGAATTCGAGAAGCTCAGCGAAGAAGAATACGACGAGTGCCTGGCCCAGGTGCCGACCGTGCTTGGCGCGGTCAACCAGTACTGGCAGGCCAAGCCCGCCACCGAGGCCGAAGTGGAGACGATGGTGCTGCAGCAACGCCCGGGCAAGCAGGAAGAAGCCACCCCGCCGCGCCAGCGCAGCGGCCACTGGGTGCACTGAACAGGGTCCTGCGGGAGGCTGCTGGCGCGTTACTGCGAAACGGAAGCTGCCATGTCCGAAGTTGGCCTGTACACCCCGCTCAACACGCTCAAGCCGGTCGCGTCCGGGGTCTGGATCGCCGATGGCCCGCTGGTGCAGATGGCCGCACTCGGCATGCGCGTGCCGTTTCCCACCCGCATGACGGTGGTGCGGCTGGCCGATGGCAGTTTGTGGTGCCACTCGCCGATCGCGCCTGACGAAGCCTTGTTCGCCGCGATCGATGCACTCGGCCCGGTGCGTCACCTGGTTTCGCCGAACCTGCTGCATTACGCGCACATCGCGGCCTGGAAACGGCGCTATCCGCAGGCGACGGCGTGGGCCTCACCAGGCGTGCGGCAGCGCGCCGCCAGCCAGCACATCGAGGTCGCGTTCGACGCGGATCTCGATGACGCGCCGCCGCCAGACTGGGCCGCCACGATCGACCAGCTGCGCTTCCGTGGCAGCCGGGTGCTGCAGGAAATCGTGTTCCTGCATCGCGCCAGCGCCACGCTGATCCTCACTGACCTGATCGAGAACTTCGAAGCTGGGAAGCTGCCCACGGCGATGCGCTGGATGGCGCGACTGGGCGGCGTGACCGATCCCGACGGCAAGGCGCCGCTGGACATGCGCCTGACCTATCTCGGGCACAAGGACGAAGCGCGCGCCTGCCTGACGCGGATGCTGGCCTGGCAGCCGCAACGTGTGATCCTCGCCCACGGTCGTTGCTACCTCGACAACGCGCCGGCCGAGTTGGCCCGGGCATTCCGCTGGCTCGACTGACCCGGCGTTGCCCCTGCCGGAACGATCCGTTCCCGCGGCGGCGCTTGGACAGACGCTCGAACGGGGCCATCTTGGCGGCCAGTCCTTCCCTTTACCGGAGCAAGCCATGAGCGATCGCCACATCACCCGCCGCATCCGCGGCATGGACACCTCCGACGGCGCGGGCGTGAAGCTGAAGCGCGTGATCGGCCAGCCCGGGCTGGACATGCTCGACCCGTTCCTGCTGCTGGACGAGTTCCGCTCCGACCAGGCCGGCGACTACATCGCGGGCTTCCCGGAACATCCGCATCGCGGCTTCGAGACCGTCACCTACATGCTGGCCGGCCACATGCAGCACGGCGACAACCACGGCAACCGGGGCAATCTGGTGCCCGGCAGCGTGCAGTGGATGACTGCCGGCCGCGGCATCCTGCATTCGGAAATGCCGCAGCAGGAAAACGGCCTGATGTGGGGTTTCCAGCTGTGGGTGAACCTGCCGGCGTCCGACAAGATGACCGCGCCGCGCTACCAGGACATCGGCCCGGAACGGATCCCGGTGGTGCATCCGGCCGACGGCGTCGAGGTGAAGCTGATCGCCGGCTCGCTGGCCGGTGCCACCGGCCCGGTCGAAGGCATCGTCACCGCGCCGGTGTACCTGGATATCAGCCTGCAGCCCGGCGCGCAGTTCACGCTGGATCTGCCCGCCGGCCATCACGGCTTCGCCTACGTGTTCGAGGGCGAATCGGCCCTGGTCGGCGGCGAATCACTGCAGCGCAGCGAACTGGGCGTACTGTCCGAAGGCGGGCAACTGAAGCTGGCGGGTACTGACAAACCGTCACGTCTGCTGGTCGTCGCCGGCAAACCGTTGAACGAAAGCGTGGCGCGCTACGGGCCGTTCGTGATGAACACGCCCGAGCAGATCCACGAGGCAATCGCCGACTTCCGCGCCGGCCGCTTTTGATCAAGTAACGCGCTTCTTGCGCGTTGCTCCCTCTCCCTCCGGGTGAGGGTCCACGCGTCCAGCGTTGCCTGGGCGAAGCGCGCTTCCGTCGAAAGGGGCGGGCACTGCCCGCCGCTTCCCGCCAAGTCGCAACAAAAAGCAGAACCGGCGGGCAGTGCCCGCCCTGCGTGGCTTCCGCGCAGGGAAGCACCGGGCCGTCGGCGCGATTCACTCGCCGCGCAGATCCTTTCCGCTCAGCCGCAGGTTCCGCTGCAGGTACTCGCGCATCGCCGCGTCCGGCGGCGCGGGCGCGACACCACCGAGATGACGCTGCAACAGTCGTTCGGTGAGGTAGAACATCGCCTCCCTGGCCAGCGGATCCTCGTTGGTGTGGCCGGCCTGGTCATCGACCAGCAGGCTGACCTCCCGCTCCAGCAGTTTCAGCTGCGCGGCGTACGCGATGACGCCACGGATCGCCACCCGGTGATCCGCGCCACCGGCAATCAACAACAACGGACGCTGCATCCGTGCCGCGTTGGCCAGCGGCGACTGCGCATGCAGCCGCGCCATGGTGGCGTCGTCGTGCAGGTCCAGCGACAGCAGGCGCAGCCAGGCGATGAACGGGATGTAGCGCGACAGGTTCAGCGCCTCGTGGCTGCGCGAAACCCAGCGCAGATCCCAGCCGAAATCCGCCGGTGGCACGATCGCCACGCCCACCTTGAACAACTCCGGCTGGAAGGTCACCCCGAGCAGGGTCGCGTAGCCGCCGAACGAGGCGCCGGCGATGCCGACCCGCTGCGCATCGCCGATGCCCTGCGCCAGCAGGTAACGCGTGCCTTCCACGATGTCCTGCTGCACCCGGCCGTTGCCGAAGTCGCCGTGCGCGGCGAGCACGTAGTCGCGGCCGTAGCCGGTGGAGCCGCGGAACTGCGGCTGGAACACCGCGTAGCCGCGGTTGACCAGGAACTGCCCGAAGCTGCCGTAGTCCGGGCGATCGTGGTTCCACGGACCGCCATGCGGAGTCACCACCAGTGGCAGCGTTGCCGGATCGGCGCCCGGCGGCAGCAGCAGGAAGCCATGCAGGCGCATGCCGTCGGAGGCTTTCCAGGTAAACGGAATCTTGCGTGCCAGCGCCGACCCGGGCAGCGGCGACAGCGGCTTGCCGCTGCGCTGCTGCGTCAGCGCGTCGTCGAGGAACGGCTTGAACCGACCCGACCACGGCTCGTAGAGATGCCAGCGCCCGGCCTGCAGCGTGGGCCCGCGTTCGCCGACCAGCCAGGCGGCCTGCGCGCCGCGACCGACCTGGATGTCCAGATCGCGTTGCGGGAAGTGGCGGGTGATGGCTTCGACCGCCTGCTGTGTCTGCGCATCCAGCCCGCGCTGCGCCGACGTGCTGCTTCGCCAGCTGGCGATCAGCGGCTGGCCGTCGACGGGATCGAGCAGCAGCGCGTCGAGGTCCGCTTCGCCCGCCGGATCGGTGAGCAGGGTGTGCAACGTGCCTTGCGCATCCAGCCGCGTCAGGTCGAGCAGGCTGCCGCCGCGATCCGTGCGCAGCAGCAGCTCGCCGTCCGGCGCGGTCACCGGCAACAGGCTGCAGCGCTGCAACTGCACGCAGCGCAGCACCTCGTGCAGGCCGCCGTCCGCGTCGACGCGATGGATCACCAGGTCCTCGTGTTCGACCCGTTCGAGGAAGGCCAGCCGACCCTGCGGATCGAACGCGAACCCGGCCAGTTCATCGGCGTCTTCGTGCAGCACGCTGCGCTTGCCGTGGATGTCCACGCGCAACAGCCGCCACTTCCCGGCCGATGCCGGCGACGTGGCCGGCACCTGCTCGCCGACGATGACCGCGGCGCCCTGCAGCGGATCGACGGCACGCACTTCGCGCCGTTCGCCGCCACCCAGCGCGGTGACGATGCCGGAGCCGCCCTGGCCGGCCGCCGCCAGCGCAAACAGCTGGCGCGGCGATTCCAGCAGCAGCCACCGGCTGTCGCGCGACCAGTACAACTGGCGCGCCTCGGTACGCGAGAGCAGCTGGCGTGCGGCGCCACCCGCGGTCGACTGCAGCCACACGCTGCGCTGGATGCCCTGCACGCGCAGCCAGGCGACGGATCGCCCGTCGGGCGACAGGCTCACGCTGCCGATCATCCGATCGACCAGGAACGCGCTGCGCGGAAAGCGCGGCGCCGGCGCGCGCGCCTGCTCGATGGCGACCGCGCGATGCAGGGCGGCAGCGTCTGCCGCCTCGTCGGCGCGCACCGTTCCGCTCGCCAGCGCCAGCACGAGGGCGCACGGCGCCGCCAACCACTTCGGGAACGTGGACATGGATTTCTCCGGCTGTCGGCCCGTCATGCCGACGGGCCGCATCATCAAGGGGACGAGGCGGCCTGCGCCGCGCGTGGTCAGGCGGTTGCGGGCAGCAGCTTGCGCCGGGACGGCGCATGTTCGCCGGCGGGATACAGCAGCCACAGGCTGGCCAGCGCCGGCAGTCCGACCACGGCGCAAGCCAGTAGCCAGGCCAGCCGCGCCGGCGTGGACAAGGCGCGTCGACGACACAGCCAGATCGCCGCCAGCAGCGACAGCAGCATCAGCGCGCCGGCGAACAGCTGGATGCGGCGGGGAATCGGCGGCGGTGCGGTGACGTCCAGCGGATCGTGCACCGCGAACAGGTCCAGCGCCGCCACGCGCAAGGCGTACAGCGCCGGCGATGGCCACCACGCCTTGTAGCGGTACAACGCGGGGTAGTCGTAGCCGATCGCGCGATGGGCAGCTTCGGTGACGTGGCCGGCGTCGTCCAGCCACAGCACGCTCTGGTACGGCGCCGCGCCGGTGAGCTCATGCGCGTAGGTGGTGAAGGAGAACGACACCAGGTAGCCGTCCACCAGCTCGATCAGATCGATGTTGCTCAGGTCGCCGCTGCGGCCGGGAATCGGCAGCCGCTGGCGCGGGCTCAACAAGACGTCGCTGGCAGCCGCGTCGCGACCATCGAAGAAGTACAGCGCCCGATCGCTCAACACCACCAGGCTTTCGCCCACCGGCGTCACCCCGGCCAGAATTTCACCGGCAGGCAGGCGGATGCGCGGCAGCGCCTGATGGCTGGCGCTGACGTAGTGATACAGCGTGTTGCCGGCGACCAGCGCGCCATCACCCCTGGGCAGCGCCGGCAGGCTGCCGGCCGCCTGGGCCGGTGCCGGGAACGCGGCATCGGCGGCGCCCACGCCAAGCTCGCCGAAGCGGCGACCATCGGTGAGGCGGTAGCCTTCGAAGCGCATGCGATCGTGGCTGAACACCCAGCGTACGCGCAGTTCCTCGTCGTCGAATTCCATCTGCGCCGCCGCGGCGTGAGTGAGTTCGTTGCGCACCGGGGTGGCCGCCAGCTGCGAACCGATCTCATGCACTTCGGACAGCGCCACCTGCTCGCGCCACAGCGGCGCCTGCGCCGCGCGGCTGACGGCCAGGCCGGCCAGCATGCGCTGCTGCGGCGTCATCCGTTCGGTTTCGTTGTGGCCTCCGGGTGGCGGCACGCTCATGTTGTTCGGATGCGTGCCCTGCATGATCCACAGCATCTCCACGCCGAAGCCCAGCAGCAGGGCCAGCAGATAGACGCCCATCTGCAGCGGCAGGGCGGTGATCACGGTGGCGGCCAGCAAACGTGGCGGCGCGCTGAGGTCGGGCTTGAACGCGGCCAGCACCATCGCCGCCAGCCACAGCAGGGCCAGCGCCTGCACGATCAGCGTCCGCGGACCGATGGCCTGGCTCACCGCCAGCAACACCAGGAACACCAGCGCGCAGGTCGAATGACGACGACCGCCCAGCATGCAGTAGGCGCCGGCCAGGTAACCGCAGGCGGCGATCAGCAGCGCGGCCAGCGGGAACAGCCAGTGGCGCAGGTCGACCACGCGTGCGGTCATGCCGTGCTGGTAGACGGCGATCAGCAGGATCGGCAGCGCCGCGGCCAGCGCCAGCAACACGACGCCCGCACCCAGCAGCGCCGCGGCGATGCGCCAGTTTGGCAACGGCCGGTGCAGCAGGTTCAGCCAGGTGCTGGGACGCCGGTAACTGCCCATCTGGAACAGCCCCAGCAACAGGCCGGCCAGCGCGTAGACGCCGCCGAACACGCGGTAAACCAGCAGTGGCTGCTGCGCCAGGTCGACCACCCGGGTCAGGAAACCCAGCACCAGCAGATGCAGCACCGCGCCGGCGATGGCCCAGCTGCGGAAGCGCAGCAATTCGGCCCTGAAAAGATCGCGCATGTTGTTTCCTCGAAGAAGGGCGGCGCTCAGGCCGCGGTCGGTACGGCGTGGTTCTTGGCCAGGAAGCCGTTGACCGCACGGTCCAGGCTCACCGGCATGCTCTGCATCGAACGCGCGCCGCTGGCTTGCAGGAAACTGGCGAAGTCCTCGTCCTGGTCCAGCACCAGGTAGTGGTGCAAGCCGTCGATGCGCTGTACCTGCAGCAGTCCGGGCACGCTGGCCGGGGGCGGGCCGGCGAACGGGATGTCCGCCACCCAGTGGGTCACCCGCGCGCAGAAATCGTCGGGCGCCGACATGTTCATCAGCCGGCCGCGCTCGAGGATGATCAGGTTGTCGGCGACCCGTTCGACCTCTTCCATCTGGTGCGAGCAATAGATCACCGTGCACTGGCCGGCCGCGTTCGAATACAGCAGCGATTCGAGGAAGGCCCGCTTGGCCACCACGTCCAGCCCCAGGGTCGGCTCGTCCAGCACCAGTAGCTCCGGCCGTTGCGCAAGGGTCAGCGCGAGGTTGAAACCGGCGCGCTCGCCGCGCGACAGCTGGCCGACCTTCTGCTCCGGCAGCACGTGGTAGTGGCCGATCACCTCGTCGAACGCGCGCTGGTCCCAGCGCGGGTAGTGGTGGCGCTGCATCGCGGTCACCGCCGCCACGCGCATCCAGTTCGGCAGCGTGTGTTCCTCGTTGACGAAACCGATGCGGCCGCGGTCGGTCGGTGTCAATCGCTGGCTGTCGCGACCGAGGATGCGGGCCTGGCCCGAGCTCGGCGGCAGGAAGCCGAGCAGGATGCGGAACAGCGTGGACTTGCCCGCGCCGTTCGCGCCCACGATGGCGTGGATGCGGCCGCTGGCGATGCGCAGGTCCAGCTGGTCCAGCGCCAGCTTGTTGCCGTAGCGCTTGCACAACGCTGCGGTCTCGATCACGTACTCGGAAGGCGTGGGCTCGGTCATGCTCGTCTCTCGCCTCCGGGTCAGGCGGATTTTTTCGGGGCCAGCACGCGCAGCGCGCGTTCCAGCCGGCTCAGCGCGCGCTCGGGCGGATAGTCCAGCGCGGCCACCTCGTGCACGAAGTTCTGCACGGCGTCATCCATGCGGCGGTCGCGTTCGGCATTGCTCAGCCGCTGGCGCGGCGTGGCCACGTACAGGCCCAGACCCTGGCGCGACTCCAGCCAGCCGTCGCCGGTGAGTTCGGCATAGGCCTTGGCCACGGTGTTCGGGTTGATCGTCAACTGTTGCGCCAGTCCGCGCACGCTGGGCAGCTGCGCGCCGACCGCGAGTTCGCCGGTGGCGATCTTCATGCGCACGCCGTCGACGATCTGCTTGCTGATCGGCCGCGGATCGCCGGTGGCGATCTGGATCAGCAGGGCTTGGGTTCGGGCCATCAGGATCTCCGCTTGGCTGTACCTTGTGTACTGTGTGCATTAGTACAGTAGGAGCGACGTCGCGGTCAAGCGGTTTTCGCCGTCGGGATTAGCGGGCGGGGTCGATCTGCACCGTGGCGGGCAGCGAGCGGACGACGATCTCGCCGTGCCGCCACGCCACCGGCGCACCATTCAGCCGCGCCGTGCCGCCGGGCTGGCCGGCGTACGGCCAGCGCAGCACCAGGCCGCCGGGCGGCATCGCGTTGCCGGCCGGCAGCGACAGCTCCAGCCGCCCGTCGTGTTCGCGCAGGCGATAACTCAGCTCGCCGTAGGGCGTGTGCAGGTGCTCGATGCCGATGCCTTCGCCGCGCAGCCAGTCCACCGGCATGCCGTCGGCCAGCACCAGCGCCTGGTCGCTGCGGCGCTCCCACGCAAACAGGTCGTACAGCGAGCGCAGGAAGTCCGAGGCGATCCACGCATGCGGCATGTCGCCGACAAAGCGCGGCTCGCGTGCGTCGCGACCCACCACTTCGGCCCACTGGTTCCACCCCGCGGGTCGGCGGTCGGCCATGAAGAAATCGAGCAGCGCCGGCACCCGCTGGCGCCAGCCCAGCCGGACGAAGGCCGCCACGTTGCGCCACTCGTACGGGGTGTAGTCATCCCATGGCTTGTCGCCGTCGCGGCGCGCGATGAAGCCCTGCCAGTAGCGCTCGAAGGTCTGCTGCAGCAGCGCTGGCGGCAGCCAGTCCTGCGCGCCGCCTGGCGACAACGCGATGGTGGTGGAGGTGGCGTCGAAGTCGCCCAGCTCGGCCGCGCCGGGAATGAAGTCGATGCGGTGTTCGTGCACCGCCGCCAGGATCGAGGCCTGCAGGTCGGCGCGGAAGGCATCGCGCGAGGCGGCGTAGCGGATCGCCTCGTCGTGCCTGCCCAGGGCGCGCGCCAGCTCGACCGCATCGTCGTAGCCGCGCAGCGCCCAGAAGTCGTCCCAGTACGAATGCATCGGCTTGGCCGAGTAGCCTTCGTGGCTGATCGAGGCCGGCATCAGGCCGTAGCGCGAGCTGCCCTGCTGCGTCGGGGTGCGCTCGCTGGCGCGCAGCTGATCCATGTAGGCCACCGTGCGTTCCACGTGCGGCCATAGCCGCTGCAGACCGGCACGGTCGTGGCCGTAGCGCCACCATTCGGCGATCGCGAACAGCAGTTCGCCGGGACTGTCGTTCTCCACCACCGGGTCGGAACCGCGCGCATCGACGCAGCACGGCACCTTGCCGGTGGCGAACTGGTGCGGTGCATACCACTGCACGAACGCGCCCACGACGTCGGCGTGGCCGCTGCGCAGCAGCGCCTCGCTCATCATCGCGCCGTCGCGAATCCACGTGCGCGCGTAGGATCGCGTGCCCGGCTGCAGCGCCGGGCCATCGCGCGAAATCAGCATCTGGGCCTGCGCGCTGCGCGCGGTGTCGACCAGCGCCTGTTGGGCAGCCGGCAATTGCAGGGTCACGCGATCGAGCTTTTCGCGCCATGCGGCCGCCACCTCGTCGCGCTGTTGCTGCAGCCAGCGCATGGCGTCGGCGGGAGGGGCGAACGAAGACGCACCCGAAGGCACCACCAGGCCCAGCGTCACGGCCGAGTGAGCCGGCACGGTCAGCCGATACAGCAGCGCGCCTTGGGCGTAGCCGCTGTCGTCGTGCAGCGCGGTGATGCGCGGCCGCTCGCCGCGGGCCAGCCGCTGTGGCAAGGTGAGCTCGCCATGGCGGTTGCCGACAAACGCGGTGGGCGCCTGCAGCGGTACGACGCGCAGCGCCCGATTGACCTGCACGCCATGGCCATCCCGCTCGAGGTCGCGGATCGGGCTGATGCCGCCGGGCGTGTTGAGGAACTGGGTGGGCGGATTGACCTGGAACGGTCGCAACAGCAGGGCCAGCGTCAGCACGCGCGGTTGCGCGCCGTCGTTGTGCAGGCGGTATTGCAGCAGCAGGTTCGAGCGAGCCGACGTGCCGTTGGCGAAGGCCGTGGTGTCCAGCCGCAGGTCGTCGGCCTGCCAGTGCACGGTGGGGATCGGCAGGTAGCCGTCCTGCAGGCTTTGCGTGGCTTTCACCGTGGCCCAGTCGATCAGCGTGTCGCCGTCCAGCAGCATCGGCTCGATCGACCAGCCGCCCTTGCGCACCTCCACCGCGCCGTCCTCGGAGAGCAGCGCCGACTGCTTGGCGCCACCGTCCACGCCGACCAGGGTCCAGTAGCTCTGCTCGCCGGTGAAGCCGCGGGGATAGATGCCGCGGGGTGCGCTGCGCGCTTGCTGCATCAGCCGGGCATTCGGGGTGAGGCTGGCCGGCGCGGGCTCGTCGACGGGCGCGGGCGGCAACGGCGTCAGGCGGAGATTGCCGACGCAGAATTCGCCGCGACCGCCCTGCCCGGCATACAGGGTGAATTCCAGCGTCTGCGTGTGGCGCAGCGTGCGGTCCTGTGCCGGACCCCAGGCGGAAACGATGTCGCGCCTGCTGGCGGTGATTGTCTGCCACGTATCGGTCGGCCGGAAGTTCTCTTGTCGATACCACCACACGTTGTCGCCGCTGGCGTCGATCAGTTTCAGTTGCAGGTCGTTCGGCGGCATGTTGCCCCGCACGTCGAACGACAGCGCGTAGTTGTCGGGAAAAGTGATCGGCAGTGTGCGACGCAGGCTCGGCCCGCCGGACACGCCGTTGAAGTCGAAGTCCAGGCAGATCGCCTTGCCGTGCGGCCCGCTGGCCGGGCGCAGGGATGCGCCGATGTCGTCGGTGGCGATGGCTTGCCAGGCGTTCGGCTGGGTGAAGTCGTCGAGGGTTCGTGACGCCGCTTCGGCATGTGCGAAGTGGTTGATCGCGAGCAGGGCAAGCAGCACGGGAAGGTAGCGACGCATCGTCAGCCCTTCACGCCGCCCAGCAGCAGGCCTTCGAGGTAGTAGCGCTGCAGGGACAGGAACAGCAGCAGTACCGGCAGCACGGTGACCACCGATCCGGCCATCATCAGTTCGCTGTCCTGCGAGTGTTCGCGCGCCAGCGAGGCCAGGCCGATCGGCAAGGTGTAGTGGTCCTGCCCGGTCAGCACGATCAGCGGCCACATGAAGTCGTTCCACGCGGCGAGGAAGGTGAAGATGGCCAGCGTGACGATGATCGGCTTCAGCAGCGGCAGCACGATCTGCGCGAAGATCCGCCACTCGCCGGCGCCGTCGATCCGCGCCGCTTCCAGCAGTTCGTCGGGGATGCCGCGCGCATACTGGCGCACCAGGAAGATGCCGAACACGGTGGCCAGCGCGGGCACCACCACGCCGGCGTAGCTGTTCACCAGCCCGATGTACTTCAGCAGCAGGAACAGCGGCAGCATGGCCACCTGGGCGGGGATCACCAGTGCGCCCAGCAGGGCCTGGAACAGCCGCTCGCGCCCGGCGAAGCGCAGCTTGGCGAAAGCGTAGCCGGCCAGCAGGTTGCAGGCCAGCGACAGCACGGTGATGGTGCCGGCCACCAGCAGGCTGTTGAGCAGGTAGCGGCCCATGCCGGCGTGCACGAACAATTCGCGGTAGTTGTCCCAGCTGGCATGGCGCGGCAGCAGCGGCGGCGGCAGCGCGCTGGCCGCGCCCGGCGCCATGAACGACACCGACAGCATCCACAGCAGCGGGAACAGCGCCACCGCCGCCACGCCGATCAGCAGGCCGTTGACCAGCGCCCTGGCCAGCCGCGGATTCATGCCTGCTCTCCGCGTCGGGACAGCTTCAGCATCAGCACGGTCACCGCGAACATGATCAGGAACAGCAGGAACGCCACCGCCGAGGCGGAGCCGAGGTTCCACCACTTGAAGCCTTCGTCGTACATCAGGTACAGCACGCTGACCGTGCTTTGCAGCGGGCCGCCCTCGGTCATCACGTAGGGTTCGGCGAACAGCTGGAAGTAGCCCGACACGGTGAGGATGCCCACCATCAGCATGGTGGGTTTGAGCATCGGCAGGGTGATGTGGCGGAACTGCCGCCAGGGCGAGGCGCCGTCGATGCGGGCGGCTTCGTACAGGTCTGGCGGGATCGCCTGCAGGCCGGCCAGGAAGATGATCATGTTGTAGCCGAAGTTCTTCCACACCGCGAACGCGATGATCGTGGGCATCGCCCAGTGCGGATCGCCCAGCCAGTCCACCGGATGGATGCCGACCAGTCCCAGCACATAATTCGCCATGCCGTATTTGGTGTTGAACAGGTAGCGCCAGATCACCGCGGTGGCTACCACCGTGGTCACCACCGGCGCGAACAGCGCGGTGCGGAAGAACGGCTTGCAGCGCGTCAGCGGCGAGTTCAGCAGCATCGCCGCGCCCAGCGAGGCGCCCATCGACAACGGCACGCCCACCGCCACGAAGTACAACGTGTGTCCCAGCGCCGACCAGAACAGCGGCCGCTGCAGCAGTTCCCAGTAATTGCCAAGCGCCACGAAACGCAGGTTGCGGATGTCGGCCAGCGCGTAGAGGTCGTAGTCGGTGAGGCTGAGCAGCAGCGCGGCCAGCACCGGCAGCAGGAAGAACACGCCCAGCACCAGCAGCGCCGGGGCGAGGAACAGCCAGGCCGTGCGTTGCGGGTTCATGGCGTGTGCCCACGGAGCTGGTCAGGATGAGCGTGGTCGAGCACCCAGCGCCGTTTGGCCAGGATCGCATCGGCGCGGCGATCCATCTCGGCGGCGGCCTGGTCGATGCTCAACCGGCCGGCGATCGCCTCGGCGGCGACCAGCTGCATCTCGTTGGCGATGCGCTCCCACTCCGGCACGGCCGGCGCGGGCCGCACCTGTTCCAGCTGCTGGCGGAACGCGCGCGCCTTGGGGTCGTCATGCAGGGCGCCGCCCTCCCACGAGCTGCGCCGGGGCGGCATGTCGCCGAGCAGGTCGTAGAACTGCCGCTGCACCGCGGGCTGCGACAAGTACTCGATCAGCTGCCACGCCGCGTCCTTGTGCCGCGAGCGACGGAAGATCACCAGGCTGGAACCGCCGGCCACGCCGATGCCGGGGCCGGTCGGTCCGGGCAGGGGCGCGGTGGCCCAGTCGTCCTGCTGAGCTGCCGGCAGGCGCGCGCGGAATTCGCCGATGTTCCACGGGCCGGACAGGTAGAACGCATACACGCCGCGGCCGAACTCGGTCCACGGATTGCCCGCTTCGACATTGGTGATCGCCGGCGCCTGGCGCAGCCGAAAGGTGTCGACGTAGAACGCCAGCGCCCGCCTGAAGCCCGCGCTTTCGAAATTGCCGTAGCGGCCGCCGTCGCGCAGCAGCCCGTCGCCGGGATGCGGGCCGTAGTCCTGCTGCAGCGCCAGCGACATCAGCTGCTCGTACTCGTTGGTCGGCAAGAGGATGCCGTAGCGGTGACGGGCGGGATCGCTCAATGCAGCAAGCTGTTGCCGCCACTCGGCCCAGCTGCGCGGCGGTGCGTCGAAACCGGCGGCCTGCAACAGGTCGCGGCGATAGAACAGCAGCCGCGTGTCGACGTACCACGGCACGCCGTACAGCGTGCCGTCGATCACGTTGGTGGCCCAGATGCTGGCGAAGTAGTCGCGCGGCTGGATCACCCGCGAACGGTCGACCCGCGCCTGCAAGGGCTCCAGCGCGTGCAATGCGGCCAGCTCGGGCAGCCAGGTGTTGCCGAGCTGGCTGAGGTCCGGGGTGGAATCGCCGGCAAAGGCGGTAAGCAGCTTCTGGTGCGCGGCGGTCAGCGGCAGCTGCTGCACCTTGACCCGGATGTCCGGGTGGGCGCGCTCGAACGCGGGCAGCAATTTGACGATGGCTTCGCCTTCGCGGCCGATCGTCCAGAACGTGAGTTCGTGGTTGTCCGGCGCTTGCGTGCAACTGCCCAGCAGGGCGCTGCAGGCGATCGCCACCAGCCATGCGTGCCGCCACGGGCGCGCACGGCAGCTCATTTTTTCGACGCCTCGGCGGCCAGCCAGCCGCCTTCGAAGCCGGCGCGCTGAAGTCCCTTGCGGATGTACGGGTTCTTCTTCATCACGTTCCAGACGAAGTCGCTGCGCCAGTTCTCGATCATCAGCACGATCGGCCCCTGGTCGATGCCCAGCTGCTCGCTGTCGACCCAGCCCATCGGCAGCACTTTGCCCGTGCGCAACTCCGTATGCACGTGGAAGCTGGGATTGAAGGCGTCGACAAAGCCGTGCCGGTTGTAGATCGCGCTGCCGTAGCGGCGCTTCATCTCCTCCAGCGCGGGAATCACCAGCTCGGGCGCGAACGCGATCGAGCCGGCGACCGCGGTGGGCACGAGGGTGCCGTCGTCGACCAGGTAGCCCAGTCCGGCGCCCCGCGCCGTGTAGCCGTAGAACTGGCGCTTGCTCTTGCCGTCCATGACGATGCCGCCGGGACCGTTGCTGGCGGTGAGCCCCCACATGTTCGGGCCGTAGCCGGTCCAGCCGCCCGGGTTGGCGATCGCGTAGTTCCTCTGGGCGATCACCGCGCGGCGGCTGTTCTCGAAATAGTCGAGGTCGTGCTGGCGGTTCCAGGCATCGCGAATGCCGCGGAAGTCGATCCACACATGGCTGTACTGATGGCCGAACAACGGGCCGAAGTTCAGCAGTTGCTCGCCGTGGAAGCTGCCCCAGCTGCGGTCGTAGGTGCGGGTCCATGCCGTCCAGGCGTCGGCGTCCACCGGATGCGTGGGCGAGCCCAGCGCCAGCACGTAGACCAGCATCGCCTCGTTGTAGCCTTCCCAGTCGTGCGGGATGAACTTGCCGCCCGGCGTCCAGCCCATGCTGATCAGCGGCGCGCGCACCTGTGCCCAGGGCCAGTCGACCCGCCGGTAGATGCGGTCGGCCAGCGTGCGGATTTCCTGCTCGGCCGGCGTGTCGCGATCGTAGTACGACTGCGCGAACAGCACGCCGCCCAGCAGCAGCGAGGTGTCGACTGTGGACACCTCGGTCCAGCGGGCGAAGCGCCGGCCGCTCTTCATGTCGAGGAAGTGATAGAAGAAACCGTGGTAGCCGCTGTCGTCGTCCTCGCTGTCGCCCTGCGGCGCAGTGTCGAAGAAGCGCAGCGTGGCGAGCGTGCGCTCCACCGCCTGTTCACGGGTGATGTAGCCGCGCTCCACGCCCACGCCGTAGGCGGTCAGGCCGAAGCCGACCGCGGCGATGCTGGAGAACGATTCGCCCGGATAGTGGTCGGGCACCAGGCCATTGGCCGGGTCCGCGCTGTCCCAGAAGAACCGGAAGGTGCGCTGTTCGAGGTCGTTGACCAGCGCCGGTACTTCGGGCGTGCTGGCGGTTGTGGCGGGAGCGGGGTCGGGCCGGGCCTGCCAGGCCGGGCTGGCGGGAGCTGCCAGCACCAGGGCCAGGCCGAGCAGAAGGGAGGCAAGCCATGCGGGCCGGTGGGGAAACGTCATGATCGGTCTGCCGTACTTTGTGAGCGACGCCACCTGGACCCGCGGGGGAGCGCAGGTTCAGGTGGACGTCCAGACGTCCGTTATCACGAAGCGGACGGATGAATCGGTACTGCCTTGCCGCGGGTGGATCAGAACGTGTAGCGGGCGCCGATCTGGAAGCGGCGGGTCTGGTTCGGGTCGGCACTGGTGGCGCGGCCGAAGTCCGGGTTCGGGTTCAGCGTGCCCCAGTTGTACTGGTTGTTGATGTAGCCGTTGTCGACGTCGCGGTTGAACACGTTCATCACGTCGAAGCGCAGCTCCAGCGCCTGGCTTTCGCCCCAGCGGAATTCCTTGGCGATCGACAGGTCGAGGTTGAGGTACTTCTGGCCGTACTTGCCGTTCTTGTAGAAGATGCAGTTGTAGTCGCAGCCCGGCACGTTGGCGAAGTAGTCCCAGGGCAGGCCCGAGCCGTAGGTGAAGATGCCGGTCAGGCGGGTGTCCCACGGGCCGCGCACGATGCCGTTGAGCACCAGGTGCTGTTTCTCGCCCACGTTGTCGGCGAAGTAGCCCGCCGGATCGACATAGTCCAGCGAGTAGTTGTCGCCGCCTTGCTGGCGCGCGCGCTGGTAGGTGTAGGCCAGGCCCACACCCCAGCCGGAGGCCTCGGTGTACGGCTTGTCGATGCTGACCAGCACGCTGCTGGACTGGGTCTTCTTGTCGGTGTTGTGCAGCACGTTGCCGTAGGGGCTGCCCGGCATCTGGTCACGCACGAAACCCGGTTCGGGCAGGCGGTTCCACACCCAGGTGAACTGGTCGTAGCCCAGCACGCGGGCCAGTGTCAGCGAGGCGGTCCAGTCACCCATCACCTGACGCACGCCCAGGCTGAACTGGTCGGTATGCGGCGGTTTGGTGTTGTTGTTGATCACGTCGATTTCGGAACTGAAACCGGCCGAGCCGGATGCCAGCAGACCGTTGAGGCCGGCCGGCGTCAGGTAGCTCGGGTCCCATGCGATGGTGCCAGGGGTGACACCGCCGGGGCTGAACAGGAAGGTGTAGTTCGGCACCAGCGAGTGCAATTCCTCCTGGCTGATCCAGTCGAACGGCGTGCGGTCGTAGTAGCGGCCGGCGCCGCCGAAGATCGTGGTGCTCTGGTCGCCGTCCTTGCTGACATCCAGCGAGAAGCCCAGCCGGGGCTGGATCGCCCCCTTGTAGCCGTCGCGGTTGTGGCCGTTGCTGATGTAGTTCTGCAGGCCCAGGTATTCCAGCGTGGGAATCTGCTCGGCTGGCGTCACGTAGTCCTTGTTCAGCGCGTTGGTCTCGTAATCCCAGCGGATGCCCAGGTTCAGCTGCAGGCGTTCGGTGATGTCCCAGTCATCCTGCACGTACAGGCCGAGCTGGTTGGTGTGCAGGTTGGCGCTGGCCCCGTTGGGCGCGTACACCGCCTTGTACGGCGAGTTGAAACCACCGGGATAGTCCGCGCCTTCCTGGAAGTAGTAGGTCGGCACGGTGGCGCTGTTCTGCTCCAGCGTGATGCCGTACGCGGCATACTTGATGCCCGCCTTGATCGTGTGGTCGGGCAGGCCGAACCAGGTGAAGTCGTCGCGGAAGGTACGCTGGTTCTGGCCCTTGTCCTGCAGGTCGCCGCCGGCGCCGATCACCGCGATGCCGGGATCGTAGATGGCCCGCACCGTGCCGGACTCGGCCGAGGTCGGGTGCCATTTCGCCGTGCCCGCATCCAGCAGCAGGTCATTGGTGTAGCTGTCGCCGCGCTTCTGCCATTTCAGCAGCAGGTCGTCGACGTTGTTCTTGCGGTTGCTGCGCGCGCTGTAGGCGGTGGTGCCACCGAAGCCGAGCTGTTCGCTGTCGCGGCGCGTGGTCAGGCTGAGGTCGACGTTGTTGTCGTGGTTCGGCTGCCAGCTCAACTTGCCGAAGAAGGTCTTCTCGTTGAACGGCGCCGAGAACGTGCCGTTGTACTGGGCGAAGCGCGAGTCGTTGATCTGCACCGTGTTGTTGGCGGTGTCCTTGCGTTCCTCGTAGTTGATGAAGAACTGCGCCACGTCCTTGATGATCGGTCCGCCCAGGGTGAAGCCGCGTTGTTCACGCTTGTACTCGGGCTTCTTGACGTGGTTTTTCTTGTCGAACGAGTTCTGCGCGATCATCGACGTGTTCTGGAAGTAGTCGTAGACCGAACCGTGGAATTCGTTGGTGCCCGACTTGGTCACCGCGGTGATGATTGCGGTGCCGGCCTGCTCGTACTCGGCCTTGTAGTTGTTGGTGAGTACGCGGAATTCCTGCACCGCTTCCTGCGAGAACGGGTTGCCGCGGGTGGAGTCCTGGCCGGCGATGCCGCCCTTGAGCACGTTGTTCTTCAGGCTGGCGCCGTCGATGAAAACGTTTACATTTTCGGCCGATTGACCGCCCGACGAAAAGCTTTTCGAGTTGGGGTCGCGCGAGGTGGTCACGCCCGGCACCAGCTTGGCGAAATCCAGGAAGTTGCGCTCGTTCTGGGGCAGTTGCTGGATCTGCTTCTGGCTGATGTTGGTGGCCACTTCCGAAGTGCGCGTCTCGACCAGGGTGGTGGCGTTCACCGAGACGCCCTGCAGCTCGGTGGCATTGCTGGTGCTGGGTCCGGCCGCGGCGGCGCCGGCGTCCAGGTTGAGGTTCAGCGCCTGGCCGACCTGTACCGTGACGGTGCGGCTGGCGCTGCTGCCGTTGCCGCTGGCCACGATGGTGTAGCTGCCCGGGCTCAGTCCGGCCAGGGTGTAGTTGCCGTCCGCACCGACCTTCGCCTTGCTGACGAAGCCGTTGGCGGTATTGGTGGCCACCACCTGGGTGGGCATCGCGCCCTGCGGTGCGCTGACGTGCCCGCGCAGGATCGCCGTGCTGGTCTGGGCGTGCGCGCCCGGCAGCGCGAATGCGGTGACCAGCAGGCCGGCGAGTGCCAGCGAGATGTGCCTGGATAACGTACGTTGATTGACCATGACTGACCCTCTCCCGTAATCGTTGCAAGGTGGTGGAACGCTCTTCCGTCGTTGCCGTGCCATTGTCTGCGGACCCCTATCGTGGCCCGCCTGGAGTGCACCGACCGGTGCCCGGTGCGGTTTCTTCCGGCGCGATCCGGCGCCGGTATCTCGATGCGTTTCAGCCCGATGGCGCGGCGCTGGATGCCCGCACCACCAGCTCGGCGCCGACCCGGCGCCGGCTGCCCGCGCGCACGTCGTCCGGGTGGTCGAGCTGTTCGCCCAGCAGGGCCATCGCCTGCCCGCCGAGTTCCGCGATGTGCACCTGGATCGTGGTCAGCGGCGGCGTCACGTAGCGCGCCATCGGCACGTCGTCGAAGCCGCCCACGGCGATGTCCTGCGGGATGCGCAGGCCCGCCTCGCGCAGGGCCGCCAGGCAGCCGATCGCCATCATGTCGTTGGCGGCGAACACCGCATCCGGCCGTGGCCGCATCGCCAGCACCTGCTGGCCGGCGCGATACCCGGATTCTTCGCTGAAGTCCCCGCGCAGCATCATCACCGGACTGTCCGGTGCATGGCTGGCCAGCGATTCGCGATAGCCGAGCTCGCGCTGGGTGGCATCGCGGTTGCCCGGTGGGCCCTGGATGAACACGATGCGCCGGCGACCCAGCGACAGCAGGTGTTCGACCATCAGCCGCGCACCGCCGTCGTTGTCCACCGACAGGGCGCAGTAGTCGGTGCCGGACAGCCGGGTGTTGATCAGCACAGTGGGAAGATTCTGCGGCAGGTTCTGCCGCAGGAAGTCAGCATCGGCGTGGGGCGACATCAGCAGCAGGCCGTCGACCCGCCCCTGCATCGCGCGCAGGGCGGCGGCCGCCGCTTCCGCGTCATCGTGCGAGCTGGAGACCAGCAGGTGCAGGCCGCGCGCCCGCGCCGCCAGGTCGATGCCGCGGATCAGCTCGGAAAAGAACTCGCCGTACAGGTCGGGCAGCAGGGCGCCTACCGTGTTGGTGCGCCGGGTAATCAGCATGCGGGCGGCGGCATGCGGCACGTAGCGCAGGCGCTGGGCCGCCTCGAGAATGCGCCGGCCGGTCTCGGCGGTGACGCCACGGCCGCCATTCAGCGCGCGCGACACCGAGGCCACCGATACACCGGCCTCGCGCGCCACGTCTTTGATGGTTGCTGCTGGCATTGGTGACCCGATCCGCGAACAGGGAACCGCATTGCGGCGCCAACGTAAACGTTTTCATGGCGGATTGTAAAGCGCTTGTAAAACGATACCTCTGCTGCGCTGCGGCAGTCACCGTCGATCGCCGCGCGCTGCCGCCGGCAGATTCCCTGATGCTGGCCCGCATCGACCGGATTCCCGCTGCGGCGCTGCAGCAGCCCTCGATTTGGCACGATTCAGGCATGACATCCAGTGACTTGGCGGTTCTGTGACCGGAGTCATTCGCCGCCCTCGTCTGACTACTTGTTAAATTTTCAGTTTCGCCGTTAAATGAAGGTTAATCTTTGTGGACTCAGGCAACTGTATCCTCAAGTTATCGCGGTTACTCAACAAACGATAGGCAACCTGCTGTTTTTCAAGACCATGATGACTGCTGCTCTCACCTTGCTGCTTGTCTCCACCGCGCTGATCGCCAGCGCCGTGCGTCATGTGCCGGCCGGTCAGGTCTACAGCCTGTATCGCCGCGGCAAGCTGGTGCGGGTGCTGCAGCAGGGAACGCATCTGGTGTTGCCGTTGCTTGACCGGGTGGCTCACAAGATCAACCTGGCCGGGCAGACGCTGCGGCTGGATGCGTCGCAGGAGGATGCCGGCGAGGTACGCGGCACCGTGTACTGGCAGGTGCTGGAGCCGGAGCGGGCGGACGCGGTATTCGAACAGGTCGACCAGCTGATTCGTCGCGGCGCCCGTGAAGCGCTGCGCAACGAGCCCGTCGCTGCTGGCGCCGATCGGCGCGACCTTGGCGCCCGGATGAAACAGTCCTTGAACAGCGCGCTGCGCGAGCGCGGCATGATGGTGACGCGGGTCGAATTGGACGCCGCCTGAATCAAGGGGTCGCGCCAGGGCGTCCCAGAACGCCCGCGCCGCAGGGGATTTGCAGGTATTGAACCCGCCACGGCGGGTTTTTCTTTTGGCGGGGCTGGCAAGCGCGGCAGCGGCCGCCGATACTTTGCGGCCCCATGTGACGAGTGAACCGATGACCAGCCGCGACGCCCTGCAGGCACGACTCGAACAAGGCATCGCCACGCTTGGCCTGTCGTTGCCGCCCGAGGCGGTGCCGCGCCTGCTGGATTACCAGGCCTTGCTGCAGCGCTGGAACGCGGCGTACAACCTCACCGCGGTGCGCGATCCGGACGAGATGATCACCCGCCACCTGCTCGATTCGCTGGCGATCCTGCCGTACGTGCAGGGCCAGACCCTGGCCGATCTCGGCACCGGTCCGGGCCTGCCCGGCATCGTGCTGGCGATTGCCGCCCCCGGTCGGCAGATCCTGCTGGTGGATTCGAACGGCAAGAAGGTGCGCTTCCTGCGCGAGGCGATCCGTTCGCTGAAACTGGAAGGCGTGCGCGCCGAACAGTCGCGGGTTGAGGACGTCGAAGGCCAGTTCGACTGCGTCACCGCGCGGGCCTTTGCCAGCCTCGCCGACATGCTGGGCTGGGGCGGTCATCTGCTGGCCCCCGACGGGATCTGGCTGGCGATGAAGGGCAAGCTGCCGGATGACGAGTTGCCGGGCATTCCGCCGGGTTTCGCGCTGCGCGGCACGCACGAGTTGACGGTGCCGGGCCTGCCGGCCGAACGCCACTTGCTGGTGCTGGCCCGCGGCGCCTAACCGAAACCACCCCCGCGACCAGTCCGCCGATCCCTTCCCCCGCATGCGGGGGAAGGTGCCCGAAGGGCGGATGGGGGTGCGCGCGGCGCAGCCACGCTCCGAGCAGCGAAAAGCAAAAGCACTACCCCATCAGCCCTTCGGGCAGCTTCCCCTGCGGGGCAGGGGAAGCGAAAGCTTCCGATGGGTCAGTCGTCCAGCACGGCGCCGTTGCTCTCGATCACCCGGGCATACAGTTTCGCGGTGGCCTTGGGCGTGCGCTGCTGGGTGGCGAAGTCGACGTGGTAGAGCCCGAAGCGTTTGGAGAAACCCAGCGACCATTCGAGGTTGTCCAGCAGCGACCACGCGTAGTAGCCCTTGAGGTTCACCCCGGCCCCGATCGCCTTGTGCAGCGCCTTGAGGTGCTTGCGCAGGTAGTTCGTGCGCAGCGGGTCGTCCAGCTCGCCGTTCTCGGCCACCGGCGGGTCGTAGAACGCGGAACCGTTCTCGGTGATGTACAGCGGGATGTCGCCGTAGCGATCCTTGAACCAGGTCAGCGTGTCGGTCAGGCCCTGCTCGAACACCTCCCAGCCGGTCTCGGTATAGGTCTTGTTCGGCTGGCGCACCGGCACCGCCTTCAGCGGGTAGGCGTTCGCGTCGTGCTTCACCACGGCGCGGGTGTAGTAGTTGATGCCGACGAAGTCGACCTTCTGGTTCGTCAGCTTGAAATCGTCTTCGGGAAAGTCCGGCCAGGCGTCGCCGAAGATCTCCTTCAGCTCGGGCGGATAACGGCCCAGCAGGGCGGGGTCGGCGAACTGCTCGTTCATGTAGGCATGCGCGCGGCGGGTGGCGGCCAGATCCTCGGCGCTGTCGCTGTGCGGGTATTTCGGCTCGATGTTGAACACCACGCCGATCTCGTGCCTGCCATGGGCGCGATAGGCCTGGATGCCGGCGCCGCTGGCGCGCATCAGGTTGTGCGTGGCGATCGGCGCTTCGTACTTGTTGCGGTGGCCCGGTGCCAGTGCACCGTGCAGGTAGCCGCCGTCGGTGACCACCCAGGGTTCGTTGAGCGTGGCCCAGCGCGGCACGCGGTCGTCCAGCGCCTTGAACATCACTTCGGCGTACTCGGCGAACCAGTGCGCGATGTCGCGGTTGAGCCAGCCGCCGCGGTCGTCCAGCGCCGCCGGCAGGTCCCAGTGGAACAGCGTGGCGTTCGGCACGATGCCGTTTTCCAGCAGTTCGTCGACCAGCCGCGAGTAGAAATCCAGCCCCTGCGGATTGACCCGGCCGGTGCCCTCGGGCAGCACCCGCGCCCAGTTGATGCTGAAGCGGTAGCCCTTGAGGCCCAGCGCCTTCATCAGCTGCACGTCGCCCTTGTAGCGGCGGTAGTGGTCGCAGGCGACGTCGCCGGTGTCGCCGTTCACCATCATCCCCGGCGTGTGGGCGAAGCGCTGCCAGATGCTGGGGCCGGCGCCATCGGCCAGCGGCGAACCCTCGATCTGGTAGGCCGACGTGGCGGCACCCCAGTGGAAGCCGTCGGGAAAGCGGAAACTGGGGCTTGTCATCGGGGTTCCTGCAATCAAAGTGCTTGATGTAAACGATTACATGGGCAGAATAGCCGAATGCCCCGCCGATGTGCAGACCAGCGCATGCTTCGTCGGGGCGGCCATCGTGGCCACCCGCACCGGAGATGCCGATGGCCGCCGTACAACTGGACCAGCTGCGCAAGGTCTATCCCAACGGCCACGTCGGCGTGGCGGGCGCCAGTTTCGAGATCGCCGACGGCGAACTGCTGGTGCTGGTGGGGCCGTCCGGCTGCGGCAAGACCACCCTGCTCAGGATGATCGCCGGCCTGGAAACGATCAGCGACGGCACCCTGGCGATCGACGGCCGCGTGGTCAACGACGTCGCGCCCAAGGATCGCGACATCGCGATGGTGTTCCAGAACTACGCGCTGTATCCGCACATGACGGTGGCCGAGAACCTGGGCTTCGGCCTGAAACTGCGCGGCCACAGGCAGACTGACATCGACGGCCGCGTGGCGGCGGCGGCGAAGACGCTGGAGCTGGAAAGCCGGCTGGCCTCGCGCCCCGGCGCGCTGTCCGGCGGCCAGCGCCAACGCGTGGCGCTGGGCCGGGCGCTGGTGCGCGATCCCAAGGTGTTCCTGCTGGACGAGCCGCTGTCCAATCTCGACGCGAAGCTGCGCCTGTCGATGCGGGTGGAGATCGCCCGGCTGCATCGCCAGCTCAAGGCCACCATGGTCTACGTCACCCACGACCAGATCGAGGCGATGACCCTGGGCCAGCGCATCGTGGTGCTCGATGGCGGCGTGATCCAGCAGATCGACACGCCGATGAACCTGTATGACAAGCCGGCCAACCTGTTCGTGGCCGGCTTCGTGGGCAGCCCGGCGATGAACCTGCTGCACGGCACCCTGCAGCGGCAGGATGGCTGGAAGCTGGTCACCGGGCAGGGCGACATCGCACTGGGCGAACCGCCGCAGGCGTCCGCGTGGGAGCCGTGGCGCGATCGTGCGGTGGTGCTGGGCGTCCGCCCGGAGGACCTGCAGCCGCAGCCGTCCGGCGCGGCCGCCCTCACCGCGCAGCTCGAAGTGGTCGAGCCGGTCGGCAACGAGGTCTTCCTCAACCTGCGCTACGGCAGCCAGCCGCTGGTCTCCCGCGTGGCGCCGCGAGCCCTGCCCGAGCCCGGCAGCGCGGTGCCGTTGGGCCTGGCGAACGAGCGGCTGCACCTGTTCGATGCGGACAGCGGCCGGCGCATCGTGGCGTGAGCCAGGCGCCGGCTGGGCAGGCAAGCCGCGGCGGCAATGCTAATCTAGCCGTCCTTCGCGAACGGTAGCTATCCATCCATGGCCCGCATCATCGCTGTCGCCAACCAGAAAGGCGGTGTCGGCAAGACCACCACGGCCGTCAACCTCGCCGCGGCGCTGGCCGCGGCGAAGCGCAAGGTATTGCTGATCGATCTCGATCCGCAGGGCAATGCCACCATGGCCTCGGGCGTCAACAAGCGCGACATCCAGGCCAGCGGATGCGAAGTGCTGCTGGAGGAAGTGCCGCTGGCCGCCGCGATCGTGTCCACCGATGCGCATTACGACCTGCTGCCGGGCAATGGCGACCTCACCGCCGCCGAGCTGAAGCTGATGGATGCGCTGGCCCGCGAGCATCGGCTGAAGGAACTGCTGGCCACGGTGACGGACAACTACCACACCATCCTGATCGACTGCCCGCCCTCGCTGAACCTGCTGACCCTGAATGCGCTGACCGCCGCCGACGGCGTGCTGATCCCGGTGCAATGCGAATATTTCGCGCTGGAAGGGCTCTCCAGCCTGCTCGACACGGTCAAGGCGGTGCGCCACCGGCTGAACCCGAAGCTGGAGATCGAAGGCTTGCTGCGCACCATGTACGACGTGCGCAACAACCTCGGCAACGAAGTGTCGGCCCAGCTCACCCAGCATTTCGGCGACAAGGTGCTGCGTTCGATCATCCCCCGCAACGTGCGCCTGGCCGAGGCGCCCAGCCACGGCCAGCCGATCCATCTGTACGATCGCAGCTCGCGTGGCGCGATCGCCTACATCGGCCTGGCCGGCGAAGTGATCCGACGTGAGCGCGGGCTGCCGCGCAGCGGGCCGGTCGATCCGGTGGACGACATCGAACCGCCGGCGGCAGTATCCGCGCACGGCGACAGCGGCCCGGTGCTCAAGGCGCCGGCCGCCAACCATCAGGAATAAGGCATGGCTGCTGCGAAAAAACGTGGATTGGGACGCGGGCTCGACGCCCTGCTCGGCGGCGACGGCGATGCCGCACCGTCGGTACTGGCGCAGGAAGGCGAGCTGCGCATGCTGCCGATCCAGCAGATCCAGGCCGGCAAGTACCAGCCGCGTCGGCACTGGAACGACGAGGCGCTGGATGAACTGGCCGCGTCGATCAAGGCGCAGGGCCTGATCCAGCCGGTGGTGGTGCGCGAGCTGGGCAAGCACAGCTACGAGCTGATCGCCGGCGAACGCCGCTGGCGCGCGGCCCAGCGCGCCCAGATGAGCGAGATTCCCGCGCTGATCAAGCAGGTCTCCGAGGCCGCCGTGCCGGCGATGGCGCTGATCGAGAACATCCAGCGCCAGGACCTCACCCCGCTGGAAGAAGCCGACGCGCTGAAGCGGCTGATCGACGATTTCGAGCTCACCCACCAGCAGGCCGCCGATGCGGTCGGCCGCTCGCGGGCATCGGTGTCGAACATGCTGCGGCTGACCGAGATGCCCGAGGCGATCAAGCGCCTGCTCGACGAAGGCAAGCTGGAAATGGGCCACGCCCGCTGCCTGCTGACGCTGGAGGAATCCATCGCCGTACCGCTGGCGCGCCAGGCTTCGACCCTGGGCTGGTCGGTGCGCGAACTGGAGGAAGCCGCCCGCCGCGCGCAGACCGCGCCCAAGGGCAAGGCCAGGAACGCGCCCGCGACCGACCCGAACATCAGCGCGCTGGAACGCGAGCTGGGCGAGCGCTTCGCCACCCGCGTCGAGCTGGCCCAGGGCCGCGGCGGCCGCGGCAAGCTGGTGATCCACTATCACAGCAACGACGAGCTCGACGGCATCCTCGGCAAGATCCGCTGAAGCATGCTCTGCTCCCTCCCCTGCAAAGCAGGGGAGGGTCGGGGAGGGGTCGCTCTTGATCCTGGTTTTCAAGCCAAAAGCCACCCCCTCCCAGCCTCCCCTGCTTCGCAGAGGGAGGAGCAGTACGTACTTTGGCATTAAACTGCGCTTCGTTGCTGCGCCACGCGCACACTTGCTCCCGCTGAAAGGCCTTCCCCATGCCGCAACTCTCCGTCGTCGTCCCCGTCTTCAACGAGCGCGACAACATCCCGCCGCTGCTGGCCGAGATCGCCGCCGCCCTGCGCGGCCAAGTCGACTACGAGGTCATCTACATCGATGACGATTCCAGCGACGACAGTCGCGCGGTGCTGGCGGCGCAGAAGGCGAGCCACCCGGAACTGCGCGTGCTGCACCACGTCACCCGCAGCGGCCAGAGCACGGCGGTATGGAACGGCGTGCGCGCGGCGCAGTCGCCGTGGATTGCCACGCTGGACGGCGACGGCCAGAACGATCCGGCCGACATCCCGAAGCTGCTTGCCGCCCGCGACGCGGCATCGGCCGAAACGCGGCTGTTCGCGGGCTGGCGCACCACCCGCCGCGACAGTTTCAACAAGCGGATCTCCTCGAAGATCGCCAACGCGGTGCGCTCGCGCATGCTGCGCGACGCCACCCCGGACACCGGCTGCGGCCTGAAGCTGTTCGAGCGCGAGGTGTTCCTGCGCTTGCCCTACTTCGACCACATGCACCGCTACCTGCCGGCGCTGGTCAAGCGTGCCGGTTTCGCCGCCCAGAGCGTGCCGGTCGGCCATCGTCCGCGCACCGCCGGCGTGTCCAAGTACGGCATGCTGGACCGGTTGTGGGTGGGCCTGGCCGACCTGCGCGGCGTGGCCTGGCTGATGCGTCGCGGCAAGGTAACCAGGGTCGAGGAACTCTGATCCAGGTCACGTCGGCTGCTCCGGATGCTCGTATGCTGGGTGGTGTCCTCGGCTGAGCCGGAGCATCGGGAGACTGCCCATGAGCATTGCCGTCAAACGCGTCTACGAACCGGCCGCGACCACCGATGGCTACCGCGTGCTGATCGATCGCCTGTGGCCGCGCGGCCTGAAGAAGGACGCGGTGCCGCTGGACCTGTGGGCGAAGGAACTGGCGCCGTCGACCGCGCTGCGCCAGTGGTTCGGACACGATCCCGCGTTGTGGGACGGCTTCCGCCATCGCTACGCCAGTGAACTGGACAAGCTCGCCGAACACTGGCAACCGCTGGCGCAACGTGCCAGCCGGCACAAGCTCACCCTGCTGTACGGCGCACGCGACGAGGAACACAACAACGCGGTGGCGCTGAAGGCCTATCTGGAAAACTGGCTGCACTCGCACGGGCCGCGCTGAGCCGCGCCCGTCACGCCTCGCGTTGCGGCGTGCCCGCCCGCGGCCAGCTGGCCAGCGCGGCACGGGCCTGCAGCCGGCCCATCTCGATCAGCTCGCGCGCCCGATAGAACTCATAGGCGCTGGCGATGTTGCGCGGCAACTCGATCAGCAGGTCCGGCTCGTAGGCGGCCAGGCGCAGCCGCGCCAGGTTGGCCTGCATCAGGTCCATCGATTGGGTCAGCAGGTCGAGCGTGCCTGGCACCGGCGGGGGGCTCTCGCCATGCGGAATCATCCGGCTGATGAAGTCGCCGATGCGCTGGCGGTAGCCCGATGGCGCGTTCGCGTCGCGGATCGGCGGTTCCGGTGGCGTGCTGGTCACGGCCGCGCCATCGACACTGACGGCGATCGTGTAGTCGGCGTTCTCGCGGATCAGCGGAGTCACCGGCACCGGATTGAGCAGGGCGCCGTCGACCAGCCGGTGACCGTCGATCAGGTGCGGGCGGAACACGGTGGGAATGGCGATCGAGGCGCGGATCGCGTCGAACAGGCAGCCCCGGCTGAGCCACACCTCGCGGCCCCGTTCGATGTCGGTGGCCACCGCGGTGAACGCCAGCGGCAGCTCCTCGATCTGCACGTCGCCGATCAGTCCGCGCATCGTCTCGATGATCTTCTCGCCCTTGATCAGCCCGCCGCCGGTGAAGGTCCAGTCGACCAGCCTGAGCACGTCGAGCTTGGCCAGCGCGCAGACCCAGTCGCGATAGACCTCCAGCTTGCCGCTGGCATGGATGCCGCCGATCAGGGCGCCCATCGAGGTGCCGGCGATCGCCACGATCCGGTAGCCCTGCGCCTCGATTTCCTCGATGACGCCGATGTGCGCCAGCCCCTTGGCGCCACCGGCTCCCAGCGCCAGCGCCACCGTCGGCCCGAGTGGCGCGGCGGGCAGGTCCGGCGTGGTGGAAGAAGGCCCGGGTTGATGTGCTTTCATGGCAGGCATTCAATCACGAAATGCAGGCGTTGCCGTTGGCAGGCTGCATCGAGCGCGAGCGAGGGTGGTGGCGGCTGGTTAGTATGATCAGGGCTGCGGCACCTGGCTGGCGGCAACGAACATGGAATCGCGCATGGCTCCTTCATCACCCGCTTCTGCCCGAAAGCCCAGCCGCGTGCGCGGGCCGGAGCTTGCTGCGTGAACTGGCAGGCCTGGGCGACCGTGGCGGTGATCGCGCTGGCGATGGCGCTGTTCGCCAGCGAGAAGCTGCGCATCGACCTGGTCGCCCTGCTGGTGCTGGCGACCCTGGTGATCCTCGGCATCGTCACGCCGGTGGAAGCGCTCAGCGGCTTCAGCAACGAGGCCACGGTGACGGTGGCGGCGATGTTCGCGCTGAGCCTGGGCATCGAGCGTTCCGGCGCGCTGGAACCGCTGAGCCACTGGCTGATGCGGATCAGGCGCCCCTGGCTGCTGACCCTGGCGCTGATGCTGGCGATCGCGCCGCTGGGCGCCTTCGTCAAGAACATCGCCCTGGTCGCCACCTTCCTGCCGCTGGCGCTGCGCGTGTGCCAGCGCACGCATACGCCGCCGGGCCGCGTACTGATGCCGATGGCCTACGCCGCGCAGATGGGTGGCGTGTGCACCCTGATCGGCACCTCGTCCAACCTGCTCGCCGACACGCTGGCGCAGAAGCACGGCATGGCGGCGTTCGGGGTGTTCGAGTTCACCCGCATGGGCGTGATCCTCGCCGTGGTCGGCATCCTCTATCTGATGCTGGTCGGGCGCTGGCTGCTGCCGCGCCACATCGATGCGGAGATGCCGGAGCAGGAAGACATCGGCAAGTACGTCACCGAGCTGGAGGTGACCGAACAGTCGTCGCTGGTCGGCGGCAGCATCGCCGATGCGAAGCTGGGCGAGCGTTATGGCGTCTACCCGCTGGAGCTGCTGCGGGGCGAGAAGCGCATGTGGTCGCCGCGCAGCCAGGAGATCGCCGTGGGCGACGTGCTGCTGGTGCGCGGTGACTGGGAAAAGATCGAGGAATTCCAGCGCCGTACCGGCCTGCGCAACGCACCGGACCGGCGTTATGCCAAGGGCGATGACCGCTCGCGGGTGATGGTGGAGCTGATGGTGGCGCCGGCCAGCCCGATGGAAAGCCGGCGGCTCGACGAGACCGGCCTGAACTGGCGCTATGACGCGGTCGCCCTGGCCATCCATCGGCGCGGCCAGCTGTTGCGCGACAAGCTCAGCGACGTCAGTCTCGCGGTAGGTGACGTGCTGCTGGTGCTGGTGGACGACGACGCACTGTCAAACCTGCGCAACGACGAGGCCTTCATCGTGCTGAGCGAGCGCGAGGAAACGCATCGCACTCCGCGCAAGGCGTTCTACGCGGCCGCCATCATGGCCGGCGTGGTGGTGGCCTCGGGCCTGCACTGGCTGCCGATTCCGATCGCGGCGATCTGCGGCGCCATCGCCATGGCGCTGACCGGCTGCTTCGGCCGCAAGGATGTCTACGAAGGCATCGACTGGAAGATCATCATCCTGCTCGGCGCGATCCTGCCCCTGGGCATCGCGATCGAGCGCAGCGGCCTGTCGCAGGAACTGGTGCAGATGGGCCTGGGCGTGGTCGGCGAACACGGCCCGCTGGCCGCCCTGCTGATGGTCTATCTGCTCACCGCCCTGCTCACCGAGCTGATGGGACACAACCCCTCGGTGGTGCTGATGGTGGGCATCGCGGTGTCGGTCGCCCACGCGATGAAGGTGGACCCCCGGCCATTCGTGGTGGCGGTGGCGTTCGCCGCGGCGACGTCATTCGCCACCCCGGTCGGCTATCCCACCAACACCATGGTCTATTACGCCGGCGGCTATCGCTTCACCGACTTCATGAAGGTGGGTATCCCGCTGATCCTGATCTTCTGCGCGCTGTCGATGTGGCTGATTCCGAAGTTCTGGCCGTTTTAATAGAGCTAAAGCGCTTCTTTGCGTTTGCTCCCTCTCCCCGCAGGGGGGAGGCCGCTTCAACAAAGCAAAGCGCATTTCGCGTTTGCTCCCTCTCCCTCCGGGAGAGGGTTGGGGAGAGGGCCCCCCCCGCCTGGAGCCAGCATCGAAGCCGGCTTCGATCAAGTTTCGTCGTACACCGGCCCTCACCTCAATCCTCTCCCCCGAGGGGGAGAGGAGGCAAACGTGCCGTGCGGGAGTCGCTTCATCGTGCATCCGGGTTGTGCGAATGCCACCGAGGAGTGGTAGCGCCAGTCATGGCTGGGCGTATCCGCCCAATGCCAGCTGCAGCAGGATCTTCATCTCCTCGCGCAGTGACATGGGCGTCACGATCTCCGCATCCGGGCCGTACTTGAGCACGTCCATCAGCAGCTCTTTCGAGTTGGAGTAGGGCAGCTTCAGTTCGTAGCGGCCGTCGGGCAGCCATTCGCCCTTCTGCTGCGAGTGCCAGTGTTCGTCGGCGACCCAGCGTGCCGCGTGCGACGAGAAGCGGATGGTGGCCCAGGCCTTGGGCTTGCCCGCGAAGATGCCGTAGCTGGAGGCGAGCAGTTCGTTGAGGTCGCTGTCGGGGACGTCGATGGCGGCGCTGTCCAGCGCGTGCGCCTCGGCCATGCGGTCGACGGCGAAGCTGCGCAGCGCCTCGCGGTCGTGATCCCACACGTCCAGGTACCAGTTGTCGCGGTAATGGGTCAGCCGCTGCGGCGACACCGTGCGGCGGCTGTCGGCATTGGTGGTGCGCGCGCGATAGCGGAAGCGCAGCTGCTGGCGCTGCAGCACCGCGCCGGCCACCGTGCGGAACACCTGCTGGTCGAGCTTGCGCTCGCCCCAGGGAATCACCCTGATCCGCTCGATCGGCAACGCCTTGCCGTTGTCGTGGTTGGAAAGCAGGCCCTCGATGCGCGACTTGAACGGCGCCAGTGCGCCGGCCAGCACGCCGGGGCCGGAGCGGCCGATCAGCTCGTTCAGCGCCAGCAGGGCGGCCAGCTCGTCGGAGGTCAGCCACAGGCCGGGCAGCTCGAACTTCTCGCCTTCGCCCAGCTCGTAGCGGAACGCGGCGGCCTGGTCGTTGCCGCCGCTTTCGATCGGCGCGCGCAATGCATCGCGCAGGAAGGCCACGTCGCGGTACAGCGTGGCACGCGAACATTCCAGTTCGTCGAGCAGGCGCGGCAGCGGTATCGGGTAGTGCGCCGACTTCAGCAGCCGGTGCAGGGTCAGTATGCGTTCGTAGCGATCCATGGGGCGTCGGCGTTTCGTCGATGGCAGGCCTTGTGTAGCATGGAGGCGGCCTGCGTTGCTCACAAGTCGCCGCCGGCACGGTCGAAACCAGCATCGGATGCCTCATGTCGCCCAGCCGCGAATTGCCGACAGACGTCACCAGCACGCACGACCGCTCCCATGCCGGGACGACGCGATCCAGTTACGCCGAGATCCTGCTGCGCGTGCTGGCGGTCAGCGGCTACGGCTTGTGGATCTGGCTGGGCATGGGCCTGACCCTGGGCATGAACCAGATCGGCAACGGTGCGATGCAGATGCCGCTGGTGCTGGGCACGGCGCTGGTGTGCGCGGGCCTGGCCCTGGGCGGCTTGCGTCTTTCGGCGAACACCGCGTGGTACGGCGGGCCGCCGGCGGAACGCCGCTGGCCCAAACGGGCGGCATGGATGGCGCTGGCCTGTTTCCTGCCCGTGCTGTTGCTGCTGGTGCTGGGTGATGGACACGGACACGTGTTGTCGATGCGCATGGCCGGGGTCGCCCTGCTGCTGTGCAGCCTGGTCAGCCTGGTGCACAGCGCGTACCGCTTCCGCAGCCAGCTTTCACCCGACCTGCAGCGGATGTCCTCCTCCCTGCCGGTCAGCCGGCTGGTCACCGCCTGGTATGGCGGCGGCCTGTGGCTGTGGTTGTGCGTGATGATGCAGGGCGGGCCAGGCCCCGACGGCGCCTATCCGTGGATCCTGCTGTTGCTGGCGCTGGCCCTGCTGCTGGGCCTGCTCGAAGGCATGCGCTGGCAGTCGTTGGCGCCGGCCCAGGGCAGCGACCATGACCTGTACGTCCAGCACCTGTCGTTGCCCCGCGTCGCCGCCGCCCTACTGATCTACGTGCTGCCCTGCGCGGCCCTGTTGTTCACCGACCGATTCGGCGGCGGGCTGCTGGCGTCCGCGCTGGCCGTTCCCAGTTGCCTGCTCGGCAAGATGATCGAGCAGCATGTCTATGAAACGGCCCTGGCGCGGGGGTTTCCCGCTGGCGGAATGAATCCGTTCCCGTGATTTTCCGGAACGTTCATTGGCAGTTCAAACCGCCACGTTAAGGTAGCGGCCTTACCATCTTTTAACAAATGGATCGCCCCGATGAAAAAGACCCTGATCGCCGGCCTGCTGCTGGCCGCCTTCTCGAGCTTCGCCGTCCAGGCCCAGGATACCGACACCCAGGCCGCCAACGGCGGCTGGAGTGGCTCGGGCGAATTCGGTTTCGCCTCGTCCACCGGCAATTCGCGCTCGGAGAACATCAACGCCAAGCTCGGCCTGAGTCAGGAAAACGAGCAGTGGAAGAACAACTTCTTCGTCGACGCGCTGCGCTCGAAGAGCCAGCAGACCCTGGTCGACACCGACGGCAACACGATCAAGCAGTTCAACACCACCGCGAACCGTTATGACGGCGGCGCCTCGGTCGGCCTCAAGCTCGACCCGCGCAGCTACATCGTGGGCGCCGCGCGCTACGAGCACGACGACTTCGGCGCCAACCTGTGGCAGGGCATCGTCTCGCTGGGTTACGGCTACATCGCGTTGAAGGACGGCCGCAACGAGCTGTCGTTCGAAATCGGCCCCGGTTACAAGCGCTACCGCCCGGCCGATGTGGATGTGGTGGTCGACGGCGCGGTGGTGCACCAGCAGCAGCCGACCGAGAGCGAAATGGTCGGCCGCGGCCTGATCAACTACAAGTTCAAGCTCACCGAGAACACCGCGTTCGAAGATACCTTCCTGATGGAAGCGGGCTCCAAGAACACCTACCTGCAGAACGACGCGGGCCTCGCCGTCAGCATGACCAAGAAGCTGGCGCTGAAGGTCGGTTTCCAGATGCGCCACAACAGCGACGTGCTGCCCGGCACCAAGAAAACCGACACGCTGACCACGACGAACCTGGTTTACAGTTTCTGAGGGAAGAGCGGAAACAGGGAACGGGGAACGGGAAGAGCGCGAAGCTCAGAGTCCCTGTTCCCCTTTCCCGCTTCTACCCCAGCATCTCGCCCGCGCCCTGCGCCAGCAGGGCTTCGGCTACCTGCCGACCCAGTGACTCCGCCTGTTCCCCGGGGCTGCTTGCTTCGGCATGCAGCAGGCGGCCGCTGCTCGCGTCACCGACCAGTCCGCGCAGGTGCAGGCCGTGTTCGCCGAGCATGCACCACGCACCCACCGGCACCGTGCAACTGCCGCCCAGCGCATGGTTCATCGCGCGCTCGGCGGTGACGGTGAGGCGGGTGTCGGCGTCGTCCAGCGCGGCCAGCAAGGCGAGCACGGCGGGCTGGTCGCCGCGTGCCTCGATCGCGATCGCCGCCTGGCCCGGTGCCGGCAGCCAGTCCGGGGCGGCCAGTCGCGAACGGATGCGCGCGGCCAGGCCCAGTCGTTCCAGCCCGGCGCAGGCCAGCACGATCGCGTCGTAGTCGCCGGCGTCGAGCTTGCCCAGTCGCGTGCCCACGTTGCCGCGCAGATCCAGCAGCTGAAGATCCGGCCGCAACGCCCGCAATTGCGCCTGCCGGCGCAGCGAGGAAGTGCCCACCCGGGCGCCTTGGGGCAGTGACGCCAGCTCGGCGTGGTCGTTGCTGACAAAGGCATCCGCCGCGTCCGCGCGGGGCAGGATCGCCGGCAGCACGAAGCCGGGTTCCAGTTCCGCCGGCACGTCCTTCAGGGAATGCACGGCCAGATCCGCGCGGCCTTCCAGCATCGCCACTTCCAGTTCCTTCAGGAACAGCCCCTTGCCGCCGATCGTGGCCAGCGGCTTGTCCAGGATCTCGTCGCCGCGCGTGCTCATCGGCACCAGTTCCACCGTCAGCCCCGGGTGCGTCGTGCGCAGCAACGCGGCGACGTGCTCGGCCTGCCACAGCGCGAGCGCGCTCTTGCGGGTGGCGATACGCAGGGTGGAAGGATTCATCAGGGCTCCGCGAGGTTCAACGAGCGCTCATTGTCGCGTAGTTTCCGCGCCGCGGTGCAACGGCGAATTGGCGCAGGAGGCTGCAAAACCGCGATGGACCGGGCTAGGATGGGGGAAACCTCGGGAGCAGATCATGCAAAGCGGCAATCCGGCGCTCAACAAGAACACCTTCCTCGACGCCGCCAGCGGCGCCGTGGTCACCCGCAGCGACGACGCGATGACGATCAACGGCACGGTCAACAAGACCGGGCTGCTGTTATTGCTGGTACTGGTGGGTGCGTTCGTCAGCTGGAGCCGCTTCAGCGGCCCGGACAGCCTGCCCACGATCATGCCGCTGGTGCTTGGCGGCTGCATCGGCGGCCTGGTGCTCGGCCTGGTCACCGTGTTCAAGAAGACCTGGGCGCCTTACACCGCGCCGCTGTACGCGGTGGCCGAAGGCCTGTTCATCGGTGCGCTGTCGGCGATCTTCGAGATGCGTTATCCGGGCATCGTGATCCAGGCGGTGGGACTGACCTTCGGCACCATGGCGGCGATGCTGCTGGCCTACCGCAGCGGCCTGATCCGCGCCACCGAGAAGTTCAAGCTCGGCGTGGTCGCCGCCACCGGCGGCATCATGCTGTTGTACCTGGCCAATTTCGCGATGGGCTTCTTCGGCCATTCGATGGGCTTCATCAATGGCAGCAGCATGCTGGGCATCGGCTTCAGCGCCGTGGTGGTGGTGATCGCCGCGATGAACCTGATCCTCGACTTCGACCTGATCGAAACCGGTGCCCAGTCCGGCGCACCGAAGTACATGGAGTGGTACGGCGCGTTTGCGCTGGTGGTCACCCTGGTCTGGCTGTACCTGGAACTGCTGCGCCTGCTGTCGAAATTGCAGTCGCGCAACTGAGCATCTGAAACAACGAGGCCGACGGATCGCTGCGATCCGCCGGCCTCGTCGTGTCCGCGGGTCTATTTGCCCAGCAGCGCCTTTGCCCGCTTCACCACGTTGTCGACGGTGAAGCCGAATTCCTGCAGCAGCTTTTCCGCCGGCGCGGAGGCGCCGAAGTGGTCGATGCCGAGCACGTCACCGCGCGAGCCCACGTAGCGCAGCCAGCCTTGGGTGGCGCCCATTTCCACGGCCAGCCGGGCCGCGACGCCGGCGGGCAGCACCTGCTCGCGGTAATCCGGCGACTGCGCGTCGAACAATTCCCAGCTGGGCATCGACACGCAGCGCGTGGCGACGCCGTCGGCTTCGAGCTTGTCCGCCGCGTCGAGGATCAGGCCAACTTCCGAGCCGCTGGCGATCAGGATCAGCGCGGCCTGCCCGCTGCGGGCCTCGCGCAACACATACGCGCCCTTGCGCAGGCCTTCGGCGCCGGCGTGGTGCTGGCGGTCCAGCGTCGGCACTTTCTGCCGGGTCAGCGCCAGCGCCACCGGATGCTTCTTCGAGCTCACCGCGACGCGCCAGGCCTCGGCCGTCTCGTTGGCGTCGGCGGGACGGATCACGGTGAGGTTGGGGATCGCCCGCAGGCTGGCCAGCTGTTCGATCGGCTGGTGGGTGGGGCCGTCCTCGCCCAGCGCCACGCTGTCGTGGGTGAACACGTGCACCACGTGCAGCCCCATCAGGGCGGCCAGCCGGATCGACGGGCGCATGTAGTCGGAGAAGATCAGGAAGGTGGCGTCGAACGGGATGAAGCCGCCATGCGCGGCCAGGCCGTTGCTGATCGCGGCCATCGCGTGTTCGCGCACGCCGTAGTGGAAGTTGCGGCCGTCACGGCTCCAGCCGCCGCCGTCGGAGCCTTCGGTGTCTTCGCCCGGGACGACGGCCGGGTTGAAGTCGCCCAGGCCCTTCAGCGCGGTAAAGGTGGACGGATCGAGGTCGGCCGAACCGCCGCACAGCGCCGGCAGTTTCTTCGCGAACGCGTTCATCACCTGGCCGCCGGCCACGCGGGTGGCCAGGCCTTTCGGGTCGGCGGGGAACCGCGGGATGTCCGCGTCCCAGCCTTGCGGCAGCTCGCCACCAAGGCGGGCGCGCAACTCCCTGGCCAGCTCGGGGAAGGCCGCCGCGTAGGCGCTCATCCGCCCGTCCCAGTCCGACTGGGCTTTCGCCCCACGCTCGAGCGCCTCGCGCATGTGCGCCAGCGCGGGCTCGGGCACCAGGAAGTCCGGTTCCACCGGCCAGCCGAGCTTCTGCTTGGTCTTCTTCACGTCCTCCACGCCCAGCGGCGAGCCGTGCGCCTTGTAGCTGTCCTGTTCGGGCGAGCCGTAGCCGATGTGCGTGCGCACCAGGATCAGCGACGGGCGGCTGGTGTCCTCGCGGGCGGCGCGCAGGGCGGCATGGATCGCGTCCACGTCGTTGCCGTCGTCGACATGGATGGTCTGCCAGCCATACGCGTCGAAGCGTGCGCCCCGATCTTCCGAGAACGTCATGTCGGTGCCGGCCGAGAGCGTCACGTAGTTATCGTCGTACAGGCAGATCAGCTTGCCCAGCTTGAGATGGCCGGCCAGCGACGCGGCCTCGCTGGCCACGCCTTCCATCAGGTCGCCGTCGCTGACGATGGCGTAGGTGTGGTGGTCGATGATGCGATGGCCTTCGCGGTTGTAGGTCGCCGCCAGCTGCGCCTCGCCCAGCGCCATGCCCACCGCATTGGCCAGGCCCTGGCCGAGCGGCCCGGTGGTGACTTCGACGCCGGGCGTATGGCCGTACTCGGGATGGCCGGGCGTCTTGCTGCCCCACTGGCGGAACTGCCTGATGTCGTCCAGCGACACGTCGTAGCCGCTGGCGAACAGCAGGCTGTACAGCAGCGCCGAGCCGTGGCCGGCGGAAAGCACGAAACGGTCGCGGTCGGCCCAGTGCGGATCGGCCGGGTGGAACTTCATGTGCCGCGTCCACAGCACATAGGCCATCGGCGCCGCGCCCAGCGGCAGCCCGGGGTGGCCGCTGTCGGCCTTCTGCACCATGTCCACCGACAGGAAGCGAAGCATGTTGATGCATTGCTGGTCGAGGTCGTGGGACATGATGTTCTCCAGTGTGGGGGAATGGTGCGAGGCAACCACCGTCATTCCCGCAAAAGCGGGGATCCAGTGCCTCTCCCTGTCGGCGGCCTTGAGGTCACTGGATTCCCGCTTTCGCGGGAATGACGTCGCCCAGAAGACCCAAGCCCACGATCAGGCGAGCGCGGCGTCGACGATCTTCTGTGCCTCGTCGAGCAGGCTCTTGAGGTGTTCTTCGCTCTTGAAGCTTTCCGCGTAAATCTTGTAAATCGCCTCGGTGCCGGACGGCCGGGCGGCGAACCAGCCGTTGGCGGCGACCGCCTTGATGCCGCCGATCGCCGCACCGTTGCCCGGCGCCTTGTCCAGTACCTGCTCGATCTTCTCGCCGGCGAGCTGGTCGCTCTTCAGCTGGTCGGGCGACAGCTTCGACAGCTTCGCCTTCTGCGCGGGCGTGGCCGCTGCCTCGAGACGGTTCGCGTACGGTCGGCCCAGCTCGCCGGTGAGCCGGTCAAACAGCTCGCCCGGGTCGCGGCCTTCGCGGGCGGTGATCTCGGCGGACAACAGCGCCGGCACCAGGCCGTCCTTGTCGGTGGTCCACACCGAACCGTCGTGGCGCAGCAGCGAGGCGCCCGCGCTTTCCTCGCAGCCGAAGCCCAGCGCGCCGTCGAACAGTCCTTCGGAGAACCACTTGAAGCCCACCGGTACCTCGTACAACTGGCGCCCCAGCCGCTTCACCACGCGATCGATCAGCGCGGTGGTGACCACGGTCTTGCCCACGGCGGCGTTGCTGCTCCACTGCGGGCGGTGGCGGTACAGGTAGTCGATCAGCACCGACAGGTAATGGTTCGGCTCCATCAGGCCGCTGGAGCGGGTGACCACGCCGTGGCGGTCGTGGTCGGTGTCGCAGGCGAACGCCACGTCGTACTGGTTCTTCAATCCGATCAGCCGCTGCATCGCGTACTTCGACGACGGGTCCATGCGGATCTTGCCGTCCCAGTCCACGCTCATGAAGGCGAACTGCGGATCAACCACCTCGCTGACCACGGTGAGGTCGAGCTTGTAACGCTCGGCGATCGGCGCCCAGTAATGCACGCCGGCGCCACCCAGCGGGTCGACGCCCATGTGCACGCCGGCGCTGCGGATGATGTCGAAGTCGATGATGCTGGCGAGGTCGGCGACGTAGCTGTTGAGGTAGTCGTGATCGTGCGTGGTCGCTGCCTTGCGCGCCTGCGCGAACGGCATGCGCTTCACGTCCTTCAGGCCGGCTTCGATCAACGCGTTGGCGCGGTTCTCCACCCACTTGGTGATGTCGGTGTCGGCCGGGCCGCCGTTGGTCGGGTTGTACTTGAAGCCGCCGTTGTCGGGCGGGTTGTGCGACGGCGTGATCACGATGCCGTCGGCCAGCCCCGTGGTGCGACCACGGTTGTAGACCAGGATCGCGTGCGAGATTGCCGGCGTGGGGGTGAACTCGCCGCCGCTGGAGACCATTACGTCCACGCCGTTCGCCGCCAGCACTTCCAGCGCACTCTCGAACGCCGGCTGCGACAGCGCATGGGTGTCCGCGCCGATGAACAGCGGGCCGTCGATGCCCTTGGACTTGCGGTACTCGCAGATCGCCTGGCTGATCGCCAGGATGTGCCACTCGTTGAAACTGCCGTCGAGCGAGCTGCCCCGATGACCCGAGGTGCCGAACGCCACGCGCTGCGCGGGCACCGACGGATCGGGCCGGGTGTCGGCGTAGGCGGCGAGCAGTTTCGCCACGTCGACCAGGATCGACTGCGGTGCCGGCTTGCCGGCGAGGGGGCTGATCTTCTGGCTCATGGGTTCTCTGGAGTGATGCGACGGGTGGGCGTATTTCGCAGGAGCGCACGCTGTCCGAAGGGAGTCCCTCGTGGACAGCGTGCGCTCCCGTACCGTCAGGGATGACCGTCGCGCAGCTGGCGGTAGCGACGGATCAGGGTATTGGTGGAGCTGTCGTGGTGCAGTGAGGGCTCGTCCTTCGCGATCAGTTCGGCGATGGTGGTTTTTGCCAGCTGCTTGCCCAGCTCCACGCCCCACTGGTCGAACGAATCGATGTCCCAGATCACGCCCTGCACGAACACGCTGTGCTCGTACAGCGCGATCAGCGTGCCCAGGCTGTGCGGCGTCAGCTTCGCGGCGAGGATCGTGCTGCTGGGGCGATTGCCCTCGAACGTGCGATGCGCCACCAGGGCCTCGGCGGTGCCTTCGGCACGGACTTCGTCGGCGGTCTTGCCGAACGCCAGCGCCTCGCCCTGGGCGATCAGGTTGGCCATCAGCAGATCGTGCTGGTCGCCGCCGCCCTGGGCGGGGATCGGGTTCAGCGTCTGGCCGAAACCGATGAAGTCGCACGGCACGATGTGGGTGCCCTGGTGGATCAGCTGGTAGAACGAATGCTGGCCGTTGGTGCCCGGCTCGCCCCAGTAGATCGGTCCGGTGGCGTAGTCGACGGCCGCGCCGTCCAGCGTCACGTGCTTGCCGTTGCTCTCCATCGTCAGCTGCTGCAGGTAGGCGGGAAAGCGCTTCAGGTATTGCTCGTACGGCAGCACCGCCACCGTGGCGGCGCCCAGAAAGTTGGCGTTCCAGACGCCAAGCAAGCCCATGATCGCCGGCAGGTTGTGCTGCAGCGGGGTGTGCCGGAAATGCTCGTCCATCGCGTGGAAGCCGGCCAGCATATCGCGGAAACCGTGCGCGCCGATCGCCAGCATGGTCGACAGGCCGATCGCCGAATCCATCGAATAGCGCCCGCCGACCCAGTCCCAGAAGCCGAACATGTTGGCGGTGTCGATGCCGAACTTCGCCACGCCTTCGGCGTTGGTGGAGACCGCCACGAAGTGCTTCGCCACCGCGCTTTCCTTGCCCAGCGCCGCCACGCTCCAGGCGCGCGCCGCGTGCGCGTTGGTCAGGGTTTCCAGCGTGGTGAAGGTCTTAGAGCAGACGATGAACAGGGTCTCGGCCGGGTCCAGGTCGCGCACCGCTTCGGCAAAATCGGTGCCGTCGACGTTGGAGACGAAGCGGAACGTCATGTCGCGTCGGCTGTAATCGCGCAGCGCTTCGTAGGCCATCACCGGGCCCAGGTCCGAGCCGCCGATGCCGATGCTGATCACGTTGCGGATCGGCTTGCCGCTGTGGCCCTTCCACGCGCCGCTGCGCACCTGTTCCGAGAACGCGGCCATGCGGTCGAGCACCGCGTGCACGTCCGCCACCACGTCGTGGCCGTCGACCAGGATCTGCTCGCCGCGTGGCGCGCGCAGCGCCGCATGCAGTACCGCGCGATCCTCGGTGGTATTGATCCTGCGGCCGCTGAACATCGCCTCGACGCGCTGCGGCAGCTGGCGGGCGCCGGCCAGTTCGCACAGCAGGCGCAGCGTGTCGGCGTCCACGCGCTGCTTGGAGTAGTCGAGGTACAAGCCCACCGCCTCGACGGTCAGCGCCTCGCCGCGTTTGGGATCGCCCGCGAAAAGTTCGCGCAGGTGCTTGCCGCCGATGTCCTGGAAATGCCGCTGCAAGGCCTGCCACTGCGGCAGGCGGGTAAGTGTGCCCTGGCTCATTTCAGCGCCGGCCCCTGGGACTTCTCGGCCAGCTGGCGGGCTTTCTCGGCGATGCCGTCGAGCAGGTGGTGCCACGACTTGACGAAGGCTTCGGCGCCTTCGCGCTGCAGCGTGAGTGCCAGCTGCTCGATGTCCACGCCGGCCGCACTGATGCGCGCGAGCACCGCGTCGGCATCACCGCCGTCCACGTCCATCACCCCGTGCAGCTGGCCGTGGTCGGCGAACGCGTGCAGGGTCTTCTCCGGCATCGTGTTGATCGTCTCCGGCGCGGCGAAGGCGCTGATGTACAGCGTGTCGGATGCGTTGGGATCCTTGGTGCCGGTGCTGGCCCACAGCAGCCGCTGCGGCATCGCGCCGGCGTCGGCCAGCTTCTGCCAGCGCGGCGAGGCCAGCATCTGCCGGTAGGCGCGATAGGTCTGCTGGCCCACCGCGATGCCCAGCTTGTTGTGCAACTCGTCGGGCAGCTGCTTGTTGCTGGCCACGTCCCAGCGGCTGATGAACAGCGAGGCCACCGAGCCCACCCTGGGGTCCAGTCCGGCCTGCAGGCGGCGCTCGATGCCGCGCATGTAGGCCTCGCTCACGGCCTCATACTGGGCGCAGGAGAACAGCAGGGTCACGTTGATCGGAATGCCCAGGAAGATCGCTTCCTCGATCGCCGGCACGCCTTCGGGCGTGCCGGGTATCTTCACGAACAGGTTGTCGCGCCGCCCCTTGTGGTGGATGTGGCGGGCTGCGGCGATCGAGCCGGCGGTGTCGGCGGCCAGCAGCGGCGAGACCTCCATCGAGACCCAGCCATCCACCTGGCCGGTCGACTCGAACACCGGCTGGAACAGGTCGGCCGCGCGGCGCAGGTCTTCCAGCGCCAGCTCGGTGAACAGCGCCTCGCCCTGCATGCCCACCAGCGACTTGGCGTGGATGCCCGCGTCGTAGGCGTCGCCGCCGCTGATCGCCGCGTCGAAGATGCTGGGGTTGGAGGTCAGTCCGGTGATCGAATCCTCTTCGATGTAGCGCGCCAGCGTGCCGTCATCGAGCAGGGTGCGGGTGATGTTGTCCAGCCACAGACTCTGGCCGAGGTCGTGCAATTGGCGGGTCGCTTTCATGCTTGCTCCATGTCGCTTCACGACGGGTTTCGGGGGGAGGTTCCATCAGCTGCCAGGGCGATGACCGGAGCCGCCGGCAGAAAGTCATCAAGCTTACGCCCGCGCAGATCGCCGATGCGAGCGATCGTGATGTCCGGCGCGGGGTCGATCACTTCGCTGGCGGCCGCGGCGGCGTAATGCCCCTGGCGCACGAACACGGTGGTCAGCCGATGGCCCATCCGCTGCTTCATGGCGGCCAGGACCTGCGGCTTGTCGTCCACCATCACGTAGTGCGCGGCGGGGTAGCGCTGCTGCATCGCCACCAGCATCTGCTGCTTGTGCACGTACACCAGCACCTCGCCGCGCAGCGCCTGCCACAGACCGGCGCGCTGGATCTTGCGCGGCTGGAACACCACGTCGCCGTCGGACAGGATCACCGTGGTGCCCAGCGTGCGCAGGTGCGCCACGGTGTCCAGCGCATGCGGATAGAGCCGGGTGGCGAACGGGTATTCGAGCAGGTAGTTCGACATCTGCAGCAGCGAGGGTTCGTTGTCCAGCCCGCTGCGGAAACGCTGCAGCGCGCCCAGGTAGTCGGCCACGCCGCCGAGCTGGCGCAGCTCTTCGTAGATCGCCCAGTAGCGTTCGCGCTCGGCCTCGCCGAAGGCGGCGTCCAGGGTGTCGCTGAGATCGCGGCCGAAGCGGTCGTTGTCGAGCAGGGTGTTGTCCACGTCCAGCAGGAACACCACGGCGGCGGATTCGGAGGTGCGGTCGGTCAACATGGCGTGCTCTGCTCCGGTCGGGTGTCGTGCCAGCCCTCATCATCGCTGACGATGGCGGCTGCCGCATCCGGGCCCCAGCTGCCCGGTTCATAGAACGCCACCGGCCCCTCATGGGCCAGCACCTGGTCGACCACCGCCCACGCCGCCTCGACGCATTCGTCGCTGGTGAACAACCCGTTGTCGCCGCGGATCGCATCGCCCAGCAGGCGTTCGTACGGCGACTTCTCCGGTCCCGAATCGTGCCGCGCCACCAGCTCCACCGCCTCGCCCCGCATCTCCTCGCCCGGCTTCTTCACCCGCATGCCTTCGGCAATCACCACCTCCGGGCTGAGCCGGAAGCGGAAGTAGTTCGACTGCGGCGCGCCGATCGGGTCGAACACCGACAGCGGCGGCGTCTTCATGTCCACCAGCACCTGGGTGGTGGTCAGCGGCAACCGCTTGCCAGCGCGGATGTAGAACGGCACGCCGGCCCAGCGCCAGGTGTCGATGTGCAGGCACAGCGCCACAAAGGTCTCCACGTTGGAATCCGCGGCCACGCCCTCCACCTGCCGGTAGCCGTTGAACTGGCCACGCACCACCTCGGCCGGGTCCAGCGGACGCATCGCCCGGAACAGCCGCAGCTTCTCCGCGCGCAGGGCATCGGGGTCGTTGCCGATCGGCGCATCCATCGCCAGCAGCGAGGTCACCTGCAGCAGGTGGTTCTGCAGCACGTCGCGGATCGCGCCCACGCCCTCGTAGAAGCCGCCGCGGCCGTCCACGCCGAACTCCTCGGCCATGGTGATCTGCACGCGGTCCACGTAGCGGTTGTTCCACACCGGCTCCAGCACGGTGTTGGCAAAACGGAAATACAGCAGGTTCTGCACTGGTTCCTTGCCCAGGTAATGATCAATGCGGAAGATCGCCGACTCCGGAAACACCTGGTGCAGGGTCCGGTTGAGCGCGCGGGCCGAGGCCAGGTCGCGGCCGAACGGCTTCTCCACCACGATCCGCGCATCGTCGGCGCAGCCGGCCTGCTTGAGCCCCTTCGCCACCACCCCGAACAGGCTGGGCGGAATGGCCAGGTAGTGCAGCGGCCGCTTCGCCTCGCCCAGCGCCTGCTTCAGGGCGGTGAACGTTGCCGCGTCGTTGTAGTCGCCATCGACATAACGCAGGCACGCCGACAGCTTCCTGAACGCGGCCTCGTCCAGCTCGCCGCCGTCGTGCTTCGCCGCCTCGACCAGGCTGTCGTGGGCGCGCTGCCGCAGCTGCTCCACGTCCCAGCCCGAATGCGCCACGCCGATGATCGGCAGATCCAGCCCGTCGCGCGTCATCATCGCCAGCAGGGCGGGAAAGATCTTCTTGTAGGCGAGGTCACCGGTGGCGCCGAAAAAGACCAAGGCATCCGAACGAGGGGTCGGCATGAGGCGAATTTCTCCATGAGGGGGCGCAGCATCCCGGGCCTCGGGCGGTACGCGTGACAACGGTGCTGGCGCGCTGATGTACCACCTTCGCACCGAAGACCAAATCTACCCGCAAAGCCTGCACGCCAACAGGTTAAGTTGATGCATAAGATGCGCACCCATCCGGTCGAGACCGCCGCATGAACTTGCATCCTTGAAGACCGGGCAGTCCGATGCCCAACCACGCAGCGCGGGCCCTCACCCGGCTGGCGGAATGCCGGAGGAGTCGCGATGGGGCGCCCAGCCCGACGCGGTGAGAAACACGGTGCCGGTCACCTGTCGCGACGGGTGGCTGTCGGGATCGCCCGGCATTGCGCGCCGTCCGGAAAACGGGACCCTTCCCCCGGAGAACGACTCACCCAGAAGCACGTGTGGCTCGCACGGAAGCTGAGCCCGTACCAGCGCCTCCAACTGCTCGTATCCAAGCGGGCGATCCGGAGGGTAGGTCACAGCTCGCGCGGCAACACCCAGCGCGCTCAAGGACGCGCAGAACTCTGCGAGGAGTGCAGAGGTGCCATCAAGCCCGGGAAGAATCACGACGGCTGTCATGTCGCCTCTTGGAGTCTGACGCTTGAGTTGAGCGGAGGGAGGCGCAGCCGTCCGCCTCGAACGAGATGTCAGCCGGCATTGCCTGGGCTGGACGAAAAAAGCTGCTCTGCAACTTTACGGCCGCGCTCGAGCCCTTGTGGTGTGAGCCAGACCGACTTGTTCTTGCTTGCGGGGTTCTCGATGAAGTCCTGCGCATGAAGCCGATCCATTACGTCGAAGTCGAACCCCTTCCAAGCTCGCCCACCATCGAAGCTGAAAGCGGCGAGCAGTGCAAGTACAGCATCCTCGATTTTTGACTCATCGTAGGTCATGTCGGGAACCTCAAGGAGCAAGTGCCTCAGTATGACGGCTGACGCTGGAATTGAGCGGCGACGTAGCTGTCCGCCTTGAGCTAGATGTCAGGGGGCGGCTCCGTGCCCAACAACGTGAAGTCGCTCAGGAACCCAACGACAATGCTTCCATCTGCTTTCCTGCCCGCAGCCAGCTGCTTGCCCTGAGATGCCTCTGCTTGGATGAGTACGACCGGAATCGTTGTGTCGTTGTCATTGAAGTAGGCGTACTGCGGAATTGTGATTGACAACGGTGAGCCAACCACGCCATTGCCACCAATTGCAAAGCCAGCGCTACCGCTGTTTACGTCGGCTTGCGTAGCCGCACGCCCGGCAACAAAGCCGGTTCTTGGCAACGGGGGCCAAGCACCCACTGCACTCGCTGTGACGCTGCAGGCAGCGAGGAGCGGAATAGCAAGCCATGAAAGACGCACGTTTAGCCCCCTAACGCTGGAGTTAAGCGGCGGCGAAGCCGTCCGCCTTGAACGAATTGTTAGACGTCACCCGCGTCTCCAAAGAAGGCAAACCCTGCGCCTGACCGCAGGCGGAAGCGAGAGGAGAGCATCTCCGAAGTCTCAACGGAAAGGCTTGGCTTCGCTCCCGCTCGAGAGGCAAATCCTTGGCGTTCCCACTCGCGTAATACCGAGGACTTGGCCATAGCCTCAGCTTCGAGCCTATTTCGTGCGGCCACGAAGCGAGTTGTAAAAAAGCCAATGATCGGCCGATCGCTTCCCGCGATAGAAAACTTGAAGAGTGAACCTTCCAGGAGAACGCGATACAGCGATTTTGAGCCAACAACTAACACCGGCCGTGGTACACGCGGCAGGAGATCCCGCCAAGTGCCAGTGCCCAGCAGGAAATAGGACTCGTCATCAGAAGCTGTGTCATTCATGACGTCTAACGCTGGAGTTGAGCGGCGGCGTAGCCGGAGTGTTCCTACGCAAAAGTGGACACCGGTGGGTTAGCCGCCTTGGGCCTCGAACTCGACAGGAGAACGATAGCCCAGGGCGGAGTGTAAGCGCTTGTTGTTGTAGAAATCGATGTAACTGCGCACCGCCTTTCGCAGCGAGCTTTCAGTGGTGAAGTGGCGACGGTGATACATGTCCGATTTCATGGACTTGTGCCATGACTCCATGTGCGCGTTGTCGGTCATGCGATGCGGGCGGTTCACGCTCTGCACCAGGCCGGCGTTGGCCAGCGCTCGCCTGAACTCCCCGGCCAGGAACTCCACGCCGCGATCGCTGTGCAGCAAGGTGCCGACGGGCGGCTTGCGTTGACGCATGGCCGCGGCCAGCGCCCGCCGCGTCAGGCTCGCCGTCCGATCCGTTCCCAGCGACCACCCCAGCAAACGCCGCGAGTAGCGATCCATGACCGTGGCGAGGTAGCGCCACGTCCCCGATACCTTCAAGTACGTGACATCGGACACCCAGACCTGGTCGGGTCGATTCACCATCAGCTCGTGAACCTGGTTGCCACACTGGCGAAGAAACGATCCACGCCCGGGCAGCGCCGATACAGATCGGCCGAGCAGCCACGGACGGCATGGTCACGCATCAAACGCTCGACCCGCCGCCGGCCCACCGCTTCGCCGTCCTGCCGCAGACCGGCATGGACACGCGGGCTGCCATACGTCTGCCGGCTTTCGTCGTGCACCCGACGGATGCGCTCAAGCAACCGCGCATCCTCCCGATCCCGCGCGCTGGTTGGCCGGTCGCGCCACGCGTAGTACCCGCTCGCACTGACACCGTAGAGCCGGCACAGAAGCCTCACCGGGTGCTTCTCTTGCTGGCGGATGAAGGTGAAGATGTCGGCCTTGGACTGGAAGTGAACGCGATCGCTTTTTTTAAAAGGTCATGCTCGACCTTCAGTCGCTCGTAGGCCTTCTTCACCTGGCGCAGCTCCTTGAGCTCCGCCGCCACTTCTTTGTCCACGGCCACACCCTTCGTCATGATCAAACCCTCGCGCGCCTGTTTGCGCCAACGAGACAGCATGAACGGATGGATGTAAAGCGACGCGGCAACGTCACCCACCGCGACGCCAGGTAGCTGGCTCAAACGGACGGCGGTTGCCTTGAACTGATCGGTGTAGCGATAGGTGGTTCGCGGACCTGGCTTGGGCATGTCGTGGACTCCTGAAAAGTTAGTTCAGGGTGTCCACTAAAGCGTAGGAACTGTCCCGTCCGCTTGGATGACTGGTTAGGCCGCTACGACGCTATTTGCGGCCACCTTGATGACCTGCACCAGAGTAGGCCACTCCGTGCAGCTTCGGGCGTATGCTATGCGGCAATGTCATACATTTTCTTCCGTGACCAGCAGGGAGATTTCACTTGCGACCTAACGCTGAGTTAAGCGGCGGCGGTACCCCGTCCGCTTGGACGAATTGTTAGCGCTTAGCCTGAAACCGGTAAGCTAGGACGCTGAGTGGGTTGATGACGAGGTGCACCAGGTTCGGCATAAGGTGGGCGCCTTTAGTCTCGGCGATTTCACCCCGCAACACGATGGATGCCTCAAGCAAACAAATACTTCGTTGACCCGAACGCTTGCACTCTTCGGCCTCGGCAGCCTCGAAGGCTTTAACGGATCCATCCCGCTCCGGGACCTTGAACCCTAGCTCTAGCGTGCCTTGGCTAGAGCAGGAGGGATCAAGCACGTAGGAATAGTGGCTTGAGTCAGTCTTATAGGTGCCAGACACAGTCACAACTTGGCCGACATACCGCTCAGGGTCCTGCCGGATGTGGCAAATGCTTATGGCGCCCGCAGGCGCCACGGAGGCTGGAGCCGGCGTCTGTCCGGTGGCGGCGCAGGCGCCCGCAATAAGCAGACTAGTGGTCAAGAGGGCCACGATCTTTTTCATGAGCGCTAACGCCTGAGTTGAGCGGCGGCGGAGCCGTTCGCCTTGAACGAGATGTTAGACCACGCCGGAAGCTACGGTATCCGTGCGGGGCTTGGAAGAGTAAACGCGGTATACGACGTAGAACATTGCAGGAAAGGCTAGAACCATTGCTGCGACGCCGGCACCACTCAGTTGCCCGTGGTTGAAGAAGACTAGGCCCACGAGGAAGCTATACAAGCCGATTGCCAGGTAGGAAAGCACAATGAGCTTGGCAGTTTGCCGGTTGACCAGGTAGCTGCAAATTGCAAGCGAAATGATAGAAAACGATGCCCACAGATAGTAGTCAGGGTTCGACATAAACGCGGCTACGTTCCCAAGTGCGTGCATTGCGAGGAACGAGCTAACAAGAGACTTGTTCAACCCCTGCTCCCATATGGTCTAACGCTGGAGTTAAGCGGCGGCGAAGCCGTCCGCCTCGAATGAACTGTTAGGCATCAGCGGACTCCCAGAGACGCCCCTGACGTACGATTTCACAGTGATAGCAGCCGCTGCGGGTGTCATCGAGGTTGTACCAACAATGGACACCTCCAACCGCCTCGCAATCTTGCCCCTTGCGCGCAATGCCAAGGTCGATGACGAACCAGGGCAAGTGTCGTCTTAGAGCGGTCCGCCAGCGATACGGTGACGATTTTGCGACAGTGCTCATCTGGAGGCCTAACGCCTGAATTAAGCCGAGCCGCGAAGCGGCTTCGGCTTGAATGAATTGTTAGCCGCCACTGGGAACAGTAACGAAGCGAGTGCTGTTGTAAGCGTCTCGCTCTGCGGCAGTGTCAAAGTCCCGCTGAGTAGCCAAGATACGGTTGCCATGATCATCCAGCCACTCCTCGTTGTAACGGAAGTAGGAGTGATATCGAACCGTGACCGGGACGAGGCCCTCGCGATAGTTCCCGCGGATGTGTGCCTCCACATACGTGGATAGGTCTCCAGTCCGTCTAGTCGTGCGCTCAACGGCGGCGAATGTGGTGATTTGGTCTCTAAGATTCAGCATTGATCGGACGGCTAACGCCTGAATTAAGCCGACCCGCAACGCGGGGCCTGTGAGCCGGAATAGTAGCCGCAACGAGCTGCCCCAAAGAAGCTGCGAAGCGGGTTCGGCTTGAATGAATTGTTAGCTGCGTGCCGAGGAGCCAACGAGCTCATTTCTTCATGAACGTCGGTGGTGGGAAAGTGGCGATCTTGGCCTCTTCTTGTGCGCCACGTTCAGCGGTCCATCCTTTTTGCAAGAATTGATGGATAGCTACCACTTCTTCGTCTGCAAGGTGGGATAGCTGCTCTCTTGCCACAATTCCCATGATGCTGCCTTGCGCATACATGTCTCGACCGTCACGCGTGACCCCAGTTGTGAGTAGCTTCTTGAACTCTGGCAAAGAATAGCTTTGCACAATAGTCAGAGGTGGAGCGTTGAGTATCTCTTTGGGGGTCTGGTGATGGCAGTTGACACAACCAACCACGTAAACGAGACGTTCTCCGGAGGGCGGTGGTGGCGAGGCTGTTAGTGCGATTTGAGGCGATGGCTCTTTGGCGCACGACGACAGGAGAAACATCAACCCTGCGACAAAGCAGAAGAAGGTTCGGCTCATAAAAATCTCCCCTTAGCAGCTAACGCTGGAGTTGAGCGGCGGCGAAGCCGTCCGCCTCGAACGAGTAAAAAGAGACTTCCTCCCCTTTCGGCCTCGAGGGCCATGATGGTGTTGCGACACAACCGTCAGCAGAAGAGGAAGTCTCCATGAGCACTATAACCCTGGGTGTGGACTTGGCGAAGAACGTGTTTTCGGTGTGCGCGATGGATGGCGCCGGGCACGTGCTGGAACGGCGGGAGCTCAAACGTGAGGCGTTTGCCGTGTGGCTGGCGCAGCGGCCGGCGGGGACCGTGGTGGCGATGGAGGCGTGCAGCGGGGCGCATCACTGGGCACGACGGTGCCAGGTGTACGGTCTGCAGCCGCGGATCATGGCGGCCCAGTTCGTCACGCCATTCCGCAAGAGTGGTCGGACCAAGAATGATCGCGCCGATGCCGAGGCGATCGCCACGGCGGCGCGGCAGGGCAACATGCGCTTCGTGCCGGTCAAGGACATCGATCAGCAGGTGCGCCTGTCCTGGCATCGGGTCCGCGAAGGCTACAAGGCCGAGTCGCTGGCGACCGGCAACCGGCTGCGGGGCCTGCTGGCCGAGTTTGGCGTGATCGTGGCGCCGAGTGACCGGGCGCTGTGCCGCCTGCTGGCGGACCTCGATGGACAGCCCGGGTTGCCGGCCGAGCTCCGAGAGCTGTTGCGTGATCTGGCCGGGCACTGGAAGCGGTTGCGCCTGCACCTCGACGCGTGCGATGCACGCATCGAGGCCCACGCGCGCGAGGACGAGCGGTGTGTACAGCTGCGCGCGATCACCGGCATCGGCCCGATCACCGCCGATGCGGCGGTGGCGACGGTGGGCAACGCCCGCGAGTTCAAGCAGGGCCGGCAGATGGCGGCTTGGCTGGGTCTGGTGCCCACGCAACATTCCAGCGGCGGGCATGTGCAGCTGGGCGAGATCAGCTGCCGCGGCGATGCGTACCTGCGCACGCTGCTGATCCAGGGGGCCCGCAGCAGTCTGCAGCGGGCCAAGGTCGGCGCGCCGGAGAAGGCCACGCCGGAACAGTGGTGGATACGCTCACTCGACGGGTGCATGCCGTTCGGCAAGGTGATCGTGGCCATCGCCAACAAACACGCACGACAAATCTGGGCGATGCTGGCGCACGAGGTGGACTACGATCCGCACGCCTGCCTCAGCCATCCCATGCACCAGGGAAGCCATACAGCCAACGCCGCGTAGCCACAGGGTTTTCGTTCCATCGTCAGCGCGAAGTGGTAAACAACGGTTCAGGCCGACCCAGAGAGAACCTGACTAACCAGATGGACGTCCAAACGGTGTTCCGGCTGATCCCCGGGCACCCGACAGTCCGATGAACGAAAGAGGTCTTTGGGTGCGGTTTATACAGAGGTCCGAGTCAGCGAAACCGACTCAACAAGACCGGTTACGGAAATGCAGCCTGACACTCGTTGGAGCCGCGCAGCACTGACACGCAACATGCAGCACCGAACAACACCCTCACCGGCAGTCGCCTGAGAGCCCAAGGCAAAAGCGTCATGCACCTCGGGTTGACGGGAAGTCTCTTACGGAATTGTTAGGCCGCGTGAGGTACGGAAACGAAGTACGACAGCCCAAAGAAAAGAAACAGATAGATTGCGAAGAAGGCGAGCATTGCATCGGACAGCTTGGACAGGTAGCTATCGTGGAGCGAACGATGCTCGCGCGCGAACAGAAACTTCATGGTGGCCCACCCTGTAGCGATGTTGTTGCGCAGAAATAGCGAGGGCCTCCCCATTGCCTCGTACTTTTGTGGATGTGCCGCTTCGAGGCGATTGAACAGCAACTTGATGAGCATAAACCACACGATGACCATGCCAAAAAGCACGGCGAAGAGAATGATTGAAGGTACCTGAGGATTCATGAGCTCTCGCTGTAAGGCCTAACGCTTGAGTTAAGCGGCGCGCGGCTTTTCGCGCGTCCGCTTGGACGAGTGGTTAGGGGCCACGGTAGCAGG
>NZ_JBDGIQ010000005.1:78074-366998 GCF_057657335.1 Rhodanobacter sp. Soil_C_14 | reverse complement strand
CGTTTCGTCCTAGGTGAGCCGCCCATTCTACATCGCTTTTCCTCTCCGTCAACACCCTCGTGAAAGCTTTTTTCGAGATTGTTTGAAGCAGGAACCTTCGCAGCAGGACGTCTCGTCGAAGGGGCGAGAATCATAGCGCCCGGCAACCGATCTTGGAAGGGGGTCGCGCAACTTTTTCACTACTTTGTTTCCTCACGGCGGGCTTTCCATGCCGCACTACACTGGCCTGCAACCTTCCACACCGGATGAGTACGTGATGAAACGATGGCTGACCACGACCCCGTTCCTGCTGGCTGCCTGCTCCTGCAGCGCGAGGACACATGAAGCTGCGGCCACGGTTGAACTGGACGGCCATCGGTTCTCGGTCGAACTGGCCACGGACGATGCCAGTCGCCAGCGTGGCCTGATGATGCGCACCACGCTGGCGGCCGATCACGGCATGCTGTTTGCGTTTCCAGCGATCGGCCCGCAGGCCTTCTGGATGAAGAACACGCTCATTCCGCTGGACATCCTGTACTTCGACGAGCAAAAGCGGCTGGTTTCGGTGCAGCAGGATGTACCACCCTGCAAGGCCGATCCCTGCCCGGTCTATCCGAGCGCCGCGCCGGCAATCTATGTGCTGGAACTGCCGGCAGGCACCTCGCAGCGGATGGGCTTCAAGGCGGGCGACGTGCTGAAGATCGACGGCGAGCTCGGTGCGGTGCGCTGAACCGCCGCACGGGGCGTGTCGAGCATGCCGATGCGATAGGGAACCAGATCTTCGGGACGCAGGTTCTCCAGCGCGTCCCAGTCGTCTTCAAAGGGAATGAACTGCTGCATGAGATGCTCCTGCATGGCGCGCCGCGGACCGGGCGCAGGAACATCAGAGCAGGCGGCCCGGTCAGTGCGCTGACGGAATCGGGCCGTTTGCTGGCGGGAATCGGCGCTCAGTCGAGCTCGATCATCTCGAAGTCGTCCTTGGTGGTGCCGCAATCCGGACACGTCCAGGTATCGGGCACGTCTTCCCAACGGGTGCCGGCAGGAATGCCCTCATCGGGCACGCCGATGGCTTCGTCGTAAATGTAACCACACACAACACACATCCATTTGCGGACGGCGGTCTCGCTGGAACTCTGGCTCATGATCGGATTTCTTCGAATCGCAGGATAATTGCCCATTCTCGCAACTCGACCGCGAATACGAAAGCGCGGGTCGGACGCACCCACCTGACTTGCCGACATGAGGTCAACACTTGAATACACGCGGAATGCCGACCCGGCGCGGACTGTATGCCATCACGAACGGGCCACGGGCAGACTTGCTCGAAGCCACCACGCTGGCGCTGGAAGGTGGTGCCCGGATGCTGCAATACCGGGATCTCGGCCGTGATGCGCAACGTCGCCATGCCGAGGCCAGCGCGCTTGCGGCGCTTTGTCGGGCGCACCATGTTCCGCTGATCATCGACCACGACATCGCCCTGGCCATGGAAGTCGGTGCAGACGGCGTGCACCTCGGTCGCGACGACGACGATCCGGCGGCGGTACGCGAGGCCCTGGGGCCGCAGGCGATCATCGGTGTCTCCTGCTACGACTCGCTGCCGCGGGCGGAAGCAGCGGCCCGCGCCGGCGCCAGCTACGTCTCGTTCGGTGCGTTCTTTCCGTCGTCGACCAAGCCGTCGGCGTCACTGGCGCCAATCGACCTGCTGAGGCAAAGCGCCGCGCTGGGCATAGCGCGGGTGGCGATCGGTGGCATCACGCCGGACAATGGGCGGCCACTGGTTGAAGCGGGTGCGGACTACCTGGCCGCCGTGGCGTCGGTGCTTGCCGCCACCGACGTTCGCGCCGCCGCACGACGCTTCGACGACCTGTACTCCTCCGATCGGGAATCCGCATGACGACCAACCACGAACTCTTCCAGCGCGCCCGGCAATTGATGCCCGGCGGCGTGAACTCGCCCGTGCGCGCATTCAAATCCGTGGGCGGCGAGCCGTTCTTCACGGAGCGTGCGGATGGCGCGTACCTGTGGGATGTCGAGGGCCATCGCTACATCGACTACGTGGGTTCCTGGGGCCCGATGATCGTCGGCCACAACCATCCGGCGGTGCGCGAGTCGGTGGAACGGGCGATCCGGCACGGCCTGTCGTTCGGCACGCCATGCCCGGCCGAAGTCGTGATGGCCGAAACGATCACGCGCCTGATCCCTTCTATCGACATGGTGCGCATGGTCAACTCCGGCACCGAGGCGACCATGTCGGCGATCCGCCTCGCCCGCGGCGCCACCGGCCGCAGCAAGATCGTGAAGTTCGAAGGCTGCTACCACGGCCATGGCGACAGTTTCCTGGTCAAGGCCGGTTCCGGTGCGCTGACCTTCGGCGTGCCGACCTCGCCGGGCGTGCCCAAGGCCAATGCCGACCTCACATTGACCCTCCCCTACAACGATCTGGATGCGGCCAGGGCGCTGTTCGCCGAGCAGGGACACGAGATCGCGGGCCTGATCATCGAGCCCGTCGCAGGCAACATGAACTGCATCGCCCCGCTCGACGGCTACCTGCAGGGTCTGCGCGAGCTGTGCACGCAATCCGGTGCGCTGCTGATCTTCGACGAGGTGATGACCGGTTTCCGCGTGGCGCTCGGCGGCGCGCAGGCGCATTACGGCGTGACGCCCGACCTGACCACCTTCGGCAAGATCATCGGCGGCGGCATGCCGGTGGGCGCCTATGGCGGCAAGCGCGAACTGATGGAGCAGATCGCACCGGCCGGGCCGATCTACCAGGCTGGAACGCTGAGCGGAAATCCCGTGGCGATGGCTGCGGGCCTGGCCATGCTGGAGCTGATCCAGGCGCCCGGCTTCCATGACAGGCTGGCCGCACGCACGCGCCTGCTGACCGACGGCTTCCAGTCGGTCGCCGATGGCGAAGGCGTGGCCTTCAGCACCAATCGCGTCGGCGGCATGTTCGGCCTGTTCTTCACCGCGGAGAAGGTAACGACCTACGCGCAAGCCACCGCAGCGGACAGCGCCCTGTTCAACCGCTTCTTCCACGGCATGCTGAAGCGTGGCGTGTACCTCGCCCCTTCCGCGTTCGAAGCCGGCTTCATGTCCAGCGCGCACAGCGACCAGGACATCGCCGACACACTGGAAGCCGCCCGCGGCGCCCTACGCGAGGCGAAGGGCTGATTCACCAGCTGCCGGTGTTCGGCATCGACGCCCACGGCTCACGCGGCGGCAACTGGCCTTCCTGAAGCAGCTCGACCGAGATCAGGTCGGGCGAACGCACGAAGGCCATGTGGCCGTCGCGCGGCGGGCGATGGATGGTGTAACCCATGTCCTGCAGGCGCTGGCAGGTGGCGTAGATGTCATCGACGCGAAACGCGAGATGGCCGAAGTTGCGCGCCGAACCGTAGTCTTCCTGCGAACCCCAGTTGTGGGTCAGCTCGATCTCGGCCTCCGGGCTCTCCGCCGCGGACAGGAACACCAGGGTGAACTTGCCCTCGGGCACTTCCTTGCGGCGCACTTCGCGCAGCCCCAGCCCCTCGCAGTAGAAACGCAGCGACGCATCGAGGTCGCGCACGCGCACCATGCTGTGCAGATATTTCATCGCCGGCTCCGGATGTTCAGCTGTGTCAGCTTGCCGCGAAATCGCTCAAGGCCGCGTGCAGACGGGCCAGGCCATCGGCCAGTTCCTCGTCGGCAATCGTCAGCGGTGGCACGAAGCGCAGCACGTCGGGCCCGGCCTGCAACAGCAGCAGGCCACGTGCCGCGGCATGATCGAGGATCGCCGCCGCCTTGCCCCGATGCGCCTCGGCCAGCACTGCACCGATCATCAGGCCGCGTCCGCGCACTTCGTCGAACAGGTTCAACTCGTGATTGATCCGGGCGAGGCCGGCGCGCAAGTCGTTCGCCTGCCGCTCCACGTTGGCCAGCACCGCGGGCGAACCCAGCTTGGCCAGCGCGACGCGGGCGACCGCCGCCGCCATCGGGTTGCCGCCGAAGGTGGTGCCGTGCGCGCCGTACTGCATCACCTCGGCCACCCTGGGGCCGGCCAGCATCGCGCCGATCGGAAATCCGCTGCCCAGCGCCTTGGCCAGGGTCACGATGTCCGGCGTGACGCCGTCATGGGAATGGGCGAAGAGTGAGCCGGTGCGGCCCATGCCGCACTGGATCTCGTCCAGCACCAGCAAGGCGTCGTGCGCATCGCACAGCTCGCGGACGCGCCGCAGGAAGCCGGGCGCCGCAGGCAGCACGCCACCTTCGCCCTGGATCGGCTCCAGCATCACCGCCGCGATGTCGTGTTCGGCGAAGGCTGTCTCCAGCGCATCGACGTCGTTGAACGCGGCGTGCACGAAGCCCGCCGGCAGGGGCTCGTAGCCCTCCTGGTATTTCGGTTGCGCGGTGGCGGTGACGGTAGCCAGCGTGCGTCCGTGGAACGAGCCGAAGAACGTGAGGATGTTCCGCCGCTCCGGCGCGCGCCCGTTCGCTGCCGCCCACTTGCGCACCAGCTTGATCGCCGCCTCGTTCGCTTCCGCACCCGAATTGCACAGGAACACCCGCTCGGCGAAGCCGGACGCTTCCACCAGCTCCGCGGCCAGGCGCAGCGGCGGTTCGGTGTAGAACACGTTGCTGCTGTGCCACAGCTTGTGCGCCTGCGCGGTCAACGCGGCCAGCAGGTCGGGGTCCTGATGGCCGAGCGCATTCACCGCGATGCCGGCGCCGAAGTCCACGTAGTCGCGGCCCTCCGTATCCCACACCCGCGCCCCCTTGCCGTGATCGAGCACCAGTTCGCGCGGCTTGTAGACCGGCAGCCAGTAACGCTTGCCCAGTTCGATCAGGTCGGAGGCTTGTTCGTGCATGTCGTTCTCGAAAAAGTTGATGTCGGTGCGAACCGGGTGAAAAACGCGACGTGGCATCGTGGAGCCTGGCCGCGATCGGCGCCGCGGCGGGGCAGCCGACGCAGCGCGCCACGGGTTCAGTCCAGGAACAGGTCCGGCAGCAGGGGCGCCCCGGGCTGCACGGCGTAGCCGGACAGATCGCTGATCCCGGCCTCGCGCAGGACATCCTCGTCGATCGCGAAATGGCCGGTGTATTCCGTCGAGCGCCGCGTCAGCATGGCGTGGGCCGCATCGGCGACGATCTCGGGCTTACGGCAATGCTCGACCTTCACGCCATCGATCATGCCGATCGCCGCCGTGGCGATCACCGTGCGCGGCCACAGCGCGTTCACTGCAATGCCCATCGGGGCAAACTCCGGGCTCATGCCCAGCACGCACAGGCTCATGCCGTACTTGGCGATGGTGTAGGCGGTATGCGGCGCAAACCATTTCGGATCGAGGTTCGGCGGCGGCGACAGCATCAGCACGTGCGGATTGGCCGCCTGTTTCAGGTACGGCAGGCAACTGCGGGTCACAAGGAAGGTGCCGCGGGTATTCACCTGCTGCATCAGGTCGAAGCGCTTCATCGGCGTCTCGGCGGTGCCGGCCAGCCAGATCGCGCTGGCGTTGTTCACCACGATGTCGATGCCGCCGAAATGTTCGGCGGCCCGTGCGGCGGCCGCGACCACCTGCTCTTCCTCGCGGATGTCCACCTGCAACGCCAGCGCCTTGCCACCGGCCGCCTCGATCTCCGCGGCCGCGGTGTGGATGGTACCCGGCAGTTTCGGGTTGGCCACGTTGCTCTTCGCCGCGATCACGATGTTGGCGCCGTCGCGCGCAGCGCGCAGCGCGATCGCCAGACCGATGCCCCGCGACGCGCCGCTGATGAACAAGGTCTTGCCGGCCAGCGTATCCATGATGTGTCGAATCCTCGAAAGAGAAAGTGCAGGCAGGCAGTCTAGCGGGTGACGACTATGCCTTCTGGAAACGCGGCAGGATGTCGCGCAATTCGGCCAGGCGCAGCAGGGGGTCGGTCAGCTCCAGCATGCATTGCTGCTCGGCGACATCCAGCGGCAGCAGTTCGGCCAGGCGCAGGCCGAGCCAGCTGGCATCCTCGTAGGCGCGGCGTGGCGCATCGCGCCAGTGAGGCGCCATGGTTTCGATCAGGCGCTCCAGGATGCTCTGCAACAGAGCGAACTCCACCGGCACTTCCACGGCCGGCTCGTCCGGCCAGATTTCCACTTCGCCGCGCAGCAGGCCGTCCGATCTTGCCCGACTTCGCGCTACCCGAAAGCGCCGGCCGCCGGTGGCCATGATGCCGAGGAGGCCGCTTTCATCGGTGTTGAAGTCATGGATGTGCGCCATCGTGCCGATCGCCGCAGGCACCGCCGGCGCGCCGGTTTCCTGTCCCTGCAGGATCAGGCAGACGCCAAAGCCGGTGCCGTAACGCGTGCACTCGCGCACCAGATCGATGTAGCGCGGCTCGAAGATGCGCAATTGCAGCTTGCCGGCCGGAAACAGCACGGCAGGCAGCGGGAACAGCGGCATCTCGATCAGCGGCGACTGGGACTGGGCAACCATGTCCAGAGTGTAACGACAGCGATGGGCAGGGTCACCGCCGGCCGCTCAGGCCTGGCGCAGGCTTTCCACGAAGCGACGCGGTGCCGCCTCGAAGCCGCCGTTGGACATGAACACGACCTGGTCGCCCGGTCGGGTCTGCCCGCGCAGATGGGCGATCAGTGCATCGACCGTCGCGACCGTGGCACCGCGACCGTCCAGCGCGTCAGTCACCCGGTGCGCATCCCAGGGCAATTCCGGGCGCTGCAGAAAGACCACGGCATCGGCATCGGCAAGCGACGGCGCCAGCGCCTCGGCATGCGCGCCCTGGCGCATCGAATTGGAGCGTGGCTCCAGCGCGACCAGGATGCGCGCCGTTCCCACGCTGGCGCGCAGGCCGGCCAGGGTGGTGGCGATCGCGGTGGGATGATGGGCGAAGTCGTCGTAGACGCGTATGCCGTCCACCTCGCCGACCAGTTCCATCCGGCGCTTGACGCTCTCGAAGCTGGCGAAGGCGGACAACAACGCTTGCGGATCGGCACCCGCGGCAGCCGCCGCGGCCAGCGCCGCCAGCGCGTTCATCACGCTGTGATGGCCGAGCAGGGTCCAGCGTATTTCGCCCAGCCGCACGCCACGATGATGCACGGCAAAGGCCGAGCCATCCGCCTCGATCAGGCTGGCCTGCCAGTCGCCGCGGCCGATGCCGAAGGTTTCTACCGGCGTCCAGCAACCCATCGCCAACACTTCGGCCAGGCGCTCGTCGTGCGCGTTGACGATCAGCCGGCCGTTGCCGGGCACCGTGCGCACCAGATGATGAAACTGGCGCTGGATCGCGGCCACGTCGGGAAAGATGTCCGCATGGTCGTATTCGAGGTTGTTGAGGATGGCGATGCGCGGACGGTAGTGCACGAACTTCGAGCGCTTGTCGAAGAACGCGGTGTCGTATTCGTCCGCCTCAATCACGAAAGGCGCCGCCGCAGGCGGCACAACACTCCCTTCTCCCCTCGGGAGAAGGTGGCGCGCAGCGCCGGATGAGGGTTCGGGGCCCGCGTATGCCTGCTTGCCCCCCAGCCGTGCCGACACCCCGAAATTCCCCGGCACTCCGCCGATCAGGAAACCCGGCGCCAGCCCCGCGCTCTCCAGCAGATGCGCCAGCAGGCTGGTGGTGGTGGTCTTGCCGTGGGTGCCGGCCACCGCCAGCACGTCGCGCCGGGCCAGCACCGTCTCGCCCAGCCACTGCGGGCCGGAGATGTAGTTCAAACGCGCGTCGAGCATGTACTCGACGGCGGGATTGCCGCGCACCATCGCATTGCCGACCACCACCAGATCCGGCGCCGGCTGCAGGTGCTGCGCGGTGTAGCCGCTCATCAGGCCGATACCCAGCGCTTCCAGCTGGGTGCTCATCGGCGGATACACGTTGGCGTCGGAACCTTCGACCGTGTGGCCGAGTTCACGCGCGAGCGCGGCGACGCCACCCATGAAGGTGCCGCAGATACCGAGGATGTGCAGGCGCATGCCGAACGACTCCGTGAAGTCCGCTCCGCCGGAGCGGGAAGTGCTCAGCCGTTCGCGGCAGCGGGCTCGCGGTGCAGGGCCTGTTCGACCCGCGCGGTGACTTCGCCGAGCTCGCCGACGCCATCGACCACCTGCAGCTTGCCGCGGCTGGCGTAGAAATCGGCGACCGGCGCGGTCTGCTCGGCATACACGCCCAGGCGCTTGCGCACGGTGTCGGGATTGTCGTCGGCGCGGGCTTCGGCCTTGAAGCGGATTTCGCAGCGACCGATGATCGCGTCGTTCGGCACGTCCAGCTTGATCACTGCATCCAGCGGCTGGCCGAGCTTGGCCAACAGGTGGTCGAGTGCATCGGCCTGGGCCAGGTTGCGCGGATAGCCGTCGAGGATGAAACCGGCTTTCGCGTCAGGCTGGGCCAGGCGCTCTTCCAGCATGCCGAGCAGGATGTCGTCGGAGACCAGCTGGCCGGCATCCATCACCGCCTTGGCCTTGAGTCCCATCGCGGTACCCGCGGCCACCGCGGCGCGCAGCATGTCGCCGGTCGAGATATGCGGTACGCCCAGCGCCGTCTTCAATCGGGCTGCCTGCGTACCTTTGCCCGAGCCGGGCGCACCAAGTAGGACGAGTCGCATAATGCTCCACAAGTTCGACGTACTGCCGCACACTGCAACAGTCCGTCCGATATCCCGGATATTGTGCGCCAAATTAGCCGCTGCACCCCAAGTCGTCAAACGGCGGCAACCCCCAGGCACGCGCAAGTATCTGTCGCCAAAACCTTTGTTGCCGACCATGCGCAACACTTCATCGCCCGTATCGAGGAACCCATGAGCCCGAGTCGCCGTTCGCCCGTCCCTGCCGGAAACATCCTGCATGCCCAGTCCGGCGGCGTCACCGCCGTCATCAACGCCACCGCGGCGGGGGTGATCGAAGCGGCCCGCGGCAAGGGAGTGAAGGTGTACGCCGCCCGCAACGGCATCCTTGGCGCACTGCGCGAAGAGCTGATCGACACCTCGAAGGAATCGGCCAGCGCGATTGCCATGCTGCGCCACACGCCCGGCGGCGCGTTCGGTTCGTGCCGCTACAAGCTGAAATCGCTGGACGACAACCGCGCCGAGTACGAGCGGCTGATCGAGGTGTTCCGGGCGCACGACATTCGCTGGTTCCTCTACAACGGCGGCAACGACTCGGCCGACACCGCGCTGAAGATCTCGCAGCTGGGCAAGGCCATGGACTACGACATCCGCTGCATCGGCGTGCCGAAGACGGTGGACAACGACCTGGCCGTCACCGACTGCTGTCCCGGTTTCGGCTCGGTGGCGAAGTACACCGCCATCTCCACCCTGGAAGCCAGCCTCGACGTGGCCTCGATGGCCGAGACTTCGACCAAGGTGTTCATCCTCGAAGTGATGGGCCGCCACGCCGGCTGGATCGCTGCCGCCGCTGGCCTGGCCGGCGAGGGCGCCGATGCGCCGCCGCACATCATCCTGTTCCCCGAGAACGCCTTCGACGAGACAGCCTTCCTGGCCAAGGTGAAGGCCACCGTCGAGCGCGTGGGCTGGTGCACCGTGGTCGCCTCCGAAGGCGTGCGCAACGCGGCCGGCCAGTTCCTCGCCGAAGCGGGCACGCGCGACGCGTTCGGCCATGCGCAACTGGGCGGCGTGGCGCCCGTGCTGGCCGCGCTGGTGAAGGAAAAGCTCGGTTACAAATACCACTGGGCGCTGCCCGACTACCTGCAGCGCTCGGCGCGCCACGCCGCGTCGAAGGTCGATGCCGAACAGGCGCATGCCGTGGGCCGGGCCGCCGTGGAATACGCGCTGGCCGGGATGAACGCAGTGATGCCGGTGATCGTGCGCACGTCCGATGCGCCTTACCGCTGGAAGATCGAACCGGCGCCGCTGGCGAAGATCGCCAACCGCGAGAAGAAGATGCCGAAGGGTTTCATCAGCCGCGACGGCTTCGGCATCACCGCCGCCGCACGGCGCTATCTGGCGCCGCTGATCCGGGGCGAGGCGCCCTTGCCCTACGGCAGAGACGGCCTGCCGCGCTACGTGAGCCTGAAGAACGCCGCGGTGCCACGCAAGCTGGCCCCGTTCCAGCGCTGAGCCGGGCGGAGTCTGTGACCTTGTTCGCGATGCTGAGCGCCACCTGAAACCGCCCTGCCGGAATCGGCTGGCGTTCAGCCGCAGCTTCCTACGATCCATCCTGCCCCGGTCGAACGCCGCATTGTCGCGGCCATTGCCGAGGGGAGGAGACCCGAAGATGAAAATCATCGCCCGCCTGTTCGTCGCCGTCGCCCTGCTCAGCGCCGGCAGTTTCGCCGTGGCCGCGCCCGGTCCCGGTGACCATGGCCGTCATGGCCACGACCGCGGCAATGATCGTCATCACGACAGTCGGCGTCATGACGAGCGGCGCTACGACCATCGGCGCTACGACAGCCGCCGCGACTACCGTCGCCACGATGATCGACGCTACGTCAATCGCGGCTACGTCGGCCCGCGCTACTACGGTCATCCGCATCGCTGGGAGCGCGGCCATCGTTACTACGGCCCGACTTACGTCGTGCGCGACTACGGCCACTACCACCTGCGCCACCCGCCACGTGGCTACCACTGGGTACGCGCGGACAATGATTACCTGCTGGTCGCCATCGCCACCGGCGTCATCCTGGACTTGGCGCTGCGCTAAGTCCGCCGCCTGCTGAACCTTCAGGGCCATGCATTCGTGCATGGCCCTTTTCTTTGCCGGACAGCGCTGCGCCGCACAACAGCCCGCGCCGCAACGTCTGCCTATACTCCCCGGGACCGCCCGTTCCGGCGGCCGCATACAACCCATGGGGAGGCTCCGATGCTGCAGCAGTATGGCTGGTGGATCGTTGTTGCATGTGCGTTAGTGGCGGTTTTGTATGGCGCGTTCTCCGCGCGCTGGATCCTGGCGCAATCGCCGGGCAACGAACGGATGCAGGAGATCGCCGCAGCGATCCAGGAAGGCGCCCGCGCCTACCTCAACCGCCAGTACACCACCATCGGCCTGGTCGGCGTGGTGCTGCTGCTGTTGATCGGTTTCTTTCTGAGCTGGCCGACCGCGATCGGCTTCCTGCTGGGCGCGCTGCTGTCGGGCGCGGCCGGCTATATCGGCATGAACGTGTCGGTACGCGCCAACGTGCGCACCGCCGAAGCAGCCCGCGGCGGTTTGAGCAAGGCGATGGATGTCGCCTTCCGGGGCGGCGCGATCACCGGCATGCTGGTGGTCGGCCTGGCCCTGCTCGGCGTGGCCGGTTACTGGCTGCTGTTGAACCGCATGGGCATCAGCGGTGAACCCGCCTTGCACGCACTGGTCGGTTTCGCCTTCGGCAGCTCGCTGATCTCGATCTTCGCGCGACTGGGCGGCGGCATCTTCACCAAGGGTGCCGACGTGGGCGCTGACCTGGTCGGCAAGGTCGAGGCCGGCATCCCCGAGGATGACCCGCGCAACCCGGCGGTGATCGCCGACAACGTGGGCGACAACGTGGGCGATTGCGCCGGCATGGCCGCCGACCTGTTCGAGACCTACGCGGTGACGGTGATCGCCACCATGCTGCTGGGCAGCCTGATGATCAGCGAGGTGGGCGCCAACGCGGTGCTGTATCCATTGTTGCTGGGCGGCGTCTCGATCATCGCCTCGATCATCGGCACGCTGTTCGTCAAGGTGAAGCAGGGCGGCTCGATCATGGGCGCGCTGTACAAGGGCGTGGTCGTCTCGGCGGTGCTGGCCGCGGCCGCGTTCTATCCGATCACCATGCAGCTGATGCCGGACTTCAGCCACGGCGCGATGAACCTGTGGGGCTGCACCCTGATCGGGCTGGCCCTGACCGGCGGCATCGTGTGGATCACCGAGTACTACACCGGCACGCAGTACAAACCGGTGCAGCACATCGCGGCGGCCTCCACCACCGGTCACGGCACCAACATCATCGCGGGCCTGGGCGTGTCGATGAAGTCCACCGCGTGGCCGGTGCTGGCTGTATGCGCCGCGATCTGGGGTGCGTTCGCCCTGGGCGGCCTGTACGGCATCGCGGTCGCCGCCACGGCGATGCTGTCGATGGCCGGCATGATCGTGGCGCTGGACGCCTACGGCCCGATCACCGACAACGCCGGCGGCATCGCCGAGATGGCCGACCTGCCACCGGAAGTGCGTGGCGTCACCGATCCGCTGGACGCGGTGGGCAACACCACCAAGGCGGTGACCAAGGGCTATGCCATCGGTTCGGCGGCACTGGCGGCGCTGGTGCTGTTCGCCGACTACACGCACAACCTCAGCCAGCACTTCAGTGGCTCCCTGGTCAGCTTCGACCTGTCGAACCATTACGTGATCATCGGCCTGCTGATCGGCGGCCTGATTCCGTACCTGTTCGGCGCGATGGCGATGGAAGCGGTCGGTCGGGCCGCCGGTGCGGTGGTGGTGGAAGTGCGCCGCCAGTTCCGTGACATCCCGGGCATCATGGCCGGCACCGCCAAGCCGGAATACTCGCGCGCGGTGGACATGCTGACCAAGTCCGCCATCCGCGAGATGATCGTGCCGTCGCTGCTGCCGGTGCTGGTGCCGGTGCTGGTGATCTTCGGCTTCAAGTGGCTCGGTGGCCCCGAGGCCGGCGCGCAGGCGCTGGGCGGCGTGCTGATCGGCACCATCGTCACCGGCCTGTTCGTGGCGATCTCGATGACCACCGGCGGCGGCGCATGGGACAACGCCAAGAAGTACATCGAGGATGGCCACCACGGCGGCAAGGGCTCGGAGGCGCACAAGGCCGCCGTGACCGGCGACACCGTCGGTGATCCATACAAGGACACCGCCGGCCCCGCAGTAAACCCCTTGATCAAGATCATCAACATCGTGGCATTGCTGATGATCCCCCTGCTGTAATCGAAGCGACTCCCGCACGGCACCTTCGCCCCTCTCCCGCAACGCGGGAGAGGGGCGAAGCAGGCGCGGATCAAGACGACAGAATCCCGCCCTGTGGCGGGATTCCTGTTCCAGGCCAGGCACTCCTGACTTTGGTCGGCAGCGGCCGTATGATCGGATGGTCGCGCTTCGACTGACCGCGGGCCGCACCGGCCACGTCCATCCCGCTCTTCGCGCACCTGGGGACACACCATGAAATCACTCTGGTTGATGCTGGCGCTTGGCGTCACACTGACAGGCATGACCGATATCCACGCCCGCGACACCACGCCCCCCGGGGCTGCCCCTGCAGCCGGCCACGACGATCCGTTCCTGTGGCTGGAAGACATCCACGGCACCCGCGCCATGGACTGGGTGAAGCAGCAGAACGCCACGACGGCGATGCGCTTCGTCGACAACGACGAGTTCACCCGCACTCGCGACAGCATCCTCGAAGTGCTCGACTCCGACGCGCGCATCCCCTACGTCAGCCGGATGGGCAACCATCTCTACAACTTCTGGCGCGACAAGTCGCACCCGCGCGGCATCTGGCGGCGGACCACGCTGGCCGAATACCGCAAGGCCGAGCCGGCGTGGGAGGTGCTGCTGGACATCGACGCGCTGAACAAGGCCGAGGACAAGCGCTGGGTGTTCAAGGGCGTGCAATGCCTGAAGCCGGCGTTCGAGCGCTGCCTGGTGTCGCTGTCGCCGGATGGCGGCGACGCCATCGCCGTGCGCGAGTTCGACATACCGCACAAGCGCTTCGTGAAGAACGGCTTCGAGCTGCCGGTGGCGAAGACCCAGGTCGGCTGGATCGACGAGGATTCGCTCTACGTCGGCACCGACTTCGGGCCCGGCACGATGACCGAGTCGAGCTACCCGCGCATCGTCAAGCAATGGCAGCGCGGCACGCCGTTGGCAAACGCCGCCGTCGTGTACGAAGGCAAACCGACCGACCTCGCCGTCAGCGCGTACCACGATCGCACACCAGGCTACGAGCGCGACTTCGTGTCGATCGCCAGGGACTTCTTCCACAGCGAGCTGTATCAGCGCATCCATGGCAGCCTGGCCCGCGTCGAGGTGCCCGACGATGCCGAGGCCGATGCCCACCAGGCATGGTTGCTGGTGCGCACGCGCTCGCCGTGGACCGTGAACGGCACGACCTATCCGGCCGGCGCGCTGCTGGCCACGCAGTTCGACCGCTTCATGGCCGGCAAGCGCGAGTTCACCGTGCTGTTCAAGCCCGATGCGCATACCTCGCTGGACTCCTACGCGTGGACCCGGCACCACCTGATCCTCAACCTGATGGACGACGTGAAGAGCCGCCTCGACGTGCTGACGCCGCCGCAGATGGCCACGCCGGACAGCGACTGGAAGCGCGCGGCGATGCCGGGCGCACCGGCGATGAGCTCGATCAGCGTGGTCGACACCGACCCCGACCACAGCGACGAATACTGGCTCGACGTCACCGGCTTCCTGACCCCGTCGTCGCTGCAGCGCGGTGTGCTCGACAGCACGTCGGCCGAGACGATCAAGCAGGCGCCGGCGTTCTTCGACGCCACCAAGTTCACGGTGAGCCAGCACTTCGTGAAGTCGAAGGACGGCACCAGCGTGCCCTATTTCGAGATCGCCCCGAAGGACCTCAAGCTGGACGGCTCCAACCGCACCCTGCTGTACGGCTACGGCGGTTTCGAAGTCTCGCTGCAGCCCTACTACAGCGGCAGCGTCGGCCGCGCCTGGCTGGAACGCGGCGGCGTCTACGTGATCGCCAACATCCGCGGCGGCGGCGAATACGGCCCGCAATGGCACCAGGCTGCACTGAAGGCCAATCGCCCCCGCGCCTACGAGGATTTCGCGGCGGTGGCCGAAGACCTGATCAAGCGCAAGGTGACCTCGCCGGAGCATCTCGGCGCCGAGGGCGGCAGCAATGGCGGCCTGCTGATGGGCAACATGCTGACGACCTATCCGCAGCTGTTCGGCGCGATCGCCTGCGAAGTGCCGCTGCTGGACATGAAGCGCTACATCCACCTGTCGGCCGGTGCATCGTGGATGGCCGAATACGGCAATCCGGATACCGCCGACTGGAACTTCATCAAGACGTTCTCGCCCTACCAGAACGTGAAGAAGAACGGCCATTACCCGCCCGTGCTGTTCTACACCGCCACCAGCGACGATCGCGTGGGGCCGGTGCAGGCGCGCAAGATGGCCGCGGAAATGCAGGCCCAAGGCCACCCGAACGTGTGGTTCTACGAGAACCTCGAAGGCGGCCACGGCGCCGGCGCGGACAACCAGCAGTCTGCCCACATGCACGCGATGGCGTACGACTTCCTGTGGGACCAGCTGAAGTAGTCCGCCACGCCCTGCCTGCGTCACCGATCGCCCGGGACGGGTTCCGTTCCGGGCGATCTTTTTTTGAGCTCCCGGCACTACCGGGCAAGCCGGCCCGCTGCGGCTGCAACAGACTGTCGCGCCGCCACCGCCCGCGACCCTGCGCACCCATGATGGACGTCCAGACGGCCATACATCAATGATTTTCGATCGTCTCAATGGCTGCATTTCTGCAGCTTCAGGCAGGAACCGGCCAAACCAATTGGCTTTGGCCAGTTCGGAAAAATTGGTTATGTAACGAAGGATTTCGGCATCTACGCTACATCTCCCAACGCTTCCCTAACAAAAACCTGACGTTCCGGCGGGCTCCCACGGCCCGCCTTGTCACCCCATGTTGCCGGCCTCCCCAAGCCGGCATTCCCCCATGGAGCCAGCACCATGTCCACCAGTGCATCCTGGTTCGCGCCCCCTCCCCCGGGGCGAACCGGCAGCAACAGTCACGTCGCTGCGGCGACGTCGAGCAAGCCCCTGGCGCGCCTTGCCCTGCTCAATGGCATGACGGGCAGGCATGCCACGTCGCCCGGCGGGTCGGGCGCGGCGAATGCCGACGACGCCGACACGGCACAGGGTTTGCCCGACCGCATACGCCGACTGATCAAGCTCGAGGGCAGCGCCGCAGCGATTGCCGATCGTTGCGGCTTTTCCGCCGGCGCCGTGCGCAATTGGCGCGATGGTCACAGCGACATCTCGCGCGAACGCTGCATCACCATGGCTCGAACCCTCGGTGTTTCGTTGCTGTGGCTGGTCGCCGGCGAGGGTCCGATGCACGCCGCCGACGAGTCGTCGCGCCCGGTCCGGCTGGTGCCGGCGGCTGCCGTCGAGCAGGTCGCCAGCAAACCGGAATCTTTGTCCAGTCCGTCGCCTGCGGCGGGTGTGGACCCCCAGTTGCTGGCGGCGTCGCTGCGCCTGCTGCAGTCGTACATCGGGCTGCTCGGCGGCTCGCTGGATCAGGCCACGCGTGCGGACCTGCTGGCCGAACTCTACGGGGTCCTCGGGCACAGCCCGGGAGCCGAACAGGTCGATCGCCTGATGACCTTCCACAACAAGCTCAACGTCAATCTCCGGAGCAACCGGGGCCTGATCGCCTGAGTTTTCACCTGCACCGGATTTCCATTTTGAGGTGGACGCGGGTTCGTTCCACCGGATCCGATGTCAATCACCACTGAAACGGGGAGCTACATGAAGAACCACGCAAATATCCAACGCAAACCCGGCAGCCGACTGTTCGGCCATGCCGCGCTGGGCCTGGCGGCAGCCATCACCCTGGGACTGTATGGGGCTGGCGCCCTGGTTCCGGCTCACGCGCAGGCGACGACCGGCAGCATTTTCGGCCAGGTTCCCGCCAACAGCGGCGAAACCGTGAAGGTCAGCAACAACGCGGGCATCACCCGTGAAGTGGCGGTGGACGCGTCCGGCCGCTACACCGTGGACTCGCTGCCGCTGGGCGACTACACCGTGACCTTGCAGCGCGATGGCCAGGTGATCGACACGCGCTCGCACATCACGATGCGCGTGGGCGCCGGCACCGAGGTTTCCTTTGCCGCGCCGAACGCGGCGGACGCACAGGTCCTGAGCGCCGTCACCGTGCAGGCCAATGCGCTGCCGAGCATCGACGTGACCGGTGTCGATTCGCGCACCGTCATCACCTCCCAGCAACTGGCCCGCCTGCCGCTGGCACGCAGCGCCGAGGCGATCGCGTTGCTGGCCCCGGGCGTGGTCGAAGGCAGCGGCCTGTTCAACGGCCTGAGCACCACCGGCGGCTCCGTCGTCTCGCTGGGCGGTTCGTCGGTCGTCGAGAACGCCTACTACATCAACGGCTTCAACACGACCGATCCGCTGAGCGGCTTCGGCGGCCTGACCCTGCCCTACGGCGCGATCGACCAGCAGGAAGTGCTCAGCGGCGGCTACGGCGCCGCCTACGGCCGCTCCGACGGCGGCGTGATCAGCCAGGTCGGCAAGCGCGGCACCAACGAATGGCATTTCGGTGGCCAGGTGCAGTGGACGCCCAGCAGCCTGCAGGGCGACCCGAAGAACTTCTACTACGTCAACGGCGACGGTTCGCGCGGCAGCATCTATCGCCGCCGCAACGACAACAAGTCGTGGACGACCACCGTCGACGCCTACGTCGGTGGCCCGCTGATCAAGGACAAGCTGTTCTTCTTCGCCGCCGTCGAAGCCGAGCGCGAGCAGGGCCTGGGCGACTCCAACAGTGCGGCCGACCGCGGCGTGGGGCCGGTGACGGCGCCGTTCAACACGCATACGCGCGAAGACCGCCCGAAGTGGTACGGCAAGCTCGACTGGAACATCAATGACAACAACGTGCTTGAGTTGACCGGCGCCTCCAGCAAGGATTCGTACGAGGGCTCGACCTACAACTACGACTACGACAGAGACAAGCAGACCGATTACGTCGGTGGCGCGACCTCGACCAAGAACGGTGCCGACCTCTACTCGGCGAAGTTCACCAGCTACATCACCGACGACCTCACGGTGAGCGCGCTGTACGGCAAGATGAAGGGCACGTATTACAGCGACACGCCCGGATTCGATCCGACCAACCCGTACCTTTTCCATCCGGAAAACCAGAACCCGGACGTCACCGGCGGCGACATCATCACCAACAACCAGACGGTGTCGACGATCAACCTGCCCGGGCATCGCTCGACCAACACCAACCTGCGCGTCGACATCAGCTACAAGCTCGGTGATCACACGCTGACCGCGGGTATCGACAACCAGAACTCGTCGAACGTCGACGCGGGCACGTATTTCCCGCCCAATGGCCTCGGCTATGCCTGGTACTACGACCGGATCACCGACGGCGACGGCAACCCGCTGCCGAACCAGTACATCCTGGGCGGCCCGGGAACCGCGGCCGCGGGTGCGGACTGGCGCAACTCGCCGTGGGTTGCCGCCGCCGGCCCGGGCAGCAACGGCTACTACGTCTACCAGTACCGCTACCACGACAACGGCTCGTTCCGCGTCGCGCAGCGGGCGCAGTACATCGAGGACAGCTGGCAGGTCAACGATCGCTGGCTGGTCAAGCTCGGCCTGCGCAACGACCAGTTCACCAACTACGGTGGCGACGGCCAGCCGTACCTGCGCCTGACCTCGCCGCAGTGGGCGCCGCGCGTGGGCTTCAGCTGGGACGTCAATGGCGACTCCAGCATGAAGGTCTACGGCAATGCGGGTCGTTACTACCTCGCACTGCCGAGCAGCGTGGCGCAGCGTTCGGCTGGCACCTCGCTGTTCACCAGCACCTACTACACCTACACCGGCATCGACGCCAACGGCGCGCCCACCGGGCTGACCCCGATCGACACCAGCGTCGGCGCCGGGCAGCCGCTGTCGAACAACGGCGAGTATGGCCAGGGCCGTGACCCGCGCACGGCAGCGTCGACCAACCTGAAGTCGGAATACCAGGACGAGTACATCCTCGGCTTCGACAAGAAGCTGGGTGACTCGTGGGTGTACGGTGCCAAGGCCACCTATCGCAACCTGCGCAACGCCATCGACGACATCGCCGACAACGTGTCGATCATCGCCAAGATGAACGCGATGGGCATCGACCCGAACAGCTACGACGCCACCCAGGTGCCGGGCAGCATCCTGATCAACCCGGGCGCCACCTCGGTCTTCAACATCCCGAAGCTGGCCGGCGGCTACTACACCGTGCAGATGGACTGGAAGAACGATTTCCACTTCAACACCACGATGAAGCGCAAGTACTACGGCCTGGACCTGTACCTGGAACATCCGTTCGACGGCAAGTGGCAGGGCAAGGTCGACTACCTGTTCTCGCGCAGCTACGGCAACAGCGAAGGCCAGGTGAAGACCGACGTCGGCCAGACCGACGTGTCGGCCACGTCCGACTGGGATTACGCGCAGATCATGGACTACGCCAATGGTGAACTGGCCAACAGCCGGCGTCACCAGATCAAGGCGTACGGTTCGTATCAGCTGAACCCGGCGTGGATGCTGTCGGGCAACCTGACCGTCATGTCCGGCGCGCCCAAGAGCTGCCTTGGCCTGTATGCCAACAACACCAACCCGGGCCTGGGCTACGGCACGTACTATCACTTCTGCAATGGTCAGCCGTCGTCGCCGGGCGAGTCGCACAACCCGTGGACCTACCTGCTGAGCCTGAGCGCGGAATACCGGCCGGAATGGGCACAGCGCCGACTGGGCTTCAACGTGATGGTCTACAACGTGTTTGACAGTCAGGAGACGACACAGACCTACGCGCGTCAGGGCGTCAACTATCTGCGTCCGTTCACGGCGCAGACCCCACGCTATGTGCGTTTTGGCGTGAACTACGACTTCTGATTCGCCAGCAACACCGTAAAACGGGGCACCGCCGAGCTTTCCGGCGGTGCCTTTTTGTTTCACCGGCGGACACGGACGCCGCGGCAGGCGGCGGATTCCGGCGTGCCATCCGCGAGCCTTCACGACTGCAGCCGTGGACCGGTACGCCGTCCCGGCGATTCCACGCCGCGCGAACGCGGCCGAACGAGGCCTCCATCGAAGCTTCATCGTGACTTCTGCCGCACGACGCGCAGTCACGCTCGCCTCTAAGCTCACCCATCGGCCATCGCGTTGTCCCCACATCGCCGTGGCTCCAGTCCATGCATTTCTGAAACCCCTCGGAGATCTGGCGTGTTCCTCATCCTAGACGGCACCGGGCCCCAGTACGCCCAACTTTCGCGAGCCATGAAGGCAGCCATCCTCGACGGTCGCATCGGCATCGGCTCGCGCCTCGCTCCCACGCGCGAGCTGGCCCAGGAACTCGGGCTCTCGCGGACCACCGTGCTGGCTGCCTACGAGCAGTTGCGCGCGGAAGGTTTCATCGACGCCAGAGTCGGATCGGGCAGCTACGTGGCGCACCTGCAGACCACGCGCACGGCGCGTCCGCTCGAGCGCTCGATCACTCCGCCATCGCGTTATGCGCATCGCGCGCGACGGATGCAGGACAGGACCATTGCGCAGCTGCACAGCGGCTTGCGCTACAACCTGCAGTACGGCAACCCGCTGGTGAATCCCGCGCTCAGCGAGACCTGGGGGCGTGAACTGGCGCGCGCCGCGGCCTACACGCCCACCAGCGACATCCGCGCGCAGGGTTCGCCGGCCCTGCGCGAACAGGTGTGCGCCTACCTGGCACGCCACCGCGGCGTGCGGGCGCTGCCCGAGAACGTGCTGATCGTCAGCGGCGCCCAGCAGGCCTTTTCGCTCACCGCCCGGGTGTTGTTGAACGAGGGCGATCCGGTGGCGCTGGAAGACCCCCATTACTTCGGCGCCTACCAGGCTCTCGGGGCGCATGGCGCCCGCATCTGTTCCGTGCCGGTCGACCACGAAGGCCTGGTCTGCGAGGCGTTGCCCGTGCCGGCGCCGGCGCTGGTCTGCGTCACGCCTTCGCACCAGTTTCCCAGTGGCGCCGTGATGTCGCTGCGGCGACGACTGGAACTGCTGCACTACGCCGACACGCACAAGAGCTGGGTCCTGGAAGACGACTACGACGGCGAATTCCGCTACGACAGCCGCCCGCTGGCTGCGCTGCGGTCGCTGGACCAGGGCGATCGGGTGATCCACGTCGGCAGCTTTTCCAAGACGCTGTTCGGCAGCCTGCGCCTTGCCTACATGGTGCTGCCCGTCGCCCTGCGGGACGATTTCATCAACGCGAAATATCTCAGCGACTTCTCCTGCCCCGGGATCGAGCAGGCGGCGCTGGCGCATTTCATGGAAAGCGGTGGTTTCGAACGGCACCTGCGGCAGGCGCGCAAGGAGCTCAAGGGGCGTCGCGAAGAACTCATCCGCGGCTTGCACCGACACGCCGGCGACCGGGTGGACATCGTCGACTCCCCGGCCGGCATGCACGTGGTCGTGTGGCTTCGCGGCTACGACGAGGCACAGGCGCAGGAACTCATCGAACTGGCCCACTCGCAGGGCCTGGGCCTGTATCCGATGGCGCCGCACTACGAGTCCGCCCAGGCACGCCCGGGGCTGCTGCTGGGCTACTGCGGCCTGTCCGCGCAGGAATTGCATGACGCGATGCAACTGTTCGGCCATTGCCTGGACGAGATGGAAGAGCGGATGGCGCGACCGGCGCGACGCCGCTGCCAGGGGGGCTGATCAAACCTGCCCCCGTCCTGCCGGCGACGAGGCGGCGCGCCCCCGATCAAGCCGATGCAGCGCATGCAGTAAGCTTTCCGCTCCGCTGCCGACTCTGTCCCATCCATGCACCCACGCACCACGATCACCCCGCAACTGCGCGACTGGATTCTGACCACGACGCGGGACGGCCACAGCGTGACTGAAGTGTTGCGGCTGATGAAGGACAACGGTTACGACCCGCGCCAGAGCCGCAGCATCGTCGCCGAGGTGTTGAAGCTGCCCTTGGCGGCGCTGAATGCGCCGGCACCGGGCGCGTCGCCCCGCGGCTTGCGCACGAGACATCCCGAAGCGCCTGAAGTCGATGTCGACGGACATCTGGTCGGCATTTCGCTCAGTGTCGAGAACCCCGCGCTGCGCGTGCTGGAAAACCTGCTCGCCGCGGAAGAATGCGACGAGCTGATCGCGCTGGCGCAACCCCGGCTCAAGCGCGCGCTGACGGTGGCCAGCGACGGCAGCAACCAGGTCGACCAGCGACGCACCAGCGAGGGGATGTTCTTCACCTTGAACGAGCTGCCGCTGGTGGGCCGGATCGAGCAACGCCTGGCCACCCTGCTGGGCATGCCGGTCAGTCACGGCGAAGGGCTGCAGATCCTGCACTACCTGCCCGGCCAGGAATACGAACCGCACTTCGACTGGTTCGACCCGCGGCAGCCCGGCTACGACACCATCACCGCGGTGGGCGGCCAGCGCGTCGCCAGCGTGGTGATGTATCTGAACACGCCGGCACAGGGCGGCGGCACGGCCTTCCCGGAACTGGGCCTCACCGTCACCGCACGGCGTGGTGCCGCCGTGTACTTCGCCTACGAGGGCGGTGACCAGCAATCCCTGCATGCCGGCCTGCCGGTGCAGCGGGGGGAAAAGTGGATCGCCACCAAATGGCTACGCGAACGCCCCTACGGACACTCGCACACGACCTGAACGCCCGGCCCGGGGGCCGGCGCGCGTTGCTGCGGCGCAGCAGCGTTTGGCGTATCCTTGCAGACCTTCTTTCCTCAATCTTCGCCAAGGACTGTCCATGGGTCTGCATCTCGTACCCGCCGGCCGCAACGTGCCGGACGAAATCAACGTCATCATCGAAATCCCCAAGGATGCCGAGCCGGTCAAGTACGAAGTGGACAAGGAAAGCGGCGCGATCTTCGTCGACCGCATCCTCTCCACGCCGATGCGTTACCCGTGCAACTACGGCTACGTGCCGGGCACCCTGGGTGGTGACGGCGACCCGCTGGACGCGCTGGTGATCCTGCCGCTGCCGCTGACCGTGGGTTCGGTGATCCGCTGCCACCCGGTCGGCATGCTGCAGATGTCCGACGAAGCGGGCAGCGACGAGAAGCTGGTGGTGATCCCGTCGCCCAAGGTGTTCCCGGGCTACGCGCACATCAACGACATGAAGGGCGTCTCGCCGCACTGGCTGGAGCGCATCGGCCACTTCTTCGAGCACTACAAGGATCTGGAGAAGGGCAAGTGGGTCAAGATCGAGGGCTGGGCCGGCGCCACCGAGGCCAAGGCCGAGATCGTCGCGGGCGTCGAGCGTTACAAGGCCAGCAAGGCCTGATCAGCTGACGGACCAACGGCGCGCCCGCTTCGCGTGGCGCGCCGTTTTCGTGTCTGCCACCCGCAGGAATCAACCGCGCTTGAGCAGCTCGCGCAGGTCGATCAGGGCCGCGTTAGCCCGCGACACGTAGTTCGCCATCACCAGCGAATGGTTGGCGAAGAAGCCGAACGGCGAGCCGTTCAGCACCATCGGGCTGTGCAGCGGACGCTGCGCTTCCTCCAGTTCGCGGATCACCTGCTCCAGGCTCACGTCGGCGTGCTTGGAACGCAGGATCGGGCCGAAGTCCTGCTGGAACGCCTTGAGCTGTTCGAGCAGGGTCGAGGTGTAGCCGCGCGCCTCGTAGAAGTTGTCGTCGATCTTCGTCCACGGCGTCTTCACCAGCCGGCCGCCACCGGGCGCAGCCACCGTGCTGGCCGCCGCCGGCTCGTCCGCCGAGGCCACGTCGCCGATGCGGATCTGCCCCACGCTGGCCGACAGCCGCTGCGACAGCGAACCCAGCCGCGACGAGACCAGCTGCAGGTAGTCGGCCAGGTTGTCCGCGCGCGCGTAGAAGTGCGCGTTGCTGTCGTCGGCGTCGCCGAGCCGGCCCAGATAGCCGTCCAGATGTCTGATCGCCTTGCGGTACTGGCTCTCCGAACTGGGCAGCAGCCAGCGGTCGTTCGGACTGTTGAGCAGCGGATCGGCCTCGGCCAGGTCCTTGTCCTCGGTCGACTGCGTCTGCGAACGGCTGAAGTCGTTGCGCAACGCGCGCACCAGGTCGCGCGAGGCGGTCAGCGAGCCGAATTCCCAATTGGGCACGTTGTCCATCAGCACGCCGGGCGGCAGCTTGTCGTTGCTGAGGTAGCCGCCGCGCTTGTCCAGCAGCGTGTGCACCGAGGTGATCAGGGTGACCGTGGTGGTGGCGCCGACGCTGGCCGGCCGCTTCAGTTCCTGCATCTGCGCCCGGGTCACCGTCACCGGATCGAACAGCGCAGGCTCGCTGTCCCACCACCACATCAGCGCGCCCACAAACAGCAGCACCAGCGCGCACAGCGCCAGGATGGCGCGGCGGATGCCGTGGCGTGGCGGGTTCGAGGTGTCCTGGGTCTGCATCGAGCAACTCCTGCGGGAAATGGGCAAAGCTTACAGGCTCATCGTTCCCACGGCGGATGCGCGCCCAGCCGCTCGGCCAGGAAGTCGACGAAGGCGCGCACCCGCGGCGGCACCAGCCGGCGCTGCGGCATCACCGCGTGGATGCCGGTGGTGGCGATCGGATAATCCGGCAGCACGATCTGCAATCGGCCGTCGCGCAGTTGCTGGTGCACGTGCCAGACCGAATGCATCGCGATGCCGAGCCCGGCCACCACCGCGTCGCGCAGCAGTTCGCCCTGGTTGGTTTCGAAGCGGCCCTGCACGCGCTGCGCGATGGCGCGGCCCTTGCGGTCGCTGAAGTGCCAGGTGTCCTGCCGACCCCGGCTGCCGACCAGCAGCAGGCAATCGTGGTTCAAAAGATCGGCCGGCGTGCGCGGTACGCCGTGGCGTTGCAGGTAGCCCGGCGAGGCGCACAGCACGCGCCGGTTGGTCGCCAGCTGGCGCGCCACCAGGCCGGAGTCGTCCAGCGCGCCGACGCGGATGCCGAGGTCGAAACCGGAACCGACCAGATCCACGATCTGGTCGTCGAGATTCACGCTGAGCTTCACCCGCGGATGCCGGGCGAGGAATTCCGGCAGCAGCGGCGAAATGTACTGGCTGCCGAACGCCGCCGACATGGTCACCCGCAAGGTGCCGCTGACTTCGCTGGCGCCCTGGCGCAGGCCGCCGGTCAGCGCCTCCAGGTCCTCCACCAGCGCGCGCCCCTGCTCGGCCAGTTGCATGCCCTCGGGCGTGGCGTGCAACCGGCGCGTGGTCCGGTGCAGCAGGCGCACGCCCAGTTCGCGCTCCAGCCGCTTCAGCCGCTGGCTGGCCACCGCGACCGACAGGTCGAGGCTGCGCGCGGCGGCGCTGATCGAACCCAGGTCGAGCACGCGCAGGAACAGGCCGAGGTCGCCGATGCGGTCCATGACTATCAACCATTCATTGATAATGATTAGTCATCTTGGTGGTTTTTGCAGAAAAGGCAAATCCTTAGGCTGGCGCATCGTTTCTTCAGGACTGTCGCCATGCGCTCCCCTTCCGTCCGGCCACGCACCCCGCTGGCGCTGTACGCGCTGACCGCCGGCGCGTTCGGCATCGGCACCACCGAATTCGTGATCATGGGCCTGCTGCTGCAGGTCTCCGCCGACCTGCACGTCGGCATCGCCGCCGCCGGCCTGCTGATCTCCGGCTATGCGCTGGGCGTGTTCGTCGGTGCGCCGCTGCTGACCGCGGCCACCAGCCGGCTGCCGCACAAGACCGCGCTGATCGCCCTGATGATCATCTTCACCCTGGGCAACCTGGCCAGCGCGCTGGCGCCGAGCTACACCGTGCTGATGATCGCGCGGGTGCTCACCTCGCTGGCCCACGGCACCTTCTTCGGCGTCGGCGCGGTGGTGGCGACCGGGCTGGTGGCGGAGGATCGCAAGGCCTCGGCGATCTCGATCATGTTCACCGGCCTCACCATGGCGACCCTGCTCGGCGTGCCGGCCGGCGCCTGGCTGGGCCTGCACCATGGCTGGCGCGCCACGTTCTGGGCGGTGACCGCGATCGGCGTGCTGGCCACGATCATCATCGCCACGCTGGTACCGGCCGATCGCGGCGGACACGCGCCGATGAAGTTCGCCGAGGAGCTGAAAGGCATCGCGCATCCGCAAGTGTTGCTGGGCCTGCTGATGACCGTGCTCGGCTTCGCCGGCGTGTTCGCGGTGTTCACCTATATCCAGCCGATCCTGACCCGCATCACCGGCTTTGCCGACAGCGCGGTATCGCCGATCCTGCTGGTATTCGGCGGCGGCATGGTGGTGGGCAACCTGCTCGGCGGCCGGCTCGCCGACAAGCGGTTGATGGCGACCCTGCTGGGTTCGCTGATCGCGCTGGCGATCGTGCTGGGCACGATGACCTTGGCCCTGCATAGCAAGCCGGCGATGATCGCGTTTGCCGCGGTGTTCGGCATCGCCGGGTTCGCCACCGTGGCGCCGCTGCAACTGCGGGTGCTGCAGAAGGCCAGCGGCGGTGGCGTGCTGGCGTCGAGCTTCAACATCGCCGCGTTCAACCTCGGCAACGCGATCGGCGCGTGGCTGGGCGGCGCGGTGATCAGCCACGGACCGGGCCTGGGCGCGGTGACCTGGGTGGCGGCGACCTTGCCGCTGCTCGGCCTGATCGTGGCGTTGTACAGCATGCGGCTGGATCGCGCCCACGCTTCCCGTATCGCGCCCCGCGCCGCCGGCCTCGAAGCATCCTGCTGAAACCGCGTTCGCGCCAGCGCAAACTCTTTCCCGTCCCCTGCCCGAAGTCCGGAGATCCCATGAAAGCCGTCGCCCTCACCCGTTATCTGCCGATCGACGAACCGCAATCGCTGATCGACATCGAACTGACCCGCCCCGTCGCGGGAGAACACGACTTGCTGGTGCGCGTGGAAGCGGTTTCGGTGAATCCGGTCGACACCAAGCTGCGCTCGCCGAAGCCCCAGGTGGAAGCGCAGCCGAAGGTGCTGGGCTATGACGCCGCCGGCACGGTCGAGGCGGTCGGCGCGGCGGTGACCAGCTTCCGGCCGGGCGATCGCGTTTACTACGCCGGTGACGTCACCCGGGCCGGCAGCAACGCGCAGTACCAGCTGGTGGATGCACGGCTGGTCGGCCACGTGCCGCCATCGGTCGAACTGGCCGACGCCGCGGCCTTGCCGCTGACCGTGCTCACGGCCTGGGAGCTGCTGTTCCAGCGCATGCCGTTCGACAGCGAGCACGGCGGCGAAGGGAAGTCCCTGTTGATCATCGGTGGCGCCGGCGGAGTAGGCTCCATCGCGATCCAGCTGGCCCGACGCGCTGGCTTCACCGTGATTGCCAGCGCCTCGCGCGCCGAGACCATCGACTGGTGCCGCACGATGGGTGCGCAGCACGTGGTCAACCATCGCGAGCCGCTGGCCGCGCAGCTGCAGGCGCTGGGTTTCTCCCAGGTCGATGCAGTGCTCAACCTCGCCGACACCGACCGCTACTGGTCCGTCATCGGCGATCTGCTGGCGCCGCAAGGTCACGTGGGGCTGATCGTGGAACCGGTCGGCGCGCTGAAGATCGGCGATCCCTACAAGGCCAAGTGCATCGGCATCCACTGGGAAATGATGTTCGCGCGTGCCCGCTACAAGACGGACGACCAGGCCGAACAGGGGCGCATCCTCGAACGCGTGGCAACCCTGCTCGCCAGCGGTGAACTGCGTGGCACGCGCACCGCCACCCTGACGCCCATCCATGCCGCCAACCTGCGCGAGGCGCATCGCCAGCTGGAATCCGGCAGCACGATCGGCAAACTGGTGTTGGCCGGCTGGTAAAAATGAAGCAGGGTGGCGGCGGCCACCCTGCTTCCTGTTCTACCCACACTTTTGATCGAGGGATTTCCTGGTCTTTCGACAGGACTATCTCGACGAAACGGGCTTGGCCGGTTCGCCTTTCTTGCCGAAATCCTCCATCAGGGTCTTCATGTCCTCGGCGTGCTCTTCCTCCATCGCCAGGATGCCTTCCAGCATGCGCTTGGTGGTGGTGTCCCGGTCGCCCACGTAGTTGATGATTTCCCGATAGCTGTCGATGGCGATGCGTTCGGCAACGAGGTTTTCCTCGATCATCGCCGCCAGTTCCTCGGGCACCACGAACTCGGCATGGCTGCGAGTGGAAAGGCCATCCGGCGAGAAATCGGGTTTGCCATCGAGCTGGGTGATGCGCTCGGCGATCAGGTCCGCGTGACCTTGTTCCTCGTTGGCGTGTTCGAGGAATTCGGCGGCCACGCTCTTGGCGTTGATACCGGAGGCAAGATAGTGGTGGGCCTTGTAGCGCAACACGCAGACGAGTTCGGTGGCCAGCGCCTCGTTGAGCAGCTTCAGCACCGTCTGCCGATCCAGCGTGTAGCTGTCGGTGACCGCGCCGCGCTGCATGTGTTCCCGCGCGCGCCGCCGGATCGTCTCGATGTCGGAAAGAAACGGCGTGGATTTCGACGGCGTGGACTTCGACTGGGTGGCCATGAAATATCCCTTGCGTGGGCTGATTCAGGTCAGTCTAGTCACTCGGTGTGGCGGTGGCGTCAACGCCACCGCCAGCTCGCCCGCCACTCAGGCCGCGGACGAATCACGCGGCAGGTAGGCGCGCAGGAACATGTCGACACCGGCCCGGGCGGTGGCTTCGATTTCCGCGGCATAGCTTTCGGGACAATCCGTGCAACCGAACATCTGGCGCATCATCAGGTTGCCCTTGATCAGGCTGAGGAATTGCGTGCAGGCGCGTGGCACGTCGGCGATATCCAGCTGGCCGGCGTCGACCGCCTGCTGCAACAGCCGCTCCATCAATCCATGCGTGCGCGCGGCACCCTCTTCCCAGATCAGCTTGCCGTAGCGCGGATTGCCCTGACGGCAATCACTGAGGATGGCGCGAAACGTGCCCACGGTCTCCACGTTGCAGTCGAGGTGGGCATGGATCAGCGCCACCCGCAGCAAGGTCTCGCGGATGTCCGCGTGCGGGTCGAAGGCATAGGTTTCCTCCGGCAGCAGATCCTCGATGCGCGAACGGATCACTTCGCGGAACAGGTTGTCCTTGTCGCCGAAGTGGCTGTACACCGTCAGCTTGGACACCCCGGCGTCGGCGGCGATCGCATCCATGCTGGTGCCGGCGAAGGCATTGCGGATGAACAGCGCCTTCGCCGCGACCAGAATGGCCGCACGCTTCTCCATGTCCTTCGGACGACCGGGACCCTGGGCTCTGATTTGCGCGCTGCTGCTCATGCCTCCACCTTCACAAACGGGGTTCATCGCTTTATTATACGCCCCGGTTCATTTATTTTCCAGAACAGGCACCGGCGCCAGTTCCCGTGTCGAACGCACGCGTGCATCAGGTGACGTGCGTCAACCGCTTCCGATGACTTCCGGCACTTCGTGGCCCGCCGCGCAACCGGCAGGCTGTGACCGTCGGAGCGTGTCATTGTGGGAGCGCGCGCTAGCGCTTATCCTTTTTGACCTTTTTCGATCCGCATGGGACACGAGCAGATGGCGATGAATATCGAGCAGGCGCGACTCAACATGGTGGAAAACCAGGTGCGCCCGTGGGAAGTCCTGGACGCCCGCGTGCTGGACGTGATCGCCCGCGTTCGCCGCGAGGATTTCGTCGCCGCCGAACATCGCCAGCTCGCCTTCGCCGACCTGTGCCTGCCGCTGGGCCACAACGAAGTGATGATGAAGCCGGTGGTGGAAGGCCGCGTGCTGCAGGCGCTGGAACTGCAGGGTACCGAGCACGTGCTGGAAATCGGCACCGGCTCGGGGTTCCTCACCGCCTGCCTGGCCGGCTTGTCGGCGCAGGTCACCAGCGTCGACATCCATGCGGACTTCACGGCGGCCGCCGGTCAACGCCTGCAGGCCGCCGGCGTTTCCAACGCTGACCTGATCACCGGCGAAGCCGTGAACCAGTGGCAGCCCGACGGCTTGTTCGACGGGCTGGTGGTGACCGGTGCGGTGCATGCGATACCGCCACGCTGGCTGACCTGGCTCAAGCCCGGTGGTCGCGCCCTGGTGGTCCGCGGTGAATCGCCGGTGCAGCATGCCACCCTGCTCATGCACGAGGGCGCCGGTCGCTACCGCGAAGAGGCCCTGTTCGAAACCGATCTTCCCTACCTGAGTCACGCCGAGCCGCCGCCGCGGTTCGTGTTCTGAGCTCATCCCCGAATCGATACCCACGAGGCAACTCATGCGTTTGAAGCTGCTCACTCTTGCACTGGCCCTGGCCGCCATCTCGCTGCCCAGCCACGGCGAGGACTTGCTGGACGCCTACCGTGAAGCCCGCAACAACGACCCGGTGCTGTCGCAGGCCGACGCCAGCAGGCTGGCGACCGGTGAAGGCGTGACCCAGGCCCGCGCGTCGCTGCTGCCGCAGATCGGCGCCAGCATGAGCCTGAACCAGACCAATGGTGGCGGCCAGATCGGCCACAGCCGCTCGCGCACGATCAACGGCACCTTGAGCCAGAGCGTGCTGGACTTCAGCAAGTACGCCAACCTCAAGGCCGCCCACTCGGCGTCCGAGGCCCAGGACGAGCTGTACGCCTCCGCCGGGCAGCAACTCTACGTGCGCGTGGTCGCCGCCTACTTCGGCGTGCTGACCAGCGAGGATGGCCTCACCTACGCCAAGGCCAACGAGGACGCGTTCCGCCAGCAGTACGAGCAGTCTGACCAGCGCTTCAAGGTCGGCCTTTCGGCGATCACCGACGTCTACCAGGCCAAGGCGTATTACGAAGCGGCGAAGTCGCAGACGATCGCCGCGCAGAACACCCTCAATGATTCCCGCGAGGCGCTGGCCCAGATCACCGGCAAGCCCACCGGCGACCTGAAGAAGCTGCGCGACGACCTGCCGATGCAGCCGCCGTCCCCGGCCGACCAGGACGCCTGGGTCAAGCAGGCGCTGGAAACCAATCCCGACCTGCTCGCCCAGAAGAGCAACGTGGAAACCGCCCAGCACAACATCAGCGCGGCGCGGGCGGCGCATCTGCCCACGATCACCGCCGGCGTGTCCTACGGCAAGGGAGCCGGCTGGTCCGAAGGCAATGCCGCGGCCCGCTATCGCGACCCCGCCTCGACCACGATCGGACTGACCCTCAACGTGCCGATCTTCTCCGGCGGTGCCACGCAGTCACTCGTGCGCCAGTCGATCTACCAGCGCGACGGCGCCGCCGACGCGCTGGAAGCGCAGCGCCGCCAGGTCGTGCGCGACACGCTCAACTACTATCGCTCGGTGATCGCCGGCATCGCCCAGGTCGAATCGGCGAAGGCCTCGGTGGAATCGGGCCGCAAGGCGCTGGAAGCGACCCGCGCCGGGTTCGAGGTCGGCACCCAGACGATGACCAACGTGCTGCTGGCGATCCAGACCCTGACCTCGTCGGAGAGCAGCTACTCGCAGGCGCGGCACCAGTTCATCCTCAACAAGCTGCTGCTCAAGCAGACTGCCGGCACCGCCGACGTGAAGGACATCGAGCAGATCAACGCGTTGCTGCAGTAAACCGCGGCGCCACGTTTCACGGAACGGCCGGGCATGTCCCGGCCGTTCTGTTTCCGGGCGGACGATCCGTCATTCCTGCAGCATGCCGTCGATCAGTTGCATGACCCGCTGCACCGCCCCGCGCTCACGTTCGAACACGCCCTGGGCATCGCGACCCATGCGTTCGCGGCTGGCCGCATCCAGCAACAGCCGTAGCACGTCGGGGCCCAGTTGCGCGGCGCCGGTCACGCGCATCGCGCCACCCTGCTCGATCAGGCTGCGGGTGATCTCGTCGAAATTGAAGGTGTGTGGCCCGACCAGCACCGGCACCGACAGCGCTGCCGGCTCCAGCACGTTGTGGCCGCCGATCGGGACCAGGCTGCCGCCGACGAAGGCCACGTCGGAGCCGGCGAAGAACGGCATCAGCTGGCCCATCGCGTCGATCACGAAGACCTGGTGCGAGGACGACGGCACGCCTTCGAGACCGCGCGTGGCCACCGTGAAACCCAGGCTGCGCACCGAGTGCTCGACCAGCCGGAACCGTTCGGGATGGCGTGGCGCCAGCAGCAGCAGCGCATCGGGCAGTCGCTTGAGCACCTGCAGGTGCGCCTCCAGCACCGCCTGCTCTTCACCCTCGTGCGTGCTCGCCGCCATCCACACCGGACGACGCGGCCCCCACTGCTCGCGCATGCCGGCGGCCAGCTCCACCGCGCCATCGGGTATGGGCATGTCGAACTTCATGTTGCCGGTGACCAGCACCTGTTGCGGATCGGCACCGAGCAGGCGATAGCGTGCGGCATCAGTGCGTGACTGCGCGGCGATCAGGGTCACGCAACGCAAGGCGGATCGCAGCAGCCCGCGCAGCGGCCGGTAGCCGCGCAGCGAACGCTCGGACAATCGCGCATTGACGATCATCAGCGGAATGCCGCGGCGGCGACAGGCGAAGTAGAGGTTGGGCCAGATCTCCGTCTCGACGATCAGCGCCAGCCGTGGCCGGATCTTCTTCAGGAAACGGCTCACCGCGTACGGCAGGTCGTACGGCAGATAAACATGGAACACGCTGTCGCCGAACAACTGCTGCACGCGCGCCGTGCCGGTCGGGGTCACCGTGGTGACCACCAGTTGCGCCCTGGGGTAATCGCGTTGCAGTGCCTTGATCAGGGGCTCGGCGGCATTCACCTCGCCCACCGACACCGCGTGCACCCACAGGCTGCCGTTGAAGCCCGGCGTCCTGAAGAACCCGAAGCGCTCCGGCCAGCGCTGGTGGTAAGGCCGCGAACGCACCCCGCGTGCCAGCAGCCGCAGCACCAGCAGCGGCGTGACCAGGAACATCGCCAGTGTGTAGAGATAGCGCAATGGCACGACTCGTGGTGTTGACGCGGCAGTATACGAGAGCGGGAACGAGGCCACGCGGGACAGCCGTCCGCGATCCACTACAATGCCCACGATGCCCGGCATGTCCCGTCCCGCCTTCCACCGTTCGCTGCTCGCACCTCGTCACTGGCCGGCGTGGCTGGGCGTGGCCACGATCTGGCTGATCGCACGACTGCCGCAATCCGTGCTGATGTGGCTGGGCCGTCGCCTCGGCGCCCTGGTGCTGCGCATTCCTTCGGCGCGAAAGCGCATCGCCGCAGCCAACCTCGCCCTGTGTTTCCCCGAACTCGACGCCGACGCCCGGGCGCGCCTGGTCGACGCCAACCTGCGCGACATCGGCCTGATGCTGGTGGAGTTCGCGCTGGGCTGGATGGGCAGCGATCGGCGCATCGCGGCGATCCCCACCCACATCGAGGGACTGGAGCATCTGGAAGCGGCGCGGGCGGAAGGTCGGGGCGTGCTGCTGGTGGGCGGACATTTCTCGCACCTGGAGCTGTGCGCGCGACTGGTCTCGCAGCGCATCCGCATCGCCGGCATGTATCGGCGGATGGACTCGACCGTGTTCGAGTGGGCGGTACTGCGCGCGCGACTGGATTACGCCGACGCCATGTTCGACAAGGACGACATCCGCGGCACGGTGAAATACCTGCGCAACGGCGGCACCCTCTGGTACGCGCCGGACCAGGACATGCGCAGCAAGGACACCGTGTTCGCGCCGTTCTTCGGCGTGCCGGCGGCCACCATCACCGCCACCCATCACCTGGCGCGGATGTCCGGCGCGAAGGTGATTCCGTTCTTCCATCGCCGCCTGCCCGGCAACCAGGGCTACGTCCTGCGCCTGGGCACGCCGCTCGAAAACTTCCCGGGACCCGCTGCGGAAGCCGACACCGCACGCGTCAATGCCTGCATCGAACAGATGGTGCGCGAGGCGCCCGAGCAGTACCTGTGGGTGCACAAGCGCTTCAAGACCCGGCCGCCGGGCGCGCCTGCGATCTACTGATCGTCGCCGGTTTCCCGCTTCGAACGCCGCTGCTCGAGCTCGTACAGCTTCGCGTACTTCAGGAACGCGTAGAACGCGTGGATGCGGGCGGCGATGAAGCCGGCCCAGCCGGAACGCCAATGACCGCGCAGCAGGTAGTAGCGCAGGAAGGCCACCGTCGGATACGCCACCATGCGCAGTCGCAACCCGCCGACCCGGCGTCTGGCCAGGTCGGGCAGCTGCAGGCTGGAATAGCGATCAGCCTTGCCCACGCGTCCGCTGATGTCGGGCTCGCCGTGGTGATCGATGACGACATCGAGCACCCCGATCGCGCCGTCCACCTGCACCTCCTCGTGCACCTCATGGCGGCTCATGCGGGCATGTCGTCGATCGAACAGGCGCACGTAGTGGTTGAGCCGCGCCCGTCGCGATTGCCAGCGCCAGAACTGCCACTCGCGCCGCCACAACTGGTATCCCGCGCAGGTCGGCGCCAGCAGCGCCTGCTGCAGCGGCGCGATCGACGCTTCGTCCAGCGACTCGTCCGAATCGAGCAGCAGCACCCAGCGATGGCTGGCCAGATCGATCGCCGCCTGCTTTTGCGCGCTGTATCCGGCAAACGGCTGGGCGTGGATGCGCGCACCGTAGCGGGCAGCGATCGCCATGCCGGCGTCGGTGGAACCGGAGTCCAGCACCACGATCTCGTCCGCCCAGCTCACGCCGCGCAGGCAGGCATCCAGCGTGGCGGCGCTGTTGAATGTGGTCACCACCACCGACAACGGCTCACGCCCCATCGCGGGCCTCCACGGAGGCAGCTCTTTTGAGAAGTCCGGCAGGGACGCCGGGCTCTTCTTCGCCGGCAGGGACGCCGGCAACGAACAAACTGGCACACCACAGACCGAGCAACCAGGCGAACAGCAGCCCCCACCAGGCCGAATAGAAGGCCAGATGGGTGTTCAGCGGAAACAGCATCACGCCCAAGGCCAGGCTCACCGGGAACGCGCGCTCCCGTGCTGCCGCACCCATGCTGCGCCACGCCCGCCATGCCAGCACCACGCCGGCCAGCCACAGCAGCAGGCCGATCGAACCGGTCTCGGTGAGTATCTCGAGCACCAGCTGGTGGGCATGGCAGGCACCTTCGCCGACGCCGCAGGCTTCGGTCGATACCACGAAATGATCATTCGCCGGGGCGTACTGCGGATACGCATAACGATAGCCACGCACACCCACGCCGTTGAGCGGATGCGCGGCGAACATCCCGACGCTGGCGTGCCAGATGTCGAGGCGGCCGCTGAGCGCGGCGTCCAGCGACTGGTCGGTGCCGTGCAGGGCCAGCAGGGTGCGATCGATGCGGTCATGGAAACGCGTCGAAGTCTTCCAGGCCAGTCCCCCGGCCAGCGCCAGCAGCAGCGCCGCCACCGCGCAGAAGCCGGCAAAGCGCAGCGGCGATTTCGTCTCGCGCCAGGCAAAGCCCAGCGCCACCAGCACGTAGCACAGCCACGCGGCGCGCGCACCGGCCAGCAGGATCGGGCCCAGGATCAGGGCGAAGGCGAGCAGCAGTCCCGGCAAGCCCCAGCGTCGTCGCGCGGTCCACAGCGCAAACGGCGACAGCACCGCCAGGGTTGGTCCCAACTTGAGGTTGTCCGCACCGAAGATGCCGGAGACGCGCTCGGCCTCTGCCTGGCCGCCAAGGCTCCAGCCGGTCAGCGCCTGCACCCAGGCGTCCAGACACCACAGCGCCAATACCCAGGCCACCGCCACATACAGGGCCTGCAGCTTGCTTTCGCGGCGGATCGCAAAACACGCGTACAAACCCAGCGGCGCGTAGCGCAACAGCGCGGCCACCGTGCTCCAGCTCTTGCCCGGCCGGACCGCATCGAGCGCGGAGCACAGCGCCGCCCCGACGTAGGCGGCCAGCAGCCAGAGCAGCAGGCGTGCCCCCGCGTGCTGCTGCAAGGCCTGCGGATCGCGGGCGAACAGCATGATCACGCCGAGCAGGCACAACACGGTGCCCAGCTCGGAACTGCGCCCGAACGGCAGCAGCGCGACCACCAGCCAGAACGGCAGCAGTGGCGAGCGCAACGCGCCCTTGAGTGAGGTGCCGAACGAATTCATGCGTGGGCCGGATGACTGCGATCCCGCATTGTAGGCGAGCCGCCGCAGCCAATCCGCACGCCCGCGGCGGCCTGATCAGGACGCGGCGATTTCGTCGTACAGGGCGAGCGTGGCCTGCTGCATGTCGCCCAGGCGATAGCTCTGCAGCGGCGAGATCGGCGGCGCCACCCGCAGCAATTCGGCGGCGCGCTCCACCAGCCGCTCGCGGTCACCGGGAGGCACCCGGCCGGCGGGGTACAACTCGGCGAGCAGTTCGCCGACGCCGCCATGGGCGTAGCCCAGCACCGGACGGCACAGCGACAGCGCCTCGACCACGGTGCGGCCGAACGATTCGGGCCGGTTCGACAACTGCAGCACCAGCGCGGAAATCGCGTAGATGTCGCGCACGTCGTCGCGTGGCGGGCTCAGCACCACCTGCGAAGTCACCCCGCGCAAGCGGATCAGTTCCTGCAGCTCCGCCACGTAGGCCTCGCGGCCGGGTTCGATCACGCCCAGCAGCAACAGGCGCGCCTCGATCCCCCGTCGCTTCAGGTCGGCCAGCAGCTCGATCGCGTCATGGTGCCCTTTCAGGCGCGTGCCACGACCCGGCAGGGTCAGCAGGGGTGCGCCGGTCAGCGCGGGAAACTCGGCAAGAAAGGCCTTCTGCCAGGCGTCATCGGGCCGGTGGCCATAGGGAAACGCCTGCGGATCGATGCCCCGCGGAATCACCTTGACCCGGCCCGGCTCCAGCCAGCGGTAGTGGCTCAGCACGTAGTCGCGCAAGGTCTGTGACACCGCCACCACGCGCTCGCCGCGCAGCAGGATCGCACTGTAACGCCCGGGTGAATTGAGCCCGTGCACGGTGGTGAGGAAATGCGGCCGCGGCGACATGCCCTTCAACGCCCACCAGCCCATCCAGGCCGGCAGCCGCGACCGGGCATGCACGATGTCCGGCTTGATTTCGCGCAGCAGGCGCCGCAAGGCGCCCAGATGGCCCAGCGTAGACAGCGACTTGCGGCCGATGTCCAGCGTGATGTGCTCGCTGCCCTCGGCCTTCAATTGCTCGACCAGCCTGCCGCCCGCCGAGATCACCACCGAGCGGTGGCCAGCCTGCACCAGCGCACGGGCAATCTCCAGCGCTGACCGCTCGGCGCCACCGGAGTGCAGCGCAGGGATCAACTGGACCACGGTCAGCAGCTTGGCGGGCACGGCAATGCTGGACATGAGCTCGGGGCTGGCGGCTTTCATTCCATGAAGGCAAGCAAGAACAATGCCGCCGAAGGGTGTGACTGGCCCGAAAGCTCAGTCCTGCAGCACGTAACAGGCGCCACAGTAGGCACAGGTTGACTCGCCGCCATCATCGACGATCGGCAGGTAGACCTTCGGATGCGAATTCCACAGTTCCATGCCGGGCATGGGACAGGACAGCGGCAGGTCCGCGCGCGTCACTTCATAACGATTTTCGGCATTTGCCGGCACCATCGGCGCCGCCGCAGAGCGGGGGGATGACATCAGTGAACTCCAGACTGGACATCAGGCCGCAAATGGTAGCAGGCTGCAGCCTTCTGTCGGGGGACAGCAGGGGTACCCAAGGAAGCCGGACGCAGCTCCCAGCCGTGAGGCTGCGGTGGCGGTCCTCATCACGTGAGCACTCATCCACGACCCGGCGTTTCGTGCCGGGCCCACTGCAACGAGTTCGGGAGCTGACCATGGATTCAGGAAAGATCATTGCACGCGTCAAGGCCATACTGACCACGCCGAAGACCGAGTGGCCCGTGGCCGCCGCCGAACCGGCCACGGTGAACAGCCTGTTTACTGGCTACATCCTCATCCTCGCCGCCCTGCCCGCGGTGGCCGCCTTCATCAAGGGCAGCCTGATCGGCACCAGCGCATTCGGCATCACCGTGCGCGACTCGATCGGTGGCGGCATCACCCGCATGGTGCTGGGCTACCTGCTGTCGCTGGTCGTGGTCTACCTGATGGCGCTGATCATCAACGCGCTGGCCCCCACCTTCGGCGGCCAGAAGAACATGGTGCAGGCCCTCAAGACCGTGGCCTATGCGTGGACCGCCAGCTGGATTGCGGGCATCGCCGTGATCGTTCCCTGGCTGGGCTGGCTGGTTGCGCTCGCCGGCGCGATCTATGGCGTGTACCTGCTCTACCTCGGCCTGCCGCAGACGATGAAATGTCCGACCGAAAAATCGGCCGGATACACCGCGGTCAGCGTGATCATCGCCTTCGTGCTGAGCTGGATCGTGGGCGCCATCGTGATCGGCGTGGTCGGCACCGCCGCACTCACCGGCTCGGCGATGGGCGGCATGCATGTCACCGGCAGCAATGGCGACAGCGTCACCATCGACGGCAACAGCGCGATGGGGCAGCTGGCCGCGATGGGCAAGCGCGCCGAACAGGCCAGCAAGGACATGGAAGCCGCGCAGAAATCCGGCGACAGCGCCGCGCAATCCGCCGCGATGGGCAAGATGATGGGCGCGATGGCCGGCACCGACGGCAACGTCGAAGCGCTGGCACCGGACCAGATCAAGGCCTTCCTGCCCGACAGCCTGGGCAACCTCAAGCGCAGCAGCCTGTCGGCCCAGCGCAACAAGGCGATGGGCATGCAGATCTCCGAAGCCAGCGCCGACTATTCCGCCGACAACGGTCAGCACCTCACGCTGGAAGTTTCCGATACCGGCGGCGCCAAGGGACTGATGTCGCTGGCCAGCGCGATGGCGCCGGAGGAGGAAAAGCAGACCGAGCACGGCTACGAGAAGACTTACAGCGCCGGCGGCAACCTGGTCCACGAAGCATGGGATACGCAGTCGAAATACGGCGAGTACAGCATGGTGGTCGGCAAGCGCTTCACCGTGAAGGCCACCGGCAATGTCGACGGCATCGACCAGCTGAAGCAGGCGGTCGGCAGCGTCGACCTGGGCAAGCTGGAGTCGCTGAAGGACGCCGGCGTCAAGGCGAACTGACCCACTCGTCCGGACACGAAAAAGCCGCGCCGTCACCGGCGCGGCTTTTTTTGTGTTCGCGCAGACTTACTTCTTCTTCGGCACCGAACCTTCGGTGGTGATGCGGATGCTGAGCTCGTCGCTGACGTTCGGCACATAGGCGCCGACGCCGAAGTCCGAACGCTTGATGCTGGCGGTGGCGTCGAAGCCGATCGACGGCGCCTTGCTCATCGGATGCGGGCCGATCTTGTTCAGCGTCGCATCCAGCACCACGGGCCTGGTCACGCCGTGCACGGTGAGGTTGCCGGTCACCTTGAACTTGTTGCCGCCCAGCGGCTGCACCGCCGTGCTCTTGAAAGTCACCACCGGGTACTTGTCGGCATCGAGGAAGTCCGGCTTCTTCAGGTGCTCGTCCAGCGCCGCCACGTGGGTGTCGAGGCGGGCCAGCGGCAGGGTCACTTCCACGCTGGAATTGGCCGGGTGCTGTTCGTCGAACACCACGGTGCCCTCGCCCAGGCCGAGGTCGGCGGTGGGGTTGGAGTAGCCGAAGTGGTTCCAGCTGAACAGGACCATGGTGTGGCTCGGGTCGAGCTGGTAGGTGACCGGGGCGGCCTGGACCGACACGGCGGCGCCGAGCAGGCCGGCGAAAGCGAGGCTTTTCAGTGCACGCATGGGTAAGCTCCTGTGAATGGTGGGAAGTGTGGTTCAGGCAAACGTGCAGGCTTCTTCGAACGCCAGGCGGGGCGACGCCCGAACGGGTTGCGGCTGGTCTCGGAAAGCCACCCGCGCGTCGCTATCCTGTGGCGGGGCGCGCCCGAAGTGACGCTATCCTGCCAGTGTATAGGCGACTGCAGGCGAACGGTCCACCCATGGGAAGAACGTAGAGTGGTCATTCGGGAAACAGTGACGGAGCCTGCAGCCTCATGCTGAACCTGCATGGCGAATGCTGGGTGATCACCGACACGGCCGCCGGCAACCAGCGGCAGGCGCTGGCGCTGGCGGAGTATCTGGGCATGCCCATGCGTCACCTGGTGCTGCAGCCGCGGGCGCCGTGGTCATGGCTGGCGCCGAAACTGGAACTCGGCGGGCGGCTGGCCCTGCCCGCCCGCCAGCGCCGCCTGTTCGCACCGCCCTGGCCGAACGTGGCGATCGGCTGCGGCCGCGCGGCCGCCCTGTTCACCCGCATGTTGCGCCGCCTGTCCGACGGACAGTGCTACACCGTGCAGATCCTGGACCCGCGGATCGATCCCGCCCACTGGGACACGGTCGTCGCGCCCCGTCATGACCGGCTCGACGGCCCCAACGTGCTGCAGCCACTCGGCTCGCTGAATCCGGTCGACGACGAATGGCTGGCCGATGGCCGCGATGCCTGCCCGGGCTTCGGTGAGCTGCCGCAACCGCGGGTCGGCGTCCTGCTCGGCGGCTCGCGCCAGGGCATCACGCTGGACGGCGACTATGCGCGCCAGCTGTCGACGCGACTGCTCGAACGCCAGCGTGGCGAAGGCGGCAGCCTGCTGGTGCTCGGTTCGCGGCGCACCTCGCCCGTGCTGGTCGAAGTGTTCCGCCGCAGCCTGCGCGACGTGCCCGGCCTGGTCTGGGCCGGACCCGACGACGGCCGCAACCCCTACCCGGGCGTGCTCGGCTGGGCCGACCGGCTGGTGGTCACTCCCGATTCGGTGAACATGCTTTCCGAAGCCTGCGCCGTGGGCTGCCCGGTCCAGACTTTCGTGGCCGCGCCGTTGCCGGCGAAGATCGAGCGTTTCCATCACGCCCTGCGCGAGGCCGGGCGGCTGCACGACCTGGACGGCCCGGCCGCTCGTCCATCGGCGCCACTGCGCGAGACCGCAGCGATCGCCGCCGATTTGCGCCAGCACATCGCCGCCCGACAACGCGACGCATCGACGGCATGACATCAGGCCGGGCCGGCGACGCCGCCCGAAAGGAAGCGCACACACATGGATACCGTGAAGCACCCCGAGAGTTGGACTGCTGCCTGGATCGTCACCGCCGTCTACATCGCCATCGGCTTCGTGCTGGCGGTCGTGTTGCCCGACACCGTCGTCGCCGAGGCATGGATTCCCTTCGACACCCGCCTTGGCCGCTCGCTGGCCGCCGCTTCCACCGACCCGCATCGCGTGCGGCTGTACTGGGCGTGGATGCCGATGCTGTTTCCCTGCGCACTGGCCGCGTTGGCGGCAACTGCACCGGTCAGGCTGAATTCGCGCGCCGCCGACAAGGAGGGCTCGATCCTCATCCTGGTCATCGGCTTCCTGCTGTTCGGCTACGTCGGCACGCCCGGGATCGTGTACCTGGTGCTGAGCATGGACGTGACGTCCGCTTCGTCGTCACATCGAATGGACCGGATGATCCTCGGCATGAGCCGCGGCCGGCTCGGCCTGTTCTGGGGCGGCAGCTGGCTGACCACGGCAACGCTGATGCTGGCCTGGCTTTCCTACGTCGCCATTCCCGTCAGCTACTTCAAGCTGCTGAAACTCCACCGCGACAATCGCGCCTGAGCGGAAAGCTCAAAAGGCGAACCCCAGCGCGTCGGTGACCTCGCGGACACTGCCGCACAGCTGCGCCAGTTCCGCATCGCGAGGGGCGATGCGCGAGCGCAGATCGAGGGTGCAGGCCAGGGCGCGTTGCAGCAGGTCGGCGTGGGCCACGGCGAGGATCGCGGCCTGATTGTTGTCGAGCAGGCCGGCGCCGCGGCAGGCCTCGATCAGGCCCGCGTTGGCGGTGACCCCCAGCAGTGACGGCTGCTGCGCCGCATGCGCCAGCACCAGCCCCTGCAAGGCGAACTCGATATCGAGCAGGCCGCCGTGGCCCTGCTTCAGATCGAACTGGCGCTCGTCGGAGCGGTCGCGTTCGGCACGCCAGCGCTGGCGCATGCTGCCGACCTCGGCCAGCACGGTGGCGCGTTCGCGCGGCACCGCCAGGATGCTGCGTCGTACCTCGGCCAGCTGCGCGTTGAGCGCCGCGTCGCCAGCCATCGGTCGCGCGCGCAGCAGCGCCTGGTGTTCCCAGGTCCACGCACGACTCTGCTGATAGGCCACGAATGCATCCAGGCTGCCCACCAGCAGCCCCTTGGAACCGTCCGGCCGCAGCCGCGTGTCGACTTCGTACAGGCGCCCGCCGCGGGTCAGCACGGTGAGCCAGTTCATCGCCCGCTGGGCCAGCCGCTGGTACCAGCGCGAACCTTCGATCGGCCGCGCGCCGTCGCTCATCGCCTGGGCGCGTCGGCCGTCGTAGACGAACACCAGGTCCAGATCCGAGGCGAAACCCAGCTCCTCGCCGCCGAGGCTGCCGTAGCCCAGCACCGAAAAGCCCGAACCTTCTCCGGGCAGCCGGCCGTGCTGCGCCACCAGCTCGCGCTCGGCCAGGGCCAGCACCGCGCCCACCACCGACTCGGCCAGCGCGGCGAGCCGGCGCGCGGTGGCCACCGCGTCGGCGCGGCCGTCGTTGAACGCCAGGCCCAGCCGAAAGGCGGTCGACGCCTTGAACTCGTTGACCCGCTCCAGTTCCGCCTCGGCCTCGCGCTCCTCCAGCGTGCCCAGCACGCGGACGATCTCGGCGGCGATGTCGGCGCGCTTGAACGGCAGTTGGTCGATGCGCGGATCGAGCACGTCGTCCAGCAGCAGCGGTTGCGCGATCACCCGTTCGGCCAGGAAGGCACTGTCGGCGAACAGCCGCACCAGCCGGCGCCGCGCGGCCGGCTGCTCCTCCAGCAGGGCCAGATAGGACGAGCGCCGCGCCACCGCCTGCATCAGGCGGACCAGCCGCAACAGACTGGCCACCGGCGCCTTGCTGGCGCGGGCGGCCTCGAACAGCTGCGGCATCAGGTGATCGAGTCGTTCGCGCGAACGGGGCGACATCGCGCGCACCGAAGCCGCCTGCGGCAGCTTCAGCAAGGCGTCGGCCAGTTCGCCACCGGGCACGAAGCCGGAGTTTTCGAGCACGCCGGCGTCCAGCGACTCGTCGCAGGCGTGTTGCCACAGTTGCAGGTCGGCGACCGGCACGCTGGCGGCGCGGCCGCCCTGCGGCATCAGGACCGCGGCGAACTCCTCGCTGACGATGGCCCGCTGCGCCACCAGCGCCGCCTGCAGGCTGTCCCAGTCCGGATGGTCCAGGCTCAGTGCCAGGCGCTCGCGACTGAGGGCATCGGGCGGGATGTCATGGGTCTGCGCATCGCGCAGCATCTGCACCCGGTTCTCCACGCGCCGCAGCAGCACGTAGGCCTGGCGCAGCGCACGCGCACGCGCGGCGGGAATGTGGCCGCGCGCCTCGCACGCGGTCAGCGCCGGCAGCAGGCCGCGCACGCGCAGGCTCGGCTCGCGGCCGCCGCGGATCAGCTGGGTCAGCTGCACGATGAACTCGATCTCTCGGATGCCACCGGGGCCCAGTTTCAGATTGTCGGCCAGATCCTTGCGCGCCACTTCCGCATCGATCAGCGACTTCATCTCGCGCAGGCCGGCGAACGCGGTGTAGTCGAGGTATTTGCGGTAGACGAACGGTCGCAGCAATTCCTGCAATTGCTTGCCGGCGGCGCGATCACCGGCGACCGGGCGTGCCTTGATCCACGCGTAGCGTTCCCAGTCGCGACCTTCGCTCTGGTAGTACTGCTCCATCGCGGCGAACGACAAGGCCAGCCGGCCGGCGTTGCCGAACGGGCGCAGGCGCATGTCGACGCGGGCGCAGATGCCGTCCATGGTCGGCTCGTTGAGCAGGCGCACCAGCTGACGGCCCAGCCGCACGAAGTACTCGCTGTTGTCGAGCGGCCGCACGCCGTCGGTGTGGCCGCCGTGCGGGTAGGCGAACACCAGGTCGATGTCCGAGGAGAAATTCAGCTCCGACCCGCCCAGCTTGCCGAAGCCGATCACCAGCAGGCGTTGCAACGCGCCCTCGGGGTTGCGGCTGTGGCCGTAGCGCGCGGCCAGCATCCGCTCGGACCAGCCCAGTGCCAGTTCCAGCAGCACCTCGTACAACACGCTGGTCGCCGACAGGGTTTCCGGCAGCTCGTCCAGTCCGTTGGCATCGCGGAACACCAGCCGCAATGCCTCGGCGTGGCGGAAGCGGCGCAGCGCGACCATGCACCCGGCCTCGTCCTCCGGCAGCTTCAGCGCCTCGACGCGCGCACTGGCATCGCTGCCCGAGCGCAGGCGCTCCAGCCCGGCCGGCGCCAGCAATTGCGGCTGGCGACACCAGGTGTCGAAGGCGAAATCGCTGGCCAGCAGGGTGCGCCGGATACGCTCGGCCACGCCGGCGTCGTCGTGCAGCGGCACGCCGGCCACACGGCAACGACTGGCGAGTTCGCCGTAACGGTCATCGATCAGTGCGCGCAGTGCGGGGCTTGCCGGATGGGTCATCCGGGCATTGTGCCGCATGGCGGGCGGCTGCCGGCAGCTGAGCACCGCTTGAACAAGCCCTCGACAAGCCGGACACTCGCCGGCCACGCCTACTCCTTGTTCATCTGGCCGCCATTACATTGGCGCGTCCAGACCATGACAGCAAACGCAGGACTGCCATGCCGCCACTTGCTTCCCCGCCCGTTTCCCGTTGGCGAGCGATCGCTTCCCGGGTCGCGCTGCTGTTGCTGCTGGCCGTGGCCTTCGTGCTGCTGACCGGGTGGGTGGACGGTGGCGTCGGCGTGACCCCTCTGCGCATCTTCGACCAGGCACGTTACCCGCTGGCCAACGCCTTGCCGGGCCTGCTGCTGGCGGCGCTGCTGCTGGCGATCAGCCGGCGCGCATGGCTTTCGTTCGCGCTGGCGTTCCTGTTGCAGGGCCTGCTGTACGCGGTGAACGTGCTCAAGGTGGCCAACCTCGGCACGCCGCTGTTGCCGGACGACTTCCGCATCGTGGGGCAGTTGCACAAGGGTGGCATGCACCTGCTGTCGGGCTATCTGCCGCACAGCGCGTGGCCGTACCTCGGCCTGCTCGCCGCGGTGATCGCGATCGTGGTGGCGTGGCGACTGGAACCGCCGCTGTTCGAACGCCGCCCGCGGTTACCGCGCGCGCTCGGTGGCGGCGTGGCGGCACTGGCACTGCTCACGATGCTGGTCGGCCTGCAGGCGTGGACGAAGATCTACAACGCGAAGACCTTGTGGCTGGAGCCGTGGTCGGCCATTTCCACCACCACCCATTCCGGCCTGATCAGCTCGCTGATGCTGTTCCATCTGCAATACGGCAAGGGTGCGCACAAGCCGGATCCGATCACGGCCAGTCGTCTGATCAACCAGTCCGCGCCGGCACTGCTGCAGTCCATGCAGGCGGCGACACCGGCGGCGGCCGACCTGCCGGACGTGGTGGTGGTGCAAAGCGAGTCGTTCTTCGACCCGACCATCATGCGCGGCTATGAGCACAGCAACTTCGCGCCCAATCTGCGCCGGCTGGCTGCGCACGGCATCAGCGGCAAGCTGCACGTGCCCACTTTTGGTGGCGGCACCATCCGCACCGAGTTCGAATTCCTCACCGGCCTGTCGCTGCGCTATTTCGACAACCTGCAGTTCCCCTATCTGCAGATGAGTCACCAGGCACTGCCGGGACTGGTCCGCACGCTGAACCGGCACGGCTATTCGACGCTCGCACTGCACGGCAACGACCCGGCGTTCTGGAACCGCACCACCGCGTTCAAGGCGATCGGCTTCGATCACTTCGTGTCGCAGTCGTCGTTCCCGCCCGGCGCGCCCAACGACGGCAAGTACATGGCCGACAGCGCGATGACCGACGAGATCATGACCCAGCTGAAGGATCAGGGCCCGCCGCAGTTCATCTTCGCCATCAGCATCGAGGCGCACGGCCCGTACGACGTCGAGCCCACCCATGTCGCCGAGCGCGACGCGATCCCGGTGCCCGCCGGCATCACCGGCCGCGACAAGCTGGAGCTGCAGAACTACCTCTATCACCTCAAGCATGCCGATGCCGAGCTGGGACGCCTGGTGAAGCTGCTGGCGGCACGCGAGCGTCCCAGCGTGGTGTTGTTCTACGGCGATCACCTGCCAGCGTTGAGCAACAGCTACCAGATCACCGGCTTCGTCGACGGCGGCGACATGCTGAGCCAGGCCGGCGTGTGGCTGCTGGTCGATCCGAAGCACCCGGGCAAGCGCAGCACGGCCGACACCGCCTCCTGGCTGCTGCCCGGCAAACTGCTGGCGCACATCGGCATCCACGACGATCCGTACTTCGCGCTGACCGAACTGGTCGGCCCACAGCTGGCCTCGCTCACCGAGGCGCCCGGCGCACCGCCATTGCCCGAGGGCGACGACCTGCAACAACTCGACAAGGCCATGGCCAGCGTCGAACAGCTGCGCATGAGCAACAAGCTGGACAGCCTGCTGCCGCAGCCCGCACCGGCGCCCGCGCCTGGCCAGATCGTCCACAACGCCGCACCACCGGCACCACGGCCGGCATCCGCCGCGCAGTGACGCGAACAGCGGCGCCTTTGCCCCGGGCTCGCCGTTCAGCGAGCTGTCCGGCGACTGAAGAGCGCGACCCGGTATTCACGCGGCAGTCGGGCGAGGCCGCCTAGCGTCGGTGTGGCCGTCGGCGCGTGCCATGCGCTTGCGGCGGCATTCCCCACCTGGAGGTCACCCTCATGCGCAAGACCATGCTTTCCGCCCTCATCATCGGTGCCAGCGTATTCACTGCTTCCGCCTTCGCCCAGGCCAGCCTCGGCGGTGCCGCTCACATTGGCGCCGGCGCCCACGTCGGCGCAGCCGCACCAGGCGCCATGCACGCCGTTGGCCAGACCACCGCGCAGACGGAGCAGACCCTGCATCGCACCGGCTCCCACGCGAAACACCGGACCCGCAAGGCCGCTGACCGGACCCACTCGACCGTCAATGACCACGCCAACGCCAATGCCAACGCGAATGCGAATGGCGCGATCGGAGCGGGCGCCGGCGACTCGCATGCGGGCGCCAACGCCAACGTCGATACCGGTGCCGGCCTCGATACGGCCGCCACCGCAGGCAGGGCTGGTGAGATGGGCCGGGGCGTGGGCGGCGACGTGCGCGATACCGCGCATTCGGCGATCCAGTCCACCGATCGCGCGGCCGGCTCGGTCGGCGACGCGGTGCAGGGCGTCAACGCCAGCGGCAACGCCGCCGCCAGCGGCAGTGTCCACGCCCACGGGCACTGAGTTCACTGCCACCAACCCGGCAGATATCGCCCGGATTCCGGCGCCACAAAAAAGAAAACCCCGCCGAGGCGGGGTTTTCCTTTGTCGTGCCTTGAGCGGGGAACTCAGAAGTCCATGCCGCCCATGCCACCCATGCCACCGCCCATGCCGCCGCCATGGCTGTGGCCTTCGTCCTTCTTCGGCAGCTCGGCAACGATCGCCTCGGTGGTGATCGCCAGACCGGCCACCGATGCGGCGTGCTGCAGGGCCGAACGGGTGACCTTGGTCGGGTCCAGGATGCCCATGGCAACCATGTCGCCGTATTCGCCAGTCGCGGCGTTGTAGCCGAAGTTGCCGCTGCCGTCCTTGACCTTGTTCAGCACCACCGACGGCTCTTCGCCGGCGTTGGCGACGATCGCGCGCAGCGGCGCTTCCAGCGCACGGCGGGTGATCGCGATGCCCAGGTCCTGGTCGGTGTTGTCGCCCTTCAGGCCTTCGACGGCCTTCAGCGCGCGGATCAGCGCCACGCCACCACCGGGGACCACGCCTTCCTCGACCGCTGCACGCGTGGCGTGCAGGGCGTCTTCGACGCGTGCCTTCTTTTCCTTCATCTCGACTTCGGTAGCCGCACCGACCTTGATCACGGCCACGCCGCCGGCCAGCTTGGCCACGCGTTCCTGCAGCTTCTCGCGGTCGTAGTCGGAGGAGGTCTCCTCGATCTGCGCCTTGATCTGGCCGATGCGCGACTGGATCTTCTCGGCCTCGCCCGCGCCGTCGATGATCGTGGTGTTTTCCTTGGTGATGACGATGCGCTTGGCGCGACCCAGATCGTTGATCGTGGTCTTCTCCAGCGATAGGCCCACTTCCTCGGACACCACCTGGCCGTTGGTCAGCACCGCGATGTCTTCCAGGATCGCCTTGCGACGGTCACCGAAGCCCGGCGCCTTGACGGCGGCGACCTTGACGATGCCGCGGATGGTGTTGACCACCAGGGTGGCCAGCGCCTCGCCCTCGACTTCCTCGGCCACGATCAGCAGCGGCTTGCCGGCCTTGGCGACGGCTTCCAGCACGGGCAGCAGCTCGCGCACGTTGGACACCTTCTTGTCGTGGATCAGGATGAACGGGTCATCCATTTCGACCTGCTGGCTCTGCTGGTTGTTGATGAAGTACGGCGACAGGTAGCCGCGGTCGAACTGCATGCCCTCGACCACGTCGAGTTCATTGTCCAGGCCCGAGCCTTCCTCGACCGTGATCACGCCTTCCTTGCCGACCTTCTTCATCGCGGTGGCGATGATGTCGCCGATGTTGGTGTCGGAGTTGGCCGAGATCGTGCCGACCTGGGCGATTTCCTTGTCATTCGCGGTCGGATTGGAGAGCTTCTTCAGCTCGCCGACGGCGGCGATGACCGCCTTGTCGATGCCGCGCTTCAGGTCCATCGGGTTGATGCCCGCGGCGACGGCCTTGAGGCCTTCCTGGATGAACGCCTGCGCCAGCACGGTGGCGGTGGTGGTGCCGTCACCGGCGACGTCGGAGGTCTTGGAAGCGGCTTCCTTGACGATCTGTGCGCCGAGGTTCTCGTACTTGTCGGCCAGCTCGATCTCCTTGGCGACGGACACGCCGTCCTTGGTGATCGTGGGGGCACCGAAGCTCTTCTCGAGCACGACATTGCGGCCCTTCGGGCCCAGGGTGACCTTGACGGCATTGGCGAGCGTGTTCACGCCCTTGAGGATGCGCGAGCGGGCGTCTTCGCCGAAACGGACTTCTTTAGCGGCCATAAAATTTTTCCTTGAAAAATTTTGAATAAGTAAGGGGAAACGTCACGAAAGAGCTGCAAGAAGGAGCCAAAGGCGACCGGGAGCGCGGCTTTCGCGCTACACCACCAGGCTCCAGCTCAATCAGCCCTCGATCACCGCCACGATGTCGTCTTCCTTCAGGAACACGAGCTCTTCGCCGTCGATCTTGATTTCCTGGCCGGCGTACTTGCCGAACAGCACCACGTCGCCAGCCTTCAGCGACATCGGACGGACCTTGCCGTCGGCCATGATCAGGCCGGTACCTGCGGCGACGACCTTGCCGCGAGTCGGCTTTTCGGTGGCGCTGTCGGGGATCACGATGCCGCCGGCGGAGACGCGCTCTTCTTCGAGACGCTTGACGATGACGCGGTCATGCAGGGGACGCAGTGTGCTCATGGAGGACTCCAGCTGGTTCAAACAGTTGATGGACAAGGTCTTGCAGAGCCCGGACGGCAGCTCTGTTAGCACTCGATGGTAATGAGTGCCAATTCTACGCAGATAGCATCCCGCAGCAAGAGTGTTCGTACGCGGGGATGGACAGCACATTGGGCGAACCCGGCAGCGTTTCAAGGGCGCGGCGGTGAATCACCTCGCGCAAGCTCGGCTACGCTGCCGGCATGACCATGACCGATCCCGCCACCGTCCTGCTCTGCCATTGCAGCTGCCCCGACCAGGCCTGCGCCCGCCAACTGGCCGAAACGCTGGTTGGCGAACGGCTGGCCGCCTGCGTCAACCAGCTGCCGGGCGTGCAATCGACCTATCGCTGGCAGGGTGCCGTCACCACCGACAGCGAGGTGCTGCTGCTGATCAAGACCACCGCCGGTCGTTTCGAGGCGCTGAAGGCGCGGCTGCTGCAACTGCACCCTTACGAACTGCCGGAACTGGTCGCGGTGCCCGTGACCCACGGTCACGACGCCTATCTGGACTGGGTGCGTGCCAACGTCGCAGGGGGATTCGCGGCGACTGGGCCATAATGGTCATCCACCCGCGCGGCGCGCGGGCCGCACTGTTCCCGGAGTCGTGATGCGATCAATGCTTGCCGGCCGGATGGCCGTTCGCCTGCTGATCGGGCTGAGTCTGCTGTTTGCCATGTTGCCCGCGTTCGCCCAGGACACGGCCGAACTGCTGCCGGTGACCGAGGCCTACAAGCTCAGCGCCGATGCCGGCACGCCCGGCGTGCTGAAGCTGCACTGGACGATCGCGCCGGACTATTACCTCTACCGCGGCCGCATGAAGTTCAAGGGTGGCGATGGCGTCAGCCTGGGCACAGCGCAGTTGCCCGACGGCGAGAAACATCACGACGAATACCTCGGTGACGTGGAGACCTATCACCACGGCGTCGACGCCAGCATTCCGTACACCGTGGCCGCCGGCACCGATCGCTTGCGGATCAGCGTGCAATACCAGGGCTGCCACGAAGTCGATCCGAAGATCTGCTACCCGCCGCATACCGAGAAGCTCGACTTGCCGCTGCCCGCCGATGGCGCCGCCGCGGCGGCCCCCGTCGCCGGCTCGCTGGGCGCCGCGCTCGGCCAGCTCGGCAGCAACAGGATCGAGGCCGTGGCGGGCACGGTCGGCGCGCCGCTGCCCGCCGAACAGGCCTTCCGTTTCGAGGCGCTGGCGCAGAACCCGCACCAGTTGCTGCTGCGCTGGACGATGCCCAGGGGTTACTACCTGTATCGCGACCAGACCACGCTGAAACTCGAAAACGCCGGCGGCCTCGCCCTGAAACCCGCGTGGCCGGCCGGTACCGCGCACCACGACGAGCACTACGGCGACGTCACCGTGTATTTCGACCAGGTCGAGCTGCCGGTGGCGGTCGAGGGCGACCTCGGCGACGCCAGAGCGCTGACCCTGCTGGCCAGTTTCCAGGGTTGCCAGGACGGCGGCCTGTGCTATCCGCTGATGACCCGCCGCGTGAACCTCGATCTTGGCAGTGGCGCCACCGTCACCGGCCAGACCACCGAAACCCCGCCGGAACTGCCACCGGGCAATGCTGATTCGGTTCCGGCTGACTCGGTTCCGGCTGACTCGGTTCCGGCCGGCCCGGCCCCGCTGCAAGTGAGCCTGATCGCTGCCCTGTTGCTGGCGCTGGGCGGCGGCCTGGTGCTGAACCTGATGCCGTGCGTGCTGCCGGTGTTGTCGATCAAGGCCGTCAGCGTGCTGGAAAGCGCGGAAAGCCACGCCGCGGCGCGCCGTCACGCACTGTTCTATACCGCTGGCGTGCTGTGCAGTTTCGCGGCACTCGGCCTGGGCATCCTGGCCCTGCGCGCGGCGGGGCATGCGCTGGGCTGGGGCTCGCAACTGCAACAACCCCTGGTGGTCGGCGTGCTCGCCTGCCTGATGCTGGCGGTCGGCTTGTCGATGTCCGGCGTGGTGCAGTTCGGCGCCTCGCTGGGCAATACCGGCGCCAGCCTTGCCGCGCGCTCCGGTCCGGCCGGCGACTTTTTCACCGGCGTGCTGGCCGTGGTGGTGGCCAGCCCGTGCACCGCGCCGTTCATGGGCAGCGCGCTGGCCTATGCCTTCGCCGCACCGATGGTTTCGGCCCTGCTGGTGTTCCTGATGCTGGGCGTCGGCCTGGCGCTGCCGTTCCTGGCGGTGGGCTTCGTCCCGGCGCTGGGCCGTCTGCTGCCACGGCCGGGACGCTGGATGGAAACGCTGAAGCAGGTGCTGGCCTTCCCGATGTACCTCACCGCCGCGTGGCTGGTCTGGGTGCTGGCCAATCAGCGCGGCGCCGACGCTGTCGGCCTGGTGCTGGTGGCGATGGTGCTGCTGGCGATGACCCTGTGGTGGTTCGAGCGCAGCCGCTCGCGCGGCGCGATCAGCAAGCTCGCGGTGGTGGTGCTGGCCATCGCCACCGTGGTGCCGATGGCCCTGCTCGCCCACGTGCCGCCGCCGTCGGCCAGCGCGGCGATCGAGGAAGGCGTGGTCGCCTACAGTCCGGAAAAACTGGCCAGCCTGCGCACCGCCGGCACGCCGGTGTTCGTCGACATGACCGCCGACTGGTGCGTCACCTGCAAGGCGAACGAGCACACCGTGCTGGACACCGACGCCTTCCGCGCCCTGCTCAAGCGCACCGGCGCGGTCTACATGAAAGGTGACTGGACCGACGTCAACCCGACCATCAGCGCCTTCCTGCAGCAATACAACTCGCCCGGCGTGCCGTTGTACGTGGTCTTCCCGAAGAACGGCGGCCCCGGCAAACAGCTGTCCACCGTGCTGACCCGCTCGATGGTCGAGCAGGCGCTGACGGAAGCGGCGCGCTGATGCTCAGTCGCGGCAACTGGACCATTCTCGGCCTGGCCGCGCTGGCCGCCGCGGTCGGCGGCTACGCGCAGCACCACCTGCAGACGGCCCCGGCCGCAGCGGTGACCACCGCGGCTTCGACCATCATCGGCCAGCCGTTGCCGGCGCTGAGCCTGCCCGACCTGGATGGCAGGCTGCATGATCTGGGCGAGTATCGCGGACGCCGCGTACTGATCAATCTGTGGGCCAGCTGGTGCCTGCCCTGTCTGCAGGAAATGCCCGCGCTGGTCAAAGCCCAGCAGAAATTCGGCGATCATGGGGCGATCGTGATCGGAATTGCGCTGGACGAGCCAGCTCACGTTCGGGCCTTTTTGGCCGCACATCCGGTGAATTACCCGATCTTGATCGGCCAACCGGAATCGCCGGGCACGTCGCTGAAACTGGGAAATACCCTGCGGAACCTCCCTTACAGCGTGCTTGTCGCCGACGATGGGCGCATTTTGGCCACACATGCGGGAGCCATGACCGCCGATCAGATGGAGCAGTGGCTGGCTCCCTGATCCACGCGTCGTCCGAAGGCGGCCGACATACGGTTACGCACGGGAACCCGGCGCTTCTCCGTCAAACATCGCCGATCTGCGGCGAACTGGACAAGACTGCTGGGGGCGCGCACACTGCGCCCGTTCCGGGGCGTCCGGACGCGGCCTTGGACAATGACGTTGGCGAAAATCCTGGTCCTGCATGGACCCAACCTCAATTTGCTGGGCGCCCGCGAACCGGAGATCTACGGTCACGAGACGTTGACCGACATCAACCAGCAACTGGCCGAGCGCGCGCAAGCCGCGGGGCACGAACTGGTCTGGTTCCAGTCCAACGCCGAGCATGAACTGATCGGGCGGGTGCACCAGGCCCGTGACGATGGCACGGCGATGATCCTGTGCAATGCCGGTGCGTTCACGCACACCAGCATCGCGCTGCGCGATGCGTTCGCCGCCACGGCCATTCCGTTCATCGAGGTACACCTGTCCAACGTCTTTGCCCGCGAGCCGTTCCGCCACCACTCCCATCTTTCCGACATCGCGGTCGGCGTGATCTGCGGCTTCGGCGGCAACAGCTACCGGCTGGCGCTCGACGCGACGCTGCAACGGCTGCAAACCGCCGCCACGGCCTGAGCGCCGGCGACCCACCCACTCATCTTCCAGCCACCCGCGCGTGGCATGACTGACCAAAGGCTGATCCGATGGATTTGCGCAAAATCAAGAAACTGATCGACTTGCTCGAGGAATCCAACCTCGCCGAACTGGAGATCAAGGAGGGCGAGGAAGTCGTCCGCCTGTCGCGCGTGCCGAAGAACGCCGCGCCGGTCGCGGCCGCCCCGGCGGTTGCCGTCGCTCCGGTCGCCGTCGCCGCTCCCGCCCCGGTGGCGGCCACCGCGGCAGAGCCGGCACCGTCCTCTGCACTGCCCGCCGGCACCGTGATCAAGGCGCCGATGGTCGGCACCTTCTACGCCTCGGCTACCCCGGGCACGCCCGCCTTCGTCAAGGTCGGCCAGCAGGTCAAGGCCGGCGAGACGCTGGGCATCATCGAGGCGATGAAGATGTTCAACCAGATCGAAGCCGAAGTCGCGGGCACCGTCCAGGCGATCCTGGTCGAGAACGGCCAGCCGGTGGAATTCGACGAACCGATGTTCGTGATTGCCTGATGATCGAGCGGGAACGGGGAGCGGGGAACGGGGAACGGAAAGATCAATGGCGCGCACTCGCAGCTGCTGACCTTTCCGTTCCCCGCTCCCCGTTCCCGGCTCCCCGCTCTTTGGAGCTCCCATGCTAGAAAAAGTCGTCATCGCCAATCGTGGCGAAATCGCGTTGCGCGTGTTGCGCGCCTGCCACAGTCTGGGCATCAAGACCGTGGCGGTGCATTCCACGGTGGATCGCAACCTCAAGCACGTCGGCCTGGCCGACGAGTCGATCTGCATCGGCCCGGGGCCGTCGGTGGACAGCTACCTCAACATCCCGCGGATCATCGCGGCGGCGGAGATCACCGACGCCCAGGCGATCCACCCGGGTTACGGCTTCCTGTCCGAGCGCGCGGATTTCGCCGAGCAGGTCGAGCAGTCCGGCTTCATCTTCATCGGTCCCACCGCCGACGTGATTCGCCTGATGGGCGACAAGGTCGAGGCGATCAAGGCGATGAAGGCGGCCGGCGTACCGTGCGTGCCCGGCTCCGGCGGCCCGCTGGGCGAGGATGTCGACACCAACATCAAGATCGCCCGCGAGATCGGCTACCCGGTGATCATCAAGGCTGCCGGTGGCGGCGGTGGCCGCGGCATGCGCGTGGTGCGCACCGAGGCGCACCTGGGCAACTCCATCGTGATGACCAAGCAGGAGGCCAAGGCGGCTTTCGGCAACGACGTGGTCTACATGGAGAAGTTCCTGGAGAACCCGCGCCACGTGGAAATCCAGGTGCTGGCCGACGGCCAGGGCAACGCGATCCACCTGGGCGAGCGCGACTGCTCGATGCAGCGCCGCCACCAGAAGGTGGTCGAGGAAGCTCCCGCTCCCGGCATCACGCCCGAGCTGCGCGCCGAGATCGGCAAGGTCTGCGTGGATGCCTGCATCCGCATCGGCTACCGCGGCGCCGGCACGTTCGAATTCCTGTTCGAGAACGGCCGCTTCTACTTCATCGAGATGAACACCCGCATCCAGGTCGAGCACCCGGTGACCGAGTGGATCACCGGCGTCGACCTGGTCCGCGAGCAATTGCTGATCGCCGGCGGCGAGAAGCTGTCGATCAGGCAGGAAGATATCGTGATCCGCGGCCATTCGATCGAGTGCCGCATCAACGCCGAAGACCCGGACACCTTCATGCCGAGCCCGGGCACGGTGAAGCGCTTCGAGGCGCCGGGCGGCCCGGGCGTGCGCGTCGACACGCACCTGTACGACGGCTACCGCATTCCGCCGAACTACGATTCGATGATCGGCAAGCTGATCGTGCACGGCCCCGACCGCGCCACCGCGATCGCCCGGATGCAGCTGGCGTTGGCGGAAACCGTGATCGAAGGGGTGAAGTGCAACATCCCGCTACAGCAGAAGATCATGGCCGACGTCGGCTTCCAGCATGGCGGGCAGAACATCCATTACCTCGAAAAGCGCATGGCCGAGCAGAAGGAGAAACGAGAAGTGAGTGCGGAGAAGTGAGGTGTGAGTAAAGGCGGCCCTCAACCGCCCTCACCCTGACGCCCGCCCCGCCTTCTCTCTTTTCTCACTCCTCTCCACTCACTCCTCGCCCATGCCTTTTCTCGAACTCTCCCTGATCGTCCGCCTCGAACAGCAACCCGGCGCGGAAGAAGCGCTGGAGGATCTCGGCGCGCTGTCGATCACCTTGCGCGACGCCGATGCCGAAACGCCGGACGAACAGGCGATCTTCGAACCCGGCGTGGGCGAGTTGCCGCTGTGGTCGACGATCACGCTGAATGCGCTGTTCGATGAAGACGCCGACCGCCGCGGCCTGGCCGCGGCGCTGGGCGAGCTGTTGCCATGGCTGGAGCCGGACCAGCTGAGTTTCAGCGAGGTCGCCGACCAGAACTGGGAACGCGTCTGGATGGACCAGTTCAAGCCGATGCCGTTCGGCCGGCGCCTGTGGATCTATCCGTGGAACATCGAACCGCCGGCGGACGTCGACCTCGTCGTCGTCCGGCTCGATCCCGGTCTCGCCTTCGGCAGCGGCACCCATCCCACCACGGCCCTGTGCCTGGAATGGCTGGACGGCCTCGACCTCGTCGGCAAGACGATCACCGACTACGGCTGCGGCTCGGGCATCCTGGCCATCGCCGCGCTGAAGCTCGGCGCGAGCAGTGCGGTTGGCGTCGACAACGATCCGCAGGCGCTGGTCGCCTCGGCCGACAACGCCGGGCGCAATGGTGTGGACAACCAGCTCGCGCTGTTCCTGCCGCAGGACGTGGACGCCCCGCCAGCGGACGTGTTCATCGCCAACATCCTGGCCGGCCCGCTGGGCGAGCTCGCGCCCACTTTCGCCGCCGCCGCCAGACCCGGCGCGCCGTTCGCCATCTCCGGCATCCTCGCCGGCCAGCAGGACGAACTTCTGCAGCGCTACGCCGAATGGTTCGAGGACCTGCGCGTGGACACACGCGAGGACTGGGTGCGCATCAGCGGACGTCGCCGCGGCTGAACCGGCGATGCAGGCTTGACGGCGCGATCACCCTGCTAAGCTTGGCCGATACCGATTCAAAACGGCCTGCATGTATACCCAATGCCCCGAATGCCTGTCCGTGTTCTCGCTGGATGCGCCGACACTCGCCAAGGCGCACGGCCACGTCGTGTGCGGCCATTGCCATGCCGGTTTCGACAGCCTGGCCACGCTCGCCGAACAGCTGCCGCCTGAACCCTTCGTCGAGTTGCCGCTCAACGAACCCGCGTTCGAACCACCGCTGCTCGACCTGGTGGTCTATCGCCCGCGCCCCGAGCCGACGCCCGTCGTCGTGCTCGGCGAAACGCCAGTCACGGTCGCCTCGCAGGCGCCAGTGGAAGACTTCTCGCAACTGGTGTTTGCGCCGCGCTTTGCACGCGAGTCGAAGGCCCAGGCGCCGAAGCGAACGGAGCGAAGGGAACGGCGGCACCTGTCGTCATCCGCCGAACGGCGCTGGCCATGGGTACTGGCCTGCAGCCTGCTGACACTGGCGCTCGGCGTCCAGCTGGCCTGGGCCAAGCGCAACGACCTGATCCGCGATCCGCTCACCGGCGGCTGGCTGCGCAGCACCTGCGCGACGCTGGGCTGCGAGCTGCCGCTGGTCGCCGCACCGGGACGGCTGCGGCTGCTGGCCAGCAACGTGCAGGCGCACCCGAGTGTCGCCCACGCGCTGATGATCAGCGCCAGCGTGCGCAACGATGCCGCCTTCGCCCAGCCGTACCCGGTGCTGACGGTCACCTTGTCGAACGCGCAGGGCCAGCGCATCGCGATGCGCCGGCTGCAGCCGGAGGAGTACCTGGACGACACCTCGATCCTGCGCAGCGGGCTGTCACCCGGGGGCACGGCGGTGCTGCTGCTGGAGGTGGAGGACCCGGGCGACAACGCGGTGGCGTTCGAGCTCGGTTTCGAATGAAGGCATCCGTGGTACTTAAAATTATCCGCCCGCGCGGGTAGACTCGGTTCTTCGCGTCTGCATGCCTCGACCGCATGCAACAGGCGCCACGAAGCACCAGCATCATCCATAACCATTCGCGACGGCCCATGCAGTCGTCGTTTCGTACGTGAGGGAAAATGTCCGTGAATGCCGTAAGACTGCCTGCTGCCGAGCCCGCCAGAGCGGCCTCGTCGCAGAACGCAGGTTCGCCTGGCGCCAGCCACCATGGCCAGAGTGCCCTGAGCGAATGTGTCACCCGCACGGTGCGCCGCTATCTCGCCGATATCGGTGACACCGAGTGTGCCGAAGGCCTCCACGCGCTGGTCCTGCGCGAGGTGGAGGTGCCGCTGTTGCGCGAGGTGCTGGCATTCCACGACGGCAACCAGAGCCGCGCCGCCAGCGCGCTCGGCATCAACCGCGCCACCCTGCGCAAGAAGCTTGCGGCGCACGGCCTGTTGTAATTCCCGCCCGCAAAAGCCGGCCTGCGTTTGGCCGGCTATAATGACCGGCTTTCCCCCTACGGAAACCCGCTCATGCCCGCTCCCCAGCTCGTCCCGGTTCGTCGCGCCCTGCTCAGCGTCTCCGACAAGACCGGCCTGATCGACCTGGGTCGACGCCTCGCCGCGAAAGGCATCGAACTGCTCTCCACCGGCGGCAGCGCGAAGGCGCTGCGCGATGCGGGTATCGCGGTCACCGACGTCAGCGACGTCACCGGCTTCCCCGAAATCATGGACGGCCGGGTCAAGACCCTGCATCCGAACGTGCACGGCGGCCTGCTCGGTCGCCGCGGCACCGACGACGCGGTGATGGCCGAACTCGGCATCGCGCCGATCGATCTGCTGGTGCTGAACCTCTACCCGTTCGAGGCGACGGTGGCCAGGCCGGACTGCACCCTGGAGCAGGCGATCGAGAACATCGACATCGGCGGCCCGGCGATGCTGCGTTCGGCGGCGAAGAACTGGAACGACGTGGGCGTGCTGACCTCGCCCGGGCAGTACGACGCGGCGCTGGCCGAGATCGAACAGCACGGCGGCCTGACCCGCGCCACCCGCTTCAGTCTGGCGGTAACGGCATTCAACAACGTGTCGAACTATGACGGCGCGATCAGCGATTACCTGTCGGGCCTGCAACTGGACGAGACGCAGCAGACGATCGCCGGCCACGCCACCTTCCCCGCGCAGATCAACGGCCGCTTCACCAAGCTGATGGACCTGCGCTACGGCGAAAACCCGCACCAGCAGGCAGCGTTCTACAGCGACCTGTATCCCGCCGCCGGCACGCTGGCCACCTTCCGGCAGCTGCAGGGCAAGGAGCTTTCGTTCAACAACATCGCCGATGCCGATGCTGCGTGGGAATGCGTGCGCAGCTTCGTCAAGCCGGCCTGCGTGATCGTCAAGCACGCCAACCCCTGCGGCGTGGCGGTGAGCCTGGACGGCATCGGCAAGGCCTACGACCTGGCCTTCCAGACCGATCCCACGTCCGCCTTCGGCGGCATCATCGCGTTCAACCGCGAAGTGGATGGCGCCACCGCGAAGGCGATCGTCGAGCGCCAGTTCGTCGAGGTGGTGCTGGCGCCGGCGTATGCGGACGAAGCGCTCAAGGCGTTCCACAAGAAAGGCAACGTGCGCGTGCTGGTCATTCCGATTCCGGAGGACGGCAACCTGCTCGGCGCGCATCCGGGCGGCCATTCCAAGCGCGTGGGTTCGGGCCTGCTGGTCCAGAGCGCCGACACCGGCATGATCACCGCCGCCGACCTCAAGGTGGTGACCCGCAAGGCGCCCACCGAAGCGCAAATCCACGACCTGATCTTCGCCTGGAAGGTGGCCAAGTTCGTCAAGTCCAACGCCATCGTCTACGCCCGCGACCGCCAGACCATCGGCATCGGCGCCGGCCAGATGAGCCGCGTCTACAGCGCGAAGATCGCCGGCATCAAGGCGGCCGACGAGAAGCTCGAAGTGCGTGGTTCGGTGATGGCATCGGATGCGTTCTTCCCGTTCCGCGACGGAATCGACGCGGCGGCCGCCGCGGGCATCAGCGCGGTGATCCAGCCGGGCGGCTCGATGCGCGACGCCGAGGTGATCGCCGCCGCCGACGAGCACGACATGGCGATGGTGTTCACCGGGATGCGTCACTTCCGCCATTGAACGTGACGGAAGCAGGTCGGCATTGAGTCCGGGCGCGGACAGGCGCACGCTCGGCATCCACCCTCAGGCGGGAGGCTGCCATGCATTACCAGCTGTTCTACTGGAGCGGCATCCAGGGTCGCGGCGAATTCGTGCGGCTGGCGCTGGAGGATGCCGGCGCCGCTTATGACGACATCGCCCGCGAGCAGGGCGACGACGTCATGGTGCAGTACCTCGACGGCGTCCACGAGGGTCCGCTGCCGTTTGCGCCGCCCTTCCTCAAGGCCGGCCGGCTGCTGATCGCGCAGACGGCGAACATCCTGCACTACCTCGGGCCGCCGCTCGACCTGGTGCCGGACAGCGAGAGCCGCCGGTTGCTTGCGCAGCAGTTGCAGCTGACCATCGCCGACCTGGTCGCCGAAGTGCACGACTCGCATCATCCGGTCGCCGTCAGCCTGTACTACGAAGAGCAGCGCAGCGAAGCCGCCCGCCGCGCGGCGGACCTGCGCGAGACGCGGCTGCCGAAGTATCTCGACTACTTCGAACAGGTGCTGGAACGCAGCGGCGGGCATCACGCCCTGCACGCGCACTCGTACGTCGACCTGTCGCTGTTCCAGCTGATGAGCGGGCTGGAGTATGCGTTTCCGCGGGCGATGCAGCGCATCGGCCGGCAACTGCCGCTGTTGCGGGCACTGAAGGAGCGGGTGGCGCAACGACCACGCGTCGCCGCCTATCTCGCCTCGCCACGACGCCTGCCGTTCAACGAGAGCGGCATCTTCCGCCACTATCCGGAACTGGACGATCCGGGCTAGGCGACCCAGGCGAACAGCGCCGGGCCCGGCACGGACGGCTACCAGCTTTCACGCAGTTGCCCAGGGCATCCCCACTGCCGGCACCGGCGTGGCCGGATGCCGGTGGAGCGCGCCCGTCAGTGACCGGTGTCGTTCGGCGTGGTGTCGCCCGACTCTGCCGGCGGCCGCGCCTTGCCCCACTCCAGCACCTTGTACATGACCGGGCCCACCGGCTTCTGGCCATGCTCGTCGACCAGCCGACCCTGCGGGTCGACCATGTAGGTCTGGGCGATGCCGCTTTTCGGCGTGATCACGACCATGTAGACACGGCCGTTGCGGCTGTATTCCTGGATGCTGTTGTCGCCCTCCTGGCGCACCCGTACTTCCGGCGTCACTTCGTCGCGCGGATGCCGCGCGCCATCGTCGTGCATCGCCGGCAGGGCCTGCGGCTTCAGGTTCAGGGACTTCGCGGGCGCGCTGGTGGCATGCCCGGTCTTTGTCGCGGCCTTCTTCGCCGCCGGCGGACTCACGGCCTTCACTCCCGGGTCGTTGAGGCCCGGCGGCGGTGGCACGCTCGTCGATGGAGCGGATTGCGCCAGTGCACTCGAGCCCGGCAGGCTCGCTGCGAACAGGAAGCTGGCGGCAACCAGCAAGGCAACGGTCTTCATGGCGGCAACCTCGTTCGGGGAGGGCAGCATAACAGCGCGGCACGCCCGCTTTCGTGAAGCGCGGCGTTTCGTCCTGCATGCGAGAATGACCGACACTCTTCCGCGGACCCGTCGGCCTGCAACATCCGGCGCGACGGTTCCGCCCAGGTCATCATTGCCCATGTCCAAGCTCATCCTCATCGACGGCTCTTCCTATCTGTACCGCGCCTTTCATGCGCTGCCGCCGCTGACCAATGCGCATGGCGAGCCCACCGGCGCACTGTTCGGCGTGGTCAACATGCTGCGTGCCACGCTGAAGGCGAAACCGGAGTACCTGGCCTTCGTCAGCGACGCGCCCGGGCCGACCTTCCGCGACGCGCTGTACGACCAGTACAAGGCGAATCGTCCGCCGATGCCGGACGACCTGCGCGCCCAGGTCGAGCCGATGCTGGCGATCGTCGGCGCGCTGGGCTTTCCGATCCTGCGCGTGGGCGGGGTCGAGGCCGACGACGTGATCGGCACGCTGGCGATGCAGGCGCACGAACTGGGCATCGAGGTGGAAGTGTCCACCGGCGACAAGGACATGGCCCAGCTGGTCGGCCCCCACGTCACCCTGGTCAACACCATGAGCAACACGGTGATGGACAGCAACGGCGTGATGGAGAAATTCGGCGTGCGGCCGGATCAGATCATCGACTTCCTCGCGCTCACCGGCGACGCCATCGACAACGTCCCGGGCGTGCCCAAGTGCGGCCCGAAGACCGCCGCGAAATGGCTGGCCGAATACGATTCGCTGGACGGCGTGATCGCCAACGCGGACAAGATCGGCGGCAAGATCGGCGAGAGCCTGCGCGAGGCGCTGCCGCGGCTGCCGCTGTCGCGCCAGCTGGTCACCATCAAGACCGACGTGCCGCTGGAATTCGGTCCTACCGAACTGGCCCAGCGCGATGCCGACGTGGCGCAGCTGCGCGAGCTGTACACGCGCTACGAGTTCAAGGCCGCGCTGAAGGAGCTGGATGGCTCGGAGCCGGGCATCGGGGATCCCGCAGGGGCAGTTCCTGACGGTCGTCGGGCATCGGGCATCCATGCCGCGCCCGGCATCGATCAAGCCACGGCTGCCAGCAGCCCTGCCGCGCCTGATGCCGCGTTGTCCGCACCGGGTGACTACGAACTGGTCACCACCCGGCCGCAGTTCGACACGTGGCTGGAAAAACTCCGCGGTGCCGAACTGATCGCCTTCGACACCGAAACCACCAGCATCGACGCGATGCGCGCGGACATCGTCGGCATCAGCCTGGCGGTGGAGCCGGGCAAGGCCTGCTACATCCCGCTGGGCCACGACTATCCCGGCGCGCCGAAGCAGCTCGACCGCGAAGAGGTGCTGGCCGCGCTGAAGCCGGTCTTCGAGGATCCATCGCGGCCCAAGCTCGGCCAGCACGCGAAGTACGACATCAATATCCTGGCGCACTACGGCATCGCGGTGCAGGGGCTGGCGCACGACTCGATGCTCGAATCCTACGTGTGGAACGCCACCGCCACGCGCCACGACATGGACTCGCTGGCGAAGAAATACCTGGGCTACGAGACGATCAAGTACGAACAGGTCGCCGGCAAGGGCGCGAAGCAGATTTCATTCTCCCAGGTGGACCTGGACACCGCCTGCCGCTATGCCGCCGAGGATGCCGACATCACCCTGCGCCTGCACCATGCGCTGTGGCCGAAGCTGGAGAGCGTGCCGCCCTTGCGCGACGTGTACCGGGGCATCGAGATTCCGCTGGTGCCGGTACTGGCCGAGATGGAACGCCGCGGCGTGCTGATCGACGGCGACGAACTGCGGCGGCAGAGCCAGCAACTGGGCAAGCGCATGCTGGAACTGCAGCAGCAGTCGTACGCGCTGGCCGGACGCGAGTTCAACCTGGATTCGCCCAAGCAGTTGCAGGCGGTGCTGTTCGACGAGCTCGGCCTCGAAGCGAAACTGAAGACGCCGACCGGCCAGCCTTCCACCAACGAAGAAGCGCTGGAGGCGATCGCCGAGACCCACGAGCTGCCGCGGCTGATCCTCGACTATCGCGGCCTGGCCAAGCTGCGCAGCACGTACACCGACAAACTGTCAGGCATCGTCAACCCGCGCACCGGCCGCGTGCACACCAGCTACCACCAGGGTTCGGTGGCGACCGGGCGGATCTCTTCCTCCGACCCGAACCTGCAGAACATCCCGGTGCGCACCGAAGAGGGTCGGCGCATCCGCCAGGCCTTCATCGCGCCACCCGGCTGGAAGGTGATGGCGGCGGACTATTCGCAGATCGAGCTGCGCATCATGGCCCACCTGTCCGGCGACGAAGGCCTGCTGCGCGCATTCCATTCCGGTGGCGACGTGCATCGCGCCACCGCGGCCGAAGTGTTCGGCGTGGCGCCGGAGGAGATCACCACCAACCAGCGCCGCGCGGCCAAGGCGATCAACTTCGGCCTGATGTATGGCATGAGCGCGTTCGGCCTGGCCCGCCAGCTCGGCGTGGACCGCGGTGAGGCCGGCGACTACATGGGCCGCTATTTCTCGCGCTATCCCGGCGTGCGCGCGTTCATGGATGCCACCCGCGAACAGGCCCACCGCGACGGCTACGTGGAAACCATCTTCGGCCGCCGGCTCTATCTGGAGAACCTCAACGCACGCAACCAGGGCCTGCGCCAGGGCGCCGAGCGCGCCGCGGTGAACGCACCGATGCAGGGCAGCGCGGCCGACATCATCAAGCGCGCGATGATCGCCGTGGCCACGTGGCTGAAGGATCGCGACGACGCACACATGCTGATGCAGGTGCACGACGAACTGGTGTTCGAGGTGCGCAGCGAGGCGATCGAGGAAGTGCGGGCGGCCGTGGTCGAGCGGATGTCCGGCGCCGCGGCGCTGGCGGTGCCGCTGCTGGTCGACGTGGGCGTGGGCGCCAATTGGGACGAGGCGCACTGAGCGGCGTTCCCGTTAATTTTCCATGAGACTGAATCGCTCGTAAATTTCCCTGGAGGCCTTGCAACTTTTTCGATCCACCCCACTCTAATCCCACGGATGCACGCAACGGCATCCGCGGCGCGCTCACCTCCCTGAGCCGCCACAGGCACGAACCTCTCCCCTGGGTCTTCGTGTCTGCCCCGCCCCGGAGGCTCCCCCTAGCCTCCGGGGCTTTTTTTGCCTGCCGTCCGTGCTCCGACTGCCCACGGGGCTGCCGCCTCACCTGTACGTTTCATGCACACCGGCGCACGGCATACTCCGGGGCACACTCATCAAGGGGGAACTCCATGCGCACAGGTCTGATCATCGTCGGCATCATCCTCGTCGCCGCGGGCATCTGGGTGGTGGCCGGCCATGCCTTCTACCAAGACACCGACACCCTGGTGCAGATAGGTTCGGCCAAGCTCACCGCCACCCACGACAAGGGCGTGCCGCAATGGATCGGCATTGCCGGCATCGTGGTCGGCGCGTTGCTGGCGCTTGGCGGCTTCATGCAGAAGCGCTGACCTGCTGGCTTCGTTCTTCCGAAAACCGCCGCCTTCGCGGCGGTTTTCTTTTGTGCCCACTACAATGGGCACGATGGATGTCTCGTACCTGATCGATCCGCTCAACGACGCGCAGCGCGAAGCCGTCTGCGCCCCTCCCGGCCATTACCTGGTGCTCGCCGGCGCCGGCTCGGGCAAGACCCGCGTGCTGACCCACCGCATCGGCTGGCTGACCCAGGCCGAACGCGTGCCGCCGTGGGCGATCCTCGCCGTCACCTTCACCAACAAGGCGGCGGGCGAGATGCGCGCGCGGCTGGAGGCGCTGATCCCCGGCGGCACCCAGGGCCTTACCGTGGGCACCTTCCACGGCATCGCGCATCGGCTGCTGCGCCGGCACTGGCGCGAGGCCGGACTGCCGGAGACGTTCCAGATCCTCGATTCGGACGACCAGCTGCGGCTGGTGAAACGGGTGGTCGCCGGGCTGGGCCTGGATGATGCGAAGTACCCGCCGCGCCAGGCCATGTGGCAGATCAACCACTGGAAGGACGAAGGCAAACGCCCGGATGGCATCGAGCATCGCGATCACCCGGTCACGCAGACCTTCGTCAACATCTACAAGGCTTACGAGGACGCCTGCCGCCGTGCCGGCCTGGTTGATTTCGGCGAGCTGCTGCTGCGCGCTCACGAGTTGTGGCTGAAGCATCCCGCCGTGCTGGAGCACTACCAGCAACGCTGGCGCCACCTGCTGGTCGACGAGTTCCAGGACACCAACACGCTGCAATACGCCTGGATCCGCGTGCTGGCCGGCGCCGCCGGCCAGGTCTTCGCAGTCGGCGACGACGACCAGTCGATCTACGGCTGGCGCGGCGCCAGGGTGGAGAACATGTCGCAGTTCCTGCGCGACTTCCCCGGTGCCCGCACGATCAAGCTGGAACAGAACTACCGCTCCACCTCGACCATCCTGAAAGCCGCCAACAGCGTGATCCAGCGCAACGGCAGCCGCCTGGGCAAGGAGTTGTGGACAGCCGGCGACGACGGCGAACGCATCGCGCTGTACGCGGCGTACAACGAGCAGGACGAGGCGCGCTTCGTGATCGAGCGCATCCGCGAGTACATCGACGAGCACGGCTCGGCGAAGGACTGCGCGATCCTGTATCGCTCCAACGCGCAATCACGCAACTTCGAGGAGCAGCTGGTCCAGCGCAACATCGGCTACCGCGTCTACGGCGGCCAGCGCTTCTTCGAGCGCGCCGAGGTGAAGGACGCGCTGGCCTATCTGCGCCTCACCGCGAACCGGCACGACGACGCCGCGTTCGAGCGCGCGGTGAACACCCCGCCCCGCGGCATCGGCGATCGCACGCTGGACGTGCTGCGCCGCCGCGCCCGCCACGACGATACGTCGATGTGGGAAGCGGCACTGCTCGAGCTGGCCGGCGGCAGCGAACTGGCCGGGCGGGCGAAGAACGCGGTAAAGGCGTTCCTGGCGCTGATCGACGGGATGGCGCGCAGCTTCGCGGGAAGCGGGAATGGGGAAGCGGGAATCGGAGAAGCCGATGCCGCGCTTCCCGCTGTTGATCCTCCCATGCCCGACTCCCCATTGCCGACTCCCGGCCTCACCCTGGCCGAACAGATCGACCACGCGATCACCCACACCGGCTTGCGCGATTTCTACGAGAAGGACTCGCGCGGCAACGCCGAGTCGCGGGTGGAGAACCTGGACGAACTGGTCAACGTGGCCAGCCGCTTCGAGCGCACCGCCGAGGACATCGACGCGGGCCTGAGCGAACTCTCCGCGTTCCTGTCCCACGCCACCCTGGAAGCGGGCGAGAACCAGGGCGAAGCCTGGGACGATTGCGTGCAGCTGATGACGCTGCACTCGGCCAAGGGGCTGGAGTTTCCGGTGGTGTTCCTGGTCGGCATGGAGGAAGGCCTGTTCCCCAGCCAGCGTTCGGTCGACGACGAAGGCCGGCTGGAGGAGGAACGCCGGCTCGCCTACGTGGGCATCACCCGCGCCCGCGAAAGGCTGGTGGTCACCCACGCCGAATCGCGTCGCATGCACGGCACCGAGATGCTGGCGCGACCGTCGCGTTTCCTCGGCGAAATGCCGGCCGAACTGATCGACGAAGTGCGCCCGCGCGTGCACGTGACCCGACCGATGTACAGCGGCCGTCCGCGCGAAACATCGTCGTCGCTGGAAGAAACGCTGCCGGTGAAGCTCGGCCAGCGCGTCAGTCATCCCAGTTTCGGCGAAGGCGTGGTGGTCAGCGCCGAGGGCAGCGGGGCGCACACCCGGCTGCAGATCAATTTCGAAGGCGTGGGCAGCAAGTGGCTGGTGGCCGCCTACGCGAATCTGACGACGCTGTAGCGGCGTTACCCGGGCAACCTCGGTAGTCCGTGCGCGTCACGCTCCTCGATCGCGATCGGATGCGTGTCCGGCTGCATCGGATTGGCGGTCTGCGCCAGCGGCGTGACGACGTCACCACGGGTGAACGCCAGCGCGTTGCGATAGCAGCGTTGCGCCTGGGCGGCGTCACCCTGGCCGGCGAAAGTGTCGCCCAGTGCTTCCCACGCGGCGGCGCCCGGCGCCAGCGCCAGGGAGCGCTGCAGGTACTGGTGGGCCTTGCCCCAGACTTTCAGTCGCACGCACATGCGGCCCAGCGTGAGCAGCAGGTTGGCGTCGTTCGGATGGGCGTCCAGCCAGCCTTCGGCGCGACGCAGGCGCGCCTCCACGTCATCGCCGGACAGGCTGCCGTAGGTTTCGATCAGCAGCGGCGACCACTCGCGGCGCAGCGCGGATTCCACTTCATCCATGGCCGGCAGGGTCAGGCCGAAACCGGCGGCGCGACGCGCGTAGGCATCGATCACGGCCGGCACCCGCCGTTGCGGCTTGGGCCATTGCGACCACATCGCGTTCAGCGTGGCCCCGTCGGGCGTGGCGTTCAGCGTGGCAACCAGCACCTGCGCCTCCAGCGCGGCATAGGCACGATGACCCAGCGCGCCGCTCTTCTGCAGCGGCGCCAGCGCCTCGCGGGCGCGACGGGTGTCGCCGGTGGCCAGCGCGGCCTGCACCAGTTCGCGCCAGCCGCCGGGAGTCAGCGTGCCCTTGTCCGATTCGGGCAGCAGCAGGGCCAGCGCTTCGGCCGGCTTGCCTTCGCGACGCAGCACGCGGGCGCGCAACACCCGTGCGGCCTGCGGCACCGATTGCGCCGCCTGGTCCAGCGCCTCCAGCGCGCGGCCGGGTTCGCCACGGCGCAAAGCGGCTTCGGCCGAGGCGAGCAGGGCCGGACCACGCAGGCTGTCCAGCCGCGAGGCACGATTGAGATCACGTTCGGCATCGCCGTGGCGACCTTCGATCAGCGCGATCAGGCCAGCGCCGAGGCGCTGCTGGCTGAGTCGCCGATGCCGCCGCGAGAGCGCGCCGAACGGCCAGCGCAACAGGCGCCACAAGGTGGTCAGCACGGCCCACGCCAGCAGCAGGATCACCAGCGCGGCGACCATCGTGGTTTCGATCTTCCAGCCACGCAGGCGCAGCAGCACGTAGCCGGGGTCCTCCGCCACCCAGTGCCAGCCGAATGCGGCCAGCGCGGCAGCGAGCACCGCCAGCAACACCCCGTACCAGAGCCTCATGGCTGCGCCTCGGCCGGCGCTGCGCTGCTGCTGGACGATGCCGGACCCAGCGCATGCACCGCGCGCAGGTTGCGCAGTTCGGTCAGCGCGGCGCCGAGCTGTACCGACGGCTTCGCCGGCAATTGCGCCGCCAATTGCCGCAGCGTGGCGCGCGCCTGCTGCACGGCGGGCGCAGCGGCGTCGAACTGGCTGGCCAGGGCGGCGTCCGTGCGCTGCAGGGCTGCGGCGTAGTCCTTGCTGTCGTAGGCCAGCAACGCTGCCTGTGCCTGCGCCAGGTCGAGCGTCGCCAGCTCGCGGGCGAGACGCGCGTCGGCGACGGCCAGCGGCGCGCCGTTGTCGCGCTGCACGCTGACCACGCTGGCCAGCGCGCGACGAATCCGCGACCAGGTGTCGGCGCCGACGGCGGTGCCGCTGTCCAGCGGCTTCAGCGGCAGCGTGGCCAGCTCGCCACGCAAGGCCAGCAACTGTTGCAGGGCGGCGGCCTGGCTGGCCGGCTGGCTCCTGGCCAGGGCCTCGCGCTCGGCTTCGATGCTCTGGCGCAGCCCGCCGAACGCGCCGTCGTTGACCGCGGCCAGGGTCTGGTCGGCCAGCGCATAGGCGGCCGCCGCGCCCTGCGCGTCGTGGAACAGCGTGTAGCGTTCGCTGGCCATGCGCAGCAGCGATTCGGTTTCGTCCAGCAGCATGCCGTCATGGCCACTGAGACTCTTCTCGGCAAGCCGGGCCACCGCGTCCTCGACATGGCGGGTCCGTTCGGCCTGGCCCAGCAATTCCTCGCGCAGCGAACGGTTGACCTGGGCCGCATCGTCCAGCCGCTGGTTGAGGCTGCCGCGCTGCTCGCCCATGGCGGTCAGGGTGGTCTCCAGGGTCTCCACGCGCTGCTGCAGGCTGGCCACGTTCCGCGTGTCGACCGCCGCGCCCTGCTCCTGCTGCCACTGGCGCCAGCCGACGTAGCCGGACGCGCCCACCGCGACCAGCGCCAGCAGGATCGCCAGCGCCAGCGTGCCGCCACCACGGGGGCGTGGTGCGGGGCGATGGGAAGCCGGCCGTGTCGGGCGCAGCGGCGGTTCGACCAGCACCGCATCGGGCGCGACGGGTGCGGAACGGGCGCCCTCGGGCGCGGCGGGCTCGTTGGGCATGTCGTGGTTGCTCATGAGCGCATGCTAGCAGCCCATACGCGCGCGTTCGTAGCACGCGGATGTGAAGATTCCCTCAACCGGCCGTACCGGCCTCGGCCAGCAGGTCGGCGGACACCGCCGAAGCCGCCACGCGGATGCGCCGGAACCCGGCCGCCCGCGCCGCCTCGGCCAGGCGTTCGCTGCTGACGACCGCGGTGGCCGCGCACAATCGCGCCCATGCCGGCGCCGGCAGCAACTGCTGCAGGTTGTGCAGGGCCTCGGCACTGGACAGCAGCACCCGCGCCGAGGCGGGCAGCTGCAGCAGCGCTTCCACGTGGCGACGATCGAGTCGCGGCGGCACGCGGTGGTAGACATGCAGCTCGCGCAGACGCGCGCCCCGCGCCGCGAGCTGCTCGCGCAACACGCCGCGACCGCCCGGCGCGCCGATCAGGGCCACCCGGCGTCCGCGCAACGACTGCAGCTGGGGAAGTTCCAGCAGCCCCTCGCTGTCCTGCCGACGCGGGGCCAGCGGCGCGGCGACACCGTGTCGACGCAAGGCTTGCGCGGTGCCCTGGCCCACCGCCAGGACGCACGCAGCGGTGCGCAGCGGCAGCAGCGCCGCGGCATGACGGACCGCGGCGGGGCTGGTGAACACGATCAACTCATCGGCCAGCGCGGCGCGCATGCTCGCGCGCACCGCGTCCGCATCGGGTGCGGCACGCAAGCCCATTCCGGGCAGGCGCAACGGCACGCCGCCCAGCGCGCGCACCTTCCGCGCCAGCGCGGAGGCGGTGCCCGCCGGACGGGTGATCACCACGATCCGGCCATGCAGGTCTGGGGTTTTCCGGCTGGATGGTTGCTGCATCCGCGCACCGCGCACGCTCACTGTCATGGCTCCAGTGTAGCGGTGGCTCAGGATGTTCTGATCTATTCAGCGCAGGCGGCATGACGTCCAGAAGGCCCCCAGGTGGCAGTGCGCGGTGCCGGCAAGGCTGGCCGCCTTGGCAAGCCGTGCGCTGCCGCCTGGGGGCCTTCTGGACGTCACCCCATCTTTGTATTCAATCGGTTGGGGCCGGCTCTGTCTGCCCGCATCTCCGCGGCGCGCCTCCTCGACAGGCCGACGCCTGTCTTCGTCCGCGCACCACGAATCTGCGGGCAGACAGAGCCGGTGACGCCAGTGCTGAATAGATCAGAGCATCCTTTACACTGCCGGGCTTTCCCCACGCGAATCCCCGATCACGTGAGCAAGACCGAAGCAACCCTGCAGGCACGACAACTGATCCAGTTCATCCGCGACGAGATCCCGCTGGCCCATGCGATGGACCTGGAACTGGCAGACTGCGACGAGCACAGCCTGACCCTGCGCGCGCCACTGGCGCCCAACGTCAACGACAAGGGTTGCGCCTTCGGCGGCAGCCTGGTCAGCGTGATGACGCTGAGCGGCTGGGCGCTGGTCGAACTGGCGTTGCGCCGGCGCGGCACGGACTGCGACGTATTCGTCGCCGAGTCCAGCGTGCGCTACCTGGCGCCGCTGTGGGACGACTTCCACAGCCAGGCGCGACTGGCCGAGGACGCGGACTGGGCGACCTTCTTCTCCACCCTGGACAACCGCGGCCGTGCGCGCATCGCGATCGACTGCGTGGTGCTCGGCGAGAATGGCGAACCGGCGTGCACCTTGAACGCGCGCTTCGTGGCCAAACGCCGCGCCTGAGTGGACTGCCTGCGCATCAGGCAGAATGGGCGGGATTTCATCGGGGAGGAAACCACATGCGCCGGATGTCCAGTCTTCTGATCGTGCTGTTGTCGGGCCTGCTGCTGGCCGGCTGCGCCACCAAGACCCGCAGCGATGCCCTTACCGCCACGCTGAAGGCGTACGGCAGCACGCTGCGCTGGGGCGATTTCCAGAGCGCCGCCCAGTTCGTCGAGCCCAAGGTTCGCGCTGCGCATCCGCTGACCTCGCTGCAGCTGGCGCGCTTCCAGCAGGTGCGGGTCACCGAATACAACGACGATGCAGGCCCGGTGCCGACCAGCGACTTCGACGTGCAGCAGACGGTGGTGATCAACCTGGTCAACATCCACAACCAGTCCGAGCGCAGCGTCGTCGACCACCAGACCTGGCATTACGACGAGGCGACCAGGCACTGGTGGCTGACCAGCGGCCTGCCGGACATCACCCAGGATTGAGTCGGCGCGGCCCGCGCAAGCGGCGGCAACCCCGTATAATCGCCGGTTTACCCGAATTGGTGCGATCAAGGCACCTGTGGACTGACGATGAACGATTTCCTGCACAAGCTGCCCGAATTTGTCGGCAACCATGTGGCCCTGGTGGCCCTGTTCGCGATCCTGCTGCTGGCATTGATCGTGATGCAGGTCAGCGCCCTGTTCAGCAAGGTCGGGGAACTGAGCCCCGCCGGCCTGACCCATCTGATCAATCGCGAGAACCCGCTGCTGATCGACCTGTCGGCGATCGCCGAGTTCGAGAAGATGCACGTGCCCGGCGCGAAACACGTGGCGATGAGCCAGTTCGATCCGGAGAACAAGGATCTGGCCAAGGCGAAGGAGCTGCCGGTGGTGGTGATGGACAAGGACGGTCGCGGCAATTCGATCAAGGCTGCGCAGCGACTGGTCAAGGCCGGCTTCGCCAAGGTCCACCGCCTCGACGGCGGCGTGCTGGCCTGGCACGCGGCGCAATTGCCGGTGGCCAAGGGCAACCGGTAAGGAACCCGCTGGCGGGCCACGCTCCCGCCCCGCTGCCCGATCAGACAGCGATCGCCAGGCGTCGATCGCCAGGTGTCTACGGCACCGGCAAGTCGTGGATGCCCGCGCGCCCGGCGATGATCTGCGCCAGCACGTCGGGCGCGTATTCGAACGAGTCGTAGTAGAGCCGATCCTCCGGCAGGCCGGCGGCGAGGAAGCGCGGATGCGCGGCATCGATCATCGCCGGCGGCCCGCTCATGTACAGGTCGTGGCCTGACAGGTCCGGCTGGTCGGCCAGCACCGCCTCGTGCACCAGGCCGGTGCGCAAACCCGCCGGGCCGTCCGCGTCGGACACCACCGCGTGGAACGCGAGGTTCGGCAGCTCGCCCGCCCAGCGTTCGGCCAGCGCGCGCAGGTACAGGTCATCCGCCACGCGCGCGCCCCAGTACACCTGGATGGCGCGACGCGTGCCCAGCGCGATGAAGTGCTCGACGATCGCCTTCACCGGCGCAAAACCGGTGCCGCCGGCCATGAAGATCATCGGGCGTTCCGAATCCTCGCGCGGCACGAAGGTGCCCAGCGGACCTTCCACGCGCAGGTGATCGCCCGGCTTCAGCGTGCTGCTGACCCACGACGTGAAACCGCCGCCGGCCACGTGGCGCACGTGCATCTCGATCATGCCGTCGGCCTGCGGACCGTTGGCGATCGAGAACGGACGACGCTTGCCGTCTTCCAGCAGCACGTCGACATACTGGCCGGGCAGGCGCTTCAGGCGACGCTCGCCGCGTGCCGGCAGCAGGCGCAGGCCGGTGACATCCGGCGCCAGCGACCACTTCTCGGTCACCACCATGCCCAGCTGGCGCCGCGCGATGTCCTCCACCGAGGTGACTTCGCGCGCCTCCAGCAGCAGGTCGGTCGCCGGCACCGCCTGGCACAGCAACACCGCATGGTGGGCCTGCTCGTCCGCATTCAGCGCCAGCGGCGGATTGCGCGGATACTCGCAACGCCCGTCCAGCAAGGTGGCCTTGCAGCTGCCGCAGACGCCGGCCCGGCACGAGTAGGGCAAGGCCACGCCCGCCCGTTGCGCCGCTTCCAGCACGGTTTCGCCCGCGACCACCGAAAACTGGCGGCCGGATGTCTTGAGGGTGACCTTGAACACGTGTGCATTGTCGCGGCGATGACCCCGGACGACAATGCGGGCTCGATCCACGGGAATCAACGATGAGCATCTGGAAACAATCCACCGACCTGGACCGCGTCAACGCATGGAGCGCCAACACCATGATGGAGACGCTGGGCATCCGCATCACCGCGGTCGGCGACGACTGGCTGGCTGGCACCATGCCGGTCGACCATCGCACCCACCAGCCCTACGGCCTGCTGCACGGCGGCGCCTCGGTGGTGCTGGCCGAAACGCTGGGCAGCACCGCCGCGATGCTGACCCTGGACCCGGCGAAGGAGCTGGCGGTGGGACTGGACATCAACGCCAACCACATCCGCGGCGTGCGCGGCGGCAGCGTCACCGGCACCGCCAAGATGCTGCACATCGGCCGCACCACCCAGGTATGGGAGATCCGCATCGAAAGCGAGGAAGGCGCGTTGGTGTGCATTTCGCGCATCACCATGGCGGTGATCGCGGCGCGCGGCATGGGCACGCGTTGAACATGCCGCATCTCGATAGAGCGTCCCCTCACCTCAATCCTCTCCCCGACACGGGGAGAGGAGGCGAAAGCAAGAGGCGCGTTTCCTGATGGCGGCTGCGCCGTATGGCAACCTCACGCCCGATCTCGTGCTCGACGCCGTGAGCGCCTGCGGGCTGTGGCCGGACGGCCGCCTGCTGGCGCTGAACAGCTACGAGAACCGGGTGTGGCAGGTCGGCATCGAGGACGCCGCTCCGGTGATCGCGAAGTTCTACCGGCCGGACCGCTGGAGCGATGCGGCGATCATCGAGGAACACGCCTTCGCGCAGGAACTGGCCGACGCCGAACTGCCCGCGGTGGCGCCGCTGCTGTTCGACGGTCGCAGCCTGCTGCATCACGGCGGCTTCCGCTACGCGCTGACCCCGCGCCGGGGCGGTCGCGCGCCGGAGCTGGAAGCGGTCGACCAGTTGCAGTGGCTGGGTCGGCTGATCGCGCGCATGCATCTGATCGGCGCCCGCGCGCCGTTCGAACATCGCGGCAGACTCGACCAGGACACGATGGTGCAGCAGCCGATGCATGCGGTACTCGGCTCGTCGCTGCTGCCGACCGGCCTGCAGACCAACTACCGCGCCGCCGCGACCCGGCTGGACGCGGCGATCGGCGCACGCATGGAGGCGATCGGCCCGCTGCGCCAGTTGCGCCTGCATGGCGACTGCCATCCGGGCAACGTGCTGTGGACCGAGGCCGGCCCGCACTTCGTCGACTTCGACGACGCCCGCAGCGGCCCCGCCGTGCAGGACCTGTGGATGCTGGCCAGCGACGAACGCACGATGGAGGCGCTGCTCGAGGGCTACCAGCAGTTCCGCGATTTCGACCACGGCGAACTGGCGCTGATTCCTGCCCTGCGCGCGATGCGCCAGCTGCACTACGCCGGCTGGATCGCCGCGCGCTGGCACGACCCGGCCTTCCCCATCGCGTTCCCGTTCGCCGCCGAATCGCGCTGGTGGGAGCAGCACATCGCCGATCTGCACGAGCTGGCGGACGAACTCGAATAGCCGGATGGCCGCCAGCAGAGCCCACCCCGGTCATTCGCAAGAACTTTCATCCGGGCGCCCGAACAGGCATGCTTGAGCGGATACCCCGGCCGAGCATTCCCATGAAACGATCCCGTACCGCCGCCCTGCTGCTGATGGGCACGGCCCCGCTGCTGTTGACCGCCTGCGACCGCAACGAGGCGCGCGAAGGCCTGTACACCTCGGTCGAGGCCTGCGTGGCGCAGACCAATGACAGCAGCACCTGCAACCAGGCCTTCGCCAAGGCCGAGCAGGAAGCGGTGGCCACCGCGCCGCGCTTCGCCAACCGCGAGGAATGCGAGGCCAGCTACGGCAAGGAAAAGTGCGCCGAACGCAGCGACGGCAACAACCATTCGTTCTTCGGCCCGCTGATGACCGGCTTCTTCCTGTCGCAGATGATGCGCAATGGCGTGGCCGCCAACGGCTTCAACAGCGCCCCCGCGTTCCGCGACAGCAACGGCGGCTGGCAACGGCCGGCGGCGGGCAGCGCCAGCGGCGGGGTCTATCGTGGCGGCACCGCAGGCACCGGCATGGTGCCGATCAACGCCACGCCGAATCGCGCGGTCACCACCAGCCGCTCCGGCTTCGGCCGCTCCAGCGGCAGTCGCGGTTTCGGCAGCTGATGCGCCGCATCGCGCTGGCCGAGCGCCCCGACTGGCGCGCCAGGGCCGCGGACTGCGGTTTCGGTTTCCACACCATCGACGACGCGCCCTACTGGGACGAGTCCGCGTACTACGCCTTCAGCCTGCGCGAGATCGAGCACGACATCGAGTCGCCCACCGAAGAGCTGCACGCGATGGCGCTGGACATGGTCGAGCGCATCGTGGGCAGCGAGCAGCTCATGCAGCAGCTGGCGATACCCGAGCCGTACCGGGACTGGATCGCCGAAAGCTGGCGCCGGCGCGAACCGCACCTGTACGGCCGGCTGGATTTCGCCTACGACGGCCGCGGTCCGGCCAGGCTGTACGAGCTCAACTACGACACGCCGACCTCGCTGTTCGAGGCCGCGTTCTTCCAGTGGCAATGGCTGGAGGACCAGCTCGGGCGCGCCCAGCTGCCGGCCGGCAGCGACCAGTTCAACTCGATCCAGGAATCGCTGGTGGAGGCGTTCGGCACGATCGCCCGCGGCATCGCGCGACCGTTCCATTTCGCCGCCGTGCGCGACTCGAACGAGGACCAGGGCACCATCGCCTACCTGCGCGACTGCGCGCTGCAGGCCGGCATCGAGTGCGGCACGCTGGCGATCGAGGACATCGGCATCTCCGAGGACGGCCGCTTCACCGACCTCGACGACCAGGTGATCGGCTGCCTGTTCAAGCTGTACCCGCTGGAAGACCTGTTCCGCGAAACGTTCGGCCCGTACCTGCCGCGCTCCGGGCTGCAGCTGATCGAACCGCCGTGGAAGGCGCTGCTCAGCAACAAGGGCATCCTGCCGCTGCTGTGGGATGCGCACCGCGGCCACCCGAACCTGCTGCCGGCCGAGTTCGACGAGGGCGGCGCGCTGCCGCGCGGCTGGGTGCGCAAGCCGCTGCATTCGCGCGAGGGCGCCAACATCGCGATGCACCTGGACGACGGCCGCGAACTGCGCACCGACGGCCCGTATGACGGCCCGTGCATCCGCCAGGCCTACCATCCGCTGACCGCGTTCGACGGCCACTATCCGCTGATCGGCAGCTGGGTGGTCGGCGACCGCGCCTGCGGCATGGGCATCCGCGAGGACAGCTCGCTGGTGACCCAGGACAGCGCACGCTTCGTGCCGCATGCCATCGTCGAGGAAGCGCGCGGCGTGCTGATCGCCTAAGCTTGCGTCTTTTCCGCCAGGGCTTCGCATGCGCACTGTTCTGTTCCGCCTGATCGGCGTCCTCGAAATCGCCGGCGGCTTCTACGGGGTGGCGGCGATGCTGCACCGGCTGCTGCCATTCGGCGCCCACGACAGCCTGATCGCCCTGCTCGGCCTGGCGCTGTACGGTTTCGTGCTGGCCGCCGGCATCCAGCTGGTCACCGGCAGCGAGCAGGGCGTGCGGATGTCGCGCTGGGCGCAGCTGCTGCAGCTGCCGCTGATCGCCCTGCCCGTGTTCAGTTACGGCCTGCACTGCGGCGCCTTCGTCAACGTGTTCGCCACGCTGCAGTCGACACCGCGGCTGGGCATCGACTGGCACCTCGGCTCGCAGGGGTTCCTGCTGGCGATTGCCGGGCCGTCGGTGTCGCGGATCGGCATCAACCTGCTGGCGCTGCTGTCGTGGCTGGTGCTGCGACTGCGCTGAGGGGTTATGTTTCAACCTCTCAGCCCGGCCATGGACGGCCGGTCGCGGAGCAGTCACGCAGGTGACTGATTCGCGTGAGCACGTCCGGGCACGTACCGGACGTGCGATAGAAGAAAACCACGGGAAGTGGTTTTCTTCACAGGTGCTGACCTGTTCAACCCCGGAGAATCCGTGATGGCGCGTCCCAACTACATCGAACTGCCGGCCAGCGACATCACGGCGTCCAAGGCGTTCTACCGCCAGGCCTTCGGCTGGGAGCTGACGGACTTCGGTCCCAGCTACGCGGCGACCATGACCGGCGACGTGGACGTCGGCCTGCAGGGCGATCCGACCGAAGCCACCCGCGCGCCGCTGCCGGTGATCGCGGTGGACGACCTCGAAGCCGCCCTGCTAGCGGTGACGGCCGCGGGCGCCAGCATCGTGCGTCCGATCTTCGCCTTCCCCGGCGGGCGGCGCTTCCAGTTCCTCGACCCGCACGGCAACGAACTGGCGGTGGTCCAGGCCGACTGAGCATTCGCCGTCGCAGCGCGGCCAGCGCCCGGCCACCAGCTATCATGGGCGGATGAATACTCCCGCCGCGCTACCCGTCATCCGCCTGAAATCCGACCGCAGCCCCGGCCATCCGTGGGTGTGGTCGGCACAGATCTACAAGCCCGAGTCGAAACTGCCGCCGGGCAGCGTGGTCGAGGTGCAGGACGCGAAGGGCCGCTTCGTGGGCCGCGCGTTCTGGAACGGCCACGCGCGCATCGCGCTGCGCCTGCTCGACACCGATCCGCAGGCCACGATCGACGCCGACTGGATCGCCGCGCGCATCGCCCGCGCCGTGCAGCTGCGCCGCGACTGGCTGCAGCTCGATGCGGTCAGCGACGCGTGGCGCGTGGTGCACAGCGAAGGCGACGACCTTTCGGGCCTGATCGTCGACCGCTACGCCAACGTCATCGTGGTCGAATACTTCGCCGCCGGCATGTGGAAGTTCCGCGAGGCGATCCACGCCGCCCTGCTCGCGCATTTCCCCGACGCGCAGTTGTACTGGTTCGCCGAATCGCACGTGCAGAAGCAGGAATCGTTCGACTGCCGCAGCCCCGACGTGCCCGCCCCGTTCGAGGTGCACGAACACGGCCTGCGCTTCCACGCCGCGCCGGGTTCCGGCCACAAGACCGGATTCTTCGCCGACCAGCGCGACAACCGCAAACGCTTCGCCGAACTGGCCAGGGGCCGCCGCGTGCTCGACCTGTGCTGCAACGCCGGCGGTTTCGCGGTGCACGCGATGGCGGCCGGTGCGCGCGAGGCCGTCGGCGTGGACCTGGACGCCGGCATCCTCGAAGTCGCCCGCGCCAATGCCCAGGCGAACAACGTCGCGGTGAGCTTCGAGCAGTCCGACATCTTCGACTGGGTGCGCGCGGCGGTAGCCCGCGGCGAGCGCTACGACGCGGTGATCCTCGACCCGGCCAAGCTCACCCGCGACCGCAGCAAGGTGATGGACGCGCTGAAGAAATACTTCGCGATGAACCGCATGGCGCTGGACATCATCCCGCCCGGCGGCCTGCTGCTGACCTGTTCGTGCACCGGCCTGGTCGGCGAAGGCGAGTTCCTGGAAATGCTGCGCCGGGTCGCGCTCAACGCCGGCCGCACGATCCAGGTACTGGAAGTGCGCGGCGCCGGCGCCGATCATCCGGTCCGCACCGACGTGCCGGAAGGCCGTTATCTGAAGGCGGTGTTCTGCCGGGTGGATTGAAGCTGCTTCCGCAGGAGGGTCACGCGCCGCGGGGCAGTCGCCCGCGCAGCGAGGCGGCATCGAACGGGCCAGGCTCGGCGATCAGCTCGCGCGCGGCGCCGACCTGGTCCCAGGTGTTCCACAACAGCACGCCGCGCACGCGACCGCCGTCGAGGTAGTACACCACGCCTTCGCGATACGGCTCACGCCAGTCCTCGACCACCTGAAGCCGCGTATCGAGCAGGCCGACGGCTTCGTAACCCAGGTCGAACAGATCCGAGTAGAAGAACGGCTGGACCACGTAATCTTCCGCCACGCCGGCCATTGCGCGTCCCGCATGCCGGCCCATGCCGATCGCGGCATCCTCGTGCTCCACGCGCATCCGGCGATCAAGCGCGACACTGTGGAAATTGGCCACGTCGCCGGCGGCCCAGATGTCCGCATCGCTGCTGCGCAGTTGCGCATCGACCACGATGCCGTTGTCGACGGTGAGCCCGGCCTGCTCGGCCAGCGCGGTGTTCGGCGTCACGCCGAGGCCGGCCACCGCCGCCTCCACCCGCAACACCTCGCCGTCGGACAGGCTCAGCTCCACGCCGCCGTCGGTCCTGCTGCCACCGATGACCCGAACGCCGCTGCGCACATCCACGCCACGGCTGCGGTAGTAGTCGTCGAGATAGTGCGCCAACCCATCGGGATAGCGGCCCGCGCCGATCGTCTCGCCGGGAAACAGCAGGCTCACCTTGCAGCCGATGCTGCATAGCGAGGCCGCCAGCTCGCAGCCGATGAAGCCGCCGCCGATCACGGCGATGTAGGCGCCGGGTCGGGCGTAGCGGCGCAGCGCTTCGTAGTCGGCCAGCGTGCGGTAGTGGATCAGCCTTTCGCCGCCATCGACCGGCAGCAGGCGCGGCGTGGCGCCGGTGGCCAGCAGCAACCGGCGATAGCGATAGCTGTCGCCCCGGTCGTCGCGGGCCACGTGGGCGACGCGATCCAGTGAGGCAATGCGCCGCCCCGGATGCAGTGTCGCTCCGCTCCCTGCGGTGGCCAGGTCGATGTCCGCGAGCGACTTGTCGCCCTTCCACATCGCCTTGCTCAGCGGCGGCCGCTGGTAGGGTGGCGCGGGATCGTCGCCCACGATGCCGACGTTCGCTGCGCCGTCGACCTCGCGGATGGCTTTGGCAGCGGCGTCGGCGGCCATGCCGCCGCCGATGATCAGGTAATCGTGGACATGTTCCATGACGTTCTCCCGGGCTGAACCTCAGCCCATGATGCACCGCCCCGGCGACGGCAACATGAATCCGGGCGCAGCCAACGCGACCGCTCGACGTACACTGGATGCATTGCTCCGGGAAAACGTTCCATGCCGCTCAATGAAACCCTGCTGATTGTCCTCGTGATCCTCGCCGCGCTGGTGTTGCTGCTGCAGGTGGCGCTGCTGCTGCGCGGCCGCGGCGATCCCGGCCTCGCAGCCAAGCTGGACACGCTGAAGGACGACAGCGCCCGCGTCGAACGCACCGTGCGCGAGGAACAGCGCGCCGGCCGCGAGGAATTGCAGCAGGGCTTCGACCGCTTCCGCGGCCACCTGGGCGAACAGCTCAACGGCATGTCGCAGCAACAGTCCGAGCGCATCGACGGCTTCGGCCAGCGGCTGACCCTGCTCACCGAACGCACCGACAACGGCCTGCAGTCATTGACCCAGCGACTGATCGAGGACGCGCGCAAGGGCCGCGAGGAAATCGCCACCACCCTCAACCGGCTGGGCGAACAACAGCAACAGCGCCTGGCCGCGCTCACCGCCGACAACGAAAAGCGCATGGGCGAGATGCGCGCCACGCTGGAAGCCAAGCTTGGCGCGATCCAGCAGGACAACGCGGCGAAACTCGAACAGATGCGCGCCACCGTGGACGAAAAGCTGCACGCCACGCTGGAAACCCGCCTGGGCGAATCGTTCAAGCTGGTGTCCGAGCGGCTCGAAGCGGTGCAGCGCGGGCTGGGCGAAATGCAGAACCTGGCCACCGGCGTGGGCGACCTGAAGCGGGTGCTGACCAACGTGAAGAAGCGGGGCATCTTTGGCGAAGTGCAACTGGGCGCCCTGCTGGAAGACATGCTCACCGCCGAGCAGTACGCGTCCAACGTGATCACCGTGCCGGGCAGCAACGACCGCGTCGAGTTCGCGATCCGCATGCCGGGCCAGGACGAGGGCGAACACGTCTACCTGCCGATCGACGCGAAGTTTCCGGTGGAGGACTACCAGCGCCTGCTCGACGCCCAGGAAGCCTCCGATGCCGATGCCGCGCAGGCCGCCGGCCGCGCGCTGGAACTGCGCGTGCGCGAGGAGGCCAAGCGCATCCACGGCAAATACGTGGCGCCGCCGCACACCACCGATTTTGCCGTGCTGTACCTGCCCACCGAGGGCCTCTACGCCGAGGTGATCCGTCGCCCCGGCCTGTTCGAGAACCTGCAGCGTGACCACCGGATCACCGTGGCCGGTCCGACCACGCTCAGCGCCCTGCTCAACAGCCTGCAGATGGGCTTCCGCACGCTGGCGATCGCCAAGCGCAGCAGCGAGGTGTGGAAGATCCTCGGCGCGGTGAAGAACGAGTTCGGCAAGTTCGGCGTGGTGCTGGAAAAGACCCGCAAGCAACTCGACGCAGCCCGCAACAGCATCGACAGCGCCGGCCAGCGCACCCGCGCGATCGAGCGCAAGCTGCGCGACGTGGAATCGCTGTCCGGCGACAGCCCGTTGCTGCTGGATGATGTTCCCGCGCTGGATGACGGTGGTGACGACGCCACCGCGCCGTAGGACGAATGCGCCTACGGACAGACGGCGCTCACCGTTTCCACTGGAACACGTCTTCCACGCCCGCGCCGAACACGCGGGCGATGCGGAACGCCAGCTCCAGCGAGGGCGCGTACTTGCCCGCCTCCAGCGCGATCACCGTCTGCCGGGTGATGCCGCAGGCATCCGCCAGCGCCTGCTGGGTCATCTCGCCATGCTCGAAGCGCAGCTTGCGGATCAGGTTGTCGATCGGCGTGCCGGTCATGCGGCGCGCCGGTCGTGCCAGTAGGTGATGCCCGTCACCGCGTACTCGAGCAGGCAGGAGGCGATCAGGCCGGCCATCAGCAGGTTGGACATCGCCATCGGCCTTGCCCAGGCCAGATGATCCAGCGGCGAGAACGCGAACATCACCGCCAGCGCCAGCACGAAGACCGACAGCCCCCCGCGTGCCCACCCGCTGGCGCGCGCCTCGATCTGGCGATCGCGCTCGTCGGCCTCCACGGTGTCGCGCCAGCGCTTGCGCAACACCTGCATCACCACCAGCCACGCGACCACCAGCCAGCCGACGTGCCGGCCGATCGCCGAGGCCTCCGGCGCCATCGAGCCATCCGCGGCGACCATCTGCGAGCCGCGCAGGGCGTAGTAGGCGAGGATGGCCGCGGTGAAGATCAGTCCGATCCAGGCGCGCTGTTCGCCGGGGGACACCGTCGCCATCGACTCATCCGTCTTCGCCGCGGCCGCCGATTCGCGCATGGTCGACCACAGCAGGTACCAGACCAGCCATGCCGCCCCCAGCATGGCCAAGCCACCGGGCCAGCCCAGGTCGATGTCCGGCAGCACGAACAGCACATAGAACGCGAGAACCGACAGCGGGATCAGCACGGCATAACGCAAGGATCGAGGCACGATGTCTACTCCATTGGACGTTATGTACGTTATACATTACATATTGTCGTGTCAACATGACCTTCAGCGGAGCAGCCTGCACCGGCCCGGCACCGGAACGAGCGCTGCACAGACGCCACTGGACACGGACGCTAAACTGGTACGTCCGCATACCGAGGCCTTCGCATGAGCGACCAGCGCAACCCGAACGATGTCAGCCAGGAACAAGCCGAGGAGGCGGTGCGCACCCTGCTGCGCTGGGCCGGCGAAGACCCCACGCGCGAAGGCCTGCTCGACACGCCCAAGCGGGTGGTGAAGGCTTACGGCGACTGGTTTTCCGGCTACGCCGAGGACCCGGCCGATTTCCTCAAGCGCACCTTCAAGGAAGTCGAGGGCTACGACGAGATGGTGGTGTTGCGCGACATCGAGTTCGAGAGCCATTGCGAGCACCACATGGCGCCGATCATCGGCCGCGCCCACGTCGGCTACCTGCCGACCAACCGCGTGGTCGGCATCAGCAAGCTGGCCCGGGTAGTGGACGGTTACGCGCGGCGCTTCCAGGTACAGGAAAAACTCACCGCGGAAATCGCCCACTGCATCCAGGAAACCCTGCAGCCGGCCGGCGTGGCGGTGGTGATCGACGCCAGCCACGAGTGTATGACCACCCGCGGCGTGCACAAGCGCGGCGTATCGATGGTGACCAGCCAGATGCTGGGCACCTTCCGCGAGGACGCCAGGACGCGCGCCGAGTTCCTGCAGTTCATCGGCATCCACGGCGGCCACCGCTGAACACGCGGGTGATCGCTGCCGCCGCGGCCCTGCTGCTGGCATCGACGGCGACCCATGCCCAGTCCAGCCGCGAGGAGTACCTGCGGCGCTTCGACGGCAACGGCGACGGCCGGGTCAGCGCGGCGGAATACGTGGCCTACATGAGCCAGGGTTTTCGCAACATGGACAGCAACGGCGACGGCATCATCGAAACCGATGAACTGCCCAGTGGCCGCGGCCAGCCGATCACGCTGCAGGAAAACCGCGACAACCTGCGCCGCCAGTTCCACAAGCTGGACCGCAACCGCGACGGTTACCTCAACGCCCACGAACTGACCGCGCCACCCGGATAATGCCCCACCCCTGCGTGCAGGGGAGGGGCCGGGGTGGGGTCGCCCCTGGCTCAGGCCGAGATCGCCAGCTTCTCGGAGCGATACAGCTGCGCGGTCACCAGCACCGCGAGCAGGGCCGCCGCCAGGCTGCCGGCCAGGCACAGGCCGAGCTGTTCGCCGGTGACACCATCGCCGCGCAGCAACTGCATGATGCCCAGGTTCTGCCCCAGCAGCGGGATCGCGTACATCCACGCCTGCGCCTTGATCGGCATGAACGACAGCAGCGCACTGGGGATGATCGGCACCAGCATCAGCAGCGAGATGTAGGTCTGCGCCTCGCGATAGCTCTTGGCAAACGCCGCCACCAGTGACTGCAGCGCGGACAGCAGCAGCACCAGCGGCAGCATCAGCAGCAGCACGTAGGTGGCGAAGTGCAGGCCAAGGTCCAGCTCCATGCCGATCTTCTCGGCGGGGATGAAGCGGCCGACCACGGCGAAGCCCAGCAAGGTGATCAGCAGGCTCGCGGTGGAGAACGCGCAGATCGCCGCCAGCTTGCCGCACAGGATCTTCCAGCGCGCCACCGGGTTGGCGAACAGCGGTTCCAGCGATTGCCGCTCGCGCTCGCCGGCGGTGAGGTCGATCGCCAGGTACATGCCGCCCATGAAGATGGTGATCACGAAGAAGTACGGCAGCATCGCGAACATCAGCACCGCGCGCGACTGCGGCGTGGCCTGGTCGCGCTTGGCCACCTGCAGCGGCCACGCGGTGCTGGGCGACATCCCGCGCGCGACCAGTCGCATCGCACCCTGTTGCCGCGCATAGTTCTCGACCAGGTCGCTGACCCGCTCCACCGACGTGTTCGCATCACGCCGCGAGGAGTCGTAGAACAGCTCCACCTGCACCGGCTCACCCTTGCGCCACGCCTTGCCGTAATCAGGAGCAATGCGCAGCACCACGTCGGCGTCCTGCTTGCGAACGGTCTGCGCGGGATCGGCCACCGCCGCGCCCGGCACCACGCCGCCGGCCTTCAGCGCATCGATCAGGTTGGGCGCATACCCGGCGCCCAGCACCGGCACCGGCAGCGGCTTCTCGGCCTTGTCCAGTTCGCGGTTGAGGGTGAGGTTGATCAGCATCACGAACAGCAGCGGCCCCAGCAGCGGGCCGGTGAGGAAGGCGCTCATCAGGGTGCGGCGGTCGCGCAGGTTTTCCTTCACCTCCTTCAGGAACACGGTGAGGAAGGCGCTGCTGCGCCGGATTTTCGCGGACATGTCGTTCATGCGGCGAGGCCCTCTTCGCTGCCGATGATCTTCACGAAGGCATCCTCCAGGTTGTCCTCGCCGGTTTGGGCGCGCAGCGCGTCCGGCGTTTCGTCGGCCACCACGCGGCCGTGTGCGATCACCACGATGCGGTCACACAAGGCGCCCACCTCCTGCATGATGTGGCTGGAAAACAGCACGCAACGCCCCTCTTCTTTCAGCCGCGTCATGAACTGGCGCAGCGCACGGGTGGCCATCACGTCGAGGCCGTTGGTGGGTTCGTCGAGGATGACGTTGCGCGGGTCGTGCACCAGCGCGCGGGCGATCGCGGTCTTCACCCGCTGGCCCTGGGAGAAACCCTCGGTGCGGCGGTCGGCGATGTCGCCCATCTCCAGCGCCTTGACCAGGGCTTCGCGCCGGCTCGCCAGCAGTTCTTCGGGCAGACCGTGCAGACGGCCGAAGTAGTCGATGTTCTCGCGCGCACTGAGCCGCTTGTACAGCCCGCGCGCATCCGGCAGCACGCCGAGCTGGCGACGCACGGCCAGCGGGTCGGCCGCTGCATCGATGCCATCCACCAGCACCTGGCCACGATCCGGCGCCATCAGCGTGTACAGCATGCGCAGCGTGGTGGTCTTGCCGGCGCCGTTGGGGCCGAGCAGGCCGGTGATCTCGCCGTCGCGGGCAGTGAAACTGACGCCGTCGACAGCCTTCACCGCGCCGAACGCCTTGTGCAAATCCCTTACCTCGATCATGGGGTCGCTCCGTTGAAGTCGATGAAGATCGGCGTCGGCTGCAACCGGTCCAGGCAACTCGCGTCCAGCGTCTTCGGGTCGAGCTTCTCGATGAAATGCTGGATCAGCTGCGGCGTGCAGCCGGTCGCCATGACACTGTGCGCCTGGCCCTTGAGGGTCAGCACCCGCGCGTTCGGCAGGCCCTTGGCCACTTCCTCGGCGTAGCGGGGCGGGGTCACCGGGTCGTACTGGCCGGCCAGCAGCAGGACCGGCTTGTCGGTCTTCAGCGGCGCGTGAAAATCGGCCGGGCGCGTGCCTTTCGGCCACACCGAACACACCGCCTTCAGCGCGTCGACCATGCGCGTGCCGAGGATGGTCTGCGCATCCTGCGGGCGCACGGCCAGCAGGTCGGCGTCCTCGCTGCAGATCACCGAATACTGCATGCCGCTGCCCATCAACTCGGACAGTTCGCCGGATAGCAGCTTGGCCTGGCCCAGCAGCGGACCCACGTCGCCATGCGCCGCCGCGTCGATCGATAGCGGCAACAGCGCGGCGGTGGCCGGCGTGTAAGCGAACATGCGCACCACGCTGGCCAGCGAGTCCTCGTCCAGCATCTGCTTTACCGTCTGGTAGTTCTGCGGATCGCGAAAACTGACCTGGTGCGGATTGGCCCGCAACGCGTCGCGCAGCTGGTACAGGGTCTGGTCCGGATCGCCGAACTGCTTCTTGCAGGCCGGCTCGGCGGTGCAGCGGGCGAACTGCGCCTTCAGCGCGTCGTCCAGGTTGCGGGCGAAGTCCTCGCCCAGGGCCAGCGAATTCGGCACGGCGCTGTCCAGCACCACGCTGCGCACCGACTGCGGAAAACGCATCAGGTACTGCTGCGCCATCCGCGTGCCGTACGACACCCCGAGCAGGTCGAACTGCGGCGAACCGATGGCCTTGCGCACGTCCTCCAGATCCTGCGCCGCGATCGTGGTGGTGTAGTAGCGCGGATCGGCACGACCGGCCAGCAGCTTCAGGCACTGCGCCGCCGCTGCGCGCAGCTTGTCGGCGTCGAAGGTGCTGTCGTCCGGCGTGGTCGTGGCGGCGGACTCCTTGCAGCTGAGTGCGTTGGAGCCGCCGGTGCCACGCTGGTCGAGCAGCAGCACGTGGCGATGGGCCAGCAGCGGCTTCAGCACCGTCGCCACCTGGCCCGCTGAATCGGTGGCCGCCTGTCCCGGGCCACCGGCAAGAAAGGCCAGCATGTCGGGACTGGCCACCTGCGCCCGCGAACGCAGCACGGCCAGCTTCAGCTTGATCGTGCGGCTGTGCGGATCGGCCCGGTTTTCCGGCACGGGGAAGTCCGCGCACCAGGCCGCCGTGCTCAGGCCGCTGTTCGGCGCGGCAAGCTCGCATGCAGTCAGGGTCAGGCTGCCGAGTTTCCAGGTGGCGGCCGGCGCGGGTGCGACAGCCGCAGTCGAGGCCGAAGCCGGCGCAGGTGGCGCCGGGTCCTTCTCACGATGATGGGCGACGCGGTTGGCCGAGATGATCGCCACCGCGACGGCGACCATCACGCCCATGCGTTTTCCGGGTTTCATGCTCACGTATCACTCCCCAGGTTCAAAAATGGATTCGATCGTTTGCCCGAACAGCCGGGCAATCTTGAAGGCCAGCGGCAAACTCGGATCGTACTTGCCGGTCTCGATGGCGTTGACGGTTTGGCGCGAAACATCCAGCCGTTCGGCCAGGTCGGCCTGCGACCAGGCCTGCGCGCCGCGCAGTTCACGCACATGGTTATTCATGACTGCGATAGCGCCACAGCACCAGCAGCTTGGCGATGCCGAAGCTGGCGAACAGGCACGGCATCACCCAGATGGCGACCACCTGCCCCGACACCGACCAGCCCACATTGGCGCCCATCAGCAGGCCGAAGCTGAAGAAGCCGAAGCCGGTGACCATGGCGGAGATCGCGAACGCCTCCAGGTCGATGCGCCGCTCGAGTTCATCCTGGTCGCGAACCACGCGAACCATCGCGCGGATGGCCAGCAGGATGGGCAACAGGGGCAGCAGGGCCAGCACGACGCGCCAGGTGACACTGTCGACCCGAGCCGATACCAGCGCCGAAAGGAAGATCAGTACGACATACGCGGCCATGGCCGGCAGGAATTCGCGCAGGTAGCGCTTGTGCACTTCGCGCATGGCCATCAGTCATGTCCCCCGGTTGATGGTGTGGTCGACGACACGGGCCTCATCCCTGCCTCCGGTCATCTGCCAGCGCCGCCTTCTGCCGACGGTGACGGACCAGCTGCAGCATGGCAAAAGCGATGAATGCCGCCGCCATCCCCGCGAACACGCCCCACAACTGATCGTCGTTCTTCATGTAGGCAAAGGCGGCCACCACCGCCATCAGCACGGCGGCCAGCAAGGCGCGCACGTAACCGGGAATGCCCGAATCGCCGGCGCAGGCAAACATGTCGCCGCCATAGCGCCGGACCAGCAGCGACCGGGTGATTCCGTAACTGGCCATCATCAGCGGGAACACCCAGATCAGGATCGATCCGTCGATGGCGAGCACGTGCGCCGCCGCCAGAAAGCCGCCGACCAGGCTGAGCGCTGCCGTAAGCATCGTGGCCACGCCCAGCGCCACCAGGTGCATGCGCTGCTCCAGTTCGTCGCTCTCGCGGATACGGCGGGCCATCAGCATGAACAGGTAGAGCATCGGCAGCACCGGCGCCAACGCCAGCAGGCCTTTGGCCGCCCAGCCCTCCACCGTGCGTGCCAATGGCCATACCAGCAACAGCAGCACGATGTAGACACTCATGCTGAGCAGGGTCTGCCACTGGTAGCTCTTGTTCGAAAGACGGGTCATCACGTGGCCTCAAAGCGACTTCAGGAAAACGTCCAGCGCCTGCTGAAACCTCACCGGCTGGTCGAGCATCACGAAGTGCCTCGACGGCGAGATCGAGACCACCTTCGCCTTCGGCGCATCGGCCAGCAGCGACTGGTAGTACGCCGTCTTCTGCGCCTCGCTCATCGCCATCGGCGGCTGGCTGAAATCCGGTGCGTTGTATGGCGAGATCTCCAGGATCGGCACGTTCGCGTTCTTCAGCGCCGCGCGTCCGTCGAAGGCGAGATCCTCGGCCATGTACTGCGCGCTGGCCTTGATGTCGCTGCGCGCATTCATCGGCGCGTAGCGCGCGGCCAGCTGCGGATCGATCACGCCGATCTTCTGCATGTAGCCCAGCGACTGCGCCTGGAACTGCTCCGGCGTCACCGCCGCCATCTGCTGCTGCATCTGCGCCGCCATCGCCTTGCGCTGCTCCGCGCTCACCCGCTCCATGCCGGGGAAAATCGGCAGTCCATCCACCGCCACCACACCCGAGATCAGTGCCGGATGCTCGCCGGCAAAGCGCAGCGCCAGCGTGCCGCCCAGGCTGTGGCCGATCAGCACCGGCTTGTCGATCTTCCGCTGTTCGATCAACTGCTCCAGCGACGCATCCGCCCGATCGAACAGGTTGCCGCCGTCAGCCGGCGCCGGCACGCCATCAAAACCCGCCAGCGTCACCGCGTACACCACGTGATCCTTCTGCAACTGCTCGATCATCCGCTGCCACACCCACGGCCCACCCTGCAGCCCGGGGACCAGGATCACCGCACGACCATGGTCGCCGTGACGCTCGACTTTCAGCGTGCCGACCGTGCTACCTGCCGGTGACTGCGCCAGCGCCACCGGCGCTCCGGTCAGCAGCGCCAGTGCCAGCACCGGGAAAATCCAGCGACGCGATCCTTTTTTCATGGCGATAGCTCCTCGGAAATGATGTCAAGCAACCTTGACAGCACAAGCCTATAGAGTCCGCACGGATGATGTCAAGCGAACTTGACAGCAATCATCAACAACACGCTGGCCGAGCCGCCACTGGTCCGAAAAGAGCTGGTTGTCGCACCACGAAATAGTGACCAAGTTGGCATTTTGTAGTGCCAATTTTTGTCAGGGATAGCTTACAAATCGTCATCAAACCCTTGCGACGTCCCATTTTACCTGGCTCCCGGAGCCACTGGGCAGCGGTAGTAACCGTTTACATTCATAGTCTGGCATGTGACTTGCTTAAGTCCGTTCGCAACCCTCGAAACCACCTGGAGAGAATCACCATGCTGTTCAAGAAGACCCTGCTTGTCACCGCCATGATTGCCTTCGGCGGTTTTGCTTCATCCTCGATGGCGGCCAGTCCGGCCTCGACGACCTTCCATGTCAACCTCACGATCAAGAGCGCCTGCACGGTCAGCGCCACCGACGCCACGTTCAACCAGGTCAACGCCGACGCCGGCGCGGACCAGACCGTCGACGCCACCGACAACATCAGCGTGGTGTGCTCCAAGAACACGCCCTACACCATTGGCCTGCTGCCCTCGAGCACCAATACCGACGGCACCGGTTCGATGGCCGGCACCCTGAGCAGCGACACGGTTGCCTACGCGCTCTATCAGGACGCAGGTGACAGCATTGCGTGGGGTGACGCGACGGCCAATCGGCTGGGCGGCACCACCGACCTCGTTGGCAATCAGACCCAGAGCTACACGGTGCACGCGAAGGTGCTGGCCGCGGCCCTCAATGTCACGCCCGACAGCTACTCCGACGAAGTCGCCGTGCACGTTTACTACTGATCACCGCACATGAAGCCGCGTCTGCATGCACGGACTTTCCTGGCCATCGCGCTCTCGCTGGTTAGCGGGACCACGCTGGCCAGCGGCCTGCAGGTGTCGCCTGTCTCGCTGACATTGCAGGCCAGGCAAAGCGCCGACGGCTTGTGGCTGAGCAATAGCGGCGACGGCATCGTGCATGCGCAGGTGCGGGTGTATCACTGGACGCAACAGGGCGGCGAGGAACAGCTCACGCCCTCGCGGGGATTGATCATCAGCCCGCCGATGCTGCAGATCGGCATTGGCGATCAACAACTGGTCCGAGTGATCCGTGTCGGCGCACCGCCCAGTGGCGCGGGCGCCGTGGAAGACGCTTATCGCGTATCGATCGACGAACTTCCGATCGATACGCAGGGCAAGAAGGGGTTGCAGTTCGTGCTGCACTACTCGGTCCCGGTGTTTGTGGAACCCGTGGGTACGGAAGCAGTGGCCCCGCAGTTGCAATGGAGCATGCAGCGCGACGGTGACCGCGCCGTGTTGCAGGTGTCCAACAGCGGAACGGGCCACGCCCAGCTTGCCCAGGTCAGTTACGTGGACGACCGGGGCCATCGCACCGAGATTTCCGGCGGGCTACTGGGGTACGTGCTGCCGGGCGCCACGATGCACTGGACACTGAAGCAGTCTGCGGCAGCTTTTGCCGGCAATGGCACTTTCGAGGTGATGATCAATGGCGCCAAGGCCACGCAAAAGCTGTCGTTGGCCGTCCGCGCTCACTGAGGTTTTGCTGCTGGGACTGCTTGCATCCTCGGCCCATGCCGCGGACGGCCCCGCGGCTGCAGCAGGCAGCGCTGCCTTCGGCGCGAGTCCGGCATTGACCCTGGATGTAGCAGACTCGATGGCCGCTTTCGGCGGCACCGACCTGTATCTTGACGTTACCGTCAACGGCAGCAGTAGCGGCCTGGCCCACTTTGGCCAGCGTGACGGAAAGTTGTGGGCGACGAAGGCGACTCTGCGCCAGCTCGGCTTCGTGCTGCCGGAACACACGGCCGACCCGATACGCCTGGACAGCCTGCATGGCGTGCAAGTCAGCTTCGATCAGGAGCGGCAAAGCGTTGTCATCATTGCGCCGTTGAGCCTGTTGAAGCTGCCCACTCACATCCTGGACACCTGGACGACCGCGCCCCGGAAAGCCGGCGCCTCGCCCGGCTTGCTGCTCAATTACGACCTTTATGGCACGCGAGGTGGGCACGGCAACGGCAGCCTGAATGCGTTCACCGAATTGCGCGCCTTCAACGGCACCGGCGTGCTGAGCTCCACCTCCCTGTCGCAGGCGAGCCGCGCTGGCGACGCATGGAACAACAGGTCGGTACGACTGGACACCAGCTGGAGCACATCGTTTCCAGAAGAGATGCTGACCCTGCGCATTGGCGATACGCTCACCGCGACCACCTCGTGGTCCCGCAGCATGCGCATGGGCGGCGTGCAGATCGGCACCAATTTCTCGCTGCAGCCTTACCGCGTCACCATACCGCTGCCCGAGTTCATGGGCTCGGCCACCCTGCCCTCTCGGGTGGAGCTGTATGTCAATGGCATGAAGCAGTACAGCGGCAACGTGCCGGCCGGCCCGTTCCAGCTCAACACCGTTCCGGGCATCAATGGCGCGGGTAATGCCCAGGTCATGCTGACCAATGCACTGGGTCAGGTCACCACACTGGATTTCTCCCTGTACAACACGCCGACCCTGCTGCAGAAAGGACTGTCCGACTGGTCGGCGGAACTCGGCGTGGTGCGCGAGAACTATGGTCTGGCCTCTTTCGATTACGACGACAACCCGGCAAGCAGCGGAACGTGGCGTCACGGCTTCAGCAGCAACTTCACCGGCGAGTTTCATGGCGAAGTCACCCGCGACCTGACCAATGCCGGCGCCGGCGGCAACTGGCTGCTCGGCAGCGTCGGCGTGGTTTCGGCTTCGGCGGCACACAGCCAGAGCCGAGGCTTGAGCGGATCGCAATACAGCCTGGGCTACAGCTGGACCAGCAGCCGCTACAACTTTGGTGTCAACGGCATGCGCGCCGACGATGACTATCGTGACACCGCCTCGTTGTATGGCGGTCCGCCGCCGGAGCTCAGCGCCAGTGCCCAAGCGGGCTTCAGCACCGATCATCTGGGCAGCTTCGGCCTCAACTACGTGCATCTGCGCTACCAGCAACAGCAGGCCTCCCGCTACGCCAGCGCCTACTGGTACAAGTCGGCAGGCCGCCGCATGACGCTCAGTCTCAACGTCAACCAGAACCTCGATCAACGACGCGACCGCAGCTTCTTCCTGAGTCTCAACCTGTCGCTGGACGATCGCATTTATATGAGTGCGGGCGTGCAACATGACGGCGACCGCAACCTCTATACGGTGAACGCCACCCAGTCCGTTCCCACCGCTGGCGGCTTCGGCTGGCGCGCGCAACTGCAGCAGGGGGAGGGCACGCAAGGCGGCCAGGCCGAACTGGATTACCTGGGCCGCTACGGCCAAGTGCAGGCCGGCATCAGCAACATGGCCGGGAGTCACTACACCTACGCCGGCGCCAACGGTTCGGTGGTCTTGATGGGTGGCGGCTTGTTCGCCGCACGCCAGATCTATGGCGGCTTCGCGGTCGTCTCCACGGATGGCGTGCCGAACGTTCCGGTGAAGCTGGAGAACAACCTTGTCGGCACCACCGACAGGAGCGGCCACCTGCTGGTCACCCCGCTCAATGCCTATCAGAACAACAAGCTCAGCATCGACCCAATGGATCTGCCGGCCGGCGTGCGCATCACCCGGGTGAACACCATCACCACGCCGACTGATCGCGCCGGAACGCTGGTGCGCTTCGGCATCACGCCAACCCGCGCCGCCTCGATCATTCTGGTCGACGCGGCGGGCAAGCCGCTGCCCGTGGGCAGTACGGTGCGGGTGCGCGGACACCACGATGCGCCGGCCCTGCTCGGCTTCGACGGCGTGGTGTATCTGGACACGCTCGACGTGCGCAACGTGCTGGACGTGGATACTCCGGCAGATACCTGCCACGTGACCTTCGACTACCACAAGCAGGGTGACGGCATCCCGCAGATCGGGCCGCTGACCTGTCGCGAGGAGCAACCATGAACCTGCCGCTGTTTCGCTGCTGTGTCGCGTTGCTGCTGATCGGCATCGGACTGTCGTGGGCCGCTCCGGCGCATGCGGACAACGGAACGATCACCTGCAGTGCCAACACCCAGACGGTCAATTTCGGCTCCATCAGCTTGCCCTCGAACTCGGCAAGCCCCACCACCCAAGCCATCGGTGGCGTCACCTGCACCAGCACGAGCAACCAGGACCACACCTTGCGCATTTGTCTCCAGGAGACCAGCGCATCCCCTCGTCAGATGCAGCTGATTCCGCCTGGTACGGGCGGGGCGCTACCGTTCGGTCTGTATACGGATGCTGCCGCCACGACACCGCTGTCGACCAGCACCAGCACGGTAGTGCAGGTTTTGACACTGGCTGCCGGCAACAGCGTATCCATCAATGTGCCGCTTTTCGGGAAAATTCCTCCCATTCCTTCCAGTCTGCCACCGGGCCTGTATTCGTATACCTCCACCCTTCAGATGTCTTATGGCGCCAATAAAAATGGCGATCCTCCGCCCGCTTTATGCAACGGCCTGCAGCAATTCTCGGGGACCGTGACGCCCCCGCAACTCGTTGTGCAGGCAACCGTGTCCAATCAGTGCACCGTGAGTGTCAGCGCCACCGACATCGACCTCGGCAGCCAGCCCAGCACGGCCACCAATATCGCCGGCCAGAACACCATCAGCGTGACCTGCCCGCCCAGCACCGCCTATTACGTCGGCCTGTCGCCCTCCAACGGCAACACCGGCGGTGCCGGAGTGATGAGTGGCACCGGCAGCAATAGCGACAAGGTGCCGTATCAACTTCATTCCGGCAGCACCAGTGGACCCATATGGGGCAACACCGCCACCTCGACCAGCGCGGGCAACGGCGTAGCCGCCACCGGTACCGGATCATTGAGCGCATATGCCGTGGCGCCCGACGCCAACTACAAGCCCGATACCTATACGGACACCGTCACCGTTATCGTGAACTACTGAATTCCGGGCCGAACCACGGCAACCGCATGCGGAAGTCGACGGACGATCTTCCCGAGCCTCTCCGCGGCAGCGGCGCCCCTGCGACGGGCAGTGCTCGACAGCATTTCAATAGACGATTCGAACCACCTTCGCGTCCGAATACTCGCCCGGGGGAACGCGTTGTCCAGGGGGCACTGATCCGGAAATGACCAGATGGACTGCCTTCTCGCCCTGTCCCCTTACATGCAACGTTTCGCCAACGGCCCAGGGTTGGCCGTTCGCCTCAAGCACGTATCTCACGGCCGCCCCGTCGGGCCCTCTCAACGTGCGACCGCCTTCCAGATAGATGGCTGCCGGAACACCCTGGCTGCAGGTCACATCGATGGACCCTGCGGTACCGGTGCCCGCAGCCGGACCGCCTGTTCGATAGGGCGCAAAGACAAGTGGCCGGGTCTGGACGCTGCATGAGGCCACGACAGTCAGGGATATCCGCAAGGTACCGGCAGACTGGCGGGCAACAGCCAGAGCAGGCAGGAGCACCAGGGCGGCTGCGATGAAGCGGAGAGCCGTGATGGCGATGTCGCCGCCCGAACCCCCGGCCCCGCCCACCATGACCGTTGAGCGAGCTCCAGGTATTCGCGTTGCGCAAATCATGAGCAGCGGTGAACTGATCGACCACCTCATGCTGCACCTCGCAGTACCCCGTTGCTCCGGGGCGGCCAAGCGGTTACGGAATCCAGAGCAGAGCCTCAGGGTTCAAGCGAACTGTTCGTGACCATCGCCCGCGCCATCTGCCAGACAGACCACGCATTTCTGGCCAGAACGGGCGAGGGATGATGCAGGGTCACGTCTTAGGACGGCGTGAAACCCGCAAGGAGTCCAATCCCGGCCCGAAGTTCATGCCAGAGGCAGTCAGCGCCCGGACGCCCCGCCCCCAATGGCAACGAATTCCGCCGCGGCATTGACGCGCCCCGTTGCTCCACGGTTGCGTGAGGCCTTGATCGGCATGCTGGCCGCAGCCGGCCATCCGCTTCCATTGCACGTGGCCGCGTCGATCGCGTGGCGGCCCGAGTCACTTTCAGCAGATGGAGTGACCCTCATTCACCTGGGCAAGGCGTCGCGTCCGGAACCACTCCTGCGCAGTACCGACATTCACGACACCCACCGACCTTTGTCGGGTCCTGACACTCCGTTTCAGGGCCTTGGCCAAGCCCGCCCCGCCACGTGCAAGGGTCGGGTGACTCATTTTTCACCTTTGTGACACAAACCTCATTTCATGACTCGCTCGTTTCGTTCACGGTTTGTGGAAAATTTGTAATGAAATATCAAAAAAAGGCGTCAAACGGCGCCTGTCCAACAACGCTCGGGAAAAGGGAGGAACCCGTCGAAACAGGGCATCAGAAGTTTCAAGAATTTGGCACGTAGTTTGCTTTTGCCTACGCGCCACCTCTCAAGAACAGGCTTGTCGGGAGTTTTTCATCATGAAGCAAGCGGGACATCACAGGGCCGATTGCCGGGACACAGCGTCCCTGGCGAGCCTGTGTGTCCGCTTTGCCGGCCATGCCAGGGCATGGTTGCTCGCTGCCCTGCTCCTGCTCGGATCGACATTCGCTGCCACGGCATCGGCGGCTGGCGTGGCGGCCGGCACGCAGGTGAACAACACGGTGACGGTGAGCTATGTGCAGGGCGGCGCCACGCTTACCGGCACGGCCAGCGCGAGCTTCGTGGTCGATCAGCTGATCGACGTGACGACGACCTGGCAGGATGCCAAGCCGGTGCAGGCGGCGGCCGGATCGGTCAACCAGACCCTGCTGTTCCGGCTGACCAATACCGGCAACGGGAATGACAACTACAAGCTGGCGCCGACCGCCCTGCCCGCCAGCGGCACCGGATTCGCGGTCGACCAGTGCAGGCTCTTCATCGACCAGGATCGCAACGGCAGCTATTCCGGCAGCGACCCGGAATACGTGCCGGGCAACAACGACCCGGTTCTCGCCGCCGGCAGCTACATCGATGTGTTCGCCCTCTGCGCGCTGCCCGCCACGGCGAATGACGCCAGCCTCGCCAAGGTCAGGCTGACCGCCACCTCGAACATCCTCAGCGGAACGCCAGGCAACTCCAGGGCAGCAACGGGCACACCCGGCATGAACAACGTGGTGGTCGGCATGAGCCATGGCCGCTCGTCATCCGACGGCACCTACCAGGCCAGCAGCGTCGGCTACCAGTTCACCTCGACCCAGCGGGTGACGGACAGGTCCGGCGGCAGCGTAGCGACCTCCGGCTCACGCATCGTCTACACGATGACGGTCACCGGCAACGGCGGCAGCGCCGCCGGCCGCAACCTGATCGTCACCAATCCGATCCCCGAACACACCACCTACGACCCGGGCAGCCTGACCCTGGATGGCGTCGCCCTCGGTGACGGCAACACCGACGGCGACGCCGGCGACTACAACGTCACCACGGCCAACGCCATCGCGGTCCGGCTGGGCAACATGCCCGGGACGGCCAATCCGCACACCATCACTTTCGAAGTCACGATCAATTGAGGTCACGAACATGAAATCGATCCGCATCCCCCTTCTTGCGCTTGGCCTGCTTGCCGCGTTTGCGCTGCAGGCAGCACCGGCCAAGGGCAGCATCGAGCTGCAGTCGGTGGCCACGCAGCAGAAAGTCACCGTGGAAAAGGACGGCAGCAAGCACACCGAAATGGTGCCGGCTGCACGCGTGGTTCCCGGCACCGAAGTCACCTACACCATCAACTACCACAACGTCGGCGCGAAGCCGGCGGACGACGTGGTGATCAACAACCCGGTGCCTGCACACATGGATTACGTCGCGGACTCGGCGACCGGCGCGAACACCACCATCAGCTACTCGGCCGATGGCGGCAAGACGTGGGCCGGCACGCTGGCGCAGCTGTCGGTGAAGAACGCCGACGGCAGCATGCGCCCGGCCACCGAGAAGGATTGCACCCACATCCGCTGGGTGGTGAACGGCAAGGTCGCGCCTGGCGCGAAGGGTTCGGTGAGTTTTCGTGCGGTGCTGCAGTAACTCGGGGTTCTGCAGCACAGCAATGACATGACAGAAGGATCAGTTCACAGGTTTTGCTGACCGGGCCGAGCAGGCCCGGTTACTCGGGGAGCATGGCGTTGTGACGTAACCGCCGGCGGGGCAAGCCCGCACGGCTCGGGGTGTTCACGCACTGCTAGGTAGATGCCGGCCAGGCACGACGTGTCTGGCCGCAGAGGGAAGTGCGTGCCGAAAACACGCAAGCGACACGGGCCAACGGCGCAAGAACCGACGTCCCGGCAACACGGCCAGCCAGGCATGGCGACACCGATCCACATGGCCAGCGGATCAACAGTCCTGAAAAACCTTTACAGAGGAAACACTCATGAAACATCTCAATCGAGCCAGGCTCGCATCGACCTTGATGGTCGGCGCGCTGCTTGGGCTGGGATCGATGGCGGCGAATGCTGCCACGAATACTCCGGCAAATACGTCGATCTCCAACAAGGCGACCGTAAGCTACAACGTCGGCGCCGTTGCGCAGACGCAGGTCGAGAGTTCGCCCACCGGCAATTCCACGCCGGGCGTTGGCAATGGCACCGCCACGACCTTTGTGGTCGATGCGAAGCTCGTGCTTACCGTCACCAAGGTGGATGGCTCGATCGTCAACGTGACGCCGGGCCAAGCCGGTACCGTGCTGGCTTACCAGGTCACCAACACCGGCAACAGCACCCAGGGCGTGAGCTTCACGACGCTGGCCAAGGCTACCGGCACCACCAACCCGTTCGCGAGCCAGCCGGCCGACAACTTCGATACGACGGGAGTGCAGATCCGCGTATCGGCCAACAACACGGGCACATACAACGCCACCAACGACACGGCGTCGGCCATCTCGCAGCTGGCACCTGGCGCTTCACGGTACGTGTTCGTGGTGTCCAGCATTCCGCTGGCACAACTGAACGGCGACAGCGCCGTGATGGCATTGGTCGCGCAGGTAGCAAAGGCTGGTGCCGATGCCAACTACGCCACCGCACCGGGTACCGATATCACGACGGACGACCGTACGGCCGCGTGGACGCCGGGCACCATGCAGCTGATCTTTGCCGACGCGGCGGGCAGCGATGATGGCACATTGGATGGCAAGGCCTCGGCTCAGAACGCTTACCTCGTCAAGTCAGCCAGCCTGACCATCACCAAGACGTCCAAGGTGATCAGTGATCCGACCGGTACGACGATTCCCCATGCCATTCCTGGTGCGGTCATGCAGTACACGATCACGGTGGCCAACGCTTCGAGCGCCAGCGCGAACGCGTCCTCCATCGCGATCAACGACAGCCTGTCGTCGATGCTGACCAATGTGACCTGGAGCCCCAACTCTCTTGCCGTAGCCAGCACCGGCACTGGCAATGCAAGCGGCACCTGCGCAGACAGCGGTACCACGCTGACCGCCACTGGAATCTATACGCCAGTGACCTGCGGATACAGCAGTTCGACCGTATCGGTCGGCAACATCACGCTGGCACCGGGCAACACCGCGACGATCACGTTCAACGTCACCATCAACTGACGGCGGACTGATCGCACCGTGTTCCACACTCTGCTCAGGATTTCAGGACTGCGCTCGCGCACGGGTCGGCAACGACCCGCGCGCGACGCGCTTCTGTGCCTGCAGCACGCAGGTACGCACGATGAATGCATGGACAAGTCGCGGTTGATGCACGAAGTTTCCGCATCGACCCGCCTTGCCAAAGCCTCTTCCCCCCGCAAGGACCGGGCAGGACGTTTTGGCAAGGCGTGGCTGCTGGCCGGCCTCGCCCTGTCGGCACTGCCGGTAGCGTGGGCGGCCACGCCCACGCCACCGGGCACCATCATCAACAACCAGGCGACGCTCACCTGGCAGGGCCCGGTAGGCTCCGCCGGACTGAACGAAGCACCCACGTTTTCACTGACCACCGCCCAGGCCACGCCGGTGACCGGCGTGCGCACGCCGTCGAGCGCGGTGTTCCTGACCTACGCACAGGGTTCCACCAGCGCACTGATCGGCCCGACCCAGTGCAGCCGCGATGGCGGCGCCACGTTCAACGCCCTGCCGGCACCGTTGTCGGCGCAGGGCACCAAGCTGGACCCGAACAGCGCGCAGCCGCTGGGCCCGGCGCAGATGTATTACCCGGGCGACCCGGTGTTCGTGCAGATCACCGACCACGACCAGAACCTCAACCCGCTGGCGCGCGAAACGATCCTGGCCACCGTAGCGGTCGCCGGCAGCAGCCAGTCGGTGACCGTGCGCCTGACCGAGAATGGCCCGGACAGCGGCATCTTCACCGGTTACGTGCCCAGCAGCAGCGACGCCGGCATCGCCTGCGCACTGAGCCTGCAGCCGAACCAGCATCTGGAGCTGCACTACACCGACATCGCCGACGCCAGCGACACGGCTGCCACGCAGGCGCTGGTGAGCCCGTACAACGTGGTGTTCGACGCCACCACCGGCGCGCGCATCAATGGCGCGAAGATCACCCTGGTCGACGCGGACACCGGCGTCGCCGTGGCCCATGTCACCGGTCGCGACGGCGTCAGCAGCTTCCCGTCGAGCGTGACCTCGGGACAGAGTGTCACCGACAGCTCCGGTGCCACCTACAGCGCCTCCGCCGGCGCGTTCCTGCTGCCGCAGGTGCCCGCGGGTCGCTACCGCCTGCAGGTGGTGCCGCCGGCCGGCTATCGCTACGCGTCGACGGCCACCCAGGCCGCCCTGCAGCAGCTGGCCGGCGCTCCGTACGTGCTGGGCCCGGCCTCGTTCGAACAGACCTTCACCCTGGCCAGCGCGCAGCCGATCGGCTTCGACATTCCGCTGGACCCGGTTTCCAGCAGCCTGTTCGTGCAGAAGACCGCCTCGGTGAATGTCGCTGCTGTAGGCGACATGATCCAGTTCACCGTGGCGGTGGAGAACAGCGACAAGGTGGGCGTTGCGCAGGCTGTGCGTCTGGTCGACACCTTGCCGCAGGGCTTCCGCTACGTGAAGGGATCGGCGCGCATTGGGACGGGCAAGGCCGCCGACCCGCGGATCGCCACGAACGGCCAGCAGCTGCAATTCGACCTGGGCAACATCGACAAGTCCAGCCGGCTGCAGCTGACCTATGTCACCGAAGTCACCGCCGCCACGCCGCTGGGCGCATCGATCAACCGCGCGCAAGGCCTTGCCGATGGTGGCATCGCCTCGAACATCGCCACCGCCCAGGTGGAGATCCGCAACGAATTGATGCAGGACGTGAACACCGTGATCGGTCGCGTGCTGGTCGGCTGCGATTCGCACGAAGGCCTGGCCGGCGTGCGCGTGCTGATGGAAGACGGCAGCTACGTGGTCTCCGACAAGGATGGCCGCTTCCACTTCCAGGCGGTGAAGAACGGCACCCACGTGGTGCAGCTCGACACCGACAGCCTGCCGCAGGGTTACGCGACCGATGACTGCGAGCGCAATACGCGCTTCGCCGGGCGCAGCTATTCGCAGTTCGTCGAGCTGCATGGTGGCGCGCTGTGGCGCGCCGATTTCCACGTGCGCCGGCTGCCGCCGCCGAGCGGCCATGTCGCCGTGCAGCTGGCACAGCAGGCTGACGGCGCGCTGATCCACAACACGCTGACGCTGGCGGTCGCGCAGGTGCCGGTGAGCAAGCTGAGCGCCACCGTGCTGGTGCCGGCCGGCGCGCATTACGTCGATGGATCGGCCCGGCTCGACGGTCAGGCGTTCGCTGCGCCCGACGTGATGGACGGCGCCCTGGTATTCCGCCTCGGCGACCGTGCCGCCGGATGGCAGGGCAAGTTGAGCTTCGATCTGCAGTCGAAGGCCGATGCCGGCACCACGCGGGTCACCCAGGCACTGATCAATTTCGACACGCCCGGGGCCGCCCACCAGCACACGCCGCCGGCCTCGGTGACGCTCCCGGCGCGCGGCGCCGCCCGCTCCGACCGGCAGCAGGTCGCCACGCTGGGCCTGGCCCCGTCCGCAGCGAAAGCCGCGACGACGCAGACCATGCAGGACGACAAAAGCGCGGAGGGTGACGCGCTGGCCGACCACTTCCAGTTGAACATGCAGCAAGTGGAAAGCGCCGGATCGCAGGCCGGATTCATCTGGCCCGACAGCAGCTATTCGCCGTCCGTACCCAGCATCAAGGTGGCGGTCAGGCATGGCCCGAAGCAGCAGGTGCGCCTGTCGGTGAACGGCACGCCGGTGTCGTCGCGCAACTTCTCCGGCACCAAGCTCAACGCCGGCCATACCGTCGCCGCCAGCGAATGGCTGGGCGTGCCGCTGGTGGAAGGCGACAACATCCTGCTCGCGGACATCATGGAAGGCGACAAGGTGGTGCAAAGCATGGAGCACCGCGTGCACTACTCCGGCGTGCCGGTGCGCGCCGAGCTGGCGCCGGAAAAATCCAGCCTGGTCGCCAACGGCAGGAGCCGCCCGCGCGTGGCCATCCGCGTGTACGACCGCTGGGGTTATCCGGTGCGTCGCGGCATGACCGGCCGTTACACGCTGCAATCGCCCTACCAGCCGTACCAGAGCCAGCAGGAATTGCAGGACAACCAGCTGCTGGCGATCGCCCCGCGCGAACCGAAGTACACCGTCGCCGATGACGGCATCGCGTATCTGGAACTGGCCCCGACCACCGTGTCGGGCCAGGTCATGGTGAGCATTCCGCTGCAGAACGACACCCGTCAGGACCTGCGCGCGTGGATGCAGCCGGGCAAGCGCGACTGGATCCTGGTCGGCGTGGCCAACGGCACCGCCGCGTTCAACGGCATCCGCGGCCATATCGAGAACGTGCCAGGCAACGATCCGAACCGCGACCTGTTCCAGGACGGCCGCATCGCGCTGTACGCCAAGGGCATGATCAAGGGCCAGTACCTGCTGACCGCCGCCTACGATTCGGCCAAGGCCAGCGGCGCCGATCGCGCCACGCTCAACGGCCTCCAGCAGAGCGTCGATCCGAACCAGTACTTCATGCTGTACGGCGACGCTGCCGAGCAGGGCTACGACGCGTCCAGCGCCAGCAAGCTGTACCTGAAGATCGAACGCGGCCAGTTCTACGCGATGTTCGGCGACTTCGACACCAACCTCAACGTCACCGAGCTGTCGCGTTACGACCGCCGCTTCAACGGCGTGCAGAGCGCCTACGAAAGCAGGCACCTTGGCTACACCGCGTTCGCCGCGCGCAACGCGCAGTCCTATGTGCACGACGAGATCCAGGGCAACGGCACCTCGGGCCTGTACCACCTGGCGCGCCAGCAGATCCTGCTGAACTCCGAGCGCATCCGCCTGGAGACGCGTGACCGCTACCACAACGAGCGCGTGATCAGCACGCAGCAGCTGAGCAGCTATCTCGACTACACGCTGGACTATTACAGCGGCGCGCTGTTCTTCAAGCAGCCGGTGCCCAGCTTCGACGAGAACATGAACCCGGTCTACATCGTGGCCGAGTACGAGGTGATGCGCGCCGGCGACCAGTCGATCACCGCCGGCGGCCGCGTCGCGGTGAAGGCCGCCGGCGACCGACTGGAGCTGGGCGTGACCATGGTCAACGAGGGCGCCGATACCGGCAGCAACCGGCTGGGCGGCGCCGACCTGCGGGTGAAGCTGACCAGCACCAGCGAGCTGAAGGCCGAGGTGTCGCACACCTCGTCGGCGGCCGGCACCGCCAACCTGCTGACCGGTTTCAACAACGTGCCCGGTGCCAGCACCTCCGGCACGGCGCAAGGTTCCGGCACGGCCTATCTGGTGACCCTGCAGAATCACGGCAAGCGACTGGAGAGCGAACTCTACCTGCGCCAGCTCGGCGTGGGTTTTGGCCTGGGCCAGCAGTCGCTGGGCCAGGGTGGCACGCGCAAGTTCGGTGGCAACGCACGCTACCTGCTGGACAAGCACTGGTCGCTGCAGATGGAAGCCTATCGCGAGCAGTCGCTGCAGCTGGCCAGCACGCGCACCGTGGCCGACGCGGGCGTGCGCTACCAGTCCGGCAACCACGCGCTGACGATGGGCGTACGCCACGTCAGCGACGACTATCCGCAGGCAGGCGCCACGGTGGTCGACGCCGGCAACGGTGGCGTCACCAGCGGCATCCTCGGCAATGGTCAGCTCGGCAACGGCTTGGGCAGCTATGGCAGCGGCAGCGCCGACCAGGTCTACTTGGGCGGCAGCACCGGCATCTTCGACAACAAGGTGACCCTGCACGGCATCACCAGCCAGAACATCGCCGGCAACGACCCCGCCTACCCGGCCAGCACCCTGCTGGGCGTCGACTACAAGATGACCGACGCGGCCACCCTGTTCGTCAACCAGCAGTTCAACGACGGTGCGCAGCAGCAGTACAGCCGCATGACCGAACTGGGCGTGCGGGCCACGCCGTGGCAGCGTGCCCAGCTGACCAACTCGATCGGCCAGCAGATGACCGAATACGGTCCGCGCACGTTCTCCACCTCCGGGCTCACCCAGGGCTGGCAGGTCAGCAAGTCGCTGACCCTCAGCGCCGGCCTGAACCAGGTGAAGTCGCTGCATCGCCCGGATGCACCGACCACCGGCACCACCACCGATGGCCAGGCCGTCCCGGTGGCGGGCGCGCTCGATGCGGCCACGCCCTCGATCGCCGGCTCGGCCACCGAAGACTTCACCTCGATGTTCCTCGGCAGCACCTGGCGCCAGAAGGACTGGTCATGGACCAGCCGCGTCGAGTCGCTGCGTTCCACCAGCGAAAGGCGGATCGGCCTGTTCGGTGGTTTCTACCGCGACCTGTCCGCCGGCAACGCGTTCTCCAGCACCTTGCAGGCGTTCGACAGCCGCTTCAGTCCTGGCGGCAAGTCCAGCAATGCGACCTTGCGTTTCAGCTTCGCGCACCGCCCGGACGACGGTCGCTGGTCGCTGCTGGAGCAACTCGACCTGACCTGGAACAACCAGCAGGGCCTGTCCGTGTCGCCGTTCCTGCAGCAGGGCAGCACCGGCATCGCCGCCAGTCAGCAGAGCCCGCAACAGCTGGCCGGCGCGCTGGGCAGCTCCGGCACGTTCGGCATCAACCAGCAGACCGCCAAGCTGGTCAACAACCTGCAGGCCAACTACCGCGGTGACCATTCGCAGTGGTCGATCTACTACGGCTCGAAGTACGCGCGCTACAAGTTCGACAGCGGCAGCTACGCCGGCTACACCGACCTGATCGGCAGCGAGTTCCGCTACGACGTGTCCGAGCACTGGGACGTGGGCGTGATCGCCAGCCGCATGCACTCGTACCGCTCCGGCGTATCCAGCAGCAGCCTCGGCCTGGAAACCGGCTGGGACGTCGGCACCAACATGTGGCTCAGCGTGGGCTACAACTTCAAGGGCTACTACGACCAGGACTTCACCGCCGCGCACTACACCGCGAAAGGCATGTTCCTGCGCTTCCGCTTCAAGTTCGATCAGGATACGGTGAGGGCCATGGCGGAAGGAATGAGCCGATGACACCGTTTTTCCGATTGACCACGACCATGCGTACGTGCGCAACGAGAACGCTGCGTGGGAATTTCGCCCGCTGGAGCGTCCTGCTTCTGCTGTTGATGGCAGGCTGCCTGGGTACCCTGCCGGCGCTCGCAGCCACGAACACGACCTGCGGCCCCGCAACCAGTCGCGGTACGGCGCCAGCCGATTATCAGTCCTATTGCTGGATCGACTTCAGCGGCTACAGCGACAGCGCGGCGCGCAACAGCGCTGGCCAGGACTTTGTCGTCACGCTGTCGAACGGCGCCGTGATGAGCTTCAACCTGAAGTCGAGCGCCGCGACAAACACCGTGGGTGTTCCGTCGTGGTCGGGTGCCGCGCTCGGCAACAATTCGACGTTTTCGGGTATTCCCGGCCAACCCGTGCTCTATACGGCAAACGATGGCAGCACGGTGACCATCAACCTCACCGGCATCAACGTCGACACCTCCGGTGGTCCCGCCCCATTTGCCTTCGTGGCGGCGGATGGCGAATCCAGCAATGACAATGAGAGCCTCAGCTTCTACACCAGCGGCACTCCCTGGACCTTGCTCGCCAGCATCCCTTATGGCACGTCAAATATATACCCGAGCCGGAGTGGCGTCGGAACCGCCACGGTGACGGAGTCCGGCGTTGCCGGAACAGTAGGCAGCTATGCCTTTGCCAGCGCAGGCAGCCCGAGTACGGTCAGGGCCGTGTTGACCGCCGGCGGCCTGCAGGGCGCACTCTTCGGCGTGAAATACGTCGGTCCCGACTTGGGCATCACCAAGTCCCACAGCGGCAATTTCGCCACCGGTGTGAACGGCAGCTACAACTTCGCGGTGCACAATTACAGTGCCTACGCCACCTCCGGCACCACCACCGTCACCGACACGCTGCCCACCGGGCTCAGCTACGTTTCCGCCAGCGGCACTGGCTGGACCTGCGGCGCCGCCGGCCAGGTCGTGACCTGCAGCAACCCCAGCACGGTGGCTGCCGGCGGCGACCTGCCGGCGATCACGCTGAACGTGGCTGTGGCCGGCAATGCGCCGGCCAGCATCAGCAACACGGCAACCGTTGCCACACTGGGCGATTACAGCAAGGCCAACAACAGCAGCACCGACGTCGCCACCGTCATCCGCTCGGATCTGTCCACCTCGACCAAGACCGTGCTGGACACCAACGGCGGCGACACCAACCCCGGCGACACGCTGCGTTACACGATCACCCTGATCAACAACACCGTCGCCGTGGCCAGCGGGGTCAGCGTCAGCGATGACATTCCGGCCGGCGTGGGCGGTCTCAACGTTGTCAGCACGCCCGTCGGCAGCAGCAACGGCAGCACCAGCAGCGGCGGGGCCAACGGCACCGGCAAGGTCAGCGTGAGCGGCATCAGCGTGCCAGCCAACGGCAGCGTCACCATCGTCTACGACGTCACCGTGTCCGGCAGCGATGCTCCGGGGTTCACCATCGACAACAGCGCGACCGTGACCAACTCGGGAGGCACCGGCGGAACACCGATTGCGCCTACGGTAACGGTGTCAGCCACACAGGTTTCAAAGCCCGCGTCGGGCACCAAGATCCTGTATTTGTACGACGACAACACGATGAGCCGCTTGCCACAACTTGCAGGAGGCGCGCCCGTTACGATCTTGAGAGGCAGATCTGACAACTGGCTGCTTGCTGCCGTCAAGAAGCCTTTGGTACTCACGCCGGGAACCGACGCCGTCAGCATATCTCTCATGACTCGTAAAAGCGGTAGTGCGTTCCTTCAGAATAGCCGCTCGATGTACGTTCAACTGTATAAGAACAACACCTTGATCGGCACCAGCACTCCTCAGACTTTCAGTAGCACCGCTTGGACGTTGCGCTCCTTCACCGTCACGGTACCGAATGACGGTAGAGGGAACTTGGCTACGGGGGATGTTCTTTCGTTGCGGATACTGAACAACTCAGGGAGCGATCTCCTTGGCGGTACCGTCAATATTGACGTCGAACAGCTCACCGGCGTCAATCGCAGTACAGTGTCGTTCGACACACCCACCGTCATCAACGTCGATAGCGTCAAGATCTACTCGGCCGCTTACGGCGCCACTACCACCAAAGCATCCTATGCACCGGGCGATACTGTTTATGTACGCGCAGTGATCAGCGATCCGTTCGGCAGCTACGACGTAACCCAGGCCACAATCACGCTAACAGACTCCTCTAATACGGTTGTGCTGACTCCGTCAGCCATGACAGAGCCGCTCAACTCCAGCGGCGCGGCAACACGTACCTATGAGTACGCCTACACGTTGCCAGCCAACATCAAAGTGGGTTCTTGGCTTGCGCAGGTAACTGGCTACGAAGGCACCGAGGGCACGGTGAAGCACACGGCGGCAGCGATGTTCGACGTCGCGTTCCCGCAACCCAATCTGCTGGTGATGAAATCAGTCACCGTGGCGACTGATCCCACCTACTGCACCACAGCCGGCAATCCCGCCAGTTGTTCCGTACCCGCGGGCAAGGCGATGCACTCCTTTCCTGGCGCGGCAGTGCAATACACCATCAACGTCAGCAACAACGGCGTGGGTCCTGCGGACAACAACAGCCTGGTGATCACCGACCCGCTGCCGGCGAACACCAAGTTCGTGCTGGGCAGTGTCGCCTTCGCCGACGGCACGCCTATCAGCGGCCTGACGCTTGCGCCAGCCAACGTGAGCTACTCCAGTGTGGGCAGCGCAGGGCCATGGACTTACACCCCAGCCAACGACGGCAGCGGTGCCGATGCCAACGTGAAGGCGTTGAAGATCGCCCCGCAGGGCATCATGGCCGGCAAGAGCGGTGCGACCGCGCCGAACTTCTCGGTGACGTTCCGCGTGATCATTCTGTAGCAACAGCGCGCGCACGACTGAACCGTCCAAGCGTGAAGCGTGAGCTTCGCGCTCGTCGCCAGCACCTCACCGCGACGAAATGTACTTCTCGCGCCTGATCTGCTTCACCGGCAGGCCGAACTCCTGCAGCGCGGCGAATGCGGCGTCGACCATGTTCGGGTTGCCGCACAGGTAGGCGATGTCGCGGTCGGCGTGGGGGCCGAGTTCGGCCAGCACGTGTTGCACATGGCCGCTGCGGTCGCTGCTGCGAGGCACGGCGCGGGCTTCTCGGCTGAGGCAGCCATGGAAGTGGAAGCCGGGGTGGGCTTGCGCGAAGGCTTCGAACTCTTCGCCGTAGAGCAGCTCGGTTTCGTTGCGGGCGCCGTACAGCAGCACCACTTCGCGGTCGCCGGCGGCCAGCAGCTTTTCGATCTGCGGCAGCATGGCGCGGTACGGGGTGACGCCGGTGCCGGTGGCCAGCAGCAGGTAGCGCGGATGGGTGTCCGCTTCCTGCAGGCAGAAGCGGCCGTACGGGCCGCTGGCGTCGATCACGCCGCCGTGTGCCAGCCCGCCAAGCAACTTGGTTGCCGCACCGCCGTCGACATAGCTCACTGCGATCTCAATGCGCTGCACGGGTGAACTGCCGTCGCCGACGCTGCCCACCGAATAACTGCGCTTGGTCGCGGTGCCGTCGTCGTAGTGGAAATGCACCTGCAGGAACTGGCCGGGCTGGAAGGCCAGCGGCTGGCCGTCGACGCGCTCGAACACCAGGTGGCGCACGGTGGGCGCCAGCATGACGCTGTCGACAAGACGGAGCTGGAAATGATCGGCCATGGGGTTTCCGGAAACAGTGTGTGCCGCCAGACAGGCTCGGGCGGTGCGGCTTGGCCCGCTATAATAAGGGCTAACCCCCTCGGTGCAGCCCATGTCCCCGGAAATCCGCCCCACGGCACCCGCACTTGTCGTCGACAATCTGCGCAAAACCTATCGCAATGGCGTCGAAGCGCTGAAAGGCATCAGCCTGACCGTGCAGCCCGGCGATTTCTTCGCCCTGCTCGGCCCCAATGGCGCCGGCAAGTCGACCCTGATCGGCATCCTGTCGTCGCTGGTGAACGCCACCGACGGTGACGCCCAGGTGTTCGGCGTGTCGGTGAACCATCAGCGCAGCGAGGCGATGAAGCTGATCGGGCTGGTGCCGCAGGAGATCAACTTCAACCAGTTCGAGAAGCCGTTCGACATCTGCGTCAACGAGGCGGGCTTCTACGGCATCCCGCGCAAGCTCGCTGCGGAGCGCGCGGAAAAGTACCTGAAGGAACTGCGCCTGTGGGACAAGGCCTTCCACCAGGCGCGCGAGATGTCCGGCGGCATGAAGCGGCGGCTGATGATTGCCCGCGCGATGATGAACGAGCCGAAGCTGCTGATCCTGGACGAACCCACCGCCGGCGTCGACATCGAGATTCGCCGCTCGATGTGGCAGTTCGTCAGCGCGATCAACGCGGCCGGCACCACGGTGATCCTGACCACGCATTACCTGGAGGAAGCCGAGTCGCTGTGCCGCAACATCGCGATCATCGACCACGGCACCATCATCGAGAACACCAGCATGAAACGCCTGCTGGCGACGCTGGACGTGGAGACCTTCGTGCTCGACGTCAGCGAGGTGCCGCCCGAGCTGCCGCAACTGGACGGCATCGGCTTCCGCCGCATCGACGAGCGCACGCTGGAGGCAGAAATGGCGCGCACGCAGAACCTCAACGCACTGTTCGGCGCACTGACCGCCGGCGGCATCACGGTGAACTCGATGCGCACCAAGACCAACCGGCTGGAGGAGCTGTTCGTGCGGCTGGTCGAGCAAGGCCGTGCACCGGCCCGGGAGAAAGCGGCATGAACGCCTCGACCAACCTTGTCGCGCTGTACACCGTGGCGCGCCGCGAAATCGTGCGGATCGTGCGCATCTGGACGCAGACGCTGATCCCCCCCATCATCACGATGACGCTGTACTTCATCATCTTCGGCAAGCTGATCGGCAGCCGCATCGGCATCGTCGAGGGCGGCTTCAGCTACATGCAGTACATCGTGCCGGGGCTGGTGATGATGAGCGTCATCAACAACAGCTACATGAACATTTCCAGCTCGTTCTACGGCGCCAAGTTCCAGCGCTCGGTGGAGGAAATGCTGGTGTCGCCGATGGCCAACTGGGCGATCCTCTACGGCTACGTGATCGGTGCGGTGGCACGCGCCCTGGTGGTCGGCGCGCTGGTGCTGCTGGTGGCGCTGTTCTTCACCTCGCTGCACGTGGCACATCCGCTGGTGGCGCTGGCCGCGGTCACCCTGGGTGCGGTCATCTTCGCGCTGGCCGGCTTCATCAATGCGGTATTCGCGAGCAAGTTCGACGACATCGCGCTGGTGCCGACCTTCGTGATCACCCCGCTGACCTACCTCGGCGGCGTGTTCTATTCGATCAACATGCTGGGCGAACCGTGGCGCGCCATCTCCCACGCCAACCCGATCCTGTACATGGTCAACGCATTCCGCTACGGCGTGCTCGGCATCAGCGACGTGTCGGTGGGCGGTGCGTTCGCGGTGATGCTGGTGTTCATCGCCGGACTGACGATGGCGGCGCTGCAGTTGCTGCGACGGGGCGTGGGGCTTCGATCCTGAGAGCAGTGGGTAGGAGCCGACATGCGCGTCAACAAGTACATCAGCGAAGCCGGCCTGTGTTCGCGCCGAGAGGCGGACGAGTTGCTGCTGGCCGGTCGGGTCAGCATCAACGGCGAGGTGGTCACGACCGGTGCGAAGGCGCTGGATGGCGACGAGGTACGCGTCGATGGCGAGATCGTCAAGGCGCGCGTGCTCGCTGCCACGCCGGGCGCGAAGAAGGCGATCTATATCGCGCTGAACAAGCCGGTGGGGATCACCTGCACCACCGACCAGGGCGTGGACGGCAACATCGTGGACTTCATCGACCATCCGCAGCGGATCTTTCCGATCGGCCGGCTGGACAAGGATTCCGAGGGGCTGATCCTGCTGACCAGCAACGGCGGCATCGTCAACGAGATCCTGCGCGCGGAGAACCACCACGAGAAGGAATATCTGGTCGGCGTGAACAAGGCCGTGACCGACGAATTTCTGGCCGGCATGAGCAAGGGCGTGCGCGTCCACGGCCAGATGACCCAGCGTTGCCGCGTGCGCCGGATCGCCAAGTTCGGCTTCTCGATCGTGCTGACCCAGGGCCTCAACCGCCAGATCCGGCTGATGGCCGCCGCGTTCGGCTACCGGGTGACCCAGCTGCGCCGCGTGCGCATCGACAACGTCAAGCTGGCCCATCTGAAACCCGGCCAGTGGCGCAACCTCACCGAAGCGGAGCTGAAGGGGCTGTTGCCGGGGCGCACGCAGTGGTGAGCACCCAAGCGCCTGCATCCTGAAAATCAGGATGGGTGGCCAGCTTCGCTGTTGATAAAGCGCCTCCCGCGTTCGCGGGAATGACGGCAAAAAGGCGGTACCCGCCCATCGCCATGCCGCGCTATGCCGCCGGCAGCGTCTGCAGATCCCAGCGCGGGCGTACCTGGATGGTTTCGTCCTGATGCTGGCCGCTGGCCAGGCGGATCGCGCCGGCCAGCGCGATCATCGCGCCGTTGTCGGTGCAGAAATCCAGCCGGGGGAAATACGCCCGGAAGCCGTCCTTCTCGCCGGCCCTGGCCAGCTCGCTGCGCAGATGTCGGTTCGCGCCCACGCCGCCGGCGATCACCAGCCGGCGCGCGCCGCTGGCTTCCAGCGCGCGGCGGCACTTGATGATCAGCGTGTCGACGATCGCCTCCTGGAAGGCGCGGGCGATATCGGCGCGGGTCTGCTCGCTCTGGTCGGATTTCTGCCAGGCCAGCAGCACCTGGGTCTTCAGGCCGGAAAAGCTGAAATCCAGCCCGGGCCGGTCGGTCATCGGGCGGGAGAATCGGTACGCGCCGGCCGTGCCCTGCTCGGCCAGTTTCGCCAGCGCCGGGCCGCCCGGATATGGCAGGCCCATCAGCTTGGCGGTCTTGTCGAACGCCTCGCCGGCCGCGTCATCCAGGGTGTCGCCCAGGATCGTGTACTGGCCGATCGCCTTCACCTCGACCAGCAACGAATGGCCGCCGGACACCAGCAAGGCCACGAACGGCGGCTCAGGCGGGTTTTCCTCCAGCAGCGGCGCCAGCAGGTGGCCTTCCATGTGATGCACCCCGATCGCGGGCACGCCCAGCGCCCAGGCCAGCGCGCGGCCCAGCGACGCACCGACCAGCAGGGCGCCGACCAGACCCGGCCCGGCGGTGTAGGCCACCCCGCCCAGGTCCTGCACGGTCAACCCGGCCTCGGCCAGCGCCTCGCGGATCAGCGGCACCAGCTTGCGCACGTGGTCGCGGCTGGCCAGCTCCGGCACCACGCCGCCGTAATCGGCGTGCAGCTTGATCTGGCTGTACAGCGTATGGGCCAGCAGCCCCTTCCCGGGCGCGTCCGGTTGCCAGCGCAACAGCGCCACGCCGGTCTCGTCGCAGGAGCTCTCGATGCCCAGAATCGGCTTCATCGGCCCGGCCTTTGAAAATTCTTCGTCATGCACGGTATAATTCCCGGCTCACCACATTCAGCTGTCCTGCAAGAGCAGGCAGATTACCACCCGGAGTTTCCATGCCCAACGTAAAAGTTCGCGAGAACGAGCCGTTCGAGATCGCACTGCGTCGTTTCAAGCGTACCTGCGAAAAGGCCGGCGTCCTTGCCGAAACGCGCAAGCGCGAGTTCTACGAGAAGCCGACCCAGGAACGCAAGCGCAAGCGCGCTGCCGCCGTGAAGCGTCACCTGCGCCGTCTGTCGCGCGACGTTTCGCGCAAGGTTCGCCTGTACTGAGTTTCCCGACCTGCCGTCCGGCAGGTCATGCGGCGCCCCGGCGCTGCGCACCCGGAAACACGGTCGGCGCCAGCTCTTCGACGAGAGCCGCTCGCAGCCACCGCAGGCACAGCCGATACGACATGGCCGGTGTTGTCCCCAGGGGCAACGCCGGCTTTGTCGTTTCCGTAGAATGGTCCATTCATCCCATAAGGCCCCGCCCATGACGCTCAAGCAGCAGCTCACCGAAGACATGAAGAACGCCATGCGCGCCGGCGAAAAGCACCAGCTGGGCGTGATCCGGCTGATGCTGGCCGCGATCAAGCAGCGCGAGGTCGATGAGCGGATCGAACTCGACGACGTCCAGGTGCTGGCCACGCTCGAGAAGATGATGAAGCAGCGCAAGGACTCGGTCAGCCAGTTCGATGCGGCCGGTCGCGACGACCTGTCGGCGATCGAACGCGCCGAGATGGTGGTGATCGAGACCTATCTGCCGGCCAAACTGGACGAGGCCGAGATCGACGCGCTGATCACCGCCGCGATCGCCGAAACCGGCGCCAGCTCGCCGCGCGACATGGGCAAGGTGGTGGCCGCGGTGAAGGAGAAAGCCGCCGGCCGCGCCGACATGGGCGTGGTGTCGGGCCGCATCAAGACCCGCCTGGCGGGCTGATCTCCGTTCGCGGCGTACGCTGCCTCAGCCCTGTCGCAGCAGCACCATCAGCGCCAGCAGGCCGAGCAGGATCGCCATGACGGCCAGCGCCACGCGCTGGCGCCGTTTGCGCAGCCGCTGCCAGTTCGCCATGTCCAGGAAATAGCGCCCCTCGCCGGGGCAGCGCAACACCGCGTGCTGCACCAGCGAATACCAGGCCATGCCCTGCTTCAGGCCCAGCTGTTCCGGGCGGCACGCGGTGGCGGGCGTGGTTGCCGCCGCCCGCTCGAACGCGCGGACGATCTTCCGCTGTTTCACCATCATCACCGCGATGATCACCACGATTCGTCACTCCCGGCTGGCCGCGCAGCTTGCCGCGGCCAGCTGGTGCGGGCAAGTGGCGTGATGCATCGGCTTCACGCCTCTGGCGCTACAAAGCAAACCGAGCCGGTGGAGTCCCGCCGTGCCTAACCCGCAGTTGCAGGAGATCGTCATGCTGAAGTGGGCCATCATTTTCGCCATCATCTCGCTGGTCACCGGCTGGCTCGGCTTCGGTGGCGTGTCGGGCGCCAGCGCGACCATCGCCAAGGTGCTGTTCGCCTGCTTCGTGATCCTGTTCCTGCTGGCCGTGCTGGCGGTGATCGGCGTCTTCCACATCCTCTAGGCGTGCTCCGCCGGCGCCTGCCATTGCATGCGCCGGTGGCCCGGCACGCGGCCCTGCGGATTGGCCAGCGTCGATGGGCGCTCGGCGGTCACCCCGAACCCCAGCCGCTGATAGAGGCGCTGGGCATCGGGGTTGGTCATTGCCACGTCCAGCACGACGGGGCCGAGCGCAGCCGCCGGCCGCTGCGCCAGCAGGTGGGCGACCAGGGCGGTGCCCGCACCCTTGCCGCGCAGGGCCGGACTCACACCCAGATGTCCCAGGTAATACAGATCGCCGGCCGGCGGCGGGATCACCGACTCGGTGCGCAGGCCACGCCCGATCACCCCGGGCGCATGGCGCCAGCCGTAATGGCGCACGATCTGCCGCGCCGCGGCCAGGGTGAACGGCCACTTGGTGTCGCCGCCGTAGCCCGCCCCGACCGCTACCACCACGCCGTCGCGCTCGCCCACCACGTGGTTGCGCCAGCCGAACTCGCCCGCACCGTCGACGAAGGCCCGCCGCAGAAAGGCCTGCGCATCACCCACGTCCGGCACCGCGAAAACATAGTCGAAGGCCGCCGGCCCCGAGCTATGGATCAGCGGCACCGCCGCCTCCACGTCGGAGGCGGCCGCCGGGCGGAACAGCCATCCAGCCATCGTCGTCACATTCCCGTTGAGACCCCGGCCGAGATTAGCGCAGTCCGCGGACGCGGCGGGGGCGCCGACCGACTAAACTAGGCCGCTTATGCGTGGCCTGATCCCCGACAGCTTCATCGATGAACTGCTTGCCCGCGTCGACATCGTCGACGTGATCGAGCGGCGGGTGCCGTTGAAGAAGGCCGGACGCGAGTGGACGGCGTGCTGCCCGTTCCACAACGAGCGCTCGCCGTCGTTCTACGTCAGCCCGGCCAAGCAGTTCTTCCACTGCTTCGGTTGCGGCGTGCACGGCAGCGCGATCAAGTTCCTGATGGACTACGACCGCCTGGAGTTTCCCGACGCCGTCGAGGAACTGGCCCAGACGGTGGGCCTGACCGTGCCCCGCGAAGGCGGCCGCGAAGCGGTGCCGCGCGAGGACAAGACCGATCTCTACGCGCTGCTGGATGCCGCCGCCGGCTGGTACGAAGGCGAGCTGCCGCGCAGCAGCGATGCCCAGGCCTATTGCAAGAAGCGCGGACTGGACGCCGAGACGATCAGGCGTTTCCGCCTCGGCTGGGCACCGGCCGGCTACGACGGCGTGATCAAGGCGCTGGGCAACACGCCGCGCCGGATGGAGCTGCTGAACGAGGCCGGCATGGTCGCCTCCAGCGAGCGCGGCAGCAAATACGATCGCTTCCGCGAGCGGCTGATGTTCCCGATCCTCGACCGCCGCGGCAGGGTGATCGCGTTCGGCGGCCGCGTCCTGAGCTCCGAACAATCCCCGAAGTACCTCAACTCTCCCGAGACCCCGCTGTTCCACAAGGGCCGCGAGCTGTTCGCGCTGTGGCAGGTGAAGCAGGCGAACGCGAACCTGCTGCGGATCGTGGTGGTCGAGGGCTACATGGACGTGATCGCGCTGCACCAGGCCGGCTTGCCGATCGCGGTGGCCACGCTGGGCACGGCGACCACGCCGGAACACACCGAGGTGCTGTTCCGTGCCGCGCCGGACGTGGTGTTCTGCTTCGATGGCGACCGCGCCGGCCGCGCCGCCGCTTGGAAGGCGCTGGAATCGGCGCTACCGCGCCTGCGCGACGGTCGCCAGGCGTACTTCCTGTTCCTGCCCGACGGCGAGGACCCGGACTCGCTGGTGCGCAAGGAGGGCAAGGACGGCTTCGAGAAGCGCATCCGGGAAGCGATGCCGCTATCGGACTATTTCTTCAACGAACTGTCGCACGACGTCGACATGGCCAGCCTCGACGGCCGCGCCCGGCTGGCCGAGCGCGCTCGTCCGCTGATCGGCAAACTGCCCGACGGCGCGTTCCGCGACCTGATGGCGCAGGAGCTGGAAAAACGCAGCGGCGCGCGGGCGATGCTGCAGGCCGACCCGGCCGCGCACCGCGCGTTGCAACGCCCCACCGCGGTGCAGCGCAGCCTGGTGCGCAGCGCGATCTCGCTGTTGCTGGCCCAGCCTGGCCTGGCCGACCAGGTGGAAAGGCCCTATCGCTTCCTGCGCCTGGACAAGCCCGGCGTGGAGCTGCTGGCCGAATTGCTCGACCTGGCGCGCGCCCGCCCAGGCATCAATCCGGCGATGCTGGTGGAGCATTTTGCCGAGCGCGAAGCCTACCCGTCGCTGCAAAAACTGATGGCGACCACGGTCGTCGGCGAACCCGAGGCCCAAGCGGCGGAATTCTTCGATGCGCTGCAGCGCATGGAAGACCAGGCGGTCACCCAGCGCCGCGATGCGCTGACCGCGAAGAGCCGCGAAGGCACGCTGGACAGCGCCGAGAAGGCCGAACTGCGCGAACTGCTGGCCGCCCGCGTGCGCCCGCCGGTGGCCTCGGCGTGACTGCGGTGAACTGCCGCAGGTCCGGGCCCTGCGCCCGCGCCATCCTGGCTGTCGCTGCGGGCGACAATGCGAGTGTGGGATCATCTCGGGCTTCGTCCCGGCGTGTTCCGCGGAACGCACGGGATTACTGATGGATCTGTTGCAACAGCTCGTCACGATTTTTGCCGAGAACGGCTACCTCGCCGTCTTCCTCGCGCTGATGATCTGTGGCGCCGGCCTGCCCCTGCCCGAAGACATCACCCTGGTCGCCGGCGGCGTGATCGCCGGACTGGGCTATGCGAACGTCCACGTGATGGTCGCCCTGGCGATGTTCGGCGTGCTGCTGGGCGACTGCGCGATCTTCCTGCTGGGCCACCATTACGGCGCGCGCATCCTGAAGTGGCGTTTCGTGGCGCGCATCCTCACGCCCTCGCGCTACTGCAGGGTGCAGGACAAGTTCCAGCGCTATGGCAACCGCGTGCTGTTCTTCGCCCGCTTCCTGCCCGGCATGCGCACCACCATCTACCTCACCGCCGGCATGACCCATCGCGTGTCGTTCCTGCGCTTCCTGCTGATCGACACCGTAGCCGCGCTGATCAGCGTGCCGTTCTGGGTTTACCTGGGCTTCCTGGGCGCCGACAACCATGCATGGCTGGTGAAGTGGATCCATCGCGGCCAGAGCAGCCTGTGGGCCCTGGTCGGCATTCTCGCGGTGATCGGACTGGTGCTGTGGTGGCGCAGGAAGCACCGCGACCAGTGCGGGCTGGACTGAATCCCCGACATGTCGTCGCGTCGCCTGCTGCCGGACCCTTTCACCCTCGCCCTGCTCGCCACCGTCGTACTGGCCTCGCTGCTGCCTTGCCGGGGCGAGCTGGCGCGAACCTTCGACGTGATCACCGACGCAGCCATCGCGCTGCTGTTCTTCCTGCACGGCGCCAAGCTGCCGCGCTCGGCCATCATGCAGGGGCTGGCCCACTGGCGCCTGCACCTCACCGTGTTCGCCGGCACCTTCGTGCTGTTCCCGCTGCTGGGCCTGGCCCTGCGGCCGCTGGGCCACGCACTGCTCACGCCGGATCTCTACCTTGGCCTCCTGTTCGTCTGCGCGCTGCCCTCGACGGTGCAGTCGTCGATCGCGTTCACCTCGATCGCCGGCGGCAATGTCCCGGCCGCCGTGGTCAGCGCCTCGATGTCGAACCTGATCGGCATCGCGCTGACCCCGCTGCTGGTCGGCCTGCTGCTGGCCACCCGTGGCGGCGGCGCCTCGTGGCACGGCGTGCTGGACATCGTGTTGCAGTTGCTGCTGCCGTTCGCGCTCGGCCATGGCGCGCGGCGCTGGATCGGTGGCTGGATCGATCGGCACAAGCCCGTGCTTGGCTACACCGACCGCGGCACGATCCTGCTGGTGGTCTACACCGCCTTCAGCGCCGCGGTGGTGGAAGGCCTGTGGCGCGACACGCCGCTCTCGGCGCTGCTGTCCACCCTGGCGATGTGCGGCCTGTTGCTGGCGCTGATGATGCCCATCCTGACCTGGGCCGCACGACGGCTGGGCTTTTCCCGTGAGGACGAGATCACGATCGTCTTCTGCGGTTCCAAGAAGAGCATGGCCAGCGGCATCCCGATGGCCAAGATCCTGTTCGCCGGCCAGCTCGGCGGCCTCGGCGCACTGGTACTGCCGCTGATGATCTTCCATCAGTTGCAGCTGATGGTATGCGCGGTGGTGGCGCGTCGCTATGCGGCGCGCGGAGCGCATATCGATGGCGGGGATGATCGCGAAGCGGATTGATTCGAGGGCCCGTCGTCGAGCGGCCGTTCCCTAGGCGCGAGGTTGCGCCCATGATCGGGTCCGGGCGAACTCTGTCCGCGATGCCCTTGCCGCTTTCAGAGCAGGAGGACGAGAGCTCCTGCTGGCATTCCTGCTCTTTTGCTATGCACCTGCGATGGCCAGGCAAGGCTGCCTTCGAAGGCCACCTGATCTCTTCAGCAGGAAACATTGCGTATGCATCCCTCCGAAGAGTCTGCCACGAGACACATAATCGACCGTAAACACCAGATCACCGCGCGTTGTCCACCGCACATCACCCGGAGCACCGCGAAGAGAATGCAGTGGCGTCGCGACAACGACACCATCGTTGCGCTGCTCCACGCGAAAAATGGCGCCGGCACCATGCCCCATATGGGACAACCCGGTGAAGACAACGACGCCGAACGGCATGCCCACGATGCCCCGCACGTTCTGCCTGAGTAACGTTTGCACCGCCCCGCTTGCATCACGAAACACCAGCTCCCCACCCCACTCGCCGCGATCAGCACCAAGCAATTCGCCGTTGAACGCGGCGTACGTGTAGCCGGCTTTCTGGAGGAAGCGGCGAACATGGGTACCAGCCTCGTCCACGCCAACGGTCTCGGCGGGGTAGCTCCGGGCAGCCTCGACACCGGCCGGAGTAGATGCCGTCAGCGCGCGCGCAATCACCGACCCCTGCACCTTCACCACCAAGCGATCCCGAACCCATAAACCCACGCACAGACACAACATGGCGCACAGCAAGACGATCACTGGGACGACCCGTTTCTTGCCCTGATTAACCATGGCAGCACCTGTCGACCGCCGACTTCGGACATGCCTTTGTGCATCGGGCAGAGCGGGTCATTCCCCGCGCAACCACCGCGCCGCGTCCACCGCGTAATAGGTCAGAATCGCATCCGCCCCCGCGCGCTTGAACGCCGTCAGCGACTCCAGCACCACGGCCTTCTCGTCCAGCCATCCGTTCTGCGAGGCGGCCTTCAACATCGCGTATTCGCCGCTGACCTGGTAGACGAAGGTCGGTACGCCGAACGTGTCCTTCACCCGGCGCAACACGTCGAGGTACGGCATGCCGGGTTTCACCATCACCGCGTCGGCGCCCTCGAGGATGTCCAGCTCGACCTCGCGCAGCGCCTCGTCGCTGTTGCCGACATCCATCTGGTAGGTGTGCTTGTTGCCCTTGCCGAGGTTGGCCGACGAGCCGACTGCGTCGCGGAACGGGCCGTAGAAGGCGGAGGCGTATTTCGCCGAGTAGGCGAGGATGCGGGTGTGGATGTGGCCGGCGTCTTCCAGCGCCTCGCGGATGGAACCGATGCGGCCGTCCATCATGTCCGACGGCGCCACGAAATCCATGCCGGCCTCGGCCTGGGCCAGCGACATCTTGATCAGCGCCTCGACGGTGGGCTCGTTCATCACGTAGCCGGTGTCGTCGATCAGGCCGTCCTGGCCGTGGGTGGTGTACGGGTCGAGCGCGACGTCGCCGATCAGGCCCAGCTCGGGGTACTTCGCCTTCAGCGCGCGGGTGGCGCGATGCATCAGGTTGTCGGGGTTCCACGCTTCGCTGGCGTCGAGTGATTTCACGTCGGCCCCGGGCGACGGGAACAGCGCCAGCGCGGGGATGCCCAGGCGCACGCATTCGCCACCCAGCTTCAGCAACTCGTCGATGGAGAGACGGTCGACGCCGGGCATCGACGGCACCGCTTCGCGCTGGCCTTCACCCTCGATCACGAAGGCCACCATGATCAGGTCGCTGACCAGCAAGGTGTGCTCGCGCATCAGGGCGCGGGAAAAGGCGTCGCGGCGCATGCGGCGCATGCGGATGGCGGGGAAGCTCATGGCGTGGTCTCGTGGCGGGGCATCCGCCCATTTTACGCCGTTGCGGCGAGCCTCCACCGAATGTACCGGCCCGGCCATTCTGCGCCGTACGGTGAGCAAAACACTGGACTAACCGCCAGCGGGCCGGCAGGCTTGTCGCTTCACGTCGTCAGGAAGCTCCATGAGCCAGTCTCGCAGCGCCCCCACCCTGCTGGTCGATCTCGGTGGCACCAATGTCCGTTTCGGCGTGGCCGACCCCTCGCGCGACAAGCCGCTGATCACCGACAGCATCCGGCGCTACCGCGTGGCCGAGCACGACTCGCTGGTTTCCACCGCGAAGCAGTACCTCGCCGACACCGGCCTGGAAGTGCGCCGCGCGATCGTGGCTGCGGCCGGGCGCATCGTGGACGGCGAGACGGTCAAGGTCACCAACAATCCGTGGGCGATCTCGGCGCAGCAGACCGCCAGCGCGCTGGACCTGGAGTACGTGCATCTGGTCAACGACTTTGCCGCGCAGAGCATGGCGGTGACCCTGCTGCACGGCGACGACCTGGTCGACGTGGGCACGCTGCCGCGACCGGTGATCGGCGCCGAGGCCGAGCAGACCTTCGCCATCGTCGGGCCGGGCACCGGCCTGGGCGTGGGCGGCCTGCTGGTGCGCGCCGGCCACTGCAGCGTGCTGCAGACCGAGGGCGGCCACGCCGGCTTTGCCGCGCACACGCCGGAAGACATCGCGATCCTCGACTACCTCAACCACAAGTACGGTCGCGTCTCCAACGAGCGGCTGATCTGCGGCCAGGGCCTGGTCAACCTCTACGACGCGATCTGCCACATGGTCGGCGCGACACCCGCCGACCTGAAACCGGAAGACATCACCGCCCGCGCGAAGGACGGCAGCTGCCCGCTGTGCACGCGCACGGTGGAAACCTTCGCCGGCATCTTCGGCAGCGTCGCCGGCGACCTGGTGCTGACGCTGGGCGCGTGGGACGGCGTCTATCTCACCGGCGGGCTGATCCCGATCCTGCTGCCGTGGCTGGAACGCGGCCGCTTCCGCGAGCGCTTCGAAGCCAAGGGCCGCTTCCGCGACATCATGGAAAAAGTGCCGACCCAGGCGATCATGAATCCGGAACCGGGCCTGCTTGGCGCGGCGGCGCTGGCGGTGCTGGAGTCGGGGCGGTCGCTGTTGCAGCGGCCCTGAAACCACCTACCGATCCAGCACGGAGTCCCCCATGCCCCGCCGCGACACCGCCTTCCTGTTCGACCTCGACGGCACCCTGATCGACAGCGTGTACCAGCACGTGCTGGCGTGGAAGGAATCGCTGGATCGCGAAGGCGTGGAGCTGTCGGTGTGGCGCATCCATCGCAAGATCGGCATGAGTGGCGGACTGTTTTCCCACATGCTGCTGCGCGAGACCGGGCTGGAAATCACCGAGGACCGCCTCGAACGCCTGCGCCGCTGGCATGCCGAGGCGTTCAACCGACAGCATGCGCAAGGTGCCGTGCGACCGCTGCCCGGCGCGCGCGAACTGCTGGACTACCTCACCGCGCAGGACATCCCGTGGGCGATCGCCACCAGCGGGCGGATGGAAACCGCCGCGCCCAACCTGCAGGCGCTGGGCGTCGACCCGGCGAAGGTGCCGGTGGTGACGCGTGACCAGGTGCGTCACGCCAAGCCCGACCCGGACCTGTTCATCGCCGCCGCCGAACGCCTCGGCGTGGACATCCGCCAGTCGCTGGTGATCGGCGACAGCGTGTGGGACATGCTGGCCGCCCAGCGCGCCCGGGCGCTGGGCGTGGGCGTGCTCAGCGGCGGCTACGGCATGGCCGAGCTGCAGCAGTCGGGCGCGTTCCGCGTGTATGACGATCCGGCCGACCTGCTGCGCCACGTGGACGAAGTGGCGGCGCGCGACTGAGAGGTTGTGATTTCTTCAATCTCGAAGTCCGGCCAGGGATGGCCGGACGCGGATCGGTCACGCAAGTGACTGATCCGCGTGAGCGAGTCCGGGCGTGTACCGGACTCGCGATGGAAGAAAACACGGGAAGTGGTTTTCTTCGCAGGTTCTGAGCGCACGCGCGGCAGCTGAATCGCCACGCGCCATCTCATGAAAAATTAATCACCGACCACGGGCGACGCAGTAGGCTCCGCTGCATCCTGCACTCATCGCCAAGGGAGCCGCCCATGCGTCGACTTCTCGCCAGTCTGCCGCTCGCCCTGCTGCTCGCCGCCTGCTCGCCGGCGCCGGCGCCGCCGGAAGCCGCTACCGCCCAGGGAGCGAAGGCCAATGCCGCACTCGGTTCCGCCCAGTGGTATGCCTGGGTCGATCAATCCCTGCATATCAGCGACGACGGCCACGGCCCGGACCAGGGTTCGGCCGAATGGAACCAGGCGGTGCAGCGCAAGCTGGGTGAGGAAGCGCCGCAGTCGCAACCCGGCTCACCGGAATGGCAGCAGTCGGTGGACGCCCTGCTGCGCACGCGACTGCCGCCGCAGTCGTCCTGACATCCGGATTGCCGGTTACTCGTCGCGGATCGCCGCGATCGGGTCCAGTGCCGCCGCCTGGCGTGCCGGGTAGATGCTGAAGGCCAGCCCGATCAGCACGCAGGCCAGCACCGAGGCGATCACGCCGATCGGTGCCCACGCCACCTGCCAGCCGGCGAAGGCCGCGATCGCGTAGGCCAGCAGGGCGCCGAACAGCAGGCCGGCCAGCGCACCGGCCAGGCAGATCACCAGCGCCTCGCGCAGGAAGCGCTGCACGATGTCCTGCCGGCGCGCACCGATCGCCCGCAGCAGGCCGATTTCGCGGCGGCGCTCCAGCACGTTGGCCAGCATGATGTTCATGATGCCGATGCCGCCGACCAGCAGGCTCACGCCGGCGATCGAGCCCATCACCACGCTGAAGATGCGCTGGGTCTTCTGGTTCTGCCGGTACAACTGCTGCGGCACGATCAGCCGGTAATCGCCCACGCCGGCATGGCGCTGGTCGAGCAGGGCGGTCAGCACGCGGGCGCCGGCAGCCAGACCTTCGGGGTCCTTCAGGCGCAGCAGGAAGCGGTCGACCTCGTCCTCCATCGGCTGGAAGCGGAAGCGCGCCCGGGCGCTGGCCAGCGGCACGAAAACGCGATTGCTCTCCGCCCCCAGCGCCACGCCCTCGAACTTGTCCTGGCCCAGGTCGCGATCGGCCAGCACGCCGACCACGCGCAACCAGACCTGGTTGACCTTGAACAGCCGGCCCAGCGGCTTGCCATCGGGAAACAGGTCGTGCGCCACCTGGTGGCCGAGCACGGCCACCGGAGCCAGGCCCGCATCATCGTCCGCGGTGAGCGCGCGGCCTTCGGCCAGATGCAGCGAGGCAAGCTGGAAGTAGTCCGGGCTGATGCCGCTGATCTCGGCGTCGGCATGTCCGCCATCGCTGTAGACGTCCCAGCGCTTGACCCGCTTTTCGGCGGCGTAGCGTTCGGCCGAAGGCACCACGTCGAGCGCCGCGCGCGCATCGGCCACGGTGAGGCCGATGCTGCGGGCGCGGGCTTCCTTCAGCGCATCGCCGTCCTGGCTTTTCGCTTCCACGATCAGGTTGTGCAGGCCCAGGCTGTCGACCAGTTTCAGCGCCTCGCGCCGGCTGCCTTCGCCGACACCCTGCATGGCCACGATCGCGCCGACGCCGAAGATCATGCCGAGCAGGGTCAGCAGGGTGCGCAGCTTGCGCCGCGACAGTTCCTCGATGGCCTCGCGCCACAATGCGGAAATCATTTTGCCTCCCCGGCCTTGCCGGCGAGCAGGATGCGGTCGCCGCTCTGGAGTCCATCGAGCACCTGGGTGCGGGTGGCGCCACGCACGCCCAGCTTCAGCCGCTTCGTGCGCACTTCGTTGCCGGCCAGCACCTGCACGCTGTCGTGCCCGTCGTCGTGACTCAAGGCCATGTTCGGCACGCTGTAGCCCTGCGCCTGCAGCAGGATGATCTTGCCGACGAAGCGCTGCCCGGGAATCCACCCGTAGCGCCGCGCCACGTCAGCCGGCAGGGTGCTCTTGAGCGACAGGTATTTCACCGGATTGTCGCGGCTGCGCGGTTGCGCCGCCGAGGCGATCCAGCTGATGCGGGAGCTCACCGTCTGCGCCGGGATGCCCCAGCGATGCAGCTGCACCACGTCGCCCACGCGAATGCCCTGGGCCTCGATCTGCGGCACGCTCAACTGCACTTCCAGCGCCGCCAGGTCGGGCAGGCTGGCGAAGGTGTTGCCCGCGTAGAGGCTGCCGCCCACGTGCGGCACCTGGTCGCTCCAGTCCCTTTCCAGCACCAGCACGCCGGCATGCGGGGCGCGCAGTTCCAGCGCCTCCAGATCGGCCTGCTTCTGCTTCGCCAGGGTTTCGAAGCTGTTGCGCTGGGCATCCAGCACGGCCAGCTCGGCGGCTCCGCGTGACGCCGACTGGTCTTCGCGCCATTGCAGGATGCGCTGGCGCACGTCGAGGTAGTGCACGTCCTGCACCGCGTCGAGGATGTCGTTGCGCGCCATCGCGTCGAGGCTGGCGTTGGCGTAGCGCGCGGCGATCGCGTGCTGCGCCGCTACCTGGATCAGGTCGACATCGAGCTGGCCATTCTTGTCATCCAGTTCGGCCTGCTTGCCGGCACGCGCCAGCGCGTTGCGTTGCAGGTCGATCTGGGCTTCCAGCAGATCCTGCTTGCTCTGGTCGGCCGAGAACCGCGCCACCAGCTCGCCCTTCTCCACCGTGCTGCCGTCGGGCAGCATCCAGTTCAGCTGGCGCGAACTCCATTGTTTGCCGGGCACCAGCAGCGGCGTCGGCCGGGTCGAATGCAGCTCGCCCTCGCCGAGCACGCTGAATTCCAGCGGCCCCGCGTGCGCTTGTTCCAGCACGGTGTGATCGGCGTCTGCATGGGTGCATCCACCCAGCAGGAACAGCAGCAGCCATGCGTACCGGCTCATCGTTTCGCTCCCGCCGCCGCGGTGATCTCGACCCGCACCGGCTGGCCCGGCTTCAGGCGTGGCTGGCCCTGGTCCAGATGGATGATCAGATCGACCACGGGTATCGCCTCGACCCGCGACTTGCTGTGCACGGTGCCACCGATTTCGGCGATGACGCCCGACAGGCTGCGATCGCCGCCGGATACCAGCACGCGCACGCGCTGTCCTTTGCTCACCCGGGTGAGCTCGCGCTCGGGCAGTGCGGCGCGCACGGCCAGCGTCGACAGGTCGGGCATCTGCGCCACCGACTGGCCGCGCCAGATCTGCGTGCCGACATCGACCTTGCCGCCCTGCCAGCTGTCCTCGTGCACCACGATGCCGTCGCGCGGCGCCTTGACGGTCAGCGCGCCCAGCGACTCCTGCAACTTGCCGACCTCCGTTTCCAGCGCGTCCACGTCCTCATCGGCCATGGCCTGCTCGGCGCTGCGCTCGCGCGCCGCCACCTGCTGTCGCTGCGCGGTCAGGCTCAGCCGCCGCTCTGCCTTGGTCCGCGCCACCACCAGCTTCTGGTAATCCACCCGCGCGATGTAATCCTTCGGCTGATCGGCCTTGCGCCGCGCCTTCTCCATCTCGGCCCGTGCCTGCGCCGTGGCCAGCTCGGCTTCGCGGGCGCGATCGGCCAGGTCAAGCTTGAGCTGTTCCTGCTTGCGGCGTTTTTCGGCCAGCTCGCCCTGTTTGGCGGTGAGGTTCTTGACCACCTCGGAGGCCTCGAACGCCACCAGCATGTCGCCCTTCTTCACCGACTCGCCATCACCGGCCATCTGGCTCACCGTCATCTGCCACAGGCCATCCACCGACGGCGGCGAGATCGCCAGGCTGCGCTGGGCGAACACCTCGCCATCGGCCTTCAGCGGCGCCAGCATGCCGCCACCCGACGCGCCGGCGTGCGGCTGCGGATCATCGAGGTCGCTGTCGACGCGAACGCTCATGCCCTGGCGCAACGGCAGGTTCATCCCGGCGGGCAAGGCGATGTCGACCTCGAAGTAACGGCCGTCGCCCCAGGCATCCTTGCTGGCCGATGCACCGGCGATGCTGGTGATGCTGCCGCGCAGGCTGCTGCCCGGCAGGGCGTCCACGTGCAACTGTAGCGGCTGCCCCACGCGCAGGCCCGGGCGATCCGGTTCCAGCACCCAGGCCCGCACGGTGTAACCGCTGGCCTCGCCCACGAGCTCGCCGACCTTGACGCCGGGGAAACTGGTCGAACCCTCCTCGTAACGGCCGCCATTGCCGAACACGTCGTCGAAGCCGTGCACCACGGTGCCGGCGTGACTGGCGCGCACCACCGCGCCGGCCACCTGCTTCCGGTAGAAATCCAGCGAGGCGCGCTGCTTGCCCAGTTCCAGCTCGCTGTCCTGCCGCCTTCTCGTCACCGCGGCGATGGCCTGGGCCACCTCCTGCTTCTTCAGCGCCAGCGCGCGCTCGGTGCGTTGCATCTCGCCTTGGTGGCGGTCGTAGTCGAGCGCCGAGATCAGCGACTTGGGGATCACCGCGTCCACCGCCGCGGTGTCGCGTTCGGCCTGGGCATCGGCGAGTGCGAGTTCAGCGTCGGCCTGCTTCAGTTCGAGCTCGGCGATTTCCTTGGCGTTCTTGGCGATGGCCTGGTCGAGCTGCGCCTGCAGCGTGCGCAGCTGGGTCTCGGCCGGACCGGCGTCGATGCGCAGCAGCACGTCGCCGGGCTTCGCCTTCGCGCCGTCGGCGATGTAATAGCGCAACACCACCGGCGAACTCATCGAGGGCGGCGTGAAGATCTCCTGTGCGCCGGCCACCTGCACCTCGCCGCTGAACACCGTCGCCGATGCCAGCGGCGGCAGCAGGAGCAGCAGCGCCAGCGCCTCAAGCCGCCGAATCATGCTCGATCCTCCCGTCGCGCAGGCTGATCTGGCGCTGCGCCCGCGCGGCAACGTCGGCGTCATGAGTGACCATCACCACGGTCTGGCCATCGCCATGTACCTCGGCGAGCAGGGCCAGCACGTCGGCGGCACTCTTCGAATCGAGGTTGCCGGTAGGCTCGTCGGCCAGCAGCAGGGCCGGCTTCATCAGCAAGGCGCGGGCGATCGCCACGCGCTGCATCTGGCCGCCGGACAGCTGCCCCGGGCGATGCGCCAGATGCCGCTGCAGGCCCATCCGCTGCAGCAGTTCGTGGGCGCGCTGCTCCAGCCCTTCGTCGGAGCCGCGCAGGAAGCGCCGGGGCAGCAGTGCGTTCTCCAGCACGCTCAAACGCGGCAGCAAGTGGAATGACTGGAACACGAAGCCGATGCGCCGGTTGCGGAAGTCGCTGGCGCGCTCGTCGTCGAAGGTGGAGACGTCGACGTCATCCAGCAGGTAACGACCGCTGTCCGGGCGGTCGAGGCAACCAAGCATGTTGAGCAAGGTGGACTTGCCCGAACCGGACGGCCCGACGATGGCCATGAACTGGCCCTGCGGCACCGCGAAACTGACCCCGTCCAGCGCGGCGATGAGCTGCCCGCCGATCCGGTAATGACGTGTCACCGCCTCCATGCGCACCATCGTGTTGCCGCCCCCGTCGAACACTTCCCCGAGTCTTGCGGCTGTTGACTGCTTTGACAAGTAATTTGTGGGACAGCGGCGATCCGCCGCGGCGTCGCGCGCTGCCGAAGCGCTCAGCCCGGCGCCAGCAGCGCGTCCAGGTCGCCCTCGTCGAAGCTGAGCTTCTGCCGGCTGCCGCCACCTTCCAGCACGGCAGCGGCCAGTTCGGCCTTGCGTTCCTTCAGTTCCTCGATGCGCTCCTCCACCGTGCCCGAGGTGATCAGGCGGAACACGAACACCGGCTTGTCCTGGCCGATGCGGTGCGCGCGGTCGGACGCCTGCGCTTCGGCGGCGGGATTCCACCACGGGTCGTAGTGGATCACGGTGTCAGCGGCGGTGAGGTTCAGGCCCACGCCGCCGGCCTTCAGCGACAGCAGGAACAGGGGCACGTCGCCGTTCTGGAAACGCTGCACGGGCTCGGCGCGATCGCGGGTGTCGCCGGTGAGGGTGACGTAGCGGATGCGCCGGCGATCGAGTTCGGCGGCGATCAGCTTCAGCATGCCGGTGAACTGCGAGAACAGCAGCACCTTGCGGCCTTCGTCGAGCAGGGCCGGCAGCATGTCCATCAGCAGTTCGAACTTGGCCGATTCATGCACGCCGCGCGCGGCCTCCAGCTTCACCAGGCGCGGATCGCAACAGACCTGGCGCAGCTTGAGCAGGGCGTCCAGCACCACGATGCCCGAATGCGAAATGCCGCGCTCGGCGATCACCTCGCGCAGTTCCTCGGCCAGCGACAGGCGCAGGCCTTCGTACAGTTCGCGCTGGCGGCCTTCCAGCACCACGCGGCGGGTGATCTCGGTCTTCGGCGGCAGCTCCTTGGCCACCTGCGACTTGGTCCGGCGCAGGATGAATGGCGAGATGCGCAGGTTCAGCCGCTGCTGGCATTCCTCGTCGTGCTGCTTCTCGATCGGCACGCGGTAGAAGCGCCGGAACGCACTCTCGTCGCCGAGCAGGCCGGGCACCGCCAGGTCGACCTGCGACCACAGCTCGCCCAGATGGTTTTCGAGCGGCGTGCCAGTGAGGCAGACATAACGCGGCGTGCGCAGGCTGAGCAAGGCGCGGCGCGCCTGGGTGCGCGGGTTCTTCACCTGCTGCGCCTCGTCCAGCACGATCAGCGCGAACGGTTGCTGGCGCAGCGCCACCACGTCGCGTGGTAATAATGCGTAGCTGGTCAGCACGATGTCCTGCGCGCCCAGCTGGTCGAACTCCTCGGCGCGCTGCGGGCCATGCAGGGTCAGCACCTGCAGCATCGGCGCGAAGCGGGCGATTTCCGACTGCCAGTTCGGGATCAGGCTGGTCGGCACCACGATCAGCGCGGGCTGGCTCAGCGCACCACCCTGTTTCAGCGACAGCAGATGGGTGATCAGCTGCAGCGTCTTGCCCAGGCCCATGTCGTCGGCCAGCACGCCGCCGACCCCGGCCTCGGCCAGCGCATTCAGCCAGCGCAGTCCTTCGCGCTGGTACGGCCGCATCTCGACGGTGAGGCCTTCGGGCACCGCATCGCTGGCGCGCTCGGCGGCATCGCGCAGGCGCGCGGCGAAGCCGAGCAGCGGCTCGGCCGCTTCCAGCTGGCTGCCGCCGGGCATCGCCGCGGCCAGCTCTTCGAGCCGGCCGGCCTGCACCCGCGGCAGGTGGAGCTTCTTGCGCGGCTTCTCCAGGTATTCGGCCAGCGGCGCCAGCAGGCCGCGCAACTCCTTCAGGCGCACGGGCACGCGTCGGCGCGCATCGACCGGCGCGTACCACACCGCGTCTTCCGGTTCGTTCGGCGCCGGGCTCAGGTTCAGCTGATGCTCGGCCAGCGCCTGCGCCACGGCGGGCAGCAGGTTGTGCCGCTGGCCATCCAGCTCGATGCCGATTTCCAGGTCGAAGGCATGGTCGTCGGCGTCCTCCACCGCGTGGCCATACCAGTGCACCGGGCCTTCCAGCACTTCGAACGGAAAACTGGGCGCGTACTCGACTTGGAAATTCTCGGTCTCCAGCTTGGGCCGCAGCGCCAGCCAGCGGGCCGGCGTGTTGACCTCCAGCGCGCCGGCATAACCGGTGCCGGGGAACAGCCAAGCGTCGTCGGGCAAGGTTTCGGCCACGTCCCAGGGCAGGCCTTCGGTATCCACGCCGGGGGTGAGGCCGGCGCGTTCGAGCTGTTCCATCGCGGTCAGTTCTTCGGCGCGGCGACGGTTGATCTCGACCAGCTGGCCGTTGCGCACCCGGCGCACCAGCGGCTCGCCACCGCGACCGGGCAGGCGTTCGCCGGCGTAGTCGAAGGCCAGCCTGGCGTAGCCGAGCGGCGGCGTGCCGGCGGCCAGCCGCGCATGCCGGGTCAGCGCGTGCAGGATCAGGATGGGCTTGGGCGCGAGCTCTGAGCGGCGCACCTCGCCGAACACCTGGGGCAGCGGCACCCGCGTGGCCAGCCGGCTGCCGCTCAGGCGGTTGCGCAGGCGGCGACCGTGCTCATGCTTCAGCGGCGGCAGGTCGAGCCAGTGGGTTTCCTCGCCGGCGGCATCGAAGCGCCCCACGGTGGCGCGCTCCACATCGAGATACCACAGGCAGTCGATGCGCAGCAGGCGCTGGCTGTGCGGCAGCACCGGCAACAGGCGCTGACTGCCGTCCGGTTCCATCTTCCAGTGCCAGTTGAGCTGGTGCGACTTGCCGCGCGACAGGCGCAGGCCGGCCAGCCCGCCAAGGAAGCAGGGCGCGGTGTCGAGGATCTCGGCCAGCAGGGTGTCGCCGACATGGCCGCCCATGCGCGCATAGCTGCGTCCCTTGCGCACGCTCTGCGGCAGGCCGAGCATGGTCGCGGCCAGGCGCTGCTCGTGGGGCTGCAGCGGTGACTGCGCCAGGTGCCGACTGTCCAGCGGCACCGGCCGCGCGTAGCGGCCATGCTCGGCCACGCCGAGCAGCACCGGCGCCACGTCCAGGCGCACGAAGGCGGCGTTTTCTTCGGGCATCACTTCCAGGAAGAAACCGAGCACGCCCTGTTCGTCCGTCGCGGTCGGCCGGGGCGCAGCCAGCAGCCGTCGCCATGCCTGCGGCAGGGCTTCGTCGTCGCCGGGTGCTGCGCTGGCGGCGTGCTGTTTCTCGTCCGGTTGCTGCATGCGCATGCGGTCCGTGGCGATGACCAAAACATTGAGCTTAGCAGCGCGCGGGCAGGATGCGACCGTCGCGATCGCATCCCCGGCCAATGCGGACCGGGGCGCGGGGGAAATCAGGCGTTGCCGAACAGCCCGTGCGGATATTCCGGCTTCTGCTCGCGCGCCATCAGCGCCTTGAGCCCTTCCACCGGAGTGACCTCGCCATGCAGCACGGCGCGCACACCGGCACTGATCGGCAGGTCCAGGGCATGCTTGTCGGCCAGTCGCGCCACCTCGTCGGCGGTGAGGATGCTTTCGACCACCTGGCCGATCCGGCGCACCGCTTCGTCGATCGCGATGCCCTGGCCCAGCGCCAGACCCAGCCGGCGGTTGCGCGACAGGTCGCCGGTGCAGGTCAGCACCAGGTCGCCCAGGCCGGAAAGCCCGATCAGGGTTTCCGGCCGCGCGCCCAGCGCCACGCCCAGCCGCAGCATCTCGTTCATGCCGCGGGTGATCAGGCCGGCGCGGGCATTGAGGCCCAGGTCCATGCCGTCGGCGATGCCGGTGGCCACCGCCAGCACGTTCTTCATCGCGCCGCCAAGCTCGGCGCCCAGCACGTCGCCGCCGGAATACGCGCGCAGGTTGGGCGCGTGCAGCAGGGTCGCCAGTTGCTGCGCGAACGCCGCATCGTCCGAGTGCACGGTGACGGCGCTGGGCAGGCCGGACGCCACTTCCTTCGCAAACGAGGGCCCGGTGACCACGGCGGCCGCGCGACCGGGCAGCTTCTCGGCCACCAGTTCGTGCAGGAAGCGGCCGGTGCCCGGCTCGAAGCCCTTGGTGGCCCAGGCGATCGAGGTATCCGCATCAAGCAGCGGTGCCAGTTCGTCCAGCATGCTGGCGAAGGCATGGCTGGGCACCACGATCAGCACGATGCCGGCGCCGCGCACGGCGCGGGCCAGGTCGCTTTCGTAGCCCAGTTGCTCCGGCAGCTTAATGTCCGGCAGGTAGCGCTGGTTGACGCGAGCGGCCGTCATCGCCGCCAGCGCCCCGGCGTCGCGCCCCCACAAGGTGGTGGGCACGCCGTTGCGTGCGATCAGGGCCGCCAGCGCAGTGCCCCAGGAGCCGGCGCCGAGAACGGTCAGCTTCGGGTGGTCAGGCATGGGCCGGACTCAGCTGTTCAGCGTGGCCGGGGCTTCGTCGCCGCCCATCGCGCGGCGCTGCTGTTCGGCGAACAGCGCATCGAAGTTGATCGGCTGCAGCAGGAACGGCGGGAAACCGCCTTCCAGCACCAGCGACGAAATCACCTGGCGGGCGTACGGGAACAGCAGGTTCGGGCAGTAGCTGCCGATGATGCCGGCCTGGTCGGCCTCGCTGAAGCCGGCGATGCCGAACACGCCGGCCTGCTCCACTTCCGCCAGATACGCGGTGCGCTGGCCGATGGTGCAGGTCAGGGTCAGGCTGAGCACCACTTCGTACATGTTATTGCCCAGATCGGTGGCCTTCTGGCCCAGGTTCAGCTGCACCTGCGGCTGGTCCTTCTCGTCGATCTCCTGGAAGATCTGCGGCGCGTTCGGCGCCTCGAAGGACACGTCCTTCACGTAGATCTTCTGCATCACCAGCTGCGGCTGACTGGACTGGCCGTTGGCCTGGTCGTTGGTGATCTCTTGTGCCATCGGGCGTTCCTCGAGTCGGGTCGTTTGAATAAAAGAGGACGATTGTTCCATACATCCCCGCCGCGCGCACGCCGGCGGGAACCGCCAAATGCGGCAAAGATTGCGCAGGGCGCTGTTTTTCTGCGAGAATACGCGGCTCGCCTCTGTCGACCCGGTGCTTCCGGGCGGTCCGCCACGCGGTACGGACCTCACGCTCACGCGACGCAAGACCTCCAGCATCGCGTGGCGCATGGCGCCGCTGGGCCGATCACACCCTGGCCAACGGGTGTCAAAAAAATTTACGGAGGTCGTCATGGCCCGTGTATGTCAAGTCACCGGTAAGGGTGTGATGAGCGGCAACAACGTCTCGCACGCCAACAACCGTACCCGTCGCCGCTGGTTGCCCAACCTGCATGAGCGTCGTTTCTGGGTGGCCAGCGAGAACCGCTGGATCAAGCTGCGCGTTTCCAACAACGCCCTGCGCACCATCGACAAGAATGGCATCGAGGCCGTGATTGCCGACATGCGCGCCCGCGGCGAAAAGGTCTGAGGATCAAACCATGGCTAACAAGACCCAAGACAAGATCCGCATGATCTCCACGGCCGGCACCGGCCACTTCTACACCACGCAGAAGAACAAGAAGAACACCCCGGAAAAGTTCGAGTTCAAGAAGTACGATCCGGTGGTTCGCAAGCACGTGATGTACAAGGAAGGCAAGATCAAGTAATTGATCGACGCGCCGAAGAAAACCCGCCCCCGTGGCGGGTTTTCTTTTGCCTGCTTGCCGGGCCGGCGACTGCCACGCATCATCGCCGGATGAGTCCCGCCCCATTGATCGCATTGTTTCCCGAGCTGCTCGGCGACGAGAGCTGGCGACAGTTGCCAGCGGCGGTGCAGGCCATGCACGGCTCGTCGCCACGGTTGCAGGCCAGCGGCCTGGCCGACATCACCGGCGACCGCCGCCTGCCCGCACGCTGGTTGCGCCGGCTGTTGGGCTTGCCGTCGCCAGGCCCGGCACAGGCACTGGCACTGACCATCGAACGCCGCGACGACCGCGAAATCTGGACGCGCCGTTTCGCCACTCGGCAGATGCGCTCCACGCTGGGCCGGTGCAACGGCTCGCCCCTGCTGTTCGAAACGCTGGGGCCGGCCCGGCTGGGTTTCGCCCTGCGCCAGGACGGCGACGCGATCGACTGGCAGCTGCGCAGCGTGCACTTCCTCGGCCTGCCCTGCCCGCGGGCGCTGCGCGGCCAGGTGCTTTCGCGCAGCGGCATCCGTGACGGTCGCTACCAGTTCAGCGTCGACGCGCGGCTGCCTTGGCTGGGCCAGCTGGTCGCCTACCACGGCTGGCTGGAACCTTCGCAAGCCGGGGCGGCTCCGGATGAAGGCTGAAACCGCCGCGCCGGTGATCGTGTTCGACGGCGTCTGCCTGCTGTGCAGTCGCTGGGTGCGCTTCCTGCTGAAGCACGATCGCGCATCGCGCTATCACTTCGCCGCGATGCAGTCGGAGCACGGCCGCGCCCTGCTGCTGGTGCACGGGCTGGACCCGGACTCGCCGCTGTCGTTCCTGCTGGTCGAAGACCATCGCGGCTACACCGACACCCGGGCGATCGTGCAGATCCTGCGCAGCCTGGGCCAGCGTCGCTGGCGCTGGCTGGGCCATGCGCTGCATCGGGTGCCGCGCTGGCTCGGCGACCCGGCCTACCGCTTCGTGGCCCGCCACCGCTACCGGATCTTCGGACAGAGCCGCAGCTGCTTCGTGCCCACGCCGGAGCAACGCGCGCGTTTCAGCCCGTAAGCGTTTCCAGCTGCGTCTGGATCGCGAAGCCATCGAGTGCTTCAAGCGCCTCGTCGAGCGTGAACAGGCCCATGCACGGCATCGCTCCGCGCGCCGACAGGCTGCCGTCGGCCAGCTTGCGCGCCAGCACCACCGCGGGTGTGGCGGGAATCTGCGGGCCATCGCCAGCAGCCGCGCGCAACGACCAGCGCAACTTCAGCGCCCGCCTTTGCGTGTCGCGCCCGCCCAGTTCCACCAGCATGCCGCCGACGTCGCTGCCCGCACCGAGGAACCACTCGCTGATCCGGCGCAGGCGCGTGGCGTGGCGGGCCAGGTCGCGCAGCAGTCCCAGCCGCACCAGCCACGCCGCGGCCAGCGTGCCGAAGTGCAGAAGCTTCAGCTCCAGCCCCGCCCGGAAGATCACCGTGCGCACGCCGGGATAGCGCAACGGGAACAGGGCCAGATCCGGCACATCGCACAAGCCGACCCAGCGCGGGCCGAACGAAAACCGCGGGCGCCGCGTCAGCATCCAGCCGTGGCCCCGCTGCCAGCGACCGTCGCGCCACAGTTCCACCGGGCGGCCGCAATAACCCAGGATCGCCGCCACCGTGGCGTCGCCACGGGGCGTGCGGTTGCCGGGGCTGATCGCGTGCTCGATCACGTCCAGCGTGGCGAAGCGCGGCAGCAGGCCATCCACCACCGCGCTGCTCAGCGCCGGCACCGTGGAGGCACCGCTGACCAGCAGGCGACCGGCTTCCCGTGCACGGTCGTCCAGACGGCTCATGCCGCCGACGAAGTCGCGTCCGTCGGCAAGGTCGATGTAGTCGCTGGCGCAGGCCAGGCAGGCCTCGGCCACCCGATAGTCCTGTTGCTGGAACGGACCGGCCGCGTGGATCACCAGTTGCGGCCGCAACGCGGCCAGCGCATCGGCCAGACCCGGCGCGGCCACGTCGAGCGCAGCCACCTGCACCGAGGCATCGCCCAGTGCATCACGCAGCGCCGCCAGGCTCTGCGCCCGTCGGCCGGCGACGACCAGCTGAAAGCGCGGATCGCCCGCCAGCTGGCTGGCGATGCGCGAACCGAACACGCCGGTGGCGCCGATCAACACTACGCGCAAGGCCATCCGCTTCCCTCGTGCCGATCCCCGAAAAACAAAACCCGCCGGACGGCGGGTTCTGCTGAAACATGCTGGCTTCCGATCAGGCCGTGGCCACGCCGTAGCCCTTCAGCCGCTGGGCGAATTCCTGCAGTGCCCGGATGCCGCTTTCCTCGGCTTCGTGAATCCACTGCTGCAGGCCCTTCAGCGCCTGCTCGGCACCGCGCTGCTCCATCAGCGCCACCAGGCGGCTGCGGAACTCGACCACGGTGGCCAGCGTCGGACGCCTGGCCAGCACCGCCTGCATGCGGTCGCGGCCTTCGCTGTCCAGCCAGCGGCCACCGTCGGCCAGCGCGCGACGCAGGCGACGCGGGGTGGACTTCAGGCTTTCGCCGGCATGCTGCGCTTCTTCGGCGATGGTCGGCAGGATCACGCCGCGGTAGTAGTCGGTCATCGCCTGGAAGCGATGGGTCAGCACGGCCTTCAGCGTTTCGGCATCGGGCAGGCGCACGTTCGGGCGGATGTCGAGGGTGGGCGCCACGCGCAGCACCTTGGCCAGGCCTACTGCACGCAGGCCGCAGATCGCCGCCCAGCCGATGTCGAATTCCCACTTGCGCAGGGCGAACTTGGCCGAGCTGGGGAACGCGTGATGGTTGTTGTGCAGCTCTTCGCCGCCGATCCAGAACGCCCACGGGATCAGGTTGCGCGCGGTGTCCGCGCTTTCGAAGTTGCGGTAGCCGGCCCAGTGGCCGATGCCGTTGACGAAGCCGGCGGCCCAGAACGGAATCCACACCATCTGCAGCGCCCACAGCGCCGCACCGATCACGCCGAACAGCGCCACGCTGATGAACAGCATCAGGGTCGGGCCCCAGTAGGGATGCGCGCCGTAGACGCGCTTCTCGACCCAGTCGTCGGGGGTGCCGCGGCCGTACTGCTCCATGTCCTGCTTGTTCTCGCAGGCGTCGCGATACAGCGACACGCCGTCCCAGAACACCTTCTTGATGCCGTAGATCATCGGGCTGTGCGGATCGTCCGCGGTCTCGACCTTGGCGTGGTGCTTGCGATGCACCGCCACCCACTCGCGGGTGACCATGCCGGTGGTGAGCCAGCCCCAGAAACGGAAGAAGTGCGCCAGCGCCGGGTGGAAATCCACGCCGCGATGGGTCTGGCTGCGATGCAGGTACAGGGTCACCGTGAAGATGGTGAGCTGGGTCATCACCAGCATGTACACGGCGATCTGGCCCCAGCTTGCGCCGGTCAGACCATCGTTGAGGAAATTGATTACCGCGTCGAGCATGGAAGGCACCGGATGAGGGACAAGTCAGTGTAAATCAGGGGCTTCCGTACCCACCAGCATGTTGCGAACCACGAATGATAGCAGTTGGTCAAGCGGTGGAAGCTAAGGCGACGTTATTCACGCGCCTGTTGTTTCAGGATGGGGGCGCCATGACAATCAGGCAATGACCACCATCGTTCCGGCCTCACCCAAGACCGTGCTGCAACTGGATCGCCTCAGCCGCCGACGCGCCGGCCGCCAGGCCGTGCGCGAACTCAGCCTGGCGCTGAAAAGCGGCCAGGTGATGGGCCTGCTGGGCGTCAACGGCGCCGGCAAGTCGACCACCTTGTCGATGATCGCCGGCGCGCTGCGCCCGGACAGCGGCGGCATCCAGCTGAACGGCGAGGATTTCCTCGAGTATCCGGAACTCGCCCGCCACCAGATCGGCTGGCTGCCCGAGCGTGCGCCGGTGTGGGCCGAGCTCACGGTGGAAGAACACCTGGACGCGCACGGACGCTTGCGCGGCATGAACGGCAGCGACCTGCGCGCGGCCCGCAACGCAATCGTCGAGCGACTGGAACTGCAGCCGCTGGCCCGGCGCCTGGCCGGCGTGCTGTCGCAAGGCCAGCGCCAGCGGCTCGGGCTGGCCTGCGCGCTGCTGCATCGCCCGGCCCTGCTGGTGCTGGACGAACCGGCCAACGCGCTCGATCCGGTGCAGGTCGCCGCCTTGCGCGCGCTGATCCGCGAGCAGGCCGCCGCCGGCACCGCGGTGATCCTGTCCACCCACCTGCTGGCCGAGGTGACCGCGGTGTGCGATCGCGTGGCGATCCTGCACGAGGGCACGCTGCGCCATGACGGCGCCGTGCTGGCCGACGACCACGCGGCACTGGAACAGACCTTCTTCGGGATTGCGATGAACGGCAGCGACAAGGCGCAGGCTGCATGACCCTGCTTGCGGTGGCACGACTGGAATGGCGCCGGTTGCTGGTGCGCCCGCTGGCCTGGGTGCTGGCGGCGTTGACGCTGGCCTGGCTGGCCTGGAACTTCACCCTGCTGCTGGGCAATTTCCTGGCCGGCCAGATCCAGCGCGCCGCCCAGCCTGACGGCCCCGGCTTCGTCGACCTGGTCGGCGTGCCGCTGCTGGGCCAGCTCGCCCAGCTGGCCTTCCTGGTGGTGCCGCTGCTGGGCATGTCGGTGATCGCCGGCGAGCGTCGCAACGGCACCTTGCCGCTGATGTTCGCCGCGGGCGTGCCCGCTTCGCGCATCGTGCTGGGCAAGTACCTGGCCCTGCTCGGCTGGCTGCTGTTGTGGCTAGCACTGACCCTGGCGATGCCGCTGGCGCTGATGCACGCCACCCACTTCGACTGGGGCAAGCTGGCCGCCGCCAGCCTGGGCCTCGCCCTGATGCTGGCCACGCTGGCGGCGATCGCGGTGGCCTGCTCCAGCTTCGCCTCGCATCCGGCGATTGCGGCGGCTGCCGCCCTGGTCATCGCGCTGGCGCTGTGGAGCGTGAACCTGGGCGCGCAACTGGCCGGCATCAACGGCGGCGCGATCAACTGGCTGGCGATGAGCTCGCACCTGCAGCCGCTGCTGCGCGGACTGGTGTCCAGCGCCGACGTCGCGTGGTTCGTGTTGCTGGCCGCGCTGTCGCTGGTGCTGGCGACGCGCCGGCTCGCCGCCGACCGGGAGCGTGGCTGATGCGAAACCTGTTCAGACGTCTGGACGGCTGGCTGTTTGCCGCGCTGCTGGTGCTGGCCTTCGCCGCGCTGGGCTATCTCTCGGCCCGTTACGCGAAGCAGTCCGACTGGACCGCCAACGGCCGCACCAGCCTGTCGGCGGAAAGTCGCGCCGTGCTGGCGCAGCTGCAGGGCCCGGTGGAAATCGTCAGCTACGCGCGGCCGCAGGGCGACCTGCGCCAGACCGTGGCCGGCTTCCTGCAGCGCTACCAGGCGGTGAAGCCCGACCTCACGCTGCGCTTCGTCGACCCGCAACTGGACCCGGCGAAGATGCGCGAGCTGGGCATCACCGTCGACGGCGCGCTGATCCTGCACTACCAGGATCGCGAGCAACGCCTGGACGAGTTGTCCGAGCGCAGCCTCACCAATGCGCTGGAACGGTTGCTGCGCGGCCGCGACCGCATCGTGGCCTTCGTCACCGGCGACGGCGAGCGGCGCGCCGACGGCCAGGGCAATGGCGACCTGGGCACCTTCATCACCCAGCTGGAAAGCCGCGGCATGCGCGCGGTGCCGCTGAACTTCAGCCAGGTCAGCGCCGTGCCCGAGCACACCGACCTGGTGGTGCTGGCCAGTCCGGAAGTGGCGCTGCCGCCGGCGGCGGTGCAGGCGCTGGTCAACTACGTGGCCAACGGCGGCAACCTGCTGTGGCTGGCCGAGCCGGCCAACGACGACCTGGGCCTCAGGCCGCTGGCCGCTGCGCTGGGCGTGCGCGTGCTGCCCGGCGTGCTGGTCGATGGTTCGGGCGCCGCGCTGGGCCTGCACGACCCGCGCCTGATCACCCTGGGCGACTACCCGGCGCAAGCGATCACCCGCGGCTTCAGCCTGACCACGCTGTTTCCGCAGGCCTCCACGCTGGCGCAACTCGACCAGAGCGGCTGGGCGTTCGCGCCGTTCCTGCGTTCCAGCGCGCAAAGCTGGACCGAGTTCCAGCCGATCGACAACGCGAAGTCGTCCGACATCCGCTTCGATGCCGACGTGGGCGAGCTGAAGGGTCCGCTGGACTTCGGCTTCGCCCTGAGCCGGCTGTCGCCCAGTCCGGACAAGAGTGAGCAGCGCGCGGTGGTGATCGGCGACGGCGATTTCCTGTCCAACACCTACCTGGGCAATGGCGGCAATCGCGCGCTGGGCGAACGCGTGTTCGACTGGCTGCTCGGCGACGACAAGCTGGTCAACCTGCCGCCGCGGGGCGCGCCGGACCGGCTGCTGCAGATATCGCAGGGCGAACTCAACACGCTGAGCTTCGGCTTCCTGATCGCGCTGCCGCTGCTGCTGTTGCTGATCGGCGGCGCCATCGTGTGGCGTCGGCGGCGGCGCTGAGCGATGAAGCGCGCGCAGCGTGGCAAGCTGTTCCTGGTGCTGGGCGTGCTGGCCCTGCTCGGCGTGGCCGGTTGGCAACTGCAGCGTGACGCCAGCCGGGAAACCGGCCCGCTGACCACGCTGGACCCGGCGACCATCACGCAGATCAGCCTCACCCTGCCGGGCGCCACCCCGCTGGATTACCGCAAGCACGACGACGGCCACTGGTGGCGCACCGACGGCACGCCCGGCCGCGTCGCCAACGACGACCGCCTCGACGATCTCGCCGGCATCGCCGCCGCCCATGTGCTGAGCTGGCGCCCGGCCAGCGACTTCGACCCGGCGAAAATCGGCCTGCAGCCGCCTCGCGCGGTGCTGGTGCTGGATGGCGAAAGGCTCGAGTTCGGCGAAAGCTCGGTCACCGGACCGCAGCATTACGTGCGCGTGGGCGATCGGGTGGCGCTGGTGTCGTCGCGCTACATGCCGCGATCGCCGGCCATCGCCGTGACCGAGCTGCACTGAGAGGTTGTGAGCTTCAACCTCTCAGGCCGGCCACGGATGGCCGGGCGCGAATCAGTCATGTAAATGACTGATTCGTGTGAGCACGTCCGGGCGTGTACCGGACGTGCGATAGAGGAAAACCACAGGAAGTGGTTTTCTTCACAAACTCTGAGCGACCGGATCGAACGTGCCCGAACTGCCCGAAGTCGAAACCACCCGTCGCGGCATCGCGCCGTACCTGATCGGCCGGCGCGTGACCGGGGTGACCCTGCGTCGTCCCGACCTGCGCTGGCCGATTCCGCCGGAGATCAGCTCCGTGCTGCCCGGCCAGCGCATCGACGCGGTGGAACGCCGGGCGAAATACCTGCTGCTGCACACCGAAGCCGGCAGCGCGCTGCTGCACCTGGGCATGACCGGCGTGCTGCGCGTATTGCCTCCGGACGCGCCCATCGGCAAGCACGATCACGTGGACATCGCGCTGGAACGCATGACGGCGCAGGCGCCGCGCATCCTGCGCTTCACCGACCCGCGCCGCTTCGGCTGCCTGCTGTGGCAGGCGCCCGGCGAGACCCACGAACTGCTGGCCAAGCTGGGGCCGGAACCGTTGACCGACGCCTTCGACGGCGACCTGATGTGGCACCTGTCGCGCGGACGCACGGCGGCGGTGAAACTGTTCCTGATGGACAACGCCGTCGTGGTGGGCGTGGGCAACATCTACGCCAGCGAGGCGCTGTTCTACGCCGGCATCGATCCCCGGCTCGCCGCGGGCAAGGTCTCACGGGCACGCTACGCACGACTGGCCGCCGAGGTGAAACGCCTGCTGGCCTGGGCCATCGAGCGCGGCGGCACCACCTTACGCGACTTCATCAGCCCCGACGGCGCACCGGGCTATTTCTTCCGCGAGCTGATGGTCTACGGCCGCGCCGGCGAACCCTGCCGGGTGTGCAGCACGCCGATCCGCCAGGTCACCCTGGGCCAGCGCTCGACGTTCTGGTGCCCGCACTGCCAGCGCTGAAGCAGGCCGGTACGCTCATTGTTTCTTTCTGGAAACAGACTAACCACGAGCCGCCGGCTAGCCAGGCCGATTTCCGGGCCTAACATGTTCGCCATGGATCGCGAAATGCAGCGATGAAGGCGACAAAGCGGAACTATTCCGTGGCCACAAGGGACAACACGGCCATCCGGCACTGTTTCCATAACTAGCCTTCTCCAATCCGCGATTCCCATGCATTGACCCCATTGCCCGAGGAATCCCCATGAACAGCACCCTGATCGAATCGCTCAAGCAGCGCCGCACCCAGTACGCGCTGGGCAAGAACGTGTCGCTGGACAAGGACGCACTGACCCAGCGCATCAAGGAAGCCATCCGGCATACGCCGTCGTCGTTCAATTCGCAGAGTTCGCGCGCCGTGATCCTGTTCGGCGAGCAGAGCGAGAAGTTCTGGGCGCTGACCAAGGCCGAGCTGAGCAGGATCGTGCCGGCCGACGCCTTCGCCCCCACCGCCGCCAAGCTCGACAGCTTCGCCGCCGGCGTCGGCACGGTGCTGTTCTATGAGGACCAGTCGGTGGTGAAGGGTCTGCAGGAGCAGTTCGCCCTGTACGCGGACAACTTCCCGGTGTGGTCCGAACAGGCCGGCGGCATGGCCCAGTTCGCCGTGTGGCTGGCGCTGACCGAGGCCGGCGTGGGCGCCAGCCTGCAGCACTACAACCCGGTGGCGGACGAGGCGACCCGCCAGGAATGGAGCGTGCCGGCGACCTGGAAACTGCGCGCGCAGATGCCGTTCGGTTCGCACGAAGGCGGCTTCGGCGAGAAGGCCTTCATGGACGACAGCCAGCGCTTCATCGTCAAGGGCTGAGAGGTTGTGAGCTGGCTCGGCCACGGATGGCCGGTCGCGGATCGGTCACGCGAGTGACTGATTCGCAGTCCCTCATCCTTCGGGCTGGCGAAAAAAAGGGCGACACTTCGGTGTCGCCCTTTGTCGTTGCGGCCGCGGCGGCGCTTACTGCGGCCAGTGGAACGCGATATGGGTGTTGTTGAAATCCGGATCGTCGAGGCTGCCGCCGGGTTGCGCGACGAGGCCTTCGGCCAGGCCGTCGACCTCCAGTTCCTGGCCGGCGGCGAAGTTCGCGCCCAGCGACAACAGTTCCACCAGTCGTTCGCACAGCACGCCGGCGCGATCGATGTCGCCTTCGGGCACGTTGTGCAGGCTGAGGTCCGGACGGCCGAACTTGCGCATGCCGCGGGTGTGTATCCACGACCGATCGGCCGCTTCCTCGCCGCTGCGCAGGATCAGCACGTGGTTGCGCGGCGGCGCGCCGTCCTTCACCAGGTAGTGGCGGCGCCAGTGGTCGGCGTCGAACAGGGTGAGGATCTGCGGATCGAGAACCGCCGTGCCGCCCACGTCGAGCATGCCGGCCAGCACGCCCAGCGTGTCGCGCAGGTAGTCCAGGGTGTCCGAGTCCTTGAGCACGCCGCGCACCACCAGCACCTCGGGCGCGATGCGCGCGTTCTCGTACGCCGCCGGCGTGTCTTCTTTGATCAGCTGGCCCAGTGCGCCATTCAGCGGATAGCCTTCCCACTGCCGCAGCACCGCGTTCTGGAAACGCTGGATCTCGACACCTTCGGGCAGGCCCGGGCTGCCGTAGCGGGGCGACGGGATCAGCAGCTCGGGCTCGAACTTGCCGAACACGTAGAACTGCAGCACGGCCTCTTCTTCGCCAGGCTGCCAGTACGGCCGCGGCCAGCTGACTGCGGGGGTGACTTCGCTCATGCAGATTCCTTGATGGTCCGTTTCATTCACGCTCGCCCAGCGGCAGCACGGCCTGCTGCAACTCGATGCGGCCGTCGCCCGCGCTGATCTTCTTGAACTCGGCGCGGCTCACCGAGACATAGCGATCGTTGCCGCCGATCTCAACCTGCGGGCCGTCGGTGACGGCACGGCCGTGCTCATCCACGCGCACCACCATGGTCGCCTTGCGGCCGGTATGGCAGATCGTCTTGATCTCTTCCAGGTTGTCGGCCCAGGCCAGCAGGTAGCGGCTGCCCTCGAACAGCTCGCCGCGGAAATCGGTGCGCAGGCCGTAGGCCAGCACCGGGATGTTCAGCCGGTCGACCACGTCGCTGATCTGCCACACCTGCGCCTTGCTGAGGAACTGCGCCTCATCGACGAACACGCAGTTCAGCGCACCCCGCGCGGCGATGTCCGCCTCGACCAGCGCGAACAGGTCCTCGTCATTGCTGAAACGGCGCGCATTCGCCTTCAGGCCGATCCGCGAAGCCACCACGCCTTCGCCGAAACGGTTGTCCAGCGCCGGCGTGAGGATCAGCGTGCGCATGCCGCGCTCGTGATAGTTGTACGCGCTCTGCAGCAGCGTGGTGGTCTTGCCGGCGTTCATCGCCGAGTAATAGAAATAGAGCTTGGCCATGGGTGCCGGGATTGGAGAATGGGAACGGGGAACAGGGAACGGCAGGAGCAGCGCCGAGGCCAGACCACGCCGCCCAGTTTCTCACAGACACCGGACTGCCAGAGCCGCCGCCCGACCGTTCCCCGTTCCCCATTCCCTATTCCCGATCCAAAGGCGTATTGCCGCCAGTGAACCGCAAGCGCGCCTGCACCAGCCGATACCTGTGCTCGTCACGCCAGCGGCGCCAGTCGCGCAGGCCGCAGATCGCGTAGACCAGCTTGAACAGCTGCAGGCGCCACAGCACCTTCGGCGTGTCGAACAGGTCGCCGGCCAGCATCGAGATCACGCCCTGCTCCAGCTGCCAGGTGTTGCGGGGCTGGCGGAACATCTGCTGCATCACCGGGCCGTTGAAGCGGTAGATGAAGAACGAGAATCGGGCCATGCCATCGCGCTGGCGCTTTTCCAGCTTGCGCAGCAGCGACAGCTCGCGCGACGGCTCGCGCAACGCCTGGTCAACCACCTCCGCCGCCTGCTCCAAACTAAAGGGGACGTGGCTAATTAAATCGGTTGGGGTACATGCCGCCTCAGTGCTGCAGGTGGCTGACCAGATCTGCCGGCGGGGACGCTGCCGAGGGTGGTCTCGGCTTAATTGGCCACGTCCCCTTTTTGCTCTGATACTAACGCAGGCGAGTTGCCATCTACTGCGATCAACCCTTATTTGCCGGCTAGTACAACCGTGCCTATTGATAGAGTATGGTCATGGTGGTAACAATAATAATTTTATTTCCGAGGTTATCGTATGCTGAAAAATAAACTCAAAAAATCTATTTTTACTTTGATTATTGCGACTGCGCCGATCATTATTCCTGCGAATAGTGCCTTGGCAGGTGACTCCGCATCCATAAGAGAGCTTAGAGCAGTAGTGATAAAAATGCACATGGACGAGCGGTCGGCAGCGGGGTTGAACGAAGATGCTGCGGAACATCTGGCGAAGTTGACGCAAAAAATTGATGCTCAGGATGTTGATGAAAAGACAGTGATCGACATACTATCCCTGATGGACTCCCCAAATGATGGGGTACGTTATTGGGTAGCTAGATCCCTAGGCAACCTTGGCCAGCGTGCTAAAATGGCTGTGCCAAAGCTTCAGAAAATGCTAATCGATGTGGATTGCGTTCAGGGCAGCAAAACTTCTGCGTCGGGCATTCGATTTGCTTTAACGAAAATGGGTGCCCCACCACCACCTGTGGCGTGTCTTGGAATTAAATTGGGTGGTGGTTAATTCTACTCTTTCGCAAGCGTCCGCCGACCTCATCTTCCCCGAGCGCCTCGTAACCGATTCACTGCGGAAAAATCTCGGGGTCGGGTCCGAATGGTACTTACTTAAGCCGCAACCCATTGATATGGCAAGCAAGAAGGGCTGGCTCGAATGATAAGGTGATGTCGCCAACCATCCCCTATCACTCGAAACCGGTGCGGAAGCCAGCAAGTCGTCCGTCTTCGCGTGAGATCTCCGCACCAGGACATGGAGAGCATCGCGCACAGGGTGCGTTCCTACGTACTCAACCTTTGTCCAGCGGCGTATTGCCGCCGGTGAATTGCGTGTGGGCCTGACCCAGCCGGTATTTGTGCTCGTCACGCCAGCGGCGCCAGTCGCGCAGGCCGCAGATCGCGTAGACCAGCTTGAACAGCTGCAGGCGCCGCAGCACCTTCGGCGTGTCGAACAGGTCGCCGGCCAGCATCGAGATCACGCCCTGCTCCAGCTGCCAGGTATTGCGGGGCTGGCGGAACATCTGCTGCATCACCGGGCCGTTGAAGCGGTAGATGAAGAACGAGAATCGGGCCATGCCGGCGCGCTGGCGCTTTTCCAGCTTGCGCAGCAGCGACAGCTCGCGCGACGGCTCGCGCAACGCCTGGTCAACCACCTCCGCCGCCTGCTCGGCGCCGCTCATCGCCAGGTACACGCCGGAGGAAAACACCGGGTCGAGGAAGGCGAACGCGTCGCCGACCAGGATCCAGCCCGGCCCGCCCATGCAGGTGGAGTCGTAGGAGTAGTTGCCGGTGACGCGCACCTCGTTGTCGACCAGCTCGGCATGCTGCAGGCGCGCCCACAGTGCCGGGCTGAGCTTCAAGGTATCGAGCAGGAAGTCTACGGTGCGGCCTTTGCGCTGCTTCAGATACTCCGGCCGGCACACCGCGCCCACGCTCATCACGCCATCGGGCAGCGGGATCATCCACATCCAGCCGTAGCCGAAGCTGTAGATGCTGATGTTGCCCGCGTCTTCGCCGGCGCGCGTTTCGGCGCCGCGGAAGTGGCCGAAGATCGCCGCGCTCTGGTGCTGGTCGTTCTTGCGGCGCAGCTTCTTCTTCGAAGACAGCAAGGCATCGCGACCGCTGGCGTCGACCACGTAGCGGGCCTGGATCGCGTAGCTGTCGCCCTGGTCGGTCTTCACGTCCAGCCAGCTCTCGCGGGCGCCGCGCTGCTCGACCTGCACTACCTCGTGGCCCTCGCGCGCATCTGCGCCGGATTCGCGGGCGTGGTCGTAGAGCATCTTGTCGAAATCCTGCCGCCACACCTGGTACGCATGTGGCGGGCTCTGCCCGATCGCACGGGCGAACGCGTAGGTGTTGTAGCCGCGTTCGTTGTCCGCCTCGAAATCGGCGCCGGGCTTGAACACGCCCATCGCGCGCACCTTGTCCAGCACGCCGAGGCGCTCGAACACCGGCAGGTTCATCGGCAGCAACGACTCGCCGATATGGAAGCGCGGGTGATGCGCCTTTTCCAGCGCGATCACCTTGTAGCCCTTGCGCGCCAGCAGCGTCGCCGCGGTGCTGCCGCCCGGGCCGCCACCGATCACCACCACGTCGCACTGCTCCACCTGCTGCTCCACCTGCTGCTCCACCTGCTGCTCCACCTGCTGCTCCACCTGCTGCTCCACCTGCTGCTCCGCCATGCCTCTCCCCAGCGACTGTCGTGGGCGGATTATGGCCGATGCGCGGCGGCGCGCCAGCGAGGCTCTGCTAACATCGGCCTCCGCATCACGCACTGTTCCGATCCATGCTCAACCCCCAACAACAGGCCGCCGTCGAACACTGCGAGGGGCCGCTGCTCGTGCTGGCCGGCGCCGGTTCCGGCAAGACCAGCGTGATCACCCAGAAGATCGCGTACCTGATCCAGCGCCGCAAGCTCAGTGCGCACAAGATCGCCGCCATCACCTTCACCAACAAGGCCGCGAAGGAGATGCGCGAGCGCGTGGCGAAGCTGGTCAGCAGCGAGGACGCGGCCGCGCTCACCGTGAGCACCTTCCACGCGCTGGGCCTGAAGTTCCTGCAGATCGAGCACGCGCGTGCCGGCTTGCGCCGCGGCTTTTCGGTGCTGGACGCGGACGACAGCGGCGGCATCGTCAAGGAGCTGGCGCCCAAGGGCGTGAAGAACGACGTGCTGTTCGGCATCCGCAACCTGCTCAGCCGCGCCAAGAATGGCGGCCTGTCGCCGGAGGAAGCGCTGGCCGCCGCGCGCAGCCCGCGCGAGATCGAGGCCGCCACCATCTACGACCTGTACCAGCAGCGCCTGAGCGCGTTCAACGCCGTGGATTTCGACGACCTGATCCGGCTGCCGCTGCGCATCCTGGAGTCCGACGCCGAATGCCGCGAGGCGTGGCGCGAACGTTTCCGCTACCTGCTGGTGGACGAATACCAGGACACCAATGACGCACAGTACCGCCTGCTGAAGGCGCTGACCGGCGAGCGCGGCGGCATCACCTGCGTGGGCGACGACGACCAGTCGATCTACGCCTGGCGCGGCGCCAACCCGGAGAACATCGACCAGCTCGGCCGCGACTGGCCCAACCTGCGCGTGATCAAGCTGGAGCAGAACTACCGCTGCGGCAAGCGCATCCTGCGCACGGCCAACAAGCTGATCGCCAACAACCCGCACCTGCACGAAAAGAAGCTGTGGAGCGAGCACCCCGAAGGCGCGCCGATTCGCGTGCTGGAATGCAAGGAAGCCGAACACGAGGCCGAGCGCGTCGCCGCGATCGCCACCACCCTGGCCGAGAAACACAAGGCGCGCTGGGACGACATGGCGATCCTGTACCGGGGCAACTTCCAGGCGCGGCCGCTGGAAAAGGCACTGCGCCTGGCGCGGATTCCCTACCACCTCACCGGCGCGCTGAGTTTCCTCGACCGCGCCGAGGTGAAGGACATCCTGTGCTACCTGCGCCTGCTGACCAATCCCAGCGACGACGCCGCCTTCCTGCGCGTGGTGAACGTGCCCAAACGCGAGATCGGCGCGACCACGCTGGAGAAGCTGGGCCAGCTTGCGCAGTCGCGTCACTCGTCCCTGCTCGACGCCACCCGCAGCGACGGCGTGCTGCGCCAGCTCACCCCGCGCCCGGCGGCGGCGCTGGCCTCGTTCGCGAATCTGCTGGACGAACTGCGCAGCGCCTCGCTGCACGAGAACGCCGCCGACCTGGTCGAGCTGATCCTTAAGCGCACCGGCTACGCCGCGCAGATCATCGCCAGCACGCCCGACGCCAGCGCGCGCGATCGCAAGCTGGGCAACCTGCAGGAACTGGCCGGCTGGTTCCGCGCGATGCAGAAAGGTGGCAACACGGCGGGCGACCTCGCCTCGCAACTGGCCCTGCTCAGCCACGCCGATCGCGACGAGCCGGGCAACGCGGTGCGCATGATGACGATGCACGCGGCCAAGGGCCTGGAGTTCCGCTTCGTCTTCATCGTCGGCTGCGAGGACGGCACCCTGCCGCACGAAGGCGCGATCGACGAAGGTCGCGTCGAGGAAGAGCGCCGGCTGATGTACGTGGGCATCACCCGCGCCAAGGAACTGCTGACGCTGTCGTGGTGCGCGCAGACCAAACGCTACGGCGAGGTCCACCGCAACCAGCCCAGTCGCTTCCTGCACGAGCTGCCGCAGGACGACCTGCACTGGCAGGGCAAGGACCCCGAAGCGGACAAGGAAGTGACCCGCGAAACCGCCGAGTCGCACATGGCGCGGATCAAGGCGATGCTGGCCGGAACGCCGGGATAGCCACGCTACAATCGGCCTCGGCTGGCACGCTTGCCACCACGTCTCGGCAACGCGTGCCGTCACGAACCCGCGGACATCCATGGCAGATCCGGCCCATCTCTATGCCCAGCTTCTGGCCGCCTTCAACCAGCGCCACTGGAAGGAGGCCCGCCAGCTGTCGATGCAGTTGCTGCCCGTGGCGCCACGCCATTCCGGCATCCACTACATGGCCGGCATCGCGTGCCTGGAGCTGGAGGACCTGCTGCCGGCGCTGGATCACCTGCACCAGGCCGAAACCCTGGAACCCACCCGCAGCGATTTCGTCGTGCAGTACGCCAAGGCTCTTTCGCTTGCACGGCGAAACCGCGACGCCAGGGTGGTCGCCGATCGCGCCCTTGCGCTGGCGCCCCGCGATCCGGCCGCCCTGGACACGCTGGGCGTGGTCTACACGCAGATCGGCGACTACGACCAGGCCATCGTGGCATTCCGCGAGGCTACCTCGATCGCACCGGACGTCGCGACCTACCGCTACAACCTCGCCACGTCGATGGTCGCCGCCGGCGAACTCGACGGCGCAGCAGTCGAGATCGAAGCATGTCTGGCGCTCGACCCGATGCACTGGCGCGCCCATCTCACCCTGTCGCAACTGCATCGGCAGAGCACCGCCAGCAACCACGTCGCCCGGCTGGAGTCGCTGCTGCCACAGGTCGACCCGGCCAACCTGCCCGCACAGATCTGTTTCAACATGGCGCTGTTCAAGGAGTACGAGGACCTCGGCGACCATCCGAAGGCCTTCGCGCACCTGGTGCGCGGCAAGTCCGCCGGCGGCACGGGCCGCCACTATTCGATCGAGCACGACGAGGCACTGTTTGCCGCCATCGCGGAGAGCTTTCCCGAACCGCTCGCGCCATCGCCGGGATGCACGTCCGACGAGCCGATCTTCATCATCGGGATGCCACGCACTGGCACCACCCTGGTCGAGCGCATCATCTCCAGCCATCCGGACGTCCATTCGGCTGGCGAGCTGCTTGATTTCCCCATGTCGGTGAAGTTCCTGTCCGGCGCGCGGACACCGGTGCTGATCGACCTGCCCACCATCATCGGCGCACGCGGGACCGATCCGCGCCGGCTTGGCGAAACCTATCTGGCCAGAGCGCGGGCGGCGGCGAGCCGGAAACCGCGATTCATCGACAAGCTGCCGCACAACTTCCTGTACGCCGGCTTCATTGCGCAGGCATTGCCCAACGCCAGGATCGTCTGCCTGCGCCGCGACCCGGTGGACACCTGTCTGAGCAATTTCCGCCAGCTGTTCGCGCCAAAGTCGCCCTATTTCGACTATTCCTACGACCTGCTGGATACCGGCCGCTATTACGTGCTTTTCGACCGGCTGATGGCCCATTGGCAACGGGTGCTTCCTGATCGCGTGCTGCAGGTCGGGTACGAGGACCTGGTGGAGCACCAGGAGCAGCGCTCGCGTGAAGTGATCGCATTCTGTGGACTGGAATGGAACGACGCATGCCTGCGCTTCGAAGACAATCCTTCGCCCGTGGCCACCGCCAGCGCGGTGCAGGTGCGCAGCCCAATCTATCGCAATGCACTGAAGCGATGGAAGAAGTACGAACCGCAGCTGGGCGCGCTGCTGGACCTTCTGGAAGGGTCCGGCATCAAGGTGGATCGATGACGCTCGCCCTGACCTGTCCGCACCGACCCGACGGTATCGACGGGAGGCGGACCTGCGCATGACAGCCGACCTGTATGCGCGTGCGCTCGATGCCTGCCAGCACGGGCAATGGCAGCTGGCGATCCAGCTGGCCACCGACCTGCTCGGACAGTCGCCTCAACATGCCGGCGCCCATTACGTCGCCGGCGCGGCCAGCCTTGAACTCGGGCGCATGCCCGCGGCACTCGGACATCTGGATCGCGCCGTCGCACTGGAGCCCGGGCGCGTCCAGTTCGCGGTGACCCGGGCCCGGGCGCTTTCGATGGCCCAGCTGCCGGCCCTGGAAGCCGCCCATGCCGCCCTCCAGCTGGCTCCGTCAGAACCGGCGCAATGGCTTGCACTGGGCATGGTCTACGCCCAGGAAGGTGAGCACCAGGCCGCTGAACCCTTGTTGCGCAGGGCCTGCGTCGCGCAACCCCGTCAGGCTTCCTGGCATTACTTCCTGGCCATGTCGCTGACCTTTCTGGGCAAGGTGGACGAAGCCGGCGACGCACTGGAAGCCTGCCTCGCCGCCGACCCGAAGTTCTGGCGCGCCTATTTCGTGCGGTCGCAATTGCGGCGCCAGACCCCCGCGGCCAATCATCTTGAACAGTTGACGCTGGCGCTGGCCGAGGCCAGTGGCGCGACGGCGGCGGAAACCTGCCTGCAGATGGCCCTGGCCAAGGAGCACGAGGACCTCGGCCACTACGGGGAAGCATTCGCGCACTACGGCCGTGGCAAGGCCGCCGCAGGGGCCGGCCGGCGCTACGCGATCGAGCGCGATGAAGCCCTGTTCGCCGCCATCGCCGAAGAATTCTCCGCTCCGCCTGGCGCAGGAGGCTGCCCCAGCGGGGAGCCCATTTTCGTGGTCGGCATGCCCCGCTCCGGCACGACGCTGGTGGAGCGCATTCTCGCCAGCCACCCCCAGGTGCACGCCGCCGGCGAGCTGCGCAACTTCGCGCTGGCGTGCAAGCGTTTTTCCGGCAGTCACTCGCCGCAGTTGCTTGATCCCCTGACCGTGCACGCCCTGGGCGCGACGAACTGGTCCGCGCTGGGTGCCGCCTACCTGGCCAGCACGCGCCCGCGCACCGGCCACACGGCGCACTTCGTGGACAAGCTGCCACACAATTTCCTGTACCTCGGCGCGATCGCCAGAGCCCTTCCCAACGCGCGCATGATCTGCCTGCGCCGCGATCCACGCGATGCCTGCCTCGGAAACTTTCGCCAGTTGTTCGCGCCGAACTCGCCGTTCCATGACTATTCGTACGATCTGCTCGACATCGGCCGGTACTACGTGCTGTTCGATCGGTTGATGGCGCATTGGCAGCGGGTCTTGCCCGGTCGCATACTCGAACTGGATTACGAAGCCCTGGTCGACCGGCAGGAAGTCTCCACGCGCAAGCTGTTGCAGTTCTGCGGCCTGCCTTGGGACGACGCCTGTCTGCACTTCGAAGACCATCCGTCCGCCGCAACCACGGCCAGCGCGCTGCAGGTGCGCGAACCGATGCATCGCGGAGCCCTGGGCCGCTGGCGGCATTTCGAGGCCGGGCTAGAGCCATTGCTGGCGTTGCTGGTCGAAGCCGGCCTGATTCCCGGCCGCTGAGCGGCAACGCATTCATCCCACTCGCGAAGTCGTCCGGAGCACACCATGCCACCTTCAACCACGCAGGAAGGTCCGGATGATCTCCTTGCCCAGGCCCGGGCGGCGCTCGGTCGAAGCCACCCCCAGCTTGCCGCGGACCTGGCCATGCAGGTGCTGCGCAAGCAGCCCTTCCTGCCCGATGCCCACTACCTGGCCGGCATGGCCGCGCAGGCACGGGGCCAGCTTCCCCTGGCGCTGCAGCACCTGCACCAGGCCGCCAGCCTGCCGCCGCGGCGCGCGCAGCATCTCGTCGAGTTTGCCAAGGTGCTGCTGCGTGCCGGCAACCGAGGCGAGGCGCTGCGCGCCGCGAATACGGCGCTGGCCTTTGTGCATGACGATGCACTGGCGCTGTCCACGCTGGGCCTGATCTACAACCAGTGCCACGCGCATGAGCGTGCGGCAGCGGCTTTCCGGCGTGCCGTTGCACTCATGCCGGACAGCGCGCCGTGTCGTTTCAACGCCGCCATGTCGCTGGCGTTCGGCGGCGAGAAGACCGCCGCAGCGGACGAACTCGAAGCCTGCATCACGCTTGATCCGACCTGCTGGCCTGCGCACGCCCTGCTGTCGCGGCTTGCCAGACAAACTCCCGCGAGCAACCACGTGGCGCGCCTGCAGGCCCTGCTCGATTCCACTCGCGCCGATCCGGCTGCATCGGCCACCCTGCACATGGCTCTGGGCAAGGAGCTTGAAGACCTGGGCGACTACGAGCATGCGTTCGGCCATTTCGTGACGGCAAAGAACGCGGCACGGCCGGCCGCCAGCGGACCTCACGCAGCCACGATGCAGGCCCTGGAGGAAGCTTTCCCCGTCTCGCGAGAGCTTGCCGGCGGATTTCCCACGGATGAGCCGATCTTCGTCTTCGGCATGCCGCGCTCGGGGACGACCCTGGTGGAGCGGATACTGGCAAGCCATCCCGACGTGCATGGCGCCGGTGAACTCGACGAATTTCACGGCACACTCGACCGCCTGTTGCCAGGCGCTCCCGCTCCCGTGCTGGACCCCGCCCGGATCGCCCTGGCCGACCAGGTCGACTGGGCGGCCCTGGGCGAGCAGTACCTTGCCGCGACGCGACCGTTGACCAGCCTGAAGCCGCGATTTGTCGACAAGCTGCCGCACAACTTCCTGTTCGCCGGATTCATTGCCCATGCCCTGCCGCACGCAAAGATGATCTGTCTGCGACGCAATCCCCTGGACACCTGTCTGGGCAATCTGCGCGAACCGTTCTCGCCGGCCTCGATGTTTCATGGTTACTCGTTCGACCTGCTGGACATTGGCCGCTACTACGTCCTGTACGACCGCCTGATGGCGCACTGGCGCAAGGTCCTGCCGGGGCGAATCCTGGAGGTCGACTACGAATCGCTGGTCACGTCGCAGGCAACGGTGACCCGCCAACTGCTCGACCACTGCGACTTGTCATGGGACGAGGCGTGCCTGCACTTCGATCAGAATCGGGCTCCGTCCACCACGGCCAGCACCTTGCAGGTGCGCGAACCGCTGCATCGCGCGGCGTTGCAGCGCTGGAGGCACTACGCGCAGCAGCTGGCTCCGCTACGCCAGCTGCTGGCGGACGCCGGCATCGATTGCGGCTGACGAGTTTCTGCCGGCACTCACCCTTCGCCGTCAAGGCCGGTTACATGGGTGCTGCCCGGTTCGCGCCTTTGCCATCCCAGAAAAAAAAACGGCCCCGCCGAAGCGGGGCCGTTGAACTGCTCACGACACGCGGGCGATCAACCGCCGTCGCTGCCGAACTTGTAGTTCGCTTCGATGTACATGGCGCGACCGAACACGTTGTAGTTGAAGATGTTGTACGGCTTGGCGGTCAGGCCGTTGTAGCCATGGTCCACCGGCGGCATCTTGTTGAACAGGTTGTTGACGTTGAACGACAGGCCCAGACTGCGGGTCGGGTTGAACGTCACACTGGCGTTGTACAAGGTCCAGGCCGCCAACTTGCCGGTGCCTGCGGCGGTGTAGTTGTCCTTGACGCTGGCAAGATAGTTCGGAGCCGCGCCGTAGCGGTTTGCGAACAGCGTGGCGCTCCACTTGTCCTTGCCCCAGGTCAGCGAACCATTCGTCTTGGTCTTGAAATCGGTGCTCCAGTTCGGATGACGGAGCAGATCGATGACCGGATCGGTCGGATAGGCCTGGTAGGTATGCTTCAACTCATCGGAGTACGACAGGTGCAGCGACAGCCGACCCAGTGCACCGATGTCACGCACATAGCTGAAGCCGGCCGAGATCGCGTTGACCTGTTCGTTCGCCACGTTGAGCTTCGGCGTGTCGATCTGCAAGATCTTGCCGAGGTACTGCCCGGTGCCCGGGCCACGGGTGATCAGGTTGAACGCCTGGGCGCAGGTTTGCGAACCCGGATCGATCTGGCCGATGTCACAGAAATATTCCGTCTGCGACAAGGTGTCGGCGCTGACCGAGGACACTTCGTTGTCAATGTCCCAGTGCAGGTAGTCGACCGTGAGCGACATCCGTTCGACCGGGGCCCACACGAAGCCGTAGCTCCACACCTTGGCGGTGATCGGCTTGAGCTTCGGATTGCCGTACGTCCGGCCGTTGAACTGGACGCTGCTGTACGGCGAGGTGCAATTGGCGACGTCGTCGATGCCATGTCCCTGGCGACCGCAATTGAGGTAGTCGGTCACGCTGCTGTAGTAGCCGCTGGGGAGCTGGAACTCGTCCGACAGGGTCGGCACCTTGAATGCGGTGCCGTAACGGCCACGCAGCAGCAGGCTATCGAACGGACGATATTCGAGACCCAGGTTGTACGTGGGATGGCTGACTTTCGTGCCGCCGACGTTGTAGCTGTCGTAGCGACCGGAGACATCCACGGTCAACTGGTTCCAGATCGGGAACTTCAGCTCGGTGGTGGCCGCGTAGCGCGAACGATGGCCCGCACCCGGGGTTGAGCTGGTGCCCCACACGTACGGCACTTCGATGCCGTTGACGGTGGTGGTCTGCAGCAGGCGCGGGTCAGGACTGGAGTCCCAACCCTGATTGCCACCCTCCAGCACCACAGCGACGCCAGCATCGCCGCCCGGCAGCGAGAACAGCGACGCGTTGGTCAATTGGCCACGCAACATGTTGTCCCAGGTTTTCGCGCTGCTGTCGGTATAGCCCGTGAAAGACTGGAAATCCGCCCGGGAGACCGGGTGATAGAGCTGCGAATAATCCGGAGTGAACTGCGGATAGCCGTACATCGTGCCCATCTGCGGGCCCATCATCTTCGCAAAGTACGCTTCCATCGGATCGGTGAAGCGCTGGAAATCATGATCCAGGGTCTTGTCGTCCGAATGGGTGAAGCCGAGGTCGTAATCCCAGTTCGATTCGCCGAACGTACCGCGACCACCCACCGTGAGCATGTAGGAGTTTTCGGTCTGCTTGCTCATGATGTTCGAATATTGCCCGACCTCCTCCGGCGAGAAGGCGTGCTGGATATTCATGAAATCGCCGATGTTCGGGTCCCAGAAATAGCCGTCGACGAAGCTGGTGCCCCACCAGGTGGTGCTGGAACCGTTCGTGTATTTCTGCTCCTGGTAGTTGTACAGCAGGTCGCCGTACAGCTGCAGGTTGTCGCTGACGTCGAAGGTGTTGTGCGTGTACAGGTTCGCACTGTTGCTGTCGGTGGTCAGCGTGCTGGCGCCCGGCGTGTAGACCGAACCGCAATAGTCGCCGCTGCCGTTGCGATGCTTCTTGCCTTCGGTCCCGTTCCACTGGTCGGCCACGCCGGCGCAGTTGTTCGGGTCGAGGAAGTGATAGCCGGTGTAGTAGCCGAATACCAGATAGTCACGCGAAGCCGTCTGCGGGCTCGTGCCCTGATCGTAGAACTGGCTGGTGATGTGGCGGTCCTTGGTCCAGATGGGCTGCGAGTTGTCGATCTGCACGCCGAAAATGGAGTTGAAACGCCCTGCCGTGAAACCGTCGGCGAAGCTGATGCGTCGGCTGGCGCCACCACCCTGGGAATACCAGCCATAGCGCACGTCGATGGTCGGCGCATCAATATGCTTCTTCAGCACGATATTGATGACGCCGGCGATGGCGTCCGAACCGTACAGCGAGGACTGGCCGCCCGGCAGCACGTCGATATGATCGACCATGTCCATCGGGATGCCGCTGAGGTTGTTGAAGGTATCGCTGCCGTTGTACAGGCCCGGGAAGTTGCCCATCGGGCGACCGTCGATCAGGTACTTCACGAAACCGACCGGCAGGCCAAACATGCTCAGCGTCTGTGCCGTCGGGGTGAAGGAGTTGGTGAACTGCGAACCCTGCACGCTGCCGGTCGCGAACGAGGACTGCTGCAACGCCTCGGCGATGGTGGTAAAGCCGCGCGCCTTCATGTCTTCCGCGGTGATCGTGATGATCGGCGCTGCCGTCTCGATCTGTGTCTGCGGAATCAGCGAACCGGTGACGGTGACCGCTTCGAGCTTCTTCGCCTTGTTGCTGTCCGGCGCCTGGTCAGTGCTCTGCGGCGTGGCGTCCGCCGCGGTGGACTGCGCGTGCACGCTGGTGTAGCCAAACGCCAGGGCCGCAACGACGGCGACAGCCAGCCTTGATTTGATCATTCCCATGTAACTCCCCTGAAATTTTCTTCGATTCTCGAAAATGTCACCCGATACCGGTATGAACCTGCGCACGTGTGAATCGAAGGCCCCCGCCTGTCGATTCATCATGGCCGGTCCGTTTCTAGCACTCAGGGACGGTTCACGCAACGATTTCTTTACATGCACCACGCACTTTCCCGGCCAGTGCCGAAAGGCACGGAAACCGCCCCGCCCAAGGCAGACTGAAGAACCGGCGCGAGGGCGAAGCCCGTCATCAGGCCGTTGCCACGGGCTGGAAGCAGCGACACGGAGCCGCCGCGCAAGGTGTTCGCTGCCAATCCCTGTCTGGGCACGGCCGGGCGCCGACACCGAAAGTCGCGTCTCGGGTTACCCCGGAAAGGAACCGATGTTGGCCGCGGCCTAAAGCAGCGACTCCGCTTCCAGTTCGCTCTTCAGATAGGCGTAGTAGATCGGCGCGGCGATCACCCCGGGCAGGCCGAACGCGGCTTCCATCAGCAGCATGGCCACCAGCAGTTCCCAGGCGCGGGCGCGGATCTGCGTGCCCACGATGCGCGCGTTGAGGAAGTATTCCAGCTTGTGGATCAGGATCAGGAACACCAGCGCGGCGATGCCCACGCCCAGCGACACGGACAGTCCCGCCACCGCGATCGCGGTGTTGGAGATCAGGTTGCCCAGCACCGGCAGCAGGCCGACCACGAAGGTCACCACCACCAGGGTCTTGGCCAGCGGCACGTGGATGCCCATCAACGGCAGCACGCCGAGCAGGAAGATCGCGGTGAACACGGTGTTGATCAGCGAGATCTTGATCTGGGCGAACACGATGTTGTGGAAGGCCTCGGCCAGGCGCTGGCAACGCTGGCTCAGCGCGGCGGACAACGGCCCCATCTGGTGCGCGGGACGGGTGCGGCTGAGCGCCACGATCGCGCCCAGCACCAGGCCGATGATGATGTGCACGAACACCCGCACCGCGCCCTTGCCGGCCAGTTGCAGGGTCGCCGCATGCTTGCGCGCCAGCTCGATCGCGCCCACGCGCAGGTCGTCCACGCTGTCGGGCAGGTTGTTCACCAGCAGCGGCGGCAACTGCGCGCGGGCCTTTTCCACCAGCGGCATCAGCTGCTGCTGCCACAACAGCTGCGGGTTGCCGATCTCGTTGTGGAACAGGCTGATCGCACCCAGGATCAGCAGGATCAGCAGGCCCACCACCACCGCGCCCAGCACCGCCACCACCACCACGCGGGCGCGATCGCCGGAAATGCGCCGGCCCAGCAGCGGCACCATCGCCTGGACCAGTTCGAACACCAGCAGGCCGGCCAGCAGCGCCGGCAGCAGATGGATTTCGATGACCAGCAGCAGGGCCGCCGCGGTCAGCAGGTAGCTCGCGTAACGGATGGCCGGCGAAGGCGCGCGCGAGGCGGGCAGGGAAGAATCCATGCGGATGAAGTCGTGGCGGCGGGGACGCCAGTCTGTCAGCAGGCCGCCGCCGCGGCCAGCCCCGCCATGCGACTGTCGTAGACTCCATTCATGCTGTCCTACCGCATCAGCTCCAGTCCGTCTTGCCAAGGATTCCCCATGTCACTGCGTCTTCCCTCGACCCTGCTCGCGTTCGCCCTGCTGGCCGGTTGCGCCGCCACGCCCACGCAGCACACGGCCATCGCGCCGCCTGCACCGCCGGTGCCTGTCGCCACGCCGACGGTCGCCGCCAACGACAACCTCAATGCGGTGGCGTGGAGCCAGCACGCGATCGAACATGACCTGATCTACCTGCAGACTTACCGCGACGCACAGTCGCGCCTGCTGGCCGCGCTGCATGACCGCCACTGGGATGCGCTGGGCCGCAACGATCGCACCACGCCGTTGAAGGGCCTCAAGCCCGCCGTGATCCTGGACATCGACGAAACCGTGCTGGACAACTCGCCGTCCGCCGCCCGCATGATCCAGGGCAACCGCGAATACAACGAGGCCGAATGGGCCGCCTGGTGCCGCGAGGCCATTGCCCGCGCCCTGCCCGGCGCCGTCGAGTTCACCCAGTTTGCGGCGAAGCACGGGATCGCGGTGATCTACATCTCCAACCGCGCGAAGGATCTGGACCAGGTCACCTTGGCCAACCTGCGCAAGGCCGGCCTGCCGGTCGCCGGTCCGGAATCGTTCCTGGGCCTGGGCACCGTGGTCGAGGGCTGCGAACAGGCCGGCTCGGAGAAGGGTTGCCGCCGCCAGCTGGTGGCCCGGCACTATCGCGTGCTGATGCAGTTCGGCGACCAGATCGGCGACTTCGTCGACGTGCCGCTGAACACGCTCGACGGCCGGCGCAAGGCGGTGGCCGACTACCTGCCGTGGATCGGCACGCGCTGGTTCGTGCTGCCCAACCCCACCTACGGCTCGTGGGAACCGGCGCTGTTCGGCAACGACTGGTCCGCTTCGCCCGAGCAGCGTCGCCAGAAGAAGATCGAGGCCTTGCGCACGCATTGAATTTCATTTTTAAATCAATAACTTGTAGAACAAAAGAAAAGTGTTGCCTCAGCTTTGACGAATCGTTAATATCTCGCTGCCAACACCTGCTGACCGAAGTGCTTTGCAGGCAAGGCCATTTCCCTTCCGGCTCTGCCGGATTTCCCCGCGAGGCCAGCGCCCGCGGGGTTTTCTTTTGGCGGCTTCGCAAAAACCTGCAGCCGCGCTTGTCTCGACCTCGTCACGGCCCTTACCCTGCGCGCCTACCCGCCAGGCGGCGCATCCGCGCCCGCTCCCCACGCGAGAACCGATTCGATGCGCCTGCCCGTCCTGCGTCACGCCCTGCTGCCCCTCGTCGCCACCCTGCTGCTGGCCGGCTGCCACGGCAGGGACGAGCCGGCACAGGCCGGCGGCAGCACGCCGGAAGCGGCGCTGCAGTCGTCGGTGGACCTGCTCCGCAGCGGTGACATCAACGGGCTGTGGAGGCATCTGCTGCCGCCGGCCGACTACGCCAACATGCGCGCGGACTGGACCCTGCAACAGCGCCACGCCCAGCCGGACAGCGCCGCGCAGCGCGCCCGCTTCAGCGAAACCCTGCGCAAGCTGACGGCCCCGGACGCGGAGAACACGCTGTATGCGGAGCTGCAGCCGAAGCTTACGCAGATGCAGCAGCAGTACCAGGACCAGCTGCCGGTGCTGATCAGCGTGGGCGAGGCGCTCCTGAAGCGTTCCATCGCGCGGAGCCCGAGCCTGGGCGAGACGCAGAAAGCCCAGCTCGGCAGCGTGCTGGACACCTTGCTGCCGTGGGCGCAGCAGGCCCCGTGGTTCGACGCGGCCCATGCGAAGCAGGCGATCGGCGTGGCCGTGGCCACCGCGCGCAAGCTGGACATCAAGGATGCCGACCAGCTGCGCGGCCTGGATTTCGACGCCACCATGACCAGGTACGCGACCGGCTACGCGGGCGCCAAGCAGCTGCTGGCGATCTACGGCCTGTCGATCGATCAGACGCTGGACTCGGTCCGCTTCACCCCGGTGACGAACAGCAACGGCCACGCCGTGGTGAAGCTCGACTACACCCTGCTCGGCAAGCCGCTGTCCGCCGAAGCGAAAATGGTCGAGGAAAACGGTCGCTGGTACAACGAGGAACTGCTCGAGAACGCCCGCCGCTCGCACGCCCGGCTGCAGCAGCAGGCGGCCCTGGCCGGCACGGTCGCCGCCGCGGCCAGCCCCGTAACGAAAGACTGATCCGCCCAACCGTTAGAATAGGCGGATGCCCATGATCACGACCGCGGACGCTCCTGCCCGCCAACCCGCTCCCTGGTGGTTCAACCTCGCCGGCCAGCTGCTGCAGCCCTGGGTGCGCATCCGCCGCGATCCGGCCGAACCGGCGGCCCTGCTGCAGGCCGGCGTGCCGGTCTGCTACGTGATCGAGCGTGACGGCTTTTCCGACGCCCTGATCCTGCAGCGCGCCTGCCGCGAGGCCGGCCTGCCCAGCCCGATGCAGGCGCTGTCCGGCACCCGCCGGCGCCGCTCGGTGTTCGCGCTGACCCGCCGCGACGGCTGGCTCTTCGGTCGCAACCGCAAGCGCGCCGCCAGCGAGCCGCTGCGCCAGCTGGTGCATTCGCTGGAAGGCCGGCCCGAACTCGACGTGCAGATCGTGCCGGTGTCGATCTACGTCGGCCGCGCGCCCAGCCGCGACAGCGGCTGGTTCCGCGTGCTGTTCTCGGAAAACTGGGTGATGGTGGGCCGCTTCGGACGCCTGCTTGCGCTGCTGCTGAACGGACGCGACACCGTGGTGCACTTCTCCGCGCCGGTGTCGCTGCGGCAGATGCTGGACGAGTCCGGCACGATCGCGCCGGAGCGTTTCGCGCGCAAGGTCGCCCGGGTGCTGCGCACCCATTTCCATCGCATCCGTGCGGCGGTGATCGGTCCCGACCTGTCGCACAAGCGCACCGTGGTCGACGCGGTGCTGAACGCCGAACCGGTGCGCGCGGCGATCGCCGCTGCCGCCGCCAAGGAAAAGATCAGCCACGCCAAGGCCTGGCGCAAGGCGCACAAGCTGCTGCTGGAAATCGCCGCCGACTATTCGCACCCGGTGGTGCGCTCGGCCTCGTTCCTGCTCAGCAACTTCTGGAACAAGCTGTACGACGGCATCGCGATGCACCACTTCGACAAGGCCCGCGCCGCCGCGCCCGGCCACGAAGTGATCTACGTGCCCTGCCACCGCAGCCACGCCGACTACCTGCTGATGAGCTACCAGCTGCACGTGTCCGGCGTGGTGGTGCCGCACATCGCCGCCGGCGTGAACCTCAACCTGCCGGTGATCGGGCCGATCCTGCGTCGCGGCGGCGCCTTCTTCCTGCGCCGCAGCTTCAAGGGCAACGCGCTGTATTCGGTGGTGTTCAACGAGTACGTGGCGCAGCTGATCGATCGCGGCGTGCCGATGGAATACTTCATCGAGGGCGGTCGCTCGCGCACCGGCCGCCTGCTGGCGCCACGCGCCGGCATGCTGGTGATGACGGTGCGCGCGTTCCTGCGCGCGCCACGCCGGCCGGTGCTGTTCCAGCCGGTCTACATCGGCTATGAAAAGTTGATGGAGGGCAAATCCTACGCCGGCGAACTGAGCGGCCAGGCGAAGGAGAAGGAGTCGCTGATCGGCCTGCTGCGCGGCCTCAAGGTGCTGCGCCAGCGCTATGGCCACGTGGCGCTGAACTTCGGCGAGCCGATCGAACTGACCCCGCTGCTCGACGCCGCCAGCAGCGACTGGCGTGCCGCCGGCGCCGATCCCGACGCCAAGCCGGAGTGGCTGAACAGCGTCACCGACCGGCTGGCCGAGCAGATCCAGATCAACATCAACCGCGCCGCCGACGTCAACCCGATCAACCTGCTGGCGCTGGCCCTGCTGGCCACGCCCAAGCACGCGATGGCCGAGGCCGACCTGCTGACCCAGCTGGAACTGGGCAAGGCGATGCTGGAAGAACTGCCGTATTCGGACCGGGTCACGCTGACGCCGATGAATCCGGCCGCGATCATCGCCTACGGCGAACAGATGGGCTGGATCCAGCGCGTGCAGCATCCGCTGGGCGACGTGCTGACGGTGAGCGCCGAACAGGCGGTGCTGCTCAGCTACTTCCGCAACAACGTGCTGCATCTCAACGCCACCGCGGCGTGGGTGGCCTGCTGCTTCCTCAACAACCGCCGTATGTCGCGCGCCTCGGTGCTGCGGCTGGGCCAGATCATCTACCCGTTCATCCAGGGCGAGCTGTTCCTGCCCTGGGACACGGACGGCTTCGTGGCGCAGCTGGAAGCGACCATCGACTTCTTCGTGCGTCGCGGCCTGCTCGAATCCACCAACGACGGCCGCAGCCTCGAACGCAGCCCCGGCCAGGACGACGGCGCGTTCCAGCTCAAGGTGATCGCCCGCAGCCTGATCCAGGCGTTCGAGCGCTACTACATCACCATCGCCGCACTGGCCAAGAACGGTCCGCACACGATGAGCGGCGGCGAACTGGAAAGCGCCTGCACGCTGACCGCGCAGCGGCTGTCCCTGCTCAACGAACTGAGCGCGCCGGAGTTCTTCGACAAGGCGCTGTTCCGCGGCTTCATCCAGAAGCTGCGCGAGCGGCGCATCGTGTGGACCGATGCCGACGGCAAGCTCGATTACGACAGCGCGCTGGAAGGCATGGTGCGCGATGCGCGGGTGATCCTGTCGCGCGAAGTGCGCCATTCGATCCTGAAGATCACCCCCGGCGGCGAGCGGGAAACGGCCACCGAAGAACCGGCCGATGCCGTGCCCGCGCCGGCCATGGCGCTGCCCGACGACGCCTCCGCCGCCGACCTGCACCAGCGCCACGTCGACACCGAGCAGCACGAACACGAACGACGCAGCGGCGACGATCGTCGCGGCCCCACTCCCGACGCCTGACGACGGCGTTCCTGTAGCATTGCCGGCCATGAACGAACAGCCCAAGACCACGCCCGAATCGACCACCCACTTCGGCTTCCGCGACGTGCCCGTGGGCGACAAGCAGAAGCTGGTCGGCCAGGTGTTCACCTCGGTCGCGCGCAGCTACGACCTGATGAACGACCTGATGTCGTTCGGCACGCACCGGCTGTGGAAGCGCCACTTCGTGGCCACCAGCGGCGTGCGCCGGGGCGACCGGGTGCTCGACCTGGCCGGCGGCACCGGCGACATCGCCGCGCTGCTCAAGCCGGTCGTGGGCGACCAGGGCGACATCGTGGTGGGCGACATCAACGCGGCCATGCTCGGCGTCGGCCGCGACCGCATGACCGACCGCGGCCTGGTTTCCGGCTTGCGCTGGGCCCAGCTCAACGCCGAGGCGCTGCCGTTCCCCGACAACAGCTTCGATGCGGTGACCATGGCCTTCGGCCTGCGCAACGTCACCGACAAGGACAAGGCGCTGGCCGACATCTGCCGTGTGCTGAAACCCGGCGGCCGCGCCCTGGTGCTGGAATTTTCGAAGGTCCAGAGCGAGCTGTTCGGCAAGCTCTACGACTTCCACTCGTTCAGGATCCTGCCGAAGCTCGGCCAGCTGTTCGCCGGCGACGCCGACAGCTACCAGTACCTGGCCGAGTCGATCCGCAAGCATCCCGACCAGGCAACCCTGAAAGGCATGATGGAGCGCGCCGGCTTCGGCCGCGTCGAGGTGCGCAACCTCACCAACGGCATCGTGGCGATCCACCGCGCGTACAAGTTCTGAGCCAGATATCGACCGTACCCTCCCCAGGGCCGTCGCCGCATGAGCAGCAACAACCACCAGCTGGAACGCCTGGTCTTCTTCTCCGACGCGGTGTTCGCGATAGCGATCACCCTGCTGGTGATCGAAATCCATGTACCGCCACTGGGGCATGGTCAGCGATCGGGTCTTCCTCGCAGAACTCACCACGCTGGGACCAAGCATCTTCGGCTTCGTGCTCAGCTTTCTGGTGATCGGTGCCTTGTGGGCGGCACACCACCGCGTATTCGGCATGATCTGTGGCTACAGCCCCGGCGTCATGCTTCCCAATCTGTTGATGCTGCTGGTGATCGCGTTCATGCCGTTCGCCACCGCGCTGATGATTTCGAACCCGCTGTCGCGCGTGTCGGAAATGTTCTATTCCGCCACGCTGTTGCTGGCAGCGCTGCTCCAGCGCTGGCTGTTCGGCCGTGCGCTGCGTTCGGGCTTCCTGCATGACGACATCAGCCCCGTGGACGTGGCCGGGGCATTGGGACGGGCGTGGGGCTTGCCGGTAGTGGCGGCAATGTCGCTGGGGCTGGCATGTTCTGGGAAGGACAGAACAACTTCGTGCTGCTGACGATTCCCCTGCTGACCCGACTGTTCGCCCGCATCGCCCGCGCCCGCGCGCAGAAGGCCGCCCGGCAGGCCGCCGCCGACGTCGCGAAACCGCCGGCCCCGACGGAGCCAGCCGGCGAATCCGCCGCCACCAGCGTGCTCGGCTCGGCGGCATAGCGCCTTCCTCGTCGCCTTGCCTTCCAGCCTCGCCGCCCATGCCATTCCGGGCGCATGCGACAGGCCGGAACGGAGACGGTCGCGCCGCTGCGACCTTTCCTCGCTTCAGGGTGTCGCCATGTCCGCGTCGGTCACGCCCTTGCGATTGATCGCCTTCCAGCCGCCCGTCGAGTAGCTTCCGGCCGCCTGTACGTCGAAGGTGTTGCCATTGCCGAGCCAGGCGTACAGCACTCGCGAAGCATTGCCCCACATGATGTCGACCACGCCGTTACCGTCAAAGTCGCCGGTGGCCAGCACGTCGTAAGCCGCATTGACCGTGAAGCTCTTCGCTCCCTTCCTGCTGGCGCCATTCATCGTCCAGTAGGCGAACGTGCCCTGGCTCTGGTTGTACCAGAGCAGGTCGTCCTTGCCGTCGCCGTCGACGTCACCGGTGCCCTTCAGCTTCCAGCCACCGGCGTTGTAGGAACCGAAGGCATTGATCGAGAACGTGCTGCCATTGCCCAGCCACACATACATCGTGCGTTGCGCATTGCCCCACAGGACGTCGACCAGCCCGTCACCGTTGAAATCACCGACGCCCAGAACACGGTAGGCCTTGTTGACGTCGATGCTGCGCGCCGACTTCCTGCCGGGACCGTCCATCAGCCAGTAGGCGAGCGTGCCCTGCACCTGGTTGTGCCAGACCAGATCGTCCTTGCCGTCGCCGTCGACATCGCCGATGCCGGCCAGATACCAGTCATTGCTGTTGTAAGTGCCGAAGCTGCTGGCGACATAGTCGCTCTTGCCGGCATTCCGACCGCCAAGCCAGATGGTCATGCGACGACTGCTGTCGGCCCACAACAGGTCGACGAAGCCGTCACCATTGAAATCGCCGGTACCGAGCAGCCGCAGCGAGGTGCTGACTGACTGGTTGCGATAACCATCGTGGGCTGCCCCAAGCATCGGCCAATACACCATCCGGCCATCATTCGGGTTGTGCCAGAGCAGGTCGGAGGTGGTGTCGCCATCGGCGTTGAATGGCGCGATCCGGTTGTGCCGGAAGCCCCCGATGAGCCAGTCGGTCTGCCGCAGCGCGCGCGCGTTGTCAGCCTGATCCTGCACGCCGCAGGGGAAATTCTGGCAGATCGTCAGCTGCGGGCTGGAGAACACCTGGGTCGAATCCTGCCCCGCGTCCTCGTAGGCCATGATGGTGCCGAAGCCGCCCGAGCCGACCGTCTTCTTGTAACCGTAGGCATACGGATAGGCGCCGGTGCCGTCGGCGTTGTCCACGTCATGGGCCAGGCCCATGTTGTGGCCAAGTTCGTGGGTAAAGGACTTGTCTTCGCAGTAGTAACCGCTCTCGTCGGAACCGTCGCTCACCACCGAAAAGCCATAGCCGGCGGAGAAATCGTAGTAGTCGGTGATCGAGGTTCCGTCGCCGCCACTGAGCCAGCCATTGCCGCAGCTGCCATCCCGTGCGTTGTCGAAGTGACGCAACAGCGCGACGAGATCGGCACCGTAACGGTCGCGCAGCGCATGCAACGGTTCCAGCGCCGTGGTGCCGCCGACCGTGGTCAGGTCGTCCAGTGCCTGCTCGTTGGACGTGGAGGCGGTGTAGTCGACGGGGACCGCGCGCGCCAGCCGCACGCGCATGTCGACCTGGCTGTTTGCATAGGCCTGGTTGGCGTAGCTGATCAGGTAATGGATGCGGGTCAGCACGTTGTCGGTGGAACCCAGCTGCTGGACCATGTCCGGTGTGTAGGCCACCAGCACGTCGACCAGGGTGGTGCCGGTCGGCGGGGAGGTTGGCGGGCTGATCGCCGCCTGCTGTGCCGCCAGGCTCACTTCTGCGGTCGCGAACGATGCCTTTCGCGCGTCGCGTGGGGGAATCCGCGCATCGTTGCGGCCCGGTCCCAACGCGCGCAGGCGCAGTCGCGACTGCGCCGCCGGCGCCATCAGCCAGCTGCCCTTGCGATCCGTGTAGATGCGCAAGGAGGCGCCGGTAGCCTGCGGGATATTGCCGAAACTGGCATGCGCGCCGAAAGTCAGCACCACCGACTGCGGACCATGCTGCGTATCGACACTGCCGATCCAGGTCCAGTCGCCATCGGGAAAGGTTTCATGCCGCACGTAACGGACATAGCTGCGTCCGCCCGTCGGATTGTCCAGCCACAGGCCACCAGTCTGCATCGCGGCAAGCGCGGCGTTTTCATCAAGCACCACAGGTGTCCTGGCCGGGCTCACCATGGCCGCCCGGGCGGGCGTGGTGTCCAGCCGCAACAGGGACGGACTCGTTGCATGGGCGGCCGGAAGCACCAGCGCCAGTAATCCAAGATAGCCAAGACGCATCTTGCGAACTCCATTCCTTCGTCAGTGGTGTCACGGGCAGGCTCGTCCGGGCCACCTCGGCGCGATGCGTCGGGCGCTGCACGGGCAGGCGGAATCTTTGCGGGAATATACGCCTCGACAACCGCGGTTTCCGCTCATGCCGTCGCGAATCCGGAAGCAAATCACCGCAGACGCGGGCATCAGCCGGCAGCGGCCTCAACCGCGACCGGGATCGTCCTGATCCAGATCAGTGGCCTGCCGCGACGCGCGGCGTATGTTGGGCTTCCTTTCCCGACGAGCCCGCCCCATGTCCAGCGACATCATTGCAGAACAGAACACCCACCTTTTCGATGCGCGCGGGGTGGCCCGCCGCTTCCGCCATTCGGCGATCTTCGGCGCGATCGGCGCGCTGCGTTCGGGCGAGACGATGCGCTTCGTCAACGACCACGATCCGATTCCGCTGATCGCCCAGTTGCGCGAACGCCTCGGCGACAACCTCAGCGTGACCTACCGCCAGCGCGATGCGGACGCGGTGGTGATCGACTTCGGCATCACCGGCCTGCCGGTGGAGTGATGCGCTACCCGCCCTTCTTCGACGAGGCGCCGGCGATCACCTTGCGCGATCCGCTGGCGGACCTGCTTGGCGCCGCCGACGACGGCCTGATCGACTACCGCTACATCGACGCCGTGCGGCTGGCCGGCCACTCCTGTCCCACTGTGGCCGGCGCCTGGCTGATGGCGCGTGCCGCGCTGCGCGCGCTTTATCCCGATGGCCCCGCCGAACGCGGCGGAGTCAGCGTGGAAATGAGCGGCGCGGAAGACGAGGGCGTCAACGGCGTGATCGGCCAGGTGTTCACCCTGGTCACCGGCGCCGCCGCAGCCAACGGCTTCCACGGCATTGCCGGCCGCTTCGCCCGGCATTCGCTGTTGCACTTCTCCACGCCTGACGCAGGTGCAGGCCTGCGGGTGCATCGACGCGACAACGGGAAAAGCGTGTCGGTGGAGCTGGATCTCGGCGATGTCCCCGCGCCGGCCAGCCTGCGTCCGCTGCTGGGGGCAGCGCTCGATCCGCAGGCCACGCCGGAACAGCGCGCGGCCTTTGGCCAGGCGTGGCAGGAGCGGGTGAAGTGCCTGCTGCTGGAGCATGCCGACGATCCCGCCGTCGTTCGCGTGACGCGGTTGAACTGAGCGCGGCGCGCCTCAGCTGGCCGACGCGCGCAGGTCCTGCCAGACCGTGCCCGACTGCCGTGCCTCGCGCTCGTGCTCCTCGTCGCGCCAGCTCTCCTGCAGCGCGGCGTCATACCAGCGGCGCATGCCGGGCAGCGCCAGCAGCCGTTGCGCATACTCCGAGGCTGGCGCGCCCAGCTGCAGGCCGTAGCTCTGGATGCGGAAGGCCACCGGCGCGAAGAATGCATCGACGGCGCCGAATTTCGCGCCGGCCAGGAACGGTCCGCCAAACCGTGCCAGTCCTTCTCTCCACAATTCATCGATGCGTGCGATGTCGCCCTGCAACGCCGCCGGCAGCTCTTCGGGCAGGCGGATGCGCAGGCCGCAGTTCATGCCGCACTGGTTGCGCAGGGCCGCGAAGCCCGCGTGCATTTCCGCGGCGGCGCAACGCGCCCAGGCACGCGCGTCCGGATCGGATGGCCAGACGTCCATATGCCGCTCGGCCAGGTATTCGGCGATCGCCAGCGAATCCCACACCACGCGCTCGCCGTCGTGCAGGCACGGCACCTTGCCGCTGGGCGAGAAGGCGCGGAACGCCTGCCAGCTGGCGCCGTTGCCCTGGGCAAACGTCACCAGGTGTTCTTCGAACGGAATGCCCAGCTCGCTGAGCAGCAGCCACGGCCGCAACGACCACGACGAATAGTTCTTGTTGGCGATGTGCAGCTGATACATGTGGCCAGTCCTCCCGGGTCAGTCAGTTCTGTTCGCAGGTTTCGATCGGCGGCGCGACCCGCACGGGCCGCCGCCGCGCGTTGGCCAGCACCACGCCGCCGATGGTGACCGCGCCGCCCACCAGGATCAGCGCGTTCGGCACCTCGCGCAGCCACAGCCAGCCGATCAGCAGCGCGATCGGCGGCGACAGGTAGATGAAGCTGCTGACCTGCGATGCCGAGGCGCGGTTCACCGCCATGTTCCAGGCCAGGTAGCCGATGAAGGTGGGCGCGATGCCCAGCCACAGCAGCGCGCCGATGTGCGACCACGACGCGGCCACCAGCGCCTGCGGCAGATGCCAGCCGAACGGCAGCGCGCCGAGCGTGCCGGCGAACATCGCGAACGCGGTGACGCCGACCATGCTGCTGCGGGCGAACAGCGCCTTCTGGCCCACGAAGAAGATCGCCGAGACGGCGACGCAAACCAGCACCAGCAAGGCATGCGGGTCCACCTCCACCCGCTGCCCACTGGCCAGCACCACCAGCACCGTGCCGAGCAGGGCCAGCGCCAGGCCGATCCAGGTACGCAGGGTCAGCCGCTCGCCAATCCAGAACGCCGACACCGCCGCGGTGGCCGCCGGCACCAGCGAGATCAGGATCGAGGCGGTGCCGCTGGCGATCCGCGTCTCGGCGTAGTTCAGGCACAGGTGATAGACGGTGAGGCCGAGCACGCCGAGCAACGCCAGTTGCGGCCAGTCACGCGGCGCCGGCAGGGGTACCCGCTTCACCCACAGCAGGACGGCGAAACACAGCGAGCCGGTCAGCAGCCGCGCAAAGGCCACCTCGCCCGGCGTGAACGAGGGCAACGCATAGGCGATCGCGGCATACGCCGACGACCAGGTGAGCAGGGCGATCGCGATGGCCAGCAGCGCGCGGCCATCGAGACGTTCAACGGTACCCATGGGGACGCATTCCTGAAACGGGGAAGTGCGCATCCTAGTCTTGCCGGCCGCGCCGAGGAATAATGCACCGAAGCGTTTTCGCGCCGTTTCGCCAGCGATCGAATCCATCGATGGCTGACCTTGCCTTGGAATCGAAAGTCATGGAATCAAAGCTCGAACTGGACGCGAAGGACTGGCAGCTGCTCGAAGCGCTGCAGCAGGACGCGCGCCTGGGTTACGCCGAGCTGGGCCGCAAGGTGCGGTTGTCCGCACCGGCGGTCGCCGAGCGGGTGAAGCGGCTGGAGGAGGCCGGCGTGATCAGCGGCTACCGCGCCACGGTGAACCCCCGGCGGCTGGGCTACGGCATCAGCGCGATGATCCGGTTGCGTTGCGACGGCGTCACCTGCGCGCGCATCGGCGCACTGGTGGAGGACATCCCCGAGGTGCTTGAGTGTCGCCGCCTGGCCGGCGAGGATTCCGCCCTGCTGCACGTGGTGGCGATGTCGATCGGCCACCTGGAATCGGTGCTCGACCGCCTGCTCAAGACCGGCGCCAGCAACAGCACCACCACCCTGATCGTGCTGCAGACGCCGCACGAACACCGCCCGCTGACCCGCGCGATGTGGAACGCCGCACTCGCCGCGTCACGCGACTGACCCTCTCCCCTGCGACCCATCCCATGACCGACAAGCCCACCACCCCGCCCCCTTCGACCACCACCGACGCGCCCGCCGATCCGCAACGCCGCCGCCTGCTCGGCGGCCTCGCGATGGCCGGTGCCGCGCTCGGCGTGAGCGGTTGCCAGCCGTTCGGCGAGCGCCGCGCAGCCACGGCGCCGGGCGCAGGCGACGCGGCACTCGATGCGCAACTGCGCCAGCACATCCATCACGTGGTGGTGCTGTACGCCGAGAACCGCAGCTTCAACAACCTGTTCGCGAACTTCCCCGGGCTGGCGCAACCGCTGCAGGCGCTCGACTCGCCCGCCTACCGCCAGCGCGATCGCGATGGTCGATTACTCGACGAATTGCCGCCGGTATGGGGTGGCCTGGCGCCACACGCGCAGACCGTCGACGGCCGCCACTACCAGATCGGGGAAGACGCGATCCGCGGCCTGCCCAACCGTCCGTTCGTCCTGCGCACGCCCGAGGGCGACGCACTGCCGCACGGGGTGATCACCCGCGACCTGGTGCACCGCTTCTACGAGAACCAGCTGCAGATCAACGGCGGCAGGAACGACGGCTTCGTGGCCTGGGGCAACACCGGCGCGATGACGATGGGCCACTACGGCGACGGCGCGGCCAACCTGCGGCTGTGGAAGCTCGCCGAACAATTCACCCTGTGCGACAACTTCTTCATGGGCGCGTTCGGCGGTTCCTTCCTCAACCATCAATACCTGGCCGCCGCGCAGCCGCCGTATTTCCCGCACGCCGACCGGCACCCGGCGAAGATCCAGATCGCCACCGTCGAAGGCGACGACCCGACCGGCCTCCAGCGCGTGATGGCCGAGGATTCCCCCGCCAGCGCGATGCAGGGTCGGCCGGAGTTCGCCTCGCGCGATGCACTGACGCCGGACTTCTGGGCGGTCAACACGATGGGGCCGGCCTACGCGCCCGCCTTCAGCCACGACAAGCGCGACCCGCGCTTCGCCGATCCGGACAGCCACAACACCTTGCCGCCGCAGGTGCACGCCAGCATCGGCGATGCGCTGTCCGACGCCGGCGTCAACTGGGCCTGGTACGCCGGCGGCTGGCAGCTGGCGCTGGACGGCCATGGAGACGGCGACCACAAGGCGTTCCCGGAAATACCGAACTTCCAGATCCACCACCAGCCGCTCAACTACTTCCGCAGCTTCGCGCCGGGCACGCCGGCACGCGCGCAGCACCTGCGCGACGCCGGCGTGGGCAACCGCGCCGACAGCAACCACTTCATCGCCGCGATCGAAGCCGGCACGCTGCCGCCGGTGTCGTTCTACAAACCCCAGGGCGACCTCAACATGCACGCGGGCTATTCCAGCGTGGATGCCGGCGACGAACACCTGGCGCAGGTGGTAGCGGCGCTGCAGAAAAGTCCGCTGTGGCCGAACATGCTGGTGGTGGTCACCGTGGACGAGAACGGCGGCTGGTGGGATCACGTGGCGCCGCCGAAGGGCGATCGCTGGGGACCGGGTTCGCGCATCCCCGCGATCATCGTGTCGCCCCACGCGAAGAAGGGTTTCGTCGACCACACCCTCTACGACACCGGCTCGATCCTGCGCTTCCTCACCCGCCGCTTCGGCCTCAAGCAACTGCCCGGCCTGAAACTGCGCGACGCCTCGATGATCGCCGCCGGCGGCCCGCCACCCGGCGACCTCACCGCGGCGCTGCAGTTCGACGCCTGAGCCCCTCCCGCCCCCCCCTGCAGGCAGGGGGAGGAGCAAAGCGAGCCCCCCCCGAAACTCCATCGCCGCCGTGACACCCTCCCCTGCTCCGCAGGGGAGGGCAGGGGTGGGGTCCACGCCGCGTCGAACTTCATCGAAGCCGATTTCCCCGTAAGCTGCACCTTTCCAGCGACACGCCAAGATCCCCATGCGCGACTTCTACCCTGCCATCGAGCCCTACCAGACCCATCGCCTCGCCGTCGATGCGATCCACACCCTGCACGTCGAGGAATGCGGCAACCCTGACGGTTTGCCGGTGGTGTTCCTGCACGGCGGCCCCGGTGCCGGCCTGTCCGCCTATCACCGTCGCTTCTTCGATCCGGCGCGCTACCGCATCGTGCTGTTCGACCAGCGCGGCGCCGGGCAGTCCACGCCATTCGCCGAACTCACCGACAACACCACCTGGCACCTGGTCGCCGACATCGAGACGATCCGCGAACAGCTTGGTATCGAGCGCTGGGTGGTGTTCGGTGGCTCGTGGGGCTCCACGCTGGCGCTGGCCTATGCGCAGACGCATCCGGAGCGCGTGCTCGGCCTGGTGCTGCGCGGGATCTTCCTCGGCCGCGAACCGGAACTGCGCTGGTTCAACGAAGTCGATGGCGGCGCTTCGCAGATCTTCCCCGAGCGCTGGGCGCGCTTCCTCGCCTTCATTCCCGAAGCCGAGCGCGACTCGATGCTGGAAGCCTACTGGCGCCGGCTCACCAGCAATGACGAGGCGACCCGGCTTGCCGCAGCGCAGGCGTGGAGCGCGTGGGAAGGCGGCAGCACCACCTTGCTGCACGATCCCCACGGCGGCGGCGACTTCGAGGACCCGCACAAGGCGGTGAGCCTGGCGATCATGGAAGCGCACTACTTCCGCCACCGCATCTTCCTCGAACCGAACCAGCTGCTGCGCGACATCGAGCGCATCCGGCACATCCCCGCCACCATCGTGCACGGCCGCTACGACATCATCTGCCCGATGACGAGCGCATACGACCTCAGCCAGGCCTGGCCCGAGGCGGACCTGCACGTGGTGCTGGCCGGCCACAGCGCCACCGACCCGGCGATCGTCGACCAGCTGGTGCAGGCGACGGATCGGCTGGCCGACCGCTACGCCTGAAGCGCACCGTCATCGTTCCCCGCAAGGCAAACCAGGGAGTGTCCATGCGCGTGCTGGTCACCGGCGCCTACGGCTTCATCGGCGCGCACATCGTGGCGGCGCTGGTCGCGGCCGGCCATGACGTCGTCTGCGCCGTGCGTGGCGCGCGTGTCGACACGCGCTTCCCCGGACTCGACGCGATCGCCTGCGACATGGCCCGCGACGTGCGCAGCGAGGACTGGCTGCCCCGCCTCGCCGGCATCGAGGCGGTGGTCAACTGTGCAGGCATCCTGCGCGAGCGCGGCGCGGACAGCTACGCGGCGGTGCACGAGCAGGCGCCGCTGGCCCTGTTCCGCGCCTGCGTGCAGGCCGGCGTGCGGCGGGTGATCCAGGTCTCCGCACTGGGCGATCCCGCCGACGGCGAGTTCATCGCCTCCAAGCATCGTGGCGATGCGGCGCTGGCCGCGCTGGAATTGGACTGGCTGGTGCTGCGCCCGTCGCTGGTCTACAGCGCACATGGCTCGTACGGCGGCAGTTCGCTGCTGCGTGCACAGGCCGGGCTGCCCGGCCTGCTGCCCCTGCCCGGCCGCGGCGCGCAGCCGCTGCAGCCGATCGCCGCCGAAGACGTCGGCCTGGCCGTCGTCGCTGCGCTGGCCCGGCCGCAAGTCGCCCGCGAGATGCTCGAACTGGTCGGCCCCGAGGTGCTGACCCTGCGCGACTACCTGCTGGCCTGGCGACGCTGGCTCGGCTTCGGGCGCGCATACGCGCTCGCCGTGCCGATGCCGCTGGTGCGACTGGCCTGCGCGCTGGGCGAACACCTCGGCAACGGCCCGCTCGGCAACACCATCGGGCGTATGCTGGAACGCGGCAACGTGGGCGCTGCCAATGCCGTCGTCCAGCTGCGCGAACGCCTCGGCCTGCAGCCGCGAACGCTGCAACGCGCGCTGGCCGAAGCGCCCAGCCACGTGCAGGACCGCTGGCATGCGCGGTTGTATTTCTGCCTGCCGCTGCTGCGCGTATCGATGACTTTGCTGTGGATCGGTTCGGGCGTGGTCGGCTGGCTGACCCCGGCAACCGACGTGGTGGCCGCCGCGCCCGGCAGTTCACTCGCCGCCGGCAGCCTGCTCGCGCTGGCGCGCACCACCGCCAGCGCCGACCTGCTGCTGGGCACGCTGTGCCTGCTGCGCTGGCGGCCGCATCTGGTGCTGGGCCTGATGCTGGCGATGCTGCTCGGCTACACCTTCGGCATCGGCATCGCCTGGCCCGTCCACTGGCTGGACCCGTTCGGCGGCCTGCTGAAGAACCTGCCGCTGATCGCGGCGCTGGTACTGCTGCTGGCGACGGAACAACGCCGATGAATGCCTACGTGCTGCTGAAAACCGTGCACATCCTCTCGTCCACCCTGCTGTTCGGCACCGGACTGGGCACGGCCTTCTTCATGTGGCTCACCCACCGCAGCGGCCAGCTCCCCGCCATCGCGGTGGCCACGCGGCTGACCGTGCGCGCGGACTTCCTGTTCACCACGCCGGCGGTGATCGTGCAGCCGCTGTCCGGCTACCTGCTGATGCGCCTGATGGGTTTCGACCTGCACACGCCGTGGCTGCAGGCCGCCATCGCGCTGTACCTGCTGACCGGCGCCTGCTGGCTGCCGGTGGTCTGGCTGCAATGGAAAGCGCGCAACCTCGCCGCCGCCGCACTACGCGACGGCACCGCCCTGCCGCCGGCCTACCATCGCTGCATGCGTACCTGGTTCGCGCTGGGCTGGCCAGCCTTCCTCGCCGTGATCGCCACGTTTTGGCTGATGGTGGCGAAGCCTGTGTTGTGGGGCTGAATTGAATTCGCCCAGCATCTAATTCAGAAAGATAATGGCCAACATCGTAGCATATAGCAGCATTCCAACAGCGAAAACTATCCTGATTGCCAAAAGTAAAGACTTGACCCCAGGCTCCAATCTGGCAGTCTTCCTAATTGGCAAGATGTACTTCATCAAGATCAGAGAATTTCTGTTAGAGAAATTTTCCTCCGTGATTCCTTCGTCAACCTTCCTTATCTTATCAATAAATATATTTGCGAGAATCAAATATATGATGCTCGTCAGAAACCCAAAACAGAAAACAATTGAGATCATGCCGTCACAGCTCCAAAGCATTTATAGCCAAATGCAGCATTAAAGCTATCAGTTGAGAAAATCCCCCTCTCCGCAGCAAAACCCAAGCTGCTGATTTAATTACCCTCACCCCATTAAATTGGCAAAGCAATGAACAGGTGGAAACAAATATTTTTAAACTTGACTTTCGACATGCCGCGCACTCCAACCTCATGACTCACTCAAGGGATTGGAGGCTGAGCCCCATTCATGAATCCATCTCGATCAACCAGTACATCGCGCGCGAACTTATTGGCCAGTGCGCGCATGATGTAATAAATCTGAGTCTCCCTGGCTGGTATAAAACGTCATGGCGCACTCGGATAAGCTATAACTTATTATGATATCTCGATCACTTTCAATGAAATCATCATCTTTGAAGGTATAAATCATTCCGTGAGTATCTTTAGGGCAGCGCTTGAACCGCAGATCAAGGCTGTCGCGCCTATCGACCGAAAACGATGCCCTGCCATCCTGATCAGTAGCTGCCTTGCTAATCAGATACCTTTTCGAGGCAATTCCGAAAAGATAGGTTTTCCATTTGAACAGGGAAATTTCCTTATTTGCCAAGGGGCGGCCATCGTCCTTGTTGAGGACTTGTACATGAACTACAACATGGCGATTTTCACGGGATGGAGCGACGCCAGGGAAAAACGCAAGCATAAGGGTGACAAGAACGACGGCACTCGCCATCATTGATTTCATGAGCAAATCCTCGCGTTGAACAAAGGTAATTCAACAGCCCCTGCCCGCCCTTGGCTGCCGCCCATCGTCATACCGGCCGTAGCCTACAACCTCACGCTGGCGACCGGCTCGCTCATCGGTAGCTCGCATGCCATGCGTTGAAATGCCCGGCAGGCGCGATAGAACACCACGGCAACACCTACTGGCTGACAACTCCCCCGCAAGAAACGGATATCGCGAACCCGTCGGGTCGACCAGCATCGGCGTCGCCCTAGCCGCGACGGAATTTTCCATGCTCACGCTGTACGACTACCTGCCCTCTCAGAACGCCTGGAAGGTGCGCCAGTTGCTGCATCATCTCGATCGGCCGTACCGCACGGTGCCGGTCAGCATCTTCGAGGGAGAGGGCCAAAGCGCGGAATATTGGCGCATCAGTCCGACCGGCACGGTGCCGGCGATCGAGCTGGACGATGGTCGGGTGCTGGCCGAGTCGAATGCGATCCTGATGTATCTCGCCGACGGCACGCCGTACCTGCCGGATGATGCGTTCGGCCGCGCCAGGGTGCAGCAGTGGTTGTGCTTCGAGCAGGAGCGGGTGGAGTCGGTGATCGGCGCGCTGCGGCACTGGACGATGACCGGCAAGCTGGCACGGCGCCCGGCGGAACTGATCGCGACGAAACGCCGCGCCGCCACGCGCACGCTTGCGATCCTGGAGAACGAGCTGGCGACGCGGCCGTTCATCGCCGGCGGCGACTACGGCATCGCCGACATCGCGATCTTCGCCTATGCTAGCCGCGCCGAAGAGGCCGGGCTTTCGCTCGCTGCGTATCCGGACTTCCGCGCATGGGTGGCGCGGGTGGAGGCGCAGCCGGGCTTCCTCGCCGAGATGTACTCGTACGCGGTCGACCCGCATTCGTCGCGCGAGCTGCCCTGAGCTTTCGTCACGGGCGGCCACTACCGCGGCAATGGCATACTCGGGGTTTTCCGGCCCGAGAGTTTCTCCATGCGACTTCTTCCCGCCTTCGCCTTCGGCGCATTGATCCTGCCGCTGGCCGCTTACGCCAACGATCCGAATTCCTACGCGCAGCCCGACCAGGTGCGGGTGACCCATCTGGATCTGGACCTCACGATCGACTTCCCGCACAAGCAGCTCGACGGCCAGGCCACGCTGAAGCTGGACTGGAAGAATCCCCAGGCGCAGTCGCTGGTGCTGGACACGCGCGACCTGAAGATCGCGAAGATCGAGGCGCTGGCCGCCGACGGCAAGGCCACGCCGCTGAAGTACGCACTGGCCCCGCGCGACAAGCAGCTGGGCAGCAAGCTGACGATCACCGCGCCGAAGCACCCGGCGCGGGTGCGCATCGTCTACACCACTGCGCCGACCGCCACCGGCCTGCAGTGGCTGACCCCGGCGCAGACGGCGGACAAGAAGCTGCCCTTCATGTTCTCGCAGTCCGAATCGATCCACGCCCGCTCGTGGGTGCCGCTGCAGGATTCGCCGGCGATCCGCTTCACCTACGACGCCCGCGTGAAGGCGCCGAAGGACGTGCGCGTGGTGATGAGCGCGATCAACGACGCGAAGCATCCGCTGGACGGCGACTTCAAGTTCGACCAGCCGCATCCGATCCCGTCCTACCTGCTGGCGATTGCCGCCGGCAACATCGCGGTGAAGGAAACCGGACCGCGTTCGGCCGTCTATGCCGAGCCGTCGGTGGTCGACAAGGCCGCGCACGAATTCGAGGACACCGAGAAGCTGATCGCCGCCACCGAACAGCTGTACGGCCCGTATGCCTGGGGCCGCTACGACATCCTGGTGCTGCCGCCGTCGTTCCCGTACGGCGGCATGGAAAACCCGAACATGACGTTTGCCACGCCGACCGTACTGGTCGGCGACAAGAGCCTGGTGTCGCTGGTGTCGCACGAGCTGGCGCATTCGTGGTCGGGCAACCTGGTGACGTCCGCGGCGTGGCGCGACATCTGGCTCAATGAAGGTTTCACCACCTACGTGCAGGGCCGCATCACCGAGGCGGTGTACGGCAAGCCGCTGGCCGACGAGGAGGCGCTGCTGTCGGCGCGCGCGCTGCAGAAGAGCATCGGCGAGATGCCGGCCAACTCGCAGAAACTGGCGCCCGATCCGCGCGGGGTGGGCGCCGACGATTCGCTGTCCGACGTGGCCTACGACAAGGGCTCATGGTTCCTGCGCACGCTGGAGCAGCGCTTCGGCCGCGAGAATTTCGACGCCTACCTGAAGGGCTACTTCGCCCACTTCGCCTGGCACAGCATCACCACCGAGCAGATGCTCGACTACATGAAGCCGAACCTGATCGAGAAGTACCCGGGCAAGGTGAGCTGGGACGAGGTGAAGGCCTGGGTCTACGGCGAAGGCATCCCGAAGGATGCGCCGCTGCCCGAGTCCCCGCGCTTCAACGCGATCGACAAGGAGCGCAGCGACTTCCTCGCCGGCTCGCTGGCCGCAGGCTCGCTCGATGCGAAGGGCTGGAACACCCAGGAATGGATGTACTTCCTCGACCGCCTGCCGGACGCGCCGCCGCTGGCGAAGATGCAGGAACTGGACGCCGCCTGGCACCTCACCGGCACGCCGAACGCGGAAATCGGCATGCGCTGGTACAGCCACGCGATCGCCGCCGGCGACAAGGCCGTGTGGAGCGCCGCCGCCGAGCACATGACCCGGATCGGTCGCATGTACCTCACCATGCCGCTGTACCGGGCCTTCGTGAAAACGCCCGAAGGGCTGGCCTATGCCGAGCAGGTCTACGCGAAGGCGAAGGACGGCTACCACCCGCTGACCCAGCAGGTGGTGGAGAACATCATCGCCAAGGCGAAGAAGGCGAAGCAGCCAGGCTGACCCCACCCCAACCCTCCCCTGCGAAGCAGGGGAGGGAGTCATTCCCGCCACGACCGACACGAACCCCATGCCGCCATCGACAAACACCGCCACCCCGCTCTGGAAACGCATGCTGCTGCGCCGGCTGAAATTCCTGGCGTGGCTGGTCGCGTTGCTGGTGATCGTGCTGGGCGGCAGCTACCTGTTTGCGCCGCAATGGCTGCTGCAGGCGAACATCAAGCGCGAGGCGATGGCGGCGCACCTGGAGACGCATTCGGTGCAGGCGGGCGATACGCGCTGGGTCTACGACGAAGGCGGCGAGGGTCCCACCATCGTGTTGCTGCACGGTTTTGCCGCGGATCGCAGCGTGTGGCTGAAGATGGCCAAGGAGCTCACGCCGCACTTCCACCTGATCATCCCCGACCTGCCCGGCTGGGGCGATTCCTCGCGCGACAGCGCCGCCAGCTACACCGTCGAGGCGCAGGCGGCGCGGCTGGACCGTTTCGTCGGCACGCTGGGCCTGCAGCGTTTCGTGCTGGTCGGCCACTCGATGGGCGGCGCGATCGCCGCGGTATACGCCAGCGAACATCCGGAACACGTGGCCAGCCTGGCGCTGGTCGACGCGTTCGGGCTGAAGGGCAAGCAGAATGCGTTCGACCGCGAGGCACTGGCCGGCAGGAACCCGTTCGTCTACGACGATCGCGCCGGCTTCGAGCGCGCCACCTCGCTGGCGTTCGAGCAGCCGCTCGACCTGCCGGGGCGCTTCGTCGACGTCATGGTCAAGCGCAACCAGCGCGACCGGGCGTTCATCGAACGCAACTTCAATACGCTGCGCGACCCGTCGGAATATCTTTCCGTGCAGAACCGGCTGGGCCAGCTGGGCATGCCGGTGCTGGGCTTGTGGTGCCACGACGACCGCATCGTCGACATCTCCGCGCTGGACAGCCTGCGCAACGGCCTGAGTGCCTCCAGCGCGATCAGCAGCAGCACCATCAACGGGTGCAACCACATGCCGATGCTGGAAAAGCCCGGGCAGACCGCGCAGATCCTCACCGGCTTCGCCCTGTCGCACTGACCGGACGGCGGGTGTCGACGGCCCGGGAATACTGAATAGACACCGTTAATGCGGCCTGGTTGTCGTGAATTGCGCGTGACAACATGGGAGAATGCCGTTATCGCGCCCCATTCCGGCGTATCCATGCGTGGCAAGGGAACAATGCAACGACCGATGAACCAAAGCCTCTGGCGCACCGGCGTGGATGCCATCGTGCGAATGTCCTCGACCCGGACCAACTACTGGGCCGAGGTGGCGATCGACAGCGCGTTGTGCCTGCTGCTGCTGGTACTCGGCTGGCAACAGCACGACGGCGGCGCGCTCACCGCGCTGCTGGCGCTGGGGCTGGGCCTGTTCGCCTTCAGCTTCATCGAATACTTCTTCCATCGCTGGCTGTTCCACACGCGCATCCCGCTGTTCACCCAGGGCCACGACCTGCACCATGCCCGGCCGCTGGGCTACGACTCGCTGCCGTTCTTCCTGCCGCCGGTGGTGTTGCTGCTCCTCGCCGGCGTGTTCGTGGCGATCATGCCGACCGGCTTCGCCCTGCTGCTGGCCAGTTCGATCACCTTCGGCTACATCCTGTACGGCCTCAGCCATTTCATCATCCACCACGTGCGCTTCAAGCAGCCGCTGCTGCGTCGCTGGGCCGGGGCACACCACGTGCACCACTACCATCCCGACACCAATTTCGGGGTGACCTCGTCGCTGTGGGACGTGCTGCTGGGCACCAAGTACGTGCGCCAGCCCAGGAAGGGCTGAACGCGCGGGAGCTTCCCCGCGCCGGTTTTTCCGCTTGCCCGGAGCAAGCCGTGGCGATGGGGTCGAGCGCCCCGGAACGACGGCCTTCAGAAAACGCCGGGAACCAGCGCCTTCACCCGCCGCATGTAGTCGGTATAGGCCGCGCCGAACTGCTCGCGCATCCAGCGTTCCTCCAGGCGCAGTTTGTACCAGAACGACACCGCCACGATGGCGAACGCGAGCAGGCCACGCCATTCGCCCAGCGCCACTGCCGTGCCCAGGAAGGCCAGCAGCAGGCCGGTGTAGATCGGATGGCGCGCCAGCCCGTAAGGGCCGCTTTCGATCAGCTCGTGGTCCTGCTTGACCTGCACCACGGCGCTCCAGTTGTTGCCCAGCACGTGGCGCGCCCAGCAGGCAAACAGCAGGCCCGCCGCGGTCATCAGCGTACCCAGCGCCACGACCCAGCCGGCCGCGGGCACGAAGCGCGCCGCCAGCACGCTGCCCCCGTACAGGCGGCCCGGCTCCAGCAGCAGCGCCGCCAGCAGCAGCGGCAGCCAGTATTTGAGGAAGCGTGACCCGGCCGGCTCCGTGCGACGGGTGTTCTTGACCTTGCGTGCGCTCCAGATCCAGTACGCCACGAAGAGAATCCACAACGCATTGAGCACGCTCTGGGTCGGGAATGGCATGGTCTGCTCCACGAAGTGTCGACTGCCGCGTTGTCGGCAGGCCGGGATGATCAAGGTATCCGCGGCAGCCCGCAAGGCGGCCTGCGCCGAAAGCCGGCTCAGTCGGCCACGTCGTCGACCAGCCGGTCGAGTTCGGCCTTGAGGATGGCGCCGTGCTGGCGCAGCCAGTCACGCTGCTCGCGCCAGCCGGGCAACAGGTTTTCCACCTGGGCCCAGAACCGCGGCGAGTGGTTGCGCACCTTCAGGTGACACAGTTCGTGCACCAGCACGTAGCGCAGCGCCGCCGGCGGCGCCAGCGCCAGCGCCAGGTCGAGGTTGATGCGGTCGCGCGTATCCAGGCTGCCCCACAGGCTTTTCATCGGACGGATGCGCAGCGACGTGGGCGCCAGCCCCAGCAGCGGCACGTACGCGGCCAGCCAGCGCGAGACATCGCGGCGGATCAGCGATTCCAGGTGCGAGGCCAACAGGCCGCGGGCGATCGGCAGCGCGCGGGTGTGCGGGCGCGGAATCACCAGGGTGAGCCCGTCGCCATGGGCCTCGATCCGCGGATACGGACCTTCCGCCCAGTCCAGCGCCGCCGTCTCGCCGCGCAGCGGGAAGTTGCAGGGATAGCCCACCCGCAGCGGCGGCAACGGCTCGACGATCAGGTTCAGCTCATCGAGCTTCTGTTCCAGCCACTCGGCATGGTTGCGCAGGAAGGCGTTGACCTGGGCCGGATGGGTGCCGACCGGATAGGTCACCCGCGCGCCCTGCGGTGTGATGGTCAGTCGCAGGCGGCGCGCACGCGGATGGGCGGACTTCAGCACCCGGATCAGGCTGCCGCCCACCGTGGCCAATTCCAGCCAGTCGCCTTCCAGATGCTGCGCCATGATCCTGCCTGCTCTTGCCTGGGCTCATGTAGATCGAACGGGGAACACCGCTGCCGGAAAGCGGCGGGGTTCCCAGTATGGCCCGGGCGAAGGTGAAACGGGTATGGATATTTCGTTCAGCTATCGGCCGGGCGCGGCAGGCCGAACCACTCTTCCAGTTTGCCCAGCAGGCGCTCCAGTTCCAGCGTCAGCAGGGCGAAACTGGCGTCCAGTTCGGCCTGGGCGTCCTGCTGGCTGTCGCCCATCTCGTCCATCACCACGTCGAGGAACTTCAGCTTGCGGATGATCAGGTCCTCGCCCAGCACGAAGCTGATCCGCTCATCGAAGGTGAGACCGAGCATGAACACCTGCTTGCCGTTGCGCAGGTGCTCCTTGACCTCTTCGGCGTCCAGGTCCTGCCGGCGGCAGCGGGCGATCGCGCCGGTGGCGGTGGCCGGGTCGCGCAGCTCGCACTCGTCGCCCAGCGCCAGCCCGGCCGGCAGGTTGCCGGTGGCCAGCCAGTCGGTCATCAGCACCCGCGGGCCTTCTTCCGGCGCCAGCGGCACCGCGGGGAAGCTGCCCAGCGCCTCGCGTACCTGGCTCAGCGCGTTCTCGGCCGACTTGCGGCTGGAGGTGTCCAGCACCAGCCAGCCGTTCTTCTTGTCGACATAGGCCGACATCCGCGACTGCCGCACGAAGGCGCGCGGCAGCAGTTCGTTGAGCAGGTCTTCCTTGATCCGCTTGCGCTCGCGGCCGCCGACCTTGCGACCCTCTTCCTCGGCGATCTTCTGCACCTTGCGATGCAGCTCGTCGTTGATCACCGCGGCAGGCAGCAGCTTGTCCTCGCCGCCCACGGTGAGCAGGGTGCATTTCTTCACCGAATGCGTGAGCGGCTCGCCCTCGCCGCGCCCGATCGGCGGCACGAAACCCTTGGTGAACATTTCCAGCGGCCCGCACGGGCGCAGGCGATGCTCGGCCAGCGCCTCGTCGAGGCGGTCGAGATCAGTGGCAACGGCGGGGGAAAAACGGAACAGGGTGAGATTGCGGAAGAAGACGTTGCTGCCTGTGGCCATGCATGAAAACTCGGTAGTTGAAGGGCACGCAGCCGGAGCAGGTCGCGTCCGGCGCAGACCTTCCGATGAGATGCGGAAGTCCGCGCGAAGGATGCCGACGCCTCGCGGCCGCCATGCTGACCCCGAACTATAGCAGCGAGGGTGCCGACCGGCCGGGGCCGGTCACTCCCGCGACGAACGGCCACCGTCGCGGCGGCGGCCCGGCATCGCGGGCGCGAGCAGGCGGGCGTCGTCGAAGTAGGAAACCCGCAACTGCAGTCCCCGTGGCGAGTAGCCGATGAAGGTGGTGCCGGAATGCGGGTCGCAGGCGTGGACGTAACGCGCCGCGAGCAGGGCACTCTCCAGTTCCACCAGCACGCCAAGGGCCTCGGGAATGGCGAGCTGCGCCTCATGGGCCTGCAGGATGTCGCAGGCGCGCCTGAAGAACGGCACGGTCTGCCGCTGGCCGCGAAACCCCGGCGCGAAGAACTGGCGATAGAAGTACATCGGCTGGCGCAGCCGTGGCAGGGTCCGGATGACGGCGGTGCCCACGGCGCAAATCGCGCCGTTCGCGTCGCGGCCGATGCATACCGCCTGCTGCCCGCGCGTGGCCGCACTGGCCGGATCGGCAATCGCGCCGGTCTGCGCCCACAGGCCGGACAGCTCGGCGATCAGCTCGGGCGAGACATTCCGCCAGACCGGAATGATCTCGAAGGAGGGATCGGTATTCGGGCGGACGTCCGCGGATGGTTGCGACATGGCTGGTCCCTACTTCGCCGCCGGCGACGCCGGCGCCGGTCGCAACGCGGCCAGCCGGCGGATCGCGGCCACGTACTCGGCGAAGTTCAGCGATCCGTTGCCGTCGGCGTCGAACGCGGCCAGCGGCGGAGCGGCTGCACCCGCGCGCCTGACCAGCATCAGCCTGGCGTATTCGCTGGCGTCGATGGAGCCACCATGATCGGCATCGACCCGCCCGAACTGTTCGCGCAAGCGGATTTCGAGGGTCATCAGCCGCTGCACGGCGGCGTATCCCGCCGCGAACTCCTGCGGCGACAATGCGCCGTCCTTGTTGGCGTCCACCGCGTGGAAGATCGACGCTGCCGTCGTCGCCGTCGTCGCCGGCGGCGTCAGCGGACCGGTGGTGGCGTCGCCTGCCGCGGCGGTGGACGCGGCGGACGTGGCCGCACTGGCTGCGCAGAGCACCAGGGCGGTCGCCACCGTACCGGGAAGCTTGCCCAGGCTCATGGAGCGGCCTCCGCGCCTTCGAGCTCGGACTCGAAGGTGATCAGCTCGCGGATCTCCGCCGTGCGCAGGCCGACCACCATCGCATTGCGCACCTTGGGCAGGAAGCAGATGTCGAAGATCTCGCTGATGTCGCCCTCGAAGCGGATCCAGTTCAGCACGTCACCGTTGCCCAGCGAGACGATCTGCACGCCGCACCAGGGATCGGCGTCGCGCTGGCGCAGTTCCTCGTCGAGCTGCAACCCTTCGAAGCGCTGGTTGCGCGGCTTGGAAAGCCCGATGGCGGCGACGTTGCCGATGATCGACAGGCCCCGCGCAAAACCGGGCACGAAGGCCAGTGGCACGAATTTCCGTTCCGCGAAATCGACCCAGCCGATGTGGCCGGTGCCGGCGTTGAGCAACCACAACTTGCCATTGGCCCAGCGCGGCGAGTGCGGCATCGACAGGCCTTCGCAGACGATCTCGTTGGTGGTGATGTCGATCACCACGCCGCCGTCATGGCGCCGGTCGCGCCAGCCGTCGACGCTGTCGCTGCGGCACACCGCCGTCACGTATCGCGGCTCGCCATCGACCATGGCCAGGCCGTTGAGGTGGCAGCGATCCTCCGGCGCCAGCTTGCTGATGAAGTCCGGCTTCCAGATCGCCTTGAAGCTGTGCGTCTGGCTGAGTTCGGCCAGGCACGAATAGCGCGTGTTGACGAACACCACCTTGCCGTTCCTGCGGATGCCGAGCTCGTGGATGTCCAGATCGCCGATGGTCTGCGCGTTGCGCGGCACGTAGCACTTGTCGAACTGCTGGTGGATCGACTCGCCCGGGCGCAACACGTTCTCGAAGCGCCACAGCTGATAGAGGCCGCCGAGGTAGAGCCGCTGGGCGTTGCCGACGATGCCCATCGCCCGCTCGAAGATGCGCTCGAAAAACGACACGCGTCCCTTGGGATCGCTGCCGACCAGATACAGGCGCCCGCTCTGGTAGGACGATATGGCCAGCGAAAGCTTGTTGCCGGCGAGCCAGCTGGCGAGGCCGCGCGAACAGCTCTTCTCCACTTTCAGGTTCATCAGGTCGAGCGCCGGCTTGCCCGCTGGCGACGGTGGCGCCGGCACGGCGGCGGCCACGGGCTCGGCGTCCACTGTCTGCAGCACCGCTCCGTTGTCGTTCTCGTCGATGGATTCCGGGCTGCCCTGCCCCGGGATGGCTTTCTTGACCACGATTGCTACTCCTCGCGTCCGCCCCGGCTGTCGGGGCGGACTTCAAAAAACTGCGCGGCCGGAGGTGTCCGGCCTTACCAGCTGTAACGCACGGCCAACTGGCCACCCAGAACGTTCTGCAGCGCGCCGCCATCGGTCCAGTTCACGCCACCGGTGAGCGACAGGCCGCCCCGACGCGCACCCAGACCCAGCTCGACCATCGCGCTGGTGCCCCGGGTGCTGGTGGAGCCGAGCAGGCCGCCGTTGATCGCGTAGCTGTGGTTGCCCCTGAATTCGCGCACGGCATTGACCGAGCCATAAGGGGTCCAGCTGAAGCGCGTGCCCTGGATGGTCTTGTCGAAAGCCAGGCCGGCGCGGCCCCGCGACGACACGCCACCGTGATCGACGAAATCCGACTGCTGCAGGTCCAGCGACGAGATGCCGTCGATGCGGGTGCGGGTGTACTGCAGCTGGGGCATGACATGGACACCGGCCAGGGTCCACGCGGTGACGCCGGCCTCGACGTTGAAGACCGCCGCGTCGGCATCCGTGGTGGTGGCGACCATCCCCGAGCGCAGGTGCGCCTTGATGCCGGTCCAGCGCTGCGAAACGTCGAAGTAGAAGCTGTTGTCCGCCATCCACGTGCCGTACAGGCCGAACGTCCTGCCATCCAGGTGATCGGAGCCGCTGCCGTCGGCCATGCGCTGGCTGCCATCGGACTTGCCGATCAGCACGCCTGCCGACAGATGGTCGGACAGGCGCGTATCGAGCCCGAACTCCAGGCCCCGATTGGTCTGGTGGAACGCGGCGCTGCCACTGGCGCCGAAATTGCTGCGGCTTCCCGGGCGGATGTCGCCGCTGTCGGAGAACGTGCGCACCCACGGCGCCAACCCGCGCTTGCCCTGCTCCGGCACCACGCCCATGCGTTGACGCCAGGTGCCCACTTCCGCATTGACCAGGCTCTGCGCACCCGGCGTCAGGGCGGACGCCAGTGAACCGGCAGCGTTGAGGCCGGTGACGTCCATCACCAGCGATGTCGTGCCACCGGCCGTCTTCAGGCCGAAATCCAGCGCAACAAAACCCCGGGCCTGCGATTGCGTCTGGCCCAGCGTGAAGCTTCCGCCCAGGGTGCCGCTCGCGGTGACCAGCGGAATGTCGACCGTGGGCGTGGTCGGCATGTCGATCAGGTTCACGTTGATGACCTGGCGGGTCGAATCGATCACGTTGCCATCGACGTACAGGCGGTCGCCGGTCTGGTGCAGCCCGCTGACGTCGACATCGAGCGAGCCCTGGCCGGCGAAATCGCCTGCCACGGTCAGCACGTCGTCCGGCGCGCCATCCACGAAGCTGATCACGCCGTTGTTGGACACCGGAAACGGGTTGTCCATGTCGATCAGGTTGGTGGCGCCGGACACGCTGATCGTGCCGAAGTTGTCGAACGTGTTGCCATTGACGTATCCGCCGAGGCTGATCGAGGAGTCGGCCATGAACAGCGTGCCGCGATTCACCACGTGGTCGTCGCCCGCCCCGAAATCGGAGCTGCCGATGGCCTGCCAGCTGGCGCCGGCCGCGTTGTCGAAGCGGTCATCGAGGTCGCCGGTGACGACCGCGCCGACCATCGAGCCCTGGTTGGCGATCGTGGCCGTCGCACCGATGCCGGAGGAGACTGCGATCCGCTTGCCGTCACCGTAGGCAGCGATGCTGCCGGTATTGGTCAGCACGTTGGCGCCGCGGGCATCCATCGACACCGCGGTGGCGGTGGCATCCGCACCGTAGGCGGCTGCGCCGATCGTTCCGCCGTTGTCGATGCGGATGCCCGCATCCTTCCAGCCGACCGATTCGATGCCGATGGCGGTGGCCATGATCGTGCCCGTCGCCTTGGCCAGGATGCTGCCCTGGTTGTCGATCGTCGCGGCGAACTGGCCGTTGTCGGCGTTGCCGTAGGCACCGGCGGCGAACACGCCGCTGGCACTGGCCGTCCCGCCGGATGCGATCGCCTCGAAGCTGCCGCTGTTCTGCACCGTCGAGTAGCCGTAGACGCTGTTGGTCAAGCCACCGACGGCGCGTGCGTCATCGGCGTCGGCGCTGGCGCCGATGTGCCCGCTGTTGGTGATGCCCGAAACGAAGGCACCGAGCACCGAGGCGCCGTAGCTCTGTCCGCTGCCACCGTGCGCGGTGGCCACCGCCATGATCCCGCCGCTGTTGTCGAGCGAAGCCGTGCCGGCGTCGGGGGTGAACGTGGGGTTGGAATAGTCGCAATAGCCGTTCTCGTCGCAGTCCACGTGGTACTGCTGGTGCAGCGCAAACGCGTAGCTGCCGACCGCGAACGCGTGGCCGTGGTCGGACCTGGCGGTCGACTGGATGGTTCCGGCATTGGACGTGCCCGAATCGTAGTGCGACAGCACATAGGTTCCGAACGAGTTTGCGTAGCCGAAGTCGGCCGAGGCGGCGGCCTCGATGTCGCCGACGTTGACCACCTCGCCGGTCTGGATCGAGGAATAGGCACCGACGGCGCTGCCCCAGGCACTGGCCAGGCTGCGACCTTCGTTCGCGCCGCCGTCGGCGGTGACGACCGCGTGCGAGACGATGCTGCCGGCGTTGTAGGTGACGCCGTGATCGGTGCCGAAGACATGGGTGCCGAAGGCAACCGCGCGCCCACCGTACTGGTCGCTGGCCAGGCTGGCGGTGCTGGCGGAGGCCACGATGCTGGCGCCCGCATCGTTGGCGACATGGGTGTAGTACTTGCCGCGCCCCATCACGCCGTAGGCGCCGACGATGCCCAGCTCGCTTTCGGCCACGGCGGAGATGTCGCCGGCGTTCTCGACCGTGGCGGCGTACTTGGCATACGTGCTCACGCCGGTCGCGCCCGCGCCGGCATTGAAGAAGGTGATGCCGTTTTCCGCCACCGCGTGGGCCGCGATGTCGCCGTGGTTCACCACGGACACGTTGCCCCGATAGTTGGCGATGGCGTCGACGGCCAAGGCGCGGCTGGCGCCGTAGTAGCCATGCACGCCGTCGGTATAGGCGTGTGCGCGGGCGTATGCGCTGATGTTGCCGTCGTTGGCCACGGCGACACCGTAGAGTCCGCCGGCTTCGACCGCCACCGCGCCGACGCCGCCGAACAGGGTGGCCTCGGCCGTGGCGGCGATGGTGGCGCCCGCGGCATTGTCGACCGTGGAAGTCGATCCGAAAGTCTTCAGCGCGGTCGCGGCGACGATGCCGCCAACGAGGGACGCGTCGGCTGTGATGCTGCCGTCATTGCTGATGCCGGCTTCACCGCCGCCATAGGCGAATCCGTACACCTGGGCGCCGGTGGCATACGCGGTGGCAAGCGACACGTAGGCAATGCCGCGCCCCGCCTGCGACGTGGCGCTGATGTCGCCGTGATTGACGATCATCGCCGTGCTTCCGCTGTGCGCGTACGCACCGATGGTCACCGAGTTGCCCGCGCCCGACTGGGCGCTGCTCGCGATCGAACCGTCGTTGTCGATCTCCGCCTGGCCGTAGCCGTAGGAACCGGACTGGGCGATGGCGCCCCAGGCCGACGCATAGCCCTGGCCGGTGATGGCCGAGGCGCCGACGTCGCCCGTGTTGGTCACCAGCGCTTCGCCGTAGCCGGCGGGATTCACCGCGCGCACGCCAATCGCCTTGGCCACCAGGAAGCCGCCGGTGTCGTCGATGTCGGCCAGCGCGGAGCTGGTGACGGAAACCGAACCGCTGTTGTCGACGATCGCGTCGTAAATCGTGGCAAACGTGTAGACGCCCACCGCCACCGCTTCATATTGACCGTAAGGCGCCACGGTGCCGGACGCCGTCACGGTGATCTGGCCGGCGTTGGTGGTGGCCGCCTCGAAATACGACTGGTTGACCACGCCGGCGGCGGTCGCCTGGGCGCCGGACGCCGTGGCGGAAATCGTCCCCAGGTTGGTGGCGTAGGCGTTGTAGATGCCGATCGAGTTGACCCCGGTGGCGTCGGCCACGCCGGCATAGGCGGACGCCTGGGCCGAGAGGTCCCCGGTGTTGTAGAAGGACGCCGAGCCCGAATGGCCGTAGGCATACGTACCGGTGGCGCTGGCTGCGCCACCTACCGCCTTGGCCGTGGCGCTCACGTCGCCATAGCTGTTGATCGCCGTGTTGGTGCCCTCGGCGTGCAGGCCGGTGGCCTTCGCGACGCCGGCGGCGCCGGCGGTGGCCGTGGCGCTGGCGTTGCCATCGTTGAAGATGCTCGCCACCGCAGCGACCACCAGGTCGCCGGTGGCCTGCGCGTAGCCGCCGATGCCCGCCACGGCGCTGGCGTCGACGTCGCCACCACTGATCAGCAGGCCGACCCCGCTGTAGCCTTCGACCACGGCGCCATACGCCTGCGCGGATCCAACATCGCTCTTCGCGCTGGCGGTGATGCTGCCGTCATTGTGCAGCGTGCTGACATCGCCGCCCACGACATAGGCGCCGACCGCTACCGCCACGCCATAAGCGGCGTGGGCGGTGGCAGCGATCGTGCCCGGCGCGTCGTTGTAGAGGTAGGACAAATGATTCGAGCGGTTGCTTGCACCGTAGGCGACCGCATCGCCCGTCGCCGCGTCGGCATCGGCATCGACGTCACCGCTGTTGTCGAGCGTGCTGCTGTAGTCGCCGAAAGCGTCGATGCCGATGGCGCTGGCGTAGCCGCTGACCTGGACGCTGCCGCTGTTCTGGACGTTTGCGTAGCCATAGCTGACCGCCGACGCGACGATGCCGCTGGCATCGCCGTGGGTCGAGTCGGCGTTGATCACGCCTTCGTTGCTGATGGCGAGCTGGCCGTAATAGCCCAGGCTTGTTGCCGCGATTGCGGTAGCACTGCCGTCGTAGGCACTGGCGCCGATCACGGCCCCGGCAAGATTGTCGAACTGGACGCTGCCATAGTCGGAGAACACGCTGGCGCCGATGACGTCATGACCGCCGTCGGCGTCACTCGCGAGCACGCTGCCGCCGTTGACGACGGTCACGTCGTGAACGCCGCCGATGTCCATCGCTTCGGCATCATCGGCGGTTACCGCCGTGCCGATGCTGCCGTAGTTGGACACCCGGGTCGTGGCATCGGAACCGTAGGCATGAATGCCGTCGGCGCCCCCGGTCTGGATGCCGCTGCCGGCATTGACCATGATGGAAATGTCACCGGCCCACGCCGCGTCGATGCCGATGTAGCCGGCGTCCGGATGCACGCTGCTCGGCAGCTGGTCACCCAGCACGACCGTCAGGTCGACCGGCGGGATGAAACCGGCATCGGGAATCGGCTGGCTGAAATCGCCGTTGCAGGCATACGTGTTGCTGACGGCGTCGTAGCTGCAGGTGCCGGTATCGGCAGCCCAGCTGGCGGTGGGCGCAAACAGGGTCAGCATGGTGGCCGATACGGCCAGGGCCGCGCGAATCGCGCGACTGATGGGGGCAACAGGGTGGCTGGCAAGTACGCGCGTTCTGCGCGATGCGCCGCGCTGCGTGGAATGGTTCATGGTGTCCCCGACAATCGGCTATCGAACCGGCGCGGGACCTGGCTGGTCCCGCGCGGGCGGTGATGGTTGGCCTGGTGGCGATCGCGCCGCAGCTGGCCCGGCCTAGAGCACGTGGACCGCGGTCCACGTGGCGGCAACCGCATTCGCTTCGGCCGACGTGGTTCCGTAAAGGTCCTTCGCCGCCTGGATGGTGGCGACGCGGGCAGCGGCGTAGTCGGTGCTGGAGGTGAAGTACACCGTCAGCGCGCGATACCAGATTTTCTGTGCCTTGGCCCGTCCGATGCCGGGCAGGCTTGCGCCGTTGATGGTCGGCGAGCTGTGGACCACCCCACTGAAGGTCTTCGGCGCGGTGCCTTCGGCCAGCAGGTAGTAGAAGTGATTGGCCACGCCCGACGAATAGTGCACGTCCAGGCTGCCGATGTTGCTCACGTAGAAGTCGGGCGAACGGCCGTCCAGGCTGGGCTTCCACATGTAGCGAAGCGCGTGCTGGCTCGGGCTGCCGGGCACGTTGGCCGGGACGATCGACTCGCCGATCATGTAGTCGGGCGTGTCGTGGCTGTTGTTGGCGTAGAACTCGACCATCGTGCCGAGGATGTCCGAGTTGGCCTCGTTCAGCCCGCCGGATTCCCCCGAGTAGATCAGGCCCGCGGTGCGCGCCGTGACGCCGTGGCTCATCTCGTGGCCGGTGATGTCGAGCGCGACCAGGGGACCGACGTTGATGCCGTCGCCGTCGCCGTAGGTCATGCAGAAGCAGGCGTCCGACCAGAACGCATTGTTGTATTTGGTGCCGTAGTGCACCCGGTTGTACGCGCCCTTGCCGTCGTCGCCGATGCCGTTGCGCCCGAAGGCCGTCTTGTAGAAATCCCAGGTCATCGAAGCGCCGTACTCGGCGTCGGCGGCGGCGGTGGCCAGGTCCAGGGTGGTGGAGTTGCCCCAGACGTTGTCGCTGTCCTTGTAGATCTGGCCCGAGGTGCGGCTGTTGGAGCCGTCGATGGTGCGCATCCTGCCGCGGGTCGGGTCGCGCAGCTCGTAACCGCCGATGACCGAGTTGGTGACCAGCGGGACCGTGCCCGAATACAGGGTCTTCGCCTGGCCGGTGACGGCCGCCGTCTCCAGGTTGCTCCAGTGCTCGACGATGGCGCCGCTGCGGGCGTCGACGATATAGGTCGTGTCGGCCTGCGCGTTGTGCATGCGGATGCGCCAGACCAGCCGGGCGGCACCGTGACCCCGCGCGTAAATCGACAGGGTGCGTTCTGGCATCCCGGCGAAGGCGGAGCCGAATTCCGTACCGGCGATGACCGCGGCCTCGTCCGCGCCGATCACCGGCTGGACCGACAGGTTCAGCGCGGCGCCCTGGGTCAGCGAGGCGGACTGGTAGCTGCCATTGCGCGAATGCACGACCAGGTCGCCACCGATCACCGGCAGGCCCTTGTAGGTTCGGTCCAGCCTTACGTGTTCCGTCCCGTTCGCGTCGGTGATCACGCCACGGCTGACGTAATGGTCACCGGCCGCGGCGCGGGTGGTGGCGCCGTGGCTGCGGATCAGTTCAAGGGCGCGGCTGACGGCGGCAGGATTCGTCTCGACGGCGCAAGCCTGATTCGCGCCGAAGGCCAGCAGCACGGCCAGCGGCAAGGTTTTGTAGTTCAAGATCAAGATGGGACTCCCCCGAGTCATGCGGGCCTGGCTGGCGCCGGAATGCAGGTCCGGAACGCAGCGTCTGGCAGAGGCCAAGTAGAACGACATACGGGTCGTCTCTCCCACCCCCCGAAAAAGGGGGGGGCTCTCCCCCCCATCCCTCTCCACGACGCCATCCGGAGGGGGCTGCATGAACGCCACGGATGCCGCCGGGCGTCGTGCCGGCAGGGCCGGCCAACGAGTATTCTCTGCCGATGCCCGCCCCCGAATTTCGCCTGAAGATCACCCCGCCGCGACTTCCGCGTACCACCCTGGACCGTGGCCGGCTGATGCAGATCTGGGACAAGATCCATGAACGGACGGCCATCGCCGTAGCCGCGCCGGCAGGCTTTGGCAAGACCACCCTGTTGTTGCAGTGGCGTCGGCGCTGGCTGGAACGGAACGCCCTGGTGGCCTGGCTGGGCGCCGACAACCAGGATCAGCCGGTACGTTTCGCCACGGGCCTGCTGCAGGCGCTGTACCTGGTCAGCGGACGCAAGGCGTTCGACCTGATCGCCGCCGAGCATGCCAGCAGGGCCGGGCAGGAAATCGACGCGCTGACCGTCCTGCTGGCGGAGGTCGCCCTGCTGGAGCGGGAAACCGTCCTGATCATCGATGACGCGGAAAGGCTGCCGAAGACCACGCTGCACCGCTCGCTCGGCTACCTGCTGCTGAATGCACCGGCCAACCTGCATGTGGTGATCGGATCGCGGGTGCGCTTGCCGCTGCACACCACCGAGCTGGTCGCCAAGGGCAACCTCGCGGTGCTGGTGGCGGAAGACCTGCGCCTGCGTCTGGAGGAATCCATCGAGATCATCGAACGACGACTGGGCGCACGGCTGGATCTCGACCAGCGCGCCCAATTGCACGACCTCACCGAAGGCTGGCCGGTGGGGCTGCAACTGGCGATCGCCAAGGTGGAACAGGAAGACGACCCGGCCAGGTCCATCGCCACGATTTCGGCACGTCGTGAGGGGTTGCAGGACTATTTCATCGAATCGATGTTTTCCCGCATGTCGATGCCGCAACGGGGCTTTCTGGTGCGCACGGCGATCCTCGAACACCTGAACGCGGAATTGTGCGAAGCGGTGACGGGCTGCGTCGACGCGCCGGCTCGTCTGGAGCAACTCCTGCTCGAATCACCGATCATGATGGTGGGAGAAACCAGCGACTGGGTGCGCCTGCATCCGCTCGGCCGGGACTTCCTGCTCGGCCGCTTCGAACAGCTGCCGCGCGCCGAGCAGACCGAACTGCACCTGCGTGCATCCCGCTGGCTGGCCGGTCGCGAGCGCTTTCACGAAGCGGCCCGCCACGCGCTGGCGGCAGGCGACGAGGCCGCCGCGCACGACTACGCCGCACGCTCGCTCTGGCTGCTGGGCACCCAGGGCAAGTTGAACGAGGCGCGTGAATGGCTGGACCGTATCCCGCCTGATTTCATCGCGGGCAGCACTTTGCTCAGGCTGGTCGCCGCGTGGGTGCTGGCACTGGGCGACGACAACGCGCAGGCGTTGCGCACCAGCCTCGAGGTGGCTGCCGATCCCGCCGTTTCGACGGAAATGCTCAAGCTGGCACTGCGCGTCGCCGGCGGCGCGGCCGCCTACGCCGACGAGATTGGGCGCCTGTCCGACATCCTGACGCGCTGGCCGTCGGCTTCATCGCCGACCGAGGACCCGGTTTGCGCCGTCGCTCCCCTGAACGCCCGCGCGCTGCTGGAGCTCCATGCAGGTTCGAGCAGCGAGGTTCAGCGGCTGGCCGTGCAGGTGGCAACGCACGGCAATTCCGGCTCGCTGCGACTGGCCGAGGCCCTGGCGAGACTGATGGCCGGCCTCGGCCATCTCCGGGACGGCCATGCCAACCGGGCCGAGGCCCTGTTGCGCCCGGCGCTGGCAAGGGCGGAAAAGGAAGACGGCCGGCGCAGCATGGTCGCCTGCATGTATGCCGCCGTGCTCGCCGCCGCATTGCTGGAGCGCAACGAGCTGTCGGCCGCCCAGGCCTTGCTGGCCAACCGCATCGACGTCATCGAGGCGAGCTTCCCGGATACGCTCGCCATCGCCTATCACACGCTGACCCGGATCGCCCTCGGTCAGGGTGACGAGCGGCGCGCGTTGAACACGCTCGACAACTTCGACGCACTGGCGAAGCACCGCAGACTCCCGCGCCTGCAACTGCAGGGACTGGTGGAGCGGATCCGGATCCATGCGCTGGACCAGCGCCTGGAAACGGTGTGCGGACTGCTGCAGGCACTGGAGCGTTTCGAAGCGGTGTTCCAGAGCGAGGAGCTGCAGCCATTCCTGCCGCAGTACCGGCTGTCCGGCCTGATCGCCAGGGCCTACGCGGCGCTGGCCGGTGACGATATGGAGGCGATGGAACAGCACCTCGTCGCGGCGGACCTGCTGGCCCGCCAACTGCAGCGGGAGCGGGACGGCTGGACGATCAAGGTCCTGCGCGCCGTCGCGCTGCGGCAGCGCGATCCGGCCACGGCCCGGGCCTGGTTGTCCGAGGCGCTGGCGCTGGCCAGCCTGGGTGGCCATGCGAGGCTGCTGGCCGATACCCACCCGCTCGCCGTGCAGATGGGCATGGCGTGGCATGACGCCACCGCCGACGGGCGTACCGTGCGCCAGCCCGCGACCGAGAACGAAGCGGCAGCGCCGCCGCTATCCGCCACCGAACCGGGATGCGAACCCGACCTGCTGACCGCCAAGGAGTCCGAAGTGCTCCACCTGCTGCAGCAGGGCCTGTCAAACAAGCTGATCGCCCGCAACCTGGACATCAGCAGCGAGACCGTGAAGTGGCACCTCAAGAACCTGTTCCTCAAGCTGTCAGCCGGCACCCGCTGGCACGCGGTGGAGCGTGCGCGCCTGCTTGGCCTGGTCGACAACACGGAAAAGGTCAGCGTGTGACGGTCGCAACGGCCGCAGCCACGGTGTCGAGGTTGGCCTGGTTCAGCGCCGCCACGCAGATGCGGCCGCTGTCCAGCGCGTAGATCGCGAACTCGTCGCGCAACCGGTGCACCTGCACCTTGCTCAGGCCGGAGTAGGAGAACATGCCGGCCTGCTGGTTGATGAAGCCGAAGTCCGGTGCGCCCAGTGCGGCCAGTTTCTCGACGAAGCCCGCGCGCATCGCATGGATGCGCCCGCGCATGCCGCCCAGTTCCTGCTCCCAGCGCGCGCGCAATTCGCTGCTGCCCAGCACGCCGGCGACCAGCGCGGCGCCGTGCGTCGACGGGCTGGAGTAGATCGTGCGGATGACCTGCTTGATCTTCGACTGCAGCCGCGCGGCCTCGTCGCGATCGACGCCGACCATCGACAAGGCGCCGACCCGCTCGCCGTACAGCGAGAACGACTTCGAGTACGAATTGGCGACCACGAAGGCATCGATGCCCGACTCCCCCAGCAGGCGCACCGCGGTGGCGTCCTGTTCGGTGCCCCGGTCGAAACCCTGGTAGGCCATGTCGACGAACGGCAGCAGCTTGCGCTCCTTCAGCAACTCGATCAGCTGCGTCCATTGCGCCGCGTCCAGGTCCACGCCGGTCGGGTTGTGGCAGCAGGCATGCAGCAGCACCACGGTGCCGGGCTCCATCCGGCCCAGGTCTTCCAGCATGCCGGCGAAATCCAGGCCATGCGTGGCCGGATCGTAGTAGCGGTATTCCAGCAATTCGAAGCCCGCCGTGCGGAACACCACGTGGTGGTTGCCCCAGCTCGGGTTGCTGATCGCGACCTTCGCACCGGCGCCGCCGACTTGCTTCAGCAGGTCCGCCGCCACGCGCAGCGCGGCGCTGCCGCCGATGGTCTGCGCGGTGGCCACGCGTCCGGCGGCGAGCAGCGGCGATGCTTCGCCGAACACCAGTTGCTGGGTCAGCCGGTTGTACGCCGCCAGGCCATCGATCGGCAGGTAGCCGCGCGGCTTGGCCGCGGCGGCCAGCGCGTTCTCCACCTCGTGCACGCTCGGCAACAGCGGAATGCGGCCCTGTTCGTCGACATAGATGCCCACGCCTAGATTGATCTTGCCCGGTCGCGGATCGGCGAGGTAGGTCTCGGTGAGACCCAGGATCGGATCGCCCGGGGCCATTTCAACGGAAGCAAAGTAGGACACGGCGGTTACTCGAAGTGAGGTGACGGGGAGGGTTCAGGCCTGCGTGGTGGCGGTCTCGTCCGCGCCGTCGACCGGCCAGGCGAAGGAGGCGGGCGTCGCGCCGAAGTTGAAGTCGAACAGCTGGCGGTCGGCCAGTTGCGAGGGTGACACGTGGCTCAGCGCGCGGAAGATGTTCTCGCTGCGCCCGGGCTGCTGCCGTTCCCACTCGGCCAGCATCCGGCCCACCGCCTGGCGCTGCAGGTTGTCCTGCGAGCCGCACAGGTTGCACGGAATGATCGGGAACCGCTGCTGCGCCGCGTACTCGGCGATGTCGTCCTCGCGGCAATAGGCCAGCGGCCGGATCACCACGTGGCGACCGTCGTCCGAGCGCAGCTTCGGCGGCATCGCCTTCAGCTGCGCCTGGTAGAACATGTTGAGGAAGAACGTGGCGAGGATGTCGTCGCGATGGTGGCCGAGCGCGATCTTGGTGATGCCGTTGGCCGCCGCCCAGGTGTACAGCGCGCCGCGGCGCAGCCGCGAGCACAGGCTGCACATGGTCTTGCCCGCAGGAATCACCCGGGTCACCGTGCTGTAGGTGTCCTGCTCGATGATGTGGAACGGCACGCCGCGGGCGGTCAGGTAGTCCGGCAATACATGTTCCGGGTAGTCCGGCTGCTTCTGGTCCAGGTTCACCGCGACCAGCTCGAAGCGCACCGGCGCCTTAGCCTGCAGTTGCAGCAGCAGGTCCAGCAAGGTGTACGAATCCTTGCCGCCGCACCGGTTAGATGATGATCTATGGACATGCCGTACAACGCTACGCCTACAACGCTTGTGAGCGCTTGGGCGAGTGTCCATAGATTTGGAGTGTTTTCGCAGCAATGGGAGAGCATTTCGTCCATGGCCAAGACGAGATGGTTGGACACACATGGATGGTAGGGCACACATGGAGATTAGTTCGCCATGTTCCCCAATGGGATGAACTCTCGTCAAGCAACGGACTGCGTGCACCGAGGGAGTGTGATCACCGAACGAAAGCCTCAGAACCGGTGCTCAGCCAGTACAAGCAGCAGTCCATCGACCACGCTCAACATGGCAATCTATACGACTGTGCTTCGTCGAAACAGAGTGTGCCGTATGAAATTAGCGGCTAGATAGCGATTCTCAGCGGCCGAAGACAGATATATCAGCCTCGCGATCCACGAGTTTCTTTGGCTGACAGCGTAACCAACCGCTTACGAGCTTTGGATGTCAGCCTATGAAAATTAGCAATGAGCACGGCGAGGTCATCGTCTTCAGCAAAGAAGTACGCAACAGGCATGCCTAAAACTTGACCTAGCTTGCTGAGGGTATTCGTGTCTGGCGCGTGCTTGCCGCGCTCATATTGATTAATTCGCGGCGATGCTACCGAAGGATCCATACCGGATTGGATGCCGAGTTCCCGCTGAGATATGCCCACAGCCAAGCGCGCTTCTTTCAAGCGAGCGGCTAGGACGACTTCCTTTTTACCTCCGCGAGCCATCCTATGAATTTGCCCTGTTGTGATCTAGGGACAGCTTCGGAGTCGCAGGCTCCACTGGATACTAAGAGTTACTTAGCAGTACTCGTCACAGTTTCATGGGTGCGAGATCATGGTGGCGCTCCACGCGTGGAGACCAACTCCCTGTCCTTTTTTGTGAAGGGTCGAACGCGATCACTGCGTTTGGCCAATTCGGACACGGCCAACACAATGGCCGCGGTGATGAGATATTTGGGAATGATCCGTATATTTTTCATACTCAACGCCCAGGGCTGTAACCCATGACGACTCGCACAGCCACGCCGGAACCCGCCGATAGCCACCATTACTCGTGGGTGGCTTTCCTTCGCGACACCCTCGATTTCTTCGTTTGCGCCTTGAAGTACTACGAGGAGTTGTTGTCCTTGGAAGCCGCCGAAGTCGAGGCCGATCCGCACTTGAAGGCTTTTTTCACTGAAGAGATCCGGCAGGAGATTCGTTTCGATCGAGGTCGACGCGAAGTCACGCGCACCCGCCAGTGGCTCGAAGGAAGCTTGGCCAAGTCCACCGACAAATTCGATTGCGATCTCAGTCTCGAACATGGAACGGTGCGCTACCTGAAGTCGGTCGGGCTGCTCTATCTAGGCTTCCTCAAGCAACGACGAAACGCGCTTTCGAGCAAACCCAATGTGACCACCCATCTCTTATCGGCATTGGATCGACAGATCACCTTGCGCGAAGAGCAGTTAGCCACTCAGGGGATCTTTGCCAGAGCCTCAGTGCTGCCGCTCCTGGTTGAGCAGGAACAGTTGACCACCGTCGAACAAGAAGGGGATAGGCCCCAGGATCAGTCCATAACACACGCCCGACGGCCGAAGCCGGTCATGATCGATTCCATCGAGATCCTCGATACCGAACTCAAACGGCGCTGCCTGGATCTGTTCAATCAATTCGAAGAATCCGGCCAATCCGAGCGACACGATACGGTCGTGACCGAAGCGACACGCATTCTTGAGCATCGTCTGCGTACGTTGACCCGATCCACCGATGCTGCCACCGGTGCCGATCTGGCCGCCCGCGCCTTTGCGGGTGGGACGCCGGCGATCCGTGTCAGCGATATCCAGGGAGAGCAGGATGCGGTCCACCTGCTGTATCGCGGGGTTTTTGGCTTCATCCGAAACCAGGTGCACCACAAATTGCTGTCCGATCTGGCACCCGAACGCGTGGTCCAGATTCTGGGTCTGATCGACTACTTGCTCTACGTGGCGAATACCGGCGTGCCATCGGAAGGTAGAGAAGTGTCATAGCAGTCACGATGTGGTACCTCATACGCGCGAGACGCCGCCCAATTTGATCTGTGCAAGCTCTCAAGGGCGAGTATCATTCCCCAATGATAACGAATCGTATTCGCAGTATTTTGCGCAGCTTTTCCATAGCCGCCCTTCTCCTGTTCGGCATGACTGCCTTTTCGGTCGTGGCTCAGGACGCGATGACCTCGGTTCCGCAAACTTGGCAGATGCTCGACTACCTGGCGACCGACTACGCCGGTGCAGTGAAGGATGGCGCGGTGATCAGCGCGTCCGAGTACGCCGAGATGCGGGAATTCACATCGACGGCTCGATCACGTATCGGCGCGTTGCCACCGACCGCGACCACGCCCGCACTCTTGAAGCAAGCCGATACGTTGGTGGCCTCGGTGGATGCCAAAGCGGCACCCGCTCAGGTGGCGACGCAAGCGCATGCGCTTGCCGATGCATTGCTGCAGGCCTACCCGGTACCGACCGCACCGGAACAGGCCCCCGACCTGGCGCGTGGGGCGACGCTCTACCAGAACCAGTGCGCTGCCTGTCATGGGTCAACCGGTCATGGTGACGGCCCGGCCGGCCTGCAGCTGTCGCCCCGCCCGGTGAACTTCACCGACCAGACGCGGGCGGATCAGCGTAGCGCGCTGTCGTTGTACGAGGTGATCAGCCAGGGCGTGGAAGGTACGCCGATGGCAAGCTACGCGCAGCAGCTGTCGTCCGATGATCGTTGGGCGCTGGCGTACTACGTGGGCTCGCTGGCTTACACGAAAGAAGCGGCCGCAGGTGCCGATACGTGGCAGCACGACACCGCCGCACAGGCGCAAATCGCTGACTTGAAGGAGCTGTCGCGTGCTCGCGTCACACAGCTGACGCCTACCCTCGGTGCGGAGCGGGCTCGGGCGATCATGGGCTATCTGCGGGCTCATCCTGGTGCCATCCAGCAGCAGGCCCTGGCGGGTATTCCACTGGCACGCGCGCGACTGGCGGCGAGCCTGACGGCTTACCAAGCCGGCGCCAAGGCGCAAGCCACTCAATTAGCGCTTTCCGCTTACCTCGATGGCGTGGAGCCGGTCGAACCGCAACTCAACGCACGTGATGGCGCGCTGCGCGCCCAGCTCGAAACGGCGATGGGTGCCTATCGCACCGCGCTGACGAGCAGCACCTCGATGGAATCGGTGACGAAACAGGCCGATGAGGTCGATGGTCTGCTGGTGCGCGCGCAAGAAGTCACTGCCGATGCCGCAGGCGATGCGGCCGCCACCTTCCTGGGTGCTTTCACGATCTTGGTGCGTGAAGGTCTGGAAGCCCTGCTGGTCGTGGTCGCACTGCTCGCCTTCCTGCGCAAGGCCGCGCGGCCCGAAGCACTACGCTACGTGCATGCCGGCTGGAGCCTCGCGTTGGTCGCGGGAGGAATCACCTGGGCGATCGCCAGCTATGCGATTTCCATCAGTGGTGCCGGCCGTGAATTGACCGAAGGACTGTCGTCGCTGTTTGCGGCGTTTGTGCTGCTCGGGGTCGGTTTGTGGATGCACCAGAAAAGTATCGGTGGTCGCTGGCAGGCGTATCTGAAGGAAAAGATGGCGGCCGCGCTCAACCGGCGTTCGGCATGGTTCCTGTTCGGGCTGGCCTTCATCTCGGTGTACCGCGAGGTGTTCGAGAGCATCCTGTTCTATGCCGCCCTGTGGAACGACGGTCAGGAAGTGTGGCTGCTCGGCGGCATCGCCGCCGGTGCGGCGGTGCTGGGGCTGATTGCCTGGGTGCTGTTGCGCACCAGTCGTCGACTCCCTATCGGCACGTTCTTCTCGGCCAGTTCGGCGCTGATCGCCGTGCTCGCCATCGTGCTGACCGGCAAGGGCATCGCCGCCCTGCAAGAGGCCGGCTGGGTCGCGGTGAGCGTCGCGCCGGTGCCGCATATCGAACTGCTTGGCATTTATCCGACCTGGCAATCCTTGCTGGCCCAATTGACGATTCTGGTGCTACTGGCGGTTGGATTCGTGTTCAACATCCGTCGTGGCCGCCAGCCGTTGCCATCACCTCAAGGAACCCAAGAAGTGCTTCCCGATGCAGAATAAAGGCGATAGGGCATGAGTGAATGTGGTTGCCATGCTGAAGCCAGCAACGAAGCGGAGCGACGCATCCTGCGCTTGGCGCTGGTTCTCAACGCCACGATGTTTGTGGTCGGTGTGATCGCGGGTCTGATCGCGCAATCGATGGGGCTGATCGCCGATTCGCTGGACATGCTCGCCGACGCGAGTGCGTACGGCATCGCGCTCGTCGCTTGGCAGCGCACCGCAAGCTTCAAGGCATCGGCCGCCACTTTGAGTGGCACGTTGCTGCTGATCCTGGGCGCGGGTGTCCTCGCCGGTGTGGCGTGGCGACTCGTCGCCGGCAGTCATCCCGAGGGTGGTTGGATGATGGGTATTGCCTTCATCGCCTTGATCGTAAATGCCACCGTGCTGCGATTGTTGGACCGGTTCCGTCACGGCGAAGTGCATCTGCGCGCCACATGGCTGTTCACGCGGGTCGACGTCATTGCCAACCTGGCGGTGATCGTCTCCGGTGTGCTGGTGCTGCTTCTACACAGTGCGGTGCCCGATCTGGTCATCGGTGCAGCCATCGCCTGCTATGTGCTGAAAGAGGCGTTGGGTATCCTGCGCGAAGCAAAGGAAGCGCGGATCGCTGCCCTTGCACCGATCAGCAAGCCATGACATCGCCGATCGCGGGGTTCGGCACCATGGCGTACGCCGTTGACCTTCGACTATTCCACGCCATCCATCCGTCTACACCGCCATCGCCCGTGACGCTGCATCTCGCGCGAGGTCTGGCCGATGGGCCATTGATCCTGACCGCCGCTCTCCTCGGGACGATGCTGATGTTTCCTCGGTGGTCGATGCGCTCGATCGCCCTGAAAGCGGTGGGTGTCGCTGCAATAGCACTGCTCATAAATCTGTTCATCGGCACTGTCTGGGATCGAGCGCGCCCGTTTGTGGCCGGTGTCGGCCAAGCATGGATTTCCCATGCGGCGACCGGCAGCTTTCCCAGCGACCATCTGACTGTGCAATGGGTCCTCGCCGGCATGCTGTTACTGAATCGACGCACCCGAGCCTGGGGCGCCGGGATCGCACTGCTCGGTCTGCCCATGGCATGGGCACGCATCTACCTAGGCGTGCACTATCCTGGCGATATGCTGGGAGCCCTCGCGATGAGTGGGCTGGCCATGCTGAGTGGCTGGCTATGGCTCCGCCGTTCTGCAACTCCTGCCATCGTGTCCTTATGACTCATCCACTGCTGTGACCTGAACCGTTGAATCTTGCGATCAGAGCCGGCAAACTAACTGCGGCTCTCGGGTAGGAGCCGGCCGCTCGCCGTAGCGAAGCTGTATCAGCACTGCCCTTCATCTCTTATGACTTGAGCCTCTCTGGTTCGGGAATGGCAGGCGAGCGACGTTCTGTGCGAACCGGGAGAAGAGCCATGTCCCATAGCTATACCCCCGCTACCGTCCTTTCGCACATCAAGCGTCAGGGAAAAGCCATCAAGAAGAGCACTGGATCGCAGCATGCGCACGCGCTGGATCTTGCCGCGCGCGAAAGCGGATTCCAGAACTTCCGACACGCGCAGAATCAGCTTCGTGAGCAAGCAGCGATCACGAAGATACCCGCGTTCCCTCTGACTCTGATCGCTCATTGGGGCGACCGGAAAGAGGGTAAGTACGGTCACGAGTCGCTGACGATCGAACTACCTAGTCCCTGGCAGTCCATCCTCCGCCCGGATCAACTCTTGAACGCGCGGTATCTCACATACTTCCGGCCTGGCAACGGGGACGCCATGCTCACGACCGCAAGGTCGCACGAGAGTCAGTTCCGAGCACGCACCATCATTTGCGGTGCGGCGCGTGAACTCGTCTTTGCCAAGGCCACCGGGCTGAAGCCCTCGTCTGGACATCAGCGCGCGTATCCATCGAGGCCTAGCGGTCGGTATGGGATGGACTCAGGGGAACAGAATAACAACTCGCACATTCCGGGCCAGGATCACGTCAGCGCCTGGTTCGATCCGGTGACACGCCGCTATCTGCTGGCCAGCGAGCCGTACGAGGGGCGCGTGGCTACCAAGCTAGAAGCGCAGCAGCGTTGGTGTGAGAAGTTCAACTACACGATGATGAAGCCCGAATGGCCCGGCACGTATGCACCACAGCTAGGATCCAGGATGTATCTGTTCACCAGCGCCACCAAGGGTGTGCCCCTTGATCCTGTGGTCAACGCGCTGAACGCGCTTCCCGCGCCAGTGGTGCTGGAGCCGTGGATGGGCGAGTCCGTCGTGTCGGATATCGTGTCTTTCAGGAAGCTCGATCTGGCCTAGTTGGTCAGGACAACTCGAGTAGCGACGCGTGACGAAGTGCGTCGCCACTCAGTCTCCCAAGCGGCACAGGATGAACATTGCATGGCCAACCCGGCCACGTCCTAATGCGCCCCGCTAGGTGAGGCGAAGGTACAACCCGCCGCGTGGGCTGATTCGTCCGTGGTCGCATGATCGGTTTGCAACGTGGTGTGCGTGATGTCGAAACGATCGTGCAGCATCGTCTCGACGGTACGGCGCACATCGTGGCAGTCAATGTCGTGGTTCACATAGATGTGCCCCGACAACGCTGGCATCCCCGAGGTCACTTCCCACACGTGCAGGTCATCCAGCCGGGTTACCGCTGGCACAGCGCGGATCGCCTCGGCAATCGTGACTGGATCGAGGCCACGCGGTGCCGCCTCCAGAAAGATGCGTCCCGATTCGCGTACCAGCCCGATGCCGGCTTTCAGCATCAGCCCGGCGACCACCAGCGCAGCGATCGAGTCGACGCGATTCCAGCCGGTCCACCAGATGATGGCGCCGGCAATGGCCGTGGCGATGAAGGCATAGAGGTCGGTGAGGATGTGCTGAAAGCTACCTTCCACGTTGAGACTTTGGCGGTTCGCCTTGCTCATCGCCCACACGGCGAGCAGGTTGACGCCGATGCCGATCACCGCAATCACCGTGACCAGCAAGCCTTCCACCACCGGTGGATCGATCAGGCGACGAATTGCCTCGACGATGAACCAGACTGACAGCAACAACAGGGTCACGCCGTTCGCCTGGGCGCTCAGGATTTCCACGCGCTTGAGTCCGAACGTGTAGCTACCGCCGGCCGGTCGTTTGGCCAGGCGCATCGCCACCAGGGCCAGCCCAATCGAACCCACATCAGTGAGCATATGGCCCGCATCGGAAATCAAGGCCAGCGACTTGGCCAGGATGCCGACCACCACCTCGACCGCCATGAAGCCGAGCAGCAACAGCAAGGCGATGGTCAGATACTTCTTGTCCGCATCGGGTGCCACACCATGACTGTGGTCGTGGTGATGATCGTGATCGTGCTTGTGTGGCTCTGACGCGCTCATTGAAGTCTCCCGTGCGGCGGTCACCTTACGCGACCGCCACAGCGTTATGTAATGACACCCGGAAGGATGGGCGGGAGTGACCCGCCCATCGCCTTCAGTCCACGGTCCCGTCGATGGGCCACGCCCGATCCACCGTGCTCTGATAGACCCAACCGGCCACGCTTTGGCCGGTGCGCCCGTGCAGACGAATCAGTTGTACCGCGCGTTCGGCCTGATCGTCCTCGCAGAACACTTCGAGCTTGATCTGCCGAGTGACCCGTTCGCCCAGCTCCATCGAATAGATCTGTTCCTGGGCGCTGAGCGCGGTCAGCAAACCTTTGACGTCGCTGACGGACAGGTAACGAAATCCGCCTTCCTCCAGAGCATGGATGACGTCGACGATGCGGCCGCGATGGATGAATGCCTTCACTTCTTTCATGGGGTGTTCTCCTTGGCCAGGCGCCGTGCGGCGCGTTCTTCGATCCAGTCGTACAGCACCGGCAACAGCACCAGGGTTAGCAGGGTCGAGGTGATCAGACCGCCGACCACCACGGTGGCGAGCGGACGCTGGGTTTCCGCACCGACGCCGCTGGAGAGCAGCATCGGCACCAGGCCCAGGATCGCCACGCTGGCGGTCATCATCACCGGTCGCATGCGCAACGCGGTGCCGCGGATCACCGCCTCGCGGACCGGCAGCCCTTTCTCACGTTGTTCGTTCAAGAAACTCACCAACACGATGCCGTTCAACATCGCCACGCCGAACACGGCGATGAAGCCGATCGCGGAAGGCACCGACAGGTATTGCCCGGTGATCGCCAGCCCGACGATGCCGCCGATGGTGGCAAACGGCACATTGGCCAGGATCAGCGCGGCGTACTTCACCGAATTGAAGGCGGTGTACAGCAACACGAAGATGAAGAAGATCGTCGCCGGCACGATCAGCGACAGCCGCTTCAACGCCCGCTGCTGGTTCTCGAACGCACCGCCCCATTCGCTGTAGTAGCCCGTCGGCAGCTTTACCTGCTTCGCGATGGCAGCGTTCGCCTCCTTGACGAAGCCGTCGATGTCGCGACCGCGCACATCCATCTGGATCACCGCGTAGCGCTGCAACTGCTCGCGACGAATGAACGAATAGCCTTCCGCATCGCTGACCTCGGCCACCTGCGACAGCTGCACCAGCGCGCCGCTTGGCGCACGGATCGGAATGCGCTGGATCGCCTGCAGGGACGCCTTGTCGGCATCGTCCAGCCGCACCGCGATATCGAAACGCTTCACGCCATCGAGCAATGTCGTCACCGGCTCGCCGCCGATGCCGTTCTTCACCACGGTCAGCACGTCGTCGGCGTTAAGCCCGTAACGGGCCAGCGCATCGCGATCCACCTTGATGCGGATCTGCGGCTTGCCGATGTTCGCCTCCAGCGCGAGATCCGCCACGCCGGGTACACCGGCCAGCACGTCCTTGATGCGGCCGCTGAGACGATCCAGCTCGCCCAGGTCACCGCCGTAGATCTTCAACGACAAGGTGGCGCGCACGCCGGAGATCAACTCCTCGATGCGCATCTGGATCGGCTGGGTATAGCTCACCACGGCGGTGGGCAAGGCGGCCGACAACTCCTTCTGCATTGCCTCCTCGATGCTTTCCAGCGTCTCGCCCTTGCGCCATTGGTCCTTGGGCTTGAGCGGTGTGTAGACCTCCATGTAGTTCACATCGGCGGTCTCGCCTTTTTCAGCGCGACCGATCATCGCCAGCGTGGTGTCCACCTCCGGAAACTTCTGCTTGATCAGCGCCGACACCTGTTTGGAGATGTTGATCGACTCATCCAGCGAGGCCGAGGGAATCGAGGTGATGCGCCACATGATGGCGCCCTCTTTCAGGTTGGGCATGAACTCCTTGCCCAGGAACGGAAACAGCGCAAGGCTGCCGATCAAGGCACCGGCGGCGATGCCAAGGACGAGCTTGCGTCGCGCCAGCGCCCAGGTGAGCACGCTGGCGTAGTGGCGCTTCAGGAACGCGACCAGCCACGTGTCCTTCTCTTCCTTGGGCTTCAGTACCAGTGCGGCGAGTACGGGGATCAGGGTCAGCGCGAGGATCAGGGAACCGGCCATGGCGAAGCTGATGTTGAACGCCATCGGCTTGAACATCTTGCCTTCCAGGCCCTGCAGGCTGAACAGCGGCAGGAACACCACGATGATGATCAGAATCGCGAACGCCATCGGGTTGGCGACCTCGCGGGCGGCCGCCAGCACGGCCGAGGTGCGATCCACCGGGCCCCCGTGCGCCTTGCGCTCGGCCATGATGCGGTAGGCGTTCTCCACCATCACCACCGCACCATCGACCATCATGCCGATGCCGATCGCCAGGCCCGCCAGCGACATCAGGTTGGCCGACAGCCCGACCTGATTCATGCAAATGAAGGCGATCAGCATCGCCAGCGGCAACGCCACCACCACCACCAGCGCGCTGCGGAACTCGCCCAGGAACAGGAACAGGATGATCGCGACCAGGATCGAGCCTTCGATCAGGGCGCGCACCGCCGTCTCCACCGCCGCGTTGACCAGCTCGGTGCGCTCGTACACGGGCTTGACCACCACGCCGGGCGGCAGGGCCTGCTTCACCGTGTCGAGTTTGGCCTTGACCGCATCGACCACGCTCTTGGCGTTTTCGCCGATACGGGCCAGCGCCTGACCCATCACCACTTCCTTGCCGTCGCGCGTCACCGCACCGGTACGTGGTGCGCCCGCTTCGGTGATCGTGGCCACGTCACGCACGTAGACCGGTGTACCGTCTTCCGTCTTGAGGACGATGTTGCCCAGATCCTTCGCGTTCTGGATCAGCCCGAGGCCGCGCACCAGATACTGCTCGCGCCCGACGTCGACGAAGTTGCCGCCGACCTGGGCGTTGTTCGCCTGCAAAGCCTCGATCACCTCCTTGAAGCCGAGCTTGTGCGCGATCAGCTTCATCGGATCGATGCGCACCTGGAACTGCTTCTCCTGCCCACCCCACGAGGTGACGTCATCGACACCGGGTGCGGTGCGCAGGATCAGGCGGATGGTCCAGTCCTGCAGCGTGCGTAGGTCCATGTCGTTCGGTGCCGTGCCCGCCGTGGCCCCTTTCAAGCTTTTGTCAGCGCGTTCGACCGTGTACCAGAACACCTGTCCGAGGCCGGAGGTGTTCGGCCCCATCTCCGGCTTGCCGTAACCGGCCGGCAAGCGATCGCCCACCTGTTGCAGGCGTTCGTTGACCAGTTGGCGAGCGAAATAGATATCCATGCTGTCATCGAAATACACCGACACATAGGACAAGCCGAACAGGCTCACCGAGCGGATCTGCTCCACCTTGGGCAGACCGGCCAGCGCCGATTCCACCGGCGTGGTGAGCAGTTGCTCGACATCCTCGGCCGCGAGTCCCGACGCTTCGGTGTAGACATTGACCTGCACCGGTGTGACGTCGGGAAATGCGTCGATGGGCAGCTGACGCACCGCCTGGAAGCCGAGAAAGCCGATCACCACGAAAATGATCAGCACCAGCACCTTGTAGCGCAGGGAGAATTCAACCAGACGTTCCAGCATCATTCTTCTCCCAGCTGCGAACGCAGCAAACGGGCTTTCAAGGCGAAGGCACCCTTGCGCACGTAGGTGTCGCCGGCCTTGAGGCCTTGCGTGATGACCGTCCAGCCATTGCGCGTGTCGCCGACCATCACCGGCGCCGGTTCGAACGTCCCGTTGCCCTTGGCGAGGAACACGGTCGGCTGGTTCTGCAGCAGCACAATCGCGTCGGCCGGTACCGCGAGCTTCTGCGCAGCATTGCCAGCGGCAATGCGCGCCTCGACCAATTCACCCGGATGCAGCAGATCCTTGCGGTTATCGACCTCGATGCGTACCGGCACGGTGCGCGTGCGTTCATCGGTCTGGTGCGAGCGCTGCACCACCGTGCCGGGTATCGCGGTGTCATGCACCAGGATGCGGGCATCCGCGTCGGGCTTGACCCGTTCGGCATCGGCCGGCGCCATCTGCGCGACGACCCAGACCGAATCTTCCTTGACCAGGGTGAACAGCGTGCGGCCGGGTTCCACCCGCTCACCGACCAGAAACTCATCGGTGGTCACACGACCGGCGGCCGGCGCGAGCAACTCGAAGCTGCCGTCAGCACCGGCTGAGCCCTTGCGCAGCAAGCCGCCAATCTGGCCTTCGGACAAGCCGTAGGCGCGCAACTTGGCGCGGGCCTGGTCGCGTTGCACTTTCGCCTCGTTGTAGCGCCGGGCCGACACCGCCTGTGGTCCGAGTGACGCGATCCGTTGCCAATCCTGTTCGGCGACGATCAGCGCACCTTGCGTGGCGGCCACTTCGACGCTGGAGAGCACCACCAGCGGCGCGCCAGCTTTCACGACGTCGCCAAGCCGAGCCTTGCGGGCCAGCACCTGCGACTCCACACGGGGCGAAACCAGCACGGTGGAATAGGCATCGGCCTTCACTTCGCCGGGGGCTTTCAGTTCATCCGTCAGCGCACGGGGAGCGGCTTTGTCGAGGACAATGCCGGCGTCCTTGATCGCCTTGACGTCGAGCGCGAGCGGATTGGCAGGTGCCGGTTCCTGCGCGAGTACGGGGCCGGCCAGCGCAGCGAACAGCGCCAGTCCCAGCAGGCTGCGTTTCAAAAGAAAGATATTCATCGGGAGATTTCCTGATTAAGGCCGTCCTGAGTACGGCCGTCGAGCCAGTCGGTCAGACGACCTGCAGCGGTGAGGTAATCGAACCAGGCCTGCCAGGTCTGGCTTTCCAGCTCCTGGCCGGACAACGCGGTATCGAGACTTTGCTTGAGCTGCACGAGGTAGTCGGAAGTGCTGATTTCGCCGGCACGCCAGAGCTTTTCCAGCAGCGTGGTGCGATCCTCGAACGCGGCGGCACGACCGCTGCGGAACGCCTCGGCGGCACCGCGCAAGGCAACATAGCGGGCCTGCGCCTCCTGCAGTCCGGCACGCAGCACAAACTGGCGCGAACGCACACTGGCCGCCGCCGCTTCGGCCTCCGCCCGGGCGGCATCCACTTCGGCACGTCCGGTATTGAGCACCGGCAAGGGAATGGACACGCTGACGCCGATTACCTGATCGGTGCGCGGCCCACTGCGCACCTGGCCACCGGTCAGGCTGAGTGTGGGATCGGGGATGCGCGCACGACGTGCGACCTGCACGCCGGCCTCGGCGCTCGCTTGTAGGGCGCGGGCCTGACGCAGTTCCGGCAACTCATCGACGGGCAACGGCGCAGCACTGTCGAGTGCCGGTGACAGGCCCTTGGGCAACAGTGGCAGCGCGGTCAGTTGATCGCCGCTGATAGCCCGCAGCGCCGCACGGGCCGCGGCCTCGTTGCTCGCGAGCGTCGCCTGTTGCACCTGCGCCTCGCCGAGTGCCAGGCCGGCCAGATCGCGTTCGGGACTGCTGATATCGCCCACCTTGAGCCGCTGGGCGGCCAGGTCGTCGAAGCGCTGCATCAACGCGAGGCGACGACGACCCAGTTCACTTTGTCGAGCCGCGAGCGCCGCCGTCGACCATGCCTTCAACCAACGTGTGGCGACGTCACGACGCCGCACGTCGTAGCTCGCCTCGGCAGCGAGCAGATCGGCCTCACCCTGACTGGTGCGGGCGCGACGCTTGCCGGACAGATCCAGTGGCAGACTGATGCCGGCCGTGCGCCGATTGACGTCGGCGTTCTCCGCATCGAGCGACAGCGAGGGGTTGTACAACGGCTGCGCTGCGGCACGCGCACGGGCACGGGCGGCATCGAGATCCGCACGAGCAGCCTGCACCTCGGGGCTGCCTTGCCAGATGCGACGTACCGCCTCTTGCAGAGGGGACGATGCCAACGATGGCGCGGGAGCCACTACCGGAGGGGAAGGTTGGGATACGGGGGCGGCACTGAGCATCGCCGCGTACAACAGACACACGGCGCCGATCGGCACCGAACGTAAAACAGACATGAAGCGATCTCCTGAAAACGGTCACGAAGCGACGCATCACGCAGGCGGATGCGTCGCGAAACGGAGCGATTTCAGGCGATGGGAGGGCGCAACAGGGAGCCGGTCGTGGCCGGCGTGAATCCGGAACGGATAACGAAGGTGTCGAAGCGAGCCTGCACCTTGGCAATAGAAAGCCGGGCGGTCGTTGGCAGCGTCACCGTGTGCGCACAAGCGCAATGACAGCCCCCCGTTTCACCTAGAAGACAGGCGTTCGGATCATCAGCCGATACATCGGCGACCACGGTATCCACGGGCATGCTGGCGGCGGAGATGGTGGTGGTCGAAACCAATCGCTTCTCTGGCGCATCGGCCACGCACACCGTGCCGGCGACCAGCTTGATCATCAGCACGGCCACGGCCAACACCCACAGACCGCGGTGGCGGCGCAGGCGAGTCAGCAGTGACGATCGAGCGTATGGCATCTGCCCATGCTAACCAGCACCCTAGGTGTTAGACAATTCCATTTGCTCATCTTCATTCAGCACGGTGGAGAAGCCATCCGCCACAGATGCGGGAGCGACTCACTTTGCCGTCCCCTGGAATCGATGCATGAAACCGAACCACGAACACCTGCGCGGCGTATTCCAGGCGATGGCGGCCGCGGCTTTGTTCGGTCTGAGCACGCCATTGGCCAAGACACTGCTCGGCACGATTCCGCCGCTCCTGCTGGCGGGCCTCTTGTACGCCGGCTCGGGCATCGGGCTGGCGGCGTGGATGGTGCTGCGGCGCTGGCGCGGACGGCCCGCAACCGAAGCGCCGTTGCGGCGACGAGAGATGCCGTGGCTGGCGGGTGCGGTGGTGTTCGGCGGCGTGTTGGGCCCGGTATTGCTGATGCTTGGCCTGACGCATACGCTCGCTTCCACCGCCTCGTTGCTGCTCAATCTGGAAGGAGTACTCACCGCGGTGCTTGCCTGGGTGGTGTTTCGCGAGAATGTCGATCGGCGAGTGTTTCTGGGCATGCTGGCGATCGTGGCCGGTAGCGTACTGCTGAGCTGGCAGCGCCAACGCATCGGCGAATTGCCGTGGGGTGCGCTGGCGATCGCCGGTGCCTGCCTGTGCTGGGCGATCGACAACAACCTGACGCGCCCGTTGTCCGGTGGCGACCCGGTGCAGATCGCCGCGATCAAGGGCGGCGTCGCCGGCGTGATCAACATCGGGCTTGCCTTGTGGCTTGGCCTGCGCTTTCCCGCGATGCTGCCGTTGTTGGCCACCGGTCTGCTCGGCTTCGTCGGCTACGGCCTGAGCCTGGTGCTGTTCGTGCTGGCGCTGCGCAACCTGGGCACGGCGCGCACCGGTGCCTATTTCTCCACTGCGCCGTTCGTGGGCGCCGCATTGTCGCTGCTGCTATTCCCCGAGCATCCGGGCCTTACCTTCTGGCTGGCCGGCGCATTGATGGCGATGGGCGTCTGGCTGCACGTCAGCGAACGCCATGCACACGAGCACACGCATGAATCGCTCGCCCACGAGCACCGCCACCGCCACGACGAACACCACCAACACACGCACGACTTTCCCTGGGATGGCAGCGAGCCGCATACCCATCCGCACGTGCACGAGCCGATCACACATGTCCATCCGCACTACCCGGACATCCACCACCGTCACCGACATTCCTGAGATTCGGGTGCGAACGATGGTAGGCAACGGTGGCCCGCTCCTCGGTTATGCGCCGCGCCACCAGGCCTGACTATCCGCAGCATCGCGCCTGCTGCTGCACCGGCGGACATGGCACGTCGCCATACGAGCAGAACACGCAGCAGTCACCCGCTTTCGGCCGGAGCAGCTCGCCGCAACCTGTGCAGTCGTAAAAGAACTGGCAGGCATCGGTAGGCATGGTCTCGGTGACCTGATGTCCGCACTGTGGACAGGTCAGCGTGCTCTGCAGGATGGGCTCAACCGCCATAGGCTTTCGCCGTGGCCGGGAAGCCTGCTTCGGTAATGGTGCGCGCCAGTGTTGAGACAGTGGCACGATCGGCATCGAACCCCACGGTGACTGTCTCAGCCTTGAGATCGACCTTCGTGCTCGTGACACCCGGTATACGGCTCAAGGCCTTCTCAATCGTCACGCTACAGGTCGGGCACGTCATGTTCGCCGCATGCAGCACGGCCGTTGTGGGTGTTGCCGCATGAGCCATGCCCAGCCACAGGAAGGCGATTACAGCGAATAGCCACGGACGCATCATTCGTCTCCTACAAAAACCAACCGATGAGATAGGGAAACAGCAACAGAAGCGCGATCAGTACCGTGGCTGTCCACAGCCAGAATCGGCGCCGACGCAAAATGGCGGGGTCGATGCAGACGCCCTCGGTGCGGCAACGCGACGATGGTCCATACAGCGTCCAGAACGCGAGACCAAGGCAAAGCAACGTGGCCGCGATGAACCAGGGACGCCAGGGATCGAGCGCCGTGAGATGGGCAATCCACGCGCCACTGATGCCCAGCAGCACCAGTGCCAGCGGTACCACGCAACACACCGATGCACCGATCGCCGCGAGCAGCGCAACGATCATGGCGGGCAGCGACGATTTGGCCGGGAGCGTAGTCATGGGTGCATACTAACTTCCGTACCCAACTACGGAGTCAAGCATGACTTCTGCGCTCACTATCGGTCGGTTGGCTTTGGCCGCTGACGTGCACGTCGAGACGGTGCGCTATTACCAGCGTGTGGGCCTGTTGCATGAGCCCGAGCGGCCTCTGGGCGGCGTGCGTCGCTACGGGCAGACGGACGTGATGCGCCTGCAGTTCATCCGTCGCGCCAAGACCATGGGCTTCACGCTGGAGGAGATCGCCGGACTGCTGCAGCTCAAGGGCAAGCGGGCCTGCGCGCAGACACGCCGACTGACCGAGCACAAGCTTTTCGATGTGCGCCGCAAGCTGGAGGACCTGCGGCGGTTGGAGGCGGAACTCGTGCAGCTCGCCGCCGACTGCGCGCAGGTTCCGCGTGGCGGTCACTGCCCGACACTGGATTTCCTTCGGCAGGCATAGGCGTGCGCCTGCTCGCACAGGCACACGCGCATCCGCTTACTACTGCGCAGGCGTGATCGACGTCACCGTGCTGGCCATGCCCGCCGGATGCAGGGTGAATTGCACCTCGTCGCCGACTTTCACGTGCTTCAATAGGTCGGGTGACGCCACCTTGAACGGCATGGTCATGGCCGGCCAGCCAATGGCGGTGATCGCCTCGTGCTGCAGCGTGATGGTGTTCTTGACTGTGTCGATTGCCTTGACGATGCCAGTGCCTTGCGCGTCAGCCGGTTTGGCGTCGTGCTGCATGCCGGTCATGCCAGGCATGTTCGGATCCATCTTCTGGGCGGCGACCACGCTGGAAGCGGGGAGCAGCGCACCGGTGAGCGCGAAGGTAAGGAGGTGCTTTTTCATACGTCAGTTTCCTTGTGGGTTGGAGTGAAGTGAGGTCTCTGCCTCGCGGGCTTTGCGCAAGCGATAACGAACCAGCAGGCGGAACGCGGCAGGCAGGGCGAGCATGGTCAACAACGGGGCGGTGAGCATGCCGCCGATCATGGGGGCCGCGATGCGCTGCATCACTTCCGAGCCGGCACCGTGGCCGAGCAGGATCGGAAACAGGCCGGCGAGGATCACCGCGACGGTCATTGCCAGGGGGCGCACACGCTGCACGGCCCCTTGGCGAATGGCTTCATCCAGTGCGTCGAAACCGGCCTGCGGATCGCGCGCGAGCTGCCGATCCCAGGCATGGCGCAGATACAACAACATCACCACGCCGAACTCGGCGGCGACGCCGGCCAGCGCGATGAAGCCGATGATCGTGGCCACCGACACCGCGTGGCCGAGCAACCAGATCAGCCACAGGCCGCCGACCAGTGCCAGCGGCACACTGGCCATGATCAGCGCCGCTTCGCTCACGCGTCGGAACACGGCGTAGATCAGCAGAAAGATGATCACCAGCGCGATCGGCACCACCAGCTTGAGGCGCTGCATGGCACTGGCCAGATATTCAAACTGACCGGACCAGGCCACGGTGGTACCCGGTGGCAAGGTGACCTGCTGTGCCACCGCACGCTGCAGATCCGCGACCACACCGCCGAGGTTGCTGCTTGCCGTGTCGACGTAGACATAGGTCGCCAACTGACCGTCCTCGCTTTTCAGCATCGACGGCCCTGCCACCACGGTGATGTCAGCCACCTGACTCAGCGTGAGCTGGGCGCCGTTGGCAGCGACGATCGGCAACTGCCGCAGCGCTTCCACCGAATCACGCTCGGCACGCGGGTAGCGCACCACGATTGGATAACGCTCGCGCCCTTCGATCGTCTGGTCGATCGGATCACCGCCAACCACGGTCGCGATCAACTGCTGCAGCTGCTGTTGGGACAGCCCATAACGTGCCGCGTCATCACGACGAATGTGCACATCGACGTAGCGACCGCTGGTCGGACGCTCGGCAATCGCCGAGCTGACGCCGGGCACGGTCTTCGCCACCGTCTCGATGCGGTCGGCCAAGGTTTGCAGGGTCGCCAGATCGGTGCCCAGGACCTTGATGCCGATCGGGCTCTTGATGCCGGTGGAGAGCATGTCGATGCGATTGCGGATCGGCGGCACGAACAGGTTCGTGAGCCCCGGTACGTGCACCGCCTTGTCCAGCTCAGCTTTGATCTTGTCCATCGTCATGCCCGGCCGCCACTCATCCTTCGGCTTGAAGGTGATCGTGGTCTCGAACATCTCCAGCGGTGCCGGATCGGTGGCGGTGTCGGCGCGTCCCGCCTTGCCGAACACATGCGCGACCTCGGGCACGGTCTTGATCATGCGATCGGTCAGCTGCAACAGTTGCGAGGCTTTACCGGCGGACAAACCCGGCAAGGCGGTCGGCATATACAGCAGCGTGCCTTCATCCATCGCCGGCATGAACTCGCTGCCGAGTCGGGTCAGCGGCACGATGGCAGTGAGCAACAGCACACCGGCCAGCAACAAGGTGGCTTTGGGATAGCGCAGCACCGCTTCAAGGACCGGCCGATAGCCATGCATCAAGCCCCGGTTGAGTGGGTTGGCGCGCTCGGCACGGATGCGTCCGCGCACCAGATAACCCATCAGCACCGGCACCAGCGTCACGGCCAGTCCCGCCGCTGCGGCCATCGAGTAGGTCTTGGTGAACGCCAGCGGCTTGAACAGCTTGCCTTCCTGGCCTTGCAGCCCAAACACCGGCACAAACGACAGCGCGATCACCAACAGGCTCACGAACAGCGCCGGTCCCACCTCGGCGGTGGACTCGGCAATCAGCGACCAGCGTTCGGCCCCCTGCGGATCCTCGCCGTCGTGCGCCTCGCGCCAATGCTCCAGATGCTTGTGGGTGTTCTCGATCATCACGATCGCCGCATCGACCATCGCACCGATCGCAATCGCGATACCGCCGAGCGACATCAGGTTCGCCGACACCCCTTGCAGGTTCATCACGATGAACGCAGTCAGCACGCCCAACGGTAAGGTGATCACCGCGACCAGCGCCGAGCGCAGATGGCCGAGAAACAGTACACAGACCAAGGCGACGATCAGGAACTCTTCCAGCAGCTTGCCCCACAGGTTCTCCACGGCCGCATCGATCAGCCGGGAGCGATCGTAAGTCGGCACGATCTCGACACCGGCCGGCAGGCTGCGTTGCAGTTCCGCCAGTCGCGTCTTCACCGCGGCGATGGTGGTCTTGGCGTTCTTGCCCGTGCGCATCACGATGATGCCGCCGACCACTTCACCTTGACCGTCCAGCTCGGCGAGGCCACGGCGGAACGTGGGGCCGCGCCGCACCGTCGCCACGTCGCGCAGCAGCACCGGCACGCCGCCGGCGTTGGTGGTGATGGGCACATTTTCGAAATCCGCGCGGCTCTTCAGATAGCCTTCGCTGCGCACCATCAGTTCCGCTTCGCCCTGTTCGATCACCGACCCGCCGTTGGCGCCGTTCGCACTGCGGATGGCATCGACCAGCTGCGTCACGGTGAGGCCGCGCGCCGCCAGCGCCTGCGGATCAGGCACGATCTGCCACGCGCGCTCCATACCACCCAGGGTGGCCACCTCGGCGACATTCGGCACCGTCTTGAGCTGATAGCGCAGGAACCAGTCCTGCAGCGCACGTAACTGACCAAGGTCGTGCTGGCCGGTGCGGTCGATCAGGGCGTATTCGTAAATCCAGCCGAGTCCCGTCGCGTCAGGACCGAGGGCGGGCGTCACGTCGGCCGGCAGGCGATCGCGCGCCTGGCTCAGATATTCCAGCACACGCGAACGCGCCCAATACAGATCGGTGCTGTCGTCGAACAGCACGTCGACGTACGAATCGCCGAAGAACGAAAAGGCGCGCACGGTCGTCGCGCCGGGTACCGACAGCATGGTGGTGGCCAGCGGATAGGTGACCTGGTCCTCGACCACCTGGGGCGACTGACCCGGGTAGCTGGTGCGGATGATCACCTGGGTGTCGGATAGATCGGGCAGTGCGTCGACCGACGTATGCAGTGCGGAAAACACGCCAACCGCCGCCAGTGCCAGCGCGGCTAGCAATACGAACACGCGATGCGCTATCGCCGCGCGGATCAGGGCGGCGATCATGGTTTGCCTCCCATCGGCATGCCCGGCATCGACGCACTCGCCGCCGATGCCGGTTTGGCGGCGGCGTCATTCAGGCGTTCCAGCGCACCGGACAGACTCGCCTCCGAATCGATCAGGAACTGACCGGAGATCACGACTTTCTCGCCCCCATGGAGGCCGGCGAGAATTTCCGTATAGCCGCCGGCCGCGCGCCCGGTACGCACCGACACGGCACGGAAGTGACCATCCCCTTCGGCGAGAATGACTCGCGTATGGTTCCCCGTCGCGATCAGCGCGTCGTCCGGCACCACCGGCACAGCCGCGTCGGGAGTCGGATTGAGTTGCACGGTGGCGAACATGCCCGGACTCAGGGCACCGTCGGCATTGGCGAGCACGATGCGGGCACGCTGGGTGCGCGTCATCGCATCCACATCCGGCAGCAAGGTTTCCACGGTGCCGTGAAACGATCGGCCCGGCAGCGCATCGACCGTGACGGTGACTGGCGTGCCACTGCGCACCGCACCGGCTGCCGCCTGCGGCAGCGCTGCCTCGATCCACACGGTGGACAGGCCATTCACGGTCATCAGGGTCTGGCCCGCACTGACGCGTTGGCCCTCGCGTACATCCAGTGTGGTGACAACGCCCGCTTGCGGCGCATGCAGCGTGATCGCCGCACCCACGCCATGACGCGACGACTGAATATTTGCGGGCGTCAGGCCCAGTACCTGCAGGCGTTCCCGCGAAGCCGCGCGAAGGTCTTTCGCGTCGGCCGACTGCGCATGCTGAAGCGCGTCGTATTCGGCTAATGCACTGCTCCATTGGGGGGCCAACAGCTCAGCCAGCGGCTCACCTGCTTTGACCACGGTATACGGTGCGCGCACGTCCAGCTTGCTCACCACCGCATCGACGCGTGCGCTGATGGTAATGGCTTGGCGCAGATCCCAGGTGATGGTGCCCGGCACCCGGATGGCTGACGCCAGCACGCGGCGCTCGACCGGTGCCGTGCGCACCCCCAGATTCTGCACCGTCGCTGGGTCGATCCGGACGACATCCTTGGCCCCGCCTTCGTCGGCATACTTAGGCACCATCTGCATGCCCATTGGCGACAGCCCCGGTTTGTCGAAATGCTGCTGGGGCACCATCGTGTCGTACCAGTACAGAACTTTTTTGTCGCCGCCATGGGCAGCAGCCACGGCGGACGCTGTCTGAGCGGACGACGTTGGCGGGTGTCGACGACCGCTGAAGTACCCGACCAAAAGCAAAAGAGCTGCCAGCAATAGACCGGCTAGGATCATCAATGCACGCTTCATGGCGTCGTCTCCGAGGTCGGCAACAAATAAGCCAGCGAGGCCCATAACCGGGCGCGGGCGGCCAGCGCATCGGCATAACTCAGACGCAATTCAATCTCGTCGCGACGGGCATCCAGCCATGGCTGCAACAGGCCGCCACCGCGGTAGCCAGCCAGCGCCGTGGTGGCGCGATCCCGATCCAGTGGTAGCAAGGTTTCCTGGTAGCGCTGGATTTGTCGGTTCCATCCCTGCCATGTCGCGACCGCGCGTGTCACTGCCTCCACCTGCGCGCGACGGGCGTCTTCATGCGCCGCCTGCACGGCGTCCCATTGCGCCTGTTTCGCGCTGATGCCGCGATCCTGCCGGTTGCGGGTGAACAGCGGCAGGCTCACGCCCACCTGCAACATCACCATGTCGGACAAGCCCGGTGCCCGTTTGCCGTAGCTGGCCTCCACGCTCCAGTCCGGATGTTTGGCCGCACGCGCCTGATCGAGCGCCGCTTGCGCGACCTGTTCGCGCGCCTGCCACGCCTGCATCGGCGCTTGCTGATCGATGTGCTGTTCCAGGCGATCCGCCGTGACCGGCAATTGACCAAAGTCCGGTGCTTCAGCCAGTTTGGTAACGCTCGGGCCAAGCCAGCGCTGCAAACCTGCCTGAGCGGCGGCGAGCTCCGCATCGACGGCCTCCAGACGATTGTCCAAGGTCGCGGCCTCGGCTCGGGCGGCCAGCGCATCGGTCGCGCTGCCGTCACCACCACGCAATCGCGCCTGCGCGATCTGCACGGCCAAGCCACTCTCAGCATGCAACTCGGCCAGCAGCGCGCGCTTCTGCTGGATCGCCCATAGGTCGATCCAGGCATCGGCGATGCGTTCCTGCACCGTTTGCGCCGTGCCTGCGCGATCGGCTTCGGCGGCATCGATCTGCGCAGTGGCCAGACCACGTTCGGCGTCGCGCGCTGCGCGCGAGGGAATCGTCTGCATCACCCCGACGGTGCGCATGGTCATCGTGTCCGAGCGCAAGCTGAAAGCGCCCGGATCGGTCACGGGGTAGTTGGACACGCCGAATGTCAGCGACGGATCGGGAAGTCGCCCGGCCCGAGCAGCTTCTTCACGCATCGCATCGATATCAGCGTCACGAGCGGTCAACAACGGCGCCTGCGTCACACCGCGCTGCACCGCGGCTTCAAGCGTCAGCGGCCGATCGGCCGCGTACACCGCCGTCGCCACCGTCCAACCCAGGACGATGGCCAGACCCGGCGCATAGCACCGGGCGAAAGAAAGGAAACCCATGATGGAGCACTCCCATGATCTAGCTTGCATCGGCCCGAATGGGCGCGACGACACCGCGGTCGAACCCGTGGTGCGCTAGATCAGGAGAGAGCAGAACAACAAGGTGGCCGATGGCGGAGGCGCACGCAGTTGGTAACGCCGCTCGGGCTCCGCCGTGGCCTGTGTTTGCATGGCCATTACGGGCAACACCGGCGGCAACGCGGTCAGCACATTGGGCGGCACCGACAGTGGACGGGCATCGGTCGGCGCAGAGGCGTCGGAGGCGCAGTGCTTGGCACACAACAACCGATCGGCCGGGGCGTGTTGCATCTCTGGGCACGTGGTGGCCATGGAAGCATCCCGGGCGGATGTACTCATGGCCATGGCCGGGCCCATCATGCCCGACGGCATCGTGCACGCGTAGGCAGCCAGGGCCGATTGCAAGCCCATCATGAACAACACACTGCCGAGCAGCAGCCAGCGCGTCAGGCGTGCGCGACGAATGTCGCGCAAGCGCCAACGGCGTGGCATCAATGTCGGATGAGGGATGCGGGTCATGAGGGTGATGATCTTACTGCGCCGGCATCGGCAGCGAATGCCCGTTGGCGTCGAGCACGTCGAGCACCATCATCAATCCGCCGCCGCCTTGCTGCTCCTGGTTGTTGTTGGTCGTGTGGTGCGGAATATGGCAGTGCACCAGCCAGCGGCCCGGTTTGCGCGCCGTCCAGATCACGTCGTAGCGCTGGCCGGGACCGACGTTCACGGTATCCGCCTGGAACTGCGCATCCTTGGGTAGATCCACGCCGTCACGGGCCACCACGGTGAAGGGGCCGCCGTGGATATGCATCGGATGCACGAAATTGGTGTTGCTGCCGATGAAGCGGATCTTGATCGTTTCGCCCACGCGCATTTTTACCGTATCGGTCGACGGGTACGCCTTGCCGTTGATCGTGAAGTAGTTGGGTAGTCCGCCTTCCATGTTCATCGCCGGATAGGTGATGCCGTCACGGGCCAGCCATTCCTGTAGCAGCAGGGTGTATTCGTGATCGGCTTTCACTTCTTTCGCCGGATCGGCCGCCGCCGTTACCTCTTCCGGTGGCAGATGCAATGCGGCCAGGCGCTTGAGATTGTCCGGATTGTGCGTGGGTCGTACGATGAGTGCGCCGTAGAGGCCCAGGCTTTGCTGGCGATCCGGATGATCGTGCGAGTGATAGAAATACGTGCCGACTTGGGGCACCACATAGTCGTAAGTGTAGGTCGCACCGGGGGCGATCGGCTTCTGTGTGACGACGGCCGGGCCGTCCATCGCGTTGGGCACGATCAATCCATGCCAATGCAGCGTGGTGGATTCGGGCAGATGATTTGTGACCACGAAGCGCACGTGATCTCCTTGCTCCAGTTCGATGCGCGGGCCGGGCACCTGGCGGTTGACTGCATAGGCGTTCACCGGCCGATCGGCGAGGATGCTCCACTGGATCACTTCGAGATCGAAGTGGAAGACCTTCACCCCGTCGACGATCTGCGGCGGCAGCAGTTGGTCGCCCTGGGCAGCGACGGGTGCGGTATACACGCTTTCGCGTGGATCAATGCCGGCCATGTCGCGCATGGTCGCGGCCGGGGTTTCCTGCGTGGTGATCATCCCCGGCGGCATGATCAGTTTGCCGACCTCGTGCGCGGACAGCCGCATGTTGACGAAGGCGGAGGGCAAGGTCATGCCGGCGATCAGCATCAGGCTGGTGAAAGCAGTGACCGCCACGAGCTGCGCGCGTGTGGGCGTCTTGCCGCCGCCGTGCATGCCGTGGCCGGCGGACGCGTCGTGCTTGCCGTCACCCATTCCGGTGTCCGCCGGCATCGCGTGACCGGCGGGCATCGACGCCATCGCGCCATGATCGTGCGATGCGTTCTTCGCTGCCTGAGATGGTGCATCGTGTTGGGCAGGGGCATCGTCGCGCACCGTCATCAGTCCGTGCTTCATGCCGCGCGATACCAGCCACACGTTGACCGGATAGGTCACTGCATATCCGGCCGTGACGCCGAGCGACATCACGAACCAGAACAGCGGCTCGCCCGGCCACATCGCACGCATGTCGCGCCCCATCATCAGCAGCACCATGACCGGTGCCATGCCCGCCATCATCGCGTTCATCGAAATGAATTCGGGCATGAACGACTTGCGTACGTTTTCCAGATACGAGCCGCCCATCATCTTGCGCATGAACAGCGACTGGAAAATCAGCAGGCCAAACAGGAAGCCGGCGGCGTATTCGACGATCAGATCGGCCCACATCGGCAGGCCGATCACGGAAACCACCACCGCGGCGAGAATGATGCCGGTCGCGTCACCGGCGACACAGTGCACGGCCGAGCCCACACCCTGTTTCCACAGTGGCTGCACGAACGCTTCATGCGTACCCGGCGCTGGCTCCTTGTCCGCCATCACGTAGAGCAGCAAGCCGATCGGCCCCATGTACAGCGTGATCAGCACGAAGCCCCACTTCATCACCGTGGGTTCGGGATTACCGCGGAACTGATCCCACGCCACATAGATCGCCGAGAGCACCGCGATGGCAAGCCAGGCGTAGACAAAAATATCGATCGGCTGCAGGAACATCATCACTCTCCGAACCATGCTTGGATGTCAGGGGCACATGCTGTGCGATCGTGGCCGGCGCACGAACGAACAGTGCGTCCACCGGCCACGACGATTACGCCTTCGGGCCGTGGGCGGCAAAGACGCGAGAGGATCCATCCCGGCCAATCAACACCACGTCATAGCGCTCCGGCGCACTCATCTCCATGCCGGGCGAACCCATCGGCATACCCGGTGCTGCCAAGCCTCGGGCGTCCGGATGTTCGGCGAGCAGCCGGCGGATGTCTTCCACCGGAACATGCCCTTCGATAACGTAACCGCCGATCAGCGCCGTATGGCAGGACGCGGCATCGGCAGGCACGCCCAACCGCGTCTTGACCACCATCATCGACTGATCTTCATGCACGGTGACGGTGTAGCCCTGCGTGCGCAGATAGGAAATCCAAGCGCCGCAACAGCCGCACGAGGGATCGCGGTAGACATCGATCGCATTCGCTGCCATCGCTACGGGTGAGAATGCGGCGGCAAACAGGGCGACACTGCCCAAGCGGGAAAGCCATCGCCTCATGGTCATTCTCCCGATACCGGTGCGGACTGCCACTGGATGGACACGATTTTCCAGTTCTTGCCGTCCTGTTTGAGATTGAGCAATTCGCGACTGCGCAGCGTGGTCGGCTTGTCCTTGATCGTGACCTTGATGTCGCTTTCGCTGCCGACCATGGCGGTGTCGCCCATGGGCATCGAACCCAACGAGACCGGGGTAATCTGGGCACTCTTCAGAAACGCAATGTCCTCGCCGAGATGGCCGTTTGCGTAGTCATCGCGCGTCTGGGTATGGCCGTCTTCACTGATGGTGACGTTGGGCGCCAATAGCGCGAGCACTGCTGCACGGTCGCCATGCTGCAACGCCGTGTGGAACGCCTGCGCCACGGCCTCGGCCTCGGGTACCGCCTTCGGCTTCATGCCGTCCAGCGACAACGGGGCTTCGGCCACAGGCGCGGTGGCCGCCGCATGATCGTGGCCGTCTTTCGCGGCAGCGTCGTGGCTATGGCCAGCTTCACTGGACATGACCATCTCCTTCATGTCGGCAGCACCATGGGTGTCCTCGTCGGCCGCACCGCCGTGGCTGTGGCCACTGTCTTCGTCCATATCCATGTCTTCATCCGGTGGTGCCTTCGCGACGATGTCCTTGTATTGCGCCGGCGTCATGCCCGGCAGCTTCTGCAGGAAGGCGACCATGCTCCAGATGGTGGGGTCGTCGTGGCTGCCGCCCCAGGCTGGCATCGCGCTCATCTTGATGCCGTGCTTGATGATCCAGAATGCATCCTTCGGGTCGACGCGCGTCTGTGACAGGTTGGGCGGCTGTGGGTACAGGCCGGGACGAAGCTCCGAATCCTTCATGCCAGGCTTGAGATGACACTGGGTGCACATCGCCGCGTACTGGCCGGCCCCTTTCAGGATCAGCTGCGGGTCGTTGAGGTCCGGCATCGTGAGGTCTTCCGAGCGCACGTGGATGGAGCGCTCGCGCAGGGTCTGCAAGACCGCAAAAACCGGCTTGGTGTGGTGGTCGTCGGCACCGATGTTGTAGATGCCGGAATACACGAACGCGCCTGCACCGATGGCAAGAACACCCAGGACGACGGCAACGGTGATGCTGTGATGCTTGATGTGCTGTTTCATGATGTTTCCCCTTAAAACCAGATGCGAACGCCGGCCACGATCTGCCGGTCGAGAACGGGTTGATGATCCTGCCTGGCGTAGTCGGCCGTCGTGCCGATGCGGCGCACCCAGTTCACGCCGATATAGGGCGCGAATTGTCGGCGGATCTCGTAGCGCAGACGCAAGCCAAACTGAATGTCGGACACGCCGCTACCGATCCGGCGTTGCGGATCGTTCTTGCCGTAGAGGTTGATTTCCGCTTCCGGCTGCAGGATCAGGCGCTGGGTGAACAACAGTTCGTACTCGGCACGCAGGCGCGCGGCGGTGCGTCCCGAGGCACCGACATAGCCGGTCGCTTCCATTTCAAACCAGTACGGTGCCAGTCCCTGCACACCGAATGCCGCCCAGCTGCGGTTCGGCCCCTCACCGAGTTCTTGGCGTACGCCCAGCTGAGTACTCCAGAACGTGGCGACATTGTGGTTCCAAAACGCTTCGAGGTCGCCATCTTCCAGCTTGCCGCGGCTACGCTCACCCTCGGTGCGTACCCACAGCTTGTTCTCGTCGTTGCCGTACCAGCCTTGGGCTTCCCAGCTCTGACCATTGGCATCGCGACCGTGGAAAGCTTCCAGCTGATCGATCAAAAGCATGCCCAACGACGCGTTGTCAGCCATGTCCATGCCCTTCATGGAACCGTAGCCGATGCCATCGGAGTAGTCGGGGCTCCGTGCGTTAGGTGGCGGACTACCGCCCTGCATGGGGCCCATCGTCATGCCAGGCATCGCGCCCATGCCGGTCATGTCGCCTTGTCCCTTTGGGGGCATCGCACCGTGATCCATCCCGGCCATGCCGCTGTGATCCATCCCTTGCATCGCCTGCGGACTCATGCCGGGCATTGATGAATGATCCATCCCCGACATGTCGCCGGCGGGGGCTGCCGATGCGGCGGGCTTGGCGGGCATCGACATGTCCGACATCGTGCTGTGGTCCATGCCCGGCATCGCGCCGTGATCCATGCCCTTCATGTCGTCCATGGCGTGGGAAGCCGGTGTCGGGGGAACAGAGACGGGTTTCTTCTTGGCTTTCTTGGCGGGCGCTTTCGTGGCCGGTTTGGCAGCGCTACTTGCGGGAGCCGGCATCGTCATACCAGCCATGCTGCCGTGATCCATGCCCGGCATCGAACTCATGTCCATCGACGATGTGCTGCTGGACGCGGGCGCGGTCTGCGCCGTAGCGGCCATCGGCAAAGCCAGTAGCACTGCAGCCAGCAATACCGAACGGTGCGGAGCGGTTGAGGTGTTACGACGATTCACTTTCATGACACCACCACCTCGCGGAACATGCCCGCTTCCATGTGATACAGCAGGTGGCAGTGGTACGCCCAGCGGCCCGGGTTGTCGGCCGACACCGCATAGGTGATGCGCTGCGCCGGCTGCACGTTGATGGTGTGCTTGCGTACCTGGAACTGGCCTTGCGGATTTTCCATCTCGCTCCACATGCCATGCAGGTGGATCGGATGATTCATCATCGTGTCGTTGACCAGCACGATGCGCAGGCGTTCGCCACTGTTGAAATGCACCGGCTTGGCATCGGAGAACTTCACGCCGTCGAACGACCAGATGAAGCGCTCCATGTTGCCGGTCAGGTGCAGCTCGATCTCGCGGCTGGGCTCGCGCGCATCGATCGGGCCGCCGATGGTGTGAAGGTCGGCGTAGGTCAGCACGCGGCGGCCGTTGTCGCGCAGGCCGATGCCTGGATCGTCGAGATTGGTGCGTGGCATGTCCACGTGCATGTCCACACCAGGGCCGTATTCGGTGCGCGCATGGCGCACCACCGGAGCAGCGGGCGCCATGCCCGGCATCGCACCATGATCCATGCCGGCCATGCCCTGCATGCCGCTCATGCCCGACATCCCTTGCATGCCGCCGTGACCGGCATCACCCATCGCCATCGCGCCCATCATGTCCTGCATGGCCAACCACTGAATGGGATCGGGCTTGGGCACCTCCGCCTCCATCCCCGCGCGTGGTGCCAGGGTGCCGCGGGCATAACCGGTGCGGTCGATCGACTGGGCGAACAGCGTGTAGGCGCGCTCGTCCTGCGGCTCGACGATCACGTCGTAGGTTTCGGCCACCGAGATGCGAAATTCGTCGACCGACACCGGGTCGACGTCCTGGCCATCGGCCGAGATCACCGTCATCTTCAGGCCCGGAATGCGCACGTCGAAAATCGTCTGCGCCGAGCCATTGATGAAACGCAGTCGGATCTTCTCCCCGGGTTTGAAGATGCCCGTCCAGTTGCCGGCTGGGGCCGCACCGTTCATCAGGTAGGTATAGGTGTAACCGGAGACGTCGCCAAAATCGGTCGGATTCATGCGCATCTCATTCCACATCTTGCGCATGGCCAGCGCCTGGCTCAGGCCTTTTTCGCGCACGTCGCGGAAGAAATCCGGCACGGTGGGCTGGGCAAAGTTGTAGTAGTCGCTCTGCTTCTTGAGCTTGGCGAAAATCCGTTCGGGATTTTCGTCGGTCCAGTCGTTGAGCATCACGACGTAGTCGCGATCGGTGGGATGACGATCGGGACCTGCGGGTTCGATCACCAGCGGACCGTACATACCGGTCTGCTCCTGAAAGCCCGAATGCGAGTGGTACCAGTACGTGCCAGACTGGCGCACCTTGAACTGGTAGAGGAAGGTTTCACCGGGCGCAATGCCATCGAAACTGATGCCGGGCACACCGTCTTCCTGAAACGGCAGGATGATGCCGTGCCAGTGGATCGAGGTCGGCACGCGCAGCCGATTAGACACGCGCAGGTTCACCGTGGTGCCTTCCTTCCAGCGCAGGATCGGGCCGGGGATACCGCCATTGACGGTGGTGGCCAGGCGCGTGGCACCGGTGTAGTTGACCGGGGTTTCGGCGATATCCAGCGCGAAGTCGGTGCCGCTCAGCACCGTGGGCTGGCCGGGACTCGTCAACGCCCAGGCGTTGGAAGGGCGCAACAGGCCGAGACCGGCGACGGCACCGCCGATGGCGATGCCTTGGACGAAACGACGCCGCGACAAATCGGCCGGGGGCGGGGAAAACAGGTTCATGGACTCTCTCCAGGGCAGGCGGTATCGATCATGCCGATACCGATCACAGCCGATTGCTTGCGATCATCGACACACGACGATCGCCAGCAAAGCTCATCAACAACGAGGGAGAGTCAGACCGCCGGTGGTCGCAACGGAGGGGCGGTATTCAACGAGGGTGCGCTACTGGGCAGCGGCATGGCGTAACGGGCGGTGATCGCGGACGAGACCAAAACAACCGCCGGTTCGGGTGGCAACGTGGTACTGCACATCGCCGCACAATTACAGCTGTGACCGGTCATACCACCGCAGCAACCGGCCTGATCGTCGCAACAGGAGCGAGCGGCCTTGTTGGCGGCGACGTGGTGATGACAGTGTTCACTGACCGCCGCAACCGTTGTGTGCATGGCATGGGAATGAGGCACTCCCGTCATGCCCATCGGTGCAGCGGCCAATGAGTTGATGACCAACATCAGCCACGCCAACACGCCCATCGCCCGGAGGCGACGTGAACGAGCGAGCTGACGTAGCGAGAAGGTCATGAGGTGAGCTTACCCTTGCAATCAGGCCCCCTCAACTCTGGAGTGGGGTGCAGATGATTCACGGCTTGCTGAAGCCCATATGCAACGTAATCTTGTCACCCGCTTTCAAGCTGGCCATGGCGGATGGTGGGAAATGCACCTTCAAAGCCATACCTTCGGTCGTCACGTCGACCACACCGGTTTTCGCATCCGCCGCCGTCACGGTCGCCGGCATCTTGTGCATACCCATCATGTTGCCGTGCATACCCTTCATGTCCGAGTGCATGGCACCCATTTTGTCCATGCCGCTGGTGGGCGTGCTGTCTTGGGCCACAGCGATACCACTGATGGCCAGTGTGAGCGCGAGTGAACCGAGTAGTTTGCGAGAAATACTCATGTGACCGTCTCCAACAATAAGTTGCCAGACGCAACAAACGAACGGTGCGCCTAGCTATGTGAAAGCGGTTTGAAATTTGAGCGTTTATGCTCAGTACTGTGGAAGGCCGCCTATCCCGATAGGTGACTCGCCAGATAACGCTCCTGAACAACTGTTTCAATCGCGTTCGGTCGTGCTGCGCGTACACGTTTGACCACTTCATCGCATGGCAGTGACGGGTCGCGACTTGCCAGCAACAGCGCAGCCACCGTGCCAGCACGCCCCAGACCGCTTTTACAATGCACGACCACACTTTCGCCACGATCGAGTGCTGCATGAAGTTGGGGCAGAATGACCGGCCACTTGCCCTCGAACCACTCCTCTGAGGTGAACCCCTTTGGCAGGATGTCAGGTGCATGACCATCCAGAATCGGGGCGTGATGCCAGATCAGTCCATGTGCCTCGGCCCGCTTGGGTAGTGCGATGACATCGAGGTCGACAAACTCCCAAGGTGCAATCAGCGTCACCAGATGCGTCGCACCCCAGGCCTTGATGGCGTCGAGATCGGTGTCAAGATTGCGATTCCACGCCCCCGTATCCGCAAACGGCTGCTTCTTGCCCGGGCAGAAGGTGATGCCGATCTTGCCACCGTACGCCAGATCGATGGTCCCGATACGCAAAGGGTCGGTGCGACTGCTGCGTGCCTTGCTGATCCAGGCGGTTTGGCGCGGTGTTGCATGAATCAGGAGCACAACGAGGCGGTCGTCTATCTTCTCTTTGCCGCGTAGCTGTTCGCGCCACGCATCCGGAATGCCATACATGCCATATCGGAGCCCGGCGATGCCACCCGTCACGGCGGCGGTGAGATCCGTGTCGCCTCCGAAAGCAATCGCGCGACGCACGGCATCGGTATAGCTATCGGTTTCATTCATCGCCACCCGTGCTGACCACAAGCTATCTATGACATCACTGCTACCAGACGCGTAGGTTCCATGCTCACGATCCAGCACCTGTTCGATATCCGTCGTAGCTAGCCCCGCCGCTGGGCCGAGTTCACGCAATCGCGCCGCCGCATAAGTCCATGGCGCAGGCTTGGCATCCAGTTCGGCGCGCGCCCACAAGGCGTACATCACGGATGCTGTCCTGGCGAAACGGTGCGCTGTCTTGGTTGAAGACAATCGTACCGCCTTGGCAACCAGCTCCGCTTCGCTACCAAGGTGGCAGAGAACTAGCGGAAGCATACGGATCAACGCACTTCGGTCACCGGCGCGCCCGGTGTCATGTGAAGCGTGGCCCGCAGGCACGTTCAATAGCGACTGGACCATATCGGCCGTGTCAGGATCGTTTGCCGGCTTGCAGGAGTCGACCGAATAAAGGCCCATCTCTGACCAGCCGATCACACGTTCTGTCAGATCATCCAGGCCAAACTGCTCATGGAGGAGAAGTGCGTGCAGGAAACACAATGCCTGTGCTCCCTCCATGGTCCATGTCCGTGGGGGTACATCCACATAGGATCGGAAGAAGCCGGTAGGAGGTTCGAAGTCGGTCATCGCGATGGCGGACAATTCCTCCACATCTTGGTGCGCATACGGCACGCCCATGGCGTTACCGATCAAGAGGCCCCATAGGCCACCGGCAAGACGATCGCGCCTTATATACAGACTTCCGGGCTGAGTCATGAAATTAAATTTGCTCGCAAGCTAAGATTTCCTTAGTATCGCCGGTTTGCCGCATCCATCGCACTGACGCAGCGGTGCAAATCACGAGCTACGAAGGCAACCCTTGAACCCGAGTGATCTGACTGCCAGCCTGTACTTCACCGCTGCTGTTCGCGTGGCGGCGGATGCCTCATTGACTCGCCTTCTACCGCTGGATGCACTCCAGAGACAGCTCGCCCCTCACGAGCACTTCTCTCATCGCATCCTTCTATCGCTGCAAGCCTTGGGAATCATCGAGCCAGAACTTTCCTTGGCGCACGCCGATGATTGGCTGCTGTCTCGAGATTGGATGAAGTACGGTTTCGACAGTGTGGCGTGGCGCATCCGCTCGGCACCCGGTGATTGTCGACGTCGACACGACATCGCTAACGAAATATGGAGTGAAGTCGACTTCGATGATGATGAGTCGCTATCCGCCCTTCTTGCGCTTTGGGAGGATCTGGCGCTCGCCGAGGTGGCTCAGTACGCAAGCTGGTTGCTGTCAAAATCCGGTTACAACCCCGAATGGACTTACTGCGCCATCGACTCGCTTCGACACTCGCTGGTAATGTTCAGCGTCAATCAGGTGATGTACCTGATCTATCTCTCGGTTCGATCGGTTGCCACGACCCATCAACAGGGTGGCGTGGAATCGGCACGACTAGGCTTGGTGTTTGCCAGCTCGATCGCCAGCTTCTCGGGGCGCGCGAAGGCTGAGCGCTGGAATGTCCGCGGCATGACGCGCCCAGCGGAACTTGCCATGAGCACCATCTCGTTGATTTTCGCGCATGAGGTGACGCGCCTCGACGATGAATACCTCACGAAGAGTCCCTCGCTAGAGCTGCTTCGCAGCTCGATGATGCAGCATCGAACCATTCATTGACTGCAGATGGTGCGGACGACTGCGCATAAGGTTGACGCGCAAGCGAATTGCAAGCAAAGGCTGAACACTTAGCTCCAGATTCCTGCGCCTACAAAACCATCTTTGATAAGGTGAAGCTACATTTCGACACCATCAAGGGGAAGCATGCCAAGGTCTCCAAGCAACCATGATAGTTCCGATTTCTACAATGATCGGGAGGTCCGTTAGATCCGCACAGTGATCACGATCGGTTACCCTCTCATTCCTTTTGCTTTGGCCAGCAACGGCTGGACAGTGGATTCACGTCCTCGCTCCGCCTCTTTCAACAAATGAAGCAACTGGTCATCGGATGACACCAGCAAGGAGAGCGCAAGATCCCTCTGGGCAATGATCTCAGCCTGTCGAGCATGCAAGTCGCCTCGTTTTTTCCGCTGCGCTATCGCCAGTTGCCGGCGAGACTGGGGTTTATCTCCACCGTGCTCCGCCACCCACATCTGAATATCGTGCACAAGGGCGGGATAGCGAGCCTTCTTCAAGGCCGTAGTATCTTTGCCTGCCTCCTTCGCCACGTTGTTTTGCGTGACGGGCGCGCCCAAGGGCATTCGCTGGGGCTTCCCGCGTTTTAGTCGATCAAACGCGGCACGAAAATTTTGCTCAGCACTGTGCTCAGGACTGTAGGACACGAATAAAAGTCTCCACGGAGGTCAATTGCAACTCCAACGATGCCCGATCAGGACTATCGGAAGGGGAGGCTTCAAGATGCCCCTTGATCATCTGCCTTACATCGCACACGTGAGGTAGCTTCGCCTTGTCACCCAACGCTCGATCGCACTTCCCACAATGAATTAGGTTAAGCACGCCACCCCATTCACATGGCTCCGGGCTCAGGCACAGACCCAAGAGCGTCGGCTTCGCAGCCAGCTCGCCGGTCGCCACTAATTTTTGGATTCGTCCAATGTCGCGTTTTCCAAGGGGCTCGTCACCCGCAGCGGAATGAAGGCGCTTCAGGAGATTTATCTTATGCGCCTCACCGAGCGGCGAGACATATCGATCATCCGCAAGAAGTGTGATTTGCCGACGAAGCATTTCGTAAGCAGTTCGCAGGAAATCCTCGGCATACTTCCGATTTAAGGCGACCCGGGTGAACCCTCTTCCATAGTAAAGGGACTGCGCCCGGCGCATGTGTTTGAGCTGATACTGCAGCGTAGGCTCACTGATCAGGTTAGACGCACACATATTTACTGCCGTGGTACGTCGTAACTGGTGATCGTGGAAATGCCATAGCATTCCCATTGCATATCGCATGGGATCAAGCGTCGGCGTCACCAAGCGAGCCAACCGGATATCGTCGGCCGTGATCATTAGTTCGCGCTTGTCGAAAAGCACGGGACATACACTTTCCCAATCTCCATATCCGTAGTACTTGACGGATGCGCGTCCTGCTCCGTTGACCTTTCCAGAGGAGCACCACGGCTCCCTGGGCCGACTGAGCAACCATGGGTCCGCGACTTCGTCCTCGGGCAGATTGACGTAAGGGTTACTCCGAGCACATTCCAAACGCAGGGTCGCCACGGTTGTCATCACATCTACGGCCAACTTTGCCGACGGCGAGGTGACCCACAACGCCTGGTCATCCTTCACTGTTTTGCTGGTCTCACCTCGCAACAGATAAAGGTCACCATAGGTCGGGTCTCGCTCGACTTCAAAGCAACGGGATCGAAAATCAGCTCCCTCATTGGCGCGTACCCCAGATAAATTCAGCAGATATTTATGGCCCGCAAGGACGGCGGCCCGAAAATAACCGGAAAGCACGTGAAGCCGGCCGTATGCCGCCCAGGAAACATCCGCATCGGCAGGATCCAAGGCCCATCGTTCTAGCAGTCCCCTCACACCGAATCGATCAGCCACCTCCCAGAAGGTACCGTGGTATCGACACCCCTTATGTTGGTCAGCCTCTCGGTTGAAGGGACTTCGAGTCAGTAGCGGCTCCGAATAAAGGGCTTCGGCGGACCCCATATTGTCAAGACAAGCCTCATGCACATACCGGAAGAACGCGACGATCGCATCCCGATGCGCCCAGAAGTCCTCCAAAAATATGCGTAGCCGCTGCATCTGATAGAGCCAGATACGCGGCGGAATATAGGGCGTCTGCTGCTCCTGATGTTCTGGCAATCCGGCCTCAAAGTGAGCCAAGCCTCGTTCATCGAGGATCGTGAATCCAAGCACATCGCGTACCGTCCACAGTTCGCGCAACATCGTCAGGACTTCGTTGGCCGTGGAGGGCGCGACAGTGTTCGCCAACTGATCAAGCACCCGGGGAAAGCGATAAAGATCGGATGCGTCTATCTGGTGTTTTGCACACAGTAAAAAAACTGGCTTAAGCCGTGCGGCATAACCCACGACGGTCCGTGCGTTAAGCCGCTGACGGTGCCCCCATAAGAACCAACACATGGTTTGCTGGAAAAGACGCCGATTGACTGAATCGATGTCGACATGAACCTCCTGTCCTCTGTCTACCTTAAGCCGGCCCGAGGCGAAATTGATGCGCACGGACTCGGAACTGCGACCGTAGACAGCAAAATTCCAGACGGAATCACTCACCCGGCAGACGACCCGACCATCAGCATCGACCGCCACCGGCCAATCATCCGGTGGTGGCCACGCAGGGATCCGATAGTGCGGGCTTTTCGGGGATACGGTGGGATGTCGGATATTGAGACCATACTCCGAGCCCAACTGGTGGGCCTTCATACCGTCAACTCCGCCATCGCAATCCATCCGGCCCAGCGCTTGTGATGGCGCCCTTCCGACATCCGAAGGGCGACTTCTTCCACCCAGACTGCACGCTCTGAAGTGCTATGCGCGTAATACTCAAGTTTTTCGGCAATCCGCTCCATGACCCGGTGGGCGGGATGCTTGTCAGGCGTAGCCATCCACAAACCATCGCGCGCCATCTCAAGACTTTTCAAGTGACGCAACGAGGCAAGAGACCAGACATGATCTAGCGTGTCCAGGTCACGCTGGTGCGCACAAAACAGACAACCATCGGGTGCCCGACAATCGGGCTTAGGCGCCTCTTCGGGCGACTCCGGAAGCATCATGGGTGTAGCCACGACACACACGCCAGGCCCTGGCGAGGCAATGGCAGGATCGGTTTCGTGCCAAAAACGCGTCGTCTCCGCGACAGCACGTTGGTGATGAGGTCGCTCGTACTCATCGTGCAGCACTTCCACACTGTGCCCGTGCATTTCAGCAGTCAGCGCAGGATCACCCGTACGCCGAAGCATCCAGTTGATACGCGTCTGCCGCAAGGACTGGGGCCGGACCAGCTTAACCTGTGCGGCCGCCAAGCGCATTTCGATTTCCTTGAAGGTTCGCTTGCCATGACTGGCCGGCTCACCCTTTTTGTTGATGTAGGGAAAGAGCAGGTCGCTATCGGTATCAGCGAACACCACAGCACGCCACTTGAGATAGAGATCGAAGTGTTCCCGATACTCGCTGTAGATATGAAATTCGACCTCCCCCAGTCGGCGGTTCTTGTAGCGCCTCACACCGTAGCCATCGCGCAAGCTCTCGTACCGAAAGTCGCCCATTTGCATTTTCCAGGCCTGTGTCAAATTCATGCCGGTCTGCGCAATGAAGATCAGCAATTCGGCATCCAAGCGGGCATTGATCGCTGGAGAACGTTGGCGATTGCTTACATCGCTCTCCCATCGCCGCCGTTCCTCGACAAATCGAGCGCTGACTCGAAGGCGACCCGACACCTTGCCCTGAAGAAGCTCATCCACTGATCGTCGCCGGTATCCGCACCATTCCTCGTAGGTTTGACCGCTACGGAACGTCAGCAGGATCGGAAGTCGTCCTCGAATAACCGTTTCTGGGAGGGCCAGGCAGATGTCGAGCAACGCATGCCCCATCGCAAACGTGTTTTCAAGGTTCTGCTTATCCGACGTTCGGTAAATGGCCTTCTTTCGCCCCTTTCGCTCAAGTCGCGCGGCGCGAAAAAGGCTCGAGTCTGTCCTACCAATGGCGAGTGCGAGCGGAGCTCCCGCCGTAACCCCAATGCGATACTGACTGGATGCTTTCAGGTCGTGGGTCGCCACACGCTGTGCGCACCATTCCATCCACTCGATGTAAAGGTTGGCTGCGGTGGCGATCGTCGGCTCTTCCGGCCCAGCTTCGTCCACGTAGCGAAAATAGGCCCGCAGGGCCGTCATGACGTTTTCCAACGTCCTCTTAGAATGCCCCTTGGCAACACCGGCCGCCACCTGATCGTGCAAGGAGACCACCAGTGGCAACCGCTCCGAGATGGGAGAACCGAACTCACCTGCATCGATCGCTGCCCGGACGGCATCTTTGCGCCATGCTGATGCCCCTCGATAGAGAAACATGCGCATATCCCAAGGCTCCTCCCCCTGGTTGAGCGGCACCTCGGCAAACGTCAACTCCGGAATCGATGGCTTAGACACGCTCGTGCTTTTCGGTAGGACGCTTCATGCAACCGAGAAACACCTTCGTGAATTCATTGGCTACTTCGGCTTTGATTGGTTGCTTCTTGAGATAGTGCACGTAGGCCTCTGTCGTACGTCGACTCGAGTGGAACAACATCTCACCGACCACCGCCACCGGATCAATCCCCTCGATCTGGAGAGCCAGGCGCATGACCTCGCAAGCAAACGTCGCACGGGTCATGTGGAAGTGAAAGTGGGCCAGGTTCGCACCTGCTGCACGGGCTATCGATCTAAGCTTATGCATTTCCACATTGACAGCCGAACTCTTGTTCGCCTGCCGCTTGACATACGGGTTCCCAAAGCGCGTCAAGAAAAGCAGCGACTTGTCATCTCTCTGCGCGAGGGCTTGCCGTTCACGGCGTCGGAGTGACGCCGCGTATTGCGTGAGATCCTCGATCAATTTACCTGGGACCGTGATGTGCCCATAAGTTCCACCCTTGGTGTGCACGGGTGGCCGAGCGTTCGGCCCGATGGAAATCAGCCGGGCGTCGGGTACGCAGGGTTCTGGGATAGCGTGAAGAATGGTATTGACCTTGAGGTCGCAGATCGATCCGAGGCGCATCCCCGTGTAAAAACCAAGCCGGAGCATCAACGCAAGTTCCAAACTGCCATGCGCATCGACGAGTGTGAGAATCGCATCCCTCTCTTCAGGGCTCACCGGCATCACGCCATTTTCGAGTCCTGCGGAATTCCTTTTTCGATTCGGTATGGCCAAATCTGTGGTGGTCACGACGACTGTGCGCTCGAAATAATCCGTGCTGTCGAGCTTTATGACGACGTTACGCTCGTGCCACATCGGCCACTGTGGGGTAATCAAACGTTCGGCGTAGACCCAACGATAAAACCGCACCACTGCACGCATCCGAGCCGATGCTGTCGAAGGAGCTAAGTTGCCAGCCTCACGTTGCTTGATGAGGAACCCTCGGAAACGAACCAGGCAGCGGTCCTTTTCCTTGGCAGGGAAGTCCCACCAATGAATGGGCGGATCCGTCGATTCCAACCATTGCGCGTAAGCGTGCAAGGCCTTGGCGTTAGAGCGAACCGTCTCGATGTTCTGTCGATAAGCACGGCTGAGCAGCCACAGGTTGGCTTCGCGCCATGGCTCGCCACTTTCCCAGCAAAGCTGGGGCAAGCCCTCCATGGCCCCGCTTTTTAGAGGGACCCAAGAGAGCTTGCCATCGACGACTTCCGGGGAATGCGGCGTGAAGGTAATGAGTTCACATCGCGCCATGACAAACACGCCGGTACGCAATGGACGTGACAGCTTTGAGGGAAACGACGGCTGCTACGATCTGTCCTTGCACTTTCATAGCAACGATGCAGCCGGTGGGATGCAAGCCTTTGCCATTCCGCTTGGTCTAACCGCTTGCCCCACACGACATTCAACGCTCACAGATCTAGCCCAATGTCATAGCCACAGTGTCCATACACTAACACCTAATCGTTACATGTCCATACTGTAGACCTAATCGGTACCGCCGGACAGGCACACCATCACCTTGTCGCCGTCCTCGATCATGCCGAAGTCGCCCACCGCCTGGCCCACCTGGCGGCGCAGGCGCCGGGCCAGCTTGCCGCCGTGGGCGGCGGGTGGACGGAAGGTGGGCAACGGGGCGGACATGTCGGGCGATCGGCAACGGGAGCCTGCCATTGTAGCGGCCCGGCCGCCGCCGGGCCGCATCCATGGGCAAGGCGGGAAGCCGCGCGGCCAATCGGCGCGGCAAATCGGCGTTACACTTGGGAAATCGCCGCCCAGCCTCATCACCATCATGCAGGTCCAGGATCACGCAGAAATCGTCCACTTGCTCGCCGAGCTGCGGATGGAGCATCGCGACCTCGACGCCGCGATCGACCAGCTCGCCTCGGCGATCGGCCGCGACGAATTGCAGCTGACCCGGCTGAAGAAACGCAAGCTGCTGCTGAAGGACCACATCGCCCGGCTCGAGAGCAAGCTGATCCCCGATCTCGACGCCTGACCGCCCACTGGAATCCCCGATGACCCCGTTCGCCCCGATCCGCCTGCATGACGAATACGTCGTGCTGGAACCGCTGAGCCTGGACCACGTGCCGGCGCTGGAAGCGGCCGCCGCCGACGGCGAGCTGTGGAACCTGCAGGTCACCAGCGTCCCGGCGCCGGGGCAGACCGGTGACTACGTGGCCAGGGCGCTGCAAGGCCAGGCCGAGGGCCACATGCTGCCGTTCGCGATCCGCGAGTCCGGCAGCGGCGAGATCGTCGGCAGCACCCGCTACTACGAAATCGACACCGCGGTTCCACGGCTCGCCATCGGCTATACGTGGTACGCGAAGCGCTGGCAGAAGACCCATCTCAACACCGCCTGCAAGCGGCTGCTGCTGGAGCACGCGTTCGAGGCCCTGGACTGCGTGGCGGTGGCCTTCCACACCGACGAACTGAACGAGGATTCGCAGCGCGCGATCGAGCGTCTTGGCGCGCAGCGCGAGGGCGTCCTGCGCGCCCACCGGCGTCGCGTGGACGGCAGCCTGCGCAACACCGTGTGTTTCAGCATCCTCGCCGGGGAATGGCCGAACGTGTCGAACTGGCTGGAGATGCGGCTGAGCCGGCTGGCGGCATCGTAGGAGCGCACCCGTGCGCGATGGCTCTTCGTCACGTCACGAAAAGCGTTCGCGCACGGGATACGCTCCTACATCAGCCGGTTGAGCAGGTGATCGAGCTGGCTGCGGTCGAGCCGCTTCAGCAGCTTGCGCACCTCGGGCGGATACTGCCGCGGGCTCTCCAGCGCCTGGTAGTCGACCAGTCGCGTGGCGTGCCGGCGCAAGGCCGCCCACTCCGCTTCGTGTTGTGCCTGCAGCAGGCGTGACGGGTCGCGCAGGACCAGTGCGTTTTCCAGATCCAGTGACCACGCCCGCGGATTGAGGTTGTTGCCGGTCAGCACGGCCACGTCGTCGTCGATCAGCAGGCCCTTCAGGTGATAGCTGTTGTCGCGGTCGCGCCACAGGTGCAGGTTGAGCTGGCCGCTGTCGATCTGGCGGCGGTGCGCGCGGGCGAAGCGGCGCAGGTTGTTTTCGTACAGGTAGGGCAACAGCCCGATGGTCTTGAACGGCTCGCCAGGCGGGATGTAGAAATCGTTGGCGGTCTTGTCGCCGACCATGATGTCGATCGTGCAGCCACGACGCAGCAACTGGCCCAGCAGCGCGCGCACCGGCCGCGGCAAGTTGAAGTACGGCGTCAGCACGATCAGCCGCTGGCGCGTGCCGCGCAGCAACTCCAGCAGCACCTCGTTAAGCGTGTTGTCGCTGCGGCCGAAGCCCGGCAGGGGCGTCACCGCCACCGTGCCGTCGGCCAGGCTGGCCTGCGGCACGTCGTAGCTCGCCCGCTGCAATGCCTGGCGGAATTCGCGGATCGCCGGCTGCAGCGACTTCGTCGAGGGCACGTCCGCCACGTTCAGGCGCCGCACCGCATCGCTGCCGATGAAATACTTCTGCACGAAACCGGCCATCGCGTCGGCCAGGCCCGCGTGTTGCAGCAGGTGATAGCGGTCGAGCCGGTAGCGCTCATGCCGCGCCAGATAGACGTCATTGAGGCTGGCGCCGCTGTACAGCACCGCGTCGTCGATCACGAAGCCTTTCAGGTGCAGCACGCCGAACAGTTCGCGGTTCTGCACCGGCACGCCGTAGATCTCCACGCCCGGCCCCAGCCGCGCCGCGTATTCGCGGTACATGCCCGCGTTGCCCGCGCTTTTCTGCTTGCCGATCAGGCCGCGCTGGGCGCGATGCCAGTCCACGAACACGGTTATCCGCAGGCCCGGCGCGCGCGCCTTCGCCGCGTACAGCGCATCGAGCACTTCACGGCCGGCATCGTCGTCCTGCAGGTACAGGGCCACGATCACGATGCGCCGGGTGGCCTGGCCGATGAGCCGCAGCAAGGCCTGCCGGAATGCCGACGGATCAGGCAGGGTGGCGATCGCGCTGGCGGGCACCGCGAAGAACGGCATCGCCTGCGTCGAGGCGCCCGGCTTGCGCCTGCGGGAAAACGGCAGGATGCGCCGCGCGATGCGGCCGGGAGCGGAGATCAGCTTGTTCATGGCCACAACGATGGACGACAACGCCCATCATCGCAAACCGCGGCGGGTGCGCCTATACCGCGGCGCGGCTTCCACGCCGCCGACGGCACTTGCCGCGGGCGACGCCCGGGCGCATAACCTCACCCGCGGCGTGGCAGGGGCATCGAGGCCCGGGGGAGAACAAGCCATGAATCAGAACAGGGAAGCACAGCCCTCGCCTGGCGAGCCGGCTCCGACGGAAAGGCAGTTGTTCGACACGCGGCGCGACCGCGCCGGGGTGGAGCCGCAGGCGCCACACGCCGGCCTGGCCCTGTCCGGTGGCGGCGTGCGCAGCGCCACCTTCTGCCTGGGCCTGTTGCGGGCGCTGGCACGCAACGGCGTGCTGCACCGTTTCGACTACCTGTCGACGGTCTCCGGTGGCGGCTACATCGGCGCCGCGTTTGGACGTCTGTTCAATGCCGCCACCACGCCGCAACAGGTCGAGCAGGGCCTGGCCAACGACCGTTCGCTGCTGTTGTGGTGGTTGCGCAGCAACGGTCGCTACCTGACGCCCGCCGGCGCGGGCGATCTGCTGCAGGCCGCCACCGGGCAGCTGCGCGGCTTCGTGGCCACCCAGTTCGAGATCGCCGTGCTGCTGGCCCTGCTGGCATCGGCGGTGGTGTTGCCGCACCTGCTCTGCTATCCGGTCTACGCGCAACACCTGCCATGGCTGACGTTGAACCTGTGGTGGCTGGGCCTGGTTCCGCTGGGCTGGTTGTCGGCGGCCTGCGCCTTCGCCTACTGGTGGGCGCGCGATCCGGAAGACGGCTCGCTGGCGGGGGACCTGACCATCGTCGTGGTCACCGCCGCGCTCGGCGGCTATCTGCTGTGGCTGGCCCAGCCGCTGGACAGCAGCCACGGCCCGGGCCTGCTGCAGGTGGCCGGCGTGATCCTGCTGGCGATCCCGCTGGCATGGCTGTGGACCCGGCTGCGCGGCAACCATCCGGCCCAGGATCGGGTGCACTACACGATCAGCCTCACCTTCCTGCTGAAGTGCCTGCTGCTGTTCCTGCTGCTCGGCGTCGCCGACCTGCTCGGCTGGTTCCTTGCCTGGTTGCTGGAATCGGGCGCGCTGCACGGTCCGGCGTTGAACGGCGCGGGCCTGATCGCGCTGCTGGTGGCGGTGGCGCGGTTCGCCCTGCCGGCGCTGCAGCCGCACAACGACAAGCCCAGCCTGGCGCGTTTGCCATTGGCCCTGATCGCCAACCTGTGCGGCCTGCTGCTGCTCGGCCTGCTGTTGTTGTTCTGGCTCAGCGCGCTGCAATACCTGCTGTTCTTCATGGGCACCACGTCCGCCGCAGCGGCCTGGCTGCGCTGGCTGGCGGTGGTGGTGCCATGTCTTGCCTACGCGGGCCTGACCGGACGCAACCTGCAGGCGATCAACCGCTCGTCGCTGCACGCGTTCTATCGCTCGCGCATCGCGCGCACCTACATCGCGGTGGGCAACCAGCCGGTGGCCGCCGCGGGCCCGACGCGCTTCCCCATCTCGCCGCTGCTGTCGAAGGACTCCGCCACCGCGCAGGCGGTGGTCAAGGTGACCGAACTGCTCGACCACGACGATGTGGCCCTGCCCGACTACACGCCGCACCTGCACGGTGGCCCGATCCACCTGATCAACTGTTGCATCAACCAGACCGTCGACGATCGCACCGAGGCATTCAACGCCGATCGCAAGGGTATCTGCCTCACCGTCGGTCCGTTCGGCGTGGAAACCGGAACCCGGCCCGCACAAACGCTGCCCGCGGGCGCCAGCGAACCGCTGCAAGGCACCACGCTGGCCGAATGGATCGCCATCTCCGGTGCCGCCGCCGGTTCCGGCATGGGTTCGATGACCCGCCCCGGGGTGGCCGTGCTGACCTTCCTCAGTGGCCTGCGGCTCGGCTACTGGTGGCGCAACCGGCTCGGCAAGCCGTCGCTGTCATGGTCGTGGCTCGGCAAGTCGCGGGCGGCCCTGCAGGAAATGCTGGCGCGCTTCCCCGGCCTGCAGGGTCCGGTGTGGTACCTGTCCGACGGCGGGCATTTCGACAACACCGGCGTCTATGCCCTGCTCAAGCGCGAGCTGAAGCTGATCGTGCTGGCCGATTGCGGCGCCGATCCGAACTACCTGTTCGCCGACGTCGAGAACCTGATCCGCAAGGCGCGCATCGACTACGCCGCCATCATCGAATTCATCGACCCGGCCAGCCTCGCGCCGGGCACCGTCGAGCCCGCACTGCTGGCCCGGCTCGGCACGCCGGACAGCGTGATGCCGGGGCCGGGCACGCAAAGCCTGCTGCTGGCGCGCATCCGCTACCACAGCGGCAACACCGGCGCCCTGCTGGTGGTGAAGCCGCGCCAGCCGGCGGATTCGCCGCTCGACATCGTCGGCTACGCCAACCGCGACATGCGCTTCCCGCAACAGGGCACGGAAGACCAGTTCTTCGACGAGGCGCAGTGGGAAAGTTATTGCCAGCTGGGCGAACTGCTGGGCCGGCCGCTCGATCGCGCCACCCTCGATGCGATCCCCGTGCTGGCCCTGGAAGGCGTCGCCGCCAGCATCGGCCCGCTCGCCCCGGACGTGCAGAAGAGCGCGATGTCGCTGCGCCAGCGGGTCACCGCCACGGTCGGCGCCTCGCTCGGGCTGAGCGCGATCGCCGGCCTGGCGCTGGCCGGCTGGCAGGCGTGGGACGCCCATCTGAAACAGGGCATCGAGCAGCAGAAACTGGTCACCGAGGCCGCCCGCGACCTGGGCAAGGCGATCGGCGACGACGCCGCCTTCGATGTCGGCATGGATGCCTCGGTGCAGTTGTTCCGCGCCCAAGCCGGAGCGCCGCCGTACCCGGATTCGATCCGCCTGATGGTGGACGGCCTCGTCGATTCGCTGCAGGCGAAATGCACCAAACTGCCACCGGGCCAGCTTGCGCTCGCCTGCAACAACGACCTGACCATCCTCGGCGGCGCACCCTCGCTGACCCGCTGGGAACGCGCCATGGTCGGCTACCGTGACTGGCCACCGGTGGTGGCGCTCGATCCCGATGCACCCGTCGTGGCGGGCGCGAACACGTCTTCGAACGCCGCAGCCCCGACATCCATCACCGTCGACATGCCGTCCGAAAGCCCCCCGCTGGCATCGGCACCGGAACCCGCGAGGGAGGTTCCCCCGCCGCCGCCACCGCCGCCGCCCGAAACGGCAGCACCGCCACCGGTCCGGGAGGCACGCCCGACTCCCGCCACCGCCACGGTCACTCACCCGTCACGGGCGAACGCCGCCACCCTGGCCGACGCTGCACGCCGCGCCTGCACCCAGGGCATCTCGCGCCGCTTCGTGGTCTACACGCAGATCTACGACGAGGCCGAGCGCGCCTCCGCCGAAACCCTGTTGCCCCAGCTGCGCGACCTGGGCGTGGCCACGCCCGGCATCGAGAACGTCACCGCCAGCGCCGCCAGCCACGGCCGCACCCTGCCGTTCCAGTGGCATGTACCCACCGTGCTCTACAGCGATGCCGGCACCCAATGCGCGTCGGCGATCAGCGCATGGATGGGCGCCACCCGCCCGTTCGCCTCGCCCCGCGCGCCCCAGGCCGTGCCGTTCCCGCTATCCATCCGCGGCGAACCGAACGTGATCGAACTGTGGATTCCCGGAACGGCGAAGCCGTGAGCGCCCGGTGCGACCGCTCATCGCGCGCGTGCGCCGACCCCGCGACTCAGTGCTGGATCGGGAAGGTCTGAGCGTTGCCGGGTGCCGAGGTCGGCGCGGCATGGCCTGATGCCGGGGTGGCGGTCGGCACGCGCGCGCCGCACTGATACGCGCCCCATGGCTGCGATCCCGCGTCGGGTTCGGCCAGCGGCTTGATCGTGTCGGCATTCATCTTGGCGGCCTCGTTGCGGGCCAGCACTTCCAGTTCGTCGCGCACCTTGATGTCGTTGCGGTCGACCGGGCCGACGTGATCCATCACCGAGACGGTGACCTTGCCCAGGTCGCGACAGGCAGAGACGTCGCCGCTCCAGGCGGTGCGCACGTTCTTCGCCGCCGGGTCCATGGTGATGCCCCAGTTGCAGGCGCTCAACAGCAACACGGGGACGAGCAACAGCAGGGTCTTGCGCATGGAGGGCTCCGCAGCAGTGACTTGGAATAGGAAAGAGGCCGGAACTTGCGATCCGGCCTCCATCGTAACGCGGTGGCGCGGACGCGTCCCGCGGCGGCCGCACGACATGCGGCGCCGGTTCATGCCGGCGCCGCCTGCGGGCTCATTTGGCCGGCTTCGCCGCCACCGGCTTGCCGTCGGCATCGAGCACCTGCACCTGGCCGAGCTTGAGCGCGCGGATCGGCGACTCGATCTTCGCCAGGTCGCCGACGATCACCCAGGTCAGCTGGTCCGGATGGATGATCTGCTTCGCCGCCGCTTCCACCGCGGCGTCGGTCTGCCCTTCGATGCGCGACTTCAGGGTCTGCACGTAGTCGTCCGGGCGGTGGTACAGGGCGATGCCCTGCATCGCACCCATCACCGCCGAGGTGGTCTGGTACTCGCCCGGCATGCTGCGCACGTCGCCGACCTTGACCTTGCTGATCTCGGCGTCGGTCAGCGGCTTGTCGCCGATCACGCCGTTGGCCTCCTTCAGCATTTCGGCGATCGACGGCGCGGTCTTGTCGGTCTGCACCGGCGCGTACAGCATGAACGGACGTTGCCCCACCGCGTTCTGCAGGAAGCTGAAGGCGCCGTAGGCCCAGTGCTTGTCCTCGCGCAGGTTCATGTTGAGGCGCGAGGTGAAGGTGCCACCGAAGGCACCGTTCATGGTCTGGATTTCCAGATTGTTGGCCGCTTCGGTGGAAGGCGCCAGGCTGCCGGCGAGGATCAGCGTCTGCTGCGCTCCGGGACGATCGACCAGGAACACGCGCGCTTGCGACGGCGGCGTGACCTGGCCGATGTTCTTCACCGGCACCTTGCCGGCCGGTGCCTTCCAGTCGCCGAACACCGCGTTCAACTGCGGGATGATCTTGTCCAGCGTGGTGTCGCCGGCGACCAGGATCTTCACGTTGTCCGGGCGGATGTAGTCGTCCATGAAGCTGTGCATGTCGGCCGCGGTCAGCGACTTGATCGACGCCTCGGTGCCCGAACCGGTGAACGGGATCGCGTAGGCGTGGCCCTGGCCGTACAGCAGCGGCGGCAGGGTGCGCAGGGCGATGCCGGTGGGCTGGCTCTTTTCCTGGGCGATGCGCGCCAGCCACTGGCCGCGCAGGCGACTGGTGTCGCCGTCACGGAAGGCCGGGTTGCGCACGATGTCGGCGAACAGGTCCAGCGACGGCTTGAGCTGGTCGTCCAGCGCGTTCAGCGAGGCATTGCAGTAATCCAGCCCGCAACCGCTGGCGATGATCGCGCCCAGGCGCTGCTTGCGCTTGGCGATCTCCACCGAGTCCAAAGTCTTGGTGCCCTCGTCGAGCATGTTCATGGTGAAGCTGGAGGTGCCCAGCTTGCGACCCTGGTCGGCGGCGAAGCCCGCGTCGAACAGCAGCTGCAACTGCACCGCCGGCACCGTATGGCGTTCGGCCAGGACCACCTCGATGCCGTTATCGAGCTTGCCCCGCTGCAGCTCCGGGAAGCTGAGGTCGGGGAAGCTGCTGACCTCGGGCACGCCCTTGCTGCGGTCGACGTCGCTGGCCACCGTCTTGTAGTCACCCCTGGCCGAAAGCACCGGTGCCGGCGCGCCGGTGGCCGCGGCACGACCGGCCATCTTGGCCATGTCGGTGGCGTCGACCTTGCCCGGCACGACGGTCAGGGTGTAATCACCCTTGCTGATCCACTTGTCGGCCACCGCCTTGACGCTGGCCGGAGTCGCCGCCATGAACGCGTTGAAGTCCTTCAGGTACTGCCCCGGATCGCCGTGATACAGCTGGCCCTGGGCGAGGATCGAAGCCTGCGTGTTGACCTTTTCCAGGCCGCGCACGAAGGAGGCGCGCGTCTCGGTCTTCACCCGCGCCAGTTCGTCGGCGGTGGGGCCGGTGTTCAGGAATTTCTGCCACTCGTCGGCAATCGCGGCCTCGACCTTCGCCGGGTCGACACCCTTTTTCACGTCGACCTGCAGGTTGAACATGCTGGCCAGCACGTGCTGCTCGACGTCCACCGAGACGTCGTCGGCCAGCTTGTCCTGGTAGACCAGCCGCTGGTACAGCCGCGAGGTCTTGCTGCCGCCGAGCACGGCGGCGGCCAGTTCCAGCAGGTTCTCGTCGTTGTTGCCGCGACCGGGCACGTTCCACTCGCGGTAGATGCGGGTCTGCGCCACGTTGTCGGTCATGGTGCCCCGGGTGGAGCTGTCGCGGGGGGCGATCCACGGCTGCGGACGCGGCACCTGCGGGCCGGCGGCGATGTCGCCGAAATACTTCTGCATCTTTTCCTTCGCCACCGCCGGCGTGATGTCGCCGGACAGCACCACCACCGTGTTCGCCGCGCCGTAGTAGTCGCGGAACCACTGCTTGACGTCGCCCAGCGAGGCGGCGTTCAAGTCGTCCATCGAACCGATGGTGTCGTGGTGGTAGGGATGATTGGCCGGGAATGCCTCGGCCTGGATCAGCTCGCCCGCGCGGCCGTACGGCTGGTTCTCGCCCTGGCGCTTCTCGTTCTGCACCACGCCGCGCTGCTCGTCCAGCTGCGGCTGGCCGATCGCGCCCAGCAGGTGTCCCATGCGGTCGGATTCCATCCACAGTGCCATGTCCAGCGCGCTGGTCGGCACCGTCTCGAAATAATTGGTGCGATCGAGCCAGGTGGTGCCGTTCTGGTCGGTGGAGCCGGCCAGCTCGAACGGCTTGAAGTACTCGTCCTTGTGGTTCTCCGAGCCCTGGAACATCAGGTGCTCGAACAGGTGTGCGAAACCGGTCTTGCCCTTCGGCTCATACGACGAACCGACGTGATACCAGACGCTGACCGCCACCACCGGCGCCTTGTGGTCTTCGTGCACCACCACGGTGAGGCCGTTGGGCAGGGTGAAGCGGCTGTAGGCCAGCTCGGGAATCTGCTGCGAGGCGGCGGCAGTCGTCGCGGCAGCCGCGGGAGCCGCCCATGCCAGCGGCACGCCGCCAGCCAGGGTGAGCGCGCCGGCGATCAGCAGGGCGAGTGGTTTCTTTGTCACGGTGAACCTCCTGTTTCACGGATAAGTCGACACAGGCTAGCGGCGCGGGACAGGTGTCGCAAATGACTTGCGGCAGGGTCCGCCTGGGTGTCCGCCCGCATGTCCGGCTGTCCGGCGGCGGTCGACAGCGGTGTCCGCGGACAGGATTGTTCGCCCGGGGCCGCCGTGATGACTCCGTCAAATCAAGCACTTGGGGCGTTTGCAACCGTTGGCACGCGGATTGCTCTTATTTCCGTGCAGGGACTCTTCCCCCATTCGTCGGAGACAAGCTCATGAAATTCGAAACCCTGATGTTGCGCGGACTGTTCATCGCCTGCCTGGCGGTATGCGGCCTGATCTTCGGCGCGATGGTGACTACCACGCCGGCCTCGATACAGCTGGCCGGCAGCCATTCCCTGCGGACCATCCTGCTGGCGGCGCCGAGCAGTTGCGCCTTGCCGCCCGACGGCGTGATGTGCGCCCAGCTCGGCACGGCGTCGCCGCTCAACGGTTGATCCCGGGCGATGCCGTACGGCGATAATGGCGGATGCTCCACGTCATCCTGTTCAATCCCGAGATCCCGCCGAACACCGGCAACGTGATTCGCCTGTGCGCGAACACCGGCGCTGCGCTGCATCTGGTTCGCCCGCTGGGCTTCGAACTTGACGATGCCCGCCTGCGCCGCGCCGGGCTGGACTACCACGAGTACGCAAGGCTCGCGGTGCACGACGACCTGGCCAGTTGCCTCGATGCGATCGGCGCGCCCCGGGTGTTCGCCTTCACCACCCGCGGCCGTGTCGCCCATGTGGAGGCGCGTTTTGCCGACGGCGACGCCCTGCTGTTCGGCTGCGAAACCGCCGGACTGCCGGCAGCCGTGCTCGAGGCGATTCCCGCCGAACAACGCCTGCGCCTGCCGATGCGTCCGGACAGCCGCAGCCTGAACCTGTCGAACACGGTGGCCGTGGCCGTCTACGAGGCATGGCGGCAGCTCGGCTTCCACGGTGCCGCCGACGTCTGACCGAAGCGGCCGGGCTACAATCGGCAGATGAACGCCGCCACTCCCAACTCCTGGTTGCCGCAACCGCTGCGCAAGCTTGCCGGCCGTGCGCTGGAAACCGCGCTGAACCACACCTTGTCGCTCGATCCGGACACGCAGCAGAAGCTGGCCGCGCTGAATGGACGCAGCGTGCAGCTGCACCTGCGCGGCCCCGAGATCGCGCTGGCCATCACCGTCGAGGACGCCCGCCTCAAGGTGGGCCCGCCGCAGGAGGACAACCAGCTGAAGGTCGCCGCCTCACCGGGCAGCCTGCTGGCGATGATGTTCCGCCGCGACGACGACGGCATCGCCCCGGGCAAGGTGGAGATCGCGGGCGATGCCGAGCTGGCGCGCCGGCTGGAAAAGCTGGCCAGCAAGTTCGCTCCCGATTTCGAGGAAGCGTTCGCGCGCACGTTCGGCGATGTGCTCGGCGTGCCGTTGGCCAGGACTGTGCGCAAGGGCCTGGCCCACGCCCGCGAAACCGCCAGCCACCTCACCGAGGATGGCGCGGACTGGTTGCGCGACGAGGCGCGCGTGGCGATGGCGCCGAGCGAGGTGGAGGGTTTCCTCGACGGCGTGGACGAGCTGCGCGAGCGCAGCGAGCGACTCGAATCACGCGTGCAACGACTGTTGCAGCGCGTGTCGGGCAACGCCGCGTGACGCCGCTGAAGGTGGTACCTCGTCTGTTGCGGGTCGCTTCGGTGCTGCTGGCGTATCGACTCGATGAACTGGTCGACGCGGCACATCTGTACCGCCCGCTGAAGCTGCTGCGACCGCTGGTGGCCAAACCGCGCGTCGACATCCGCGGCTTGCCGCGCGGCGCGCGCCTGCGTCATGCGCTGACCGAACTGGGGCCGATCTTCGTCAAGGCCGGCCAGGTGTTGTCGACCCGCCGCGACCTGGTGCCGGCCGACATCGCCGACGAACTGGCCCTGCTGCAGGACCAGGTCGCGCCGTTCCCGGGCAGCGAAGCCCGCGCGATCGTCGAGCAGGAACTGAAGCTGCCGATTGGACGTCTATACGCCCGTTTCGACGAGACCCCGCTGGCCTCCGCCTCGATCGCCCAGGTGCATGCCGCCACCCTGCACGACGGCCGCGAGGTGGTGGTCAAGGTGTTGCGCCCGGGCATCGATGCGCAGATCGCCCGCGACGTGAAACTGCTGCGTTCGCTGGGCGAACTGGCCCAGCGCTGGCACCCGAACGCCGACAAGATCCGCCCGCTGGATGTCGTCGCCGAAGTCGAGAAGATGCTGGAGAACGAGCTGGACCTGCAGCGCGAAGGCGCCAGCGCCAGCCTGCTCCGGCGCAACTTCGCCAGCGGCGTGGACCTCTACGTGCCTGAAGTGCACTGGGACCTGACCGCCACCCGCGTGCTCACCCTGGAGCGGGTGCACGGCCTCAGCAGCGACGACATCGCCGCGATCGACGCCGCCGGGCTCGACCGCAAGGCGCTTGCCGTCAAGGGTGTGCGGGTGTTCTACGAGCAGGTGTTCCGCGACAACTTCTTCCACGCCGACGCCCACCCCGGCAACATCTGGGTCGACCCGACGCGCACCGGCGAACCGCGCTTCATCGCGCTGGATTTCGGCATCATGGGTTCGCTGCCCGAAGCCGACCAGTATTGGCTGGCGCAGAACTTCATCGCGCTGTTCGAACGCGACTACGCCCGCATCGCCAAGCTGCACGTGGACGCGGGCTGGATGCCCGCCGACGTCCGGCTGGACGAGCTGGAAGCCGCCGTGCGCACGGTGTGCGAGCCGTACTTCACCCGCCCGTTGTCGCAGATCTCGCTGGCCGAGCTGGTGGTGAAGCTGTTCCAGACCGCACGGCGTTTCGAGCTGACCCTGCAGCCGCAGTTGATCCTGCTGCAGAAGACCCTGCTGAACATCGAGGGCGTGGGCCGCATGCTCGACCCGGAGATCGACATCTGGGCGGTGGCGCACCCGGTGCTGAAACGCATCCTGCGCGAACGCTACAGCCCGTTGCGCACGTTGCGCGAAGTGCGCAAGCGGCTGCCCGAATGGCTGCACGAGGCACCGCAATTCCCCGAGCTGGTGCGCGACGCACTGCGCCAGATCGGTCGCGGCGAGCGACGCGAGGTTGCTGATCCACTGGCGCTGAAACTGGCTCTGGAAACTGCGCATCGCCAGCACAAGCTGCTTGCCTGCGGGCTGCTCGGCAGCGCGCTACTGATTGCTGCCGCTTTGCTGTGGACGCTGGCCCCGCAACACGGCAGCTGGCCACCGCTCGGCGCTGGCCTCGCCGGCCTGCTCGCTTTCGCCATCGGCTGGCCCCGCTCGCGCTGACCGGAATGCCGACGTAGGGCGGGCACTGCCCGCCGGCTCTTGGCGCAAGGCAGCGGGCAGTGCCCGCTCTACATTGATGGCGCAACTATCCCCCCGGCCGACGAACCACCATGATCGAGATTCTCTACCAGGACGACACGCTGATCGCGGTGAACAAGCCCGCGAACCTTGCCGTGCACCGCTCGAAGATGGTGGGCAACGCCGAGGAATTCCTGATCGACCTGTTGCGCGAACAGATCGGCAACAACGTCTACCTGGCCCACCGGCTCGACCGCGCCACCAGTGGCGTGCTGCTGGTGGCGCGCAGCAAGGAGGTTGCCGCCGCGCTGGGCGAACAGTTCATGGCCCGCAGCATCCACAAGCAGTATCTCGTGGTGGTGCGCGGCTGGCCCGAACCGGGCGAAGACGTGATCGACTATCCGCTGCCCGGCTCGCGCGAGACCGGCCCACGCCGCGAGGCACGCACCCGCTACCGGCGCCTCGCCACCATCGAAGTGCCGATCGAACTGGGCCGCTATCCGCGGCAGCGCTACGCGCTGGTTCTCGCCGAACCCGAAAGCGGCCGCTTCCGCCAGATCCGCAAGCACCTGGCGCATATCCACCACCCGGTGATCGGCGATTGCCAGCACGGCCGCGGCGACCACAACCGCCTGTACAAGCAGCATTTCGGCTGTCATCGGATGCTGCTGCACGCATGGCGGCTGGATTTCCACCACCCGGTCACCGGCGTGCCGATGCAGCTGGCAGCTCCGCTGGATGAGGCTTACACGCACCTGCTCGCCCGGTTCGGCTGGCCCCGGCCCGAGGACATCGAAACATCGCCGAACGACTTCCCGCCACCCCTCGGTTCGTCCTGAGCGTCGCCGCACGGAGGCGAAGTCGAGGAACACACGGCGAAAGGCACCCGCGGCGCCGCGCCCGGCCCACACGGGAAGAAGCCCGTCTCTCGCCCCGCCTTTCGCTTGCCCGTAAACTGCCTGGCATGTTGACCGTCAGCCACAGCATCACCCTGCCCGAGTCCGAGCTCGTCGAGCGCTTCCTGCGCGCCGACGGCCCCGGCGGACAGCATGTGAATCGCACCGAGAGCGCGGTGGAGCTGCGCTTCGACGTGGCCAGCTCGCCGTCGCTGCCTGAGGAGATCCGCACGCGTCTGCTGGAGCGCCGAGATCGCCGGCTGACCGCCGAGGGCGTGCTGGTGATCCAGGGCCGCCGCTTCCGCGACCAGGGACGCAATCGCGACGACGTGCGCGAGCGCCTGGTGGAGATCATCCGCGGCGTGCTGGTGCCACCGAAGAAGCGCCTGGCCACCCGCCCCACCCGCGCCTCGAAGGAACGTCGCCTGGTGGGCAAGCAGCAACGCGGCCAGATCAAGCAGTCCCGTTCACGCAAGCCGGATCTCGAATGAAGGGACAACTGCCCAACCCCGAGCAACTGCCGCCGGGCATGCCGCATCTGGCCGACAACTGGCGCCGCCGACTCTGTCGAGGCGTACTTCGCCTGTGCGGCTGGAGCCTGGTCGGCGAGTTTCCCGACGTGCGCCGCGCCGTGCTGATCGCCGCGCCGCACTCGTCGTGGTGGGATGGCGTGTGGGGCCTGCTGATGAAGGTCGGCATCGGCGCCGACATCCATTTCATGGGCAAGCAGGAGCTGTTCCGCGGCCCACTGGGCAAGCTGCTACTGAAACTGGGCGGCATGCCGATCGACCGCGGCGCTGCCAAGGGTGTGGTCGAGCAGATGATCGACCAGCTGCAGCAACACGAATCGCTGTGGCTGGGCATCGCGCCCGAGGGCACGCGCAAGCCGGTAGCGCGCTGGAAGAGCGGCTTCTGGCGCATCGCCCACGAGGCCGGCGTGCCCATCGTCACGGCCTGGTTCAACTATCCGGACAAGACCATCGGCGTCGGCCCGCTGTTCCACACCAGCGACGACATGGAGGCGGACCTGGCCCGCCTGCGCGCGTTCTATGCGCCGTTCCGGGGCAAGCACCGCAACGTGTGACCGGATGCGGGCGCACGCCCTGCCGCCGCGTCAACGCTGCGAATGGCCCGGATCGTCGTGCTCGCGATGGGTCAACAGGCCGGGCCGCACCAGGTCGATGAAGGCCCGCGCCTCGGCGCTGAGGAACTTGCCCTTGCGCATCACCACGCCGTAGCTGCGTTGCGGGAAGAACTGCTTCATGTTGCGCACCGCCAGCCGTTCACTGTCGACGGCGGTGATGCAGATGCCGGTGACTATGGAGATGCCCATGCCCATCGCCACGTACTCCTTGATCACGTCCCAGCCGCCGACCTCGATCGCCACGTGGAACGGCACTTGCTGCTGCTGGAACACCAGGTCGACCAGGCGATAGGTGGACAGCCGCTGTGGCGGCAGGATCAGGCCGTAAGGTGACAGGTCTTCCAGGGTGATCTTTTCCTTCGCCGCCAGCGGATGACCCGGCGGCATGATCAGCATCGGGTCGTAGTGCTGCACCGGCGCCCAGGCGATGTCGTTGGGAACGTCGAGCATCGAGCCGACGGCGAAGTCGGCCTCGTCCGCGCGCAGCATCGCCATGCCGTCCTTGCCGGTGACGTTGGCCAGCTGCAGCTGCACCGCGGGGAAGCGTTCGCGGTAGCGGCGCACCAGGTCGGGCAGCAGGTACTGGATGGTCGAGGTGCCGGCGGCGATGGTCAGGCGGCCGGCCTGCAGTCCCTTCACCCTGGCCTGGAAGTCGCGGTCCAGCGTGTCCCAGCCTTCGACCAGCGGCCGCGCCAGTTCATACAGCGCCTCGCCTGCGTCGGTGAGGTTGATGCGGCGTCGACGCCGTTCCAGCAGGCTCATGCCGAGTTCCCGCTCCAGCGCCTGCAATTGCAGGCTGATGGTGGGTTGCGACAGGTACAGCGCCTCGGCCGCGCGGGTCAGCGTACCCAGCTTCACCACGCTGACGAAGGCACGCAACTGCTTATGCCGGTTGCCTTTGTAGTAATAGCGCCCGCCGTTCTCCGCCGGCGCGACCTCGCCGCGCTTCTTTGCTGCGCTGCGGCGCGGCTTTTTCGGTCCGTTCAGCGACGCGTCGTGCTTTTTCATCGCCATATTTCAATACTTTGGAGTATGTATTGCATTTGCTCATAGTAATGATTGAAACATTCACTTTGTCAAATAGCTGATTTGTACCTAGCTTCGAGTCATTCCCGACACGGAGCGACACCATGGCAGTACCGCAGGAAAGACTCGAACTCGGCGCCATCGAGATTCATGCCGACCCGGCCGGTTACGCGAGCATCCTGACCCCGGCAGCGCTGGCTTTACTGACCCGGCTGCACCGCCGCTTCGAACCGACCCGCCAGAAGTTGCTGCAGGCGCGGCGCGAGCGCCAGGCGACGTACGACGCCGGCGGCCTGCCCGACTTCCGCGCCGACACGGCGGCGATCCGCGAATCGGACTGGAGCGTGGCGCCGATCCCGCCGGCGCTGCGCGACCGTCGCGTCGAGATCACCGGCCCGGTCGAGCGCAAGATGATCATCAACGCGCTGAATTCCGGCGCGAAGGTGTTCATGGCCGACTTCGAGGACTCCTCGGCGCCGACCTTCGCCAATCAGCTCGACGGCCAGCTCAACCTGCGCGACGCGGTGAACGGCTCAATCGACTTCACCTCGCCCGAGGGCAAGCACTACCGAGTGGGCGACAACCCCGCCGTGCTGGTGGTGCGCCCCCGCGGCTGGCACCTGCACGACAAGTTCTTCAGCGTGGATGGCGAGCCGATGTCCGGCGCCCTGGTTGACTTCGCCCTGTTCGTGCTGCACAACGCCCGCGCCCTGCACAGCCGTGACCGCGGCCCGTATTTCTACCTGCCGAAACTCGAGGCGATGGAGGAGGCCGCGTTGTGGGATGCGGTGATGGCCGACGCCGAGAACGAACTGCAGCTGCCGGTGGGCACGATGAAGGCCACCGTGCTGATCGAGACGCTGCCGGCGGCGTTCCAGATGCACGAGATTCTGCATGCGCTGCGCCGTCGCGCAGTCGGCCTCAATTGCGGCCGCTGGGATTACATCTTTTCCTACCTGAAAACCCTGCGCGGCCATCGCGACCGCCTGCTGCCCGAGCGCAGCCAGGTGCAGATGACCGCACCGTTCCTGAAGGCGTATTCCGAACTGCTGATCCAGACCTGCCATCGCCGCGGCGCGTTCGCGATGGGCGGCATGGCCGCGCAGATCCCGATCAAGGGCGACGAAGCCGCCAACGAAGCGGCGCTGGCCAAGGTGCGCGCCGACAAGCTGCGCGAGGTGCAGGCCGGCCACGACGGCACCTGGGTGGCGCACCCGGCGCTGGTGGCCGTGGCGCAGCAGGTCTTCGACCAGCACATGCCCGGCGCCAACCAGCTCGGCGTGCTGCGCCAGGACGTGCAGGTCAGCCGCGAACAGCTGCTCGCCGCGCCCAACGGCACCATCACCCGCGCCGGCTTCGACAACAACGTCGAGGTGTGCCTGCGCTACACCGCCGCCTGGCTCGATGGCCTGGGCTGCGTGCCGATCCATCACCTGATGGAAGACGCCGCCACCGCCGAGATCGCCCGCGCCCAGTTGTGGCAGTGGCTGCATCACGCCGACGGGTCGCACGCGGAGGCCTTGGCATTCCCCGACCACGCGCCGATCGACTTCGCCCTGTTCGACCACGCACTGGCCTGCCACACGCACCGACTGCGCGACAGCCAGCATCCCGGCGCCGCCCGCGCCGACGCGGCCGCTGCCCTGCTCTCGGCGATGACCCATGCCGACGTGCTCGGCGACTTCCTCACCCTGCCCGCCTACGACCAGCTCGCCTGAGTCCCGCCGATCCGCCTGCCACGAATCACCGTCCCACGGAGCCATGCCATGAAGACCACGACCCTGCCGACCGCCGAACAGATCACCCTGGACTGGAACAACAACCCGCGCTGGACCGGCGTGCAGCGCAACTACTCCGCCGAGGACGTGGTGCGCCTGCGCGGCACCGTGCACGTGGAGCACTCGCTGGCCCGCCATGGCGCCGAGCGGCTGTGGAAGTCCCTGCACAAGGAAGACTTCGTCAATGCGCTGGGCGCGCTCACCGGCAACCAGGCGATGCAGCAGGTCAAGGCCGGCCTGCAGGCGATCTACCTCAGCGGCTGGCAGGTCGCCGCCGACGCCAACGTGGCCGGCGAGATGTATCCCGACCAGTCGCTGTACCCGGCCAACTCGGTGCCGCTGGTGGTGAAGCGGATCAACAACACCTTGCTGCGCGCCGATCAATTGCATCACGCCGAAGGCAAGGACGACTGCGACTGGCTGGTGCCGATCGTGGCTGACGCCGAAGCCGGCTTCGGCGGCGTGCTGAATGCGTTCGAGCTGATGAAGGCGATGATCGAGGCCGGTGCCGCCGGCGTGCATTTCGAGGATCAGCTGGCCAGCGTGAAGAAGTGCGGCCACATGGGCGGCAAGGTGCTGGTGCCGACCCGCGAAGCAGTCGACAAGTTGAACGCGGCACGCCTGGCCGCCGACGTGGCCGGCGTGCCGACCCTGCTGGTGGCGCGCACCGACGCCGACGCCGCCGACCTGCTCACCTCGGACATCGACGACAACGACAAGGCCTTCATCACCGGCGAACGCACCGTCGAAGGTTTCTATCGCGTGCGGCCCGGCCTGGACCAGGCGATCAGCCGCGGCCTCGCCTACGCGCCGTACGCCGACCTGATCTGGTGCGAGACCAGCAAGCCGAACCTGTACGACGCGCGTCGTTTCGCCGAGGCGATCCACGCGAAGTTCCCCGGCAAGATGCTGGCCTACAACTGCTCGCCCAGCTTCAACTGGAAGAAGAACCTGGATGACGCCACCATCGCCAACTTCCAGAAGGAACTGGGTGCGATGGGCTACAAGTTCCAGTTCATCACCCTGGCCGGCTTCCACAGCCTCAACTACGGCATGTTCGACCTGGCGTACGGTTACGCCCGTCGCCAGATGAGCGCCTTCGTCGAACTGCAGGAAAAGGAATTCGCCGCCGCCGACCGCGGCTTCACCGCGGTGAAGCACCAGCGCGAAGTGGGCACCGGCTACTTCGACGCCGTGACCCAGGCGATCCAGCAAGGACAGTCGTCGACCACCGCGCTGAAAGGCTCGACCGAAGAAGCCCAGTTCAAGCAGGCTTCGGCGGCCTGAGTTCCGCAGCCCTGCGCGTGACCCTTCCTTCCGGTATAAGGAAGGGCCACGCACAGACTGCCCTTCTGCAATCGAGGGAGCGGAATCAGAAATCCTTCTGCAAACTGAGATAGACGCCGCGACGTGGGCCGAACTGCGGGGCGCCCACGCCGATGCCGCTGCCGTCGCGTAGTTCATAGGTGCGATCGAGCGCATTGATCACCGCCAGTTGCGCGTGCAGCTTGCCGAAACCGTCGAAGGCGAAGTCGTGCGCGACGTTGAGGTTCAGCTGGAAGTACGCGGGCAGCGAGGCGCCATTCGGCACGTCGCCGTCCTTGCGCAGGCCGCTGCCGAAAAGATAGTCGGCGCCGACGCGGGTGCTGTCGTTCAGCGCGACGTTGATGCCACCGGACGAGGTGAGCTTCTGGTCGTGGTCGAGGAAGATCCAGTGGTTGTTGACGTACGCCAGGTCGTCGGGATCGAAGTTGTACTGGCTGGTGATGATGCGCTGGCCGATCGCCTTGCCCAGCGAGGCGTTGAAGTACGCCGACAGCGGGCCCTGCTCGTAATTGGCGGTGAACTCCACGCCCTTCACCCGGCCCGCCGCGTAGTTGAAGGTGGAATAGACCAGGGCGGAGCCGAACTGGCCTTCGTCCTGCAGGCGCTGCACCTTGCGGTAGTAGGCGTCCACGCCCACGGTCCAGGCCGAGCCGATGTTCTGCGAGATGCCTGCGTCGAAATAATCCGAGCGTTCGGCCAACGGCGTGTTGTTGCCGGTGTCCGCCACGGCGTTGGTGGTGCCTTCGAATTTCGCGATGTTGCTGCTGGCGATCATCTCGGTCGCTGGCGGCGTGAAATAGCGCGAGTAGCCGGCGTGCACCACCGTGCTGCCGGTGGCCTGCCAGACCAGGCCAGCGCGGGGACTCAGCTGGCTCTCACTGCGCGCCAGCTGATAGCGGTCGCCACGCAGGCCGTAGTTCAGCGTCCAGTTGGCGCCGAGGCTCCATTCGTCCTGCACATAGGCCGACCAGGTCCTTGCGGTGAGGCGGCTGGCGTCGAGGATGTTGACCGGTGTGGTGCTGGCCTGGTTGCCGTCGGCGTCGACCGGAAACACCCACGCGTCGTTGCCGCTGGCCGCGCGCTCGAAGCTGCCGTAGACGCCGTAGCGCAAGGTATGGTGATCGCCCATCGGCGTAGCGAAATCGGCCTGCAAGGTGCTGGCGCGATTGCTGCGGGTGATGCCGGAGGCGACGCCGTTGAACATCAGTTCGCCGATCCGGTCCGGCGCATAGGCGAGGCCGCTGTAACGCTGGCCCACCGATACCTGATAGTCGGTGGCGCCCAGCTTGCCCTGCAACGCTAGCACGCCGAAACGGGTGCTCTCGCGCTGACGCTGGGCGAGGTCGGCCGAGTTGAAATTCACCGTGTCCAGGTAACCGAACTGCGGCGTCTGGTCCGGGTTGTTCGGGATATCGAAGCGGTTGTTGGCCACACCGAACAGGAAACTCAGGCGGGTGTCGTTGTCGATCAGGTAGCTGATGTCGCCGAAGCCCTTCGCTTGATTGGTGTGGTCGTGGATCGGCTTGCGGCTCGCCGTGGGGTTCTCGATGCCGGCATCGTTCTCCATGTAGTTGCCGGTGAAGAACCAGCTCCAGCGATCGTGGCTGCCCCACACCGATGCATTCGGATTCAGCGTGCCGTTGCTGCCGCCGGTAATGCCCACGCTGCCGCCATTGCCCAGGTCGTGGCCGCTCCTCGTGGTGATGTCGACCACCGCCGCCGTGCGCAGGCCGTACTGCGCCGGCAAGGCACCGTCGAGCAGCTTCACGGTGTGGATCGTGCGTGCGTCGAGACTCTGGCCGAAGCCACCGATCGACTCGGGGATGATCACGCCGTTGATGCGGTATTGCAGGTTGGCGTGATCGCCGCGCACGTGCAGGCCGCCGTAGGAATCCTGCACCACGCCCGGCGCCTGCAGCAGCACCTGGTTGATCGGCGTGGACGCGCCCAGCGGCAATTGTGCGATCGCCTTGTGATCGATCACGTACTGGCTGCTGCCGGTATCGGGCGACAGTGCGTTGCGGGCCTGGTCGAGCGCGCCCGACACCGAGATCGCATCCAGATCCTGCACCTGCGGTTGCCGGTTGCGACTGCCGCTGTCGGCCGGATCGTCGCCATGCGCCGCCGCGGTGGCAGCGGGGTCGGCAACGGTGGCATGGATGGCGAACGGCATGGCCAGCGCGACGGCAAGAGCCAGGGCGAGCGGGGAGTGTGTCATCGGGAATTCCGGCAGGGACGGGAGGTTGATTTGTTATGTTATAACATATCCAACGCAACGCATGACCGCCCGGGCCAGAAGTCACGCACCGCGTGACCGGCCCTCGTGTTGAGCCCCGCTTCACGCGCACTCCCTAGACTGCGGGGAACGCAAGCCGCGCGCATTCGCCTCGTCTGCACGGAGTCGCCCATGAGCAAGTCACCCAGCCAACAGGTTCCCGCAGTCATCGCGCCGGGCGAGCCGGGCAGGATCACCGCGGCGATCCTCGATTTCGTCAGCGAAGTGCCGAATAGCCGGATCGACAGCAGCAGGGAACCGGCCAACGAGGCGCGCAAGCTGGCCAGCCGCGCCGCCCAGCGCGCCGCGCTGACTGCCGGCTCGCTGGCCTTGCCGCCGGGTCCGCTGGGCTGGCTGACCTTGTTGCCGGAGCTGATCGCGATCTGGAAAATCCAGGGGCAGATGGTCAGCGACATCGCCGCCGCCTACGGCCGCCACGCGAGCCTGGGGCGCGAGCAGATGATGTGGTGCCTGTTCCGCCACACCGCGGCGCAGGCCTTCCGCGACCTGGTGGTGCGCATGGGCGACCGGCTGATCTTCCGCCGCATGTCGTGGGGCATGGCCCAGCGCGTGGCGAAGCAGATCGGCGTGAAACTCACCCAGCGCACGCTGAGCAAGGGGCTGTCGCGCTGGCTGCCGGTGGTCGGCGCGCTGGGCGTCGGTGCCTACGCGTACTACGACACCGGGCAAGTGGCCGCCACTGCGATCGAGATGTTCGAGAGCGAGGTGACGATCGAGGAAACAGCCGACGCGGACGCCGCGACCACCGACAAACCGAAACCGGCGCCGAAGCCAAAGCCGGCCGCGAAAGCGGCGCGGCGCGTGGCCGGCAAGCTGGTCGACAAGGCGGTCGCCACGGCCGCCCGCAAGGTCGCTGGCGCCGCGCAAAAAACTGCCGGCAAGACGCGCCCGAAGAAGCCCGGCCCGCCCCAGCGCGGGTGACGCTGGCGCGGCTTTGCGGCAAGCTGCAGGTTGCACAGTTGACGGAGCCGCCGCATGTCACCCACCGATGATCGACCCGGCTCGGCTCAACCCGGCGCGGATCGACCCGTCGCGCTGATCACCGGCGCCGGCCGTCGGGTCGGCGCGGTGATCGCGCGGACGCTGCATGCAGCCGGCTACGACGTGGCGCTGCACTATCGTCATTCGGCCGCCGACGCGCGCGCGCTGTCCGACGAGCTCGAAGCGCAACGCAGCGGCAGCACCCTGCTGCTGCAGGCCGAACTCGCCGAGCTGTCGACGTTGCCCGGCATGATCGATCAATTGCTGGCCCGCTATGGCCGCCTCGACGCGCTGGTCAACAATGCGTCGGCTTTTTTCCCCACGCCCGCGGGCACGGCCACCGCCGAACAATGGAACGCGCTGTTCGCCTCCAACGCGCAGGCGCCGTTCTTCCTCAGCCAGGCCGCCATCCCCGCGCTGCGCGCATCGGGCGGCGCCATCGTCAACATGATCGACATCTACGCCGAGCGTCCGCTGGCCGGGCATCCGCTGTACTGCATGGCCAAGGCTGCGCTGGCCGCGATGACCCGCTCGCTGGCGCTGGATCTGGGCCCCGACATCCGGGTCAACGGCGTCGCCCCCGGCGCCGTGCTGTGGCCGGGCGACGGCAAGGCCTACGACGACCAGCAGGCAATGCTGGCACGCACGCCGCTGCAACGCTCCGGCTCACCGGACGACGTGGCCAGCGCGGTGCTGTGGCTGCTGCGCGACGCACCGTTCGTGACTGGGCAGATCATCCGGGTGGATGGGGGAAGGACGTTGGCGGTGTGAGCTTGGGTGCGTCGCTGCGATGGGCGATGCGGCGGCGCGGACCCCACCCCTGCCCTCCCCTGCACGCAGGGGAGGGTATCCCGGTCGCTTCGAGCTTCTGCTTTGCTCCCTCCCCTGCGAGCAGGGGAGGGTCGGGGTGGGGTCGCTCCCGCGCTATTTCTTCTTGGGCGCGAAGGCCTGCTGCAGCAAGGCCTGGTCGAAGCCCACACTGGCCTCGCCAGCTTCGGCGTAGCGATACAGCGCGGCCGAATAAATGCCTTGCAGCGAGGACTGGATCAGGGCCAGCAGGACGAACCCCACCACCACGATCACCGCCGCCAGCACGATCGCGACGACCGACTGCATCGCCACCGCGCCACCGATCAGCACGGCGCCGACCAGCACCGCCAGGAACATCAGCAGGCCGAACACCACGCCGATGCCGCCGTTGCCGATGATGTTTTCGCCCCAGCTGCGCTTGAGCAGCTCGACGCTTTCCTTCACCGCGTCGACCGGGCCGACATCCTTGCTGGCCAGCACCGGCACCACCAGGAAGGTGGCCACGGTCCACGCCAGACCGATGAAGCCGATCACCAGCCGACCGATCAGGCCCAGCCGCTCCTGGATCATCCGCAGCAGCAGGCCCACCGTGGCGGCGATCAGCGCATAGCCGAAGATCTGCGGCAGCTTCGACCGCGCCAGCGCCAGGCCCGCGCCCACGCCGGTCGGTTCGCCGCGCAGATGCATCAGCGCCACGCCGGTCAGGGCGGTCTGGAAGAAGATGATCACGAAGTACTGCACCAGGTAGAACACGAACATCAGCAGGTAGCTGCCCACCGACATGCGTTCGTGGAAGTCCTCGCCCGCGTGCGCGCCGCCGATCACCATCATGCCCACCGGCACCAGGAAGCTGGCCGCCACCAGCAGGGTGCACAGACCCGACAGCAGCGGAAACACCAGCAACGACTTGTCCGAGCGCAACACCGTGGCGCTCGCCTTCATCAACGCCCAGCTGCGGGCAAACTTTCCGGCCATGTTCCTGTTCCCCTCGATCGTGGACCCGCGTTCAGACAGACGGGCTCAGGCCCGTGATGCGCCTTTCTAGCATCCGCGCGGCAGCTGCAACAGTGCGCCCGGTTCAATCCGCCAGCGCTTCGGCCTGCAGCGGTTCGCTCCCCGCGGGAAAGGCCGCCCACAGCTCGGCCATGCTCCGCCCGCCGAGCGGATGGCGAAAGCCCGGTGCGATATCGGCGATCGGCCGCAACACGAACGCATGCTGCAGCTCGTTGCGGGGAATCTGCAGATGGCCGGGACCGTCCAGCACCAGGTCGTCGTAGAACACGATGTCGACATCCAGCGTGCGATCGGAGTAACGCGGCACGTCGCGGCGGCGGCCGTGGCGATCCTCCAGCGCGTGCAGCCAGTCGTTCAACGCCTCGGGTTCCAGCTCGGTGTCCAGCCCCACGGCCAGGTTCACGAAGGCGGCGCCGTCGAAGCCCACCGAGGCGCTGCGATAAGCCGGCGACACGACCAGCTCGCCGAAGCGCTCGCGCAATTCCGCCAGCGCCGCGCGCAGGTGGCGATGCGGTTCCAGGTTGGAACCCAGGCTCAGGTAGACACGCGCCATCAGTCCGGCCGCACGCCGCGTTCAATGCGCACGCCCACCGACTTCGCGCCGCGCACCGCGCCGGGCTTGGACAACTTCAGCCGCACCCAGCTCACCCCGAATTCCTCGCGGATGATCGCTGCGCAGCGCTCGGCCAGGGTCTCGACCAGGCCGAAGCTCGACGCGCCCACGTAGTCGATCAGGCGCTTGGACACGTCCTTGTAGTTCAGCGTCAGCGCGATGTCGTCGCTGGCCGCCGGCAGCGTGTTGTCGAACGCCATCTCGATGTCGAACGCCAGCGTCTGCCGCACGCGGCGCTCCCAGTCGTAGATGCCGATGACGGCATCGATGCGCAGGTCTTCGATGAAAACGATGTCCATGGCGGTATTCACTGGGGCGATAGCCGTACAGGGTCGACGAGGCGGCGCCCGGATGCAAGTCGCGAGCAGGCGCCCGTGCGATCATGGACGCATGACCGCCTTCAGCACGCTCCCGCTCAAACCCGCCCTGCTCGCCAGCGTGGAAACCCTCGGCTATGCCGAAATGACCCCGGTGCAGGCGCAAAGCCTGCCGCCGATGCTGGAGGGCCGCGACGTGATCGCCCAGGCACAGACCGGCAGCGGCAAGACCGCGGCGTTCGGCTTGAGCCTGCTGCAGTCGATCGACGCGGACGTCATCCGGCTGCAGGCGCTGGTGCTGTGCCCCACCCGCGAGCTGGCGGACCAGGTCAGCAAGGCGATCCGCAAGCTGGCCGCGAACATTCCCAACGTGAAGCTGCTGACCCTGTGCGGCGGCATGCCACTGGGTCCGCAGCTGGCTTCGCTGACGCACGACCCGCACATCGTGGTGGGCACGCCCGGCCGCGTGCAGGAACATCTGAAGCGGCAAAGCCTGCATGGCGGCGGGATCCAGGTGCTGGTACTGGACGAGGCCGACCGCATGCTCGACATGGGCTTTTCCGAGGCGATCGACGACATCATCGGGCGCATCGCGAAACATCATCAGACGTTGCTGTTCTCGGCCACTTATCCGGACGAGATCCGCGCGGTCAGCGAACGCGTGCAGCACGATCCGGTGGTGGTGACGGTGGACGCACCGGCTGACGAACAGCCGGCGATCGAGCAGCGTTTCCACGAGGTCGATCCGGCGCAGAAACCCGATGCGCTGGCGCAGCTGCTTGGCGGTGCCAACGTCGAGCAGGCGCTGGTGTTCTGCAATATGCGCCGCGAGGTGGATGCGGTGGCGCAGGAACTGGATCGTCGCGGCTTTTCCGCGCTGGCCCTGCACGGCGACATGGAACAGCGCGACCGTGACGAAGTGCTGGTGCGTTTCGCGAACCACAGCTGCGCGGTGCTGGTGGCCACCGACGTGGCCGCGCGCGGACTCGACATCGTGGCGCTGCCGCTGGTGGTCAGCTACGACATCGCGCATGACCCGGAAACCCACACCCATCGCATCGGCCGCACCGGCCGCGCCGGCCAGGCCGGCCTGGCGATCACCTTGTGCGCGCCGCGCGAGCGACCGAAAGCCGCGAACATCGAGGAATTGAACGGTACGCCGCTGCCGTGGCGTCCGCTGAAAGTTGCGCCGTCCCGCGGCAAGACTTTGCATCTGGCGCCGATGAAGACCCTGGTGATCGACGCCGGCCGCCAGGACAAGCTGCGCCCGGGCGACATCCTCGGCGCGCTCACCGGCGATGCCGGGCTGGCGGCGAAGGACATCGGCAAGATCGACGTGTTCGCCACCCGCGCCTACGTGGCGATCAGCCGCGAACTGGCAAACAAGGCGCTGGAACGTTTGCGCGCCGGCAAGATCAAAGGTCGGAACTTCCGCGTGCGGCCCTTGGGCTGAACACACCCACCAAGCTGGAAACTATTGCCATGTCGCGCTGGTTCCACCGCACGCTTGCCCTCGCCCTGTTCGCCTCGGCCGGCTCCGTTTGGGCCGCGATTCCCGTGTACGGCTACAAGGTGGTGCACAGCTATCCGCACGACACCGCCGCGTACACCGAAGGCCTGTTCTACAAGGACGGCCATCTGTACGAGAGCACCGGCCAGGTCGGCGAGTCGACCGTGCGCAAGGTGGAGTTGGAAACCGGCGAGGTGCTGCAGCGTCATCGCCTGCCCAAGCAATACTTCGGCGAAGGCATCGTCGACTGGAAGGGCCGGATGGTGCAGCTCACCTGGCAAAGCCAGACCGGCTTCGTCTACGACCTGGCCAGCTTCACCCCGCAAAAGACCTTCAGCTATCCCGGCGAAGGCTGGGCGATGACCCGCGATGACCACCAGCTGTACATGAGCGACGGCACGGCCGAGCTGCGCGTGCTGGATCCGGAAACGCTGGCCGAGGTTCGCCGCATCCAGGTCACCGCCGATGGCCTGCCGGTCACCCACCTCAACGAACTGGAATGGGTCGACGGCGAGATCTACGCCAACGTGTGGCTGACCGACCGCATCGCCCGCATCGATCCGGCCAGCGGCCACGTGGTCGGCTGGATCGACCTGAGCGGCCTGCTCGACATCAGCCAGCTGCCGAACCCGGTCGACGACGTGCTCAACGGCATCGCCTGGGATGCGGCGCGCAAGCGCCTGTTCGTCACCGGCAAGTGCTGGCCGCAGCTGTTCGAGATCCAGCTGGTGCGGCGCGCCGGCCAGTGAGCCGCCGAACGCGAACGGCTAACGCCGCAGCCACGCCGCCGCGCCGCGCCCGGCCAGCAGGCCGCTGGCGAAGCAGGCGGTGAGCAGATAGCCGCCGGTGGGCGCTTCCCAGTCCAGCATCTCGCCGGCGCAGAACACGCCGGAGCGATCGCGCAACATCAGCGTGTCATCCAGTGCTTCCAGCCGCACGCCGCCGGCGGTGCTGATCGCCTCGGCCACCGGACGCGGTGCGCGCAGGCGCAGCGGCAAGGCCTTGAGTCGCGCCGCCAGCGCCGGCGGATCGGCCAGCGTGGGCTTGTCCAGCAACTCGAACACCAGCGCGCATCTGGCTGCGTCCAGTCCGGCGCGTCGGCGCAACCAGTCGCCGATGCTGTGCTTGCCGCGCGGCGCGGCGAGACGTTCGGCCAGCACCGGCTCGGTGTAGCCGGGCACCAGGTCCAGCGTCAGCAGGGCCTCGCCGTGTTCGCGGATCTGCTCGCGCAACTCGGCGCCGATCGCATACACCAGGCTGCCCTCGATGCCGTACTCGCTGAGCACGAACTCACCCTGCCGCGAATGCGCGACGCCCTGTCGATCGACCCAGTGCGCCACCACCGGCTTCAACGGCGCGCCGGCGAAGCGGCTGGACAGGTGTTCGCTCCATGGAATCTCGAAACCGCAGTTGGCCGGCTGCAGGGGCGCGATGTCGATGCCCGCCTGCCGCAGCGGCGCCAGCCAGGCGCCGTCGGAACCCAGCTGCGGCCAACTTGCGCCGCCGAGTGCCAGGATCACCGCAGGGGCCGGCACCACGCGCTGCCCCTGCGGCGTGGCGAAATGCAGGGCATCGTGCGCCTGCCAGCCCAGCCAGCGATGGTGCATGTGGAAGTTCACCCCGGCTTCGCGCAGCCGTCGCAACCAGCCGCGCAACAGCGGTGCGGCCTTCAGGTCATGCGGGAACACGCGGCCCGAGCTGCCTACGAAAGTCTCCACGCCCAACTCGCTGGCCCACGCACGCAGCGCGTCGGCGTCGAAGACGTCCAGCCAGCGCGCCACTTCGTCGCGACGCGCGCCGTAGCGTTCGACGAAACGGACGCGGGGTTCGGCGTGGGTCAGGTTGAGGCCGCCCTTGCCGGCCAGCAGGAATTTTCGCCCGACCGAGCCTTTCGCGTCGTACAGGTCGACCGTTGCGCCGGCGGCACACGCCGCCTCGGCCGCCATCAGGCCCGCCGGACCACCGCCGACGATGGCCAGTCGGGGAGGATTCGTCTGGTTCATTCCGGCATGGTCGCACGCCACCAGGGTGGCGTGAACCGACGCACGACCGGCATCACCTCCCTGCCCCGCCAGTATGTGTACTTCCGACCGTGGTGCGTGACTCAAACCGACCTGCCAGAGCCCCGTTGCATGAATCGGAAATAACTGCATGCCGCTTCCTTCGCGCTCCCTGCCGGCGAGTTGGCGTCACCAATCCAACGAGCCTCGCGAACCCGACAATAATGATATTGCGCAAAACGCAATTAATTGCGCTGACAAGACCGCATAACCAGCAAATCAAAGCGATTCATGACTACCTCATGTTAATCAACGACAAACGCATATTGGCAGCCATCGTCACTCCGGCACTCTGGCCTTTCGGAAGCGTTGAACAAGCCCTGATGCGGCCTTCAAGCCGGAAGCAGCGGCGGATCGACAGATCCAAAACCGCAAGCAATTACGCAAGTTAATCCAATTTTCCATTTACCAATAATGTGATGTCATTCACCCGACCCGTGAAAAAATCCTATTGACGATTTTCTGTGGAAAATCCTACCGTCACGCGGTTCGCCAACTTGAAGTCTGACGAATGATTCCGTGAAGGCGTCCTGCCATGGACGTTTACTTGCTCGGACATGCAACCGGCCAATCATCGGGGGATGCAGAAGAGCCGGCCGAAGCAGGCACGAAGTCGCTGGGCAGTCCAGAAAACCGATGGCGCCGTGAGCTTCACGGTGCTCACTTGATGAGGTCCACGCGGCCCCAGCGGCTTCGTTCGCCTCGAAAAACTTCCGGGAACCATACATGCCAAGTCATTTTCGCCTGACGCTGCTGACCGCAGCCATCAGCATGGCCGCCGTCACTTCGGTCCATGCCACGCCAACCGGCAACAACGCTTTTGTCGCACTGAACCAGCACGCCACCCAGCTCCGCCGAGGTGACGTGATCAGCGGGCCGCTGGCGACCTCGCAACCCATCCATATCGAAGTCGCACTGAAACTGCGCAACGCCAGTCAGTTGCACAGCTTCATTGCCACGGCCAAGTCCTCGAAGCTGTCGATGGTGCGGCACTCGCTGTCAGCGCCGGAGTTCGTCTCCACTTATGCACCCACGGCGACCCAGGCGAGTCAGGTGGCCGCATGGCTCACCGCGGCCGGCTTCACCAACGTGCAGATCGCCCCCAACCGCATGCTGGTTTCGGCCGATGGCCGGGCGGACACGGCGCAGGCTGCGTTCAAGACCACGTTCGCCCGGGTGCGCACTCGGGAAGGCCGCATGGCCTTCATGCACAACGATGACGTGCAGATCCCCGCCGCACTGCAGGACAGTGTGCTGTCGGTGATCGGTTTGCAGAGCGTCCACCAGGCACACACCTTCGCCGTGCCGATGCAGGCCAGCTACACCACCCAGGCAGTGACCGGCCACAACCCGACCGAGTTCGCCTCGATCTACGGCGGCACCGGCGTCGCCACGGCCGCCGGCGTGCCGGTGGGCATCGTCACTCAGGGCAAGATCACCCAGACCATCACCGATCTCAACACCTTCACCGACAACGCCGGGCTCGCACGGGTGACCACGCAGACGGTCAACACCAACGGCACCAGCACTGACACCAGCGGCCTGGGCGAGTGGAGCCTGGACAGCCAGGACGTTGTCGGCATGGCCGGTGGCCAGGTCGGCAGCCTGATCTTCTACAACATCCCGACCCTGTCCAACGCCAACCTCACGGCCGACTTCAACACCATCGTCAGCGCCAACGCGACCAAGATCATCAACGTCTCGCTGGGCGAATGCGAAACCGGCGCGCAGAGCGATGGTTCGGCGGCGGCGCAGGACCAGATATTCCAGCAGGCGGTGGCGCAGGGCCAAACCTTCTCGATCTCCACCGGCGACTCCGGCGCCGACGAGTGTGGCGACGGCGGTGTCACGCCCAGCTGGCCGGCCGCGTCGCAGTACGTGGTGGCAGTGGGCGGCACAACGCTGAATGCGTCCACCACCACCTGGAGCAGTGCCACCGTGTGGACCAGCGGCGGCGGCAGCTCCAGCACGTTCGAGCCGCAGCCAAGCTGGCAGAACGGCGTGGCCCCGGGCAGCAAACGCGGCCTGCCGGACATCGCCTATGATGCCGACCCCAATTCGGGTTCGAAGATCATCGTCAGCGGTGCCACCCAGCAGTACGGTGGCACCAGCCTGTCCGCGCCACTGTTTGCCGGTGCCTGGGCGCGTGTCATCGCGATCAAGGGCTCCAGCGTGGGTTTTGCCGCGCCGCTGCTGTACCAGCTGCCGGCGTCTGCCTTCCACGACATCACTTCGGGCAACAACGGTGGTGAAACGGCCAGCTCCGGTTATGACCTGGCTACCGGCCGTGGCGAACTGATCATCAGCGCCGCCGCCAATGGGATCGGCGGTGGCGGCAGCAGCAACGTTCCGCCAGTGGCCAATTTCGGCGACGTGACCAACGGCCTGACCGTGAACTTCACCGACAGCTCCACCGACAGTGACGGCAGCATCGCGTCACGCGCGTGGAACTTCGGCGACGGCAGCATCTCGACCGCCACCAATCCGAGTCACACCTACGCCGCCGCCGGCACATACACGGTGTCGCTGCAGGTAACCGACAACAGCGGCGCCACCAACACCAGGACCGCATCGGTAACGGTCGTTGCTGCTGGCGGTGGTGGCAACGTGCTGCAGAACGGGGTGGTGCTCACCGGTCAGGCTGCCGCCACGGGCGCGCAGCTGGCCTACACCGTGGTGATTCCCGCCGGCGCGACCAACCTGGTGATCGCCGAATCCGGCGGCACCGGCGACGCGGATCTGTACACGAAGTTCGGTTCCGCGCCGACGCTGTCCAGCTATGACTGCCGTCCGTACGTCAGCGGCAACAGCGAAAGCTGCACGGTGGCCTCGCCCCAGGCAGGCACCTACTACGTGATGTTGAACGGCTATGCCGCGTTCTCCGGCGTCAGCATCAAGGCCACCTGGAGCACGGGCGGCGGCGGTGGTGGCAACGTGCTGCAGAACGGCACGCCGGTGACCGGCCTGCAGGCCACGAAGAGCAACGCGGTGAACTACACGATGGTGGTACCCGCTGGCGCCAGCAACCTCAAGTTCGCGATCTCCGGCGGCACCGGCGACGCCGACCTGTACGTGAAGCGCGGCTCGGCACCCACCACCAGCAGCTACGACTGCCGCCCCTACGTGGCCGGCAACAGCGAGACCTGCAACATCTCGCCGGCCACTGCAGGCACCTACTACGTCATGGTGCGGGCCTACAGCAGCTACAGCGGCGTCACGCTGACCGGCAGCTACACGCCGTAAGCGAGTGCAGAACCGGGGAGCGCAGGGACGCGCCCCGCCCTTCAGGCAGGAAGGCCCGGCCGGCGACGACCGGGCCTTCCTGCGTATGGACGTCCAGACGTCCATGAATCTCGCTGCCGAACACTCAGTCGCGCTGGAATACCGCCAGCTCGGGATGATTCAGGCTGAAGCCCTGCACCCGGTTCACGCCCAGTGCGGTCAGCGCCTGCACGGTCTCGGCGTCGGCCACCCATTCGGCGATCACTTCCAGTCCCAGTCGATGCCCGATGTCGGTCACCGCCTTGACCATCAGGTGACTGACCGGATCGGTGAGCATGTCGCGCACGAAGCTGCCGTCGATCTTGATGATGTCCAGCGGCAGGTTTTTCAGATAGGTGAACGAGGACATGCCCGCGCCGAAATCGTCCAGTGCGATGCGGCAACCAGCGCTGCGCAACAAGGCCATGCAGCGCACCACCTGGGACAGGTTGCGCACCGCCACGGTCTCGGTGATCTCGAAACACACCCGCGAAGGCTCCACCCGGTAGCGCTGCAGCAGTTCGATGATCCGGTCGACCAGGGCCGGGTCCTCGATGCTGGCGCCGGACAGGTTGATTGCCACCATGTCCAGCCGGTTGCCGGCCGGATGCAGCCGCTCGAAGTTGGCCAGCGTGGTCTCGATCACCCAGCGGTCGACCGACGGCATCAGGCCGTAACGCTCCGCCGCCGGCAGGAACACGCCGGGCACCACCAGCTGCCCGGACTCCTCGCGGAAGCGCAACAGCATCTCGATGCCGGGTTCGGCGCCGTCGCCCAGCGGCAGTGGCCACACTTCCTGGTAGGTGAGCTGCAGACGATGTTCGTCGACGGCCCAGCGCAGGCGGTTGGCCCACTCCATCTCGCTGCGCCGGCGCACTGTCTGGTCGTCGCGCTCGGAGTAGAAGTGCACGCGATTGCGGCCGGACTCCTTGGCCACGTAGCAGGCGGTGTCGGCCTGGGTCAGCAGATCCTTGGCCGAGATGCCGGCCGGCTCGGCGACCACGCCGCCGATGCTGGCACTGATCGTGTAGCTGCGCTGTTCCCAGATGAACACGTAGCCATCGATGCAGCGACGCACGCGTTCGGCGATCCGCTCCGCTTCCTGCGGGTCGGCCACCCGGGTCAGCAGCACCCCGAACTCGTCGCCGCCGAGCCGGGCCAGCACGTCGGTGCCGCCCAGTTGCTTGCGCATCACGATCGAAAGCTGGGCCAGCAGCTGATCGCCGGCGAGATGACCCGAGGTGTCGTTGATCAGCTTGAACTGATCGAGGTCGACGTACAGCAGCACGATGATCGGCGGGCCCGCCACGCCGGCCGCCAGCGAATCATGCAGGCGGCGCTCGAATTCGCGCCGGTTGTACAGATCGGTCAGGGCGTCGTGGCTGGCCTGGTGACTGAGCAGCTCGGTCAGCTGGCGCTGTTCGGTGATGTCGCTGGCCACCATCAGCAACTTGCCGACTCCGCCCAGCTCGATGCGCGAGATCGCCACGCTGGCCCAGAAATGCGCGCCAGCCGTGTTGTGCAGGCGCGCCTCGACCCGGCTGCAGCCGCGGGTTTCGGCATCGCTCAGCTGCCGGCGCAGGATCTCGTCGTCGAACAGGTCGGGCAGGCGCTGCTCGGTGACCTGGTCACCGAGGCGATCGCGCGAGGTGCGGTTCGCGTAGGTGATCCGGCCGCCATCGACTTCGGCCAGCAGCACCAGCGCGGGCAGCAATTCGTTCAGTGCGCGGAAGCGCTCCTCGCTCTCGCGATAGCGCCGGCTCATCTGCCAGCCCAGCTCGAGCGCGCGCTGCCGCGTCCCGACGATGGAGTACACCAGCAGGGCCAGCAGCAAGCTCACCAGCAAGCCGCCAGGCAGGGTCGACTGGCGCCAGTCGATCGCGGGAGGGGTAGTGTCGCGTGGCTGCATCACCACGTCCCAGACCCTGCCGCCGTAGGCCAGCCGACGCTCGAAGCGATAGCTGCCGCGAACCTCCGGTTTGCCGGGCATCGAATCGAACAGCGGCAGCACGTGGCCGGCTTCCGTCACGTCGGCCAGTTGCAGCCGCAGGTCGCGTCGCACGTCATCCTGCAGCACGCTGTCGATCAGCGTGCTGACGCGAAAGGACACGGCGATCGAGCCGCGCATGCGCTGGTGCCGTTGGGCGAGCGATTGCGGCGGGTCGCCCGGGCTGAACACGGGCAGGCGCAGGGTGATGCCGTCCTCGGTGCCGCTGGCGCCCCGCTGCTGCACCGGGCGAAACGGCGCGGACAGGGTGGCCTGGTCGCTGTCGCGCGAGGCCAGCAGGCCGGCCAGGTTGTTCGGCTGCGCTCCCACATCCAGGCCGATCACCGCCGCATTGCCGGTGCCGGGCTCGACCCATCGCGTCATGTAGCGCTCGCCCGCGCCATCCTGTTCGCGTTGCGCATAGGCCAGCGCCAGCAGGCTGGGAAATTGCTCGCGGGGGCGCAGGTTGGTGTAGAAATTCGCAAACTCGACCTGGGTCACCTGGTCCGACGCGAGGAACAGCGTCTGCACGGCGCGCAGCATCGCTTCGGCCGAATGCAGCTTGTCCTGCAGCGCCGCGAACGTCTTGTTGGCCAGTTCGCCACGAACGAAGGACTGCTCCGCCAGGCGGCGTTGCTGCTGCTGATGGTGCACGGACAGCGCCAGGGCCAGTCCGCCCAGCAGGACCAGCAGGCTCCACAGCCACGCGCTGAGCCGCCATGGCGATGGCTTGGCCAGCGACAGTCGGGCGTCATGGTCTTCCCGCTGATCCGCCCGGGCCGGGTCAAGCTCGTCGCGATCCATGTTTTCTGGCAGCTCCCCACGCGCAACGTCCGCAAGCGTCGATGGTACAAGAGCACCACGTGCTCTGACCGTTACGAGCCGCACACCCTCAGCGCTCGCGCGGTTTCGCGCGGTGCGTCGGCGTGGCGGTCCACGGATCATCGGGCCAGGGATGGCGCGGATAGCGGCCCTTCATTTCCTTCCTGACCTCGGGATAGGTGCGCTCCCAGAAGCCCTTCAGGTCCTGGGTCACCTGGATCGGTCGTCCCGCCGGCGACAGCAGGTGCAGGGTGACCGGCACGCGACCGCCGCCCACGCGCGGGGTGTCGGCCAGGCCGAACAACTCCTGCAGCTTCACCGCCAGCACCGGCGGTCCGTCTTCGGTGTACTCCAGCCGGCGCTGCTGGCCGCTGGGCACCACCAGGCTTTCCGGCGCCTGCGCATCCAGCATGCGACGCTGCTGGTGATCCAGACGCGACGCCAGCGCCTGGGACAGATCCTCCGGCCCCAGCGCATCGAGTCGATGACGTCCTGCCAGGCACGGCGCCAGCCAATCCTCCAGCGAAGCCAGCAAGGCGGTGCCGGAGACATCCGGCAAGCCAAGCTCGGGCATCCACTGGCGCAGGGCCTGCATCCGTGCGCGCAGGCGCCGCGCGTGATCACTCCACGGCAAACTGTCGACGCCCCGCGCGCGCACGGCGGCGAGCAGCGCGGGCAAGGCGTCGGACGGTTTCACCGGCACGCTGTGACGTTCCAGCACGATCGTGCCGAAACGCGATTCGTCGAAGGCCTCGGCGGCACCGCGCTGCTCGTTCCAGCGCAGGCTGCGTTCGCGGCTGAAGCGGGCCGGGAAATCGCGCTCCAGCACGCGCGGGTCCAGCGGCGCTGCCGCCAGGATCAGGCTGTCGCGACTGTCGCGGCGCAACTCGATGACGACCAGCCACGGCTCGCCCAGCAAGGCGGTGTTCTCGTGCAGGCGCGCGCCGCGGCCATTGGCCAGCGTGTAGCGCGTGGGGTTGCCGTCATCGCGGCGCGCCACCCGGTCGGGAAAGGCGTGCAGCAGCAGGTCGCCGACACTGTGGCTGTGCGGCACGCCACTGGCGGCGCTGCGCACGTCGAGGCGACGACGCCAACCCTTGCTGGCCTGCTCGATCGCCGCCAGCGCTCCGGCGTCCGCGTCGCGCGCCTGGGCACCGCGACGGTCGCGCCAGGCATGCAGCGCAGCGAGGCGCACACGCAGGTCATCGTTGCGCGCCTGTTCGCCGCGCATCGGCGAACGGGCATCCAGCAAGGCCAGCAGGTCGGCCACCAGCGCGTGCAACGGCGGCGGCGCACGCAGGGCGGCCGCCGCCATGCGCGGGCTGGCGCCGAGTTCGAGCATGCGCTTGCCCAACGCGGTGATGCGGCCATCGTCGCCGAGAGCACCCAGTTGCTGCAGCAGTTCGCGCGCCTGCGCCAGCGCGCCGGCCGGTGGCGGATCGAGCCAGGACAGGTCGGCGTCGCTGCTGGCGGTGATGCCCCAGGCCGCCAGTTCCAGCGCCAGCGAGGACAGCTCGGCCTGGGCGATCTCCGCGGTGCGCGCCGGTTCCAGCCGGCGGCTCTGCGGCCACAGCCGATACGCCGTGCCTTCGGCCACGCGACCGGCGCGGCCGGCGCGCTGGTCGGCCGAGGCCTGCGAGATGGTCACCGTTTCCAGCCGGGTGAAGCCGGAGTTCGGATCGAAACGCGGCTCGCGCGCCAGGCCGCTGTCGACCACCGCGCGAATGCCCGGCAAGGTGATGCTGGACTCGGCCACGTTGGTGGCCAGCACCACGCGGCGCAGGCCCGACTCCGCCGGCGCCAGCGCTGCCTGCTGATCGATCAGCGAGAGTTCGCCATGCAGGGCCAGCACGTCGACGTCGTCGCGCGTCAGGGTCTGCGCCAGCACCGCCTGCACGCGGGCGATCTCGCGGCGGCCGGGCAGGAAGGCCAGCACGTCGCCGTCGTTTTCCTCCAGCGCCTGGCGCACCACCCGTGCCAGCTGGTGTTCGATCGCCTCCTGCGTGCGCGCCGGCGGATGTTCGATGCGCACCGCGAAGCTGCGGCCGGGGCTGGACAGCCGCGGCGCGTCCAGCCACTGGGCGATGCGCTCGCCATCCAGCGTGGCCGACATCAGCAGCAGGCGCAGCCCGGGCCGCAAGGTGGCCTGCAGGTCCAGCGCCAGCGCGGCGCCGAGATCACCGGCGAGATGGCGTTCGTGGAATTCGTCGAACACGATCGCGCCGATGCCCGCCAGCTCCGGGTCATGCTGGATCAGCCGGGTCAGGATGCCCTCGGTGACCACCTCGATGCGGGTGGCCGCGCTCACCTTCGACTCGAAGCGGATGCGGTAGCCGACGGTCTGCCCGACCTCCTCGCCCAGCTGCCGCGCCATGAACTGCGCGGCCGAGCGCGCCGCGATCCGGCGCGGCTCCAGCATCACGATCTTCTGCCCGGCCAGCCAGTCGGCGTCGAGCAGGGCCAGCGGCACCTGGGTGGTCTTGCCCGCGCCCGGCGGCGCTTCCAGCACCAGCCGCGGATGCGTCGCCAGCGCGGCGACGATCTGCGGCAGCAGCGGGGTGATCGGGAAATTCGGCGTGGATGCAGTCATCCACGCGAATGATAGTGGCTGCAGGCGGAGCAGGCCCGGCCTGCTCCGCGAGGGCGTGGCGTTATGGCGACTTCACCGGTGCACGGCAATCGGCCAGGCGCTTGCGCGCCAGCTCCAGGCCCTTCGCATCCTGCGCATGCTGGCGTGCCTCGATGACCACCTGCCAGTTGCGTTCGCACAGCTCGCCATGATGCGTGCCCTGCTGCCACGACTGGATCGCCAGGTTCTGCGCGTTCAGATAGTCGCCCTTGCCCAGCGCCAGTTCCGCATGCTGCTGCATCTGTTCGGGCCAGCTCGGCGCCGGCGCCGGCGGCGACGGCACAGCTGGCAACGGCACGGTGGTGGCCGCTGCCGTGGGAACGAGTTCGCCCGACTTGCGCAGCGGGGTCAGCGATTCGAACTTGTTCTGGTAGTCGTCGGTGATCTGCTTGGCATCGGCGCCGCCGCGGATCACCCGCGGCGTGATCAGCACGATCAGCTCGGTGCGGTTGCGGCTGCGATTGGTGCTGCCGAACAACCGGCCCAGCACGGGGATGCGGTTGAGGCCGGGAATGCCGGTGTCGGTGTTGCCTTCGGCCTGCTCGATCAGGCCGCCCAGCAGCACGGTCTGGCCGCTCTGCACGGCCACCTGGGTGGCCAGCTTGCGCTGCGAGATCGCCGGGTTGCCATTGACCAGCGCCACCGTGCGGTCGGCCTGGCTCACTTCCTGGCTGATGTTCATGTAGACCAGGCCGCCGGGATTGATCCGCGGCTGCACGTTGAGGATCACGCCGGTGTTGAGGTACTTCACCTCGCTCTGGCTGGTCGTGTTGCCGAGACCCGAGTTCACGCTGACCGAATTGATCGGGATGCTGTTGCCGACCTGGATGCTCGCGGTCTGGTTGTTCATCACCACCATCGACGGCGCCGACAGCGTCTTGGTGTTGCCGCTGGTCTCCATCGCGCGCACGGCGACCTGCAGGTTGCTGTTGAGGAAGGAGTAGAAGAACGGCTCGCCACCGAACGCGTTGCCGCCCTGGCCCAGGCCGATCTGGCGATGGCGGTAGGGCTGGCCTGGCACGAGTACCGAGTTGCCGCTGTCGTCGCTGGTGGTGGTGCTGCCGGTGAGGCCTTCCAGGTACCACTGCACGCCGAACTGGAATTCGCCAGTGAGGTTCACTTCCAGGATGCGCGTCTCGATCTGCACCTGCATCGGCACGTTGTCGAGCTTGCTGATGGCCGATTTGATCTCTTCCCACTGCGAAGGCCGCGCGCGCACCAGCAGCTGGTTGTTGCTGTCGACCGAACTGATCCGCACGCTGCCGTCGCTGGAGCTGTACTGCTGGTCACCGGCGGCGTTGCCACCGGCGGCATTGCCGAAGCTGCTGCTCGAGGTGTTGCCGAAGCCGCCGCTGGTGCCGCTGCCGCCGGCATCCCGAGCGCTGCCCATGTTCAGGCCGCCATTGCTGTCGGTGCCATTGATGCCGCCACCGATGCCGCCGTTGCGCGAGCCATCCGCCGCGTTGCCGAAGCCGCCGGCGGTGCTGCCCATGCTGGTGCCGCTGGCGTTCTCGGCGCTGCCCAGGGTGGCGCCGGTGAGGCCCGGGCCCACCTGGCCGCCGCTGTCGCCGGTGCCGCCGCCACCGGCGCCGTTGGTGTAGATGTTGGCCAGGTAGCGGGCCAGGTCCGAGGCCTTGATGTTGCGCACGTCGTAGACGAACAGCTGGGGCTCGTTGCCACCGCCACGATCGATGCGGGCGATCCAGTCGCCCACTTCGCGCAGGTAGTCGGGCTGGGTGCTGATCACCACCAGCGCGTTGGTGCGCTCGATCGGGATGAAGCGCAGCATGCCGGCCAGCGGGGTGTCGCCGTGCACGCCGAACATGCCGTCCAGCTTGGGCATCAGGTCGCCGACCGTGGCGTACTGCAGGTTGAACACGCCCACCGACATGCCGCGCAGCCAGTCGACGTCGAAGGTGCGCACCATGCTCTGGTAGTTGGCCAGCTCCTGCGGCGTGCCCGACATCACCAGCAGGTTGCGCGCCGGGTCCGCCAGCAGGGTGGCGTCGGGCCGCGCGAACGGCTTGATCAGTTTCTGCATCTCGGTGGCCGAGATGTAGCGCAGCGGGAACAGCCGCGCCTGCAGCCCGCCCTGCGGCGCGGTGGCGCCCAGGCTGGGCACCAGGTTGCCGGCCACCGCATCCTTCTGCGGCATCACCACGTAGCCGCCGTCGCGATGCACCAGGGCATTGCCGGTCCAGCCCAGCAGGGTCTCGAGGATCGGCAGTGCCTGGCCGGCGTCGACCGGCTCGGAGGTGGAGAACGAGATGTTGCCCTGCACGCCGGGCACGATGGTGTAGTTCTGCTTCAGCAGGTCGCCGAGGATCGCCTTGACCACCGCCTGCACCGGCTGGTTCTCGAAGTTGAAGGTCACCGCGCCGCTGCCGCTGGCCGCCGGCCTGGGCGTGGCCAGCGCGTCGGGATGGATGAACTGGCCGCTGCCGTGGCTGATCTCGGGGCTCGCCGTGGCCTCGGTGCCACTGGCCACGCTGGTGTTCAACGGCAGCGGTGCCGGCACCGGGTTCTGCGTGCCGGCCATCGCCTCGCGCTGCAGGGCGCCGTCGTCATGCGGCTGCGGCAGGCTGGCGCAACCGGCCACGCCGACCACGAAGGCGAGCGTGGCGGCGCGCAGGGTTTGCTGGGTGAGCGTGCGGAACATGGATCAACGTACTCCTTCGTTGGCCGCGGCGGCGCGGGCGGCCCGACGTTTCTGGATATTCTGGCGCAGGCGCTCGGCCGGCGATTCGCGCGACGATTCGGGCGTGGCGCGGTTGGGCACCGGCGGCACCGGCGGCGCGGCGCGAGCCGGCGCGGTGCCTTCACCGTTGGCATTCCGGTCGGCGCCGCGCGGCGGGTCGATCGGCGCGCCGGCCGGCAGCTTCAGTTCGGTGCGACCGCCGGAGGCATCGAAGATGGCCGAACGGGCGCGCACCTCGACCAGCTTCACGCTGCCGTCGGGCAGCGATTCGCCTTCGCGCAGGCGCACTTCGCGATCGGCCTGGCGATCGTGCAGCAAGGCCATGCGCAATGCTGGCGTGAGGATCACGCCGGTGAGTTCGAGGTCGCCGAGCTGGCTGCCGCCATCGGCCGCGGAAGCCGTCGGCTTGCGGTCGGGTGCGAACAGCGGCTTCTGCCAGACCAGGGCGAACTGCTGCAGCGGCAACGGCTGCGGCAGGTTGGCGGGATTGCCGGCCGGCGGCAGCGGCGCGCGTGCGCGTGGCTCGTCCCAGTGCACGCCACGACCGACCCCCAGCAGCAGGGCCAGCAGCAGCGCCGCCAGCGCGATGGCGCCGAGCATCAGCCAGGGCGTGAGGCGACGCTGGGCGGCCGCGTTCATGGCGCCTCTCCCGGCGAAGTCGCCGGCGTGCCGGGCGATGCCGGCGCGACCCGTGCCGGCCGCACATAGCCGGACAGGGTGAACTGCACTTCCAGCGGCACGGCACCACCCTGCTGCGCGGCCACCGGATTGCGATAGATGCTGAGGTCGTCGATGAACAGATACGGCGTGCCCTGCTCCAGCGCCTGCATCACCGCGGCCAGCGGCTCGATGTCGCAGCTCAGGCTGATGCTCACCGCGGCCTTGCGATACGGTTCGCCGGCGGCCGGCGCGGGACTGGGCAGCGGCATCTTCTGGCTCACCGTGCACGATCCGCTGCCGGCATGCGCCGCGACCACGTCGACCACGCGCTGCATCAGGTCCGCCGAAGCGGTGTTGGGATCGTCCGCCGAGAGGAACGCGCTGCTGGCCGCCTGGCCGGCACCGAGCGCGGCGATCCGCTGCAGCAGCGCGGGCTTCTCGGCGATCGCGGCGGCGTAGCGGCTCTGCGTGTCGCGCAGGTCGGCCATCTCGCCGCGGATCTGCTGCAGTGGCGCCACGAACCACCAGTGCAGCAACACGAAATAGGCCAGCAGCAGCGCGAGCAGCAGCAGGAGCACCGCCGCGATGCGGCTGTCACGCCGGTTCATCGCCGCCAGCTTCATGGCGTGCCCCCGGCGCTCGCAGCATTCGGCGCGGGCTTCGGCTGGTTGACCCGGGCGGTGAGGTAGAAGCGCTCCTTGCCGGTGGTGGGATCGGGCTGGATGCTGCCCTGGAAACTGGCGTCGGTGATCAGGCGCGAATCCTTCAAGGTGTCGAGCAGTTTCGCGGCCTGCTGGCTCTGCCCCTGGAAGCCGATCTGGCCGGTGTTGTCCACGCTGAGGCGTTCCAGCCACGCGCTGTCGGGCAGGCGCGCGGTGGCGTCTTCGAGCACGCTGAGCATCGCCACGCTGTGCTTCTTGCGCTGGGCCAGGAAGCCGGCGGCGCCGGCGTTGTCCTGCAGTTGCTGGCGCAGCGCGGCCACCTGCTGCGCTTCGCCGCGCATGCCTTCGACATCCGTGCGCATCTGCTCCAGCGCCAGCTGCCGGTTGTGCAGCCATTCGCCCAGCATGCAGGCCAGCAACACCACCACGGCCGCGGCCAGCAGCAGGTTGAGCCGGCGCCGCGGATGCGCGTGGCACGGCACCTGCGCCGCCGGCAACAGGTTCACGCCGAGACGGCCATGGCCATCGGCCACGTCCACCGCGTCCACACTGATCGACTGTGCCTGCAGGCGCGCCAGCACGGGATCGAGGACGTCGCGGGTGACCACCACCAGTTCCGCGTTGAAGCGCCCGGGCGGCGCCGCCGTCGCCAGCTCGCGCACGGCGTGGTGCACTTGGGCCAGGTTGAACGGGGTCTGCCGGTCCATCTCGAAACCGGCCACCTGCATCAGGTTGTCGCGTGCCGCCAGCGGCAGGCTCAGCGTGCGCCGCAGCACCAGGGCGGATGGCAGCAACAGGGCCACGCGCAGATCCTCGCGATCGACGCGTTGCAGTGCATCGCGCAACGCCGCCGGCGGCTTGCCCGCGCCGTCGATGCCCGGCTCCGTTTCGTCCCAGCTCGACAGCAGCCCGGCGTGGCCGTTGCGGCGCAGATCCCAGCGGGCGCCGGCGCACTGCAGCAGGTACCAGTCGGCGCCGCTGCCGAAGGCGCCACGCCAGCGCGGCGGCAGCAGCGCGCGCAGCTCGCCACCCCACCAGTGCAGGAAACCCGGCAACGGCGAAGCACGCCAGCTGCGGCGTACGACATCGACTAGCGGCCGCAGTGACTGCGTTGCCGAACTCATTCCGCCTCCCCTTCCTGCCAGCGCAAGACGGCGTACGGTTGCGCCTGCCCCGCCTGCAGGCGAATCGTGGCGCGCAGGACCGCGCGCGTGCCGTCGGCCAGCGTAGCCTCGGACCGGATACTATGCGTTGTTCCGCTGCCCAGGACCAGCTGCGGGTCCTTCGCGTTCTGCTGCCGTGCAGCCTCGAGCTGCTGGCGCTGTTCCGGCGTCATCCCCGGGATCGCCGCCAGCGCCAGCGGCGGCGCGGTATTCGGATCGGGGCTGGAACTGCCGGACCAGATCGTCAGCGCCGGCGCCAGCAACCGGTACAGCGAGGGCGTGACGCCCAGCACCATCTGCAACTCCTCGACGCTGGCGAACGGGCCGTGGCGCGGACCGTAGTTTCTCCCGGCCGCCAGGTAGCCGGCCCGGGCGCTGGCGTCATCGCCCTCCACCGCCGGCAGGCTGCGCCAGTCGACCACCTGATCGACCAGCACCTTCGCCGGCGCAGGCTTCAAACCGGCCGCCTGGAACAGCGCCAGCAGCACCTCGGGCGAGGCCGCGTTGAGATCGACCTTGCCGCCTTCGTCGATCGCGCGCACGGTGATCGTCGCGTTGTCGTAGTGGAAGGTGTAGACCCGGCCATCGGCCATCCAGCGCTGCTTCGCCTGCGGGTCCTGCAGGGCATAGGCCGCCCGCATCAGGCCGGCCTCGGCCGCGTAGTGCGCCTGGGTCTGGGCAAACTGGTAACGCGCCTGCAGGCCCTCGGTGCGCGCCAGCGCGGCATAACCGCCGAGCAGGATCGCCAGCAGGGTGCACGCCCACAACACCAGCAGCAGCGCGACGCCGCGCTGACGCCCGTGCAGGTGTGGCGCCGCCCGCCTCATCGCAGGCTCCCGCCGCGCAGGCCCATGCGCACCAGTCCGGCCGGCGAGGCGTTCACCCGCAGCGGCACCTCGAGCTGCGGCCACTCGACGGTGCCGTTCACCTGCAGCTCGACCCGCACCAGTTGCGGCAGCACGCGGCCGTCGGCCCAGGTCGGCGACCACGCCACCGCGGCACCTTTCGAATCGACGCCGCGATAGCTGAAGCTGCCGCTGCTGACGTGGTCGACCAGCACCTGCGGATCGCCCAGCGCCTGCGGAGGCTGGCCATCGGGCGGCAGCAAGGCCAGGCTGAGTTCCAGCCGCTGGCCGCCATGATTGTCGTCGACCAGGCGCAGCTGCTGCAGTTGCGGACCGAGCTTGCCCAGGTAACCGGGCAGCGGCGCCACGTAGCGCATCTCCCGGGCACTGCCGACGAAGTAGACCGGTTCGCCGTGATCGGTGCGATCGATCGGCTGGGCCAGGCTCTGCGCCAGTTCGCGGCGCAGAAACTGCTGGGCCGAGCGCACCTGGTCCAGCCGCTCGATCGCCGCCGTGCCGGAGCGCACGCTGTGCGTGGCAGTGCGGATGCCCGAATACACGCCGACCAGCAACAAGGCCAGCAGCACCAGCGAGGCGAGCACTTCCAGCAGGGTGAAACCGGCCTGCCGTTTCATGGTCCGGCCTGCGCCTGGCCCGAGGCCAGTGGACCACCCAGCCGCAGGGTGCGGAAGTGGGCCGCCCGCGGATGGGCCTGCGGCCCCCACGAGACGGTGAGGTCGAGCTGGTACAGCTGCAGCGGCGCGCCCGGTACCGCGGGGCCGCCCGTGTTCCACGGCCGTACGTCGAGCTGCCAGCGGTACTGCGTATCGAAGCGGCCGGAACGATTGCCCGGCTTCACCGCCTCGCCCACGAAGGCGCTGTCCAGCAGGCTGCGCGCACGCATCGCCGCCTGGCTGTATTCCGCCGCGTTGTGGGTCAGGCCGATCGACGCGCCGGCCACCTTCATCAAGGCGGTGAACGCGATCGCCAGCAGCATGATCGCGGCGATCACTTCCAGCAGGCTGAAGCCGCGTTGGCGCCGGGAATGGGGAATCGGGAATGGGGAACGGCAAAGGCGGGCAGCCGGCGCTGGCGCGCCTGGCCGATTCCCGAATCCCGAATCCCGATTCCCGGGTTTCATCGGGAAGCCACCGCATCGACCACCCGCACTTCGCCGGTCAGCCACGACACGTTGACGTGCCACTCGCGCTGGCCGCTGTGCAAGGTGATGCGGCCACCGGTGGAGCTGCCGTCGGGGAAGAAGCGGATGCGTCCGGTGTGGTCGTTCGGCTGGTCTTCCTTCGCACTGGTGATGCTGATGTGCATGCCGACGGGCAGTTGCACGTCGTGCCGCTTCGCATCGTCGTAGCTGTTCGCCCGGGTATCGACGTCGAAGTGCTGCTCCTGCCCGCGCACGATCGCCTGCGCCCGGGTCGCGCGCAGCGCGCCGGCCAGTTCACCGCTGGCCGCGCGCACCCGCGCACTGGCCAGGCCCTGCGTCACCGACACCGACACCGCCGCCACCGCGATCCCGATCAGCAGGATCACCGCCAGCATTTCGAGCAGGGTGAAGCCCCCGCTCTTATGAAACAAAGCGCTTCTTGCCTTCGCCTCCTCCCCCGCTCCGCGGGGGAGGATTGAGGAGGGGGCAGCGCACCCCGCGCGCGGGGAACGGGAAACAGGGAACAGGGAATGGGCAGAGCAGGCAAGCGTGTGAGCGCACGCTTTTCCGATTCCCGATTCCCCATTCCCGATTCCCGGCTTCATTGCCAGTTGCCCACGTCCTTGCTGTAGCCGTCGCCGCCGGGCTTGCCGTCCTGGCCGTAGAAGATCAGGTCGAAGCTGCCGTTCTGGCCCGGATACTGGTAGCCGAAGGCATGGCCCCACGGGTCCTTCAGTTCGGAGGCCTTGGCATAGGGACCCTGCCAGTTCGCCGCGTTCGGCGGCCGGGTCACCAGGCCGTCGAGCTGCTGCGGCGGAGTGCCGTTGTCCAGCGCGTAGTTCTCGATCTTCTGGCTCAGCGTCATCAGCTGCGACTTGCCGGCGCCGTACTTGCCCTTGTCGACGTTCTTGCCGACCTGGGTCACCACCACCGCGCCGATGATGCCGATCAGCACGATCACCGCGAGCATTTCGAGCAGGGTGAAGCCCCCGCTCTTATGAAACAAGGCGCTTCTTGCCTTCGCCTCCTCCCCCGCTCCGCGGGGGAGGATTGAGGAGGGGGCAACGCCACGCGCGCGCCCGTGAATGGGGAATGGGGAATGGGGAATGGGGCAAGTAAATGCCGCGGCCTTGCGGGCTCCTACCATTCCCCATTCCCCATTCCCGATTCCCTGCCCCACGAATTCCAAAAACTTCACCATTGCCTTGCTCCTCGGTTACTGAATATTGCTGGTCAGACTCAACAGCGGCAGCAGGATCGCGGCCATGATGATCGCCACAAGCACGGTCATCACGATGGTCAGCGCCGGAACCAGTGCAGCCAGCAAACGATCGATCGCGCGTTTGGACTCAAGTTCAAACGTGTCGGCGACTTTCAGCAGCATGGTGTCGAGCTGGCCGGCTTCCTCGCCGACCTGCACCATCTGCATCGCCAGTCGGGGAAACAGTTTCGACTGGCCCAGCGCCAGACTCAGGCCCGCGCCGCCCTTGACCTGTTCCTGCGCCGCGGCCAGCGCCGCGTCGAGCGCGCGGTTGCCGGTGACCTGGCGCGCGATGCTCAGCGCATTCAGCAGCGGCACGCCGTTCTTCAGCAAGGTGCCCAGGGTGCGGGCGATCCGCGCCGTCTCCACCTTCAGCAGCAGCGGCCCGACCAGGCGCATGTGCAGCAGGCGGGCATGCCAGGCCTGCCGCGCAGCGGGATCGCGCAGGTGCGCGCGCCAGCCGAACAGGCCGCCGCCGAGCAGCAGCAGGATCAGCCACCACCAGGCCTGCAGCGTGTTGCCCACGGTCAGCACGGCCTGGGTGATCCACGGAATCGGTACCTGCATGTCCTCGAAGATAGGCACGAACTGCGGCACTACGTAGGCCAGCAGCAGCACCAGCGAACCGAGCACGCCGACCAGCAGGAAGGCCGGGTAGATCAGCGCATTGACGATGCTGCCGCGCATCGCCTGGGCGCGCTCGAGGTAGTCGGCCAGCCGGCGCAGGGTTTCCTCCAGCGAGCCGCCCGCTTCGCCGGCGCGCACCAGGCTCACGTAGAGCTTGGGAAACACGCCGTGTTCCTCGTCGAGCGCGGAGGACAGCGTGTTGCCGCCCCGCACGCGATCGCGCACGCGTTCGATCAGCTTCTTCGCGTGCTCGCCCTCGGGCAGGTCGAGCAGGATGCCCAGCGCGCGGTCCAGCGGCTGGCCGGCGCCCAGCAGGGTCGCCAGCTGATGGGTGAACTGGGCCAGCTGGTCGCCGTTGAACGGCCCGCGCTTGAACAGCGCGGCAAACCCGCTGCCACCGCCCGCACCATCGGCCGGCAGCGCTTCCAGCGGCGTGTGGCCCTGATCCTGCAGCCGGCCGATCACTTCGTCGACGCTGGCCGCTTCCATCTGCCCCTGCAGCGTCTCGCCGGCGTCGTTGACCGCCTTGTAACGGAACTGCGCCACCTCAGCCTTCCTGCGTCACGCGCAGGACCTCTTCCAGCGTGGTGATGCCGGCCACGGCCTTGGCGATGCCGTCCTCGTACATCGTGCGCATGCCTTCGGCACGGGCCTGCTTTTCGATGTCGCCCTCGTTGGCGCGCTGCATGACGAGCCTGCGCAGCGGATCGCTCATGGTGAGGAATTCCATGATCGCGCGACGGCCCCGATAGCCGCTGGGATTCGCCGCGCTGGTGCCGGGCCTCCACAAACGGATCGGGCGTTCGTCGGTGTATTTCTCCAGCTCGAACTGTTCGATCACCTCGGGCAACGCCTCGTAGGCAATCGCGGTTTCCGGATCGAGCCGGCGCACCAGTCGCTGCGCCAGGATGCCGTTGATGGTGGAGCCGAGCAGGTAATCCTCCACGCCCATGTCGAGCAGGCGGGTGACGCCGCCGGCGGCGGAGTTGGTGTGCAGCGTGGACAGCACCAGGTGACCGGTGAGCGCGGACTGGATCGCGATGCGGCAGGTCTCCAGGTCGCGCATTTCGCCGATCATGATCACGTCCGGGTCCTGGCGCATGATCGAGCGCAGGGCGCCTGAGAAATCCAGCCCGATCTGCGGCTTCACCTGGATCTGGTTGATGCCTTCGAGCTGGTATTCGACCGGGTCCTCGACGGTGATGATCTTCACGTCGTTGGTGTTGATCTGGCTCAGCGCGGTGTACAGCGTGGTGGTCTTGCCCGAACCGGTGGGGCCGGTGACCAGCAGGATGCCATGCGGCTTGTTCAGCACCTCGACGAAGCGCTGCTTGAAACTGTCGGTGAAGCCCAGCGATTCGAAATCGAACACCACCGATTCGCGGTCCAGGATGCGCATCACCACCGATTCGCCGAAGCTGGTCGGCACGGTGGACACGCGCAGGTCGAGCTCCTTGCCCTGCACGCGCAACTGGATGCGGCCGTCCTGCGGCAGGCGGCGCTCGGCGATGTTGAGCCGCGCCATGATCTTCACGCGCGAGATCACCGCGGCGGTCGACGACGACGGCGGCGCTTCCACTTCGTGCAATACGCCATCGATGCGGTAACGCACCTTCAGCCGGTTTTCGAACGGTTCGATATGGACGTCCGAAGCGCGCTGCTCCACCGCGCGCTGAAGAATGAGATTGACCAGCCGGATGACGGGAGCCTCGGAGGCGAGGTCGCGCAGGTGTTCGACGTCGTCCTCCTCGGCGGCGCTGCCGTCGAGGTTCTCCACGATGGTGCCCATCGCCGAACGGCCGGAACCGTAATAGCGCTCGATCAGGCCGTCGATTTCCGAACGCAGGCCCACCCGCAATGCCACCGGGCGCCCGGCGGCCAGCTGCACCGCCTGCAATGGATACGGATCGGCGGGATCGGCGACGATCAACGCCAGCCCGTGGGCTTCGTCCTGCACCGGCACCACGTGCTGCTGCTTGAGGAAACGCAGCGACACGTCGAGATCGGCCGGCGGCAGTTCCGGCGCATCGCGCGCGGACAGCAGCGGCACCTGCAGCAGCTCGGCCCAGCCCTCGGCCAGGTCGCGCTCGGACACCAGGCCAAGACGCGCCATCAGCGTGGTCAGCGTGCCCTCGGCCGACTCCTCGTGCAGCCGGCGCGCGCGCACCAGATCGCCTTCCTTCAGGCGACCACGCGCCACCAGCCACGCGCAGACTTCCGCCTCGCGATCCTCCACGGCCATGCCAGCCCCGCCGACCGCCGGCTCAATCACTGCCGACATCCTCCACCCCGCTTGAGTGCACGCGAAACCGTCGACGCCCCAGGGCGAAAACGGCAAACGTCATAGGTATCACATCCGGCCGGGCGCACGCGAATGGCCCGGGATTCGGCCCGCATGCCGTTCATCTCGGGCGCGGCCCTCCATTGTGCCGAGTTCACCGGCGCAATGGCGGCATCGCGCCTAGGAAAAATTCCTGTTCGGCACTGTTTCGGTTGCCAGGCCGACAAGTTCCTTCGAAACTGCCGAAGCCGTCGCAAAGTCATCGCCCCGCACCGGGGTATGACTGACCTGTCATTGCGCCGTCACGGACAGTGGTCAGGTTCCGGGAGGGGGAATCCGCCATCACATCGAGGGGAATCACGTCATGATGCCTATGCGTCGCGCCGCGGGAATGGCGCTGTGTCTGTTTGCCGCGGCGCTACCCGCGCTGGCCGCGGATCTCACGATCAGCAATTTCCGCGTACGCGGACCGTCCGGCGGCAACGACGAATTCGTCGAGCTGCACAACGGTTCGCCCAGTGCGCTCGATGTGGGCGGCTACACCCTGCTCGGCTCGAACGACAGCGGCACCACCGGCACGCGTGCGACGCTGCCGTCGGGCACGTCGATCGCGCCGGGCTGCTACCTGTTGCTGACCAATGGCGCCAGCAGCGGCTATTCCGGCAGCGTGGGCGGCGACGTGATCTACAAGACTGGCATCACCGACACCGGCGGCCTGGCGATCGCCGATGCCGGCGGCACGGTGCTGGACCAGGTCGGCCTCAGCGGCGGCTCGGCCTATGGCGAAGGCACGCGGCTGGCCTCGCTGGGCTCGACCAATGCCGACCGCTCGTATGCCCGCATCAGCAACGCGGCCGGGCTGGTGCAGGACACCGGCGACAACGCGGCGGACTTCAGCCTGCAGTCGCCCTCGGTGCCGCACAACGCCGGCAGCAGCTGTTCGGACCTCGGCCTCGGCGTGTCGGTGGCCGATGCGGTGATCAATGAAGGCGACAGCGGCACCACCGCGCTCGACTTCAGCCTCACCCTGAGCAAGCCGGCACCGTCGCCGGTGCAGGTGCGCTTCCGCACGGCCGATGGCGCCGCCACCGTGGCCGATGGCGACTACGACGCGGTGGACCAGGTGGTGACCTTCGCCGCCGGTGACACGGTGCAGAAGGTCACCGTCACCGTGCACGGCGACACGAAGATCGAACCCGACGAGGATTTCGCGGTGCAGCTGAGCGAGCCGTCCAGCGGCCTCGCGATTGCCCGCGGCGAGGCGATCGGCGGCATCCTCAACGACGATGCGGCCCAGGTCGAGATCTTCCAGATCCAGGGCAACGGTGACAGCTCGCCGTTCACCGGCCAGCCGGTGATCACCCGCAACAACATCGTCACCAGCGTCGGCCCGGCCGGCTTCACCATGCAGACGCCGGATCGCCGCGACGACCACGTCCGGCTGACCTCGAACGGCGTGTACGTGTTCACCGGCAGCGCACCGACAGTGAAAGTCGGTGACGCGGTGGACGTGCGTGCCCGCGTGGCCGAGTACTACGGGCTGACCGAACTGACCGGCGCCAGCATCAGCGTGCTCAGCTCGGGCAACCGGCTGCCACAGCCGGTGCTGTTCGGTCGCAACCTGCCGTCGACCGATCCGGCGAACCTGTCCTGCGGCACGACCAATTTCGAATGCTTCGAGGGCATGCGCATCCTGATCGTCAACGGCATCGTCGATCGCGGCAACCAGCGCTACGGCAACGATCCCTTCGCCGAGGTCTTCGTCAGTGCCGGCGGCAGTCGTTCGCTGCGTTCGCAGGGCGTCACTTTCGGCCTGCCGGCCTCGGACATCCACTCCGGCGTGTGGGACGGCAACCCGGAAGTCTTCGAGATGGACGCCGATGCCCTCGGCGCGGTGCCGACCGGCACCGGGATCAACGGCGGCGCGCGGTTCATCGCCGAAGGCGTGATGAGCTACAGCTTCGGCGACTACGACTTCCAGCCGACCATGCTGCACATCCTCGATGCCAACACGATGCCGCGCCCCGTGCATGATCAGCGGGGCCCGGATGGCCTGCGCGTGGGCAACCTCAACATGCTGCGGCTATGCGACACCGATGGCGGCAACAGCACCTACGAGTGCGGTGATGAAGGCACGCCGACGGCGGACGAACTGCAGCTCAAGCTGCAGCGCCTGTCCGCCTACATCGGCGGCGTGCTGAAACTGCCCGACGTGCTGGGCGCCGAGGAGGTGGAAAACCTGCCCGTGCTCGAACAGCTGGCCGCGCAACTGAACAGCGACTACGGCGTGCACTACTCCGCGCACCTGGTCGACGGCCACGATCCCAGCGGCATCGACGTGGGCTTCCTGGTGCAGGACGACCGGGTGCAGATCGCCAGCGTGAGCCAGCTTGGCTACGACGCGACCTGGGTGGACCCTGGCACCGGCCAGTCGGCCTATCTGCACGACCGTCCGCCGTTGCTGCTCGAAGGCACCAAACTGGGCAAGGGCAGCTTCTCGTTCCGCCTGATGGTGGTGCACCCGAAGTCGCTGATCGGCGTCGATGGCGGGGCGGATGCCACGCGCAACCGCCTCAAGCGCTTCAACGGCGCGGTGGACATCGCCCAGCGCGTGCAGGCGCTGCAGACCGACGCGAAGTCCGCTTTCGAACCGCTGGTCGTGCTGGGCGACTTCAACGCCTACCCGTTCACCGACGGCTGGACCGACGTGGTCGGCGCGATCGCCGGCACCTACGACGACAGCGCCAACCTGCTCGATCTCGGCGGCAACATCGTGAAGCCGGCCTTGTGGAACGCGGTGCAGTCGGTGGCCCCCAACGACCGTTACTCGTTCCTGTTCACCCAGCAGCTTGGCGAGATCCAGGGCTACCAGAGCACCGGCTCGTTCGACTCCGGCCGCGATGTTCCGGTGGCCCAGGTGCTCGACCAGGCGTTGCTTGATCGCCTCGCCCAGCGCTGCTTCCGCGGTTTCGAATACGGCCGCGGCAATCTCGATGCTCCCGACCAGACCCAGGATGACGCGGCAGGCGAAACCGGCCTGCGCAAGGCCATCGGGGTTTCCGACCACGACGGCTTCGTGCTCGACCTGGCCTGCCCCGGACTGGCGCACGGGCACCACTGAGGTTTCATCGCGTCACGGCAGAAAGGCCCGCCTCGGCGGGCCTTTCCTTTTTCGCCCCCGAAGCGACCTCCTTCATGGCGACGTACGCATGGCGGCGCGGAAGCGTGATCGCTGCCTCGCGCGACGGCGGTGGACCTCGGCCACAAGGGAAACCGGCGCCACGTGGGCGCCGGTTTCTGTCGTGCATGTCCGGGCCCGTATCGCCGGCCCGGCGGCCTGATTTACCAGCCGAAGCCCACGCCCACGCCACCGGAGGTTTCGCTGCCGCTGACCGCCGCACCGAAGGTCAGGTTGGCCTTCGGCGACAACTGCCGCGAGTAGCCCACCGCCAGTGCTGCATGGTCACCGTAGCCACCCATGCCCACACCCACCCGGTTCGGCGTGTTGATGCCCTGGGTGCTGAACGCCATCTGCGCCATCGCCGCGCCCATCGCGCCAACCTGGTTCACGCGCTTGTCCATGGCGCGGAAGCGGTTGTTGGTGTCGTTGCGCAGCGAGTTCACGTCCGCCGTGCTGGCGATGTTGGCGAACTTCTGGTCGGTGTACGCATTGGCGCTCTGCAGGGTCTGCTGGGCGTTGGCGTCGCTGTAGTCCTTCGCGCTGACCAGGGCTTGCTGCACCTGACCGTAGTTCGCCGCGTCGGTGGCCTGGGTACCGGCCGCCACGTTGGTGATCTGGCGGTTGTTTGCCGCCGTGCCCACCGACACCGTGTTGGCGCGATCAGCCAGCGAGCCCTGGCCCAGGGCCACCGCACCGGCCGCCGTGGCCGAACTGCCCTGGCCGATCGCCGTGCCCGACGCCGCGCTCACCGACGCGCCTTCGCCGACCGCCACCGCGTTGGTCGCCGTCGCCGCGATGGTGGTGTTGGCACCCACCGCGGTGCTGCCATCGGCATTCACCTTCGCATTGCCGCCGATGGCGGTGTCGTTCGGGCCCGCCGCGTAGCTGTCGCCGCCGATCGCCGTGCCATGGTCACCGCCCACCTCGGCATTCGAGCCGATCGCCACGCCACGCGAGCCGGCCAGCACCGAGGCGTCGTCGCTGCCATCGCCCACGGTGTCGATGCCGATCGCGCCCAGTTCCGCCGTGCTCTGCTGCAGGTCGCCGAGCTGTCCCTCGATCGTGTCGACCCGGCCATCCAGTGAACTGATGGCGGCGGTGTTCGTGGCGATGTCGGCCGTATTGGTGGCGATGTCCGCGGTGTTGGTCGCGATGGCGGCGGTATTCGTGGCAATCGCCGCCGTGTTGGCGCTCACGTCCGAGCCCGTCTGCGTCACCTGCGTCTGCACCGCTTCCAGCTGACCCAGGTTCACCGCATCCGTGGCCTCGGTGCCGGCAGCCACGTTGGTGATCTGGCGCTCGGAACCGGCACTGCCCACGGAGACCGTGTTGGCCCGGTCAGCCAATGACTGCGCA
>NZ_JBDGIQ010000005.1:0-77976 GCF_057657335.1 Rhodanobacter sp. Soil_C_14 | reverse complement strand
GTAACCGGTCGCCGTGGCCGCCACGCCGGCGGCAAAACTCTGCGCGCCAACCGCCACGGTCGCTATCTGCGTCGCCGCTGCCCCGAAGCCCAGGGCGACGGATTGGTCACCGGTGGCCACCGACGTCGAGCCCACCGTGGTCGAATACTCGCCGGTCGCCGCCGATTCGGCGCCGACCGCCGTGGCATACGTGCCCGGGGTATACGCCAGCGCGCCCAGCGCGGTGGATTCGTCACCGTCAGCCTGCGCACCGATGCCCACCGATGACGCCGCCAGACCACTGGCGATCGCGCTGGCGCCGATGGCGGTGCCGCCGTCGCCCGCCGTCGCCGCACCGGTGGTACCGGTCAGGATGTTGGTCGCCTCTCCGCCGATCGCCACGCTGTCCGCACCGGTCGCCGTCGCGCCCGCACCGTAGGCCGAGCTGTTGCCGCCGATGGCCTGGGCGCCGTTGCCGTACGCCGAGCTGTTGTCCGCCGCCGCATGACTGCTGCTGCCGGTCGCCACGCTGCCGATGCCGTCAGCCATCGCGTTCGCACCGCTGGCCACGCTGTTGTCGCCCGTCGCGACCGCGCCATAACCGGTGGCCACGGAGAACACGCCAAGCGCACTGCCGCCCCAACCGACCACCGTGGAACCTTCGCCCAGTGCCACGGCGCTCGCGCCTACCGCCGTGCTGTAGTCACCTTCGGCATCGGACTGGAAGCCGTAGGCCGAACTTTCCTGACCGATCGCCACGCTGCTGCTGCCCGTCGCCGAAGAGCCGATGCCCAGCGCCAGCGCACCGGCGCCAAAGGCTGCGCTGTCGTCGGACCCGGCGAAGCTGAGTGCGCCCACCGCCGTCGCACGATCACCGGTCGCGGAAGCATCCGGACCGCAGACGAAGGCGTCGTCACCGGATACCGCACCCGGCGTGCCCACATCGAGCTGGCACGTTGCCGGCAGGTTCTGGGCCGAGGCCGTGGCGACGGGAGCCAGTGCCAGCGCACCAACCAGTGCAACCGCGCCGCAAACCAGCCCGACGGACCCTGCCTTGCCGCGGGTCGAGGCCAGCTCGGAAACGGCAACCATGGCGCCCAGCGTGCGGCTCCATACCTTCCTGTAAATCTTGTTCATGCAACACCTCGGCGGTTATGACATGCAACTCTATGGATGGCACCAGCCATGGCCTGCCGCGATGGCCCGGCCGCTGGTGCGAAAAATTCGGATTTGCCGATCGCCGGCAGACGCGATGCCACGCCTCGGAACGATGCGCCTGCCACGATGCGAAGCAATGGATTGATTGCCTGGCCGCGACAGAAGACCGACCCAGAGGAGCCTGGCAGGACGACCGGAGTCGTCGCTGCCAGGCGATCTGTGGCTTACCGCTGGGTGAAGTTGCCCAGCACCGTCACGCCGCTGTAGTCGGTCTCGCCATATACGGTGAGGTAGTAGGTTCCCGCCACCGGACGCGTGATCATCACCGCTTCGCTGTTGGTGCGGGCATGCACCGACTTCCAGCCATAGTCCGTCGGCGAAGCCTGCGAACCAAGCTTCACGTAGACCGTCACGTCACCCGTGCCGCCCAGCGTGCGCAGGCTCAAGCCCAGCGCCCCGGCCGGTACCTCGAGCGTGTACACCTTGCTCGAAGCCGCCGCACCGGATTGCCCCGGCACGGTGACACCGGCGGAGATTTCCTGCGGCGCAAACGCACTCCACGCCTTCCACTGGTTCAGGGTTTCCGCATCACTGAGGCAGGCATTGAGGCTGCTGGCCTGAGCGCCGGTGATGAGGCCGTCAGTGGCGAGGCCAGCCGCGTAGGCGCGCACCGCCGGGCGATAATCGCCTACCGTCGAAGCAGCACCGGCGATGATCCTGGCGTTGGCGACCACGTTGGCACCGATCACCACACCACCGGGCAGCCAGGTCGGGATACCGCTGTCGCAGCCCAGCAGGCTCTGCGTACCCTCGTTCAACTGCCAGCCTTCGTCCTGGAACAGCGCGGGGGTCAGGTCGAGGTCGATATGGCCCGCCAGATCCGCATTGATGGCGTATTCCATGAGCGCATTGGGAGTCAGGCGCGTGTCGTAGTGCGAGAACGACGAGCCCTGCGCCAGCACGGTCGGTGCGTACAGCTGCACGTTGCCGGCCGCGTCGGCACCGGCCATCTTGTCGCCGAGGACGAGAGCACCGGTCAGACCCGCCAGATTCGCCCGCAACGTGTTGCCGTCAGCCTGGCTGACCGAGATCACCGGGATGCTCGCCGTGATGGCGGGCACGATGGTGCCGGCGGCGTTGTTGGCAATGATGACGCCGGTCGCGCCGGCGGCGATGGCGTTGCCTGCCTTGATGTCGAAAGAGCAGGTGCCGCGATTGACCAGCACGAGATGGCCGGCCACGTCGGCTGCGTTGGTGAACGGGTTGCAGCCCTCGAGGTTGCTGGTGCTGGGCGAAAGCGGGGGACTGATCGCCCCGATGATCGAGCCGCTGAAATTGGCCGGAGTTGCCGGAATCGGGCTGCTGCTCTGGTTGAAGGTATAGTCGCCGGCGGCACCCGCCGGTGCGGAGACACGCAGCGTGGTCACCTTGCCCAGTGCCAGCGGCGCCTGTTCCTTCACGTTGGCGCCGGTGAACACGAGGTTGCCGTCGTTGAGCGCCGAGGCGACACGCTGGGTCGGCGTCATCGCATACCAGCTCATCTGCTGGGTATCGTCGTAGACGAAGGTCGTGTAGATGTCCTGGCGACCGACGCCATCGTTGCCCTGCAGCGGCTGGCCGGTGGTGAGGCTGCCGAAACCGGAGAAGCCCAGGCCGTGGGCCATCTCGTGCAGCACCACGTTGAGGAAGTCGATGCTGCCGGCCGGCTGCTTGCCATCCAGACCGAAGTACCAGCTGGAACCCTCGAGGCAACCGGTGGAACCGAGCGCGCCGTTGAAGCGTGCACGAATGTCCGCTGCACCGTCGCCCGCATCCTCGCCGGCGAGCGAATCAAACAGCGCCGAGTGATACCAGGTATTGGCGACCGCGCCCTGTGGCGCCGGTGCCGCGAAGGAGTAGATGTTGGTGGTGCCCGCCGAGCCAAGTACGCCCGAAGTGGCGTCGCAGCTGAGCTTGGCGAAGCTGGCGCTGACCGTGACCGGAACGTCGCTCTGCAGCACCGCGCCCCAGATGTCGGCCGCGAACTTGAACACGATCTGTGCCTGCTCGCCGCGCGTGGTACCCGGATTGCCACCGACCGGCGTGGCGGGCGTCGGATCATCCAGGCCCTGGCCAGTGCCGACGTCCTGGTTGGAGATCTTGATGTCGGCGGCCGACACCTGGCCAGCCATGAAGATCAGGCCGAGACCGAGGAATGCGTTGAACATGCGGTTGCGACGGATCATTTCGTCACCTCCACCGATGCCGGGGCGCTCTGGGTGTCACCCTCGTGATGGATGCTCAGGCTGCCGTCGGCCCGACGCTCGGCGACCAGGCTGCTCATGAGATTCTCCGGCAAGGCCATGCCCACCGCGGCATGCCCATTCCTGAGCTTGAAGGTATGGAAGGTGGCACGAGCCTCGGCCTCGTTACGCGGCGCGGCCGGCTGGCCAAGGGTGCGCTTCGAAGACGCAGTCGCGGACTGCTGCAGCATCGCCCGCGACAAAGCCGCGCGCTGCTCCGGCGTGGGGGCCACGAGCTGACCGGTCGGCGAAATCGCCACCTGCACGCCCTGCACCGTTACCGATGTTGCCTGCACCGCCGTCTGTGGTTCGGCCGCGGTGGCCGCCGTGGCGATAAGCAGTCCAGCCAGTGCCAGACCCGAACCGCGCGCTACCCATTTCTTGTCCATGCAATCCCTCCCGTTGAAAGCCGCACCTCGTTCGAGGCGTGCAAAAGCCCGTCACGCGCATTTCCACGCGCGCGTTGTTGAATGTCCTGGTTGGGGATTGACGGAATCATGCGAAAGCTCCCCCTTCGCACGACACCTGCCCCACGACGTCAGGAATGTGACGCCGTCGCTTGAAACTATCGCAAGTTCCAGCGGTGGTCAACGCGACTTTTTCCGGGTAACCGGGGACTCGCTGGGCAGATGCGCGAGACCATCGTCCGCACGCGAGCGCGACTACGCGGGCGATCCGCCTTTGATCGCATGCTGCGTTGCGCCGAGAAACCCCGACTCGGCACCTTCCCGGACGGCGGACCTTCATCCATTGAGGCAAAACGTACCGGATGGAGGTACGCGAACAGGGACCCGGCGACGCGGTTCTGGCAACATGATCGACGAATGTCCCGGAAAAACGCATGTCTCTCATCGATATCGGCGCCAACCTCACCCACGAGTCCTTCCATCACGACCTGGATGCTGTGATGCAACGTGCGCATGCGCACGGCGTGGACCGGATGATTGTCACCGGCGCGTCGCGCGACGGCAGTGCCAGCGCCCGCGTGCTGGCGGCCCGGCATCCGGCCCGACTGTTTGCCACGGCTGGCGTCCATCCCCACCACGCCGTGGAATACGACGATGCGACCGACGCGGCGCTGCGCGAGTTCGCGCAGGACCCCGCGGTGGTGGCCATCGGCGAAACCGGCCTGGACTACAACCGCAACTACTCGCCACGCGGGGTGCAGCTGCAGGTGTTCGAACGGCAACTGCAGCTGGCGGTGGACGCGGGCAAGCCGCTGTTCCTGCACCAGCGCGATGCCCACGGCGACTTCGTCGCCCTGCTCGCCCGCTACCGCGACAAGGTTCCGGGGGCGGTGGTGCACTGTTTCACCGATACCGGCGAGGCGCTGCGTGACTACCTGGCGCTGGACTGCCATATCGGCATCACTGGCTGGATCTGCGACGAACGCCGTGGCACGCATTTGCGCGAACTGGTGCGCGAGATCCCGGCGAATCGGCTGATGATCGAAACGGACGCGCCCTACCTGCTGCCGCGCACGGTGCGCCCGCAGCCCGCGCACCGGCGCAACGAGCCGATGTACCTGAAGCACATCTGCGAGGAAATCGCCCGCGATCGCGGCGAAAGCGTGGCCGTGACGGCGGCGAACAGCACCGCGACGGCCGAGGCGTTCTTCGGCCTGCCGCGCAGCTCGTGACAGGCTGCGCAGCGGCGCGGCGGGTCAGTCCGCCAGCACGCGCGTCTCGCCCGGAGCGAGGCCGGCCAGCCGGTGTTCGCCAATCTGCACGCGGATCAGGCGCAGGGTCGGGAACCCGGCCGCGGCGGTCATCCGGCGCACCTGCCGGTTGCGTCCTTCGCGCAGCGTGAGGCTGATCCAGCTGGTCGGGATCGCCTTGCGGAAACGCACGGGCGGGTTGCGCGGCCACAGCCATGTCGGCTCGTCGACGAGCTTCGCCTCGGCCGGCAGGGTCGGGCCATCGCTCAGCACCAGGCCACGCGAAAGCTTATGCAGCGCCGCCTCGTCGACGCTGCCGTCGAGCTGCGCCAGGTAGGTCTTGGCCTGCTTGTGGCGGGGATCGGTGAGTCGATGGGCGAGGCGCCCGTCGTCGGTCAGCAGCAGCAGGCCCTCGCTGTCCTGATCCAGCCGTCCAGCCGCATAGACGTCCTTTTGCACGACGAAATCCGCCAGCGTCGGGCGACCGCGATCATCGGTGAACTGGCAGAGCACGCCGTAAGGCTTGTTGAGGGCGATCAGCATGTGGGCGTGACAGCGCAGCGCATCAGGCCATGTTCAATGCGCTTCGTTTCCGGCGGGCGCCGTCGGCTTGACGAACTTCAGCGTCATCCGGTCCGACTCGCCGATCGCCTGGTACTTGGCCTTGTCCTGGTCGCCCAGGGTCAGGGTCGGCGGCAGGGTCCAGACGCCCTTCGGATAGTCCTTCGTGTCTTTCGGATTCGCGTTGACTTCGCTACTTTCCTCCAGCACGAAGCCGGCATCGGTCGCCAGCTTCACCACGTACGGCGTGGGCAGGTAGCCGCTGCCTTTCACCGCATCGATCACGGCGCCTTCGCTGGCGCGGTGATCGACCACGCCGAGCACGCCGCCGGGCTTGAGCACGTCGAAGAAGGCCTTGAACATGGCCGGCCCGATGCCGGCCGTGCCTTTATCGGCAGCAATCCAGTTGTGCACGTTGCGGAAGGTCAGCACCACGTCGGCCGAACCGGGCGCCCCGAACTTCGGCGCGGCGGCATCGAATTCGACGATGCGGGCATTGCCGTAATGCGCCGGGTCGGCGGCGAATTTCCGACGCAACGCGCTGTCGTCGCTGCGTGCCTCGCTGTCGGCGGACGGGGCTTTCTCCGCGGCGATGTAATGGCCGTTGTCGTTCAGCAGCGGCGCCAGGATTTCCGCGTACCAGCCACCGCCGGGCGTGATCTCGATCACCGTCTGGTCCGGCCGCACGCCGAAGAACTGCAGGGTGGCCTTGGGATGGCGGTAGGCGTCGCGCGCGCGGTTGGCGGGCGAACGCCAGCTGCCGGCCAGCACGCTGTCCAGTTGCGAAGCGGTGAAGTCGCTGGCGCTGGTGGGCGGCACCAGTTCATCCACGGGCTGGTCCGACTCCACCGATCCGGCCGACGCGGCCTGCGCGCGGGCAGGCCCGGGCAGCAGCAGCGCGGATGCCAGCAGCAAGACTGCCGCGATGCCGATCCCGGCAGGTTTCGCCGCTGCGGTTGCACGAATCATGGTCAACTCCCTGGCGTGTGGCGGAACGTTCGAACTTCCAATATCACGAAAACCATGTGCAATCCCGGTGGAGGCCTCAGGACGGACGCGGGCACACCGATTGCAGGCCGTCGATGTGTTCGTGCAGATCCGGCGCGATGCCCTGCCACATCGGGTCGAGGATGAAGTCGATGCCTTCGTAGCGGGCCAGCTTTGCGGCGGGGATGAAATCCGCGTCGCCGGCGATCAGGATGATCTGGTCGACCAGCTTCTTGTAGGTCAGCGCCGCGATGTCGATGCCGATCTTCATGTCGACCTGGGTCTGGCGCATGTCCGGCTCGAAATGGCCATCGTCCAGATCGTCCCAGCGCAGGCTGCCGTCGCGCAACTGCTGGTAGGTACTGCGCTTCAGCTGCCACTCGCCGCGCTCGGACAGGCGCCCCAGCCGCAGCGCCATCTTGCGCTGGCGACGCAGCTGGTCGTGCAGCTCGCGGCGAAACGCGGCAGCGCCGGTACGGCCGAAGTCGACACTGTCGCCGCTGACCGGCTTGATGAAACTCTTTTCCAGCGGCGGGCAATCGTAGAAGAAGATCCGGTACAGCTGTTCGCGCGGGCGGTCGACCGCCTTCAGGTGCTCCAGCGCCATGCCGAACACGGTCTTGGCCACCGCGCGCGCATCACCGGCATCGCGCTCGCCGTAGACCTTGCGATAGCGGGCAAGAAAGAAGGCACCGTCGACGAGGATGGCAGTGCGGCTCATGGAACGACCCTGGGCATGACGTGTGCAGACATGGAAAACGGCGAACGCCGCCAGCGTGGCTGGCGGCGCCCGCACATTCTACGTCAGTAGTGGATCACCGAGCGGATCACCTTGCCCTCGTGCATCAGGTCGAACGCCTCGTTGATGCGTTCCAGCGGCAGCACTTCGGTGATCATCTCGTCGATGCGGATCTCGCCGGCCATGTAGCGGTCGACGTAACCGGGCAGCTGCGAGCGGCCCTTCACCCCGCCGAACGCCGAACCGCGCCAGACCCGCCCGGTGACCAGCTGGAACGGCCGCGTGCTGATCTCCTGGCCGGCGCCGGCCACGCCGATGATGATCGACTCGCCCCAGCCCTTGTGGCAGCACTCCAGCGCCGAGCGCATCACGTGGACGTTGCCGATGCACTCGAACGAATAGTCCACGCCGCCGTCGGTGAGCTCGACGATCACCTGCTGGATCGGCGTGTCCGGGTAATCCTTCGGGTTGATGCAGTCGGTGGCGCCCAGCAGCCTGGCCATCTCGAACTTGGTCGGGTTGGTATCGACCACCACGATGCGCCCGGCTTTCGCCATCACTGCGCCCTGCACCACCGACAGACCGATGCCGCCCAGGCCGAACACCGCCACCGATGCGCCCGGCTCCACCTTCGCGGTGTTCAGTACCGCGCCGATGCCGGTGGTGATGCCGCAACCGAGCAGGCAGACCTTTTCCAGCGGCGCGGCCGGGTTGATCTTCGCCAGCGAGATCTCCGGCAGCACGGTGTATTCGCTGAACGTGCTGGTGCCCATGTAGTGCAGCAGCGGCTTGCCGTCCAGCGAGAAGCGCGACGTGCCGTCGGGCATCAGGCCCTGGCCCTGGGTCACGCGGATCTTCTGGCACAGGTTGGTCTTGCCGGACAGGCAGAACTTGCACTCGCCGCATTCGGGCGTGTACAGCGGGATCACGTGGTCGCCGACCTTCAGCGAGGTGACGCCCTCGCCGACTTCCTCGACGATGCCGCCGCCCTCGTGGCCCAGGATCACCGGGAACATGCCCTCCGGATCGGCGCCGGACAAGGTGAACGCGTCGGTGTGGCAGACGCCGGTGGCGACGATGCGCACCAGCACCTCGCCCGCCTTCGGGCCGGCGACATCCACTTGCTCGATCGACAACGGCTTGCCTGCTTCCCAGGCGACGGCGGCGCGTGACTTCATGGTTTCAGCTCCTCACAGTCGAATGCACAACGAAGAATGATGACTGGCGCAGAGCGTTTTCGAAACCGTTTCAGCCCGGGGCAACGCTGATCAAGGAGCACCGTCGTTGCCGGGCACCGGCAGATTGCTGCAGTAATCGTCGGCTTCGGCCAGCAACCATTGGCGAAACACCTGCAGCCCCGGATGGTCCTTCGAGCGCGCCGGATACACCAGCCAGTACGCATCCTCCACCGCCAGATAGCGCTCGCCCAGCACCATCAGCCGGCCGGCGTCGATCAGCGACTTCGACATCACCATGCGCCCCATCGCCACACCGAGACCTTCCAGCGTTGCATGTCGCAGCGCATCGAAGCTGTCGAAATTCGCCACGTAACGGCGCGGCGGCGAACCGCCGACCTTGGCGAACCAGTCCTTCCAGCGACTGGACGGATTGGGATCGCCGAGCAGCGGCCATTGCGACAGGTCGTGCGGATCGGCGCCGGCCATTTTCGCCACCAGTTCCGGCGCGACGACCGGCGCGATCCATTCACCGAACAGGCGTTCGCTGTGCAGGCCTTCCCACTTGCCGCGCCCGTAGCGCAGCGCGGCGTCGACCGGCTCGCGCTCGAAATTCACCAGGGAGGAGCCCGATTGCAGGTTGAGCTCCAGTTCGGGATGCGCGGCAACCAGTCGCGGCAGCCGCGGCACCAGCCAGCCCGACATGATTCCCGCGCTGGCGCTCAGCGTGAACGTGTCATGCGCCTGCTTGCGATAACGCAACAGCGCATGCTCGATACGATCGAGGTGCTCGCCCACCGCATCGAGCAGGCTGCAGCCCTCGGTGGTCAGCTTCACGCCACGCGGCCCGCGTTCGAACAGGCGCTGTTCCAGTCGCTCTTCCAGCTGGCGCATCTGATGGCTGAGGGCGCTGACGGTGAGATTCGCCTGGGCCGCCGCGCGCGACAGGTTGCCTTGCCGGGCAACCAGCACGAACTGCTGCAACAGACCCAGCGGCAACTTTCCCATCTTGAATTTCCCTCAAGCCTGGCTTGCGAATATATCGCTTTTTGGCGATCTGTGACGTGCGTATCTTGAGCTCTCCCCAAGACGCAATCCTCCCGAGGAGGCTTCCCATGAACTCGTTGTGGAAAGATCTGCTGTTCCTGCACGGCCATCTGGTGCGCAAGGAATACCTGGACTGGCAGCCCGACGCACCGGCCAAACCCCCGCAAGATGGCAAGCAAGTCACCCTGGCCAAACGCACCGTGATGGCCTGCTGCGCGCACGTGTGGCCGCGCATGGCGAGTCCACGCTGAACCCGACCCGGGCTTGAATACCGCGGAGATGCAGCCACTTCGGCTGCATCGCTCATCGCTATCCGGGGTATTCCATGCACCAGCGCCCGCTCGGCAACTCGCCGCTTTCCATCGCCCCGCTCGCCTTCGGCGGCAACGTGTTCGGCTGGAGCGCCGACGAGAAGCGTTCATTCGAACTGCTCGATGCCTTCGTCGACGCCGGCGGCAACCTGATCGACACCGCGGACGTCTATCCGGCGTGGGTGCCGGGCAACCGTGGCGGCGAATCGGAAACCATCATCGGCAAGTGGCTGAAGCAGAGCGGCAAGCGCGACCGCGTGGTGATCTCGACCAAGGTGGCCAAGTGGGCCGAGCAGCCGGGCCTGTCGCCGGTGAACATCCAGCAGGCAGTGGACGGTTCGCTGCAGCGCCTGCAGGTCGACTGCATCGACCTGTACCAGGCGCACGAGGACGACGCCAGCGTGCCGATGGAAGAAGCCCTGGGCGCCTTTGCCCGCTTGATCGAGGCCGGCAAGGTGCGCGTGATCGGCGCGTCCAACTTCAGCGCCGCCCGTTTCGCCGACGCGCTGGCGATGTCGCAACGGCACGGCCTGCCCCGCTACGAAAGCCTGCAGCCGGAGTACAACCTGGTCAGCCGCGCCGGCTACGAGCAGGAACTGGAACCGCTGATCCGCCGCGAGAACATCGGCGTGATCAGCTATTACGCGCTGGCCAGCGGCTTCCTCAGCGGGAAATATCGGAGCGCGTCAGATCTCGCCAAGAGTTCGGCACGCGGCGGCGCAGTGAAGAAGTTCCTGAACCCGCACGGCCTGCAGGTGCTGGCCGCGCTGGACGCGGTGGCCGCCGCCCACCACGCCACTCCCGCCCAGGTCGCACTAGCCTGGCTGATCGCCCGCCCCGGCCTCACCGCGCCGATCGTCAGCGCCACCAGCGTGGAGCAGCTGCGCGAATTGCTCGGCGCCACCGGGCTGCAGCTGGACGACAGCGAGATCGCACGACTGGATGTCGCCAGCGCCTGACCGTCCGTACGGATCATTCCGGCGCGTCGACCTGGTAGCCCTCGGCGCGCAACGTGGCCAGGTAGCCGTCAGGGTTCAGCAGCTCGTCCATCGGCAGCAAGGCGAAGGTCTGCGCGTTGGCCGTCAGCGCCTTGCGCGCGGCCGTCAGCCAGGTGGTGCGCAGGCGTGCCGGCACGTCGCCGAGACCCAGTGTCTGCGCAAAGCCGGCGCCGGTCACCGCCGCCACGCAGGCGTCACGGCGATCGCTGTCGGGCAGTCGGCGCAGGGTTTGCAGGTCGCCGGTGGCCCAGGCGTTCGCCCGTGCGGTCATCGCCGGCATGTCGTGCTCCACGCTGTCCAGGGTGCGGATGAAGCAGGTGGTGTCGTGTGGCGCCGCCTGCCTGAAGGCCTTGATCGCCTCGCGCGGATGCTCGATCACCACGCGATAGTCCACCGGCACCTCGGCCACGCCGTGCTGTTTGGCCAGGCCATCGATGCTCGCCTGGATGCCACCGGAACGACTCAGGCCGTTCGCCTTCAGCGCCTTGTGGTAAAGCTCCTCCGAGGCGAACAGCGGACGCCAGCGCTCGACGCCGCGATCGCGGCCGATGTACTTCTGCTTCAACACCAGCCAGCGTGCATGCACCGGCGGCGGCAGCACGTCCTGCAGGCTGCGACCGTCGTCGTTCTTGCGCGCGCTGTACGCCGAGGGCAGCAGGAAGAGCTTGCCGAAGAAACCCACCTTGGCCTCGAGCCTGACCGCAGGCGCCAGCAGCACCTGTTGCGAGGCGGCGATCACCTGCTCCACCTCCTGCGCCTGCCACTGCATGTCGCGGGGCAACGGCGACAGCGTGCCCAACACCCACATCACGTGATCGCCCTTGCTGACCTTCCACAGACCCGGCCCGGGTTGCACGCCGCTGACCACCACCATCGGCAGGTCGGCGACCGGGGACGAGGCGGATGACGCCGGCGCCGGCGCGGACGCCGATTGCGCGAACAGCGGCAGGGTGACGACCAGCAGCAGCGGACACAGCCCTTGCCAAACACGCATCGCGAAAACTCCCTCTCCAGATGATGACCGGCGATGCCGCGCGACCCGAAGGCGGGCGCGGCCGTAAAGAAAAACGGGGCGCCGATCGGCGCCCCGTTTCCGGCACGGACCGGCTCAGCGCGTCACTTCGACAGCTGCGCCAGCGCCGCGTTCAATGTCGCGCTCGGGCGCATCGCCTGGCCGACCCTGGTCATGTCGGGATGGTAGTAGCCACCGATCTCGACGCCGTGACCCTGCACTTCCGCAAGTTCGGCGACGATCTTCTGCTCGTTCTCGGTCAGCAGCTTCGCCAGCGGCGCGAACTTCGCCTTCAGCTCCGCGTTCACGTCCTGGGCGGCCAGTGCCTGGGCCCAGTACATCGCCAGGTAGAAATGGCTGCCGCGGTTGTCGATGCCACCGACCTTGCGCGAGGGCGACTTGTCGGTGTCGAGGAACTTGCCGTTGGCCTGGTCCAGGGTCTTCGCCAGCACGTCCACCTCGGCGCTGCCGTAGCGGCTGCCCAGGTGTTCCAGCGAGGCGGCCAGCGCCAGGAATTCGCCCAGCGAATCCCAGCGCAGGTAGTTCTCTTCGAGGAACTGCTGCACGTGTTTCGGCGCGGAACCACCGGCGCCGGTCTCGAACAGGCCGCCACCGTTCATCAGCGGCACGATCGACAGCATCTTCGCGCTGGTGCCCAGCTCCATGATCGGGAACAGGTCGGTGAGGTAGTCGCGCAGCACGTTGCCGGTGACCGAGATGGTGTCCAGCCCCTGGCGGATGCGCTCCAGCGAGAACTTCGTGGCCGCCACCGGATCCATGATGCGGATGTCCAGCCCGCTGAGGTCATAATCCTTCAGGTAACGCTCGACCTTGGCGATCACCTGGGCGTCATGCGCGCGCTGCGGATCGAGCCAGAACACCGCCGGCGTGTGCCGGGCGCGGCCCACTGCCAGCTTCACCCAGTCGCGGATCGGCGCATCCTTGGTCTGGCACATGCGCCAGATGTCGCCGGCCTCCACGTCGTGCTGCAGCAGCACGCTGCCCGCCTCGTCGATCACCTTGACCACGCCGTCGCCGGCGATCTGGAAGGTCTTGTCGTGCGAGCCGTATTCCTCGGCCGCCTGCGCCATCAGGCCCACGTTGGGCACGCTGCCCATGGTGGCCGGATCGAACGCGCCGTGCGCCTTGCAGTCCTCGATGGTGGCTTGGTACACGCCGGCGTAGCAGCGGTCGGGGATCACCGCCACGATGTCCTGCAGCTTGCCTTCGGCGTTCCACATTTTGCCGGAGTCGCGGATCATCGCCGGCATCGAGGCGTCGATGATCACGTCACTGGGCACGTGCAGGTTGGTGATGCCCTTGTCGGAATTGACCATCGCCACGCCCGGGCGCTGCGCGTACTCGGCATCCATGTCGGCCTTGATCGCCGCCTGCTGCGCGTCGGTCAGCGAGCCGAGGCGCGCGTACAGGTCGCCGATGCCGTTGTTCGGGTTGAAGCCGGCCTGCTTCAGCACGTCGGCGTGTTTCGCCAGCACGTCCTTGTAGAACTCGCCCACCGCCACGCCGAACATGATCGGGTCGGAGACCTTCATCATGGTGGCCTTGAGGTGCAGCGAGAACAGCACGCCGCGCTTCTTCGCTTCGGCGATCTGCGCATCGATGAAGCCGGCCAGCGCCTTGCGGCTCATCACCGACGCGTCGATGATCTCGTCCGCGAGCAGCGCGGTCTTCGGCTTCAGCACACTGTGGCTGCCGTCCTTGCCGAACCATTCGATGCTGACGTTGCCGGCCTTCCCGACCACGACGGACTTTTCGCTGCCGTAGAAGTCGCCGCCGTCCATGTGCGCCACATGGGTCTGCGAATCGCCGCTCCAGGCACCCATCTTGTGCGGGTGCTTGCGCGCATAGTTCTTCACCGAGACCGGCGCGCGGCGATCGGAATTGCCCTCGCGCAGCACCGGGTTCACCGCGCTGCCCTTGACCCGGTCGTAGCGCGCCCTGATGTCCTTTTCGGCATCGTCCTTCGGCGCATCCGGATAGTCCGGCAGCGCGTAACCCTGGCCCTGCAATTCCCTGATCGCGGCCTTCAGCTGCGGCATCGAGGCGCTGATGTTGGGCAGCTTGATGATGTTCGCTTCCGGCGTGGTGGCCAGCTGGCCCAGCTCGGCGAGGTCGTCGGCGATGCGCTGGTCTTCCTTCAGCATTTCCGGGAACAGCGCGATGATGCGGCCGGCCAGCGAGATGTCGCGCGTCTCCAGCCGGATGCCCGCGGTGCCGGCGAACGCGCTGACGATCGGCAGCAGCGACTGGGTGGCCAGGAATGGCGCTTCATCGGTGAGGGTGTAGATGATCTTCGGGGTCTGGGACATGGCGAGCGGGGATTCCCTGGCAAGGGCGGCATAACCGCGACAGATGACTGCCCATTGTCGCGCGAATGCCCGTCCCCGGCCACCGCAGGCGGTGCGCGGGCGTGTAGCCATGCCAGAATGCGCCGGCTGGCGCGGCAAGTGCCGGCCGACTGCACCGTCAGGTGCAGCGCGTGATCAACGCCCATGACAAGGAAGGAATATGAGTCAGTTGAGCCAATCCATCGTCGACTTCATCGCCGGCCTGCAACCGCTGTACACCTGCCAGCACGCCGACGGCCGCGAATGCGCGCTGTCCTTGCTGGACGGCTCGCTGATCCTGCCGGTGGACGAAACCCACTCGGCGGAGCCGGAAGGCTGGGTCGCGGTGTACTGGCAGGGCGACAGCCGCCGCCATTCCGAAGTGCCCGGTGCGCAACTGGCCAGTGTGGCGGTATGGCGGCATGTGGAATTGCATGGGGCCGGGCGCGATGCGGATGAACGTCTGGCCCTGCGCGAACAGCTGGCCCTGCGCTTCAAGCGGGAAACCGGCCTGTCATTGCAGCACGCCGCCGCGGCCTTGCCGGCCTGAACGGTCGGTCCGGAACGCTGACCGGAACGGTCGGGCGTGCGGCGCGTCGCGCCGCACGCCCGACACGGACCTCACCCGTTCATTTGATCGAGAAGTCCTTGCTGGCGACCGGCTTGCCGTCCAGCGAGATGTCCACCTTGTAGTTGCCGGCGGGGAAACCGCTCGGCTTGCTGATCATGAACACGGTGGTTTCCGGCCCGCTCGCATTCAGCGCCTTGCTGTCCTCATGCACGGTCTGGCCATCCTGGTAGGTCCACTTCGCGGCCAGCGTGCCGTTGCCACTGCCCGTCGTATCGACCGACGCGTAGATGCTGTCCTTCGGCGCGAACGAGTCGCCGCTGGCCGCGATCCGGTTGTTCGCGTCCACGCTGGAACCCAGCTGGACCGAGCTGAAGCTGATCGCCGCCGCGTTGCCGGTGTTGTCCATGCCCATGGCCGCGGTGCTGGCGGGGGCGGGCGCCATGGTGGTGGGCGGAGGCGCCGGCGCCGTGGCCGCGGGCGGTGGCGTGGCGGGAATCTGCGAGGCCGAATCGTCGGTCTTGCCGCAGCCGCCCAGCGCCAGCGCTGCGGCCAGTGATGCGGTGAGGATCAGGGGTTGGCGAGTCATCTTCATGGCATGTCTCCTGTTGCGGGGCTTGCGGTGTCGTTGCTCAGGGCTTCGCCGGAATTTTCAGCATCTGCCCGGCCTTGATGTGGTCCGGGTCGGTGAGCTGGTCACGGTTCGCATCGAAGATCGGCTTCCACGCATTGCCGTTGCCATAGAAATGCCTGGCAATCTTCGACAGGCTGTCGCCTGCCACCACTTCGTAGACCGTGGTTTCGTCGGCAGTCGAACTCACATGCGATTGCACGTCGCTGAAATCGGCCTTCGCCGCAGGCGGCATCTGCGCGGCCTGGCTGCGCACCTCGCTGCGCACGTCGGAGAAGTCCGGCTTGCCGGTTTCGTTGCCCATGGCGTTGTCTCCGTCTCTATTGAAGAGGGAGTCATAGGTAACGGTCGTCCGGTTAACGCCTTGTGAGTGCGTTGCCGAAGTGTTCAGCCTGGAAGCCGGTGCCGGGAGCGTCCCTGTTCACTGGTGACCAGCGGCACGGTCGGATACCCGGAGGATTCACGACGGCCGTCGTCACGCCCCCGCCAGCTGACGGCGGCGCCGCGCCAGCTGGCGCTCGCGTCGGCGCGCCGACCACGCCCTGCGCCGTTCGGCCAGGCAGGAGAAGATCACGTACAGCGCCGGGGTGCTCAGCAGGGTGAGGCTTTGCGAGATCAGCAGGCCGCCGATCAGGGCGATGCCCAGCGGGCGGCGCAGTTCGCTGCCTTCGCCCAGGCCGATCGCGATGGGCAGCGCGGCGAGGATCGCCACCATCGTGGTCATCATGATCGGGCGGAAGCGCACGGTGCACGCCTCGCGCGCGGCTTCGAGCGGACTCTTGCCGTGCTCGCGTTCGGCGACCAGGGCGAAGTCGATCATCATGATCGCGTTTTTCTTGACGATGCCGATCAGCAGCACCAGCGCGATCTGCGCCACCACCGACAATTCGGTGCCGGTGAGCCACAACGCCAGCAGCGCGCCGACGCCGGCGGCCGGCAGGGTGGACAGGATGGTCACCGGATGGATCAGGTTTTCGTACAGCATGCCCAGCACGATGTAGACGGTCAGCACGGCGGCCAGGATCAGCCAGCCCATGCCGCTCTGCGATTGCTCGAAGCGCCGGAAGTTGCCGCCCATCTGCACCTTGATGTCGCCGGGCATGCGCATGTTCTGCACGGTGCCCTGGATGATCCCCATCGCCTCGCCCATGCTGACGCCGGGCGCGAGGTTGAAGCTGAGATCCATCGTGCTGTACTGGTTTTCGTGGGTGATCTGCGATGGCGCCAGCCCCGGCTCCTGCCGGGTGAAGGCGGTGATCGGAATCATCCTGCCGCTGCTGGAGGCGACGTAGATGCGGTTCAGCGCATCGGGCGTGGCGGTCTGGTCGGGCAGCGCGTTGACCACCACCTTGTACTGGTTGATGTCGGAGTAGATCGTGCTGACCTGGCGCTGGCCGAAGGCGTCGTAGAGCGCGCCGTCGATCGCGCCGATCGACACGCCCAGGCGCGCGGCCTTGTCGCGGTCGATCACCATGTTCTGGCGCAGGCCCGCTTCGTCGACGTCGGTGCCCACGTCGCTGAGCTTGGGATTCTTCTTCAGCTCGGCCTGCAGCTTCGGCAGCCATTCCTGCAGGCTGGCCTGGTCGTTGCCCTGCAGTGAAACCTGGTACTGGGCGCCCTGGCTGGTGCCGCCACCGCCGCCGCTGGGCAGGTCCTGCACCGGGCGCAGGCGCAGGTTGAGGTCGGGATACTTGGCCGCCTTGGCGCTGAGTCGCGCCAGCACGGTGAAGGTGTCGTCCTTGCGACCCTGCGCCCGGGTCTTCAGGTCGATGTTGAACGAGCCGCTGGTGCCCTGTCGGCTGCTGCCCAGGCGCGAGCCCACGGTGGCCACGTCGGGATCGGCCATCAGCATCGCGGTCAGCCGTTCCAGCCGCTGCTTGCTCTCGGCGAAGGAGACCGTGGCGCTGGAACTGGCGCGGCCCCAGATCAGGCCGGTGTCCTGCTGCGGGAACAGGCCGGTCTTGACCACGCCGAACAGGAAGAAGGTGGCCACGATCAGCGCCAGCGGCGTCAGCGCGAACAGCAGCGCGTGCCGCAGCGAGAAGTTCAGCGCGCGGGTGTAGACCCGCAGCATGCCGGCGTGGAAACCGTCCAGCGAACGCGCCAGTCGCGACGGCGCCGCCGCCTTGTGCGCGTCATGCCCGCTGAGGAAGCGTCCGCACAGCGCCGGCGTGAGGGTCAGCGAGACCAGCGCGGAAACCACGATCGCCGACACCAGGGTCACCGCGAATTCGTGCATGAACATGCCGGTGACGCCGCCGGCGAACAGCAGCGGGATGAACACCGCGATCAGCGAGGCGGTGATCGACACGATGGTGAAGCCGATTTCGCGGGCGCCGGCGAGGGTGGCCTGCATCCGCGTCATGCCGTTGTCGATGTGGCGGATGATGTTCTCGATCACCACGATCGCGTCGTCGACCACGAAGCCGATCGCGATCACCAGCGCCAGCAGGGTGAGGTTGTTCAGGGTGTAGCCGAGGATGTACATCACCACGAACGCGCCGGCCAGTGACAGCGGCACGGCTGCCGCCGCGATCAGCGTGGGCGCCAGCCGGCGCAGGAACAGCGCCATCGTGAGGATCACCATCGCCAGCGAGATCAGCAAGGTGGCCTGCACCTCGTGCAGCGAGGCGCGGATGGTCGGCGTGCCGTCGAAGAACGGGGTGAGTTCGGTGCCCGGCTGCAGGTAGGCGCGCAGGGTCGGCAGCTGGTCCTTGACCAGGTCCACCGTGGCGATCACGTTGGCGTCGGCCTTCTTGTAGACGTACATCAGCACCGCCGGCTTGCCGCGGAACCAGGCCGCCTGGTACGCGTCCTGCTGGCCGGCGTAGACCCTGGCCACGTCGGACAGCCGCACCGGCGTGCCATTGCGGTTGGCGATCACCAGCTGGGCGAATTCGTCGGCGCTGTGCATCTGCGTGGTGGCGCTGATCGCCATGGTGGTCTTGCCGTTGGACAGGAAGCCCTCCGGCGAGGTGACGTTGGCCGCGCTCAGCGCATTGCGCAGCTGGTCCGGCGACAAGCCCATCGCGTTCAGCGCGCGCAGGTTCACGTCGACGCGGATCGCCGGCGTGGCGGCGCCGGCGATCTCCACCGACGACACGCCGGGCAGCTGGCGCAGCCGCTGGGCCAGCAGCGAGTCGGCGGCGTTGTAGAGGTCGGCGGCGGACTGGGTGTCGGAGGTCATCGCCAGCGCGATGATCGGATCGTCGTTCGGGTTGGCCTTCTGGTAGCCCGGTGCGCCGTTGAGGCCGCTGGGCAGGTCCGGCGCCGCCGAGTTGATCGCCGCCTGCACGTCGCGCGCGGCCGCGTCCAGGTCGGTGCCGTTCTGGAACATCATGAAGACGAAGGTGCTGCCCTCGGAGCTGGACGAGCGCATCGTCTCGATGCCGGGCACCTGGCCCAGGTGCCGCTCCAGCGGCGCGGCCACGGTGGACGCCATGGTGCCGGCGTCCGCGCCGGCCTGGCTGGCCTGCACGAAGATCGCGGGGAACTGCATGTTCGGCAGCGCCGCCACGCCGAGCAGGAAGTAGCAGATCATGCCGCCCACGAACAGGCCGATCGCCAGCAGCGAGGTGCCGATCGGGCGGCGGATGAAGGTGCCGGAGATGTTCATGGGATCAACGTGAGCAGGGGATGGGCGGGGGTATCGCAGAGGACGCGTGAACGGATCATCCCACCCTCAACGTCCTGGTCGCCAAAAGGTTGATCGGAACGACTCCCGCCGAAGAGCGACCCCACCCCAACCCTCCCTGCGACCGCAGGAAGTCCCTTTGGGGGCGAGCAGGGGGGGAGCACGGCGCACAGCTCTATCCTGCCTTGCGCAGGAGGGGTATCGAAGGATCACGCCGCGTGGCTGGCCTGATGGCGAGCCAGCGCACGCTGCTCGCGACGGACGGCGAGCCAGTCGGAGAAGCGCTCCATGTACAGATAGATCACCGGCGTGGTGTACAGCGTGACCAGCTGCGACAGCAGCAGGCCGCCCACGATGGCCACGCCCAGCGGCCGGCGCAGCTCGGAACCGATGCCGTTGCCCAGCGCCAGCGGCAGCGCGCCCAGCATGGCCGCGGCGGTGGTCATCATGATCGGGCGGAAACGCAGCAGGCAGGCGCGATGGATCGCCTCGCGCGCATTGAGGCCGGTGCGACGCGCCTCGATCGCGAAGTCGATCATCATGATCGCGTTCTTCTTGACGATGCCGATCAAGAGCACGATGCCGACGATGCCGTCCACCGACAGGCTCATGCCGCACAGGATCAGCGCCAGCAGCGCGCCCACGCCGGCCGGCGGCAGGGTGGAGATGATCGTCAGCGGGTGGATGTAGCTCTCGTACAGCACGCCCAGCACGATGTAGATCACCACGATCGCGGCCAGCAGCAGCAACACTTCGTCACCCAGCGAAGAGGTGAACTCGGCGGCCTTGCCGACGAACTCGCCGCGCACCTGGGGCGGGAAGTTCAGTTGCGACTCGACCTGGTGGATCGCCGCCACGGCGTCGGACAGCGAATAACCCGGCGCCACGTTGAAGGCCAGGGTCACCGCCGGCAGCTGCTGCTGGTGACTGACCACCAGCGGTGCGCTGGTGACTTCGGCGGTGACCAGCGAGGACAGCGGGATGCTGCCGCCGCCACCGATCTGGAAACCCACGTTGCCGGTGTTGCCGATGCCCGAGGGCGTGGCCGAATTGCTGGATTTCAGCTGGCCAAAGCTGGTCGCGGTGCTGCCGACGAGCGCGCCGCTGCCGTTGCCGCGCACGGTCAGCTTGGTCAGCAGGTCGTCGCTGGTGCGGAACTCCGGCGCCACTTCCAGCACCACGCGATACTGGTTGAGCTGGGTGAAGATGGTCGAGATCTGGCGCTGGCCGAACGCGTCGTACAAGGTATCGTCGATGCTCTGCACCGGCACGCCGAGGCGGCTGGCCTTCTCGCGGTCGATGGTGAGCTTCAGTGCATTGCCGTTGTCGGCAAGGTTGTTGTCGACGTCGGCCAGTTCCGGCCGCTGGCGCATCGCCTCGGTCATCTGGTTGGCGTAGCCGGCCAGTTCGGACGCGCTGACGTCGGACATCGAATACTGGTATTCGGTGGCGGCCACGCGGCTGTCCAGGGTCACGTCCTGCACCGGCTTCAGGTACAGCGCCACGCCCGGGATATTGGCCACCGCCTGCTGCAGGCGCGGCAGCAGTTCGTCCAGGCCGTCACGGTCGCCACGATCCTTCAGCACGATGCTGAGCTGGCCCTGGTTGAGCGTGGGGTTGATCGTGCCGGCGCCGATGAAGGCGGCCACGCCGGCCACGGCCGGATCCTTGCGCAGCGCCTCGGCGACCGCCTTGGTGCGGTCCTCCATCTGCGGGAAGGCGATGTTGTCGTCGGCCTGCACCACGCCGGTGATCAGGCCAGTGTCCTGCTCGGGCAGCAGGCCTTTCGGGATCACCACGTACAGGAACACGGTGAGCACCACCGCGGCGCCGGCCACCAGCATGGTCAGGCGCTGATGATCGAGCACCCAGTCCAGCGAGCTTTCGTACACCGCCACGGTGCGCGACCACACGGTGCGCTTGCCGGCCGCCGCATGATGCTCGTGGGCGTCGTCGCCTTCGGGCAGCTGATCCGGCTTGAGCAGGTAGGCGCACATCATCGGGGTCAGCGTCAGCGACACCAGCATCGAGATGGTCACCGCGATGGTCAGCACCCAGGCGAATTCGTGGAACAGCCGGCCGGTGACGCCGGGCATCAGCAGCAGCGGCAGGAACACCGCCACCAGCGACACGGTCAGCGACAGCACGGTGAAGCCGATCTCCTTCGCGCCGATCTCGGCCGCCTCCTTGCCGCTCTTGCCCTTTTCGATGTAGCGCACGATGTTCTCGATCATCACGATCGCATCGTCCACCACGAAACCGGTGGCCACGGTAAGCGCCATCAGCGACAGGTTGTCCAGCGACATGCCGGTGAACGCCATCACGCCGAACGTGCCCATCAGTGACAGCGGCACCGCCGTGGCGGGAATGATGGTGGCCCACAGCCGGCGCAGGAACACGAAGATCACGCCGATCACCAGGAACACGGTGAGGATCAGGGTGAACTCGACGTCGTGCACCGAGGCGCGGATGGTCACGGTGCGGTCGGCGAACACGTCCAGGTGCACGTCGGCCGGCAGCGCATTGCGCAGTTCGGGTAACACGTTGCGGATCTGCTGCACCGTCTGCACGATGTTGGCGCCGGGCTGGCGGCGCACGTCCAGCAGCACCGCCGGCTTGCCGTTGGCCCACGCGGCGAGCTGGTCGTTCTCGACGCCGTCGACCACCTTGGCCACGTCGGACAGCCGCACCGGCGAGTTGTTCTTGTAGCTGATGATGGTGTTCTTGTACTCGGCGGCATCACTCAACTGGTCGTTGGTGCCGATCGAGTAGCTCTGGGTCTTGCCGTTCAAGGTGCCCTTGGGCGCATTGACGTTGGCCTGGGTCAACGCGCTGCGCACGTCTTCCATGGTCAGGCCGAGATTGGACAGCTGCGCCGGGTTCACCTGCACGCGCACCGCCGGCCGCACGTTGCCGGCGATCGAGACCAGGCCCACGCCCTGCACCTGCGACAGCTTCTGCGCAATGATCGAGTCGGCCAGGTCGTTCACGTCGCGCAGCTGGCGGCTGTCGGAGGTGAGCTTCAGGGTGAGGATCGGCGCATCGGCCGGGTTGACCCGGTTGTACACCGGTGGATACGGCAGGTTGCCCGGCAGGGTGCCCTTGGCCTGGTTGATCGCCGCCTGCACGTCCTGGGCGGCGATGTCGATGTCGCGACCCATCGAGAACTGCAGGATGATCGTGGACAGCCCGGCGGACGAGTCCGAACTCATCATGGTCAGGCCGGAGATCTGCCCCAGGTTGCGTTCCAGCGGCGTGGTGATCAGCGAGGCCATGGTGTTGGCGCTGGCGCCCGGGTACTGCGTGCTGACCACCAGGCTCGGCGCCTCGATTTCCGGCAGCGCCGACACCGGCAGCTGGCGGTAGCCCAGGATGCCGAGCAGCAGCACCGCCACCATCAGCAGCGAGGTGGCGATCGGTCGGCGAATGAAGAGGGTCGAGAATCCCATGGCTATCCGTAACGTCTAAAGTGCGGTTTCAGCCGCGATCATGGCTGGCGCGCGGCCGCAGCCGCGCAACTTCGGGTGTCGCGGCGGCGCAGGCTGGCTGCTCAGCCGTGACGGCGACCACCGCCCTTGCTGTTCTGCTTGGCCTTTTCCATTTCGGTGGCGGTCGGCACCGCCGGCACTTCGCCCGGCTTCAGCGCGTTGACCTTGCTGCCGGGCTTCAGCCGGAACTGGCCCTCGGTGACGACGCGGTCGCCGGCCTTGAGCCCGCTGCCGATCATCACGTGGCTGTCGCCCACTTCGCCGGCCACCACCACCGCCTGCATCTTGACCGTGCTGTCGCCCTGCACCTGGTAGACATAGTCGCCGTCCGGCCCGCGCTGCACCGCCTGCGCCGGGATCACCAGGCCGCCATCGACGGTGTTGACCAGCAGTTGCACGTTGACGAACTGGCCCGGCCAGAGTTCGTTCTTCGCGTTCGGGAATTCGGACTTCAGGCGGAACGTGCCGGTGGTGGTATCGATCTGGTTATCGATCACCTTGAGCACGCCGCCGCTGGCGATCGGATGGGCATCGGTGCGATCCAGCGCGGTCACCTGCAGCGCGGCGGCGTCCTTCCCGGCGGCGCTGCGCACCATGTCCAGGTTCTGCTCGGGCAGGGTGAACATCACGTTGATCGGGTGCAGCTGGGTCAGCGTCACGATCGTGCTCGAGGTGGTCACCACGTTGCCCGGGTCCACGCCGCGGATGCCGGCCAGGCCATCGATCGGCGAAATCACCCTGGTGTAGTTCAACTGCACCTGCGCATCACGCAGGCTGGCCGCATCGGCGGACACGGCGGCCTGGTACTGGGCGGCGGTGTTGCGCAAGGTGTCCAGGTCCTGCTTGGAGATGTAGCCCTTGGCGGCCAGGTCCTGGCTGCGTGCCAGGTTGCTCTTGGCCGTGTCGAACATGGCCTGGTCCTGGCGCTGGCGCGCCACGGCCTGGTCATAGGCCGCCTGGTAGGTGCGCGGGTCGATCTGTGCCAGCACCTGGCCCTTCTTCACCGGCTGGCCCTCGGTGAACTCGAGGCTCAGCAACTGGCCGCCGACCTGCGGGCTCACGCTGACCGTGTTGAGCGCCTGCACCGTGCCCAGCGCGGTCAGGTAGACCGGCACGTTCTGCTTGACCACGGGCACCACGGTCACCGGCACCGGCGGCGTCTCGTTCTTGCCATCCTTGCCGCCACGGTCCTTGCCGGCCGCCTGGGCCGAGGACGCGGGGCCAGCCGGAGCAGGCTTGTGCAGCAGACGGAACCCCAGCGCCGCCACCACGATCACGGCGATGACGATCAACGCGATCTTCCAAAAACGCGACATGTAAAACTCCTGGATTGAACGGTGCGGCCATGCGACACGCAGCAGCGTGACATGCATCTGCCGCCTGGCGGTGCTTTCAGATTGCGCCGACGGACGACTCTTGAGGTGAAAGCATAGGGGCAGTTCAACGAAAATGAACAATGCCGGTTGACATGGGTGCGCCATGACCGATGGCAGGGTAATGGCTTTCGCGCGGGGTTGCGCCCGGTTTTCGCCGACCCCGTTCACGGGGTCCGTCGTCACCGGAGCCTGAAACTTGCCGCGCGCTTCGTTTATAATCTCCGACTGGTTGCCTGTCCGATCCCCGAACCCGGGCCGGGGGCAAGCTTGATCAGCGTCGCGCACTCATGGACCACCCTGCGTGGAGGTGTTCATGATCCGGTGTGACAGCAACAGGCAATCGAGGCAGGTCGGGGCCGCCATGGTGGCGTTCCGCCGTGCCCACTGAAAGGAGTACGTGCGTGAGCGGTTCCATGAGCAAGGCGGACCACAGCGTCCTGCGCCAGTTTTCGATCATGATCGGCGGGCTCGCCGTGTTGACGGTCGTGCTGATCTTCGCGGCGCTGGCCATCCATGAGCACGAGCCCAAGGAAACCAATCCGGAGCAGCCGGCCCGGGTGGCCGCGCGGATCGCCCCGGCTGGCGCCGTCTACGCCGGCAACACCGGCCGCGCCGCGATGCAGGCCGCCGCCGATGCCGCCGCCAAGGCCGCTGCCTCGCAGGTGGCCTACGGTGGCACCACCGACGGCAAGGCGATCTTCGATCACCTGTGCACCAGTTGCCACACCTCCGGTGTCGCCGGCGCGCCCAAGGTGGGTGACAAGGCCGCCTGGGGTCCGCGCCTGGCCCAGGGCATCGACGTGCTGGTCAAGCACGCGATCGAGGGCTACCACGGCCCCGACGGCAACTTCATGCCGCCCAAGGGCGGCAACCCGGCGCTCACCGACGAACAGGTCACCAACGCGGTGCACTGGATCGCTGATCAGGCGAAGTAAAACTTCGCCTGATCCAAAAAGCTGTCTGCAAACGCCGCCCTCGGGCGGCGTTTTCGTTCGCCCCTTCCCCTGCAAAGCAGGGGGAGGTTGGGAGGGGGTCGCTTTTGAGCTAGGCGACCCCGCCTGATCCAACAAGCCGTCTACAAACGCCGCCCTCGGGCGGCGTTTTCGTTCGCCCCTTCCCCCGTGGGGGAAGGTTGGGATGGGGAGCCTCGGAGTACGAGGAAGATCAAAAGCACCCCACCCCAACCCTCCCCTGCTGCGCAGGGGAGGGAGAAGAGACTCACCCGGCCTCCTCCACCCACTCCCGCGCGAACCTCTGCAACTCGGGAAAGAACACCTCGAAGCACCGCTGCAGTTCCGCCTCCCGTTCCACCAGCACCGGCAGCGCCGAATCCAGCGGGTTGGCCCGGCTCAGGCGCTGCCCGATGCCCGCCAGCGCCTGGCCCAGCACCGCGCGATCGGCATAGCCGGCGGGCAGCTGGTGGAAATCCATGTAACCGCGGAAGCGCCGCAGGGCCGGGGGCAGCAGCGCATCGCCACGCCACAGCAGGGCGCGCAGCGCGTCGGAATACGGCAACAGGGGCTGCCCGCTCCAGCGCGGGAAGTCGCGCGCCAGGCAATGGTCGAACCACATGTCGAGCAGGATGCCCGCGTACCGGCGATAGGGCGACGGCAGCAGGGCCTTGGCCGCCAGCACCTCCGGGTGGGCGTCGGTATGGACGTCGATCGCGCGATGCAGGCGGATTCCGGTGATCACCCGGGGCGCGTACAGCGCCGGGTCCGGCTGCCCGTGGACGAAATCGCCGAGCATGCCGCCCAGTTGCAGGTCCTCGTCGTCACCGGCCAGCAGGGCGTGCGCCAGATGGTTCACCGGCGGCTTCCGCGGCAGGCGATCCGATCGGCGGTTATCATCGTGCGCATGAATCCCACCGAACTCCCCGCCGAACCGGCCACCTTTCCCGATGTCGCCGCCAGTTTCCTGCTCGACGGCCCGGTCGGCAAGCTGGAAACCATCAGCGATGTCGCCGAGCCGGCCTGCGCGCGCCGTGGCGTGGCGGTGATCTGCCATCCGCTGACCGTGGAAGGCGGCACCATGCACAACAAGGTGGTGACCATGGCCGAACGCGCCTTGCGCGAATCGGGACTGGACACGGTGCGCTTCAATTTCCGCGGCGCGGGCAATTCGGCCGGCGAGTTCGACCGGGGCGACGGCGAAAGCGAAGACCTGGCCGCCGTGGTGGCCTGGGTACGCCAGCGGCGGCCGCACGATGCCTTGTGGCTATGCGGTTTCTCGTTCGGCAGCTACGTGACCCTGCGCAATGCGGTGAGGCTGCGTGCCGACGCGCTGGTGAGCATCGCCCCGCCAGTGGGCCGGCGGGAGTTCGGCCCGGTCACCCTGCCCACCTGCCCCTGGCTGGTGGTGCAAGGGGAAGCCGACGAGGTGGTCGATCCGCAGGCGGTGTTCGACTGGATCGACACGCTGGAGCACAAGCCCGAGCTGATCCGCATGCCCGACACCAGCCACTTCTTCCATCGCCGCCTGATGGACCTGCGCGGCGCGATCAAGCACGCCGTGCTTGGCTGGCTGCCGCCGCCGCGAAACGACTGAAACCTGCATCCCCACTTCACGACCTGTCCGCTCCATGAGTGAAAACCCCTCGCTCGCGCCCAGCGCGCGCTATCACGAAGGCGTCGCCGCGCACCGCTGGGAGTCCGACCCGACCCAGCTGGCGCTGCTGCCCGAGTTCGATCGCATGCACGCGGCGCTGTGCGCCGCACCGGCCAGCGACAGCGGCCTGTTCGGCCGGCTGAAATCCCTGCTCGGCAACGACGAGCCACCCGCGCCGGTGCCGGGCCTGTACCTGTGGGGCACGGTGGGCCGCGGCAAGACCTTCCTGATGGACCTGTTCGCCGCCAGCCTGCCGCATGGCGTGGTGCTGCGCCGGCACTTCCATCGCTTCATGGGCGAAGTGCACGACAGCCTGCGCCAGCTCGGCGAGCGGCAGAGCCCGCTGGTCGAGGTCGCCGCGGGCATCGCCGCACGCTGCCGGGTGCTGTGCCTGGACGAATTCCTGGTCAACGACATCGGCGACGCGATGATCCTGGCCAACCTGCTCGACGCGCTGTTCGAGCGCGGCGTCACCCTGGTCACCACCTCCAACACCGCGCCGTCGAACCTGTACCGGGACGGGCTGCAACGCGCGCGTTTCCTGCCCGCGATCGCGCTGATCGAACGGCAATGCCACGTGGTGGAGATGGCCTCTTCGCGCGACTGGCGCCTGCGCGCGCTGACCCAGGCCTCGGTCTACCTCACGCCGCCGGGCGCCGAGGCGCATCGCACGCTGGAAAAGATCTTCGCCAGCCAGGCCGGTGACGAAGTGGAGCAGGATGGCCAACTGCGCATCAACGGCCGCGACATTCCCTTCGTCAAACGAGCCGACGGCGTGCTGTGGTTCGAGTTCGGCGCCTTGTGCGAAGGCCCGCGGGCGGTGGCCGACTACATCGCACTGGCCAAGGCCGGCCCGGCGATCATCATCTCCAACGTGCCGCAGTTCACCGTGTACAGCGAGGACGCGGCGAAGCGCTTCGTGCAATTGGTGGACGAGTTCTACGACCGCCACGTGAAACTGGTGCTGTCCGCCGCCGCGCCGATCACCGAGCTGTACGACGGCGAGCGGCTGCGCGCGGAATTCGGCCGCACCGAGTCGCGCCTGATCGAGATGCAGAGCGAGGAATACCTGGCCCTGCCGCATCGGCCGGAATGAACCCGCGCGCCCCCGTCACAGCGGGGTCGCGATGCCCGGATGGCTGCGCTGGAAACGCCGGTGATGGATCAGCAGGCCGGTGAAGTACACGATGTAGTAGCCCACCAGCAGGCCGATCACCAGCAGCGTCAACGGGGTCAGTGCCTGGCCCATCGGCTGCATCGCCCCGGCGCCGCCCGCCGTCGCCTGCATCTGCCACATCTCGAACAGGCGCCAGGCCAGCCGGCCGAGCAGCAGGGCGGTGAGCAAGGCGCCGATCCACGGATTGGGCACGTAGCAGTCGCCCTTGACCGGGTCGATCTCGAAGCGGGTCAGGCGCAGGCCGACCAGGCCCACCGCGCCGCCGATCAGGACGCCGCCCAGCAACCCTTCGGCCAGCGCCAGCCGCTGCAGTCCGCTGAGCGCCATCAGGCCGCCGAGGACCACGAAGATCACGATGCGGGCGATCATCCGCTTGCGCCGGATCGGCTGGCGGCCGAATTGTCGGCTCACGCGCTTCCAGACCATCCAGGCCAGCAACGGCAGCATGATCAGGTAACTGGTCAGATGGGCAGGCATGGGCATTCCGTTGGCAGGCGTCGACGGCAGCTTAATTCAGCCATGGTCCGGCTGACGACTGACGAATGTCACCCATCGGACAGGCCGTCGCGCGGATCAGGCATCGCCCAGTTGCTGCGCGATCGAGCGCGTGCGCTCGGTGACCTGGTTGCCGGTATGCAGGGTCGACTTGCGTTCGATCAGCAGGATCAGGCATTCGGCCGCGGCCACCGGATTGTGGCGCGTGCCCTTGGGCACCACGAACAGCTCACCCTGCTCCAGTTCCATCGCACCGGTTTCCAGCTCGATGCGCAGCCGGCCGTCGAGCACCAGGAACAGCTCGTCCTCGTCGTCATGGCTGTGCCAGCCGAAGGTGCCCAGCAGCTTGGCCACCTTCAGATAACTGTCGTCCAGTTCGCCGATCACGCGCGGCGACCAGTATTCGACCAGTGCGGCCGCGGCAGCCTTCGGCGAGACAGCGGAGGACATGCCTACTTGGCCTTGCCCTGGTTGGCCACCGCGGCCATTTTCGCGGCGATCGCCTCGGCGTCGCCGAGGTAGTAGTGGCGCAGTGGCTTCAGCTCGTCGTCGAATTCATAGACCAGCGGCACGCCGTTGGGGATGTTCAACTCGACGATCGCCTCGTCGGAGATGCCGTCCAGGTACTTCACCAGCGCCCGCAGCGAGTTGCCGTGCGCGGCCACCAGCACGCGCTGGCCGGCGCGGATCGCCGGCGCCAGCACCTGGTGCCAGTACGGCAGCACGCGTTCCACGGTGTCCTTCAGGCATTCGGTGTCGGGGATGTCCTTCGGGTCGAGCTTCGCGTAGCGCGGATCGTGCACCGACTCGTTGGCGGCGCGATCCAGCGGCGGCGGCGGGATGTCGTAGCTGCGGCGCCAGATCTTCACCTGGTCCTCGCCGTACTTCAGCGCGGTCTCGGCCTTGTTGAGGCCGGTGAGGCCGCCGTAGTGACGCTCGTTGAGGCGCCAGTCGGTGACCACCGGCAGCCACATCAGGCCCATCTCGTCCTGTACGCCCCACAGCGTGCGCACCGCGCGCTTGAGCACCGAGGTATGCGCCACGTCGAAGCTGTAGCCGCCTTCGGTCAGCAGCCGGCCCGCCTCGCGCGCCTCGGCCATGCCCTGCTCGGTGAGATCGACGTCGGCCCAGCCGCTGAAACGGTTGTCGAGGTTCCACTGCGATTGGCCGTGGCGGATCAGGACGAGCTTGTGCATGGGATGCTCAACAGAAGGGAATAAAGCGGGAATGGTGCAGGCCGACCCCGCTGTCGTCAAACGCGGCCCCTGCCACAGGTCATGCTAAACCTGCCGACCGCGCGGGGCATCCCAATGCCGGTACCTACCCACTCAAGGAGATTGTCATGCGTCGATTCCCCACCCTTCTGATGTTCGGCACGCTGGCGCTGGGCCTGCCGCTGCTGGCGGCCGCGCACGACGGCGACATCGACAAGGTCAACGGCGCGGTGCGCGTGGAAGCCGGCCAGCAGGCGGGTGACGTCAGCACGGTCAACGGCGCGGTCCACGTCGGCGACAACGCCGTGGTGAAGGAAGCCAGCACCGTCAATGGCGCGGTCGAACTGGGCGCGAAGGCGCAGGCCACCGAACTGGACACGGTCAACGGTTCGATCACCCTGGGCCAAGGCAGCCGGGTCAGTGGCAAGGTGGATGCGGTCAACGGCGCGATCCATCTGGACCAGGGCGCCGACGTCGGCGGCCGGGTGGAGAACGTCAACGGTGCGATCGTGCTGGACGCCGCCCACGTCGCCGGCGGCATCGGCACCGTTTCGGGCGACATCACCGTGGGCGCGAACTCGCGCGTCGAGGGCGGCATCCTGGTCGACAAGAGCCACAGCTGGTTCAGCGGCAACAGTCACACGCCGGTGGTGGTGATCGGCCCGCACGCGGTGGTGCAGGGCACGCTGGAGTTCAAGCGCGAGGTGGTGCTGAAGGTCAGCGACAGCGCGCAGATCGGCCCGGTGAAGGGCGCCACGGCGGTGAAGTTCAGCGGCGCCACGCCGTAAGGCAGGAGTGAGGGGAGAGGAGTGAGAAGTGAGAGAGAGCAGGACGTTCGCTGGCTTTTCTCTCACTCCTCTTCACTCATTTCCCGCTCCTACGACAGCCAGTCGCGCGGCTTCAGGTAGGCGGCCAGTTCCGCTTCGGCGGAACCGGCTTCCGGCGCGTACGCATACTCGAAACGCACCCGCGGCGGCAGGCTCATCAGGATCGATTCGGTGCGCCCGCCGGACTGCAGGCCGAACAGGGTGCCGCGGTCGTAGACCAGGTTGAACTCCACGTAGCGGCCGCGCCGGTACAGCTGGAATTCGCGCTCGCGCTCGCCGTACGGCGTGGCCTTGCGGCGTTCCACGATCGGCAGGTAGGCGTCGAGGAAGCCCTGGCCCACGTCCCTGGTGAAGTCGAGGCAGCGCTCGAAGCCGCCTTCGTTGAGATCGTCGTAGAACAGCCCGCCCACGCCGCGGGTCTCGTCGCGATGCTTCAGGTAGAAATATTCGTCGCACCACTGCTTGTAACGCGGATAGACGTCCGCGCCGTACGGCTGGCACAGGTCGCGCGCCACCGTGTGCCAGTGGCGCACGTCTTCGTCCACCGGATAGAACGGGGTGAGGTCGAAGCCGCCGCCGAACCACCACACCGGTTCCACGCCGTCCTTGCTGGCCTCGAAGTAGCGCACGTTGGCATGGGTGGTCGGCACGTGCGGGTTCTTCGGATGCAGCACCAGCGACACGCCGGTGGCGACGAAGCTGCCGCCGGCCAGCTCCGGCCGATGCGCGGTGGCGCTGGGCGGCAGCTTGTGCCCGGACACGCGCGAGAAATTCACCCCGGCCTGCTCGAACACCGCGCCGTCGCGCAGCACGCGGGTGCGCCCGCCGCCGCCTTCGGCGCGGGTCCACGCGTCTTCCTCGAAACGTGCGCCGCCATCGACCTGTTCGATCGCGCGGCAGATGCGGTCCTGCAGTTCGCGCAGGAAGGTTTCGGCACGGTCGGCTTGCTGGCTGCTCATCACGGGACTCGTTGCGGTAAGGCGATCAGCTTAGCAAGTGCGATCCGCGCGGGCGCTGCGACGCGGCGCCGCGGACGCCTGCGCTGGATCAGGGCGCGCGCGGCGCGCGCATGTCAGCTCAGCCGCTCGGCCATCCGCCGGTTGCCGGTCAGCGCGGCCCAGCGCGCACCGACGTCGATCCACATCAGGTAGCTGGCCTCGATCAGCAGGCGGCCAAGCGTGCGTGGCCGCAGCGAAAGCGTGGACTCGGCGGCGACCGGCTGTCCGTCGAAGCCCAGCCGCCTGGCCAGCATGCCGCAGCGCGCGAGGTGGTAGCGACTGGTCAGCAGGGCCACCGGCGGCAGCTCGCCGGTGGCCGAGTCGATCCGCAACAGCTGGCGCGCGTGGCGCAGGTTCTCCAGCGAGTCCACCGAATCCTGTTCCAGTTCCATGCGCACGGCGCCGGCCAGGCCATGCCGCCGCAGCCAGTCCTCGCCGGCCGCCGCCTCGCTCTGCGTCCCGCCGCTGTAACCGCCCAGCAGCAGCAGGTGATCGGTGTGCCGCTGTTCGACCAGCGCCAGCGCGCGGCGCAGCCGTTGCCGGTAGTCCGCACCCGGCGCGTCGCGCACCAGCTGGCGACCAAACACCAGCACGATCATCCGCCGCGGCGGCTGCAGCGGGCTGCGTGCGGCGACCCGGCACACGTGGACCAGATAGCCCAGCCAGATCAGCCCCGCGCTGAGCACCAGGGTCAGCAAGGTCACCAGCGCCGCGCGTTGCACGTCGCGATCGCGCAGGTAGCGCCAGGGACTTCGGGAGGTCGGCGGATGGGCTTGCACGGGGGACCGGGGCGGCGGGAACGATGCGGCCTAGTTTCGCACGCCTGTTCGCGACATCTTCATGCAGTCGCCGTCACGCTCTGCGCTCGCATGCACAGGCTAGGCATTCCGCCGGGTCACCGTTAGGCTTTCGAAGATGCCCACCAAGATGACCCCTCTCGCCGTCACTGCCCATACCGCCACGTCGGCGCTGGGCAGCGGACTGGCCGCCCAGCTCGCCGCGCTGGAAACTGCCCGCAGCGGCCTGCGTCCGAACGACATCAGCAGCGCGCCGCTGGCGTGCTGGATCGGCCGCGTGGACGGCGTGGAAGAGGTGCGCCTGCCGGCCAGCCTGCAGGTGTGGGATTGCCGCAACAACCGGCTGGCCTGGCTGGGCCTGAACCAGGATGGCTTCATGCAGAAGGTCGAGGCGGCACGCGCACGGTACGGCGCGGCGCGCGTGGCCCTGCTGCTGGGCACCTCCACCGCCAGCATCGGCGCCACCGAGGAGGCCTATCGCCAGCTCGACGCCGACGGCGGCTTCAGCGACGACCGGCTCTATCCGCCGCTGCACGCGCCGCACTCGCTGACCGCCTTCGTGGCGGCGGCATTGCAGCTCGAGGGTCCCTGCCTCACCGTCTCCACCGCCTGCTCGTCCAGCGCCAAGGTGTTTGCCAGCGCCGAGCGCTTGATCCGCCTGGGCCTGGTCGACGCGGCCGTGGTCGGCGGCGTGGACAGCCTGTGCGACAGCGTGCTGTTCGGCTTCAACGCGCTGGAGCTGGTCTCGCGCGAGCCGTGCCGACCGTTCGACGCCGCCCGCAACGGCATCTCGATCGGCGAGGCGGCCGGCTTCGCCCTGCTCGAACGTGCCGCCGCTGCGCCCGATGCCGTGCAGTTGCTCGGTTACGGCGAAGCCAGCGATGCCCACCACATGTCCACTCCGCACCCGCAAGGCCTCGGCGCCGAACTGGCGCTGGACGATGCGCTGGCCCGCGCCGGCCTGTCCGCGGTGCAGGTCGATTACATCAACCTGCACGGCACCGCCAGCCAGAAGAACGACGAGGTGGAAGCGGCGCTGGTGACGCGGACGTTTCCCGCCCGCACCCGGGCCAGCTCGACCAAGGGTTACACCGGCCACACGCTGGGCGCCGCCGGCATCGTCGAGGCCGCCATCGCGATGCAGGCGATCGAACACGGCCTGATTCCCGGCAACCTCGGCGGCGACACGCCCGACCCCGCCTGCGGCGCGCAGTTCGCCTGGCGCAACGAGCGGCAGACGGTCGAGGTGGCGCTCAGCAATTCGTTCGGCTTCGGCGGCAACAACGCCTGCCTCGCCTTTGCCCGCGCAGGATTCGGCGCATGAGCGGGCTGGATGTCTGGGTCGACGGCATCGGCGTGTGGTCGTCGCAGCTGGCCGACTTCGCCGCCCTGCGCGAGATGCTCGCCGGCCGCCTGCCGGAACCGCCGCCGCGCCGACCCGCGGCCGCCACCCTGCCCGCCAACGAACGCCGCCGCGCGCCGGAAAGCGTGCTGCTGGCGGTGGAGGTCGCCGGCCAGGCGGTGGCGATGAGCGGCCAGGATGCGGCCGGCGTCGCCTGCGTGTTCGCCTCCTCGCACGGCGACCAGGCGATCACCGACTACATGTGCGCCACGCTGGCCCAGGTGCCGACCGAGCTGTCGCCGATCCGCTTCCACAACTCGGTGCACAACGCCGCGGTGGGCTACTGGACGATCGCCACCGGCTGCCATGCGCCTTCCACCGCGATCGCGGCACAACGCGCCAGCTTCGGCGCCGGCCTGCTCGAGGCGGCCAGCCAGGTGTGCAGCGAACAGCGCCCGGTGCTGCTGGTGTGCAGCGATTACATCGGCACCGGCCCGCTGCTCGAAGTGACCGCCTGCGCGCAACCGTTCGGCAGCGCCCTGCTGCTGACGCCGACCCGCAGGCCGCGCAGCCTGGCCCGGCTGCGGCTGACGCTGACAACCGCGGCGGCTTCGAGCACACTCGACGAACCGCTGGCCGGCTGGCGCCAGGCCAACCCTTCGGCCGCCGCGCTGCCGTTGCTGGCACGGCTGGCGCTGGGCGATGGCAGCTGCCATGTCGAGGCGGCCGCGCAACTGGGATTGCAGATCGACATGGAGAACGTCGCTTGAACACCGTCAACCCGCGCTGGTGCGTGCTGATTCCCTGCCTCAACGAAGAGGCCGCGATCCAGTCGGTGGTCGAATCCGTGCTGGCGCTCGGTGCACCGGTGATCGTGATCGACGACGGCTCCGACGATCGCACGCCGGACATCGTCGCCACGCTGCCGGTGACCCTGCTGCGCCACGAGCAGCGCAAGGGCAAGGGCGAAGCGCTGCGCCACGGCTTCCGCGAGGCGGTGAAGCTCGGCTACGACGCCGTGCTGACCATGGACGGCGACGGCCAGCACCTGGCTGCCGACATTCCGCACATCGTGGCCGCGGCGACGAAGTACCCGCAGCACATCGTGATCGGCGCGCGCCTGCTGGACAAGGAACAGCAGCCCAAGGGCCGCCGCCGCGCCAACGCGGTGGCCGACTGGGGCATTTCCTGGGCCTGCGCGCAACCGATCGCCGACACCCAGAGCGGCCAGCGCTGGTATCCGCGCGCCGCGCTGGAACTGGTCGACCTGCCGGCGGAGAACTTCGTGTTCGAGGCGGCGATCCTGATCGCCGCCTCGCGCGAGAAGCGGCTGGGCGTGGTCTCGGTGCCGATCGCCTCGCGCTATCACGGCAATTTCCGGCCCAGCCACCTGAAGCCGGTGCGCGACGTCACCCGCATCACCACCTACACGATCGGCCGCGTGGTCCATTACGGTCGGATCGTGGCCAGCTACCGTCGTTCGCGCGCCGCGCCGATCCTCTTCGAAGGCGGTGCGACGCACTGAGTTTCCGCACCACCACGGAGTGCATCGCATGAGCCGGACGGAGCACGAAGCGGTCATCCTCGGGGGCGGTCTGGCCGGCCTCTGCCTGGCGCTGCAGCTGCGTGGCGAGTTCCCGGACATGGACATCCTGGTGCTGGAGCGCAACCGTCATCCGTTGCCGGTGGCCGCGCATAAGGTCGGCGAATCCACGGTGGAGATCGGCGCGCACTACTTCGACCACACGCTGCGCCTGCGCGAACACCTCGATGCGGCGCACATCCGCAAGTTCGGCCTGCGCTACTTCTTTTCCGAAGGACGCGACGACATCCAGAACACCACCGAACTGGGCGTGAGCCGGGTGCTGCCGATCCCCAGCTACCAGCTCGACCGGGGCATCTTCGAGAACTTCCTGGGCGAGGAGGCGCGACGGCGCGGCATCGACTTTCGCGACGGCGCCACGGTCAGGGGTTTCAGCCTGGGCGAACATGGCGGTGCGCACGAGGTGCGTTTCACCGACGACAAGGGCGAACAGACCGTCGCCGCACGCTGGCTGCTCGACGCCTCCGGTCGCGCCGGCCTGCTGCGTCACCGGCTGCAACTGACCGTGGACAACGGCCACCACGCCAACGCGGTGTGGTTCCGCATGGATACCCGACTGGACATCGGCCGCTGGAGCGACGACGCCGAATGGGGCGCGCGCTGCACGCCGGCCGAGCGCTGGCGCTCGACCAACCACCTGATGGGTGCCGGCTACTGGGCGTGGCTGATTCCGCTGGGCTCGGGCGCGCATTCGGTGGGCATCGTCTGCGACGCGGCGATGCATCCGCTGGACGGCATGCGCGATTTCGAGCACGCGCTGCGATGGCTGCAGGAAAAGCAGCCGGCGATGGGCCGCGCGATCGCCGCCGAGCGCGATCGCCTGCTCGACTTCCGCTTCCTGCGCGACTACTCGTTCAGCAGCAGCCGGCTGTTCAGCGCCGATCGCTGGGCGCTCACCGGCGAGGCGGGCAGCTTCCTCGATCCGTTCTACTCGCCCGGCAGCGACTTCATCGCGATCAGCAACACCTACATCACCGGGCTGATCGGTCATGACCGCGCCGGCCACAACCTCGCGCCCTACGCGCACTTCTACGAAAAGCTGTACCTCTCGTTCTACGACAGCACGCTGACCCTGTTCCGCAAGCAGTACCCGCTGTTCGGCAACCCCGAGGTGCTGTCGGCCAAGGTGATCTGGGATTACGCGTACTACTGGGGCGTGCTGTGCCAGCTGGTGTTCCAGCAGCGGCTCACCGACCTGGCGTTCCTCGGCGAAATGCGCGCGGAGCTGGAGCAGGCGCAGGCGCTGAACAGCCGCATGCAGTCGCTGTTCCGCCACTGGCACGCCGCCGCCGGCAGCCACAGCCGGCGCGAGATGCTCGACCAGTGCGCGCTGGCATGGTTCGGCGAACTCAATGCGACCCTGCACGATCCGCTCGACGAAGCCGGTGTCCGCGCCCGCCTGCGCCATAACGTGCGCATGCTCGATGGCGTGGCCGATGCGCTGGTGCTGCAGGCCAGCGCCAGCGACCCGCGCCTGCACGCACCGATGTCGGGCCAGCCGCGCCCACCGCTGTTCAGGGCGGTGGCGTAGCCGGTCAGCCCATGCCGCCGTTGACGCCGATCACCTGGCCGTTGATGTAGGCGGCCGCGTCCGAGCACAGGAAGGCGACCAGGGCGGCGACTTCCTCCGGCTTGCCCGCGCGCTGCGCCGGCACCACCTCGCGGATGCGCTCGGGCGGAAACGCCGCGTCGGCCATACGCCCTTCGATCACGCCGGGCGCCACCACGTTGACGGTGATGCCGCGCGAAGCCATCTCGCGCGCCAGCGACTTGCTGGCGCCGTGCAGCGCGGCTTTCGCGGCCGCGTAGTTGGTCTGTCCCCGATTGCCCAGCTGGGCGGCCACCGAGCTGACCGATACGATGCGGCCGAAGCGCTGCCGCGCCATCGGCAGCAGCAGCGGCTGGGTCACGTGGAAGAAGCCGTGCAGCGAGACATCGATCACCCGATGCCACTGCTCGTCGCTCATGCCGGCCATCGGCGCGTCGTCATGGATGCCGGCGTTGTTGATCACCGCGTGGATCGGTCCTTCGGCCAGCAGCGTGTCGAGCGCGGCGCGGGTCACCTCGGCGTCGGCGACGTTGAATGCCAGCGCCTGCGCACGGCCGCCCGCGGCGACGATCGCGGCCGCGATGCCCTCGGCGCGGGTCAGACTGTGGTGGCCGTGCACGATCACCTGCCAGCCGGCCGCGGCCAGCGCCTGGCAGATCGCGCCACCGAGTTCGCCGCTGCCGCCGGTGACCAGCGCGCGGCGCAGACTCGCAGGTTCGCTCATGACTTTCGTCCGCTCAAAAGCGCGAGTCTAGCGCAGCGCGTGGCCCCCTTCAGAACGTCACTTGCAGGGTCATCCGCACCGCATGGTCGCTTTCACGACCGGCCAGCACGCCGTCATATCCGGCACGCAGGCTGGTGTGCCGGGACAAGCCGGCGTCGATGCCGAGCTGCACCAACGCGGCATTCGCCCGCAGCGGCACGCCGCTGACGGTGAAGCGTTCGCCATCGGCGAAACGCTGCTGCGCCAGCGGCACCAGGTCGCCGAATGCGTGTCGCCAGCCGAGTGTGGCGTACAGCGACACCGGCGTCGCGGCGCCGTCCGCCAGTTGCCACAGGCCACGCACGCCGAGCGTGCCGAGGCTGACCTCGGTGGTTTCGCCCGCGCTGCGCAAGGCGGTGACGCTGCCTCGCTCATCGACCTGGCCGGTGTATGCCGCCACGTGCGCCAGGTTCACGAACGGCTGCACGCTGCCGTGCGCGCCGGTGTAGCGGTAGCCGCCTTCGAGATACGCCTGGCGGGTACGCCCGTGGTAGTCGGCGCGCAAGGTCCCCGGCAACACGGCATCGACGTGGCGCGTGCTGCGGATGTCGTGCCAGCTTTCGGCCACGCCGCCATCCAGCGACCAGCCGTTCCAGCGGCCGCCGGCGTACATGCCCAGGTGCCGGTTCTTCACGTAGGCCGAGCTGTCGAGCGCGGTGACGTCCAGCGCATCCTGGCCTTCGCCGGCGGTGATGCCGGCACGCAGCCAGTCGCCGATCGGCGCATCCACGCCGAGCAGGATGCCGCTGCCATGGCCCTGCATCGATGATGCATTGCCGTCGCCATCGGCGTGGCCGGAATGATTCCAGCCGTGCATCCAGATCGAACCCGCGCTGGCGCCGACGGCGCGGGCATGATCCTGCGCGGTGTCCGCGCGATGCAGGCGGTCGCCCATCGCCTCGCGCACGAAGCGGCTGTCCTGCAGCAGCGCGGTGCGGGTCGAGGCCAGCGATTCGCCCGACCACTGGCCGAGTGCCGCGCGGGTGGTGGTCACGTCCTGGCTCAGCAAGCCGTCGTACAGCCCGCCGCCACCCTGGTGTTCCACCGCATTGCCGGTGGCGCACTGGTTGGCGGTGACCGTCACCGCGCAGAAGTCGACGTCGTTGCGGCTCAGCGTCAGCTGCACCGCGTTGGCCAGGTAGTCGAGCCTGGGATCGAGGAAGGCCAGCGTGGTGGTGACCGCGCCGAACTGGCCCTCGACACCGCCGGCGGCGGTGAGGATGGTGTAGGTGGTCTGCGTCGTGTAGCTGCCGTCGCTGGCCAGGTTCAGCACGGAACCGCCCTGCAGCGTGGCGTGTCCGGTCACGGCAAGCAGATCGCTGTTACCGGCTGCGTTGGTCTCCACTTCATAGGACGCGCCGCTGCGGATCGTCACGTCACCACTGGCCGAAAGCGTGCCGATTGAATGACCCGGTGCCAGCGTGCCGGCCAGGTCCAGGTTGCCCAGCGTGCCGCTGCCCGACAGGCGCGTGCCGGCGTCCATGGCCAGCGAACCGCCCAGCGTTCCGTCCACCGCCAGGCCACCGGCCAGGACCTCGGCGTCGCCGCTGAAGCCATGGTTGTCGCCGCTCAGGGTCAGGGTGCCGGCACCGGTCTTGCCCAGGCTGCCGCCACCGGAAAGGGCAGCGGCATAGCTGCCATCGACCGCCTGGTCGAATACCAGCGCGCCGTGATCGACGATGTCGCCCTGCACGCTGGCGGTGTCGCCGCGCAGCGTGCCGGCACCGATCGTGGTGCCGCCGGCGTAGCTGTTGGCACCGGTCAGGGTGAGCACGCCGGCGCCATCCTTGACCAGCGCGCCGCTGCCGGAGATCGCGCCGGCAAACGCCACGGCATCGCTCCGATCGAACACCAGGGTGCCGTTGTTCGTCACCGCACCGCTGCCCAGCGAACCGCTGGTGCCGCCGTCGCCGACCTGCAGGGTTCCGGCCTCGATGACGGTGCCGCCGCTGTAACTGTTGGCGCCGCCCAGCAGCAGGCTGCCGCCACCCAGCTTGTGCAGGCTGCCGCTGCCGGAAAGCTGGCCCGCGTAGCTGCCATCGGTCGCCTGGTCGAACACCAGCACGCCATGATCGACGATGTCGCCCTGCAGGCTGACCGTGTCGCCGCGCAGCGTGCCGGCATGGATCGTGGTGCCGCCGGCGTAGCTGTTGGCGCCGGTCAGGGTGAGCACGCCGGCGCCATCCTTGACCAGCGCGCCGCTGCCGGAGATCACCCCGGCAAAGCCCACGGCGTCGCTCCGGTCGAACACCAGCGTGCCGTCGTTCGTCACGGCGCCGCTACCCAGCGAACCGCCGGTGCCGCCATCGCCGACCTGCAGGATGCCGGCACGGATCGTGGTGCCGCCGGCGTAGCTGTTGGCGCCGGTCAGGGTGAGCACGCCGGCGCCATCCTTGACCAGTGCGCCGCTGCCGGAGATCGCGCCGGCAACGCCCACGTCATCGCTCCGGTCGAACACCAGCGTGCCGTTGTTGGTCACCGCACCGCTGCCCAGCGATCCGCTGGTGCCGCCGTCGCCGACCTGCAGGGTTCCGGCCTCGATGACGGTGCCGCCGCTGTAACTGTTGGCGCCGCCCAGCAGCAGGCTGCCGGCACCGAGCTTGCGCAGGCTGCCGCTGCCGTCCAATGCCTGCGCCACGGTGAAGGTGTGGCCGGCATCGACGATGTCGAAGCCGCCGCCAGCGGCGGTCATCGACAATGCGCGCGTGGTGCTGGCGAAGCTGCTGCCGGTCACCTGCAGCACGCCGCCATCGAGCACCAGGGCGCCGCCGGCGTCACCGAGGTTGGCATCGGCGGACACCGACAGCGTGCCGCCGCTGACCGTGGTGCCACCGGTGTAGGTGTTGTTGCCGGCCAGGATCAGGGTGCCGGCGTCGGCCTTGTCCAGGCCGTCGCTGCCGGCGATCACGTTGTTGATCGTGGCCGTCCAGTCCGCGCCGGCGCTGCTGCCGTCGCCGACCCGGATCACCGGCGTCGCGCCCTGGCCGCCGACCAGGGTCAACGTGTCGCCGCCGAGCACATAGCCATCGCTGGCGAACTGCAGGCCGCTGGCGGTGACGGCGCCGTTGCCGCCATCCACCGTCACCGTGCCTGCATCGCCGCCGAAGATGGCAAAGCCCGGCTGCGGCTGCATCGCCGCGTCGACGGAGCCGATGGCATCGGTCCACAACGGCGCGGTCGTCGACCATGTACCGCTGCCGCCGCCCATCCGGGTGGCCGTGGCCTGGCCGTTGGCGTTCCAGAAGTTCAGCGTCAGGCCGGCGGTGTTGAGCAGGTTGATCTGCTTGCTGGCGAGGAGCGTCTGCAGTTGCAGGATGCTGCCGGCCGGCGTGGTGCCGAAGGCAAGACCGCCGTTGCTCTCGACCAGGGCGCCGCCCCAGCGGAACACGTTGTAGAGGCCGGCGCCCATGCCGCCGGCGTCGACGACGTTGAGCACGGCACCGTTCAGCGTGAGGTCGCCGTCGACCTGCACGCTGTCGCCCGCGCCGAAGGTATGCAGGTCCGCGCCGGGGGCGCCGAACTCGTAATCCAGCACGCTGCCGGATGCGGCGCCGAGATTGCCGCCGATGCTGAGCGTGCCGATGGAACCGCCCGGGGCCAGGTGTCCGCCGGACTGCAGCGCGACATCACCGTCGATGCGGCCGTGGCCGCCCAGCGTGGCGCCGCTGTCCACCTGGGTATCGCTGACAATCGCGGCGGAAGCGTGCGCGGCGTCGCCCACCAGCAGGGTGCCACCGCGCAGCTCGGTGAGGCCGGCGTAGGTGTTGACGCCGTTCAGCACCTGGCGGCCGTCGGCCAGCACCAGGCCGCCATTGCCCCCGATGATCCCGGCGAAGCTGTCGTGGGCATCGCTCAGGGTCAGCGTCTGGCTGCCCAGGGTCACCGCGCCACCGCCGCCCAGGCTGGCGATGCTGGCGCCGGCGCTGGTGCCGGCAATGTCGAAGATGCCGTTGTCGGTCAGCCCGCTGGATGCGGCGATGCTGCCTGCGCCGGTCAGTGCCCAGGTGCCGGCCGCGATGGTGGTGCTGCCGGTATAGGTGCTGATGCCGCTGAAGGTGGCGCTGCCGCGGTCGTCGGCAAACACCACGCTGCCGCCAGTGCCACCGGCGATGCCGCCATCTGCCAGCACACCGCCGAAGCTCCAGTTGGAGGCGCCCAGGCTGATGGTGAGCGTCTGCGCGCCCAGCGCCACGGTGCCGTCGCCGTACAGGGTCGCGACCTGGGTTCCCGCGTTCGTCTGCGACAGGTCGAAGAAGGCGCCGCTGGCGATGTTCAGGGTGCCGCTGATCGCACCGTCGCCGGACAGCGCCAGCGTGCCTGCCTCGATGCCGGTGCCCTGGTACGAATTGGCGTGGCCGGTGAGGGTCAGCGTCCCCGCGCCGTCCTTGATGAGGTTGCCGTAACTGGCCGTGGTGATCGGACCGGCCAGGGTGACGTCGAAACCCTGGCTGTCGATGTGGGCGGAATTGGTGATCTCGATGGCACGCGACGAGCTGAACGAGGCGCCGGCCTGCAGCGTGGCATTTCCGATGCTCACCGCGCCGCCGCTGTCGCCCAGGTTGCCGTCGGCGGCAACGGACAGCGTGCCGGCGTTGATGAAGGTGCCGCCGCTGTAGCTGTTTGCACCACTCAGCGTGAGCGTGCCGGTGCCGGTCTTGGTCAGGCTGCCGGCGCCGCTGACGAGGCCCGCGTAGTTGCCGTCACTGGCCTGGTCGAAGACCAGCGCCGCGCCGTCGTCGATATTGCCGACCAGACTGCTGCTGTCGCCGACCAGGGTACCTCCGGTGATCGACCACGTTTGCGCCACAGAGCCGTTGCCGCTGAGCGTCCAGGTGCTGGCGCCGCTCTTCCGGTGGCTGGCAAAGCCGAAGACGGAGCCGATGTCGAAGGTGTTGCCGCCAACGGCATCGACGTCGCCGCCGAGGATGAGGCTGTCGCCGCCCACGCCGGTGCCGCTGCTGCTGATCACGGCGCCGGTGATGCTGGAGCCCGCGCGCAGCAGCAGGGAATTGCCGCCGCCGGACAGCAGCACCGCGATGCCCTGGGTGCCATCGTCGGAGCTGACGCCGCCCACCAGGCTGCCGCTGTTGTCGATCGATGTCTGCCCGTTGGCGACGATGGCCGCGGCGCCGGCGTTGGCACCCTGGCCGTTGCCGCCCTGGATCGTGCCGCCCGCGCGGTTGACGATGCTGGTCGCGTTCGCGATCACGGCGGTTCCGGCGATGATGCCGCCAGTGCCCGCGATGGTGCCGCTGTTGTCGATGCTGACGCCGTCGACGGCGACGATCGCGGTGCCGCCGGTGGTGCTGATGTCGCTGAGGCCGCCTTCGTCGCCGAGGATCGAGGCGCCCGACTGGTTGACGATGCTCACGTTGCCACTGGCATGAATGCCCTGGCCGCCGATGTTGCCGAGATGGAACACGCCGCCGTAGCCGCCTTCGATGATGCCGCCGGTGCGGTTGGTGATGCCGATCTGCTCGCCGCTGGCAGCGGTGGCCGCGATGCCGATGCCACCGGTGCCGCCACCGCCACCGGAGCCGCCGGTGCCGCCTGCGATCCGGCCGCTGTTGCCGATGGTCACGTTGCCGGTGGCCTGGATACCGCTGCCACCGACGCCGTTGCCGCTGAAACCGGGAGCGGCCTGGGCGCCCACGCCGCCGCTCACGCTGCCCGCGTTGTCGATGACGAAGCTCGCCGCACCGCTGGTGGTGGCCGTGATGCCGTGGCCACCAGTGGTGCCGCTGTTGAGGGTAGCGCCACCCATGATGTTGCCGCTGGCCTGGTTGGTGACCTGGCTGCCGTTGCCACCCACGATGCCGGCGCCGGCGATGGTGAAGGCGTCGCCGCCGGCGATGTCGCCGCTGTTGGTGACCTCGCTGCCGTCAGCGGCCAGGTCGACACCGGCGCCGCCTTCGCCAGCGGCGCCGCTGAAGCTGCCCGGACCGCCCGAAGCGCCGCCCGCACCGCCGGTGATCTGGCCGCTGTTGGTCAGGTTGCCGTTCGCGCCCGCCACCAGGATGCCGTCGCCGCCACCGCCACCGCCGCCGCTCCATTGGCCGGTGGCGCCATTACCGCCGTTGCCGCCGGTGATGCTGCCGGCGTTGCCCAACGTGCTGCCATCGCTCAACACGACCAGGCCGGCGCCGCCACCACCACCGCCGCCGCCGATGCGGTCACCGTCGCCGCCGTTGCCGCCATTGCCGCCGGTGATGCCCAGGCCGACACCGAGAGCGAGGCTGGTGCCTGCGGCGTACACGCCGTCGCCGCCACCGCCGCCGCCACCGCTCATGAAGGTGACGCCCGGATCGGTCTGGCCGTCCGCGCCGTCGCCGCCGCTGATCGAGGTGTTGCCGATGGCGGTGGCGCCCACGCTGCCGCCGGCACCGCCGGCGCTGATGGCCGAGCCGCCGTGGCCACCATCACCGCCGTTGCCGTTGCTGCCGGCATCGCCCGCCAGACCGCTGCCACCCTGGCCACCCGTGCCGTTGCCGTTGCCGCCGCTGCCGCCGTAGGCACCGCCGCCCGCGCCACCCGCACCGCCCAGACTGCCGCCCACGGTGGCCCATGCCGGCAGCGGAACCAGGCTGACCGACAGCGCCGCGGCGCAAGCCACCGCCAGCAGGCGGTGCGGCGTGCGGGCGCGCGTGGCCGCGGCGGTGGCTCCACTCCGATGTGGCGTGACAGCCAGTTCCGAAGCCACCTGCATCACGCGCAGGGCGCGGTTCCAGATCAGACGGTAGGTATGGTTCATGGCGCGAGGTCCTTGGCAAGAGAACGGGGCGGCGGTCGCATCAATGCGGTCACCGGAAGAAAGAAACGGGGATAACGCCGCGACGGGGCGACGGCGGGCGTACAGGTCGGCGTGGCCCGGCCCGGAAAGAGTCGATCGGATGTGCGTGACGCAAGGGCGGGCGCTGCGGGGTCGCGGCGCTTGCGGTTTTCGTCCGGCAGTCGCCCGTCAGCATGTCCATTGCGCAGGATCTCCCTTGGTCACTCGGCACCGCGGGCAGCGTGACGCCGGGCGCACCGCAAAGCATAAGCGAAGATGGCTTGCGATGTTCAATCGCGATGGCGGTCAACCGGCTCGCCGGGCAACCTGATCATCGCCGTATTGCGTTTCGATCACGCGCGGTGCGGACTCCGCCGGGTGACGCCGACCCGGGTCACGCCAGCGGGCCGGCGGCTCCCGCATCCGCGATCGACGGCGCGATCGACGGATGGATGACGGCCGCGCGCCCATGGGCCAGCATGCGACCGCGATGCTCGACACGGAACACATACTGCGCACCGCCATCGTCCGCGTAGAGGCATTCGGCATGGACGTCCAGATGACCGTCCAGCTGATCGACGTACTCCTCGAACAACTGCACGTCGCGCAGGCTGACCAGCATGCCCGGCCGCACCTGTTCGTCGCCACGCGCGCGGGCCAGCAGCGCGCCGTGCACGGCCATCGCCTGCGCGCCGTATTCGGCCAGGTGCACCGCATGCAGGCCGTGTTCGCCACGCAGCGGATTGTCGGCGCGCGCATGGCCGGCGCTGGTCGCGTGGATCGTGCGTGCGTCCCACGCGAGCACGGCGTCGAGCAGGCACATCGTGCCCGCATGTGGAATCAGCTTTTCCCAATCACTCTTCGGCAGCATGCGGTGCCATCAGGATCGACAGGCAAAAGTGGAAGGCCACGCCCAGGCTCACGGTGAGGCCGATCGCGCGCAGCACCGGGATCGTGGCCCATGCCAGCATGCCGAACACCAGCAGCGCGGACAGCACGCAGACGATGGTGGCGTGCAGGGTACGCCGCTGTTCGGCGGGGTCGCCGGTATCGCGCTCGAAGAACAGCGCGTAGTGCAGGCCCAGCCCGCCGGCCAGGATCAGCGCCACCAAGTGGAACAGCGAGATCTCGATGCCGATCACCCGCTCAACCGCCAGCACCAGGAAGGTGGCCAGGGTCATCGGCGCCAGCACATGCCAGGCGCGGCGCACGCTGCGCAGCGCGAAGCTGATCGTCAGCACCAGCAGCAGGCTGGCCGCCAGCAGTGCCTGCAGGATGCGCGTGCGGTAGTCGACCACCAGCGATTCGGAGGCGGCCTTCAGATCCAGCAGACGCACGCTGCCCTGGCTGCCGGCGCCCAGCGACCGCAGCGCGGCCACGTCGTGCACGCCGCTGACCGTGCCCAGGCCCAGCCAGTGACCGTCGCGCTCGACCAGCATCGCGGCCAGGCGCTGGCCCAGCGGGGTCTGCGCGTAGCGCTCGGGCGTCAGCGGCGGCAGGCTGCGTGCGGTTTCCACGTCGTCGACGAAGGGCTGGAACAGGTCGGCGCGGAAGGGCAGGCCATGCAGCGCTTCATCCAGTGCACGCTGCAGCGTGGCGCGATCAGGCAGCTTCGCCTGCCGCTCGCGTTGCACCGCGACGCTGGGCAGGTAGCGCGACGGCAGTTCCAGCGCATCGGCGGCATGCTTTGCCACCAGCGCGTCGACTTGGGGCTGCAGCTGCTCCGACAACGCCAGCACGCCCTGCTCGGTCGGCGCCTGCAGCACCAGCAGGTAGCGCACGTCGGGCGCGCCCAGCGCCTCGCGCAGGCGTGCGTCGTGCTGCAGCAGGTCCTGCGGCAGCGGGGTCAGCGCGGCCAGGTTGTTCTGCCAGAACGAACCACGCGCCAGGGCCAGCATCGCCACGATCGCGACGGCGACCAGCAACGGGATCCAGCGCGGCCGCGGCAGCTGGTCGACGAAGCGCCGCGCCCGCGTCAGCCAGGCCATACCGGCCACGTCGCGCACACGCCGAGGCAGCAGGTGCGGCAGCAAGTAGCGCGTGCTGAAGCCGGCCACCAGCAGGCCGACGATGGTGAACACCGCCAGCTGTTTCAGGCCGTTCACGCCGGACGCGTAGAACGCGAGGTAGGCGATGCACGCCGACGCAATCGCGGTAAGCAGCAGCGGCCACAACGCGCGCACGCTCTGCACCGCATCCTCACCGGCGCGGCGATGGCTGAGCACGCGGATCGGGTACTCCTGCGCCACGCCGAGCAGGGTGAAGCCGAACGCCAGGGTGATGCCGTGCACGTCGGGAAACGCCAGGGTCAGCGCCGCGATGCCGGCCAGCGCCGCGCTGGCGATCGGCAGCGCGCCCAGCAGCAGCGAACTGAAACTGCGATAGGCCAGCAGCAGCAGCGCGATGAAACCCACGGTGGAGATGCGTCCGATCCAGTCGGCCTGGTGCCGCGTCTGCGCGCCCACGACCACGCTGAAATAGCCCGGACCGCTGAGATCGAGCTTCGCCGCCGCGCTGCCCGGCAGCGCGGCGAAGGCCTGGCGGATGCCGTCGATGGATTGTTCCTGTGCACCCGGATCGAAGCCCGCGGCCACCGTCTGCACCAGCAGCAGCGCCTCGTCCTGCGGCGAGAACCACACGCCTTCACGCACTTCGGGCGACTTCGCCGGCGCCCACGACTCGGCCAGCTTCAGCACTTCCAGCGTGGGATCGCGAGGCAGCAGGCCCTTCAGCAGACTGGCGGCGGGCGAGGACAGATCGTCCAGGCGCTGTTGCAGCTGATCGGCCAGGTAGGCCTCGTCCAGCGGCTGCGTGTCCAGCGTGGGCGAGAGCAGGAAGCGGTACGGCAACAGGCTGCTGTCCAGCGCGCCGAGATCGAATCCGCCGTTGACCACCTGGCTGTAGCGCGGGTCCTTCTTCAGCGCAGCGAGCAGACCCTGGCTCAACGCGGCCAGTTTTTCGTCGGAGGCGCCGCTGATCGACAGCAGCAGCAGTCGCGAACCCGGGCCCTCGCCGACCTGCTCCATCAGCAGGCGCTGGTCGGGCGTGGTCGGCGCGGGCATGAAGCTGCGCAGGTCGGTGCTGATCTTCAGCCGCTGCGCCACCATCCAGCCCAGCGCGGCCAGCGCCAGCAACCACACGACCAGCAAGGTCGCACGGGCACCGCGGCGCATGCTCAGGGCGCGCCCTGGCACAGCGCCTGCAGCGCCTCGCGGGTCGGATCGGCGGGCATCTTCGCGGCCAGCGGACCGAGCAGGTCGACGGCGAGATCACCGTCGGCCTCCTGCATGTGCATGCAGCGCGACTGCTTGCCGACGCCGTCGATGCGGATGCTGGCCACAGTCTTCGCCACGCGCGCGTCGCGCGGCACCAGGGTCAGCGTCCAGGCGCCGTCGGCCTTGCCCGTCTGGGTAATTTCGAAGGACTTCTGCAGACGCGCCGCGTCGCCGCTGAGCAGGGCCACGAAGCTGTCCAGCAACACTTGCAGCTGCGGCGCGCGCTTCAGCGAAAAGTGCCGCGCACTCCTGCCCTCGCGCTGCTGGGTGACCTCGCCGTCGGCGATGGTGGAAGTCTCGCGTTGCGGCTGGTCGACGCGCCGCTGCAACTGGTCGCCGCCCAGCCACGACAACTCGCCGGACACCACCAGCGGCTGCTGCAACACCTGCAGGAAACGCGCCTCGGCGAACGCCGTATGCGCGGGCGCCGGCTGGCCCAGCGCGGCGATCAGCGCATGCGCCGGGGAAGACGCAGGCGCCTGCTCAGACGCCGACGCGCTCGCGCACAGCGTCAGCAGCAGGCTCGGCAGCAGGAGGTGCGTCTTGCCAGAAATCATAGAAATTGAACCAGTTGTAGGGAGCGACGTGAATGTAGTGCTCCAGTCGTTTCGCGTAGCGGGCAATCAGCGCATCGAGCGCCGGGCCTCGATCATGCCGCGGAATCTCCACCCGTTCGCTGAATGGCTCGAACACCAGCCGATAGCGGTTGCCGCCCAGATACAGGCCAAAGCACAGTACCACCGGCACCTGCAGCGTATGCGCCAGCAGCCACGGGCTGATCGGGAACGGCGCCGACGAACCGAGGAACTCGGTACGACGCAGCACCTCATGGCCGCGACCACGATCGGCCAGCATCGCCACCAGCGCACCGCTGCGGCAGGCTTCGGCCATCGCCAGCGCGATGCTGGTGCCATCCTGCGCCGCATCGATCACGCACTTGCCCACTTCCGGCGCCAGCTCTTCCAGCAGCTCGGTCATCGCCGGCGTCTTCTGCTTGTCCAGCACCACCCGCAGCGGCATGTCGGGTCTGCGCGCACCCACAGCGCGCAGGGCTTCGAAACTGCCCTGGTGCGAACCGAACAGCAGCACGCCATGACCGCGCGCGTAGCGCTCGTCGAGCAACTCCAGGCCTTCGGTCTCGATCTCGAACGGCTGCTCGCCATGCGCGAGCAGGAAGATCCGGTCCAGGATCGTGGCGGCGAAGCAATGGATGTGTTTCAGCACCTGCCACGATGACACCGGGCCGCCCAGCGCGCGTTCCAGGTACTGCCGCGAGGCCAGCCGCTCGGGCCCGCGACGCAGGTAGAAATACAGCGTGATCGGATACAGGCACAACCGGCCCAGCCGGCGGCCGCCGTACAGGGCGATGCTGCGGATCAGCCAGATCGCGAAGCGGCCGCCGCCCTCGGGCCGGCTTTGCCAGTGTTCGTCGTTGCTCATGGAGATCCCTCGACCACGCCGCGCGCCAGCAAGCAACCGTCGCGACGGATTTCGAAGCGGGCCCGCGAGCCTTCCGTCGCGCCCCCGGTCAGACACAACATGGCCGTTTCATCGGGCAGCAGCGGTGCCACGAATTTCGCCTCGAGCACCCGCGCCAGACGCTGCCCCCGCCAGCGGCCCAGCGCCAGCGCAACCTGTTCCAGCAAGACCACGCCGGGAACCAGCGGATGGCCGGGGAAGTGCCCCGGCAGTGCAGGATGCGCCGCGTCGATCCGCACACATTGTTCGAAGCGCTCGCTCATGACGGCATCACCCGTTTGCCGCGCACCAGTTGCGGCCAGTGCAGCGCCAGTTGCAGCATCATGTCGTGCAGGCCCGGATGGCTGAGATGGCGCAGGCGCCAGCGCCGGTAGAGATACTCCAGCAGGAACGCCACGCCCAGCAGCGCGTAGCAACCCAGGTGCAGCCATGCGGCCGCCCAGCGCTCGGGCACCTGCAGCGGCGAGGCGACGCCGAAGCGCTGCAGCAGGCCGCCGTGATCGGCACACAGCAGCAACACGGTCAGCACCAGCGCCTGCGCGCCGAGCAACAGGGTCCAGAACCAGGTGAGCTGTCGAGCATAGGCCGCGACACCCGGCTGCCGCAATCGCTCGGCCCCTTCGATGGCGATGATGAAGCGTTCCACCAGCGGCTCGGCGGTGGCCAGGGTGCGGCCGAACCAGATCGCCAGCAGCACATTGATCAGCACCGGCACCGCTTCCAGCAGCAGGCCGGCGAATCCGCCCATCCAGACCAGCAGCAGGCCGGCCAGCACGGCGCACCACGACAGCCATGCCGCACCTCGTCGCGCCAGCATGGCGGGCAGCAGCAGGACGGTAAGCAGCAGCGCCAGCGCCAGCAGCGCGAAAATCTGTCGATGGCTCACCGCACCGGCGATCGCCAGCAGGGGATACGCCGGCAACAGGCACAGCGCAAGGCGCCGCGCATGGTCGGACGATGGAGGGGATGCCGTCATGCCAGGTTCCGCGTGAGCTTCATCCGGATGGCCACCCTGCCATCCCCACGGGAAGACCGCGTGACGAAACCATGGCGGAGCAACTGCGAACGTCGGCCAACCTCAGCCGGCGCGATGCTGCTCGACGTGGTCGGACAGGCTGCGCAGACTGGTGAAGATCTGCCGGTTCTCCGGGTTGTCCGAGCGCAACTGAAAACCGTAGTGCTTGGACACGGCCAGGGCGATCTCCAGCGCGTCGATCGAATCCAGCCCCAGTTCGCCGCCGAACAGCGGTGCATCCGGCTCGATCTGCTCCGCCGTGACGGACTCGAGGTTCAGGCATTCCACCACCAGGGTGGCCAATTCGTGTTGCGCTGCGGTCTGCTCTGCCATGCTCGATTCCGTACGGTGTTTTCATTGCCTCCCCCCGGTGGCAGTGGGCGCGGAGTGTAACATAGCGCCCTTGTCGTCCCCGGTTGTCGAGAATGGTTCAGGGAAGTGAAAACCCGCAAATCGACTCGCTGGCGCGCCGCGCGCCGCGGGTTTCCTATCGCATGGCCGAACCCGCCGCGGTGCTTGCCGAACCCGGCACGCTGGCGGTGTTCGGCTTCGGCGAACACGCCCCGCGCAGCGGGGATCCGCGTTATCTGCAGGTACCGCTGGAAGCGTTCGATGGCCCGGCACCGCTGGAGCTGTGGCAGGTCGATGCGTCGGTGAGCAGCGGTCGCGACGGTGCGATGCACTGGGCGGCCGGCGGTGGCTGGCTGTTTGCCTCGATCGAGCTGGACGAGCGCGAGCATGGCGGCGCCACAGCCACCGCGGAGCTGGCCTATCGGCAGCTGCACCAGCTGGTAGCCGCGCGGGCGGAGCATCACGTGCAGCGCGTGTGGAACTACCTCGGGGCCATCAACCACGGTGATGGCGACGCCGAGCACTACAAGCATTTCTGCGATGGCCGCGCCAGCGGCATGGGCGATTTCTTCAGCGAAGGTTTTCCGGCCGCCACGGCGATCGGTCACCACGGCGACGCGCATCGCTTGCAGGTCTACCTGCTGGCCTGCGATCGCCCCGGCCAGAAAGTCGAGAACCCGCGCCAGGTCAGCGCCTGGCGCTACCCCCGCCAGTACGGCCGGACCCCGCCCAGTTTCGCCCGCGCGATGAGCCTGCCGGCCGGCGATGTGCTGGCCATTTCCGGCACGGCCGCCGTGGTCGGCCATGCGTCGGCGCACCAGCACGACCTGGACGCCCAGCTCGCCGAAACCATGGTCAATCTCGACGCCTTGCTGGCCAATGCCGGCTTGGCCAGCGGGTTCGACAGCCACTCGCCGCTGAAGGCGTATGTTCGCCATCGCGGCGACGCCGCGCGGGTGCGCGAGTTTCTCGGCAGTCGGCTGCCCGGCGTGCCGGTGCTGCTGTTGCACGGCGACATCTGCCGCAGCGAACTGCTGTTCGAGATCGACGGCTGGCGGTATGTCTGAGGAACGGAGGAACGGCCAGCATATCCCCGTTCCGACCGACTACCGTTTCACCGGCCGCTTCCAGCCCTCATAAGTCTGCTGCTTGCCGCGCGCCACGGTCAGCTCGCCATCGGGCGCGTCGCGGGTGATCACCGAGCCGGCGCCGATGGTGGCCTGGGCGCCGATCGACACCGGCGCGACCAGCGAGCTGTTCGAGCCGATAAAGGCGCCGTCCCCGATCCGCGTGAGGTGTTTGTTCACGCCGTCGTAGTTGCAGGTGATGGTACCAGCGCCGATGTTGACGCCACGGCCCACCTCGGTGTCGCCGAGATAGGTGAGGTGGTTGGCCTTGCTGCCTTCGCCGAGACGGGTTTTCTTGGTCTCGACGAAATTGCCCACATGCACGCCGACATCCAGCTCGGTGCCCGGGCGCAGCCGCGCAAACGGGCCGATCGTGCAGGGACCGCGGGTGACCACGCCATCGAGGTCGCAGTGCGACTGCACCACGGTGCCGGCCGCCAGCTGCACGTTGCGCAAGCGGGTGAAGGCGCCGATGCGCACGTCATCGCCCAGCGCAACGTCGCCTTCCAGGATCACGTCGATGTCCAGCTCCACGTCGCGTCCGGCCGTGACCACGCCACGAACGTCGATGCGCAGCGGGTCGGCCAGCCGCACGCCGTCGCCAAGCAGGGCGTGCGCGGCGCGCTGGCGGAAAGCCGCCTCCAGTTCGGTCAGCTGCAGCGGATTGTTGGCGCCGGCGGCCTCGACCGGATCGGCGCACTCCACGCTCAACGCGGGATGGTTCTCCTCGGCCGCCATGCGGAAGATGTCGGTGAGGTAATACTCGCCCTGCGCGTTGTTGCGATCGAGCCGCCCGATCCAGCCGCGCAAGGCGCCGGCCCCGGCGATCAGGATGCCGGTGTTGACCAGGTTCACCGCACGCTGCACGTCGTCGGCATCCTTTTCCTCGACCACCGCCCGCACGCGGGCATTGCCGTCGCACAGCACCCGGCCGTAGCCGCGCGGCTCGGCCAGCCGCATGGTCAGCAGGCTGAAGCCGCCCTCGGCTTCCACCAGTTGCCGCAGCGTCTCGACGCGGGTCATCGGCACATCGCCATACAGCACCAGCACGCGCGCGTCGTCCGGCACCTCGCCCAGCGCCTGCTCCACCGCGTGGCCGGTGCCCAGGCGTTCGGCCTGCAGTGCCCAGCGCAGGTCGGCCTGGTCGGCGAACGCCGCCTGCACCTGCTCGCCGCAATGGCCGTAGACGATGTGCAACGCTGCCGGCTGCAACGCCCGCGCGGCCTCGATGACATGCGCCAGCAACGGCCTGCCGGCCAACGGCATCAGTACCTTGGGGCGGCTGGATTTCATCCGCGTGCCGGCGCCTGCCGCGAGGATGATGACGTGGAGTGGTGCGTGATTCATGCTGTCGGCCCTGACGTGTTTCGATCGAAAAGCATAGCAGCCGGTTCGGCGCCGTTGCCGGCAGGCATGACTCAGGGCTGCGCCGCCGCGGCCGAAACCGAGGACTGGCCCGCGTGGCATTCGAAGCGGAAGACATAGGTGAGGCTGAATGGCCGGGTGCCGCTGTCCACCACATGGCTGTTGCCGTCGGCGTCCGCGGCCCAGCGGCTGATGCTCAGCGGCTGGAACTGCCACTGCCGCGCGGCGGCACGCACCGCATCGATGAAGGCGTGCCGGCTTGCATCGGCCTGCTGCTCGGCGCTCACGCGCACCTCGGCCACCGCGCCCTGGTCATCGATGATCAACAGCGCCGGCACCTCCTGCGGCGGCGGGCAGATGGCCAGCAAGCCCGGCGGATACGCCGGCTTCACGCGCCGGAGCGGCGTCGCGCCGCTGGACACCTCGCCCATCGCCAACTGGTAGCGCACCGTGCCGGGCGGCGCCACCATCCGCCATGAGGCATCGCCACTGGGCGGCGGCGACGCAATCCGGGACGTGCTGGCACAGCCGGCCAGCCATGCGGCCAGAACGGCCAGTGACAACCTGCGCGCGAATCGGATCATGATGGGCTCCTGCCATGGACAAGGCTTCGGAAGCTATCAGATTACACGTGTAATATATACTGCCGCCACACGGCATGGCTGCCCCGGATTCATCTGTTCCACACACGAAAGCGCCGGCACGAGGCCGGCGCTTTCTGTCGCTTCGGTAGCCCGCGTCAATCAGACGGCTAGTGCTTCAGATTCTTGCGCAGACGTTCCAGTGCCTGCAGCTGGGTCATCGCTTCGGCCAGCTTGGCCTGCGCCTCGGCAATTTCCATCGCGTCGGTGCGATTGGCCAGGGCCGCCTCGGCTTCCTGCTTGGCGCGCTGCGCGGAGGCCTCGTCCAGATCGGCGGCGCGGGCCGCGCTGTCGGTCAGCACGGTGACCACCTGCGGCTGCACTTCCAGAATGCCGCCGGAGACCCAGAACTGCTGGCGCTCGCCGCCGTCCAGCAGCACGTCGACGTGACCGGGTTTCAGGCGGGTGATCAGCGGTGCGTGGCGCGGCGTGATGCCGAGCTCACCGAGCTCACCGGTGGCAACGACCATCGTCGCGTCGCCGGAGAAGATCTCGGCTTCGGCACTGACGATGTCGACGCGAATGGTTTGGGTCATGGCTTTTCTCGCTACGCTCGAAGGGAATGGGGGATCGGGAATGGGGAATGGTCAGGAGCGGTAGGAACCGGCGCTTTTGCTTTGCCGATTCCCCATTCTCTGTTCCCGATTCCCGAAAGCCGCCTCAGGCGGCTTTCTTGGCGCCCATGTCCTCGGCCTTCTTGATCGCCTCGTCGATGCCGCCGACCATGTAGAACGCCTGCTCCGGCAGGTGGTCGACGTCGCCGTCCACGATCATCTTGAAGCCGCGGATGGTTTCCTTCAGCGACACGTACTTGCCCGGCGAGCCGGTGAACACTTCGGCCACGTGGAACGGCTGCGAGAAGAAGCGCTCGCACTTGCGCGCGCGCGACACCGCCTGCTTGTCCTCTTCGCTCAGCTCGTCCATGCCGAGGATCGCGATGATGTCCTTCAGTTCCTTGTAGCGCTGCAGCGTGCCCTGCACGCGGCGGGCGACGTTGTAGTGCTCTTCGCCGATCACCAGCGGATCGAGCTGGCGGCTGGTCGAGGCCAGCGGATCCACCGCCGGGTAGATGCCCAGGCTGGCGATGTCGCGCGACAGCGCCACGGTGGAGTCCAGATGCACGAAGGTGGTGGCCGGGGACGGATCGGTGTAGTCATCGGCGGGCACGTAGACGGCCTGGATCGAGGTGATCGAGCCGGTCTTGGTCGAGGTGATGCGCTCCTGCAGCACGCCCATTTCCTCGGCCAGGGTCGGCTGGTAACCCACGGCGGACGGCATGCGGCCCAGCAGCGCGGACACTTCGGTACCGGCCAGCGTGTAGCGGTAGATGTTGTCGACGAACAGCAGCACGTCCTTGCCCTTGCCGGTCTCGTCCTTCTCGTCGCGGAAGTACTCGGCCATGGTCAGGCCGGTCAGCGCGACGCGCAGGCGGTTGCCCGGCGGCTCGTTCATCTGGCCGTACACCATCGCGACCTTGTCCAGGACGTTGGAGTCCTTCATCTCGTGGTAGAAGTCGTTGCCCTCGCGGGTACGCTCGCCCACGCCGGCGAACACGGACAGACCCGAGTGCGCCTTGGCGATGTTGTTGATCAGCTCCATCATGTTGACGGTCTTGCCGACGCCGGCGCCGCCGAACAGGCCGACCTTGCCGCCCTTGGCGAACGGGCAGACCAGGTCGATGACCTTGATGCCGGTTTCCAGCAGGTCGGTCGCCGCCGCCTGCTCGTCATAGCTGGGCGCTTCGCGGTGGATGACCCACTGGTCCTGCTCGCCGATCGGGCCGGCTTCGTCGATCGGGTTGCCGAGCACGTCCATGATGCGGCCGAGGGTCGCCTTGCCGACCGGCACCTTGATGCCTTCGCCGGTGTTGCGCGCCTGCAGGCCGCGCTTCAGGCCTTCGGTGGAACCGAGCGCGATCGTGCGCACGATGCCGTCGCCGAGCTGCTGCTGGACTTCCAGCGTGATCTCGGTGCCGTCGATCTTCAGTGCGTCATACACCTGCGGCACCTGATCGCGGGGGAATTCCACGTCGACGACCGCGCCGATGATCTGAACAACTTTGCCCTGGCTCATGCTGATAGCTCCGGATGAATCTCTTTAGGTTTGTTGCGGCGCCGCTTCGCGTCGCCATGAATTTTTTCAAGAGCTGCCGCGGTTACACCGCAGCAGCTCCTCCAACGATTTCGGAAATTTCCTGGGTGATCGCGGCCTGGCGGGCCTTGTTGTAGACCAGCGTCAATTCGCCGATCACCTTGTTCGCGTTGTCCGACGCGCTCTTCATCGCGACCATGCGGGCGGCGTGCTCGCTGGCCAGGTTCTCCAGGGCCGCCTGGTACACCACGGACTCGATGTAGCGACCCAGCACGTGCTCCAGCACGGTCTGCGCGTCGGGCTCGTAGATGTAGTCCCAGTCGTGGCTCGCTTCCAGCTTCACGCCGGCGTAAGCCGACTCGCCGGCCGCCTGATGGGCTTCCATTTCCGTGGCCACCAGCGGCAGCGGCAGCAGCGCGTCGATGGTCGGCTTCTGCGTCATGGTGTTGACGAAGTCGTTGTAGGCGAGGAACACGCGATCCAGACCGTTGGACGTATAGGCGTCCATCATCACCTTGATCACGCCGACCAGCTGCTCCAGCTTGGGCTTCTCGCCCAGATGGGTCACGCTGCCGATCAGGTTCACGCCCTTGAGCCGACGGAAGAACGCCACCGCCTTCTGGCCCACCGCGACCACGTCGACCTGCACGCCCTGCTTCTGCCACTCGACGATCGCCGGCAGCAGGCGACGGAACAGGTTGGAGTTGAGGCCGCCGCACAGGCCGCGGTCGGTCGACACCACGATGAAACCGACCCGCGCCACGTTGTCGCGCTGGGTCAGGAACGGATGGCTGAAATCCGTGCTGGCCTGGGCCACGTGCGCGATCACCTTGCGCATCGAGCGGGCGTACGGACGCGAAGCCTTCATCAGGTCCTGCGCACGACGGATCTTCGCGGCAGAGACCATTTCGAGCGCGCGCGTCACCTTGCGCATGTTCTGCGTGCTCTTGATCTTGGTTTTGATTTCGCGTCCGCTGGCCATGCTTTACTCGCTCGCTTTGCTCACTCGGGGGAATGGGGAATGGGGAATGGGGAATGGTTCAAAGCGGAGCGCGATGCGCCGTGGCTCTTCCTATTCCCGATTCTCTATTCCCTGTTCCCGGCTCCTCTTACCAGCTACCGGTCTTCTTGTACTCGTCCAGCGAGGCCTTGAAGGTGGCTTCGATGTCGCCGTTCCAGTCGCCGGTGGCCACGATCTTCTTCATCAGCTCTTCGTGGTTCTGGTGCATGAAGGCGTGCAGGCCCTTCTCGAACGCCAGCACCTTGTTCACCGGCAGGTCGTCGAGGTAGCCCTTCTCGGCCGCGTACACCGACAGCGCCAGCTCGGCGATCGACAGCGGCGCGTACTGCGCCTGCTTCATCAGCTCGGTCACGCGCTGACCACGGTCCAGCTGGGCGCGGGTGGCCGGGTCAAGATCCGAAGCAAACTGTGCAAACGCGGCCAGCTCGCGGAACTGCGCCAGCGCCAGCTTCACGCCGCCGGACAGCTTCTTGACGATCTTGGTCTGCGCGGCACCGCCGACGCGGGACACCGAGATACCGGCGTTCACGGCCGGACGGATACCGGCGTTGAACAGGTCGGTTTCCAGGAAGATCTGGCCGTCGGTGATCGAGATCACGTTGGTCGGCACGAACGCCGAAACGTCGCCGCCCTGGGTCTCGATGATCGGCAGCGCGGTCAGCGAACCGGTCTTGCCCTTCACTTCACCGTTGGTGAACTTCTCGACGTATTCCTCGGACACGCGCGATGCGCGCTCGAGCAGACGCGAGTGGAGATAGAACACGTCGCCCGGATACGCTTCGCGGCCCGGCGGACGCTTCAGCAGCAGCGAGATCTGGCGATACGCCACGGCCTGCTTGGAAAGATCGTCGTACACGATCAGCGCATCTTCGCCGCGATCACGGAAGTATTCGCCCATCGCGCAACCCGAATACGGCGCCACGTACTGCAGCGCAGCCGACTCGGAGGCCGAGGCGACCACCACGATGGTGTGCGCCAGCGCGCCGTGCGCTTCCAGCTTGCGCACCACGTTGGCCACCGACGAGCGCTTCTGGCCGATCGCCACGTAGATGCACTTAATGCCCGAACCCTTCTGCGCGATGATCGCGTCGATCGCCAGCGCGGTCTTGCCGGTCTGGCGGTCGCCGATGATCAGCTCGCGCTGGCCACGACCGACCGGGATCATCGCGTCGACCGACTTGTAGCCGGTCTGCAGCGGCTGGTCGACCGACTTGCGCCAGATCACGCCCGGCGCGACCTTCTCGACTTCGGCGTTGAGCTTGGCGTTGATCGGGCCCTTGCCGTCGATCGGGTTGCCCAGCGCGTCGACGACGCGGCCGAGCAGTTCCGGGCCAACCGGCACTTCGAGGATGCGGCCGGTGGTCTTGGCGGTGTCGCCTTCGCGCAGGTGCTGGTATTCGCCCAGCACCACCGCGCCGACCGAGTCGCGCTCGAGGTTCAGCGCCAGCGCAAACGCGTTGCCCGGCAGTTCGATCATTTCGCCCTGCATCACGTCGGCCAGGCCGTGGATGCGCACGATGCCGTCGGACACGCTGATGATCGTGCCCTCGTTGCGCGCTTCCGCGCCGAGCTTGAACTGCTCGATGCGGCTCTTGATCAGTTCGCTGATCTCGGACGGATTCAGTGTGCTGCTGGACATGGTTGTTATCCCAAAATCGAAAGCTTTGTTGAAGAGTCCGGCCATGGATGGCCGGTTTTGCCCTTCGCGAAATGGACTTCGCGTTTAATCAATTTGTCCGGCCATGGATGGCCGGTTTTGCTCTTCGCGAAACGGACTTCGCGTGAAACTTATTGGCTCAACGCACCGGCCAGCTGCGCGAGACGTCCACGCGCCGAACCGTCGATCACTTCCGTGCCGGTATCGATCACCACGCCGGCCAGCAGCGAGGCATCGACCGAGGTTTCCAGTTCGATCTCGCGCTTGAAGCGGCGCTTCAGCGACGCCTTGAGCTGTTCGGACTGCGCGGCGTCCAGGCTCATCGCGCTGGTCACCTTGACCAGCAGCTGCGATTCGGACTCGCGCTTCAGCATCTCGAACAACTCGGCCACTTCGGGCAGCAGAACCAGGCGGCGCTGCTCGGCCATCTCGGTCAGGAACTGGCCGAACGGCGCATCGACCGCCATGCCGGCCGGCAGATGCAGCGCCACCAGCTGAGCCGGCAGCACCCGCGGATCATTGCCGAGGCCGGCCACGAGCGCATCGCCCGCCACCGCCGCAGCAAACGCCAGCGACTGCGACCACGAAGCCAGCGTGCCGGACGCGTGCGCCACCTCAAAGGCGGCGCGGGCGTACGGACGGGCGAGGGTGATTGCCTGGGCCATCGATCAGATCTCGGCCGCAAGCTGGTCGAGCAGGGCCTTGTGCGTCGAGGCATCCACCTCGCGCTGCACGATCTTGCTGGCACCCTGCACCGCGAGCGCACCGACCTGCTCACGCAGTTGGTCGCGCGCACGCTGCGCCATCGACGCAATGTCATCCTGCGCCGCGGCCTTCAGACGGTTGATCTCGCTGATCGCTTCGCCACGGGCCTTGTCGATGATCTGATTGGCCTGCTGCTGGGCCTTGTCGATGATCTCCGACGCCTGCAGGCGGGCCTGCTTGATCTCGCCAGCCACCTTCACGTCCGCGCTCTTCAGCTCGGCATGGGCGCGCTCGGCGGCATTCAGGCCTTCGGCGATCTTGACCTGGCGATCTTCGATGGCCTTGTTGATGTGCGGCCAGATGAAGTGGACGCTGAACCAGATCAGGATGGCGAACGAAATCATTTCGCCAATCAAGGTCGCGTTGAAATCCATCGCTGCGTTACCTGTAAATACGGAACAAGACAAACGCGGGAATCAGGGAAACCCGCGCCAGATACGCGATGGCGCCTCGATGGGCGCCATCGCGAGGGTGCTTCTTACTGACCCGCGCCGGCGGCGGACAGCACCTTGCCCAACAGCGGGTTGGCCACGGCGAAGTACATCGCCAGCGCCACGCCGATCAGGAACGCGGCGTCGATCAGACCAGCCAGCAGGAACATGCGGCCCTGCAGCAGCGGCACCAGCTCCGGCTGACGCGCGGCGGCTTCAAGGAACTTCGAACCCATGATGCCGATACCGATACAGGCGCCGAGCGCACCAAAACCGATGATCAGGCCGAGCGCGATGGCGGTGAAGCCCTGGATTTGTGCAAACTGGACGAGATGTTCCACGGTAGTCTCCTGAGAAATTCAAACTGGAATAGACAAAGCGGTTGCAGCAGATGATTCGAGAACGCCGATCAGTGGTGATCGTGCGCCATCGAGATGTACACGATCGTCAGCACCATGAAGATGAACGCCTGGATCGAGATGATCAGGATGTGGAAGATGCCCCACACCGTGTAGCCGATGATGCCCGCACCATACAGCGCCCAGCCCGCCAGGCCGGCACCGGCGCTGAACAGGCCGGCGATCAGCATGAACACCAGCTCGCCTGCATACATGTTGCCGAACAGTCGCATCGCCAGGCTCACCGGCTTGGAGGCGAGCTCGACCAGGTTCAGCGCGAAATTGGGAATCCACAGCAGCGGGTGCTTGCCGAACGGTGCGGTGAACAGCTCGCTCATGTAGCCGCCGGCGCCCTTGGCCTTGAAGCTGTAGAAGATGATCAGCACGAACACCGTCAGCGACATCGCGAACGTCATGTTGATGTCGGCGGTGGGCACGGCGCGGAAGTGGCCGATGCCGAACTTCTCGGTGATCCACGGCAGCAGGTCGACCGGCAGCAGGTCCATCGCGTTCATCAGGAAGACCCAGACGAACACGGTCAGCGCCAGCGGCCCCAGCACGCGGCGATCACCATGGAACACGTCCTTGACCTGGCCATCGACGAACTCGAGGATGATCTCGACGAACGCCTGGCCCTTGCCCGGCACTCCGGCCGTCGCCTTGCGCGCCTTCAGCCAGAACCACAGACAGAACAACACGCCCAGCACCAGCGACACGGTGACCGAGTCGACGTGCACCGCCCAGAACCCGCCCTCGCTGGTATGCGGGGTCAGGTGCTTGAGATGGTGCTGGATGTATTCGGTAAGACCGCCAGTCGGCTCGCTTGCCATGGATCAACCCTTGAATCTGAACGCCAGCAGATAAACCGCGTAAGCCGCCGCCAACCCCGTGATGGCGGCCAGCGGTGGCAACTTGAGTTGGAACAGGATCACGATCAGCCCTCCGACGATCACGATCCATTTCAGGAACACGCCCGTCAGCAACCGGCCCAACGCCTGACCCGCGCCCGTCACGCCGCTGAAGAATCGCGCCGACATCAGCGCGGTACCCAGCGCCACCATCGTCGCGCCCGCAGCAGCCGAAACCGCTTCACGCGGTCCCAATGCGAGAAACACGAGGCCGACCAGCAACGCCACCAGCAACTGCAGCAGGACAATGCGCAGCGCGATGCGTCGACCGGAGGCAAGACTGTTGAGCAACGTAGCTTCTCCGCGCGGCCTGCAGCAGGCGGCACCGATACAGCTGCGGGCCACGATCCAATCCGTAAAAGTATAGCAGTTGAAAAGTTGCAGGGACAAGCCGTGGAAGCTGCGGCATCGTGTCCCGCGGCGCACTTAACGCATTGAATTGTGGAGCCGTCACCGGCCACGCCACAAAATCTTTCGAAGCCACACACGAGCAGGGCCGGACAAAAGTCCGGCCCTGCTCACGCCGCGTGAAGCGCAACGATACCGCTGGATTACTTGGCCGAAGCCTTCTTGGCGGCCACCGGCGCCGCGACCGCGTCATTGGCAGCCTGCCGCTGTTCCTGCACGAGGGCATTCAGCGACTCGGCGGTCTTCTGGGTCACGGCGATCACTTCCTGCGAAACGGCCACGGCGCGCTCGGCATTCTCGCGGCTCAGGCTGCTGCCCTTTTCCCACAGGCTGCGCAGGCCGTCCATGTCGCGGGTTTCCATCGCCTCGGCGACGAACTGGGCGGAGACCTTGGACTGCTCCTCGAGCGCCTTGAGCTGCAGCTCGGCGACCGTCTCCAGGCCCTTCAAGGCCAGCGACTGCGCCTTGAACGCGCTGTCGGTGAACTGCTTGGTGAAAGCGAAAAGCTGGTTGTTGAACTGCTGCGTCATGGCTTGGTCCTCGTTGAGGATGGGGTAGTGGCAGCCATTCTAGCGAAAGATTTTGTGCAGTGCAATATATATTTCCGGTCGACGACCAGACCAGCGGGGAAATGTTCTGGAAAAACGATCTGTTGGAGTCGCCATGAACCACATCGCGCCGCGTCAAAGCGATCATCCCGAGCCCAGTCAACTCCGCCCCGACCGAAGACTGCAGAGCTTGGCGCGGGCCCGGTGACGGGGCCGGCTCACATGCCCCGGTATCGACATCCCGACGTGCAGGTTTCATGCACCACCACTTCGGAAAGCAGCGGCAGTGCGGGCTTCAGCCGATCCCAGATCCACACCGCCAGCCGCTCGCTGGTCGGATTCTCCAGCCCCTCGATGTCATTGAGATAGTGATGATCGAGCTGATCGTAAATCGGCTGAAACACCGCTTTGACGTCGCCAAAATCCATCACCCACCCCGACTCCACCCCGAGCTCGCCGGTCAGATGCAACTCGACCCGGAACGAATGCCCATGCAGCCGCGCGCACTTGTGCCCCTCCGGCACGTTGGGCAGGCGGTGAGCGGCTTCGAGGGTGAAGACTTTGAAGATGTTCATCGGCGGATTGTACAGCCCTCGGGAAAGCCGCCCAGCATCAGTAGAAGGACGACATTCCGAACCCGCCTGGCGCTGCAATGACCCTGCAAACATGCACCATCTTCCATCAAACAGCATGACTGGCCGGAACGCAGGTAGGACACGCAGGCGCCAGGTGCAGTCGGGCACCTTGGCTGTGCAAGGTCTGCGACCGACTTCCGCGATTTGCAAAGAGAGGTGTTTGGTGGCTATGGGTGGACTCGAACCACCGACCCCAGCATTATGAGTGCTGTGCTCTAACCAGCTGAGCTACATAGCCTTGAGGAATTCCGCCAGGCTGGATCGGAACGATCACGGGCGGGGCGCGGAAGTGTAGTGGGCCGGGGACGAAGGTTCAAGCCTGCGGCTTGCCGCTGCTTCGCGGGCTGTGGTTGAATCGGCTTCAGGAATTCGGCGTGGCGTGCAGGAAAACTGCGTCGTTCGGCTCCAGGAGGCGACATGATTGATGTAGATGGCTACCGCCCGAATGTCGGCATCGTGCTGCTGAATGCAGACGGGCAGTTGTTCTGGGCGCGCCGGGTCAATCGTGACGGCTGGCAGTTCCCGCAGGGCGGCATGCGCTCGGACGAGACGCCGCTGGAGGCGATGTATCGCGAACTGGAAGAGGAGACCGGGCTGGCGGCGCATCACGTGGAAGTGATCACCGCCACCCACGGCTGGCTGAAGTACCGCCTGCCGAGTCGCTACGTGCGGCACCACCAGCGGCCGACCTGCATCGGTCAGAAGCAGGTGTGGTTTCTGCTGAAGCTGGTCGGCGGCGAGGAAGCGTTGAAGCTGGATGCCTGCGAAAAGCCGGAGTTCGACATCTGGCGCTGGGTGGATTTCTGGTACCCCGCGGCGCACGTGGTGAACTTCAAGCGCGACGTGTACGCACGGGCGCTGCGCCATTTCGCGCCACTGGTGGAGGACTTGTTCAGCGTGCAGCTGGGCACCCTGCCGCCGCGCGACGAGCCCGACACACCCTCCAGGCCGCAGGGCGGTCGCGCGGTGGCCTGAACCGGTTGAACGGACGCTCGGCTGAATTCCGGGCAATCGGCGGCCGCCCACTTGTTGACAATCGTTCGCATTCGCGTTCTCATACGCGTCATGTATATCTGCATGTGCAATGCCGTCACCGATCACGACATCCGCCGCGAGGCGGCTGCCGGCGTACAGACGTTCGCCGAGTTGCAGGCGCGTACCGGCTGCTCGGACTGCTGCGGTTGCTGCAATGCCGAGGCACGCGCCACGTTCGACCAGGCGCGCTCGCAGGTGATCTGCCAGTTGCCGCTCGTCACGGCCTGATTCCCCCTTCGTTTCATGCGCAACCCGGCCGGAGTCCGCTCCGCACGCCGGGCAAAGGCGTTCCATTCTCATTCCGTCGCCGCCAACGCGGAGTTTGTATAGTCGGGACTGATTTTCGAGAGGAGTGGAAGCCATGAAGGGTGATGCGAAGGTCATCGAATTCCTCAACAAGGTGCTCTACAACGAGCTGACCGCGATCAACCAGTATTTCCTGCATTACCGCATGCTCAAGGACTGGGGCTATGGCGAGCTGGCCGCGCATGAATACAAGGAGTCGATCGAGGAGATGAAGCACGCCGATCACCTGATCGAGCGCATCCTGTTCCTCGATGGTCTGCCGAACCTGCAACACCTGGGCAAGCTGCGCATCGGCGAGAACGCGATCGAGTCGATGCAGGGCGACCTGGACCTGGAACTGGCGGCTGTGAAGGACCTGCGCGAGGCCATCGCCTACAGCGAAGGCATCGCCGACTACATCAGCCGCGACCTGTTCAAGGACATCCTGCACGACGAGGAAGAGCACATCGATTGGCTGGAGACCCAGTTCAGCCTGATCAGGGATATCGGTGCGGAGCGTTATCTACAGAACAAGATGACCAGCTGACGCCGTCACACCGGGACGAGCCGCCGCCCGATTCGTGCTGCCGTTCCTTGACGCTTTCATCACGCCGGGGCTATACCTTGGGTTTTCCCCGGAACAGCCGCATGGGTTCACGACCGCCACCACGTTTCGTCGTGCGCCGCCACGACGATACCGGCCATCGCCGACGCTGGTGGTGGCTGGCCCTGGCATGGCTGGCCAGCCTGCTGGTGGTCGGCCTTGTCGTAGCCTTGTTCGGCCGGCACGCCAACGCACCGGCTGTGGTGGACAACCGGCAACAACGCGCCCTGCTCGGTCAGATCGACGACCTGAAGCAGCAGCTGGCCAATCTGCAGCGCTCGGCCCAGGTCAATGAAGTGGCCACGCGTTCGCTGCGGGGCACGCTGGCCCAGCGCGAAGAGGAACTCAACGGCCTGCGCGCCGACCTCGGCTTCTACTCGCGGCTGGTCGGCGGCGATGCCCAGCGGCAGGGACTGAAGTTGCAGGAAGTGAAGCTGCAGCCGATCGTCGGTTCACGCGGCTGGAACCTCAGCCTCAGCCTGACCCAGAACGCCAAGCGGGGCGACGAGGTTTCCGGCAATGCCCTGGTCAGCGTGGAAGGCCTGCGCGGCGACAAGGTGACGCGGCTGGACTGGAACGCACTGGGCGACGCCGCGCAAAAGGACGGCATGCCGTTCCGCTTCACCTATTTCCAGCAACTGCACGGCACGATCGTGTTGCCCGCGGATTTCCGCCCGACACGACTGCGCATCAGCGTGAAGCCTGCCGACGGGGAGACGGTGAACCGCGCCGTCGCCTGGGGCGACGCGCTGAGTGGCAATATCACGACCGCACAAGGGGATCACGATGCTCAACCGTAGACGCAGCGACCGCAACGATCGCAACAACAGCCACAACGAAACCAGCCTGATTGCCCGTGGCACGTCGATTCGCGGCGATGTGCGCTTCAGTGGCGCACTGCACCTGGATGGGCGCATCGAAGGCAGCGTGATCGGCGAAGGCGAGGACACCATGTTCACCCTCAGCGAGCACGGCCAGGTGCATGGCGAAATCCACGTGCCGCAGGCGGTGATCAACGGCCACGTGACCGGCGACGTGAACGTCAGCGTGCGACTGGAACTGGCGCCGCAGGCGCGTATCGATGGCGACCTGCGTTACCACACCCTGGAGATGGCCGCCGGCGCTCAGGTCAACGGACGCATCACGCGCCAGGCCGAGGAGGCCCAGCGCAACCTGCCCGCGCCGGCCCAGGATGCCGGCGTGGACGAGGCAGTGCCCGCCTGACGCGCTATGCTTGCGCAGACCCCGCCACGCCCCCACTTCGAAAGCCATGGAAACCATCGTCTCGATCCCTGACTACCAGAGCAGCGGCACGCCGCTGATCTTCACCGCAGCGGCCGCGCACAAGGTGCATGAGTTGATTGCCGAAGAGGGCAATCCGGCGTTGAAGCTGCGCGTCTACATCTCCGGTGGCGGCTGTTCGGGCTTCCAGTACGGCTTCACCTTCGACGAAGCCCAGGCCGAGGACGACCTGGCGGTGGAGCGTGACGGTGTCACCCTGCTGTGCGATCCGCTGTCGCTGCAGTATCTGGGCGGCGCGCAGATCGACTACGCCGAGAACCTCAGCGGCGCGCAGTTCGTGATCAGCAACCCGAACGCGAAAACCACCTGCGGTTGCGGCTCCTCGTTCTCCGCCTGAGGAAGTTGCCGATGGACCGGGCCTGGCTTGCCCCCACCAACACCTTCGCCGGGCTCAGCCTGGTGCTCGACCGGGTCGCCGAGTCGCGCGACGAATCGACGTGGATCGTCGAGCAGGCCCGCTCGCCTGCGGCGCGTTATCTGTTGCTGGATGCCGCGGGCGAAGCCTTCCTGCGCCGCGATGGCGACCGGCTGCGCTGGCTCGACGTCGACGAACGCGAGCGCTGGCTGGGGGACACGCGGGCCAGCCTGCTCGGCATGGCGTACGAGCGCCCGCATTTCCTGCTGGTGGCGGACGATCCCGGGCGCATCGATGAACTGGAGCGTGCCCTCGACGCACGTCGCCAAAGCCTGCGCAGCGCCGGCCTGCTGCTGGATGCCGACGAAGCCGGACTGTTTGCCTACGCCAAGGGTCTGTCGCACTGGCAACGCGAGACGCGATTCTGTACACACTGCGGCGCGGCGCTGCTGCTGGTGGCCGCCGGGCATCGCGCGCAATGCACCAACGCCGAGTGCGCGCGCCTGCATTTCCCGCGCACCGACGCGGCCGTGATCATGCTGGTCGAGCACGAGGGCGCCTGCCTGCTCGGGCGCCAGGCGGGCTGGCCCGCGGGGCGCTATTCCACGCTGGCCGGTTTCGTCGAGCCGGGCGAGGCGCTGGAGGATGCGGTGCGCCGCGAAGTGGCCGAGGAGGCCGGCGTGATCGTCGACGAGGTCCGCTACCACTCCTCGCAACCGTGGCCGATGCCTGCCTCGCTGATGGTCGGCTTCATCGCCACGGCGCGCTCAAGGCGCATCGCTCGGCGCGATCACGAGCTGGAAGATGCCCGCTGGTTCACTCCGCAGCAGATCGTCGATGGCATCTCCGACGGCAGTTTCCTCCCGTCCACGCCGCTGTCGGTGTCCTACCAGTTGCTGACGTACTGGCTGCAATGTCGTGCCGGCCTGGATCTGGCCGCGCTGCTGGAGGCGGCCGCGACACCTTGAGCCCCCGCCGAGAACTTGGTGACGCGCTGGCGGTCTGATTCGCCGCACCTCATCAGGGAATCGGACATGGCGCATGGAAGCACCCCTCTGCAGGTGCGGGAAAAGCCCGCCCATCGCCCTGACTGGTGGGCAGCGCTTCGGCGCGGAGGCATTCTCGGCCTGGTGATCTCGTTGCATCTTGGTCTGCTGGCGTTGTTGTTCGGGCCGGTCGCGCCACGCCCGCCCCATTCACACGCGCCGCCCTCAGACCAGGACGTGCTGCGAATCCGGCTGGTGACGCAGATTCGCGCGCATACCTCCGCGCGACCGATGCCGCGGCGCTCGCGCCAGGCGCGGCCGGCCTCGCCACCGCTTGCGCTCACCACGGCCACGCCGGTCCAGGCAGCGGAGCCGGCTCCGGCAGCCAGGATGATCGGGGCGTCGCCGGTTGCGGACGACTATCAGTCGCCGATCCAGGGTGGCCGCAGCGGTACGGGATCACCGCCCACCCAGGTACGCCTTCCCGGAACGGACATCGCACGCATTCGTGGCATTTCCCTCGACGACAAGCCAGGCCTGCAACAGGTGGTGCGCAGGATGGCCGGAGCCAGCCGTTGCAAGTACGTCCGCATGAAGATGGAGCACAGCACCATCCAGTTCGTCACCGCTCAGTTGATGGACCGCGCGCTGGAGGCTGATGGGTGCGGCCCGCAGGTTCCGCGTACGGCCGACGACCACACCGTCGAAGCGATCTCGCATCAGGCCATCTTCGGCGATTGAACGCACGACGAGGCACCGAGGCGCACGGGCAGTCGCATACAATGGCCCCAGTCCCTGCGAAGCTGCTTCCCCATGGCCATTCGTCTGCTTGTCGTCCTGATCGCCCTTGGTCTGCTGCACGTCGCGCCGCAACTGGCGCGCTGGCGCGGTGACGGCTGGTTCCGCCGCTGGATAGCCCAGCTGGGTGACACCAGCGGCGCGGCCCGGGTGGCGGTGGCTCTGTTGCTGCCCGCGGCGCTGTGCGTGCTGGTCGTGTGGATGCTGGGATGGTCGCCGCTGGGCGAACTGTTGCGCTTGCTGTTCGCGCTGGCCGTGCTGCTGTACTGCTTCGGTCCGCGCGAGTTCGAAGTGGATCTGGAGGCGATTCTGCGCGCCCCGGACGACGCCAGCCGCGAGGCAGCGGCACAGGCTCTGGCCGACGATGGCAACCCGGTCGCCTGGAACGCTCCCGCGCTCGGCGAGGCCGTGGCCTACGCCGCGTTGCGCCGGCGTTTCGCGGTGCTGTTCTGGTTTTTCCTGCTCGGGCCCGTGGGCGCCCTGCTCTACCGCTTGGGGCAGACGCTGGGCCGCAACGACTCGCTGCATCTCGACACGACCACCCGGCGCGTTGCCGACCAGGTCGCCAATGCGCTGGACTGGTTGCCGGCACAGCTGCTGACTTTCACCCTGGCCGTGGTCGGCCATTGGGATGCCGTGATCGACGCGTGGCGCCGCTGGCACAGCCAGGCGGCGCCAACCAGCTGGTACAGCAGCGGCCCCGGCTTTCTGGGCGCTGCAGCCAGGGCCGACGTGGTCACCGACATCGAGGCGGGCGACGGTTACGCCGAGGAACACAGCGATCCGCTGGGCGAACTGCGGCGGCTACAGGGCGCCCTGTTGCGGGCGTTGCTGGCGTGGCTGAGCGTGGTGGCGCTGGTGGTGATCGGCAGCTGGGTGGGTTGAGCGACTCGTTCAGGCCAGGTCGCCGCGCAACTCACGAACCCGCGCCTCCAGTGCCGCGACGCCGGCGTTCTCCGGTTGCCGTGGCGCATCGACCACCAGCTCCACTCGTGCGCGGAAACGGCGAGGCAGGCGGGAACGGCCCAGCATCGAGTCACGCCGGCTCCATACGCTGCCCCACAGGCCGCGCAGGGCCATCGGCACCACCGGCACGGGCCGCCTGGCGAGAATCTTCTCGACGCCCGCCCGGAACGGCGCTATCGAGCCATCACCGGTGAGTCCACCCTCGGGGAAGATGCAGACCACCTCGCCATTGGCCAGCGCGGTGTCGATCGCATCGTAGGCCTCTTGCAGCACGGCAGAGTCTTCCCGGTGACCGGCGATCGGGATCGCCTTGGCCGTACGGAACACGAAGCTGAGCACGGGGATCCGGAAGATCTTGTAATACATCACGAAACGCATGGGACGGCGCAGATTGGCCATCAGCAGCAGCGGATCCATGAAGCTGACGTGGTTGCACACCAGCAGAACGGGACCCTCCTCGGGAATCCTTTCACTGCCGTCCACGCGCACCCGGTACAAGGTGTTCACCAGCACCCAGGTGATGAAGCGCATCACGAACTCGGGCACCAGGGTGAAGATGTACCAGGCCACCATCACGTTGAGCAGCGAGGCCGCCAGGAAGATCTGCGACGCGCCGAAGCCCAGCAAGCCCAGGCCGAGTCCGAAGCCGGACGCCAGCACGATCAGCAAGGCGTTGAGGATGTTGGTGCCGGCGATGATCCGCGACAGCTTCTCGCGCGGCGCGCGCGCCTGCACGTAGGCAAACAGCGGCACCACGTAGAAACCCGCGAACGCGCCGATCAGGGTGAGGTCCAGCGCGATCCGCCAGCTTCCGGCCGAATGCAGGAAGCCCAGCCAGTCCAGTCCGCGCACCGTGGCCACGCCATGACGCGCGAAGTACAGGTCCACACCAAACGCGGTCAGCCCGAAAGCGCCCAGTGGAACCAAGCCGATTTCCACCCGGCGTCCCGACATGCGCTCGCACAGCAACGCCCCGGCGCCAGTGCCGATCGAGAACAGGGTCAGCACCAGTGTATTGACCGAACCATCGCCACCCAGCGTCTCGCGCGTATAGATCGGCAACTGCGCGATCAGGACCGTGCCGAAAAACCAGAACCAGGAGATGCCCAGTATCGCGTTGAACACTGCACGGTCGGCCCGGGTTATCGCCAGCACGCGGGCCGTTTCGCTGAACATGTTCCAGTTGAACTTCAGCTCCGGCGCGGTCGCCGGCGCAGGCGGAATCCTGCGGCAGACCAGATAGCCCGCCACGGCCACCGCGATGGTCGCGCCCGAGGCCAGCAACGGACCGATACCCGCCACCAGCATCAGCGAGTTGCCGGCGATCATGCCCACCAGCATCGCCATCTGCGTGCCCATCTCGACCAGGCCATTGCCACCGACCAGTTCGTCGCGCTTCAGCGCCTGGGGAAGGATCGCGTACTTGATTGGCCCGAACATGGTCGAGTGCATGCCCATCATGAACAGCACCACCAGCAACAACGAAGTGTGGTGTGTGTAGAAGCCATAGGCGGCCAGCACCATCGCGCCGATCTCGAACAGCTTCACGTAGCGGATGATCCGTGTCTTCTCGTACTTTTCGGCCAGCTGTCCGGCGGTGGCGGAGAACAGGAAGAACGGAATGATGAACAGCGCCGGCGCAAGATTCGTGTAGATCGAGGCGACGCGATCGCTCAGGCCCATCTGGTAGGCCACCAGCATCACCAGCGCATTGCGAAACGCATTGTCGTTGAAGGCACCCAGCGCCTGGGTCCAGAAGAACGGCGCGAAGCGGCGCTTGCCCAGCAATGCGAATTGGCTCATGCGATGCCTTGGAAGAAGATCTTGAAACAGCCCTGACCTCGCGGTCGCCGAAACGATTATTGCCGGCGTGGGCGCCGCAGACAATGAATAACCGACGGGATACCAACATCCGATTGCGGGCGACCCGCGGGCCGCTCTCGGAACCAAGTGAACTTTTCCCGGAACTTCGCCTCCAATTCCAAAGCTCCCGATTCGCGCAGCTCACTCCCAGCCATGGATTTGGTGTAAGTTGTTGCGGTACGGCAAATTATTCAGGCCAGCGCACAACCTTGTTGGGGTTCGCAATGCCTCCCACCACACTTGAATCGGTTCCGTCCGTGAACACGCAAATCTCCGCCACAATCCCGCCCAAGATCCAGACCGAAAGCACGTTTGCTTCCCGCATCAAATTGCTGATTCAGCGAGTAGGCAGCGCGACCGAAATCGCCAGAATGTGCGGATTCTCGGAAGGAGTCGTACGCAGCTGGCGTGACGGAAACACGGATCCTTCCCGTGCACGCTGTGTCACCTTGGCGCGCACTCTTGGAATCTCACTGGTGTGGCTTGTTGCCGGTGAAGGTTCGCTGCAGATCGATCCCGGCCAGCCAAGCTTCGAAGAGCAAGTCAGTTCGGAAGAGATGAGCCCGCACCGGACGCACGCCCGACCGGAGACAGGAATAGTGGGTTTCGACCACGGTAAGGTCGACACACAGCGCCTGAATACCGCTGTGCGTATCCTGCAGTCCGAGCTGGACCTCGCCGACAACCCTCTCTCGTTGTCCGAGAATGCCGATCTGGTAACCAGGCTTTATGACATCCTGGGGCCCAGCGGCTCGCATGTGGATACCTTGGCGATGGTGGCGTTCAACCGGCAGCTTGCCGAACGTATCCGCAAGGTCCGCCAGACAGCCTGATCCAGTCAAAAACATGGCAGCCCAGCCCTTGGCTGCCATGTTTTTTTACAACACCTTCAAAGCAGCGCGATATCGGCGATCGCGCCGAACTGCGTCTTCAACTGGTTGAGCAGCGCCAGGCGGTTGGCGCGCACGGCGGGGTCGTCGGCATTCACCAGCACGCTCTCGAAGAATGCATCGACGGGCGCCTGCAGATGGGACAGGCGCGCCAGGACAGCGGCATAGTCTCCGGCATCCAGCGCAGCGGCGCTGTCGCGTTGCGCCGAGGCCAGGGCATCGGCCAACTCGCGTTCCGCGTCGGTTTCGAAGCGGGCCGGGTCCACGATCCGCCCGATCGACGGTGCGCCCGCCTCTTCGGCCTGCTTGCGCAGGATGTTGCCAACGCGTTTGTTGGCGGCAGCCAGACTCATCGCCTCGGCGCGGCGACCGAACTCGGCAACAGCCCGCAAGCGCCGATCGAAGTCGGCCAGGCTGGCAGGCTGCACCGCTAGCACGGCCTCGAACTGGTTATGGTCGAAGCCTTGCTCGGCGTAATAGCCACGCAGCCGATCGAGCACGAAGTCGTACAGTTCATCGAGCAGGATGGCGCGCCGCTGGGCGGCGTTGAGTGTCGGCGGCTTGCCGTCCTTGCCTGGCTTGAGACCTGCAGCGAGGGCTGCATCAGGGATCAGCTCCAGTGCCTCGATGAAGCTTCCGCGCAAGTCCAGCTCCAGGCCACCTTCGATCAGGGTGCGCGCCAGGCCCAGCGCGGCGCGGCGCAGGGCGAACGGGTCCTTGTTGCCGCCGGGCTTCATGCCGACGGCAAAGATGCCCGCCAGGGTATCGAACCGTTCGGCCACCGCCAGCACCTGGCCCAGCTTGTCCGCGGCAATGCGATCACCGCCGAAGCGTGGCTGGTAATAGCTGTCCAGCGCCTCGGCCACGACCGCGGGTTCGCCGTCGTGGCTGGCGTAGTAGCGCCCCATCACACCCTGCAATTCGGGGAACTCACCGACCATGCGGGTCAGCAGGTCGCACTTGGCCAGGCTGGCCGCCCGCGTGGCCGCGCCGGCGTCGACACCGGTCCGGTTGGCGATGATCCGCGCCAGTTCCGCCACGCGCACGCTCTTGTCCCACAGGCTGCCCAACGCCTGCTGATAGGTGACTCCCTTGAGCTGCTCCTGGTAGCTGGCCAGCGGAGTCTTCAGGTCTTCATCCCAGAAGAACTTGGCGTCGGCGAAGCGCGGCCGGATCACGCGCTCGTAACCCTTGCGGATCTCGGAAGGGTTCGTGCTTTCGACGTTGGCGATGCCGATGAAATGCTCGGTGAGGTTGCCGCTGGCGTCGAACACCGGAACGAACTTCTGGTTCCCCACCATGGTGGTGACCAGCGCCTCGGGCGGTACGGCGAGGAACTCGCGTTCGAAGGTGCAGGCGATCGCCACCGGCCATTCGGTGAGGTTGGCCAGTTCGTCAAGCAGGGCGTCGTCCAGTCGGGGTACCCCGCCGGTGGCGCCCGCCACCTGTTGGATCTGGTCCTGGATGCGCTGGCGTCGCTCGCGAGGATCGGCCAGCACGTTGCAGGCACGCATGGCATCCAGCCAGCCGTCGGCATCGGCCACGTGCACCGGTTGCGGGTGCATGAAGCGATGACCGCGTGACTTGCGCCCGCTGCGCAGCCCCAGAACTTCGCCATCGATGATCTCGGCCCCGTGCAGGATCACCAGCCAATGGGCTGGTCGCACGAAACTGTAATCGTGATCGGCCCAGCGCATCGGGCGCGGGATCGGCAATGCCTTCAGCGCCTCGTCGACGATTTCCGGCAGCAACGCCGCCACCGGCTGGCCCGGCTTCACGCTGCGCCAGACAAACCAGCTGCCCTTGTCCGTTTCAAGTTTCTCCAGCTCGTCCACACCGACGCCGCACGACTGCGCAAACCCCAGCAGGGCTTTCGAAGGCTGGCCTTCGGCATCCAGCGCGGCGCTCAGCGCAGGACCCCGGCGCTCGATCGCCTGCTCCGGCTGGGCCACGACCACAGCGGGGATATGGACGGCCAAACGACGTGGCGAGGCATAGGCTTGCGCCTGGTCAAGCGCGGCGCCGATGCTGCGCCTGGCCAATCCGTCGCAGATCCCGCGCTGGAACGCGGCGGACAATTCGTCGAGCGCCTTCGGCGGCAATTCTTCCGTACCCAGCTCGATCAGCAGTGACTTGGCGGCGCTCATGCAGCCTGCTCCTTGTGGCCCGCAATGGGAGTCTGCTTCAGACCCGGGAAGCCGAGTTTCTCGCGTTGCGCCACATAGGTTTCGGCGACGCCGCGCGACAACGTGCGTACGCGCAGGATGTAGCGCTGGCGCTCGGTGACGCTGATCGCACGGCGCGCATCGAGAAGATTGAAGGTATGGCTGGCCTTCATCACCTGCTCGTACGCCGGCAAGGGCAGGTTGGCGGCGATCAGCTGATTGGCGGTGGCCTCGCAGACATCGAACCAGCGCAACAACTCGGGCACGTTGGCGTGTTCGAAGTTGTAGGTGCTCTGCTCGACCTCGTTCTGATGGAACACGTCGCCATAGGTCACCGTGCCGCGCGGGCCATCGGTCCAGATCAGGTCGTAGACGTTGTCCACGTTCTGCAGATACATGGCCAGCCGTTCCAGGCCGTAGGTGATCTCGCCGGTGACCGGACGACACTCCAGGCCGCCGGCCTGCTGGAAGTAGGTGAACTGGGTCACCTCCATGCCGTTCAACCAGACTTCCCAGCCGAGCCCCCAGGCACCGAGCGTGGGCGACTCCCAGTTGTCCTCGACGAAGCGCAGGTCATGCACCAGCGGATCCAGTCCCAGCTCCCTGAGCGAGCCGATGTACAACTCCAGGATGTTCTCGGGATTGGGCTTCATCACCACCTGATACTGATAGTAATGCTGCAGGCGATTGGGATTCTGGCCGTAGCGACCATCGGTGGGGCGACGCGACGGTTGCACATAGGCGGCCGCCCAGGGTTCCGGACCCAGCGCCCGCAGGAAGGTGGCGGGATGGAAGGTGCCGGCGCCGACCTCGGTATCGAGCGGCTGCAACAGCACACAGCCCTGCGCCGCCCAATAGCGGTTGAGGGTCTGGATCACATCCTGGAAGGTGCGTGCGGACATGGCTTTCCGTGACCTGGATTAAAGCGCGTTAGTATAGCTGCAGCTTGCTTTCGCACTGGGCTGCGCCCGGAAATGCATGGGGGATACCGCCGGATGGCCGCTTCACCGCAAATCGCTTCACTGCTTGGCCGCCGGGGTCGATTGGAGCTGGACGAACTGCTGGCAGCCCTGGTCGTCGATGGCTACCTGCTGGCCGACGACGCCAAGCAGGTTCGCATCGGTAACCGGGCCGGTCGCAGCACGGTGGAGCTGCATCCGCTGGTGGTGATCGCCAACGCCAAACTGATCAACCAGCGCGATCCGGGCCGTCCGTTGAGTCTGGAAGGCCTGACCGAATGGTTGGCCGGCCATGCCGGGCTGCCGTATCTGAAGATCGACCCGATGAAGATCAATGTCGCGGCGGCGACCCAGGTGGTCAGCCAGGCCTATGCCAAGCGGCATCGCATCCTGCCGATCGCGGCCGCACCCGGCGAAGTGACGTTCGCCACCTGCGAACCGTTCGAGTCGGGCTGGGCGCCGGACCTGAGCCAGATGCTGCGCCGGGACATCCGGCGGGTGGTGGCCAGTCCCATCGACATCAATCGCTACCTGCAGGAGTTCTACGGCGTCCAGCGCTCGATCCAGCTGGCGCAGGATGCCAAGAACGGCAGCGACGCCTCGTCGGCCATCCTCAACTTCGAGCAACTGGTCGAACTGGGCAAGAGCGGCGAAGTCGGTGCGGACGATCGCCACGTGGTGCATATCGTCGACTGGCTGCTGCAGTACGCGTTCGAGCAGCGGGCCTCCGACATCCACCTGGAGCCGCGCCGCGAAACGGGCCATATCCGCTTCCGCATCGACGGCATCATGCAGAAGGTTTTCGAGCTGCCCTCGCCGGTGATGACCGCAGTCACCGCCCGAATCAAGATCCTGGCGCGCATGGACGTCGCCGAGAAGCGCCGCCCGCAGGACGGCCGCATCAAGACACGCTCTTCCTCCGGACGCGAAGTCGAGTTGCGCATTTCGAACATGCCCACCGCGTTCGGCGAGAAGGTGGTGATGCGCATCTTCGATCCCGACCTGGTGGTGAAGGACTTCGCGCAACTGGGCTTCTCGCCTGTCGAGGGTGCGAACTGGCGAAGCATGGTCGAACGACCGCACGGCATCGTGCTGGTCACCGGGCCGACCGGCTCGGGCAAGACCACCACGCTGTATTCCACGCTGAAGCATCTGGCCACGCCCGAGCTCAACGTGTGCACCGTGGAAGATCCGATCGAGATGGTCTCGCCGGAGTTCAACCAGATGCAGGTGCATGCGGCGATCGACCTGGATTTCGCGGCCGGCGTCAGGACCCTGCTGCGACAGGACCCGGACATCATCATGATCGGCGAGATCCGCGACCTGGAGACTGCCCAAATGGCCGTGCAGGCCTCGCTGACCGGGCATCTGGTGCTGTCCACGCTGCATACCAACGATGCGCCGAGCGCGGTCACGCGCCTGCTCGACCTGGGCGTTCCTCACTATCTGATCCAGTCGACCCTTACCGGAGTGGTGGCGCAGCGACTGGTGCGCACCCTCTGCCCGCATTGCAAACGGGCCAGCGTGCAGGACCCCCACGCCTGGAACGTACTCGTCCATGGCTGGGATTTGCCACTGCCGGCGCAGGTGTTCCAGCCTGTCGGATGTCTGGAATGTCGCAATACCGGCTTCCTCGGCCGCACCGGCATTTACGAGATGCTGAAACTGTCGCCCCGCCTGCGCGGGATGATTTCGGCCCAATTCGACCTGAGCGGGTTCGGCCAGGCCGCCCTGTCCGAGGGGATGCGCCCGTTGCGCATCTCCGCCGCCGACCAGGTAGCGGCCGGCCTGACCACCGTGCAGGAAATTCTCACCGTGCTGCCGCCGATCGACGCGTTCGAAGACGGACAGCCCTGACTACAGCCCGAGCCTCATCCCTGCATGAAACCCGTCCTGATCATCCGCACCGGCCGTGCCCCGGATCCCATCCGTGCCCGCCACGGCGACTTTCCGCACTGGTTCCGCCTGAGCGCCGGCCTGCAGCCACGGCAGCTGCAAGTTGTCGATGTCGCCAACGGCGAAGCCCTGCCAACACCGAAGGAAGTCGCTGGGGCGATCATCACCGGTTCGGCAGCCATGGTCACCGAACGGGCGCACTGGAGCGAACTCACCGCGGAGTGGATCCGTGATGCCATGGATGTCAGCCTGCCGCTGTTCGGCGTGTGCTATGGCCATCAGTTGATGGCCCATGCCTTGGGCGGCACGGTGGGTTACCTTCCAGGGGGGCGCGAAATAGGTACCCAGCTCATCGAGCTCACCGACGCCGGCAAGCGCGACTCGCTGGCACACGGCCTTCCACCACACTTTCGGGCGCATACCACGCACGAACAAAGTGTGCTTGAAGCACCGGCGGAAGCAGCCGTGCTCGCCCGCTCGGCCAGGGACCCGCATCAGTGGCTGCGTTATGGTCCGCACGCGCTGAGTGTGCAGTTCCATCCGGAGTTCAACGCCGAGGTGATGCGCGCCTACATCCGGCGCAAGCACTCCGACATGCATCGCGAAGGCAGCGATCCGAAACGCGTGTTCGGCGAAGTCGGCGCCACGCCGCTCGCTCGGCGCCTGTTGCGCCAGTTCGCCAACACCCATCTGCAGAATGGCGGCGCGTTCTGAAACATCAGCCCCGCAGGCGACGCGCTATGCCTTCGCGTGCGAACAGGGCGAACATCACGCCAAACAGGAATCCGCCGATGTGCGCCCACCACACGTAGGCGCCGTAGCTGGGTCCGGCATAGCTGAACAGCAGTTGCAGCAACACCCAGATGCCGATCAGCAGAAAGGCGGGGACCCGGACAAATTCCAGATAGAGACCCAGTGGCAGCACCAGCCCCAGCCGCGCCCGCGGGAACAGTGCCACGTAGGTGCCGACCACGGCCGAGACGGCTCCGCTGCAGCCGATGATTGGCAGCCGCACGCCGGCGAGCGACAGTGCGCCAATCAGATTCGCCACGATGCCGCCCACCACGAACAGAAGCAGGAAGCGAAACGATCCCAGTGCGCGCTCTCCAGGCAATCCGAAGATCACCAGGAAGAGCAGGTTGCTCAGCAAGTGCAGCCAGGTGACGTGAATGAACAGTGCGGTGAACAGCCGCAACAGGGCCGGATCGGTCAGCTGCGGCAGCAGCGCCTCGTGGGGATCGAAGATGTTCGCCGGAATCGTGCCCCATTCAAGCAGCAGAGAGATCCGCTGCGCCGGCGGCGTCAGCGCGAGAACCACAAAACATAAGACGCAAAACGAAACCACCAGGAGAGTGGCCCAATGCCAGCGGGGACGGCGCCGCGTTTCCACATGAATGAACAAAAGCCGCTCCTGGCGTGAGGCGCTGACTGGAGAAGGGCTTCATCATAGGCGATGGAGTGGCCCGGCAACGTTGGCCCCAATGGCAAAACCATCCTTCAAACGTCTCAAAGACGAAGGCCTCCCCGATGGGGGAGGCCTTCTAGGATAAGGCCCTTGGCGGTGACCTGTTGCGGTCGCCACTGCAATAGCACCAAAGAAAAACCCCCACCGTTTCCGGTGAGGGTGTTTCAGGATAAAGCCCCTGGCGGTGACCTACTCTTGCA